>NZ_CP019962.1:2948558-4422837 GCF_000807675.2 Eubacterium limosum | reverse complement strand
GGGGATCCTTCTGTGGTTGCAGTGACAGAAGACATTGAAAACGTGCTTGTTGAGCCCGGGGCCACAGACAACTTATCAAGTGTTTCTAACCGCCCCGATGGGGATATCGCAGAGTATAAGCTGCATATCCCAAAAGGTTATGAGCGGTATGTATTTAGAGGTTGTCGCTTTAAGGTTCGGGGTGAGTGGATGGGAAGTTATCGGAAATCCGACCTACTACACTCCGGAAAATACGCCAGGTGACTGGAATTATCCTGTGGAGGTGAAACGCTGCGATGGCTAACAATGTAAAAGTAAAAATAAACAGTGCTGGTGCAAGGGCCGTGCTTAACGCCAGTAGTGTACAAACTGACTTGCTGCGCCGTGCAAATGGTATGAAGCAAAGCGCAGAAACTATGGGAAAAGGCACCTATTCGGCTGATGTGAAGACCGGAAAAAACCGGGCCCATGCTATGGTTAAAACAACGGATATTGTATCGATTCGGTCGAACGCCAAAAACAACACGCTAAAAGCAATGGGAGCTGGCAAATGAACATTGAAACAAGAATTATCGCATATTTAAACAAAAGAGGCTTCCAGACGTACGCGAACGTTCCAGCAACGCGCCCAGAGAGCTTTTTAACAGTAGAGCGTACGGGAGGGGGCCTTGATAACTATGTTATCGACCGTCCAACCGTGGCCATCCAGGCATGGAGCAAGAAACGCCTTGATGCATCAGAACTCGCATACTCTGTAAAGGATGCGATGGTGCAAATGGCAAGTGAAAAAGATATTTGTAAAGTGTCTATCAATACGATTTACAATTTTCCGGACTTAGAATCCGGGTCGGCCCGTTACCAATTGGTAGTGGATTTAGTAACAACATAAGGAGAAAAAAGACATGGGAAATGAAACAAAAAACGTATCTGTTGGGAAACCGCTGGCGACTGGTGCAATTTTCGTGGCACCTTCAGGAGCAGCTGTGCCAACTGACGCGGCGACTCCGTTAGCGGAAATATACAAATGTGTTGGATATATCAGCGAGGATGGCGTTACCAATGCTGTCACGACTGATTCAGAACCTGTAAAAGCATGGGGTGGTGATACTGTGTTAAACACACAGACATCGCGCGAGGAAACCTTTGCTTTTAAGATGATCGAAACAAACAAGACCTCATTGGAGCAGGCCTACGGTTCTGGGAATGTCACGGAGGAACCTGAATCCGGGAGCTTGTCCATTAAACATAACAGCAAAGAAAAGTCCGTTTATGTGTACGTTATGGAGGTTATCCTCACCGGAAACAGAATAAAGCGAATTGTCGTGCCGGTCGGCAAAGTGATCGAAATGGGCGATGTTGTTTACAAGGATAATGAGCCCATTGGTTACGAGATTACAGTATCGGCTGCACCAGACAGCGACGGAAATACCGCGTATGAATACATTGCAAGCGCGAAATAGGAGATAAAATGGCTGAACAAAAAATTCATGATATTAATAAAGTGAAAGTGGACGGCGTAGAAGTTTCGATTTCAAGGCCAAGATATCGAAACAATTGAGGCAATGTCGCAGGCAGGTGCGTTTGGCGATTATTCCGCTTTTTCAGAAGCTTTTTGGGGATGATTACACCCGCATCAAAACGGAATTAAGGCGATAATGAAACACTGAGCATGAAAAAATGTCGGAATGGTTTGGCGCTGTCCTGGAGGAATTAGGCGCACTTTTTGGCTCGCAACTTTATGAGAAGGTACCCCGCAGAGTTACGAGCCGATTTTAGGCAATATATCACATAAGCGCGGACATCGGCTGTCGTCAAAGATTTGGCAGCAATGTTACCAAAGATTGTATGAGCGGGATCAGAGGCTGTCCTGGGACGTGGAGCACCATTTGCTGGCAAGGATTGCGGACACCTTGTCTTATTTTTTTTGGTCTACAACTGTGGATGGCATGAATGGGCGCAACCAACCGGAGTGCCGGAAAACCGAAGCAAAAGGCGAAGGAAAAACCGTTGAGGAGTGCCAAGAAATATTACACAGAAAGAGGGTGACGGAGAATGGCAACTGAGTTAGCGTCGCTTATATTACTTTAATTCCCTCGCTTAAGGGGGCGCAGGCAAGTATTACCAACAGCTCGGGGGGATAGATACGACCAGCGAGGGAAACGCTATAGGGAAAAAGACGGGTACTGGATTCCTTGGTGGCTTTGCTGTCGCTGGTGCGGTCGGTGCGGTTGTATCTAAAGCCATGAATGCCATCTCTGCGTCTATGGACGCTGCGATTAAACGTACGGACATCATGAACAACTTCCCAAAAGTCATGTCGAACATGGGCATTAGCGCTGAAGCTTCCCAGGCGGCTATTACAAAAATGAGCGATAAGCTTACCGGTTTGCCCACCAGCATTGATGCCGCGGCGTCAAGCGTTCAGAGATTTACGTCTAAAAACAATGATGTCGGCAAATCAACGGATATGTTTTTGGCACTCAACAACGCATTGTTGGCGGGGGGCATCCACTGAGATCCAAAGCGCAGCAATGGAGCAGCTTTCACAATCCTATGCCAAAGGGAAAATGGACATGGAAGAATGGCGTTCGCTTCAAACCGCTATGCCTGCTCAACTCAATCAAGTGGCACAGGCTATGGGCATGAGTGCGGACGAATTGGGAGAAGGATTGCGAACCGGGACCATATCCATGGATGAATTTATGGATATGATTATGAAGCTAAACACAGAGGGAACGGGCGCCTTTGCGTCGTTTGAAGAACAAGCTAAAAGCGCTACAGGCGGCATCGGGACGCAGCTGCAAAATATGAAAACCGCTGTAACCCGTGGGTTGCCAACGTGCTTGACGCCATTGGCCAAGATACCATCGGTAAGGCTTTCGCAGGAATTAACGGTGTCATAAAAGGGGTTAGCGATGTTGTTGTCGAAATGGTTAAAAGAGTAAAAGAAAGCGGACTTGGTGACGCTTTTGGAAGACTTTATGAATCTGCTAAATTGGCCTTTGAACCAATCATCAACAACATCGGCCCTGCATTCATGATTTTTTGACGGCTGATCGAAGCCGTGACAAATGTCGTTGATTTTTTTGCGACCTTTCGATACAATTTCCGTGGCGGGTCTTGGGGATACAATTTCGGGGTCTTTTTGGGAAATATCCGAAACCATAGGACCATTGCTGGGAATGCTTGGTAAACACACTTGGCCCACTCATTGAGATTATCTTCGGTGTTATTGTAGATGGTCTAAATGTTATTCTGCCAATTCTTTCTCAGGTTGTCGCCTGGATTGTACAGATCGTGACATGGATCGGAAACATTCTTGGGCCGGCCCTTGTTGCGATGCAACAAATATGGGCTGCGGTCTGGAGGGCAATTTTTGATAAGATACAAGCATTCTGGACAGGTCTTACCGAGGGCTTTTCTGCCCTTGTTGGTTTTTTTCAATGGCTTTGGGGCGTTGTGTCATTGGGTTTTGAGTCGCTCGTTTCCAGTATCAGTGACTTCTTTATAAGGCAGGGGACACAATCCGAAGTCTATGGGATGGAATCGTAGGTTTTTCTCAAGTATATGGAACGCTTATTCAACAGGCGCATCCAATGCAACCAATATCGTGATTGAATTTGTCGGCGGATTGCCGGGCAAGATCAAGGGCTTTTTTTTCAGACGCCGGTTCATGGCTGCTTGACGCTGGCGCTAACATAATCGAAGGCCTGAAAAACGGCTTGTGAGCGCCTTTGAGGGTGTTAAAGACTTTGTTTCTGGCATCGGATCATGGATTGCTGAACACAAAGGACCGAAAGCCTACGACTTGGCACTCTTGTTCCCAATGGGGCGTGGATCATGCAATCCCTTGCAAAAGGGTTACAGAAAGGATTTCCGGCCGTAGAAAAGACGCTATCAAGCTTAACCGATGATCTTATGTCTACGCGCTTTGATGGTGAAATGGCCGTGTCGGTGGTCCCTCGCCAATCAATGCTCCGCGGCAAGAGTGCCCTTGCGAGCGCGGAACAGCTGCCCAAAGAGGAAGCCAAAAGGCCGATTGTGGTACAGGCGGTTGTGGAGGCAATTCTTGATGGTCGGAAGGTTGGATATGGCACTGCAAAGTATTCAAAGGAAAAAAATGATTTTGACGAAAAACGTAGAAATCGGATAGGAGGTGTATTGACGGATGTATGATGCAAGAAATGCAAGTGATGAAGCCATCTCTCTTGATGGTGTCTATATTGAAGACGCTGTTGAGGGATATAAAACACTCTCTGTTTCGGCCGTGAGTCCTTGGAGTATAGCATTTCCGATGAAGACCGTCCTATTGGGATGGATGGTATGGAATACTACGGAAAACGCCAAGCAGGCCGCACCATTATCATACGCTATAAACTCGAAGCCTATACAGCTCGTAACTTTATAGCACGCTACCGAAAACTCAAAGCCTTTTGTAGTGGCGATAACCACAAGCTCCGTTTTGCTGATGAACCAAACGCCCATTATACGGGAACCTTATCTCGGATTGATTCCCCGGATTCTGGCTGTCTTAGCGTGGTTGGCGAGATCGAATTTACTGCGCAGACCCTTACTTGAGTCTGACTTAATCACCACCGTTCAAGCGAAGATGGAAGAGGGCAAGTTGGTAGCGCATGTTAACAACGACGGTAGCGGCTCTGTTTATCCAGTTTATCGAATCAAACACAAGGCGGAGAACGGCTATATCGGCATCGTGCACACCGGAGGGGCCTTCGAGATGGGCAATATCGAGGAGGCGGATACAACGCCTTATGATAGAAGTGAAAGGCTTTTGACAGGGTTCTACAGCTTTAGTGCGTATACCGGACAAAATCCCGAAAATGAATCAATTTTGCTTATGGGTCACTAACGTTGGAGGAAGATGAATGGCTGTCACTTAACATAAAGGGTCCGGCAGACAATGGCATGGCGGGTGCTATCGAGCAATGCTGCCAGAAGATTCAAGGGGGAAGTCGGAGCAAAAAACTTTTATTGTTGGTGGCGGTCTTATTTTGTAACAGGATTAATGGGACAAACAGGACTCCAACAAGTACTGCTAACGGATGAGAGTGACAAGTTAATTGCCGGGTATGGAATGTACAAATCGGATAAGGTAGGAAACACGGCGCATGTAATCACCTGGGTTCCTGATGGAGAGTTTAAAGATATTTTGTTTACGCCAAGTGTTTATGTGGAAAATCCGTTTCGGGTTAACCACGGTGAATGCGATCTATTAAAAGAAGGAAGCAAATTAAGATTTCATTACTATGGCAGTTATTATTCGATTAACGTTCCTGAAATCGAAAATAAAAAAGTAACCTACATTTATGTTGTTTTAGGGGATTGGGGGGATTCAGAGAAATATATGTCTATCATAAGGTGGGTAATTTTTATGCTGATAAAAATAATGTCGAGGCCTATAAAGATATACCAAACCGGTATTCTGCGGCAGCGAGGTGGTGGTTGACTGCGAGAGCGACAGCATCACGGTTCGCGGACTTCCCAGAAACGATGAGATGGTGACCGGTAGTGCTTTTTACCCGCTGCCGCCCGGGGAAACCGACATTGAATTTTACACTTCCAGCTGGTGCAAAGAACCGCCTGAAATCACAGTTGAGTATAGAAAGAGGTGGTTGTAGGTTATGTTAATCAGTATTCACGATAAGACCTTGCAGCGCGTTGCTTTTATTGACAACGAGAAGCCGGGGGCACTTCACTTTTTTGATGATGTCTGGCACCGCTATCTGACGGAAGCCACCAGCACCTTTGATTTTTCGGTTCCGAAAACAGGCAATGCGGCGCTTCAATACTTAACGGAAAAGAACTATGTCTCCTTTCAATACGAAGGGCAGGACTACCTGTTTAATATCATGCGGACCGAGGAAACAGAGGAGGATTTAGCCTGTTATTGTGAAAATCTGAACCTTGAGCTTCTCAACGAGCAGGCCGCACCCTTTAAAGCAAATGGTCCGGGAAAGTTTGTTGATTATTTTAACAATGAGACGCTGATTGGAGGAAAGTTTTATTCTGATCTGGTTATCGGCTTCAATGAAGTTGCAGAGTATAGCAGAACATTAGAATGGGAGGGGACGGATTCAAAGCTGTCCAGACTTTTGTCGCTTGTAAATAAATTTGACGCGGAATGTGAGTTTATCACAGAGCTTAACCGCGATGGCACCCTCAAGCGTATTGTGCTAAATATCTATAAAAAACATGACGATACCCATCAAGGGGTAGGAACTCGCCGGCAGGATGTAACGCTATACTATGGCAAAGAGATTGAGGCGATCCGCCGAACAATTGATAAAACCAACCTATATAGCGCTATTTATCCGCAGGGAAAAGACGGCCTGAGCATCACGACGGTTGAAAAGACCGAATACGACGCGGATGGCCGAGTTTTGTATTACACACACAGTGGGCAACCTTATCTCTACGCTCCTCAGACGGCAGAAGAATACCCAGCACAGATTTCAGGGAAAAATGATCGATGGATTCTCTATCGCTGGAATTATGAGACCGACAATATCAACACACTCTATGGTCAAGCGCTGGCAAAGCTTAAGGAGATCAGCGTACCAGCAATTACTTACGAAGTGGATGGTAGCCGCACGTTGGAAATTGGCGATACCGTTAAAATCCATGATGACAAGTTTACGCCAACACTGCTTTTGGAGGCGCGGGTCAGCGAACAAGAGGTTTCTTTTTCAGATCCAACAAAGAATAAAAATGTCTTTTCCAATTTCAAGGCTCTGGAGAACAAACTTTCAACGGATATTACGGGGCGTCTTGATCAGCTGATTCAGGAGGCGCTACCCTATACCGCAGAAATTTTGAGCGATAACGGGACGGTATTCCGAAACGGCGAAGGCGAGACGACCTTGACCGCACGCGTGCTAAAAGGCAATGTGGATGTAACATCCGCCGTTGAAGTAACCTGGGTTCGGGCAGATGCACCCCAGACGGCGGTCACCACCCCTTCAATTACAATCACCGCGACAGACGTCATTGGCAAAGCCGTGTATAAGCTTGCGGCCAAAAATAAAGAAGGCAGCATGCTCACAAGCGCAGAAGTAACCATCACACATGTCCTTGACGGAACGGGGGGCGAGCAGGGTGTTTCCGCAACTGCGATTGAAGAACAGTTCTACTTGTCAACATCAGATACCACGCCAACCGGCGGAAGGTGGCAGGCGGTTTGCCCGGCTTGGGAGCCTGGAAAATACATCTGGAGCCGGTACAAATGCAGTTGGTCCGATGATCGAATAACCTACACAACACCGACGTTGGCCACAGGTCTCAACACAGCTAACACAACCGCCAGTTCGGCCAATAGCACAGCGAATGACGCGAAAGATACCGCGGATATAGCGCTTGGCGAAGCTTCCGCAGCGGTAGCACGAGTTGGTGATTTAGAAGCTGAAAATGTAACGATCACAAATAAGCTGACTGTGACGGAAGCAGATATTAAAAAACTAAAAGCAGACGTGGCAGAGATTGGAGACCTTTCTGCGGTAACAGCGGACATTGAAAACTTAAAAGCCGATGTCGCAGAAATCGACACTGCTCTTATTGGCAAGGCGGACATTGACCTCGCCAACATTAAGAATGGGTGCATTACTACCGCTATGATCGGCACAGGGGTCATCGGCACCACGCAGATCGCAGACGGCAGCATCACGGACGCAAAAATCGTCGGCTTAACAGCGAATAAGATCACCGCAGGACGGCTGGACGCTGCCCAGATTGAGGTTGTGAACCTGAATGCGGCGAATATCACGGTGGGCACCATCAATGGGGTGCAGATCGCACCCGGAGCCATTGATCTGGATAAATTATCCAGTACGGTGTCTGGAATGATTAATGGGGCGGTGGATACCGCCAATAATGCACAGACCACTGCCGATGGCAAGAATAAGATTTATTATCAGAATACCCAGCCCGGATTAACCGGAAATAAAAAGGGTGACACCTGGTTTGACACCGCCAACGGCTATAAGGCTTATGTCTGGGACGGGACAAAATGGTCTGCCAGTCCTTTTGGTTCAGGCGCCCTGTCGGATGCCGTAAACAGCAGCATCACGACGGCAGGCAGCAACGCCAGTACCGCTTTAGCCAATGCGGCGGCAGCCAAAACCGCAGCCGATCAGGCCGCGAAGGATGCACAGACAGCACAGAGCAATGCCAGCGCGGCACAGACAGCCGCAGACCAGGCCGCCAAAGACCTGGAAGCCGCTGAAAAAAATCTGGCAGCGGTTACGGGCAGAGTGGATGCCACAGAGGAAGAAATCGCCGCCGCACAGGAAGCGGTCACAACAGCTCAAAACAAGGCTAACGCAGCGGCTCAGGCAGCTGCTTCGGCACAGAGCACCGCCGATACAGCGAAACAGAATGCGGCGGCCGCCCAGACAAAAGCCGACAGCGCCTATACGCTTGCGGATCAGGCGAAAAAGGCAGCGGCCACCGCCCAGACCAGCGCGGACGGCAAAAATACCGTCTTCTACCAGACCGCACAGCCGCCGACAACGGGGCGAAAAACCGGGGACACCTGGTTTGATACCGATGATGGAAATAGGATTTACCGTTGGGACGGCAGTAAATGGACAGCTTCGCAGTTTGGAACAAACGCCATTGCGAATGCCACCATTACGAATGCGTTAATTGCGAACTTAGACGCGGGCAAGATCACAACGGGCACCTTAGCGGCGGCAAGAATCGGCGCCGAAAGCATAACAGCCGAAAAACTGGCGGCAGGGTCGGTCATCGCTGGTAAAATCGCAGCAAATGCGGTGACGGCTTCGACCATTGCCACTGGCGCGGTCAATGCAGATAAACTGGCAGCTAACTCGGTCATTGCTGGCAAAATTGCCGCCAATGCGGTTACCGCGGGAACCATTGCCGCGGGTTCCATCAATGCGGACAAACTGGCGGCAGGCGCAGTGACAGCGGATAAGTTGGCGGCGGGCGCTGTCACGGCCGATAAGATTGCCGCAGGGACCATCACCGCAGCCCAGATCGCGGCCAATGCCATCACAGCGACACAGCTGGCAGCTGGTGCCGTCACCGCCGCTAAGATCGCGGCCGGGCAGATTACCGCGGACAAAATTGCGGCCGGTGCTATTACAGCCGATAAGTTCTATGGAACAGCCATCACCAGTAAAAACTACGTTGCCAACAGTGCTGGAACCAAGATAGATCTTTCTAATGGCACCATTGACACCAAGAATTTCAAGGTGGACAGTGCCGGAAACGTTGCTATGACTGGGAATCTTTCAATGCAAGGAACGCAGACGGTCACGATTAAAAATGCGAGTGCCGCCGAGATTGGACGCATTCAGTTCAAGGCAAAAGGGTGGGTATCACATCAGGCCTATGATGGAACCTTTGTCGGTGGAACCCAACAGCTTTTATTAAGTACAGGCTATTTAGGGGCAACTACCTGTTCAACGACAATGGATGTGGGGCTATACCCATTTCTACAGGCAGTGCGTTCTGAAAACACAAAGTCGTTATCGTTAATGGCACCAGGAAGTACCGCGGCAGTTGCAGGCATTACAATGAATACAGGACAAAGCCCGTATGTTCAAGGGTTTGGTTGTACCGAAGAAGTGGACTTTACACCAGCAAGCGGCTTTACAAAATTATCGGGGTATATGAACAAAATTGTCTACAATGCGATGGGGAAATTTTGCTTTTTAGCCTTTACCCTGTCAGGCAACATCACAGCGGGTCCTTGGGTAACAGTATTAACTTTACCAGCAGGCTATCGGCCAAGTTTAACCCTGACATACTCTGGCAATAACGGGAACCAGGGCTTGAGCCAGATTCGCATAAACCCGAATGGAACGGTCCAGGCCTGGGGACAAAGCAATCTTCCGGATATTTCATACACTGCGTTTTATTATGTAGCATAAAGGAGGTGACCGTCATGTTGTCTGGTAAAAGTATTAAAATATACATTACTGAGTTTTCGCGGATTGATTTAGAAGACATCTGCGAGTTTCACGCAGTTCTAAACAAAAATAGCCCTTATGATCTTGATATTGGCAGAAAAGTATTCGATTCAACACGGTATTATCAAAATCAAGAGCAGGTTTTAAAAGACGAATCTGATTTTACAGCATACGTTTATAGCGTTCAAAAACAATTAATCAATACAATGGAGGAAAATTAAAATGTTAGACGGAAAAACAAAAACCATCAATATCAATGAATATTCAAAAGTCGGGGACGACCGTATCTGCCAGTTTTATGCCAATATTAACAGCGACGCCCCAGAAACAATGGATATGGGGCGTTCTATTTTAAGCCAGGCCCTGTACAAAGCCAATCGGGGTCAGGCGATGAAAGACCAGGCGGACTTTGAAACATACGTATATAATATCCAGGATGAAATGATCGCAGAGAAAAACAATAGCCAGGAGGTTACAGAATAATGAATACTGTCAAAATGACCAATCAGGAAATCATCAATCACATCAACCAGATCGGTGAAATTATCGCCGTGCGTCTGCCCGCAAAGGCTTCATACGCTTTAAACAAAAACAGAAAGGCCTTTATTAAAGAATATGACTGTTATTTTGAGGAATTCACAAAATTACAGGAAGAATACCCAGAGGGCGGCGATGCTTATCAGAAAGAGCTCATTGATCTTCTGAGCATTGAAAATGACGTACCGATCCACACCGTGCCGGAAGCCATTTTAGAAACCGCTACCCATGACTTAAGTCTGGAAGTATTCCAGGCCCTTGAGTTTATGCTGGAGGAATAAAAGATGCCCATTAAACAGTATACCGAATATGAAAAACAGACAGACGGTTCATGGCTTGAGCAGCATGCAAAAACAGATCCCGAACAGATTGATGGAACAATAAAACAGCTGGATTTCACATTGGCATCAGGCTTTTCAAAGGTATCAGGCTATGTCAATAAATTAATCTATAATGCCGTCGGCCATTTTTGCTGGCTTTCTTTTACCCTTTCGGGGCTTATTCAAGCTCAAACGTGGACAAAAGTATTGACAGTCCCTTCGGGATATCGGCCGGAAGCTAGTATCGTAACCCCAGGGGCGCAGGGAGTACGTGGCGCTTTCCAATCCCGTATTGATGCAGATGGAAACGTCTATGTTTGGGCAGAAAGTACGTTGACGGATGTCAGCGGATGGACATTGTATTATGTGAAATAGGGCCGAAAGGCCCTTTTAATATGCAAAAAGGAGGTAAGGGCCAATGACCGAGTGGCAGGTTTTCGGCATCATCGCGGCGCTGGTGAGCTTTGTCGCGATTTTTGTCGGGATTGCCTACAGCTACGCAAAAAGCACGACAGAGTTAAATGTGACCCTGAAGGAGCTTCGAAAATTTATTGATGACTTTAAAGAGTCCAATGGCAAAAGCCATCAGCGCATGTTTGAATGGCTGGAGGAACACGATGACAAGTTTGTCGATCACGATAAACGCATTACAAAACTGGAGGAAAAAGAAAATGAACATTAACTGGAAAATACGATTGAAGAGTTTACCATTTTGGGCCGGTATGCTGTCGGCCTTGGTTGTTTTTGGGCAGAGTATTGCGCCACTGTTTGGGTTAACTATCGACTTCGGCCCTATTCAGGACGCTGTGAACGCAGTGTTGATGCTTCTGGCGGCCTGGGGTGTGCTGGTAGATCCTACCACGCCTAAGACGGCGGACAGCGGTGTGAGTCTGGCAAAAACAAGTATTCAGGAAACAGCAAAAGAAGTATTAGAAAATAACGGAGGTAAAGAATAATGAGCATTGATGTATTCCCTGCCTGGGGACACGGAATCCAAACCGATGGCACGCCAGATTGCGGCTGTACGGACGGAGGTTATACAGAGGCTGGCCTGATGGGGCCGATTGTACGGGCTTGTGTCAACCAGCTGCGTGCCTGGGGTTTGTCGGTTGAATCTGACGTGGACACGGGCAATGATCGTAACATGACCTACACGGTGCGAGATGCGAACAATGCCGATGCAAGAATTTATTTTTCGGTGCACTGTGATTGGAACCAGGCACCGAGCGGCACCTATCCGATTGTTTACCCGGGCAGTGTGGAAGGTATCCGGTTGGCACAGTGTTTGGACAATGCCGTACGTGCGAGGATTCCGATTGGAACACGTGGTATTTTGCAGCGTGCGGACTACGAGGTAAGCAATACTAACATGCCCGCGGTTATCTTCGAGACCGGCAGCATCCGGCAGGATATCGGGGTTCTGAGGGACAAGGCGGCGGCTTATGGTTTCGCCCTTGCTTGCGGTGTTATGGATTATTTTGGACTGCCTTATGACGGTTCAGGTGCTACCGCGGCGCCCGATCAGAACATCATGAATCCGCCGATTTCGACGGAGGCAGAAGGCGATATTGACTGCCGTTTTGGAGACATGAATATTGTTGTTGGCCAGATGCAGCGCGATCTCCGAGCGATGGCTTATGAGGATCAGAACGGGAACGAGCTGGTCATTGATGATGACTTTGGCCCAGCAACGGAATATGCGGTTCGCAGATTGCAAAGTTTCCATGGACTGGTAGTGGATGGTATTTATGGGCCACTGTCCGATGCTGCGCTGATGGGAGAAATCCGGCAAGTGCAGGAAGCGTTGGTTGCTAAGGGATATGACTTGCATGTGGATGGTGCTGTTGGGCAGCAGACTGATCTGGCAATTAGAGACTTCCAGGCGAAGAACGGTCTTGTTGTGGATGGTATTGTTGGAAATGCGACAAGAGCTGCGTTAGGAATTTAACAGATTCAGGCCGTCCTTCGGGGCGGCTGTTTTTTTATTTTTAATTAAGTGTTTACGTTTTTTTACAATTGTACTATAATTAAGGGTATCATACTTTGCTTGGAGGGGGTACTTTGGGGTATAATCATGTAAAAAAAGTAGAATATCCATTGGGGAATGGGTGTACAGAACCGCTTCGAGCGATATTGGATGATGATTCATATGTTGTTATTAAACTGTTCAACAATGTAATGGGTAACCTCGTTTTATTAAATGAATTTGTTTGCTATCATTTGGCTAAAATAATTGGGTTGCGAATTCCCCACGGTGAGCCGTGCATTATCGATGAGAATACTATCGATGAAGAAAATCTGTTAAAGCCAGAAAATATAGGGTTATGTTTTGGGTCTCAGTACCTTATGAACGCAGTTATACTTAATGCCGGAATTATAAAAAAATTAGATAATTGCGATGATTTTTATAAATTAATTCTTTTTGATCATCTAATTTACAATAAAGATAGAAATATGGGGAATCTATTAACGCGATTATCAAAAAAAGACAGTCATTTATATGTTATTGATCACACACATGTTTTTAAAAATGAAACGATATGGTGTGCTAGAGATTTAAACAGCGGTATTTCTAATCATGACATCAAAGATGTTAATATTCTAAGATCTAATGAAAAGTGTTATGAATTATTTATGTATAACAATAGGCTAGAAAAAGAAAAGCTAAATGAGGCATCAGAGGTATTCAAAACAAAACTGAGTTATGATATAATTTGTGATATAATAGCGGATATTCCAGACGAATGGAGATGCTGTGCTGAAGATTTAGCTGCTTTGGCTAAATATTTGGATTATCGCTTAAAACATATAGATGATTTTTGTGAATTAATTATGAACAGTGTTAAGTAGACCACACAAGGAAGGAGAAAGATATGGAAAATACAATAAAATATGTACAGTTGTATTTGTATAACAATGTTGCCGTATCCGAAGAGTGTCTTTGTGTAGGGGTATTGTTTCATAATTTAACAACTGGCGAAAGAACCTTTAATGGAATAAAGAACTTCAAGAGACTTCGAGCATTTAATGACGATATAGATGTTTCGTTTATGAAAGCTTATTTAGCTGGACTGAAAGCACAAGTAGAAACAGAAATGTTTTATTTAAATACAAGTTTTGTTATTGAGAATTTTATAAAATCATTTGTAGGTGAGTTGAAATTCTATAAAATTACTACATGTAAAACCGAAGATGAAAATTTTATAGAGAATACTACAAAAGTGCTCTTGAAGCATGACTTCGCTCGAAATGAAAGGTTAAGTGAAGAAGACGAATTAAAAGTAATTAAGAATTTGATAAAATCAACGGGAAACACTTATAGTTTAAAAACACTTAAAGGAACTTATAATGATGATATAAAATTTGATTTCATTACAGGCAAATATTGTGTGAAAATATTTGATTTTAAAGATAGAGAAACGCTGAAGAGGCAACTTGCATCAGCAAGAAATTGGTCATATATCGCAGATGAACTAAATGTGGAAGGGAAATATGAAGCTGTTTTTCTTTATACAGAACCTAATGATAGAAATAGCCAAGAATTCAATTCCTTGCTAGGAATTCTGTCCCAAAACACTAAAAATGTAATGGAGCTCGAAAAAGGAATTAGTTTTTTAATTCAGACTAACGGGATTGAAAAAATTGTTTAATAACAGACCTGCCCGATCCAAAACGGCCTATCGGGGGCACCCCTTGCTTCGGCGAGGGGGTTTTTTATGTAAACTTTAGGAAACCGTAGTATCATTTTATTCGAGAGGAATCTTCTATAAGAAACTCTTTACTGGTAAGCCGCTGCCGACCTCCCCTGGTGGCGGCTATTTTATTGTTTAGAACCTACTTAGCGGGGGTATAAATAATCTCGAACACACATACCTCTTACTTTTTAAAATACAAATTACTCTCCCCATTAACTTTTCCTTTTTTAGAGCTCCCGGTCTATGGATCGGGAGTTTTTTTAGAATGTCTTTAAAACGAATATGATCTTTTCTCTTTTGACAGGTTACAATGGGTAAGATATACTGAATAACATTGACGAGGAACAGGAGCGGAATTTCATGAGAAAAACGGACGAAAAAATAAAATGTAGTTTTTGTGGTAAGGTTGAAACAGAAGATCAACGGGTTCTTGTCACGGAATCGAGGATAAACATATGTGAGGAATGCGCAAGAAAATGCATGAAAGCTTTTGAAAATGGTCGAGGTGAGCAGATTGATTAATGCACAGGAGTACAAGGGGTATTATTTAAATATCTACTATATGGAGGGTGTTGTGACAGGCGTCATCCAGCAAACACAGGATCAACTTCAGGGACTGACGGTTGAGGAAGTTGTACGGGAGTTTAAGAAGAGGGTTAATCTAATCAACTAATCTACTATATAGTATAGGAATTCATTGAGCACGCATGTTGTCGTGCTTTTTTTATGCGATTTTTTGCATTAACTAAGATTAAAAGGAAAACAAAAACCTACAGCGACATCACCCTGGACGAGGCCGTAGCCACCCCAGAGGCCGTATACGAGACCAGCCGCGCCATGGGCAGCCTGATGGAGCCCATCATTGATTCCCGCAACGTGGTCATGACCTACGGCATTTCCCAGACGAACGAATAAAAAGAAAAAGGAGAACAAACAAAATGGAAACCATCACCACCAAAACCCTTGAACTCGAATTTAACCTGACAAACGGCGACCGCTATACCCTGAGCCTGCCTGACTACCTGGCAGACCTTACCCAGGAGCAGATCGAGACCGCCGCGGCCATCATTGTGGCCAAGAAGCTCTTTGTACCAGACGGCGTCAACCTCGACAGCCTGTTCGGCTTCCAGTATGTGGACAAAATCGTCCGCAAGACCGAGGTGTAAAGCCCTGATGAAGCACCAAAAAATCCGAATGGCGATCCTGCTCACAGCAGCCGTCACCGGCGTACTGTTTCTCACCAGCCTGACAGCCGGGCCGGTGAGGCAGACGCCCATAGCACCAGGGCAGGCCCAGACAGGCCAGGCGGGCGGGCAGACAGAAGCCCCGCCAGGCGCCCCCGGACAGGCCAGCCCCGAAGCACCGGCAGATACCACCGATCCCCCGGCAGACACAGCCCCGCCGCCCGAAGCCCCGCCGGACAGCCCGCCCCCTGAGACGCCCCCTGCCCAGGAGCTCATGGCCAGCGAGCACTTCGCCCTGTGGGAGTACGCCTGTGACTGCGCGGGCGATTGTGACGGCTATCCCCACAGCATGGAGCCCGAGCTGCTGGAAAAGGTCGAGGCCCTGCGAACCGGTCTGGGCCGCCCGGTCATCATCACCTCCGGCGTGCGCTGTGAGGCGCGCAACGAGGAAGTAGGCGGCGTGTCCTGGTCCTTTCATAAGCGGGGCGCCGCCGCTGATCTCTACTGCCCCGGCGTATCCGTGGGCGAGGTGGCCGCCGCGGCCCAGGCCGTCGGGCTGAATATCCTGCCCCACTACAGCGAGGGCTACGTCCACGTCGAGATCACCTGATTTTCCGCCATAAAATTTCAAAAACAGCTTGCCAAATATTTTGTCTTAGGGTATACTATCATAGTATGCGAAATCAAGAGATGGTCCTCTGTATGGGCTTCATATACGAACATCAAAAAACGAACTGAAGGAGGCTGTGAGATGGATATTATCAAAAAAATCGAACAGGAAAACATGAAAGCAGAAAAACCGGAATTTAACGTAGGGGACACCGTAAAGGTCCACGTACGCGTTATTGAAGGTAAGCGTGAAAGAATTCAGATTTTTGAAGGCGTTGTACTGAAAAAACAGCACGGCGGCGTCAAAGAAACCTTTACCGTAAGAAAGATTTCTTCCGGCGTAGGCGTCGAAAGAACCTTCCCGGTGCACTCACCAAAAATTGAAAAAGTTGAAGTTACCAGACGTGGTAAGGTCAGAAGAGCAAAACTCAACTACCTGCGCGACAGAGTTGGTAAAGCAGCAAAAGTCAAAGAAAGACGGTAAAAACGAGAGGGGGCCTGTAGGCCCCTTATTTTGTATGTAAAGGAAGTGATTCTGTGAGTCAGAATGAAAACCGCAAAGTGAAAAAGGAACATTCCGAAGCCAGAGAGTGGATACAGTCCATCATCATCGCTGTGGTGCTGGCCTTCGTCATCAAGATGTTTCTCTTTGATTTTGTACTGGTGCAGGGAAGCTCTATGCACCCCACGCTGGAAAACGGCGACCGCCTCATCATCAATAAAATTGAGTACCGCCTGGGCGAGCCCGATTACGGCGACATCGTGATCTTAAATTATTCAAGCAGCGTGGAATACGTCAAGCGCGTTATCGCCAAGGGCGGCGACACCATCGCCATCAAGGACCAGGTCGTTTACGTTAACGGGGAGCCCATCGACGAGCCCTATGTGAACACCGACCCCTACGGCGATTTCCCAGAGGTAACGGTGCCCGAGGGCACCTATTTTGTCATGGGCGACAACCGGGCCAACAGCTCCGACAGCCGCTTCACAAGCCTGGGCTTTGTGGACCGCAAGGACATCGTGGGCCACGTGTTCTTTAGGTTCTGGCCCTTTGACAAGTTTGGATCGGTGAGCTGATATGGAAAAGAACGATGCAATCCAGTGGTACCCGGGCCATATGGCCAAGGCCAGCCGCCAGATCCGCGAGAAGCTTAAGCTCATCGACATCGTGGTCGAGGTGCTGGACGCCCGCCTGCCCATCGCCAGCAAGAACCCCGATATCGACCAGTACACCGAGCATAAAAGGCACCTGGTGCTCCTGAACAAGGCCGACCTGGCCGACCCCGACCAGAACCAGAAATGGGCCGACTACCTGAAGGGCAGAGACGGCGTGGACGAGGTCATGCTCTACAACGCCTTCGACCAGAAGAAAAAGCCCGAGCTGGTCGCCAAACTCAGAAGCCTGAACCCCAAGGATAAAAAGCAGCTCAAATGCCTGATCTGCGGGATTCCCAACGTGGGCAAGAGCACCATCATCAACTCCCTGATCGGCAAGAAAAAGACCCAGATCGGCAACAAGCCCGGCGTGACTAAAGGCCAGCAGTGGCTCACTGCGCCCGACGGCCTCATGCTGCTCGATACACCGGGTATCCTCTGGCCTAAGTTCGAGGACCCCGCGGTCGGCGTTCACCTGGCCTGGATCGGCTCCATCAAGGACACCATTTTTGAAAAAGAAAACATCGCCGCCGACCTGCTCAAATTCCTGGTCGGGCACTACCCGCAGGACGTAGCCGCCCTGTATAAAATCGACCTTGAAGACAAGCGCCTGCCCGAAATCTTCGACGCGGTCGCAAAGAGCCGGGGGCTCCTTCTGCGCGGGGGCGAGTACGACTACTTCAGGACCAGTGAAATGCTCCTGAATGATTTTAAAAACGGAAAGGTTGGGAGAATCACCATTGACCAGCGTTAACCCAGAACAAATTGCTAGCATGACGGCAAAGGCTGTCAGAGAACTGTGCCAGAGTGTGGATATAAACGACTATCCCGCCCTGGCACAGGTGCTTTCACAGGACAGCCGCGCCGCGGTTAAAAAGCAGGGACAGAGCTTGGCGCGCCAGTACGAAAAGCACTGCGCCGCTGTCCGGAAAACGGCCCGGATGAAGGCTGTCGAGGAAGGTTTTTACGGCGAGGGCTTCCAGAGGATCGGCGGCAGCGACGAGGTGGGCCGCGGCCCGCTGGCAGGCCCGGTGGTGTGCGCGGCCGTTATCCTGCCCAGGGACTCCGCCATTCTGCACGTAGACGACTCCAAAAAGCTCTCCGCCAAAATGCGCGAAACCCTGGATGCGCAGATCCGCGCCGAGGCCCTGTCCGTCACCATTGGCCTGCGCACCCCGGAGCAGATCGACGCCATGAACATCCTTGAGGCCACCAAAAGCGCCATGGGCGAGGCTGTCAGCCAGCTGGACCCCCAGCCCGACCTCATGCTCATCGACGCCCTCACCATCGAGACACAGGCCGAAGTAAGAGGCATTGTCCACGGCGACGCCACCTGTTATTCCATCGCCGCGGCCAGCATTGTGGCCAAGGTATACCGGGATAAGCTCATGCACGCGTACCACGAGCAGTACCCCGAATACGGTTTTGACCGAAATGTGGGCTACGGCACTGCCGAGCACATTGCCGCCATCAAAAAGTACGGGCTTACCCCCATACATAGACGGTCATTTGTTAAGAATTTTGTGTAGGGCAGAGCAGGGAAAACGGCGTGAAAAAAGACAATAAACAAAAGGGCGACCGCGGTGAGGCCATCGCGGCCCGCTATCTTAAAGAAAAGGGCCATGTCCTACGGGCGCGCAATTACCGCAAAGCGACCGGGGAGATCGACCTGATCAGCCAGGTTGGGGAGACGGTGGTCTTTACAGAGGTCAAGCTGCGGACCACCGACGCCTACGGCACCCCGGCCCAGGCGGTGGACTACCGCAGGCAGCAGCGCATGATCAGGACCGCGCTGTGGTATTTGCAGGAGAACAGCCTCTTTGACTGGAATGTGCGCTTCGACGTGGTGGAGATTTCAGGAAACCCCGAAGCGTCGTATGCCATCAACCATATCGAGAACGCGTTTTTAATGGAGCGTTGATCCGAAACGATCCACTAAAAAAAGCGGTCTTTGACCGCTTTGAATACCGTTTTTCAATAAGGAACACAGATATCCCACGGTTTGTTGGATTTGTTTTTTAAACGAAACAAACCGATGCTATCTGCGAAACTGATTCACACCAAATTAAAAATTTGGGTTCTCTAGTTCCCGTCATCTGCGGAAATCAGGAAAGTGTTGCCGGAATAGGTGCCCTTGGTCTCCTTGTTCTGGAGCTTGAGATAATCGATGTGCATGGGTTCATAGTCGAATTTTTCCACAATGGCGTCGATAAGCTCGTAGATGTCGGAGATTTCATCCTCAGAAGGACGTTCGGCGAAAATATTGGCCTTTTCGATAAGCTTATCCTTCAAGGCATCTAAAACTTCTGCATCACTAAGAATTTTGTAATCGCAGCTTCTGCCGCTTTCTCGAATGATATCAGGGATTTTGTCTCGTACTAATTTGTTATATTCGTGTTTCATATCATCACCTCGTTATTATTATATCCTATTTGGGGTATATTTAAAACAGATCATCCCCAAAAACGCAATATTTTCTCTTTTAACCCTCCCAAAAAGGGCATATAATTAAGATAAGACGAAGAAAACAACAGGAGTTTTTATGATACAGATCTATTTTGGCGTTTTAGTAGCGGCCGCTATGATGCTGGTAGGCGGCTACATATTTGTCACCTTAAACAAAAAATATCCAAAAAGCATCGGTCTTTTGCTGGGCCTGTCCGGCGGTTTTCTGCTGGGCATTATCTTTTTCGGCATTATCCCCGAGGCTCACGAAATCTTAGAGGAGGCCTTTGACGCCCCGCTGTGGGTTATGGCCGCTGCCCTGACCGGCGGCGCCCTGTTTATTATCCTGTTCGAGAAAATGATCCCGGTTCAGCACCACCACGACCTGGTGCCCGGCGAGCGGGAACACCACGGGCATCACCAGCTGGTCTACATTATTCTGGCGGCCTTTGGGTTTCACAGCCTCTTCGAGCTGCTGTCCATCCTGGTTGCAGGAAATGCAGATCCGGTTCTGGCCTGGTTTATGATCATTGTCATCGGCCTGCACAATATCCCCATTGGCTTTGTCATCATCGCCCAGCTCGAAACCCTGGAATGCAGCCAGAAAAAGTGCCTTCTGCTCATCGGCGGCCTGGCGGTGGCCGAGGCTCTGCTGGCCATTGTGTGCTATTTAATTTTAATGCCGTTTATTACAACCGCATTTCAGGGAGTGCTTCTCGCCATGACGGGCGGCATCATGCTCTACCTGGTTTTCGACGAGCTGCTCCCCAAAATTTACCAGGACGAGGAACAACACCATGTCAACTATATGATCATCCTGGGCGTACTGCTCATGTACGTCTTTCTCCAGCTTGCGGGACATTAAAAATCCCAGAGCGGCAGCGCCTTTTTACTGAGCGTAAAAAAGAGGAGCCGGCAGACGGGCTTGGCCCATTTTATCTGTCCGGATGAAAGGCAGAGCACCGGCGGATTCGCCACTGCCCAATCTTTTGATATAACGGAGCCATTACGGCTCTTTTTTTCTTGTTCTAAAAAAAATAAAATGCAAATTTAACAAGTGTTTATCAGGGTTTCAGCGGAATAGCTTTTGAATTTCTGAAAAACAAGCGTTTACAAATCTGGATTTATGATATACAATCTTGAAAAAGATTATTTATGAGCTATAGGAGGTTGTAAGTATGAGCAAGTATATTTTGGTTATGGACCAGGGAACCACTGGTTCAAGGGGGATTGTATACAACGAACAGGGGAAGGCCATCGCGCTGGATTATGAGGAATACGAACAGTTTTTCCCACAGTCCGGATGGTGGGACCAGAGCGGTCTGACCGTCTGGAACGTGACCTTGAAAACCGCGCGCAACGCCATTAAAAAGGCTGGCCTGGAAGGAAAAGACATCGCAGCCATCGGCATCACCAACCAGCGTGAAACCACAACCCTGTGGGATAAGAACACCGGCGTGCCAGTGCACAATTCCATCGTCTGGGGCTGCCGCCGTACCACCGAAATTTGTCAGGGCCTGATCGAAAAGGGCCACAACGACATGGTCAATAAGAAGACGGGTCTTGTAATCGACCCCACCTACTCAGCCACCAAGATCCGCTGGGTCTTAGACAATGTCCCGGCCGCCCAGGAAAAAGCTGAAAACGGCGACCTGCTCTTCGGCACCATTGATTCCTGGCTGCTGTGGAACCTGACAAAGGGCAAGGTACACGCCACCGATTACTCCAACGCTGCCAGAACCATGGTCTTTAATTCCTATGAACTGAAATGGGACGACGAGCTCATGGACATGCTGGACCTGCCTTGGAAGATCTTCCCGGAAGTCAAGGAATCCGTAGGGCTTTTCGGCTATGCCGATCCTGAATGGTTTGGCGCAGAAATCCCAATCACCGGTATTGCCGGCGACCAGTCCGCAGCCCTGTTCGGACAAGCCTGCTTTGAAGAAGGAACCGCGAAAAATACCTACGGCACCAGCGCAGTGCCGCTTATGTTTACCGGCGACAAAGCACCGGAAACCGAAAAAGGCCTGCTGACCGTTGCCTGGGGCAAGGACGGCAAGGTCAAATATTCCATGGGTGCCAGCATCCTCATCGCCGGACAGGTTATCCAGTGGCTGCGCGATAAGGTCAATATCTGTGAAAAGGCAGCGGACACCGAAGCCATGGCCGAAAGCATTCCGGACAACGGCGGCCTGTACTTTGTACCGGCCTTCACCGGCCTGGGCGCACCGCACTGGAACATGAACGCCCGCGGCATGATGATCGGCATCACCGCCGCCACCACCAAGGAACAGATGGCCCGCGCGGCCCTCGAATCCATGGCTTACCAGACCCGTGACCTGCTCGAAGAAATGGAACGGAACTCCGGCGTCAAGCTCAAAGAGCTGAAGGTTGACGGCGGCGCCGCTCAGAATGATTTCCTCATGCAGTTCCAGGCCGATATCCTGAACTGTAACGTTATAAGACCAAAAGATATTGAAACCACCGCCCTTGGCGCCTGCTACCTGGCCGGCCTCGGCTGCGGCATCTTCGAAAACGAAGACCAGATCAAAGCCCTGTGGGAAGCGGACCGCGTCTTTACCCCGCAGATGGACGAAGCGACAAGAGAAGCCCTGTATACCCAGTGGTGCAAAGCCGTCGAAAAATCAAAAGACTGGCTCTAAAGCTGAGTCCGTTTTTGTAAAAAACGGTAGGGTGTAGGAGCGTCAGCGGACGCCCGGTAACGAAGCAAACGCAGATTTTTCGGCAATATCCGGCCAGAATAAAGAATTGCCGAAAAATCTGTGATCCGTTTTGAAGCCCTTCGGGGCTTTTTTTATTTTTCGATTTTTCTGTTGACGCTTTCATTTTTCTGTGATAATATTTAGACAATTGGTGAGTGACTATGAGTAAAATTGACTTTGGAAAATTTCAAATGATCCCGTCCATCAGACGGCTTAATGATTTAGAGGTGGCCCTCAAAAGTTCGAGGGAGATCGTCCTCCTGACCGAAGCCAATATCGCCAATCTGCAGTCCCTGGTGGAGATGGTCCACCGGAGCGGCAAGGACGCCTGGGTAAACCTGGAGCTTCTCGGAGGCTTTGGACGTGACCAGGTGGGCATGAAGCTGCTGAAAAACTATTACAGGGTGGACGGCGTGATGTCGACCGACAGCACCAAGCTCGGCATGGCCAAGCGGTGCGGCCTGGTAACAGTGCAGCGTTTCTTCATTGTCGATTCAAGGGGCTTTGATACCAGCCTGAGGATTCTGGAATCCGCCAAGGTCGACGCAGCCGAAGTGCTGCCCGCCGTAGCGGCCCTCGGTTTTATAGACGAGCTGAAACGGGTATCCCGGATTCCGCTGTTGGCAGGAGGCTTTATCCAGACCGCTGAGATGATCGAAAAGGTACAGCATGCCGGTTTCGCAGGGATCACCATCAGCAAAAAGGCTTTCTGGTAAACTTTTAAAAACAAAATAGTAATGCATGGATGGTTTTTGGTGAGTCCTGCTTAATAGACACACAGTGCACAAGGGGTGTAAGACTGTGGGTTTATTAAGCGGGACTTTTTTTCGTATTATTTTGGGGGACCGGGCCTGCAGACAGGCCCGGAAAATTGTGAACCATCGGCTAAAAGCCGAAAATATAGATCCATGAAAGGGGTTAAAAACAATGGGAAAATATTTACTTGGTTTAGACAACGGGGGGACAATGACAAAGGCGGCGCTGTACGACCTGAACGGTAAGGAAATCGCGGTTTCCAGCCGGAAAACAGAAATGTACCAGCCAGCGCCTGGTTTTACCGAAAGAGATTGTGAAGAAATGTGGGCCGCCAATGTCGGCGCGATCCGCGCAGTGCTGGAACAGTCCGGCATCAGCGGTGAAGAAGTATTGGGCGTGGCCGCCACCGGCCACGGCAACGGCATGTACCTTATGGGGTATGACGGGAGAGCGCCCTACAACGGGATGATCTCAACCGACTCCAGAGGCAAGCAGTACGCCATTGACTGGATGAAGGACGGCACCTTTGAAAAAATCCTGCCAAAGACCATGCAGTCTGTATGGGCTGGCCAGCCGACCACACTGCTCCGCTGGTTCATGGATAACCGCCCGGACGTACTGGAAAATACCCAGTGGATTTTCATGTGCAAGGACTATATCCGCTATAAGCTGACAGGCGAAGCCTACGGTGAAATCGCCGATATGTCGGGCTCCAGCCTCATGAACGTCCGCGACGTCTGCTACGACAAGGACCTGCTGGCCGACATGGGCCTCGAAAGCATTTATGACAAGCTGCCGCCGCTCAAGTATTCCGGCGAAATCTGCGGCTACATCACCGAGGACGTGGCAGGGCTGACCGGCTTAAAGGCTGGAACACCAGTGGCCGGCGGCTGTATGGACATCCACGCCTCCGCCATGGCTGTGGGCATCACCGATGAAGAAAAAATGTGTGTGGTGGCAGGTACCTGGAGCATTAACGAGTACATCAGCAAAAAGCCAGTGGTGGATAAGGACCTGTTCATGACCTCGATCTACACCATGCCGGGCTACTGGATGATCCTGGAAGGCAGCCCGACCTCTGCCAGCAACCTCGAATGGTTCCTGGCAGAAATCCTGAAAGACGTGAACCTGGGCGACAAGGACATCTACGAATATTCCAACAAGTGTGTGGACGGCATCGGCGATCAGGACTGCGGCGTGGTATTCCTGCCCTTCCTGTTCGGCAGCAATGTTAACATCAACGCCAAGGGCGCCTTTATCGGGCTGCAATCCTGGCACACCCGCGAAAACCTGCTGCGCGCGGTCTACGAAGGCATTGTATTCTGCCACAAATACCACATCGAAAAGCTGCTCAAGTTCAGAGACCAGCCCAAGATGATCCGTATGGCCGGCGGCGTGGCCAAATCCGAAATCTGGGTTCAGATGTTTGCCGATATCCTTCAGGTGCCTATTGAAGTGGCCAGAAGCCAGGAGCTCGGCGCCTTAGGCTCAGCCATCTGCGCCGGTATCGCCACCGGAACCTTTGATTCCTTCCAGTCCGCGTCCGAGTCCATGGTCGACATTATGTACACCGCCGAACCAAACCCGGAAAAATTCGCCGAGTATGACAAAAAATACGCGCGGTACAAAAAAGTCATCGAAGCCCTTGACCCGATCTGGGACGAATATTGAAGCTGAATCCGGTTTCTGAAAGAAACCGGTAGGACGAAGGAGCGTGAGCGGTCGTCCGGCAATGAAGCAAATGCAGATAATCCAGAAATGCTCCAAGTTTGAAATAAAAATTTTGGATTATCTGTGAAAGCTGAATCCGGTTTCTGAAAGAAACCGGTAGGACGAAGGAGCGTGAGCGGTCGTCCGGCAATGAAGCAAATGCAGATAATCCAGAAATGCTCCAAGTTTGAAATAAAAATTTTGGATTATCTGTGAAAGCTGAATCCGGTTTCTGAAAGAAACCGGTAGGACGAAGGAGCGTGAGCGGTCGTCCGGCAATGAAGCAAATGCAGATAATCCAGAAATGCTCCAAGTTTGAAATAAAAATTTTGGATTATCTGTGAAAGCTGAATCCGGTTTCTGAAAGAAACCGGTAGGACGAAGGAGCGTGAGCGGTCGTCCGGCAATGAAGCAAATGCAGATAATCCAGAAATGCTCCAAGTTTGAAATAAAAATTTCTGGATTATCTGTAAACAATTGAAAGGGGGATGGTGTACCGGACCGGCGCACCATCCCTCACAGAAAAAAGTTGAAAACTGAAAATGGAAAAGGACAGCAAAAGCCGCTCGTTTTCCACTTTCAATTTCCAATTGACAAAAAAAGGGGTGCAAAAATGGATTTAAAATTAAAAGGAAAAAACGCAGTGGTCACCGGAGCCTCCAGGGGCGTGGGACGGGCCATTGCACTGGGACTGGCAAAGGAAGGGGTTAACCTCGTCATCTGCGCCAGCCGTATGGGAGCTGCCATCGAAGAAGTGGCAAAGGAAGCAGAAAGCTACGGCGTCAAAGCCACCGCGCTGGCGGCCGACCTCGGGTCCTCTGAGAGCACGCTGGCCTTTATGCAGGAAGCCGAACGGCTTCTGGGCGATCTGGACATTCTGGTCAACAACGCAGGCATCTGGCTCCAGGGCTGGTGCCAGGAAATCCCGCTTGAGGACTGGCAACGATCGCTGGACGTCAACCTGACCGGGCCATTTTTAACCTCTCAGTATTTTGCGAAATCCAATCTGGACAAGGGACGTCCGGGCAGGATCATCAACATCAATTCCCAGGCCGCTTTTAACGGCTCCACCACCGGCCATGCCCACTACGCGGCCAGTAAGGCCGGCATGGTGGCCCTGACCATCTCCATGGCCAGAGAGCTTTCCCCCAGGGGGATCACGGTTAACGGCGTCGCCCTGGGCATTGTCGCCACCGACATGACAAAGGAATCCCGCGAGAACAAGCCCGGCTACTACGAAAGCCGTATTCCTCTGGGCCGCGTGGCCGAACCCGAGGACATCGCAGGTATTGTCGTGTTTATGGCCTCAGAGCCAGCTGGGTACCTGACGGGGACCACCATTGACGCCACGGGCGGCATGCTCATGCGGTAAAAACCGGCCAGAGACCGCGATCGCTGCGTTGCTGCCTGAACGGGCGCGGTTACATATGCGCAATATGCGCCCTTGCCCTTATCCGGCAGCCGCCTTGCGCTCACGGCCTCTGACGCAGTTTTAGGCTCTGGCATTATTTAATTGGTTAAACGAGTATTAAAGAGTATAGTTAAGGAGTTTGCAATGAAAAATTACGATGTAATCATTATCGGCGGGGGCATCACCGGTACCGGGATCGCCCACGAGCTGGCAAAGTATGATGTGAAAACAGCCCTGATGGAGCGGGGAATGGACGTGGGCATTGGCGCCACCAAGGGAAACGGCGGCGTCGTCCACCCGGGGTACGACCCGCATCCGGGCACCCTGAAGGCCAAGCTGAACCCGGCAGGCGCCAGAATGTACCCGAAGCTCTCCAAGGAACTGGGCTTTGACCTGCGCCATACCGGCACCCTGGTCGTCGCATATTCCGACGCCGACCTGAAAAAGGTGGACGAGCTTTTGGACAACGCCAAAGTCAATGGGGTTGACCAGGTAGAAAAAATCAACGGTGAGCAGCTCAGAAACCGCGAGCCGTTTATGAACCCGGCAGCAGTGGGGGCGCTGCTGGCCCACACCACCACCATGATCGACCCCTTCGAGGTCGCCATCGCCTTTGCCGACAACGCCAAGGATAACGGCACCGACATTCTGACAAACCATGAGGTTCTGGGCATTACCAAGGATGAGGACGGCCTCTTTACCGTGCGCACCTCAGCCGGGGATTACAGAACCCGCTACGTGGTCGACGCCGCCGGTGTCCACGCCGACGATGTGGCCGCCCTGGCAGGCATTCACGAGTACCGCGTGCAGGGCCGTCACGGCAATATCTGTGTGCTGGACAAGGAGCTCTCCACCCCCATCAGCACGGTTATGTTCCCGTGCCCAAGCCCGGAAACCAAAGGCCTGGCCCTGATCCCGACCGTCTCCGGCAACACCCTCATCGGCTCCACTGCCACCATGAAGGACGACAAAGAAGATGTGACCAACGACGCCGAGGGCATTAATGAATTGATCGCTGGCGCCAGACATCTGGTGCCGGATATTGACATCAGCAAAATTATCCGTACCTTTGCCGGCCAGCGCCCTGTAGCGCTGGACAACGGCAATGACTTTTACATCGCAGAGTCCGAGACAGTGCCCGGCTTTATCCACGCAGCTGGCATTCAGTCGCCCGGAGCTGCCTCCTCACCGGCCATCGCTGAGTATGTCCGCGATCTGCTGGCAGACGCGGGCCTCGAGCTCAAAAAACGCGAGGGCTACAACCCTTACCGGGAGCCCGCGCCGGATTTCAGCAAGCTGTCCGTCGAGGAACAGGACGCGCTCATCCGCAAGGACCCGGCCTATGGCCGTATCGTCTGCCGCTGCGAAACAGTGACCGAGGGCGAAATCGTCGCCGTCATTCACGAGGGCGTGGGCGCTAAGACGGTCGAGGCGGTTAAGCGCCGGACCAGAGCCGGTATGGGCCGCTGCCAGAGCGGCTTCTGCCAGTACCGCGTCATGCAGATTTTAGCCAGAGAGCTGGGGATTCCGGAAGCGGAAGTCCACTTCGAGGAAAAGGCTTCGCAGGTACTGTTTGGAAAACTGAAGGGTTAAGGAGAGTAGAGCAATGAAAATTTTAGATTATGATGTCGTCATTATCGGCGGCGGCCCTGCGGGTCTGGGCGCTGCGGTTAAAGCAAAGGAAAACGGCGCCCGGGTAGCGGTCATCGAGAGAAACGATGAGCTGGGCGGTATCTTAAACCAGTGTATTCACAGCGGTTTCGGTCTTCAGTACTTTAAAGAAGAGCTGACAGGGCCGGAATATGCCGAGCTGTTTATCAATAAAGCCAAAGAAGCCGGTATTGACTGCTATTTAAAGACCATGGTCCTGGATATTACAGAGGACCGCAAGGTCACAGCGATCAATGAGGAAGGCACAGTCATTTTCAATGCGGGAGCCGTGGTTTTGGCCATGGGCTGCCGCGAGCGAACAAGAGGGGCAATTAAGATCCCGGGATCAAGACCGGCCGGCGTTTTTACGGCAGGCCTGGCTCAGCGCTATGTGAATATGGAAAACTTTAAACCGGGTAGCAGGGTTGTCATTCTGGGCTCCGGCGATATCGGCCTCATCATGGCCAGACGCCTGACCCTGGAGGGCATCGACGTTGTGGGCGTGTACGAGCTGATGCCGTACCCCAACGGCCTGTACCGTAATATTAAAAATTGTCTGGACGATTTTGATATTCCGCTGCACCTGTCCACCACGGTTACCAAAATCAACGGCAGTGACCGGGTCGAATCCATTGAGGTCACCAAGGTTGACGAAAACCTTCAGCCAGTAGAGGGGACTGAAGAAACCATAGAGTGCGATACACTTTTACTGTCCATTGGTCTGATCCCGGAAAATGAGTTGTCAAAAAAAGCGGGCGTAGAGCTGAACCCGGTTACGAACGGCCCCTTGGTCGACGACTCGCTTGAAACAAACGTCGCCGGTATTTTTGCCTGCGGTAATGTGCTCCATGTCCACGACCTCGTGGACAATGTTACCATGGAGGCAGAGGAAGCCGGCGCGAGCGCTGCCCGTTACGCCAAGGCGGCCAAGGCGAAGGAAGGAGACGCCCTCGCTGTCAAGCCGGAAGGACTTGTGCGTTACACTGTGCCTTCAAAAATTTATAAAGGTGAAAATGACCATGTCATTGTCAAATTCCGCGTGGGCCGCCCGGTGGACAATGCCCGAGCCGTAATCACAAGCGGCGGCGAGGTAGTCTTTGAGAGCAGGAAAGCCCGGAAGTTTATCCCGAGCATCATGGAAGAAATCAAGCTGAAAGCAGAGCAGCTGGAGGCGCTTACAGAGCCCCTGGCAGTGACTGTAAAGGAGGCGTAAAAATATGAAAGAAGTAACAATGTGCTGCACAACCTGCCCGTCTGGCTGCGCCCTGGTGGTGACCGTGGACGGCGACAAGGTCGTAAAGGTTGAAGGAAACACCTGCAAACGCGGGATCAAATTTGCCGAAAAGGAACTGGTAGCGCCTGAAAGAATGCTCACCAGCACCATTCTGGTGCGCTGCGGCGGCCAGGAATGCCTGATCCCTATCAAGTCGAAGGAGCCCATGCCAAAGGATAAAATGCTGGACGCCATGACCGCGATCAAGGCGGTGCGCCTGGATCACCCGGTTAAAATGGGCGAGGTCATTATTCCGAACATCGTGGACTGCGGCGTCGATATTGTCGCCTGTAAGTCGATGGAAGGGCAGGCCTGAAGATGTTAGTCACCCTGAATGAAATCATGAAGGACGCCTACGCCAAAAAGTACGCGGTGGGGGCCTTCAATACCGTTAATCTCGCCAGTATCCGCGCGGTGCTGGACGCGGCCGAAAAGCTGGATGCGCCGGTTATTTTACAGCACGCCCAGATCCATGAGCGCATTGCGCCCCTCAAGGTCATCGGGCCCGTCATGCTGGAAATGGCCAGGGCCGCCCAGGTGCCCGTCTGTGTGCATCTGGACCACGGCGAAGACATTGACTACCTGCTCTCCGCCATGGAAATGGGCTTTACCTCAGTCATGTTTGACGGATCGGCCCTGCCCTATGATGAAAATGTGGCAGGAACCCGCGCAGTGGTACAGGCCGCGGCCAATTATCATGTCTCTGTCGAGGCAGAGCTGGGCCGCGTCCTGCGGCCAGAGGGCGGCGGAGAACCCTCCGAAGAGGAAGCAGACCTCACGCCAGAGGACTGCTACACCAAGCCCGGGGAAGCCCTGGCTTTTGTGGAGGCTACAGGCATCGACGCCCTGGCCATCGCTTTCGGCACAGCCCACGGCGTGTACGAAGCCGAGCCAAAGCTGGATTTTAACCGCATCGCGGAAATCCGCAGGGCTGTGAACATGCCCCTGGTCATGCACGGCGGCTCCGGCGTTGGCGACGCCGACTTCAGAGAGGCCATTAAAAACGGCGTCACCAAGGTCAACTACTTTACCTATATGTCCTTAGCCGGCGGCGACGCCGTCAAGGCCTTTTTAAAGGAAAACGCGGCCCGGGCCGAGGTTCGTTACGACGAGCTGGCCGAAGCCGCCAGGATCGCAATGCAGGCCCATGTCGAGCATGCCATTGGGATCTTTACAAAACAAGCCTGATAAAGATATGATGCCCTGGGATTTCTCCGTGTTTCACGCGAGCGTGAAACAGATGACCTTTTGCCCCTGGCATCAAATCATTGTTAGTATAACCCCTGTGAAAGCCGCCGGCGCATCCTCCCCGATCAGCCCGGCGGCTTTTATGCGCGCGTCTTTAAGAATTCTTTACTTTACAGGGCAAGGGTGTTCAGGTATAATTAAGAAAGTATTAATCTTCTTTGTTTGCAACAAAGAGCTGGCGTTTCAAAGGACTTTAAGAGACAGCGCCTTTTACCTAAGGAAGGGAAAGCCGTCCTGCGAGCATTATTATGACAAACGGCTATTCTCCATTGAAGTTGATGCTTTATGGCACTTATGTCCGGCTGTTTTGCGAAAACAGTGCTTCACTTGGCCGTTTCTCGCAGCGCTTGGATGCTTTTTCTTATCAGGATAAAAGGCAGAGTCTCGGACGGAGGCACTTCTTTGACAGACGGCTTCTTTGTCTTCAACAAAGCGTTTTTCAATCAGTTTAAGGAGGTTGAATATGAAAGCAAGCGGAAAAACCTTTATTAAGGTTACAGCAATTATTCTTATTATTTTAGGCGCCTTTTCTGCTTTAACCGGGGCACTGTCCATGGCTGGCAGCAGCATGATGGGCTCTGTGGCAAACGACCCGGCTGTACAGGACGCCCTCGCACAGGCAGGCTCATCGGTTTCCACAGACGAGCTCGCGCGTATGGCCATGATCAGCGGCGGCATGCTGCTGGGAATGGGGATACTCTATCTGGTCGTTGGGATTTTAGGCGTCATTTTTGCCAAGAATACCGGAAAAGCCAAGCTTTTAATGGTTCTCGGCGGGATCGTAGCCGTTCTGGCCATTGTCAGCGCTGTGATCAATATCATCAACGGCGCCAGCATGAGCGGCGTTTTTATGGACCTGGCCTTTATCGTGCTCGCCGGCCTGTACTTCCTGGGCGCCAAGCTCAATAACGACGACGCCAAAGCCGAAATGGCCGCCGCGCCAGCCGTAGAAACAGTCGAAGCCGAAATCGTCGAGGACGACCAGGACGACGAAAAGTAGAAACAGGGAAAAGAAATGATAAAAAGCATCCGTGAGGGTGCTTTTTTAGTGTTTAAAATTTATAAATATTTTTTGATTTGCTCACACAAGAAATTTAATACTGCTGTAATTTAAGGATTTTGCGATATTGGCGGATTGGAGAAGAATACTGTCGACAATGCTTTTATCAATACGCATCATAAGCGGAATGATAGACTCGACATAATCTGAAACCTCGTAAGGTGACAGGTTTAAATGGTGCTGAAAATAGTGCATAAAAAATTCTCTGCGGGCTCCGGCGTTAAGGACACACATGATTTCAAATTGTTCATCAGAAAGAATGAGATTAAATTCGTCGATGTACTTTTTGAAAATGGGGTCTGTAATATCCTTATTTACGCGGTAATTCGAGTTTTTTTCCAGAACTTCATAATAAAACTGAGCATTTTTCTCATCGCTTAAAATAATTTCATGGTAAATTTTAGACAATATTGTTTGTTTTAAAAAGTATGAAGTCTTTAAATTGGGATAATTTTGAACGATCAGCCGGTCGATAGAATCAAAAAGTTCTTTATATATTTCCTGAACGAGCAAATCTTTTTTTTTAAAATAATAGGTAAACACGCCAATGGGAATATCAATCTCCGAAAATATTTTCGATATCGTTGTTTTCTTATAGCCATAATGATAGAAATTAAATTTTGCAGACTGAAGGATACGTTTTTTGGTGGTCTCATTTTCATTACTAAGCATTCGATTTATCCTGCCTATTTTGATTTTTATTAGATTATACAACAAATGCTTCCAATGTGCAAATATAATAAAAACTAAGTAAAAAATAATTTTTCAAAAAAATTCAGAAAATAACGGCGTATAAATGTAATATGCTTAAGAAAATACATAAAAAATATTATTTTTACAGATATATCTTGACAAACATCTAGGTATGTGTATAATAAATAATATAAAATTTATTATTTTGACTCGTTTACAACGAGTGATTTAAAAGAAATTAATAGTTTATTTATTAATATTTATTATTTTGTAAAAATTGATTTTTGATAATGAAGATAATTCTTTGTAGCTACAATGATTATAATTATAAAATGAGGAGAGAAGTAATGAATGATGAAACAAAAAAGGGATCTCGGTGGTTAATTCTTTTTCTGCTATTTGCGGCATTTATGGGATCATTTGCAGCGCGGATGATCTGGTCTCCGTTTATTGCATCGGCGTCTGAAGAATTAGGAATTAACGCAGCTCAGGCAGGTTTGTTTGTTTCGATGTTTTATATTGGCTATATGGTCACTCAATTACCAGGGGGAATTCTGGCTGACCGTATAGGCGTCAAGTATGTTTTATCCATATCAGTAATGATAACAGGCATATTTACCCTGCTTATCAGTATAATTGATTCTTATACACTTGGTTTGGTTTTTCGTTTACTGGCGGGTTTGGGGTCCGGCACCATTGTGGCCTGTTCCTCAAGAGTGATCGCTTCAAGTTTTGAGGTTCAACGGCGCGGCACGGCAATGGGAATTTTCTTTTCTGCAACAATGGCGGGGCTATTGCTGAGCAATACCCTTGCGCCAATTGCGTTGCGTATTGGGACCTGGCGGACAGGCTTCCTTTGGCTGGGGGCAGGATTAATTATTTTAGCGGTTTTACTATTCCTGTTTATCCAGAAAGAACCACGGAAGATAACAAATGAGACTGTTTTTGGCGGTGTCATCACAGTATTTAAAGTTAAAAATGTGTTGATTATGGCCTTTGTCGGTTTTTCGTATATATGGCTGGTTCTGGCCTTTGCCACATGGGCGAATCGCTATATGGGCTCAATTGGTATTGATGTAACTGCGGCCGCGGCCGTCATGAGCTGGTACAGCGTTGCGGGATTAGTTGGAACGATTATTGGCGGCTGGGTCGTCGATGCGCTTAAACTAAACCGGCGTTATTTCGTGATTATGTTGTTTGTGCTGATGATTATTACGACCTTTGTGTTTTCGGTTCAGACAACAATTTTGGGCCTCAGCATTGTAGCCGCGGTCTATGGCTTTGTCTCTTACCTGCCGAATTCAAATCTTACCTCGTTGGTCATTACCTATGCCGGGGATAAATACGCGGCAACAGCCGTCGGAGGAACGAATTTTATCTGGCAGTTTGGTGCGGTATTAAGTCCAACCATTGCGGGAGCTGTTTTTGGCTCTACCGGCAGTTTCAGTGCGGTTTGGATTGTACTAATTGCCTTGCCAGTTCTGGGAATTTTGGGATTATTCCTTTTACGAAACAAACAATAAGAAATATGTATAAAGAGAAGGGTAAAAAAATGAATACAAATGAAATATTAGCTTACCGGAAAAAGTTGTTTTCAGATGTGACAAACCATGAGGTGCCAGATCGGGTGCCGCTGTGTCCTTTTGTTGAAACCTGGGCATTTCATTATGCGGGGATCAGTATTAAAGACGCTTTTATGAAAGATAACAATCTTTTATTCGAAGGGATTAAAAAATTTACCGATGATGTTCCAGTAGACGCAATCGGAAGTATCTCAAATACGATTCCCTTTAAGATGGGAAAACATTACGGCGAAGGCATTTACACGGTCAATGACGATGGCGTTCAGATTAAAGGCTCCTACGGGAAACTAATGGAAGGTGAAGAACTGTCTGAACTGGCAAAGGGCGCCAAAGAATTTTTTGCCAATAAGCTCGCGCCCAGAAAGTTTCCCAAATTAGATCAAAGCTTGGAAAAAAATGTCGATTTGATAAAAGAATCAATTAAGGATATGAACGATTGGAACGCTTATAATGGCGAAGTGATCGCCCGAATCGAGAAAGAATTAGGGATACCGGTCATCATTAAAGCAACAAATTACATGCCGATTGATGTCGTTCTTGACTATCTGCGAGATTTTGTAGGGATTTCTGCCGATGTACGCAAAAGACCCGATGAGCTTTATGCGGCTTCCGAAGTTTTGTTAGATTTTGTTATGGAAATGTGCTTGGATTCAAAACTGCCCGTAGATGAAAAATGGCTGTTTTCCCCTCTTCACTATCCAACCTATATGCGGCCAAAAGACTTTGAAAAATTATACTTTCCATTTTTGAAAAAATATATTGAAGAATTTAGCGTAAAACGTGGATATACGCTGCATTTTTTTATGGAAAATGATTGGATGCCATATTTGGATATTCTTCAGGACCTCCCTGCGAATGCAAAAGTAATCGGCCTGTTTGAGGCTGGAAACGCAAAAGAAATCAAAGAAAAACTTAAAGGCAAGATGATTTATCATGGTGGACTCTCGGCTTCCGATTTGATGTACCGAACAAAAGAAGAAGTGGGTGATATTGTCAGAAAAACCTTTGATGAACTTGCACCCGGTGGCGGATTTATCTATGGAACCGAGTTTTCAATGATGAATCTTAATGATGGAAAGCCAGAAAACTTTATTGAAGCGATGACCGTTGCAAAAGAATATGGAAAATACTAGGAGGCATAAAATGGATTATAATTTAATGGATGCTTTTCAGAACGTGCAGGAAGATATGATTAAAAACGGCATGACAGAGGAACAGGCTAAGGCGATAATAAAGAAAGTTATCTGGACGCTTATATGCCGTTTATAAATGAAATAGGAACTAAGTTTTAGAAGAAAAAAATAACAGCCCTCAACGGGCTGTTATTTTTTTAAGATATTTCACAACGAAATTAATTTTTTAAATAATTATATTAATATTATTAAAATAATAATTGACAATATTCATTTTTGGGTTTATATTATAGATATCAAAGAGAGAAGGTGATGTGATGTACCAGGTAATTAGCCGATGCCCTGTGTGCGGCGGCAGGCTTAAAGCCGTTAAGCTCCAGTGCGAAAATTGTGATACCGCCATCGAAAATGATTTCTGCCTGAGCAAATTCGATTATCTCTCCGCAGAGGATCTGTTTTTCGCTGAGACCTTTCTGGTCTGCCGGGGCAATATCAAGGAAGTGGAAAAACGGCTGAAGATTTCCTACCCGACGGTCCGCTCCCGTCTGGACGGGATCATCGAGAAGCTCGGCGGAAAACCCGAGAGCCCGCCGCCGGTTTCCGAAGCGCGGAAAAAGGAGATACTGGACGCTCTGGAAAACGGGGAGATCACGCCAGAGGAAGCGCTGGAACAGATGAAGGAAACCGAGTAGCAAAGACAAGACAAAACAGGCATTAAAATTAGAGCGCAGAACCGGACAGGGCTGCAGAAAAGAGGAATAACAATGGAAGAAAAAATGAGAATATTAAAAATGGTAGAAGAAGGCAAAATTTCCGCCGAGCAGGCAGTGGGCCTGTTAGACGCGCTGACCCAGGCAGTCCCGGCGGAAGCCCCGGCGGGCAACTGGGTTGAGCCGGTGAGCGCCCCAGACGGAGGTTACGATGACAAAATGCTGCGGGTGGTGGTGGACACCCCGGAGGGGGACAAGGTGAACGTACAGCTGCCCGTTAAAATTGTGCGGCAGATGCTCAAGGTTACCGGGAAGCTGCCGATCCAGTGGGAAGGCTCTGAGAAAGTTGACCTGGAAGCCCTGACCACGGCCATTCTGGAATGTATTGATAATGAAACCCTGGGGACCATTGTGGATGTGAGTGCATCCGACGGCTCAACCGTTAAAGTCTACATTGGCTGACCCGGGAGGATGAACCCATGCGCGTTGTAGTACACGAAGGCAACCTGAGGCTGCGGCTGCCCATTCCGCTGCGGCTGGCCTCGCTGGCCGTTAATCTGGTGCCGGAGGTGGCCTTTGTCAAAATGCGGGAATCGGTTCCCGAGCCCTTCCGGGAACTGCTCACAAAGGAGTCTTTTAAGGTGATTGTGCGGGACTGTGTCTCTGTTTTAAGGCAGTATAAGGGCCTCGAAATCGTCCATGTCGAGGCTAAGGACGGCACCTATGTCTCCATCCGCATCTGACGGATGGGGACAGGGACAGGATAAATATTTACCCTCGATAAAACGATTGCAAAATGCTATACTAAAGCAAAAGCTGCTTTAGTATTTTTTTGTTTTGGAAAGAGGTGTGAACAATGAAACAGGAAATTCACCGTATACGGGGCGGCCTGCTGGCTATTTTGTTTATCCTGCTGTACGCGGCCATTCAGGCCTTTTACGTCGAGTATATGAATGCGGCCAGCCAGAATTTTGCAGAAAACGGCGGCGCAGTGGCAGTGCCCCTCTATATCCGGGCAATGTTCGGGGTGTATCTGGTGCTCTTAGGCGGGCTGGTCGGCGGCATTGCCAATGATTTTAAACGCCGTAAAGCGCATTTGTCGGTATTTAACCTGACTGTTGGCATTGTGATGGTGGCTCTGGGCGCGTCCCTCACCACCCTTATCGCTGTCGTCCCTCTGCGGGCCTCCCTCGCCAATGCTTCCAGCGGCCTTTTCCTTTTCGGCGGGGTCTTCCTGTATAAGGGGCTGCGCAGCGCGCCCAACCCTGAGCCGGTCTCCAAAAAAATCATGAACCTGATTCTGTCCATTATTCTGATCCTGCTCTTTGTCGTCGCCTACGACCAGATTCAGGCCTATATGACACGGGCCATAGCGGCTGTGAGCATGGAGGAAAGAGTCGGGGTAACGGGCAGAGCCCTCGTGTACTACAATTTTCTGGGAATCCCGCTGCTGACCCTGCTCATGGCCGCTGGCGCCGGCTTTGTGGCCTGGTTCCGCATGCCGCGGCCAGCCTTTGACGTGCGGCACCTGCTTTTCGGACTGCTCTGCCTGGGGCTCTATGGCCTGCTGGTCTACCTGATGCTCGACGATACGGCCTTCAGCCGGCTTCTGAGTACGCTGTCCGACCAGTTGAACACCCAAATCATCAAGAGCGCCTGTACTTCGCTGGCACTTACCCTGCCTGTATTTTCGGGGCTCTACCTTCTCAAGGCTTTTTTGAGGGGCGCGCCGGAGGTCTGGATTAAAAAAGGCGGCAGGAGCAGTAAAAAGAAATGAGCGAAAAACCCCGAATGACAAAAAATTCCACGTAATTTCTCGCTTTTTTTAAAAAACCAGCGGATAGTATGTTATAATAAAAGATAAGTAAACATTGACAATTGTTTAACTAAGAGCAATTCCAAATGGGAGGGAAAAATGAGTTTTATTAAAGAATATGCTGAAAAACTGGTAACGGCAGAAGAAGCGGTCAAGGTTGTAAAATCCGGCGACTGGCTGGATTACGGCTGGTGCTCCGCCACAGCGAGAGAGCTGGACAAGGCACTGGCAGCCCATGTGGTCGAAAACGACCTGGTTGACCTTAAAATTCGCGGCGGTATCCTGATGTGGGTGCCCGAGATTTTTAAAATTGAAAATCCGGCAGACCATATCACCTGGAATTCCTGGCACATGAGCGGTATTGAGAGAAAAGCCATTGCCCAGGGCTTCGCTTACTACACACCGATCCGTTACTCCGAAATGCCGAGATACTACAGAGATTCCAAACAGGATGTGGACGTGGCCATGTTCCAGGTCGCACCGATGGATGATCACGGTTATTTCAACTTCGGCCCCAATGCCTCACACATGATGGCAATGTGCGAACGCGCAAAAACAATCATCGTAGAAGTCAATAAAAATATGCCGAGATGCCTTGGCGGCTTTGAAGAAGCCATCCACATCTCTCAGGTTGACAAAATCGTCGAAGGCCCGAATCCCCTCATGGCAGAGCTGGGCGCCGGCGGTCCAGCAACCGACGTTGATAAAAGAGTCGCTGAGCTGATCGTAGAAGAAATTCCGAACGGCGCATGCCTCCAGCTTGGTATCGGGGGAATGCCAAACGCTGTCGGGTCACTCATCGCGGAATCCGACCTGAAGGATCTGGGCGTTCATACCGAAATGTACGTCGATGCCTTTGTCGATATCGCAAAAGCCGGCAAAATCAACGGCTCCAAGAAAAACATCGACCGCTTCCGCCAGACCTATGCCTTTGGCGCAGGTACCCAGAAGCTGTATGATTACATCCACGACAATCCGCAATGCATGAGCGCGCCGGTCGATTATACCAACGATATCCGCTCCATCTCTGCCATTGATAATTTCATGTCCATCAACAACGCTGTTGACGTCGACCTCTTTGGCCAGGTCAGCTCAGAATCCTCCGGGATCAAGCACATCAGCGGTGCCGGCGGACAGCTCGACTTTGTGCTGGGCGCGTACCTGTCAAACGGCGGAAAGAGCTTTATCTGCTGCTCCTCCACCTTTACGACCAGAGACGGCGAAATGAAATCCCGCATTGTACCAACCCTGCAGCCAGGCTCCGTTGTTACCGACACCCGCGCGAACATCCACTACCTGGTAACCGAATACGGCAAGGTCAACCTCAAGGGCCTGTCCACCTGGGAAAAATGTGACGCCATCATCTCCGTCGCCCACCCGGATTTCCGCGACGAGCTTATCGCAGAAGCCGAAAAGATGCACATCTGGAGACGAACCAACAAGGAAAACTAAAACATTCAGGGACCAGCCAAAACCGGCTGGTCCTTTTTTCATGGGGATGGTGTGCCGAAGGGGAGCGCCATCCTCTGGCGGCCTTGCCGGTGTCCGGTATGGACGAATCTGATCCCGGTGTTTAAGAAAGCTTTAATGTATGTAAAAAGATGCAGTATCCGCAAGCCCGCTCAGACAGCGGCCTGGAGTGAACAGAAATATTTCCTCGTTAAACAGATAACTAACAAAAGAAACTTTTATCTGAAATTCCTTGATTTTAAAGGATTAACCGACTATAATAATAAACACAGCCAAAGCGCATATTGACAGAAAAGAAAAAAGTTCGTTTGTATGGCGATTGCCAGTACGGCGGCGGCAGGTGGTCAAATTTGTCCCGCGTGATGTTGGAATGTTAGGAGCCTTTAGTTTAAAATGAAAACGGATAATACGATCAAGAAGGAATATGCAACCTGGGAAGAATTTCAAGACCGGCTTGAGCATGATATGACAGTGATGAATAATGTGGAAAAAACCAGGAAAAGCAAAGTCACCATTATATTTAAAACCGCTGTTGTCAACGAGGAAACCGGAAAAATCGAAGTCAGCTTTAAAAAACAGAAGGACAGAAAATATACAAAGAAACCGAGAGCCATGCTGCCTGGGTTAAAGCAGTCCTGCCAGAAAATCTAAACGCAGAAGAGATGAAGCGCCAAAAAGGCACCTCATCTCTTTTTTGCTTCATGGCCTGGCAGACTCAGCCTGGTTTTTATAGGCGGTCCCCCAGTCCACCATGGAGTCGAGAATGGGCTTCAGGCTGTAGCCAGTCTCGGTCAGGGTATATTCGACCCTAGGGGGCACCTCGGGATAGACGGTGCGGGTGAGCAGGCCGCAGGCCTCCATATCTCTCAGGTTAGAGGTCAGCACCTTCTGGGTAATGACCCCGATGGATTTTTTAAGCTCGCTGAAACGGCGGGTGCCGTCCATCAGGTCTCTCAAAATCAAAACCTTCCATTTACTGCCGATGAGCATCAGCGTGGTTTCGACAGGACAGGCTGGAAGTGGTCGGTCGTTCATTTTTTCACCTGCTTTCCTTAGATTAATCGTTTAGTATCTTAATGATACTTACGTAGAAAAGTATATCAGCTTTTGGATAAAATTTCAACCCTGGTATCCTTCAGGAAACCAGGCCACTATTTTGTGCCTGCTTCACAAAGGGTCCTCTGTGCATTACAATACAGGAAAGAAGAAAGGAGCCAATATGAACCGAAACGAGCAGATGCTCTGGCTGATCACCGCTCTGCGGGCAGAACAGCCAGAATATAACAATATCAAAATCCCGGAGACAGGGGAAGAAAGGTGGCGGCTGCTCCGGTCACTGATGAACGTGCGCCTGCCCATGCCCGCAGGCCCCGACTTTCTGGCGCGCCAGGACACCTTCCTGCAGGCCGAGACAGCGCGTAAGGGCATTACCCGGGTCGGGGACCTGGCGCCTGTGCAGGAGGGGCTGTACCTCTGGCAGGGCGATATCACCACCCTTCAGGCCGACGCCATTGTGAACGCGGCCAACAGCCAGCTGCTGGGCTGTTTTGTGCCCTGCCACAGATGTATCGATAACGCCATCCACACCTACGCCGGCGTCCAGCTGCGTCAGGTCTGCCACGAGCTCATGATCCGGCAGGGGACGCCAGAACCCACCGGAGCAGCCAAAATCACCCCGGGTTATAACCTGCCCGCGGACTGGGTGCTCCACACAGTCGGCCCCATTGTCAGTGGCGGGCTGACAGATGAACACTGCGAGCTGCTGCGGCGCTGCTACCAGGCCTGTCTGGCGCTGGCTGATGAAAAGGGCCTGCGCAGCCTGGCCTTTTGCTGTATCTCTACCGGGGAGTTTCACTTCCCACCGAAAAAAGCCGCCGCCATTGCTGTGGAGACAGTAAAAGCGTTTATGCAGGGCGCCAGGAGCCTGAAAAAAGTTGTATTTAACGTCTATAAGGACGAGGATTTGAAAATCTACCAGTCTCTGCTGAGAAAATGATGGATAGGTCAGCAGGATGTCGTTCCGCCTGGCGCTGCACAGTCAGCACATGGTCCAGATTGGTGATGTAGAGCCGATGGCTGTGTAAAAACCGGTCGTCATCCAAAGTCTCCGGCATGTCCTGCCCGGGGGTACCTATGACGAGGTGGCTGCCGCGGCCCGTTCCCTGGGGCCTGAGGTCATCGAGTACCCAGACCGGCAGTTTGACCACTGCGAAATCTGGAACTGAGAATAAAAAAGAAGTCTCGTGGTTTTCGAGACTTCTTTTTGGTCTATTCTGGGCTGTCATTCACGGCACCGCGCCGCAGAAAAGCCCATTTGGTTTCTGCGGTAATGACACCGAGAAAAATAACAATACAGCCGATGGCCATCATCAGCGTAAAACGGTCGCCCAGCAGAATGATGGAGAAGATACTGCCAAAGACGGATTCCAGGCTCATGAGAATGGCCGCGTGGGTCGAACTGGTGTACTTCTGGGCTACTGTCTGAAGCAGGAAAGCCAGGAAGGTACTGAACAGGCCCAGGTAGACGGCATTGAGCCAGCCAGAGGGCGAGATGGCTGTGGTCAGCTCACCAGAGAAAATGACATAGAACAGTGACGCCAGCGCTGTAAAGCCCAGCTGGATAACCGTCAGGGCAATGGGGTCGTGATCCTTTGAGAACACCCCTACCGAGACGATATGGCAGGCAAAAAGGAAGGCGCACAGCAGGGTAAGGCCATCGCCCGCGCCAAAGCTGAAGCCTGTGCTGAAGTCTGTGGTCAGCAGGGTAATACCCAGCAGCATGATAAAGGCAGCGGCAAAATTGTAACGGTCGGGACGATGCTTTTTAACGGCCCAGAAGATAAAGGGTACCATCACCACATTGGTGGCCGTCAGGAACGCCTGCTTACCAGCCTGTATAAACTGCAGGCCGATGGTCTGGGCCGCGAAGGCTGTAAACAGAAAGAACCCGATAATGCACCCGGCCTTAAGCGTGTCCTTCGAAATGCCTCTGAGATGCTTGAAAAAGACAATAAATGCTATTAAAAAGGCCACTGTAAAACGGATCGCCATCACCATCATGGGAGTGGTGGCAGCAATGGCGTTCTTAGAGGCTACAAAGCCTGTCCCCCAGACAACCGCCACTACCAGCAGCCCAAGATCCGCCATCAGGCCTGTTTTCTTTGTTTTGTCCATGAAAAGCTCCTTTCTGAGATATAAGGACTATTATAATAAAAATACATTTAAAGTACAAGTATAAGTAAAATTTTAAAATTCACGGTTCCTGCCTTTTACTATTTTGTAAAATCGTATATAATGGATATAAATAATTATGTACACGTCAGGTGAAAAATGAAATATATTTTAGTAAGACACGTAGAAACCTTCGGCAACGCAGAACACCGTCTCAACGGCCATACCGAATCCGATTATACGGCCTTCGGGGTTAAGATGAAGGAAATGCTGGTGGACGAGCTGGTCGCTCTGAACACAAAAATTCCCTTTGATGAAATTTATGTCAGCCCTATTTCGCGGGCATATAAAATTGGAGAGGCAGTGGCAGAACGTCTGGACAGGTCTTTTACCCCGGATGACCGTCTCAAGGAATTCAACTTTGGTATTTTTGACGGACTGACTGCCGACGAGGCCATCGCACTGGACAAAAAGATGTGGGATCGCTGGATGGACGACTACAACCACGTTACCCTGCCCGAGGGTGAGAACTATACCGATTATCACAACCGCATGAGCGCTTTTCTGGCTGAGCATGCCGAGGCCCACGCGGATAAAAATGTGCTCATCATCGCCCACGGTGGCACGGTGCACAGTCTGCTGGTTAATCTGCTGGATCTGCCGCTTCAGTCAAAATGGCATTTTAATATCAAGCTCGGCAGCATTACTGTGGTGGACTGCCCAGAGGGTTTTGGCATGCTGGAGGCACTTTACACACCAGATTATGACCGTATTAAACTAAATCCGTAAAATATCAGGAGGTTCATTTGGAAGAAATTACAAAGGACATTATGATTGAATCGCCGGAGACCCTATCTAAGGTTTTCGGCAAATATGACGAAAATATCAAGCTCATCGAGGGGCGTCTGAAGGTAGATGTCCTGGTGCGCGACGGTGCGCTCAAAATCCGCGGCGAGGGCAGGCGGGTAGAGGCGGCGGTAAGGGTCATTGAGGAAATGATCCGCACCATCGGAAGCCAGGGCGGCATAACAAAGGACAATACCGAGTATATCCTTACACTTCAGTCAAAGGGGTTGGAGAAGGAATACAGCGCCCTGAATGATGACATTATCTGCTATACCATGCGGGGCAAGCCTATCCGCAGCAAAACCCTGGGCCAGAAGCGCTATATTGACGCCATCCGCCATAACGACATCGTTTTTGGCATTGGCCCGGCAGGTACAGGCAAAACCTATCTGGCCATGGCCATGGCGATCACGGCTTTTAAAAACGGCGAGGTGGATCGTCTGATCCTGACCCGTCCGGCGGTGGAGGCTGGTGAAAAACTGGGCTTTCTGCCTGGTGATTTGCAGGATAAGGTAGACCCTTATCTTCGCCCTCTGTACGATGCGCTTTTTGAAATCATGGGCACCGAAGCCTTTGAAAAGAATATGGAAAAAGGGCTTATCGAGGTGGCGCCGCTGGCCTACATGCGTGGACGTACCCTCGAAAATGCCTACATTATACTGGATGAAGCCCAGAACACCACGCCGGAGCAGATGAAAATGTTCCTGACCCGTTTTGGCCAGGGCTCTAAAATCGTCGTGACTGGGGATATTACCCAGATTGACCTGCCCGGCGGCAAGCGTTCCGGCCTTAAGGAGGTCCGCAGGATTCTGCGCGGCATTCCTGACATTGCCTTTATCGAGTTCTCACAGGACGATGTGGTGCGCCACCGTCTGGTTCAGCGCATCATCGAGGCCTATGACCGGAATGATAAGGCGAGAGAAAAGAAACTGGAGCTTGAACTGGCGGAACAGCCAGATTAAAACGGTCAGGCCTTAAAAAGGAGGAGAGAAAAATTGCCATTAGAACTGGATTTGGAAATTGACAACCGGAGCGGGGTCGAGCTTGACATGTCGGTCTATGAAAAGGTTGAGGAATACATTTTAATTACGCTTCAGCAGGAGAATGTTCTGGTGCCCTGCGAGATCAGCTTTTCGCTGGTGATACCTGAGGAAATCCAGGAGCTCAACGCTGAGTACCGAAACATCGATAAGGAAACCGACGTACTGTCCTTTCCCATGCTGGAGTTCCCTGAGGATGAGGATATGCTCACCTATGAGACAGGGATCCCGGTTATGCTGGGGGACATCGTGATCTCAACCAAGCGGGCAGCGGAGCAGGCAGAGGAGTACGGGCACAGCCTGGAGCGGGAGATCTGCTACCTGAGTGTGCACAGCGTGCTGCACCTGCTGGGCTACGACCACATGGAAGAGGACGAAAAAAGAGTGATGCGCGCCCGGGAAAAGGCCATTATGGGCGACGACTGACCATTTTTCAGTTAAGGGGGAGAGGAAAATGCGCCGACGTTTAACAAGCAGTTTTGGGTACGCATTTGAGGGTATTAAATATGTATTAAAGACGCAGCCCAACATGAAGATACACAGTGTGATCGGCCTGTTTGCCATTTTGGCCGGCTTCTTTTTCAAAATATCGGAGGCCGAATGGCTGGCCATTATCATTGTCATCGGCTTTGTGCTTATTTTAGAGGTGGTCAACACTGCTGTCGAAACCCTGGTGGACCTCTACACCGAGGAATACCATCATCTGGCCAAGGTTTCCAAGGATACGGCGGCCGGCGCGGTGCTGCTCATGGCCATTGTGTCTGTGGTGGTGGGGCTGATCATTTTTCTGCCAAAAATCTGGGATATGATCGCACCGTTTATCTTTAAGTAAAACAATAGTAAAGGAAAATTTATGCAGGAAACAAAAAATACAGAACAACCATTTAAATCAGGCTTTATCAGCATCATCGGCCGTCCCAATGTGGGCAAATCCACGCTGCTTAACAGCATCATGGGTGAAAAGCTGGTCATCACGGCCAACAAGCCCCAGACCACCAGAAACGCTATCCGCTGTATCCACACCGACGCGGACAGCCAGATGGTCTTTATCGATACGCCGGGTATGCACAAGCCAAAGAACAAGCTGGGGACCTTTATGCTCAAGTCCGCCGAGGACACTATCTCCGACGTGGACGTGGTGCTCTTTCTCGTCGAGCCTGAGGACAGGATTGGCCCGGGTGACCAGTACATTCTGGATAAGCTCGCAGGCAGCCGGACACCGGTGATCCTGATCATCAACAAGATCGACACGGTGCCTAAGGAGGAACTGCTTAAGACCATCGCGGCTTATCAGGATTACACCTTTCTGGACAGTATTATCCCTATTTCGGCCTGGAATGGTGATGGGGTACAGGAGCTTATGGCAGCCATTAAAAAGCATCTGGAGCCGGGCCCCATGTACTTTCCGCCGGATATGGTGGTGGATCAGTCCGAGCGCTTTATCGTGGGCGAGCTGATCCGCGAAAAGGTTTTGCACCTGCTTAAGGATGAGGTGCCCCACGGCGTGGCGGTTGAGGTCACAAAAATGAAGGCGCGTGAGGATAAGAACATCATCGACATCGACGCCACCATTTTCTGTGAGCGCAAGACCCACAAGGGTATTCTGATCGGAAAGCAGGGCTCCATGCTCAAAAAGATCGGAACATACGCCAGAAAGGATATTGAATTTTTTCTGAAAACACCGGTTAACCTTCAGCTCTGGGTCAAGGTAAGGGCAGACTGGCGCGAGAAAACCTATGACCTCAAGGATCTGGGATATACCGAGTAACCCATGGCACTGGTAAAGACGAAGGGCATCGTGATCCGCGAGCAGCCCTTTCAGGAGCAGGACAAGATCATCACCCTTTTCACTGAGGAGGAGGGAAAGATCAAGGCCATCGCCAAGGGGGTAAGGCGGAACCGCAGCCCGCTGGTGGCAGCGACCCAGCTCTTTGCCTACAGCGAGTTTGTCTATTATCCCGGCAAAAATTTTGCCAACATCAATCAGGCCAGTCTTATACAGTCTTTTTATCCGCTGCGCAATGATCTGATGAAGATGTCTCTGGCTTCCTATGTTTTGGAGCTGCTTGATGCCTTTTATGATTACTACCAGGGGAATAAGGCCGTACTGCGGCTGGTAAATTTTATCCTGTTTTATATTTCGGAGGATAAGAGCCAGAGCAATGAGGCACTGGTAGCAGCTCTTCAGCTCAAGCTGACAGAGGTGCACGGCATACGGCCGGTCTTTGACACCTGCGCGCTCTGCGGCAGCACCGAACATTTAACACATTTCAGTATTGAAAATAACGGCGTTTTATGCGAAAATTGTCATCGGACAGAAGGCTACAGCTACCGGCTTACCCCGGAGGTGCTTACGGAGATGGTTTATCTCCTCGTCACCCCCATCAAGGCGATCCGGCAGCGGGCGTTTGACAAAACGCTGGTGCGGCGCATCATGGATATAATGAACCATTATATTTCCTACCAGCTGGCGAAAAACCTCAAAACCTATGACTTCTACCGGGACTTAAATTTATAAGGAGGAACAACATTATGGGAAAATACCGTATGGCACATACCATGATCCGTGTAATGGATCTTGAAAAATCACTGGCATTCTATCAGGATGCACTGGGCTTTAAGGAAGTCCGCAGAAAGGACAAGCCGGAAGGCAAGTTTACCCTGGTATACCTGGGTGACGGCCAGACCGATTTCACCCTGGAGCTCACCTACAACTACGACCCTGAAAAGCCTTATGTCATTGGCGATGGCTATGGACACCTGGCGGTAGAGGTCGAAGACCTGGAAGCCAGCCATGAAGAACACAAAGCCAAGGGCTATGACGTTACTGACCTCAGCGGCCTGGATAACGGCGTTAAAAGCTACTATTTCATCAAGGACCCAGATGGGTATAAAATTGAAATTATCCGCCTGAAATAAGTACAGCGTACAGTAAGAAGCCCCCGGGTACCGGGGGCTTCTTTTATTGCGGTTCGCCGCCTGACCCGACTTCCCGGGGCGCGGTTTTTTTATAGTCCATGATCTTCTTTGTCAGCCGAGTGCTGATCACGCCGCAGACCACGGCGGTCAGGATGCCGGACAGCATGACGCAGATAATGCCGGGGATCTGTCTGGTCCCCATGATAAATACCGAGGTGATGGCGCCATAAGCGTGGGGCAGCTCATTAAACCAGGTGTTTTTCAGCGGGATAAAATGCACCACGACGGTTACCACTGAAAAAACAAACATGCCGATCCAGAGCGAAAGGTCCGGGCCCAGGCCAAGCGCTTTGAGTGCTCCATCCATCCAGAAATAAACCAGCGCCCACAAAATGCCGGATAGGGCCGAGAAGAGGTAATTTGGCGTTTTTTCGGGCTTTGCGCCTTTGGCGAAGGTCAAACCCAATCCGATGAAAAACATGGCCAGAAGGCCGGAAAACGGCGAATGGGTGATGATTACAAAAGCCGTTGCCACAAAAAGACCGAGTGCTGTGCCGTTAATCCACCAGTAAACTTTTGTTTCCATGGTGCCTTACATGATCAGGCTGAGAATAAACATTTCCAGCTCAGTCTCTGTTACCTCAAGATTGCTTTCAATCATGGGGCGGTATTCTTCGGGGTAGCTCTCAACAATTTCTCTGTCCAACTGTGTTAATTGATCTTTCATGTTTCACCTCAATACTGTCCGTACTCGCGGACGAAATTCAATACAGCCTTCAGCTTATCCGGGTCGGCGTCATGAAAATCCAGAGCGGATTTGTTCAGCCCAAAGTAAAAGCGGCCATTTTCCATGCCGATATCCATGAGCTCGCGGGCTTTGTCAATACACGCCTCGGTGGAGTAATCTGAAAAGTAGTTCAGCGGATAGGAGCAGCTGAGCATGTGGTCCTGACCAAGGGTGGCCGTCGCCTGTTCAAAATCCTGGTATTCCACTGCAATGACAATTTTATCCTTGGGCAGCTCCTGATAAAAATCGAAGAAGCGGCCGTCGCGGTAGTCGCCCTGGAAGTTTATATAAAGGGTAACGCCCTTGTCGGTCAGCATTTCGCACAGCTTTTTGAAGGTAGGCCAGTAAAAGCGTTCAAACTGCTTCTGGTTAATCATTGGCGGCAAATGTGACCAGGTGCAGGCTAGCGGGAAGCCGCTTTCATCCGCCATACTGGTGGTTTCGACATAGCGGGCCATGACGTTTAGCAGCGCGTCGCAGGCGGCTTCGACGTCGTCTTTTCTGCGCCGCAGGTCCATGGAAATCTGGGTGATGCCCCGCAGATGGTCGGCCAGAAGGTCGAAGGGGGCATAGAACATGGTGCCATAGTAGAGCAGAGCGCCATTAGCCATGGTTTTTTCAAAAATCTGATCATAGAAATGGTGTACCTGATTCTTTTCATAGAGAAGCGCTTTGGCAAAAGCCATGGTACAGTAGGGGGCTTCACGCCCCAGTTCGGTGTACATCCTGGGCAGCACGCGGGATGCAATGCAGTGGATGGGGTCTTCGATGAGTTCGGGGTATTCCTCTGGAAGCAGTGAGGTTACCTCCGGATGCTGCATATAGCCGTTGACACGGTTTTGAATCCAAACCTTTGAACCCAGCAGGGCATTTTTCTGAGGCGGCATAAAGACCACACTTTGGGTCAGGTCGATGTCGAAGTCCTTCATAACCTGATCATAGCCTTTGATGAAGCCGTCGTAATCCCAGAAGGAACGAATACAGTCCCGTTTTGTATATTCACAGATATAGGTGGGCTCAAAGTCCATCATAATGGGAACATAGTCCATTTTTTCGCCGCGAACGCCGCGCATAAAATTATCGAGCTTTGCCTGAGCGTTTTCCATTTTATTTTTTCTCCCTTATTTTTTACAGATTTAAACAAAATGTGCACATATTTTGAATACGTTCAATATACACCCTTTTCTAAAATTTGTCAACGTTCAAAATTCATTTCTTTATTTTTTTTACGGCGGGTGCTATAATAAAATAAAAAACGTGGAGGAGCCATGGCAAACTATAAAAATGGTCTCGAGACAAAGGAGAGCCTTTACCGGAGCGCCAAAAAGATTTTTTACCAGAAGGGCTATGATAAGACAACGGTCAAGGATATCATTACCGATGCCAGAACAAAGCAGGGCCTTTTAAACTATTATTTTGGGGCGAAGGAGAACCTGGCGGTCCAGATTTATAAGGACTTTTGCAACGATGTTGTTTTCTGTGTGGATGAGCAGACGGCTGAGCTGGGCAGTCTGCCCCGGGGGCTGCTGTTGGATATGATTGGCTATCGGGCGTATTTTAAGGCGCTGTTTACAGATACCTCTGTCATGCGGTTTTACGCGGAGGTCTCAAAACTGCCGCTGTTCGCAAGAAGCATGCTTGATCTGCGGGACTATTTTTTTAACCTTGAGCTTGAAAGCGAGGCATACGCGGGTATTAACCCAAGGCTGAAGGAACGCAGGTATTTTGAGTATCTGAAATCTCTGACGGTTGGAATGGAGATTCAGGTTTTCAGAGATGTGCTTGAAAAGCAGATTGATCTGGAGCTCCAGGATGCTGTCGACTGGTTCTTTTTTGACTATTACAGCTTTCTTTTCACCGATGCGGACTATATCCGTGAAAATATCGAAAGGTCAAGGCAGGTTGTCGGCCGTTTTACTTTTGAGATCACCCCTGTATTTGAGATCAGTTTGTCGGTACAGGCAGACACGAAACTTTAGTAAGAGATAAGTAATAAAGTTAGTTGCGCCAAAGTATACCCATAAGGGGTACGGGTATAAGAGGTGCTGATGGCTTTCAAATAAATGCAACAGAGGTATTGACAAAACAGGCTTGCAAGCATATAATAAATGTAAATTCGGCATTGTTATTATTGTCCTGTGGTTGTCCATCGGCCTCACGATGGTTTGAGCACAATTGGGTGAAAATCCCAAACGGTCCCGCCGCTGTAAGACGAAAGTCAAGTCAGATTGCTGACCATAGGATTTTAAGCTGCATTTGGTTACGAGAGATAACTGAATGTAAGGACGAGGCTGTGTGTATCTTTGGCACACCCATTTCGTACTTTCATCGCTTATCTTTTTTGATGAGCGATTTTTTTATGGAAAAGTACGTTGGGAACAAGTTTGAGGAGGTAGAAAATGACAAAGAGACAAAAACAAGTTGTGACCATGCTTGGGGCATGGGCGCTGGTCTTTGGCATTGTGCCCGCGGCAAACGCGATGCACATCATGGAAGGCTACTTACCGGTTGGCTACTGCATTATGTGGGGTGTCTTATGTATACCTTTTCTGGCGGCCGGCTTTTTCTCCATTAAAAAGACTCTGACAGGCAACAGAAGAGCGATCACCTTACTTGCGATGGCGGGCGCATTTATCTTCGTGATCTCTTCTTTAAAGATTCCATCCGTTACGGGCAGCTGTTCGCATATGACAGGTACAGGCCTGGGCGCCATTTTATTCGGACCCAGCGCAGTCAGTATTCTGGGGATTATCGTATTGTTATTCCAGGCGATCCTTCTGGCTCACGGTGGTCTCACCACCCTTGGCGCCAACACTTTCTCCATGGCCATCGCAGGCCCCTTTGTATCCTTTGGGATCTACAAGCTGTGCCAGAAAATGAAGGTAAACCGCAAAATTGGGGTGTTTTTGGCAGCCTGCATCGGAGATTTGTTTACCTACTGTGTTACCAGTATCCAGCTGGCTTTTGCCTATCCCTCAGAAACAGGCGGCGTGGCAGCTTCTGCTGTTAAGTTCCTGGGTGTGTTTGCCCCTACACAGCTGCCGCTGGCCATTATTGAAGGGATTTTAACGGTTATTATTGTCATTGCTCTGGAAACCTATGCGAGCCCAGAGTTAAAATCAATTGGATTTTTAGCAGCGGAGGAAGCGTAAGATGAGCAAAAATAAAAAATTAGTCATTGTTCTGCTGGTAATCGTCGCACTTTTGGTGGTTGTTCCGCTCTTTGCCCTTCAGGGCGCTGAGTTCGGCGGCTCCGATGATGCAGGAAGCACCATGATCGAAGAAATTCAGGGCGGCGAATATGAGCCTTGGTTTACACCAGTGCTCGAAACACTGATCAACGGTGAACTGCCAGGTGAGGTTGAATCACTGATCTTCTGTCTCCAGACCGGTATCGGCGTTGGCATTCTGGCCTTTTTCATGGGCCGTCTGGTAGAGCGCAAAAAGCTCGGCAAAGAAGATTCAGAGCTGTAACCGCATTTCCGGGGGTAGGGCAACCTGCCCTCTTTTTATGATTAAGCGTAAAAAAATTCCTTAGAGTAAAGGAGCTTGTTCGTGAAGGTATTTTTAGTAGCACTTGCAGTTCTGTGTGTGTGTGGCCTGGTATACTGGCTGCGCCACCGGGAGTGCGCCCACAGACACGGCGGGCATCATGGCCATTCCCACGGCGGGGCGGTTTTTTCCATTGATGTGCTCGCCTACAATTCAAAGATCAACGGCTGGAATCCCAGCTTTAAGGTAGGGTTCTCCCTGCTGCTTCTGCTCATTTGTGTCATTGCCAATAACCTTTATGTGTCGGCTCTGGTTATTTTGATCACAGCCTTTATTACAGTGGTTATGGGAGGCGTGCACTTCAGGGATTACCTGAGCTTTCTGAGAGTGCCGGTGGCGTTTCTCATACTTGGGAGTATAGCCATCCTCTTCAATTTTTCAAACGAGCCTCTGGGACTCTGGTCCCTCAACTGCCACTTCTTTTATATCTATATTTCCCACGACAGCCTCATGACGACGCTGTATTTATGGGGTAAGGCCTTTGGCGCAGTCAGCGCCATGTATATGATGTCTCTGTCTACCCCGTCCACTGAGGTTTTCGGGGTTTTGCGCCGCGTGCACGTTCCCAAGCTTGTTATTGAGCTGATGAACATGATCTACCGGTATATTTTTATTCTGATGGACACTCAGGCCAAAATGAAAAACTCGGCGGAGTCTCGGCTGGGCTACTGCGATTTTAAGACAGCGGTTTATTCCTTCGGCCACTCCATGAGCAATCTCTTTGTGGTTTCAATGAAGCGTGCCAGCCAGTACTATGACGCCATGGAGGCAAGGTGCTACGATGGCGATCTGCTGTTTTTAGAGGCTGAGAAGCCCCTTCACAGGGAACAGGTAATGGCTGCGGCGCTGGTGGTCCTGCTGCTGGTGGCTGTTTGGATTTTAAAATTCTAGGAGAAGGCAACATGAAAGAAACAATCATTGAAATAAAAAATCTCAAGTACGCATACACCAGCGACAAGCCGGCGCTTCGCGGCATTGATGTTACCATCGGGAAGGGAGAGCGTATTGCGGTTATCGGCTCTAACGGGGCTGGAAAGTCGACCTTTTTCTTGAACCTTAACGGCGTGCTCACACCGGACAGCGGCGAAATTTATTTTAAAGGTCAGAAGCTAACCCGGGATAAAAAGGATCTGAATACGCTGCGGAAGTCTATCGGGATTGTTTTTCAGGACGCGGACAACCAGATCATTGCCTCCACAGTCATGGGGGAGGTCTCCTTTGGCCCTATGAATCTCAAGCTTCCCAGAGAAGAGGTTGTCCGCCGGGTCGACGAAGCTCTGGAATATATGAACATTACGGATTTTAAGGACCGGCCTCCCCATTATCTGAGCGGTGGAGAAAAAAAGCGGATCACCATTGCCGACATCATTGCCATGCACTCCGAGGTCATTGTTTTTGATGAGCCCACTGCGGCCCTGGACCCGCTGAATGCGGAAATGCTGGAGGAGGTGCTTGAGAAGCTGGCTGCTCAGGAAAAAACCATGCTGATCTCCACTCACGACGTCGATTTTGCCTACCGCTGGGCAGAGCGTGCCCTTGTTTTTTGCGACGGACAGATCATCGCCGACGCCCCACCAGTTGAAATTTTTAACGATGCGGAGATCCTAAGACGGGCGAATCTGAAAAAGCCCATGATGCTGGAGGTTTACAATGCCATGGTGGCAAAGGGGATGCTCCCGGACGACCAGGCCTATCCGAAGGATGTGACAGCGTTTAAACACCTGCTGGGTGCCTAGCAGGCAGCAGACAGAGCCTCAAATTTATAGAAGAACCAGCCCTGAATATGCTGGTTCTTTTTTGTCATCAATTTAGCCTGCCGCGGTTGTTTTTTATGAGTATGCTATGTTATACTAAAAAAGATTACAATACCAGTGAGGCGGAAATGATTGAACAATTAATTACTGCTTTTGTAGAGCTTGACGAGGAGCTTGTCAATAAATTGACCAAACGGGCGCTGCGAAGCGGCATAAAGCCCTATGAAATTATCGAGGCAGTCAATTTTGCGCTCGGCGAAATCGGGAAAGGCTTTGAGACAGGGGAGGCGACGCTCTCAGACCTGATGATGTCGGGCATTCTCTATGAGCAGATCATTAACTCCAAAGAGATGCATCTTTATGATCAGATCGAGCAGACCAACAGCTCTGGCCTGATTCTCTTGGGGACCATAGAGTCGGATATTCATGACATCGGCAAGTCGATTTTCAAAAGCGGCGCGATTATCTCAGGCTTCAAGGTCATTGACCTGGGTGTAGATGTCTCCTCTGATATTTTTATAAAAAATATCATCAAGTATCAGCCGGATATTTTGGGAATCAGCGTAGTCTTGACCAGCGCTGTGGACTACATTAAGCGGACCATCGACGTTATTACAGGCGAGGGGCTGAGACAGAATTTGAAGATTATTCTCGGGGGCAGCTTCATTGATGATGAGATTGTCCGATGCTGCGGGGCAGATGGTTACGCAAATAATATTTTGGATGGTGTAAAGCTGTGTCAACGATGGATGGAAGAAAGAGCCAATCGGTAAAATATCAGCAGATTGCTGACGATATCCGCTTAAAAATACTGGGTGGGATCTATGCCCAGAATGAAATGCTCCCATCAGAAAAAAAGCTGGGTGAGAAGTATGGTGCGAGCCGACTGACCGTCAGAAACACGCTTAATCTGCTGGAGAATGAGGGCTATATCTATACGAAGGCGGGAAAGGGCTCCTTTGTCAAGGGTGTGTCCACTGATCTGTACCGGATTGATATGGACATTAACAGCATTCTCAACGGCGGGTATGACCGGGTGGAGCTGATCAAGGCTAAAATGATCAAGCCCGATATTGACCTGGTTTACGAGCTTAAGGTTTCAAGGGAGAGCAAGATTGTCTTCATGGACTGGCATATTTTTAAGAACGAGGTAATCATTGGGTATGACAGGCGCTTTATCCCTTATTTCAGAGGTCTGCCCATTGATGAGAAGGATTTGACCTACACGGGTCTGAAGGATATGATCAAGGGCTCTCAGACAGATTTCAGGGAGGAGATTATCGTTAACGGTATTATCCCTGAGGCATGGCTGAAGGAAAAAATGGGCATTGACAGTAAAAATACAGACTCGGTACTTTTGGTGGAACGCAAAATTTATGATGACCGGGGAACCCCCACCGGCCTCGACCGACTGTATCTGAATGCGGATGAAAGCTGTATCAAAGGAGTTTTTAGCGTATGAGCAATGAACAACTGTTTACAACCTATCAGGTTGTCTACGAGGATTTGAAGGATAAGATTCTGGATAAAACGTTTCGGCCCGGGGAAAAGCTGCCCTCCTTCAGTGAGCTGTGTGAGCTCTATAACGTAAGCAATATAACAGTCCGTAAGAGCATTGAGCTGCTGCGGCAAAACGGCTATGTCCACTCTAAGCCAAGAGTCGGTAATTTTGTAAATGAAATCAAGAATGAGGTATATGCCCTGCGCTATAACCAGAAAACCTCCATGAAGCATGAGCCAACGGAGGTAAAAGTCCTCTCGGTCGATTCGGTCGATCTCGAGGAGATGAAGCAGTACACCAAGGTGCGGCCAAACCGTCGCGCCAAGTGTATTAAGATCGCCCGCATGCACTGCTTTGGACAGCTGCCTGTTATGTATGAGCTGATTTTCATCCTGCACAATCCACGGCTCAATATCCATTCCTTCAATGAGGAGCGCTGGATCAGTGACGGCATTGGCGTTATTAACAATTATGACATCAATAAAAAATTTTATCTGTCCGTCGACAACCACTGTGAGACGGTAAAGGATAAGCTCTATCTGGAGGAGGAGGATAGTATGTTCCGCATTCTCATCGAGTATTACACGAAGCAGAACCGGTTTGCGGGTATCTCTGTGAGTTTTGCCAGCTGTGACGATATTGATTTCCGGATTTCGTAAAAAATTGTAAATTTTCTTGACAACGCATACAAAAGGTGTTAATCTTATCTCAGAAATTACTGTTAGTGTAATTCAATTGAGTATAACATGTTATATATATTTAAATGAAAAGGAGATGGTTTCCTAAGAGGATTATTTTTTTATAGCAATTGAGTATAACATGATATTTATAATATCTTGGCAAATTAAATTGATTGATGATTAAAATTTAGGGGAGAATCATGAAATTAAATTATTCAATTGGAACAGACGAAGAGGTACAGCGTATTCACGAGACAAGCCTGAAGATCTTGTCAGAGGTGGGCGTGTCCTTTCGTTGTGAAACGGCCTTTGATATTTTTAGGAAACACGGGGCCAGGGTTGAGAACGGAATCGTCTATATGGATGAAAAGCTTGTTGAGAAGGCGCTGTCCACTTTGCCAAAGACCTATGACTGGTACGACCGGCTGGGGAACAAGATTACCATCGGCAACAAGGTTACGCATAATGCGCCGTCCTATGGACCGATGTATGTCTGCCAGAACGGGAAGTATGAGCTGTCAAACCATAAACATCTGGTCAATTTTCACAAGCTGCATGAGACCAGTAAAGTCATTGACATCTCAAACCCGAATGTCATCGATGTGTCCTATGTTCATGGAGAGGCAAGGGAAAAGTACCGCTTGGGCATTGCCCTGAAATACTGCCAGAAGCCTCTGATGGGGCTGGTGGAAGGCAAAGCTGTCGCGACAGAGAGCCTTGAGACAATGTGCCGTTTTTATGGTCTGGAAGATGTCAAAAGACAGATCATCGCAACCGGGCTTATTGACACAATGGGACCGATGCAGATGTCCACAGCAATGTCTGAGGCCCTGATCACATACGCCGAGCTGGGGCAGGCGGTAATTATCTGCGCGGGCCAGACCTTTGGCGTTACCACGCCGCAGTCCATGGCCGGTGTCTATACTTTGGGCAATGCGATGATTCTGGCAGCTATGGTTTTAGCGCAGCTAGCTCAGCCGGGCACGCCGGTTGTCTATTGCGGGAAGTTTGACTCGTCGGATATGCGGCTGCGTTCGGCGGCGGCCTATGGGGGAATAGAGGCCATGCTGGCCTGCGCCACCTCCAGAAGAATGGCTGACTTTTACGGTGTGCCGCTGCACAGCGGCACGAGCAATACGGATTCTAAGCTTATGGATTACCAGGCAGGGGCCGAGTCATTTATGAATCTTCTGACGGCTTATCTGCTGAAGGTTGAATGCCAGGTACATGCCTGCGGATTGCTGGATTCCATGAACTCCATCGGCTATGAGAAGTTTATTCTGGACGAAGAAAAAATAGAATCCTTGAAACATCTGATGAAGGGGTATGCGATTGATGACTCGACGATTATGTTCGATTCGATCTTAAAGACAGGGCCGACGGGACAGCATTTTGAAAGAACCCAGAAGTCTTACCGGAGAGATTTTATCATGCCGAAGCTTTCGATCCGTGACAACCACAACAGCTGGATGCAGGCAGGCTGCACCTCTGCTGAGTCTCTGGCGACAAAGGAATGGCAGCGGCGGCTGGAGGAATACACAATGCCTGAGTTGTCCAGGGAGCAGGCAAAAATTCTTGATACGCTCATCCCTGAAGAATACCGTTAATACTGGACTTACCGGGCGGCCGGATGACCCTGGCCGCCTGATAAGCACCGGTTTGTTAAATTAAAAAGGAGTAAAAAATGAAAAATTCTAAGTTGAAAAGCATCCTTCAGTTTATTGTACTCTGTGCAGGGGGAAATGCAATCTTTTATGTTATTTTCATGCGAAGCAGCTTCTATGAAGCCTTTCTGGAAGCCTTCACAATGACAAATGAGCAGTTTGGCGTTTTGTTCAGCTGCTATGCCTGGGTCGCGGTCGCAACCTATTTTCTGGGAGGGATTGTGGCCGATAAGGTATCCACAAAGGTGCTGATGGTCATATCCTTTGCGGGAACCGGCTTGCTCAATATCTGGTTTGGCACCTTTCCGAAATACGAGACGGCGCTGTTAATTTATGCGCTGATGGGCGTGACCACAACTTTGACCTTCTGGGCCGCACTGTTGAAGGCGACAAGACAGTTTGGACAGAGTGTAGGCAGTGAGAGTAAGGCCTTTGGCGGGCTGGAAGCCGGTAAAGCGATTTTTGAAGTCATCTTTGGGACACTGGCAGTTTTTCTGTTTACGAAATTTGCTGTTATGTCGGCAGGACTTCGCTTTGTCATCTTTATGTACGGTGGCATTCTCATTCTTCTGGCGATTATCTCCCTGTTTGTTTTTGACAACGGTACCGGTGACGAGGCGGCGATCAGTGAGGAAAAACCCTTTAAACTTTTGCTTCAATGTTTGAAAAATGTGGATATCTGGATCTGTGCCCTGATGGGGGCCGGAGCCTATGCCATCGGGAGCACTCTGGGCTCATATTGCGGTGACATTGTCGGCTCAAACTATGGTGCCACGGTCGCTGTTATGGGGTATGTTGGTGTTATGACTGCTTATTTTAAACCCTTTGGCGGATTGGGAGCCGGCTGGTTTGGCGATAAATTTGGACCGAGTGCAGTTCTGTTAATCCTGAGCATTGTTCTGACAGGCTTTGCCATTGTTTTCGCTTTCCTGCCGACAGGCCCGGAATATATATGGCTGTTCTTAGTCCTTTTCGCAGTTGAAATTGTGTGTACTGGCGCTTTCAGAAGCCAGAAATACGCGACCATCAAGGAAGCGCGGGTTCCCATGTCTTTATCCGGAACAGCTTTTGGCTTTATGGCCACCATTATTTACGCATCAGACGCTTTCCTGCCACCAGTGATCGGCCGTTTTCTGGACACTTATGACTCCGTTACCGCTTATCGCTACACCATGCTGATTCTGGCAGGGTTTGGCCTGTTGTCTGTTGTATTGTGTCTGATCTTCAGATACCGCAATAAAAACAATATTAAAGAGATTTTAGTTGAGGAAAAAGAAGCCAAGATCCTTCGCAAAGAGGCCAAACAAAAAAGCGCCCAGGCCTGAATCCATGCATTAGAAAAACCAATGGATTACACTTAAAGGGAGTTAATCATGAAAAGGCAGAGGATCAGAAGTGTTTTGCAGTTTATAGTATTGTGCTCTGGCGGAAACGCGATCTATTATGTGGTTTACATGCGGAGCAGCTATTACAATGCTTTTCTAGAAGCTTTCACGATGACGAATGAGCAGTTCGGTGTTTTATTCAGCTGTTATGCATGGGTAGCGACTCTGACATACTTTCTGGGTGGCATTGTGGCTGATAAATTTTCACCGCGAAAACTTCTGACAATTTCTTTTCTGGGAACAGGCCTGCTGAACCTTTGGTTCGGCACCTTTCCACCCTACAATGTTGCAATTGTGATCTATGCGTTGTTGGGGATCACTACAACACTCACCTTTTGGGCCGCTTTAATTAAAGCGACAAGACAGTTTGGAAGAAATGTAGGCAGTGAAAGCAAAGCGTATGGGGGACGTGAGGCAGGGGCTTCGTTTTTCGAGGTGCTAGTCGGAACCTTTGCGGCTTGGATGTTCACACACTTTGTATCGCTGTCCATGGGACTGCGCTTTGTCATATTTTTATATGGCGGTATCCTCATATTTCTGGCTGCAGCGTCCTGGTTTGTCTTTACAGATGATCTGGAGAACGACGAGATTATTAATAATGAGAAGCCCTGGAAAATCATCCTGCAGTGCCTGAAAAATGTCGATATCTGGCTCATTGCCATTATCGCTCTTGGAGGCTATACCATCGGAAGCACCATCGGGTCCTACGGCAGCTCCATAGCCAATCTGAACTTTGGGGCTTCTGTGTCATCAATGGCCTTTATCGGCATGCTGACTGCTTATTTTAAGCCGGTTGGAGCTCTGGCCTCTGGATTCTTTGGCGACCGGATGGGCGCCAGCAAATCAATGCTGTGGCTGGTTATTCTGCTGATTATCTGTGCACTGGCGATCGGTTATATACCAAATGGCGGCGCAAGCCTGTATCTGTTTATTATTGTATTTATAATTGAGATTATATTAACGGGCGCGGTAAGGGGACAGCTCTACGCGCCGATGAACGAAGCGGATATTCCGATGAAGTTTTCGGGAACTGCCATTGGTCTTATCTCCACAGTCGCTTATGCGTCCGATGCTTTTTTACCGCCGGTGATCGGCAAGCTGTTAGACACTTATCCTTCAGACATGGCTTACCGGTATGTAATGCTGATGCAGGTGGGATTTGGCATTATGGCGGTTGCTGCGCTGATAGTATTTATGAAGCGTAACAGAGAACGCATACGGCTGTTGGCAGAGGAAGAACAGAAAAAGAGAAAGAAGAATTAATATAACAACGAGGAGACAAGAGAATGAAGCTAAACTATTCGATAGGAACAGACCAGGAAATTGAAAGGATTCACGAGGAGAGCCTGAAAATTTTATCAGAGGTCGGTGTGGTTTTTCACTGCGAGGAGGCCATTGAAATTTTCAAGAATTATGGCGCAAAGGTCGAGAATGATATTGTCTATATCGACAAAAAAATGGTCGACGAAGCCCTCGCGTCAGTACCGCGTACCTTTGACTGGTATGGACGTGACGGTGATAAGATCACTGTGGGTGATGGAAAAACAAAAAATGTTCCAGCTTACGGGCCCATTTATGTCTTAAAGGAAGGCAAATATGAAAAGGCAAGCCATGAGCATCTGGTGAATTTTCACAAGCTCCATGAAACCAGTAAAATAATGGATGTGTCAAACCCTAATGTCATTGACGTATCCTACATTCCGCCAGATATCAGAGAAAGATACCGCCTTGGCGTGGCTCTTGAATACTGCACCAAACCGATGATGGGGCTGGTTGAGGGCAAGGAGGTGGCAGAAGAAAGCCTTGAAATGATGCGCCGTTTTTATGGTGTAGAGCACCTGAGTGATAAGATCATTGCTGCCGGTTTAATCGATACAATGGGGCCGATGCGTCTCTCAACCTCGATGGCAGAGGCTCTGATCACCTACTCGCGCAGCGGGCAGGCGTTGATTATCTGCAGCGGGCAGACACTTGGTATCACTGCGCCGCAGTCGATGGCGGGTACCTTCATTTTAGGTAACGCCATGATCCTGGCATCCATTGTGCTGTCACAGATTGTGCGGCCAGGGACACCGGTAGTCTATTGCGGGAAATTTGATTCTGCCGACATGCGTTTGTCCTCCGGGGCGGCCTACGGGGGCATTGAGAGCCTTTGGAGCGCGGCGACATCGGCGCGGATGGCGCGTTATTATAATGTGCCTTTACACACTGGCGCGGGCAATACAGACTCCAAGCTCATGGACTACCAGGCAGGTGCAGAGACCTTTATGAACCTGTTTTCGGCCTATGCGCTGGATACAGACTGCCTTGTGCACGCCTGCGGTACGCTGGACTCCTTTAATTCCATCGGCTATGAAAAATATATTTTAGACGAAGAAAAGATTGAATCACTGGAGCATCTGAAGCAGGGCTACGAGGTTAATGAAAAGACTGTGATGTTTGACTCCATCAAAAAGACTGGCCCCTCCGGCCAGCATTTTGAGCGGACACAAAAGTCCTACCGTACTGATTTTATCATGCCGAAGCTTTCGATTCGGGATAACCATAACAGCTGGATACAAGCCGGCTGTCCGTCGGCAGAATCGCTGGCGACAGAGGTTTGGAAGAAACGCCTGGAAGAGTATGTCAAACCCGACTTTAACAAGGAGCAGAGAAGTATTCTGGAAAACCTGCTGCCCGAAAAATACCGTTAGAAATAAGCAAAGCAGTTTTGCGCCGTGACGATGGTCCCGGCGCTTTTTTTAGCTGTTATTGGGAAAACCTGTCCTTTGTGAGCTCAATAAAAAGCTTGAGCAGCGGGTCTTTTTTCTTTCCCTTATAATACACGCCATAGGAAACCTCGCTGGACGGGCCGTATGGAATGTAGGCAAGCTCAGGGTCACGGCTTGGCAGCAGGTCGGGCAGAAGGGAGAAGCCCAACCCGGCCTTTACGAGGGTGCAGGCCTCGTCAATATTTTCAGAAAAGTAGGAATTGGCCGGTGAGAAATTGGATGCCTCCTTTTGCTGAAAGGCCGAAATATCCGAAAATACCGGCACTGGCGGCTGGCAGAGCACAATGCTAAGATCTTTAAGATCAGCCGGGGTAACAGACGGCTGCCTGGCAAGGGGGTGGTCTTTTTGCAGGACACAGGCGATGGATGCTTTGGTCAGCTCGACATAGTTGAGACGGAGCTTATCTGTCTTTTCGTTTTTAAATTCAAACATGACGTCAATGGTTTCATCGGTCAGGAGATTGGCAAGGGCGTGGAAAGGGACCATTTTGATAATGGGGTGCAGCAGCGGAACCTGTCGCTTCATTTCCTTAATAATATCGGGAAGAAAGGAGAGCTCCATTTTGCTGTGGAATCCCATGGCGAAAAAGGAGAGCTTGTCCGCGTTGTCATCGTGAAGCCGCATTTTTGAGATTTTCATGAGGGACAGGATGTTTTTGGCGTCGGTAAAAAAACTCAGTCCGGCCTGTGTCAGGGATACGGAGCGCGTAGTGCGATGAAAGAGCTTTACATTTAGCTCTGTCTCGAGGGTATGGATCTGGTGGGTGACTGAGGGCTGAGTGATGTGCAGAGCTTCCGCTGCCCGGGCGAAGTTCAGGTTCTCTGCGACCTGCATAAAGCATTCGAGCTGTGTACTGTTCATAAGGGCCTCCTTGATTTATCAATAAAATTTTTCTTTGTTTATTAATTGATACTCTTAATTAATGATAACATTTTTTGAATTCACTTTCAACAAAATTTGTAGTTTAATATTATATATAACAACCAAAAACAACAAACCTTGAAAGGAAGATAAAAATGGTAAAAACACTTTTAGGGCAGGTGAAGCAGTATAAAAAGGCTTCGCTGCTGACGCCCTTATTTACAGCCCTGGAGGTGGTGATGGAGGTTTTGATCCCCTGGGTCACATCACTTATCATCGACCGGGGCATTGAGGCTGGAAACATACAGCAGGTTTATTTTTACGGAGGGATCATGGTGATCATGGCCATGGCAAGCCTGATCTTTGGTATTCTGGCGGGCAAGTACGCGGCCAGCGCGTCCTCAGGCCTGGCCTGCAATCTGAGGGAGGGGATGTATGAAAATATCCAGCGCTTCTCCTTCTCAAACATCGACAAGTACAGCACGGCCGGGCTGGTCACGCGGCTTACAACAGACGTTACCAATGTGCAGAACGCCTATCAAATGATCCTGCGCATGTGTACCCGCGCGCCGCTGATGCTCATCAGCGCCATGGTCATGTGCTTTTTCATTAATACCCGGCTGAGCCTGGTCTTTGTGGCAGCTATTGTGGTTCTCGGCCTGGCTCTGGCATTGATTATTTTAAAGACCATTAAAATTTTTGACCAGGTTTTTAAAAAATACGACACCTTAAACGAGAGCGTCCAGGAAAATGTATCTGCCATACGGGTGGTCAAGGCCTATGTCCGGGAGGACTATGAAAATACACGCTTTACCAGGGCAGCCACTAACCTGTATCGGCTTTTTGTTAAAGCGGAGGGCATCCTTGCCTTTAACAACCCAGTAATGATGTTTGTTATTTATGGCTGCATCCTTGGGATTTCCTGGCTTGGCGCTCAGATGATCGTTGTCGGCAGTCTGACAACCGGCGAGCTGACCGCTATGTTCAGCTATATCATGAATATCATGATGTCCCTGATGATGCTGTCCATGATCTTTGTGATGGTGACAATGAGCCTGGCCAGCTGCCGTCGTATTGCCGAGGTGCTGGAGGAACAGGCCGATATTAAGGACCCGTCGCGTCCACTGACAGCTGTGGAAAGCGGCAGTATTGATTTTGAACAGGTCCATTTTTCCTATAAAAAGGGTAGTGGTAAGGAAACCCTTTCAGACATTAACCTTCACATCCGCGCCGGTGAGACAATTGGCATTATCGGAGGCACAGGCAGCGGCAAGTCGAGTCTGGTTAATCTCATCAGCCGACTTTATGATGTGACTGACGGCAAAGTGCTGGTAGGGGGCAGAGATGTCCGGGATTATGAGTTGGATGCCCTCAGAAACCAGGTGGCTGTGGTGCTTCAGAAAAACGTGTTGTTTTCAGGGTCGATTTTGGATAATCTGCGCTGGGGCAATGAACAGGCGACGCTGGAGGAATGTAAACATGCCTGTAAGCTGGCCTGTGCCGATACTTTTATCGAGCAGCTGCCCGACAAATACGACACGGTTATTGACCAGGGCGGTACCAATGTTTCCGGAGGACAGAAGCAGCGTATCTGCATTGCGCGGGCGCTCCTGAAAAAGCCAAAGGTGCTCATCCTGGACGACTCTACCAGTGCGGTGGATACCGCTACAGATGCCCGGATACGAAGCGCCTTTATCAGCGAGATTCCAGGAACGACCAAGCTGATTATCGCCCAGCGTATCTCCAGTGTCGAAGACGCTGACCGGGTTCTGGTGATGGACGAGGGACGTGTCAACGCTTTTGACACGCCGGATAATCTGATGAAAACAAATGCCATCTATCAGGAAATTTACGCCTCCCAGGTAAACGGCGGCGGAGATTTTGATGAGGGCAGTATGGAAATGGAGGCGGTGAGCTAATGAACAAAATTAAAAAAGATGGTCTGAGCATAAAGGCTCTTGGCCGTATTCTGGCAATGATTGTCAAAAATTACAAAGCAACCACAGTGGTGGTGCTTTTATGTATTTTTGGCTCGACTCTGATCACAGTCAAAGGAACCCTGTTTATGCAGACCCTGATTGATGATTATATTATCCCCCTGACCGGAGCCGCCAATCCTGATTTCGGACCGCTGGCCACAGCGCTCGTTCGTCTGGCTTGCATGTACCTCATTGGTGTGGGGCTGGCATTTGCCTATAACCGCATCATGGTTAATGTGAGCCAGGGGACCCTTAAAAAGCTCAGAATCAAGCTTTTTACCCATATGGAGTCGCTGCCCATCAAATATTTTGATACCCATGCTCACGGCGATATCATGTCGGTTTACACCAACGATGTCGATACCCTCCGCCAGCTCATCAGCCAGAGCCTGCCGCAGATTATCCAGTCGATTGTCAGCATTGTTACCACCTTTGTGAGTATGCTGTTTCTGGACATCCCCCTGACAATGGTGACGCTGGCCATGACGGTGGTTATGCTGGCCGCAACCTCAAAGCTCGGCGGAAAATCAGGCGCTTATTTTGCGGCGCAGCAGAGGGATCTGGGCAATGTGAACGGCTATATTGAGGAGATGATGAGCGGTCAGAAGGTCGTCAAGGTTTTCTGCCATGAGGAAAAAAGTCTGGAAGGCTTCAGGGAACGCAATGACCATCTCCGTGAGAGCGCCAACAGCGCCAATAAGTTCGCCAATATTCTCATGCCTGTCAACGCGAATCTGGGCAATATCAGCTATGTGCTGTGTGCCATTGTGGGCGCGGTGCTGGCCTTGAGCGGCAGTGTAAGCCTGACTCTGGGAACACTGGTGTCCTTCCTCACGCTGAACAAAAGCTTTACCCAGCCCATCACCCAGGTCAGCCAGCAGCTTAACAGCATTGTCATGGCTCTGGCAGGGGCTGACCGTATCTTCAACCTTCTGGAGGAAAAGCCAGAGTCTGATGACGGCTATGTCGAGCTGGTTAATGCGGTTGAACAGCCAGACGGCTCCCTTTGCGAGAGCACAGAGCGTACAGGCCTCTGGGCGTGGAAACACCCGCACAGAGCAGAAGGCACTGTTACCTACAAACGGCTGGAAGGAGAGGTTACCTTCAATGGCGTCGATTTTGGCTACGACGATATCCATATGGTATTGCATGACATAAGGCTTTTTGCCAAACCGGGGCAGAAGATTGCCTTTGTGGGCAGTACCGGCGCAGGAAAGACGACCATCACCAATCTGATCAACCGCTTCTACGACATACAGGACGGGAAAATACGCTATGACGGTATTAACATCAACAAGATTAAAAAGGCCGATCTGCGGCGCTCACTGGGCATTGTTCTGCAGGATACCCATCTTTTTACAGGCACAGTCATGGACAATATCCGCTTTGGACGGCTGGATGCCACCGATGAGGACTGCGTCGCTGCTGCGAAACTGGCCAATGCCGACGGCTTTATCAGCCGGCTTCCGGATGGCTACCAGACCATGCTCACCGGCGACGGTGGCAGCCTGAGCCAGGGACAAAGACAGCTTCTGTCCATTGCCAGAGCTGCGGTTGCCGACCCGCCGGTTCTCATTCTGGACGAGGCTACCAGTTCTATCGACACCCGTACTGAGGCCATGGTACAGGAGGGAATGGATCGCCTGATGAAGGGCAGAACCACCTTTGTTATCGCTCATCGCCTCTCAACTGTCCGCAATGCAGACTGTATCATGGTACTGGAAAACGGCCACATTATTGAGCGAGGTACCCACGATGAGCTCATCGCCGAGGAGGGGAAGTATTATGAGCTCTATACTGGAAACTTTGCCGAGGAGGCAGCCTGAGTTTAGAGAAAAGCCTAATTGCTCCTAAAAGACGGAGAATAAACCGTTTAGATGGTTTTTCTGTCTGAATAGATTTATTTTGTCCGGATGGAGCAGACGAGAGACAAAGGGTTATGCTACACTTAATATGCTTATGAAAGGACTCCGAGATCATGGAGTCCTTCTTTAAAAAATTGTAGTTAGATATAACTAACTAAAACGGGAGGAAATTTATATGAATAATAAGCTTCAGGCAAAGGACCTGATTAATGTGGGCATTTTCACCGCCATTCTTTTGGTTATCTGTATGGGTGTAGCTATGATTGGCTATATTCCTATTTTTATACCGTTGCTCTCCGTGATCGTTCCCTTTGTGGGCGGGATACCCTTCATGCTGTTTTTGACAAGGGTTAGAAAGTTTGGGATGGTGCTTATCATGGCTGCCATCATCGGTATTATCATGTGTCTGATGGGCATGGGTGTGTGGGCGTTGATTACCGCGCCGGTTAGCGGTCTGCTGGCAGAACTGGTACTAAAATCCGGTGATTACACCAGTTCCAGAAAGGGTGTTTTAAGCTACGGTGTATTTTCCATGTGGCTTATCGGCAATTACATTCCCATTGTAGTCAACCGGGGAAGCTATTTTGATATGCTGGTTTCTGGATATGGACAGGAGTATGCCAACACGCTCATGGCCTACATTCCCGACTGGAGTCTTCTGCCGCTTCTGGCCGCCTGCTTTATCTCCGGTGTTTTAGGGGCTCTGTTGGGCAAGTCAGTGCTTAAAAAGCACTTTATGAAAGCAGGGATTGTCTGATGGCAAAGGCGCGTACCAACGCGGATGTGTCTGGCGGTCTGTCGCTTGATCCAAGGACAAAAATGCTTCTGGTTATCACTGTTTCCACGGTTGTTATCGGTGGGGGGAATGGTGGTGTCATGAATTTTGTCAAGCCGGCCCTCACACTGGTTCCCTTTATGCTGCTGCTGGCCTCAAAAAAGCGGGGGGCGGCTTTTGTGTATTTAGCAACTTACACGGCGGCCTTCTGTGGCGAACTGTTTTTGGTGCCTGTCACCACAGGTTTTTTGAATTTTATCATCGTTGCGACCTGCGGCCTGTTTGCCCGGTTTATGCCCGGGATCATGATGGGGTATTTCCTGGTAAATACCACCACGGTCAGCGCCTTTATGGCAGCTATGGCCCGGATGCGCGTTACCCCGAAATTATCCATCCCAATGTCGGTTATATTTCGCTTTTTCCCAACAGTCCGGGAAGAGTACGGAGCCATCGGAGACGCTATGCGGATGCGGGGTATCCGCTTTGGCGGCGGCAAGGCAGGCGCCATGCTTGAATACCGTCTGGTGCCTCTTATGATGTCTTGTGTGAAGATCGGAGAGGAGCTTTCGGCAGCCGCTCTGACAAGGGGACTAGGCGCACCTGTGCCGCGGACAAATATTTGCCGGATTGGTTTCCGGCTGGCCGATATTCTGGCCATTGTTCTGTGCGTTGGCAGTCTGGCGGCATTTGTTTTGAATAAATTTGCGCTTCTGTGAGGTGAGTATGATTATATTTGAAGACGTATGTTTTTCTTACGGGCGGGACAAAAAAGAGGTTGATTTGGACAGTCTCAACCTTACCATCGCCGATGGTGAAATCATTTTATTGTGTGGTGAATCGGGATGCGGCAAAACAACAGTGACCCGGCTGATCAACGGCTTAATCCCGCATTACTACGAGGGTGTTCTGTCCGGCAGTGTCGTGGTTAACGGCCTGGATGTAAGGAGTGCTCCTTTGTACGAAACAGCAAAAATGGTCGGATCTGTGTTCCAAAATCCCCGGTCGCAGTTTTTTAATGTGGATACCACCAGCGAGCTGGTCTTTGGCTGTGAAAATCTGGGCCTGCCAGAGGATGAGATATACAGACGGCTGAAAAACACCACCGAAGCCTTTGGGCTTAATTCGCTTTGTGGCAGGAATATTTTTAAGCTTTCAGGCGGCGAAAAGCAGAAGATTGCCTGCGGGTCTGTGGCGGCGCTGTACCCGGAGGTCATGGTTTTGGATGAGCCTTCATCCAATTTGGATACCGCTGCCATAAAGGAGTTGAGAAGAGTCATCCGCCGGTGGAAAGCGCAGGGAAAGACCATTGTGGTGGCAGAGCACCGATTGTATTATCTGGAGGGCCTGGCGGACAGGGTGGTCTGTATGAAAAAAGGCCGGATTGACAAGACCTACACAGGTCGGGAATTTTACAGGCTGCCGAACAGCAGACTGGAGGAGATGGGTCTGAGGGCACTTTCTATGTCTGGTCTTTCAGAAATAAAGGTGGCCGGACTCAGCGACGAGAAGACCATGCGGCTTGAGCGGTTTCAGTTTGCCTATCCCCATTGTCCGCCGGCGCTGTCCATCGGACAGGCCGATGTGCCAGAGCGTGGTGTTATCGGTATCATCGGCCATAACGGCGCGGGTAAGTCCACCTTTGCGCGGAGCCTTTGCGGCCTGCAGAAAAAAGATAAAGGGATTGTACGCTATAAAGGTACAGCGCTTAAATCTAAAAAACGGCTGTCGGCCTGCTATATGGTTATGCAGGATGTCAACCACCAGCTTTTTACTGAGAGCGTGCTGGACGAGGTGCTGCTCTCTATGAAGCAGGAGGCACCGGAACGGGCAGCTTCCATCCTGGAGTCCCTCGACCTGCTGGTCTATAAGGAAAAACACCCCATGGCGTTGTCGGGCGGACAGAAGCAGCGTGTCGCGGTGGCCTCAGCCATCGCCTCACAGCGGGAGATTATTGTTTTTGATGAACCGACCAGCGGGCTGGATCTTCGGCACATGCGTGAGGTATCCAGCGATATACGCGGCCTTTCAGAGCAGGGCAAAACAGTCTTTGTTGTCACCCATGACCCTGAGTTTATCCTGTCCTGCTGTACGCATATCCTTCATATCGACCAAGGCAGGCTGGTGGGAAATTACCCCCTTAGCGCAGCAGGGAGGGACAGGATGCTTTCTTTCTTTTTAAAAAACAGTGAGGACGGGGAAGGAGGCAGACACCATGCATTTTGACCGGGAAGCAATGGGCCCAAACGTTTCGCTGATCTGTAAAGATGAAAGCTGTACGGTTTACCAGGTAAATGAGGACAGCGGCGAAGGGGTGATGACTGCCTACGATGTATTCCCGGGGGTTTATCTCCTTTATAATGATTTTCATATGGAAAAATGCTTTTCAGAGTTCAAGCCTGATGTAGACTTGTTCTGTATCGACCACTGCCGGGAGGGACGGATTGAGTGGGCGATCGTAAAAAATAAATTCATATACCTGGAAGCCGGAGATCTGCAGATGAATAACCGAAAGCATCACGTCTGTGATTTCAGCTTTCCCTTAAAGCACTATCATGGCATCACTGTTGGTTTTTATATGGAAAAAGCCATGAAGGTTCTGCCGCATGTCCTGGAGGGGTTTCCTGTTGACCTCGCAAAAATCCGAGAGAAATTCTGCGGGGATGAGCACCCCTTTGTCATGCGGGCAGGCGCAGGGGTGGAGCACATCTTTTCAGAGCTTTACACTGTCCCTGAGCATTTGAGGATGAGCTATTTTAAGATCAAGGTGCTTGAACTCCTTTTGTTTTTGGATGCGCTGGAGGTTGCCCAGAAGAGTGCCGAGCGCCCTTATTTTCACAAAACACAGGTCGAAAAAGTCAAAGCCATCGTCCGGCTTTTGACCGACAATTTGGAGCGGCATTACACGTTAAAAGAGCTCTCTGAACGCTTTGAGTTTCCGCTCACCTCTATGAAGCTTTGTTTCAAAGGTGTTTATGGAACCTCTATTTATGCCTATATGAAGGAATACCGGATGAACGCCGCTGCGCTTATGCTCCAGAAAACCAATGAAAATGTCGTTTCCATTGCCAACCGGGTAGGCTATGAAAACCCGAGTAAATTTGCAGCAGCTTTTCAATCCGTTATGGGCATGTGTCCGGCAGAGTATCGTAAATCCGTCGTCCGAATGGATCAGCATTGGCAGGAACGGAGCAGACAGGAAGCGCAATGATTGAGTATAATACGGATGGTTCTTAAAAAAGGACTGTCCGTTATTATTTTTAGGAGGCGAAAGCATGAAGAAAAAAGGAACCTTTCAGAGCATCTTCTCGTTTGCAGCTGAGTGCAGGACAAAGATGCTTTTGTCTGTGATATGCGCTGTGGTCAGTGTGCTGGGTGGGCTGGTGCCTTATCTCGGCGTCTATCAGATAATCCTGCTGTTTTTTAAGGGGACGCCCGAAGTACAGAGCATTCTGGCCTGGGCGGCGGTGTGTGTGACAGGGTACATCGTAAAGCTGGTGTTTTACGGCATTTCAACAACCTTTTCCCATATGTCGGCATATCAGATTTTAGAGAGTATCCGTCTGGCGCTGACCGATAAGCTGATGCGTGCGCCCCTCGGAACAGTTTTGTCCAAAACGGCTGGCGATCTTAAAAGTATTTTTGTCGACAGGGTAGAAACCATTGAGCTTCCGCTGGGCCACCTGATTCCAGAGGGAATTTCAAATCTGCTGCTGCCGGTCTGTGTATTTATTTATATGATCAGCATTGACTGGCGCATTGCCTTGGCATCGCTGGCCTGTATTCCGCCCGGAGCACTGGTTTATGCCATTATGATGCGCAACTATAACAGCCAGTACGCCAGATTCATGGAATCCAGCCGCCATGTCAACAGTGTGATCGTGGAGTATGTCGAGGGGATACAGGTCATCAAGGCCTTTAACCAGTCCTCGAGCTCATATGAGAAATTTACCAGGGCAGTGGGAGATTTCAAGGACTTTACCCTTGACTGGTTCCGCTCGACCTGGGGGGTGATGAATCTGGGAAACGCCATTCTGCCCAGTACCCTGCTTGGTATCCTGCCGGTGGGAATGCTTCTGTATATTTACGGTGCGCTCACACCTGCGGAGCTGACCCTGTGCATGATTCTCTCCATGAGTATTGTGGGTCCGGTGAGCTGGTTCACCACAGCGGTTAATGATTTTAAATCCATCCAGTATGCCATTAACGATGTCAATCAGCTGATGGAGCTTCCAGAGCTCCCGGAGGAAAAGGAGAACGTCTGTCTGGAGCACTACACGGTCGTGCTGGAGGACGTGAGCTTTGCCTACAATGACAGGGACGGCGATGTGCTCAGAAATATCAGTCTGCATCTGCCGCAGGGCAGCTTTACTGCGCTGGTCGGTCCTTCAGGCGGCGGGAAATCGACAGTTGCCCGGCTGATTGCCCGGTTCTGGGATGTGAGGGATGGAAGTATTTCCATCGGAGGTGTTGATATAAGAAAAATCCCACTGTCTCAGCTTGCGGATACAGTGAGCTTTGTCACCCAGGATAATTTTCTGTTTAACTGTTCATTGCTTGAAAATATCCGGCTTGGTAAACCGTCAGCTACCGACGAGGAAGTTTTTGAGGCGGCTAGGGCGGCCCAGTGCGAGCACTTTATCAGCCGTCTGGAAAAGGGCTGGGATACAACCGCGGGAGAAGCCGGCGGAAAGCTTTCCGGTGGCGAACGCCAGCGCATCGCCATTGCCCGGGCGATTCTGAAGAATGCCCCGGTGGTTATCCTTGACGAGGCCACAGCCTTTACAGATCCAGAAAACGAGGCACAGCTGCAGCGTTCCATCGCAGCGCTGACGGAGGGAAAAACCTTGCTGGTCATTGCGCACCGGCTGTCAACCATCCAGAATGCTGACAGAATTGTCGTTTTGGAAAAGGGGCAGATTACAGCTGAGGGCACACAGCAGGAGCTCCTGGAATGCTGTACACTGTACCGGGATATGTGGCAGGCCCATGTCGGTGCCAGATGTTGGGCAGCGGGAAAAGAGATGAAAGGAGAATTGACCGATGCTTAAAACCATCAGACACATTATAAAATGGACTGGCGGACGTAAAAACCGCTTATACTGGGGGTTCCTCTGGTCCTTTTTACAGAGTATTTTTACAGCAATGCCTGTTATCGGCGCTGCCTACGGGCTGGAGCTTATGCTGGAGGATCAGCGTGGAGAAATTGTTCTGACACCTGTCTGGGCCCTTTGGTTTCTTATCTTTATGGTTGGGATGATCCTTGGGCGCTTTCTGTTTTCATATCTCAAGGCGACCTTTCAGGAGAGCATCGCCTATGAAAAAACCGCCGAGGAGCGCATCCGGATCGGTGATATTCTGAAAAGAGTTTCCCTTGGCTTTTTTGACCGTAATAATACAGGGGAGCTTGCCGGGGCAGTAACCACGGACCTGTCTGTTTTGGAGATGTACGCCATGAAGATGACCGATGTGGTGGTCGGCGGCTATATCAGCGCACTGGCCATTATTCTCTGCCTGGCTTTTTATTCTTGGCAGATCGCCCTGATTGCAGTTGCCGGCGTTTTAGGTTCGGCCTTCTTTCTGAGAATACTGAGCCGCAGAAGCCGGATAAATGCAGCCGTACATCAGGAGGCCCAGAATGATCTCATAGCAGCAACGCTGGAATACATAAGGGGCCTGGCAGTCGTAAAGGCCTATGGACAGGAAGGCGTTTCTGTCGAGGGGATGAAGCGGGCCTGCAGGGAACACCGGCGCATCAATGTGAAGATCGAGCTGGACTACATTCCCTGCAACTGTCTTCATCAGTTTTGTTTGAAGCTTGCGTCGGTGGCAGTAGCGGCAGCGGCAGCTGTTTTTACCGCGGAGGGCGCCATGGCTGTGCCGGTCTTTTTAATGTTTGCGGTTTTCTCCTTTATGATTTTTACGCATGTCGAGCAGATCAACAATGCGGCCCATACCATGGAGCTGATTGAATCGACGTTTGAAAAGCTGGACAAAATTGAAAAGGCAAAATTTATTGATGAAAACGGAAAGGATAAAAAGCCGGATAACTTTAATATCACCTTTAATGATGTGAGCTTTGGTTATAACAGATGGACGGTTCTGGAAAATGTCAGCTTTGATATTCCCGAAAAAACAACCACAGCTATTGTAGGCCCCTCTGGCAGCGGTAAAACCACAATTTGCAGCCTGCTGGCCCGCTTTTACGATGTAAACAGCGGCGCCATTACCATCGGGAACATGGATATCCGGGAGTTGACCTGCGACAGTCTGCTCTCAAATATCAGTATGGTATTCCAGAACGTTTACCTTTTTCACGACACCATTTTAAATAATATCCGTTTTGGCAATCCCGATGCGGATATGAAGGAAGTCATAAGAGCCGCAAAGGAGGCACAGTGCCATGCGTTTATCACAGCCCTGCCCGATGGTTACAACACACTGGTGGGCGAGGGCGGTTCCTCACTGTCCGGCGGCGAAAAGCAGAGAATATCCATTGCCCGGGCTATCCTGAAGGATGCGCCGATCATAATACTGGATGAAGCCACTGCCAGTGTTGACCCGGAAAACGAGCACTTTATACAGGAGGCAATTTCCTCTTTGACAAATGGAAAGACCATCATCGTCATTGCCCACCGACTGGCAACCATCGAGCATGCCGACCAGATACTGGTTGTAGATAACGGACGGATCGCCCAGCGCGGAACCCATGCACAGCTTATTCTGGAAAAGGGAATCTACAGGCAGTTTGTCGATATTCGAGAAGCGGCTGAGGGCTGGAGGATTGCCTGAATAAAAGCCGCAGTCTTAAAGCTGGCTTAAGGGCAGACGGCACTTCACATAACCATCACATTGCCGGTTTATACTATAGTCAAGTTAAGAAATTAACTTACTAATCTCTAACGGGCTGTATGAGATTAAAACAAAAACTTTTTCATTTCTTTTCCTTTTTATAAAGACCCTTTCATGGAGTAATGGACATGAAGGGGTTTTTATTTTGTATTCAGTTCAGATGCTTTTGCCATTTTGAGGAGACAAAGCTGGTGAGCGCTTTCAGAATAAGGTTGCTCACAAGAATGATCAAAGAGACAAAAGCAGCGCATTCAAAGAGCCGCTGTCCCTCAAAGACAGGGATCATCAATGCCAGAGGCATATTGTCAACCGTGCTCAGGAACGAAATGGCAGAGATGGTGATCATACCATTGATAAAATAATAAGTGAACATCTCAAGCAGCGTACCGAAGGTGGAGGGCAGCAGCACATCCCGGATCATGCGGTGCTTTGGAATGTTCAGTGTCATGGCGATATCCTCAAAGTTCGGATTCAGCTTGAGTAGAGCGTTGTGCGCCATGAGATAGGGCGATGAAAAGAAATGGATGGTGTTGACAAGGACGAGGATCATGAGCGTCCCGTAAAGGATACTGCCGCTGAAAAGCGTAACATATCCAAGGCCGAGGACAATACCAGGCACCGCAACGGTTACCAGTGAGATAAGATGCAGGCATCTTGAGGTAAAGGTCTGTTTCCCTCTGGAGGTAAAATAAGCCACAGTAAAGGCGATGGCAGTCCCGACAAGCGCTGTCAGGAGAGACATGACAATGGCATTAAAAAAGTATTCGCCAGCGCCGAGCTGAAGCGTTTGCAAAATGCTGTCAAAGGAAAGGGACAGGTCAACCGGATATTTTTTAACAACAGATAAAACAACAAAAGCGATGATCGGCAGGTTAAACAAAACCGCAGTCAGGATACAGAAGCCGGCAGCGCAGCGGTCGCGCACCGGAGAAGCCTTGATTTTAAGCCTGACACTGTTGCTACCGCTTTGGCTGTCCTGGCTGAAAAAGTCGATGATAAAAGCCAGAATGGCCGGCAGAAGCAGGATAATCCCAACAACAGCACCGTTAGAGAAATTGAGCAGGCCCAGGACCTCGCGGTACATATAGGTTGAAAGCACACGATACTTGCCGCCGACTGCCAGAGGGACGCCATAGTCGGTAAAAATCATGGTAAACACAGCAAAAAAGGCCGAGATTAACGGTTTTTTCAGATAAACAAGGGTGAGGTCTGTAAACTGTCGAAGCTTTGAAACACCCATGACCTGTGCTGCTTCGTACAAGGCGTCATCTTCATATTTAAAGACATCCATAAGCATTAAAAAAGCGATGGGGAAGGTATAGAGAACAGAGCCAATGACAATGCCTGAGAAGCCATAAAGGTTGAAGTTGGTATGCAGCAGGTTTGTAACGATCCCCTTTGCGCCAAAGAGGATGACCAGCCCCATACCGTGCGAGATGGAAGGAATGAGCATCGGCAGGGTCAGTGCTGGGATCAAAATGTTTTTAAAAGGCATGGCTGTTTTCGCCACGCACCAGGAAAGCGCCAGCGCCAGCAGGATTGCAATAAGCGTCGCGGTAGCAGTCACCAGAACAGACCGCAGAATAACCTCCCCGAAAACCGGTGTAAACAGCAGGTTTTGAATGCTTTCTGTGGTGATGGTGGCAAACATATTGAACAGGGGAAGAATCAGGGTAACAAAAAAGAACACGACGAATAAAAGCCTCAGCGATTTAGATTTTATCCATTTCATGGTAGCGCCTCCTTTATTTTCCTGTGAAACGGCGGAACGCTGCCAGCTTTTCCATCAGGTGAAAGACAACAAATTCTTCAATATAGGCATTGGCGGGGTGATGATAAATGTTGAAAGGCGTATCCAGCTGCTCGATGGCGCCATTGCTCATGACCATAATGCGGTTCGACATGGAGAAAGCCTCCTCCTGGTCATGGGTGATGTAGATCATCGTCACGCCAAACTCCCGCTGGATACGCTCCAGCTCAAAGCGCAGCGTCAGCCGGGTAGAGGCGTCGAGAGCGGACATTGGCTCGTCAAACAAAATAATATCCGGGTTCAGCGCAAGGGTGCGTGCGATGGCTACACGCTGCTGCTGGCCGCCGGAAAGCTTGCTGGGCCTTTTGTCCAGATGGTCGGACAGACCAATGCTGTCAATAGCAGCGCGGGCGCGTTCAAGAGCTTCTTTTTTCGGGAATTTGTTGATTTTAAGGGGATAGGCCACATTTTCCAGAACCGTCATATTTGGGAAGAGGGCATAATTCTGAAAGACAATGCCCATGCCCCGTTTGTCAGCACTTAAGTGTGAGATATCCACGCCATCCTTTGTAATCCTGCCCCCATCCTGATCAGTAATGCCGATCAAAATCCGGAGTAGCGTTGTTTTACCGCAGCCAGATGGCCCCAGGATGGATAGAAACTCACCAGAGTAGACCTCAAAGCTGATATCATCCAGAATCGTTTTGCCGTTATAGGACTTGTGTATATTTTTAATGGTAAGTTTAACCGTTTGGTTCATGTCAGTACCTCCAGCGTTTTAGCAGATTTTCTTTGTGTTTTATGTCATTGATGTCCTTCATGTCGCCATAGACAATGTTTTGCGGGTAGTTAGGGATGGTAATGGTTTGGTTTTTAAAGACAGGCTCAGGAGAAAAAAGCGCCTTATCTCTGTAAATAAAGTGGTTGTACAGATAGCTGAATACTGCCGCTACATCCTCGGTGTTATCCCTGTCCTTCAGCATGGCAAAGGATGAGGTGTTGTAAGGGGAGCCCTCATCAAAATAGATGATTTTAAAGGGCATACCGTTGTTGATTTCCTGGACAACGGTAAAGGTAAGGCCCAACCCGATGGCCGCTTCCCCTTGGATCAGGAGGTTGACTGGCCCGGAGCCGGAGGCTGTGAAGAAAATAATGTTTTCGACCAGCTTATCGAGATAGTCGAAGGCCTCGTCCTCGCCCATAAAGTTTACCATGTTTTCAAGAAAAAGGTAGCCGGTTCCTGTGGATTTGGGGTCAGGCATAACGATCAGGTTTTTATACTCGGGCTTGAGCAGATCCTCGTAGCAGGTGGGCTCAAGCAGGCCTTTCTCAGCCAGAAGCGCCTCATTGATGGCAATACAGCCGCCGTAACGCTCCCAGATGGCGTATTCCCGGCCTGGTATTTTAAATTCATCCAGATACAGACTGTCATCATAGCCATTAAGTGGCTCCAGATAATCCTTAAGGCTTTCAGAATAGGCTGTGTCCAGCCCAATGATGATATCGCCCTCCGATTTTGTGCCTTCAGCCTTGAGCTTGGAGGCAATCTTGCCAGTGGAGAGGCTCTGGACATTGACGGAAATATGAGGGAGGTCCTTTTGCAGCTGTTCGATCATGTCCTGGTTTCTGAAGGACTCAAGACAGGAATAGATGACGACACGCTGGCTGTCCCGCTTGGCACAGCTGCAGAGATTAAACAGAAGAACAGTAATGCTGAGAAAAATAATAATGGCCGATAATTTTTGTTTCATGTGAGGAACCTCCTTTTTACTATTTATATATGCAATATTAATGCCATAAGTCAAAATAATCAACAAAAACGCTGTATTATTTTTAAATTTACGAAAAATAGAAAAATAAGGCTGTTTATATTGTTTGAAAGGATGAAATCTCTTAAAAAATAAAATTCACTCAAAAAAATTTGTTTCAAATCTGAAAATAGCAGTTCAAATCTGACTCAAAATCGGTTATAATAGGCAGGGAAAACGATTGTAATTTTTAGATTAGTTGTAATAATGGATAAATTACAAAAAAAGTGGAATGAGGAGAGTAATGGCAGAATTAGGTTACAGTGAAGAATATCAGACATATTTAGACAGCCTGACAAAGGAAACGCTGCTCAAAATTTTAGAAAATGCGTATACAGAGGTTTTTGTGACGGATGCTGATGACCAGTATGTCTACACCAATCCGGCGTGTATGCGCCACTATGGCTTGACGCCGGAACAGATGAAGAACATGAACCTCCAAAGTGAGCTGAGGCCTGAGCGGTGGAAAATATCCCTGTCGGGTCGGGTAAAAAAGTCGAAGAAGGTCATTATCGCGGAGAACAAGTATTACGCTATGGAGCAAAACGTGGTCACCATCTCTGTCCCGATTCTCGATGAAGAGGGAAATGTGGAGATGATCGTTTCAACGACTCAGGACCCTATTAACAGCTATGATTTCAGCATTAAAAATGAGGTTAAAACCATCGTGTCGGAGGAAGAGGACTCTGGGGAGATCATTGGCTCAAGCAAAGCGATTAAGCGCTGTCTTTCCATTTTACAGAAGGTGTCCAAAACGGATATCAACGTTCTTATTTTGGGCGAATCCGGGACAGGCAAAAGTTTTTTATCGAAATATGTTCATACCAACAGTCTGCGCAGAGACAAGCCCTTTATCTCGATTAACTGCTCGGCAATTCCGGAAACCCTGCTGGAATCTGAGCTGTTCGGTTATGTGCCACATGCCTTTACCGGCGCCAGCAATAAGGGGAAGGAAGGTCTGATCAAGATTGCCAACGGCGGAACCCTTTTTCTGGATGAGATTGGAGAGCTCTCCCTGCCCATGCAGGTCAAGATACTGGATGTTATTGAAAATAAACGCTTTATTCCTGTGGGGAGCACCACCCCAGAGCACGTGGATATCCGAATCATCACTGCTACCAATAAGGATTTGTATCAGCTGGTTCAGGACAATAAATTCAGAGAAGATCTCTACTGGCGTTTGAACAGCATTAAGACCACCCTGCCGCCTCTGCGGGAGCGGCCAGAGGACATCATCTCTCTGGCAAACTATTTTCTGAATGTGTTTAATGAAAAGTATAAAACCGACAAGTATTTTTCTAAAAAAGTGCCACCGCTTCTGTGCGGGTACCACTGGCCAGGCAATATCCGCCAGCTGCGAAACCTGATGGAAAGGCTTGTGATCCTGTCCGATGGCAAGGTCATCGAGGATTATGATTTTCAGCGTTTCACCTCAGAGGAAGAGTCCGGCTCGAAGAGGGCTGTAACCTCCGACTACGAATCAGTGATGGAGGAGGCAGAGCGCAGACTGGTGGAAAACAGCTATCTTTTTTATAAGAGCAGCCGAAAAATGGCAGAGGCCTTAAACATCAGCCAGTCCAAGGCTTACCGTCTCATACGCAAGTATGTATATAATGAGAAGGAAGAATAGGAAAAGGAGATGCACTCGGGGGTGCATCTCCTTTTTACTTAAAGCTCGTATTTATAAGGATCAGGGAGGTATTCGTTCAGTATTTCCTTTTGTTTCTTTGTCGTTTCAGGAAGCTCGTATTCGTCTACGCGGCGCTGTACATCTTTTTTCGCGCGATCCAGGGCTGTACCGAATTTTTCGCGATCCGCCAGCTTATCGCCCTGCTTATTAAAGTATTTTGGCAGGTAGTGCTCTTCACGGTAATCCTTTGGCGTTCTGCCTTTGAGGTAGTTTCCGCGTGGGCCGACTTTAAGCATCAGGTCGACGCCGTCCTTTTTGTCCGAAATGGCAATGCCTTCGTAGAGGCGCTTCAGCATGGAGACAGCCTCTTCATCCAGCACCAGCTTTTCAAAGCTGCCGAGGTTAAAAGAGCCGAGGGTGCCGACAGAGTGAGAAACAAAGTCTGCATTGCCCAGATAGGTTGGCAGAAGGGTCATCATGGTTTCTGCGCCTGCCTGGTAGTCAACGGTAAGAGAGTCGGAAAGACCGCCCCCAGAGCCTACCGGCACACCGTAGTAGCGGGCCATGGCGATACCAGCAAAGCCAAGGAGGGTATTTTCAGGGCTGCCGATTGCCAGCTTGACCTCACGCATATCTGTCGGGGAGCTTAAAGTACGGTAAATGGTCGGTGTTCCAGGCTTTATAAGCTGTGTGAAAACCATGGCGGCCAGCAGCGTTGCGTTATCCTGCACAACGGTCCCCATAATGCTTGGCGGGGAGGTCAGATTGGTCATGGAGCAGACCGTGAACTGGACAATCTGATCCTCATCCAGCATCGCCAGCATGTTTTCCAGAACCTCACTGCCGACAGAAAGGGGAGAAATACAGCAGTGGTCGGTCAGAATAATATTTTTGTCCCACACATCATAGAATTTTTTTATGAGCTGAATAGAATCGCGGGTACCCTGGCGGATGCTCTTACCGCGGGTATGGTTGCTGTTGACAATGGTGCCGTAAACAGGCTTGGTATTGTATTTTAACAGCAGCGCCTGCTGCGGGTTAAAAAGATTTTCAGAACTGCGGTCAAGGTCCGAGGTATCCGAGGATACGATACGGGTAACATCAATGACATCGCTGGATTCGATGAGCTTGTAAAATTTAATGACATCTTCAAGGGTAGAGTCACGAATCGAGTCATCCTCATGCACCAGCTGCGGTGGTCCGCCAGCAGTGGTGATGACCGGGGCCCCATCGACAGAAATGGTGGAGAAACCAGCACGTCCATGGAGTTCAAAGCTCTTGGGCACGGTTTGCAGCGCGTTGTTAATCATATTCTCATCGAGATAGACAATGGAGTTTTCGACACGGGCGCCGTGTTTTTTAAAGACATCCAGCACTTCTTCGTGTTTGAATTCTACACCGACTTCCTTTAAGACACGTAGAGTGCTCTCATGGATTTTTTCGACATCATCCAAACTCAGAAACAGATCATAAGCGTTTTTGCGTAACATTTTTCTACCTCACTTTTATTGTAATTTTAATTAAAAACTAAAGGGCCTGCTGCATGTTCTTTTTTTGAATCATCCGTCTTAAGATAATGCTGATCAAAAGGCCGACGACGACAATACCGAGAACGAGCATAAAGATATAAGTATAGCCTGCTTCGCCGTATTTATCCAGCATATTGCCGCCAATCAGATAGAAAAAAGCATCGGGTGAAAAGGCAACGGCTGAGACAATACCGACGATGGTGCCGTAGTATTTGTTTGGAATTTTGGCCTCTGTGATAGGCGTATACCAGCAGGGAACAGACAGATTATAGATCGCTGCAACCATGAGCAGAAGAATAACCGCAATGATGGCAAAGGAAGGATCGCCGGGCAGCAGCAGTGTAATACCAATAACGATGATACCGAGGATGAAATCCACGGTCATGACCTTGGTGGCAGATTTCATTTTATCAATGAAAATACCTGAGATGGGGTTCATGATAATGCGCACACCATAAGATCTGAAAATGGCAATAAAGTTCATCATAACAACCGGAATGGCAAAGGCGTCGGTCAGGTAGGGTGTGAAATAGGAAGCGCTGCATTTAAAAGTGTAGGAGCAGCAGCCCATTAAGGCGATTAACCAGACCTCTGGCATTTTTACGACGTCACCAAGATATTTTAACTGGAACTTTTCATCCTGGTCCTCCTCGGTCAGGTAAGTATCCCGTTTTTCGTTGTAGAAGAACAGAAGAACAATACCAGGCAGGATGTTAAAGAAGGCATACAGGTAAAGCATATAGCGGAAGGCTTCGACATCGCCTGATCCCGAGAGGCCTGCATAAATACCTGAGGCAATGAAGCCGAGGGTCATTCCAAGAAGCCCGTTAAAGGCAAACATGAAACCATACATTTTCCCCTGCTCATGTTCTTCACCAATGGTGTGGGTGAATTTTACAAAAGCGCCGTAGAAGGTACAGACAACCGTGACAGCAAAGCCCATCTGGATAGCCAGCATGATTGGATAGCTGGGAAGGGTGGCCATCAGCAGAATCAGGGCGCCGGTTCCAAAGCTTGAGATGAGCAGCAATGGTTTGAGCGGAAAACGGTCAGATAAAATACCAGCGATGATGTACATAAAAACGGCAATAATACCAAAAACCGTGATCAGCATCCCAAGCTGACCGTCGGTATAGCCGAGGGCCCCCTGCATGGCTTTGTAGTAGTAGGTTGAAAACCAGGGCATGACGTTTTGGGAGGAGTAAAGCATTCCCATAAAGAACATGAGAATATAACGTTTTTTCTTAAGGTCCATTGTTTCTTTTCCTTTCTAAAAAAATGATTCAGATCTCTGATGCCAATATGTAATGCAAGATGTGTGCCATAAAACAAGATAAAATATAAAATTACGAAAATACAGGGTAATAAAGGGGTTTTAAAAAAGAATTAGAAAATAAAAAAGAATAAATTACAAAAAATACTCAAAAGTGAGTCTGAAATGAATCGAACTTTCACAAAAACAACTCAAAGGCCAATGGACAAAAAATAAAAAACCGGAGACCAGACTCCGGTAAAAATTTTTCAACGATATAGATTTAGAGATCCTTTAAATGTACGCCACTTCGTTTATATTTGACTGCCAGCATTTCAGCGATAATAGAGATGGCGATCTCCTCAGGCGTTTCACCACCAATATCCATGCCGATGGGCGCATAGACGGCTTCCAGCTGTTCATTGGTAAAGCTCTCAGAACGAAGCTTTTCATAAACCGCTGCGATTTTTTTACGGCTGCCAATCATCCCAAGATAGGCGGCTTTTTTAGTAAGAGCTGCCGCAAGCGCTTCTTTGTCAAAACGGTGACCATAGGTGGTAATGACAATAAAAGCCCCGGCGGGAATCGTCAGAGCCATCATCCCTTTATAGAAGTCCTCAACGGGTACGTAGGTATCTGACAGCAAGATGGCATCTCCGATCTGGTCCTCCCCGCGGGTATCAACCAGTGTGATATCAAAGCCAGCCAGTCGGGCTGCTTTCATAAGGGCAGTCCCAACGTGGCCAGCGCCGCAGAGAATCAGACGCGGTCTTGGGTTTTCAACCTCAATAAACACCGAGAAGTCACCTCCGCAGACCATGCCGCTTTCGTTGTTCAGGGTATAATCCTTAATGGCGTTTTCTCCATAGCGGATACATGCCTGGGCATCCTGTATGGCCAGCAGCTCTGAACTGCCACCACCAATGGTGCCGATGCTGTTGCCATCCGCAGTTACCAACATTTTACCGCTTTTTCTGGGGACGGCGCCATCAGCCCGGATAATCGTGACAACCGCGTAAGGTCGCCCGGCTTCCTCCAGCTTAAGCTGTTCTTCCAGTAATTTTTTTGGATTCATGGTAAACCTCCATTTTATAGTTTTGGTGCAAAGCAGACCCGGCGGCCAACGGAAGTGATTTCCTCAAGCCGGAGGTCTATACCGTAAAGATGGTTGAGAAATGGCTCGGTTAATACCTCTTTGCAGTCGCCAAAGGTAAAGGTACCATCACGTTCCAGAACAGCCAGCTGATCGCCCAGGAGCAGCGCATGGTCTGGATTGTGTGTGGTCAGAGCAATGCCGTAGCCCTGAGAAGCCATTGAGCGGATCGTTTTAAGAACCTGAATCTGATTGCCGTAGTCCAGATGGGAGGTGGGCTCATCCATCAGGATGAAGGATGGCTTTTGAGCAAGGGCCCGTGCAATGCTGACCTGCTGCCGTTCACCGCCGCTGATCTCGTTGTAGGGCTTATCTTTGAGTGCTGTAATACCCATTTTTTCAAGCGCGGCCATAGCAGCGTCAAAATGAATCTGCTTTGGCCGTTCAAAGGTACCGATGTGAGGCGCGCAGCCTGTCACCACATAATCCAGAACAGAATAGGAAAAGGTGGGGACAATGATCTGTGGCACATAACCGATTATTTTGGCAATCTTCCGGTGGGTGAGCGAGTCCATGTCTCTTCCATCAATGAGGATGCTGCCCTCTGCGGGCTTAAACAGACCGGCAATACAGTTGAGCAGCGTCGTTTTCCCTGCTCCGTTTGGCCCGAGGATGGAAATTACACGGCCAGAGCTAAGGGTAAAGCCAATGTTTTTTAGCAGAGGAGCGGATTCATCGTAAGAAAAAGACAGGTTTTCAATCTGTATCTTCATCAGCTCACCTTTGCTTTCTGCCGGTATAAAAGCCAGGCAAAGAAGGGGGCTCCGATGAGTCCTGTCAAAACCGAAAGCGGAATTTCCAGAGAGGTGGCGGTCCGCGCAATGGTATCAATGAGAAGAAGAAAAATGCCGCCCATCAGCATGGTTACCGGTAAAGATTTAATATGGTCAGAACCGGCCAGCATTCTTGCAAGATGGGGCATGATCAGCCCAATCCAGGCGATGGTTCCGCTGATACAGACAGCGCTAGCTGTCAGCAGGCTGGCGATCAGGATGATGACCCATCGGATTTTCTTGACATTAACCCCAAGGCTCTGGGCTTCAATGTCGCCAAAGGAAAGGATATTAATCCGAAAGGAGAGGCTCAGCAGGATAAGTGCACCAACAGCAAAGACAGGCAGCACAGAGAGAATTTCATGAACTTTTATGGAAGACAGACTGCCCATCTGCCAGAAAACAATGGCGGTGAGGTCCGTATCATTTTCAGAGGTGAATTTCATAAGTCCGAGGATTGAATCCATAAAGCCGCTGGTGATGATACCGGCAAGCACCAGGACAAGGTTGCTCTGGTTGCGCAGAAGCTTTGGAAAGGTCATGGTCATGAGCATGGCGATGATGCCAAAGGCAAAGGCAGACAGCTGGCGCGCAAGCATGCCGCCGCCCAGAAGAATCGCCAGTGCCGCGCCGACACAGGCACCCTTGGAAACGCCGAGCAAATCCGGTGATACCAGCGGGTTTTTGAAAATGCCCTGATAAACCGCACCGCAGAGTGAAAGCACTGCGCCGATGCTGACCGCGGCAATGACACGGGGCAGCCGAATGACAAAAAAGACGTTTTCCATAGCCAGATTCCCCGGCACGCCTGTCATTTTAGTCTGGATGGCATGGAGCATATCCTTGGGATTAACTGTATAGCGCCCCACACAGCAGGCAATAACAATGAGCGTGAGCAATATAACCGTCAGTATAATAATGAGATGTCGATGTTTTGTGTTCTTCATAGCAGATAAAATGAAAGGGCCGGCAGGCAATCGTAAAGCCCGCCAGCCCGGAAGACCTCAATGCTTATTGAAGCCCAAGCTGTTCCTTGGTAAAGGTTTTGCCATAGACCATCTGATAGAAGGCATCGACATCCTTCATAAAATCATCTGAGTTGTAAAGATCTCCGTGGAGATTATTGGCTGCCCAGCAGACACCCAGTACAGAGGAGGCAGTGGGGTAGTCCCACGGCTCCAGGGAGGATGGAAAAACATAAACGGCTTTGTTCTGAACCGCTTTGATACTGGTCCAGGCTGGGTCATTCAAGATATCGTCCACCTTATATTTGGCGTAGGAGGGTACCCAGATGATGTCGGGATTCCAGCCTACAATCTGTTCAATGCTCACATCGGCAAATTCACCTTTTTTGTCCAGACCGCTGACCGCATTGGTGCCGCCAGCCTTTTCGATAATATAAGTTTGAATCATGGCGTCAGGCGCAACAGTGAGAGAGCTGGTGCCGCCTAAAAACAAAATGGATGGCTTTTCTGAAGCAGCACCTACCTTTTTGCTGATGTTGTTGATTTTATCATCGATAAAGGAAGTGATCTCTTCAGCCCGTTTGTCTTCACCCAGAGCCTTTCCCACAATTTTTAAAGAGTTCGTGACTGTGTCAAAACTTTCATCATTGGGGAGGGCAACCACTGCAGGAACATTAACTTCGGCAAACTGGTCAGCCTGACTGGCAAAACGCTCAGGCAGAATAGCGAGGTCTGCGCCTAATTCCATAACGGTTTCCATATTGATGTCTTTGCCCTTACCAATTTGGGGAAGGTCATTGTATCCGTCGATTACTTCCTCATACAGGCCACGGGCCATGTCCTTGTTGCCAAAGCCGGCAATGTACTTTCCGCCGCCGCCAATGACAACTGCGGTATTTAGGGATGGATTATGTGTTCCCACCACCTTGGTCGCCGGTGCGGTAAGAGTAACCTCGCGTCCAATGGCGTCTGTGACCTTGATTTCGCCGAAGGTTTTGTCGGATGAGGCGTCCTGCTTAGGGCTGCAGGCAGTCACACTTAAAATCAAAGTAAGGGCCAGAATCATACATAGCAGTTTTTTTTTCATTTTTTACTCCTTTTCAAATACGGAAGGTAAAGCCGTTTCCAGCATTACCCTATCGTGGCAAAACCATGGACAGGTGATTTTGGAAGCCTGTATTTAGGTTAAGGCCATCAGAGTTTGTTCAATAAATCCATTATAGCATGGTTTGATAACGTTTTAAAGAAGAAAAAATAAAAGCCCCCGGTCCTGTGACAGAAGCGGGGGTTATAGAAAGGTAAATTTCGATTAAGGGTTCACAAGCTCATTCAGCAGTTTAGGCAGCTTGTCTTTGATTTCCTCGTCTTTAAACTGACAGGTACCGACCGCTTTGTGACCGCCACCGCCGTATTTCAGCATTAAACTGCCAACATCGATATCGGAGGTCCGGTTTAAAACAGAATAGCCAACAGCGACTGAACAGCCCAGTCCGCCTTTGCCACTGACAATCCAGGCTGAGATGTTCTGTTCAGGGTACATGCTGTAAATAAGAAATCGGTTCCCTGTATAAATAGGGTCTACGCCACGCAGGTCAGAAATGATAACATCACCATCGGTACGGGTATATTTGCTTACCATTTCCTTGAACCTGGCTGTCTGCTCAAAATAAATTTCGATACGCTCCTGGACATCCGAGAGGTTTAGAATCTCATCAGTGGACATGGTGCGGCAGGCATCAATGAGCTTTTCCATCAGCTGGTAGTTGGAGATGGTAAAATTACGCCAGCGTCCAAGCCCGGTTCTCGGGTCCATTAAAAAACCAATCAGTATCCAACCTTCAGGGTTTTGAATTTCATCAATGGTCAAATTGCCGGAGTCTACCTTGTCGACTGCAGCCAGCATTTCATTGAAGTGTGAAAAACGTTCCTCACCGCCATAGTATTCATAAATAATTCTCGCACAGGATGGTGTAATACGGCTTTCACCTTTGTATTTGCCTTCAAGCTGGTTGCGCTCAAACTCACTGGAATGATGGTCAAACCAGAGGCCGCAACCCTCCACAAAGGGGACGTTTGCCAGACAGTCATCTTCGTTGATCTCAACCAGGCCATCCTGTAAGTCTTTAGGATGGGCAAATTTCCAATGATCAATGATTCCGGCTTCCTTGAGCAGTGCGCCACAGACAAGGCCGTCGAAATCAGAACGGGTAATTAATCTCATAATATTAGCTCTCCCTCTCAGATATTATAATTATCAAAATTGATGTTTTATTGCTTGTATGTCAATTATAGTTGATAATACCAGGGACTTCAACTTGATTCTAAAATAAAATTTAGATAAAGATAGGAATAAATCTCTGCTGTGAAAATAATGAGTATAAAAAGGAATCATTTTTGAAAAATATGCAATTTTCAGAGACTTTTGGGTATAATTATTTAAAAGAACAGGAGATGATAAAGATGAAGCTTGTACTTTTAAGACATGGTGAAAGTGAATGGAACCGCCTGAACCTGTTTACAGGATGGACGGATGTAATTTTATCGAATAAAGGTATCAAAGAAGCTGCAGACGCTGGTAACATGTTAAAGGGGAAGGGCTATGATTTTGATATCTGCTACACCTCTTTTTTAAAAAGAGCAGTGGATACCTTAAATGTGGTTCTGGATACCATGGACCGTGCCTGGCTGCCGGTTGTAAAGAACTGGAAGCTTAACGAACGCCATTATGGTGCCTTGCAGGGCCTGAATAAGGCGGAGACAGCAGAGAAATACGGAGAGGAACAGGTCAAAATCTGGCGCCGCTCCTTCGATGTCCGTCCCCCGGCCCTTGAACCGGATGACCCCAGAAATCCGCAGCTGCAGGAACAGTATCGAAATGTGGAAAAAAGCGAGCTGCCTCTGGCAGAAAGCCTGAAGGATACCATCGCCCGTGTCATCCCTTATTATGAAAATGTGATCAAAAAGGATATGCTGGAGGGAAAACGTGTTCTTCTGGTAGCCCATGGCAACTCGATCCGGGCACTGGTCAAATACTTTGAAAACCTGTCAGAGGATGAGATCATGGGCGTCAACATTCCAACCGGTATTCCTCAGGTCTATGAATTTGACGATGACTTTAATATGACAGACCACTATTATCTGGGAGACCAATCCATCATTGAAACACGAATGAAAAAAGTGGCTGAGCAGGGAAAAGCAAAATAAAAAAACAGAGAAAAACGGTGCTCAGGAAGTCACCGTTTTTTTGACGTGGGAAGACAATGCGCTGCCTTCTAAAGGATAAATGGTATGACCATTTTAAATGCTGGTTGAATGCAGTGACGGATTCACTTTGCATCTTGGACTCTTTTTCGTTATAATAGAATCAAAAGTAAGGGGAGGAAACAGACATGGATGCACTCAGTTTATGGAAAATTATTATTACCGCACCCTTTGGCATTGTCTACTTCCTGCTTTTATCAAACTGGCGTTTTTCAAAAACCAAAACCTTTCTGATTACCGGAGCGGGAATACTCGGAGTCATTATTCTTGATATTTTAATGGAGCTCAGGCTGCCATATACTCTGAATGATCTGGAGTTTCGTCTGCTGCATATTGTTATTGCTGTTGGTTTTAATATTATCCTGTCCCGTTATAATGATGCGAGGACCTTTTTCTCCTTTCTTATGTCGTGTACCTTTGTGGCGATCCAGGATCTGTTCTGCGGTATCTTAGCACCGTATATGCCAAATGGTATCGGTCAGCTTTTAAATCAGGTATTGATTTTTCTGGTGATAATACTGGTAATCATAAAATTTATCCGGAATCCGCTTCTTGAGACACTCGAACAGCTGCAAACAGGTTGGATACGCCTGTCGTTGATCCCTATTTGCCTGCTGCTTTCGTTTTTAAATGTCGCTTCCTATCCTGCGCCGTTAAATGAACGGCCCGAAAACATTCCGGCGGCCAGTGGTCTCTGTGTCGCTATTGTTTTATATAATGGAACCATCTATACGATCCTTAAGCAGCAAAACAGCTATTTTCAGAGCACGAGGGAGCTTTCCTCCATGCAGCTTCAGGTGACATCCCTCAAAAAACACATGCAGGGCATTGCTGAGAGCGAGGAGAATCTCAGAATTTTTCAGCATGATCTCAGGCATCTTACCAGTGCGTTGACTGTATGTATCAAGACAGGGCGTGACGATGAGGCGCTGGCCCTCCTGGCTTCTATGAATAGTACCATTGAGAAAATCAGCCGCCCGGCGGTTTATTACTGTGAGGATGAAGTGTTGAACGCCGTACTGTCTGTTTATGGGCAGATGGCTGAAAATGCAGGTGTTGAGGTGAGCATAAAAGTTGATCTTCCGGAAGAGCTCCCCATCAGCGGTGAGGAGATATCCCTGGTTTTCGCCAACGGCATTGAAAACGCCATTAACGCCTGCCATCAAATGGACAGCTCTGATGAGCGGAAAATCGGTGTTGTATGTTCTCCGGTAGGATCACAGCTGTTTCTTGAGATTACCAATACCTATACAGGCAAGATATTGTTTAATGCAGAAACGGGTTATCCGGAAACACAGGCAGAGGATCATGGCTTTGGAACACAGAGCATTTCGGCCTTTGCCAGACGGTATGGCGGTTTGTTAAAATATAAAGCGGAAAACGGTTTATTCTCAATGCGGCTCATTCTGCCGCTTTATGAGGATAGAAGCGACATCACGCTGTAGCCAGTTATTTTAGTGGAGAAAGGGAATAATAATGAAAAACGAAACACTGCAGACGATTCTAAAGCGAAGGAGCATCCGAAGTTACCGAACAGATCAGGTTGCCAGGGAAGAGCTTGAAACCATTCTGGAAGCAGGCATGTATGCGCCTAATGCAGGAGATCAGAGATGGAATTTTACGGTCATCCAAAATAAAAAGATGCTTAACCGGATGGAGAGTCTTGCAAAAGAAACCGCTAAACAGCTTGGCGGCCATCTGGCAGATTTAGGAAATGATCCGGAATTTGCCTGCCTCTATGGCGCGCCGACACTCATTGTCGTTTCAAGTTCAGAAGAAAATGTTGGTCTGGACTACGATTGCTCTACCGCCATGGAAAACATGCTTCTGGCCGCAGAATCAATGGACATCAGCAGCTGCTGGATTTATTTTATCCTGCTGTCCTTTTTTTCGCGGGAGGGAGAACAGCTCAAAAAAGATCTGAAAATTCCCGGAGGATACAAACCGTCAACCGCAGCAGTTTTTGGATATAAGGCTGAAGAGGTTGAGGCGGCGCCCCGCAAAGAAGGCTTAGCGACGTGGATTTTGTAAAAGTATGCTAAAAAAACTGTGTGCAGACCGTCGAGATAACAAAATAACTGGTCTGCATACAGGTTTTATGTTTACCAGACAAACGGAATTAATCGGTATTTTACCTGTTGGGCATAGCTTACATAGCCGGGGAAAGAGGCCAGCAGCGACTTATCCTCATAATAGGTTCTCAGGATCAGCAGAAGGACAATGACAGCAGACACAATACCTGTGGCCCAGCCAAAAATCATCGCGACAGTGATGGCCCAGAAGCTCATGAAAAGATAGCCGGGATGTCTTACAAAATGGTAAGGACCACCGGTACAGACGACAGGCTGAGCATCCTTCAGCATGGGCGTATCCGTCTCATAATATTTGTTTGAAAGCAGCGCCCAGGACATCAGCAGGTTGGCGATGGCGCTGAGGACGAGTCCGGCAGCCACAACTGGCTGAGAGAGCGAAGACCAGTGAAATCGGGTTTCCAGCCCAGCGACAATATATATGCCATAAAAAGCCAAAGGACTGCAAAAATTGCGAAGGGTGATATCAATCCCGACAGCCTTTTCTGCATTTTTTTCTGGAAATGACAGAGCGTTTGGGTTACGGTGTAATAAGACAGCCAGCGTGGCGGCCATGACAATCAGATATAAAATAAAATAAATCCAGCCACGTATACAGCCCAGCGTGCCGGCTGCAATTAAAAAACAGGCCAGACTCAATATTTTTTGCAGCATTGCCAGAGCGGCAAAGCCAATGGTTTGTTTTTTCATAAAGCAGTCTCCTGACAAAAGTTGTATTTTAAAAATGTGGTTATTATACCATATCTCAAGGCGCTTATACAGTGGCGGAGGCTGATTTTATCATTGCTTTAGCAGAAATGTTTGATTTTTTTATCATAAAGTGTGATATACTAAAAATAAAAAAGAGGTTTTAGCCATGGAACAGATTGATCAATTGCAGAAAATTATTGATGAGGGTAAAAGCATTGTTTTTTTTGGTGGCGCAGGTGTCTCAACAGAAAGCGGGATTCCCGATTTTCGCAGCAGTAATGGCCTTTATATGCAGGAGTACCGTTATCCGCCTGAACAGGTGGTGAGCCACAGCTTTTTCGCCAACCATACAGAAGCCTTTTATGATTTTTACAAAAACAAAATGATGTTTCTGGATGCTAAGCCAAACGCTGCCCATATGAAGCTGGCAGAGCTTGAAAAATGCGGCAGGCTTAAAGCCGTGGTGACACAAAATATCGATGGCCTGCACCAGGCTGCGGGCAGCAGGACTGTTTATGAACTGCACGGCAGCATTCACCGCAACTATTGTCAGAAATGCGGAAAGTTTTTTGATGCCGCCTATGTCAAAAATACTGAGGGAGTACCAAAATGCGACGCCTGCGGAGGAATGATTAAGCCAGACGTAGTACTGTATGAAGAGGCGCTTGATTCGGATACCATCCAAAAGGCAGTGCAGGCAATCAGCGAAGCAGACACGTTGATTATCGGCGGAACATCCCTGGTTGTTTATCCGGCGGCCAGCTTTATCGACTATTTTAGAGGAAAGAATCTGGTAGTTATTAATAAGGATGTCACTGCCAGAGAATCAGAGGCTGATCTGGCGATCCACGATGCCATTGGCAGGGTTATGGAACAGATCAAGGTTGAGTGTTAATATAGAAAAAAGGAGGAGCTGTGTGCTTAGTCGCGCAGCTCCTCCTTTTTATTTATTGTTTTCTGACGTTTGAAATCAAGTCGGCTTTCTGAAAGGAACAGGCCGGCGATGGTCAGTCCAATGCCCAAAACGGCCGGAAGAGTAACGTGCTCATGCAGAATAATGACAGAGGTAACAACCGTAATAACCGGGACCATGTAGATATACACACTGGTTTTGACTGGACCCAGCAGCTTGACAGCCAGATTCCAGGTGACGAAGCAGAGTGCCGATGCGCCAAAGCCCAGAAATAAAATGTTTGCCAGATTTTTAAACTCAGTAAAAACGGAAAGATCCAGATGAAAACCAAAAATAAACAGGGCCGGGATCATAAAAAGCAGGCCATAAAAGAAGATTCTTCGGGTAGTCAGGATGGTTCCGTAGCCAAAAGTGCTGATTTTTTTGGTGAAGGTTGAGTAACCGGCCCAGACGACAGCGGCGGCGATGGCAAGCAGATCACCTGCAGGGTTGAGCTGTACTGTATTGTCACCGCGGAAGCTGATGAGGCAAATGCCCGTGATCGCCACGACAAATCCGATGAAAAACCGTGGACCGGGCCGCTCTCCATGAAGGAAAAAATAATCAAACAATGCAGTGAAAAAGGGAGCAATGGCAATGATCACTCCGACATTTGCCGCCAGAGTAAAAGTGAGGGCAAAGTTTTCCAAAAGAAAGTAGAGCGTAACGCCGAGAAGACCAGCGGCTATAAAATAAAGCTCCTGCTTGCAGTTATCCAGCTTAAGGTTTTTGGGAGCGACCAGCCATAAAACGAGATAACCGAGAAAAAAGCGGTAAAACAGAATCTCAACGGGGGTGAGCAGCCGCAGAAGCACTTTTGTGGCAATAAAAGTAGTTCCCCAGATGATAATGGTAAAAAAGGCAGCGATATGGCCAATGGATGCGCTTTTAGTGTTCATTTGGGGGAGCCTCCTTATTTGAATGCTTGTCTATTTGAAAGATTTTCTGGTACTGTCTGGGCGTCAGTCCAATAAAATCCTTAAAAAAACGGGAAAAGTGGCTCTGGTCCGAAAAGCCTGTCATGGCAGCAGTATCGATGGCTGGTATGCCCTGTTCCAGCAGTTTTTTAGCCCGCTCAATACGAATTGACTGGAGATAACGGTATGGAGAGACACCGACCTGTTTTGTGAACAGCAGTAAAAAATAAGACTTGCTGAGCCCGGCAAGAGCCGTTAAATCGTCCAGAGAGATGTTGTCTGAAAAATGATCTTCCATATAGGTGCAGACAGCTTTGATTTTATTATCTGGCTCAGCAGTATTGCTCTGTTCAAAGGGGGAGCTGTATTCACGAAAAATCTGTTCCAGAAGCAGAAAGAAAGCTTCTTCCTTTTCAAACCGTGATGAAAGTTCAACGATACCTGTATAGAGATCATTCAAAGCCGATGTAATATCACTTTGATAGACGACGTTCTGGGTAAAAAATGGCGTGTAAGGCTGACCAGTAACTTCACGAGCGGCGCGCTGCATAATATCAGATGGAATATTGACCGCTCGGTAGTCCAGAATTTCTCCGTTTCTTGGAGAGCAACGGTGGCTGTCTCTTGGATTAAAGAGCACCAGATCCCCGGCGCTCAGGTCATACTCCTGGTCTTTGCACCACAGATGCCGCCGCCCGCCTTCCACAAAACCGATGACGTAATAATCATGAAAATGGTTGGGAAACGGCTGCACAATTCCGGTCAGATGGTATGCTTCGATTTTTAGTTCTGTATCATAATAAACATGCCTTTGTTCTTGTTCAAATGTCATGTAAATACCTCTCTTTCTGGCTTTATTTTAGCAGAAGTACCGGCTGGTGTCTTGTATGATCTTCCAGATGAAAAATAAAATTTTAAGGAAAAGAATTGAACCGCTCTTTATAATATTCACAGCCATAGGAAATGGATTGCATACAAAGTGGAATGGTGATACAATAAGAATAATTTATATTTACACAAAACGTTTAAATTGAAAACTCGCGACAACCGATCAATCCATCAAATCTATGATAATAAAATTTAAGGCTTTAGATACCTTGATATAAAAGGTTGGAACTGAAGTGAAAGAGACGGAAATAAATGGAAGATCGAAAAAATGTTGTCCTGTATACAGTAATCTGGCTTTTGGGTGCTGTGATTTTGCTCTTTTTTCTGTTTCAAAATGCTGGTGATTCAAGAATCATTAATTATACCGGGATTGTAAGAGGCGCAACGCAGAAGCTGGTTAAAAATGAAATCAGTGGTGACCCAAATGATCCGTTAATCAACCGACTGGACGGTATTCTCTATGATTTACAGACCGGAAAGGGTGATTACCAGTTGAATGAATGCTGGGACAGCGATTATCAAAATAAGCTTCTTGAAATTCAGGAAGTATGGAAGGATATTAAGCTTGAAATTGAAGCGGTTCGAAATGGGGCTGATGAGGCCAGTCTTTACCTCCTTAGCGAACAGCACTTTAAGCTCTCTGACCAGGCTGTTTCTTTGGCTGAGCAGTATTCAGATAAAAAACTCTATCAGACCTTTATGATTTTGGTCGTGTACATTCTGGCGTCAAGTACCTGGGTTATTTTCAGAGAACGCAAGAGATACAAGGATTTCAAACAGGTTTACTACCATGATGCTTTGACGGGAATTCCCAATTATCTGGCCTTTATTCAGGGGACAGAAACGATTCTAAACCACCGTGATCGTTTTGATTATCTTATTATCAATATGGATATTGACGATTTTAAATACATCAATGATCTCTATGGATATCAGATGGGAGACAGTATTCTTAAAATTATTGGAGTTGGTCTGTCTGTAATGTTTGCGGGTGATGAGCTGTGTGCACGAGTTTCAGCCAATAATTTTATGATTCTGGCCAGAAAGCGGGAAAATATTGACGAAGAAGTTCGTGATTATCTTAATCGGCTGATTTATGAAAAAATGAAATTTTTGGAAAAGCTTTCTTACTCCTTTGGTATCTATAAGGTAGAGGAGGGAGAAGGATCAGTTGAGGCAATGATTGATAAAGCAACCTTTGCTCATAAGACCGCTAAAAACGGAAAAAGTGCTACCACTGTATGGTATGACATTACGCTGCTTGAACAGCTCACACGAGAGACAAAATTGACAAAAGCCATGGACAAGGCTCTGGAAATGGAAGAGTTCAAGGTTTATCTGCAGCCTAAGGTGGATATTTCCAGCGGCAGTGTCATCGGCGCGGAGGCGCTGGTAAGGTGGATATCAAAGGAGCAGGGGTTTTTGCCGCCAGATGCGTTTATTTCGCTTTTCGAGAGTAATGGTTTTATAACAAAGCTTGATTTTTATATGCTGGAAAAAGTTTGTATTCTTCTGCGTCAGACGTTAGATGATCCAGAAAAAATAGCGCTTCCGATTTCAGTAAACTTTTCAAGAGTTACTGTACGTCAGATGGATTTTGTGCGCCAGTTTCAGCGGATCGTTGAATCCTACAATATTCCACCCTGTTATATTGAAGCGGAGGTAACAGAAAGCGCCTTTGGGACAAATTCTGAAAGGGTCGTTAAAACAATGGAGACACTCCAGAAAAATGGCTATTTAATCGTTATGGATGATTTTGGAGCAGGCTATTCGTCTTTGAACTTACTAATGTCTCTGCCCATTGATGTTTTAAAGCTGGATAAAGAGTTTTTGCTGGAAGGAACGAGTGTAAAAAGAGCGCAGATTATTATAAAAAATATCGTCGAGATGGCAGGATTGTTGGGAATTCAGGTGGTCTGTGAGGGCGTGGAGACAGAGGAGCATCTTCAGTTTTTAAAGAAAATCGGTTGTGAGATTGGACAAGGCTACTATTTTTCAAGACCTCTGCCGGTTAGTGTGTTTTGGGATAAATACCATGTTTTTTAGAGATGAATAAAATGTTTGAATACCGCTGATCGGGGTATATAAGTAATGCAATATCATACCAAACCCTTATCTTTGATAATCTCGGACAACAAAAAAGACCGCCGGTGCCTTTCCGCACTGGCGGTCTTTTTTGCAGTTAAAGTAAATTATTTTTCCGTAACGTAAAGGCTTATGTTATAATCGTGAAGGATTAATAAAAACTAACGGGTCTGCTGATTTATGGTACATGGCCCCAAAGGGAGGATAAAATGGATAAAAACCAACTGGTTAAACAGTCTGTTCCAAAACTATTCTTTCACTATCTGCTTCCAGCGATCAGTGGGACGATGGTAACCTCTATTTATATTTTGGCAGATACAATCATTATTGGAAAAGGCATTGGCACAGAAGCGATGGCTGCCTTAAATATTGTTCTGCCTGTCTTTAACCTTGTTTTTGGGACTGGATTGCTGTTTGGTGTAGGCGGCTCTGTGCTGATGTCCATCAGCAGGGGGCGGGGAGAAGAAAAAAGGGGACAGCAGTACTTTACCACTGCCTTTATCCTTAATCTGCTGGCTGGGCTTATTTATATAACGGTTTTCTTTGCTTTTGGAGAAGAAATCATGCTTTTCTTGGGCGGGACCTCTGTTACCATGCCGTACATCATGGGGTATGCTCCTTATATTGCCGGTGGCGCGCTGATCTTTAGCTTTTCATCGTTTTTACAGGCCTTTGTCCGAAATGATGGTGCGCCCAGGCGTGCAATGGCGGCTGTTATCGCGGGCGGTGTGTTTAATATTATCTTTGATATACTGCTGGTTTTTCCCTTTCAGATGGGAATGTCCGGCGCTGCACTGGCCAGCGTTATGGGATCTGTATTAACAGATTGTATCCTGATTTCGCATTTCTTTTCCAGGCAAAACGGGCTGCGGTTTTGTTTTGGAGGGCTGAGATTATCTTTTTTCAAAGCTGTTTTTGCCAATGGCTTTACCAGCTTTCTGATTGAAATTTCAGCTGGTATTGTTATTTTCGCGTTTAACCATCAGCTTTTACGCTATGTGGGAGAGATTGGCGTCAGTGCTTATGGTGTTATTACAAATACGGCCTTTGTGGTCACCGCTTTAAGTAATGGTGTCAGCCAGGCAGCTCAGCCAATTTTGTCAACCAATTATGGCGCTGGAAAGTTTGACCGTATCTACGAAGTGCGGGCTCTGGGGGTGAGGACAGCTCTAGCCGTTTGTGCTTTGCCGGCGCTTCTTGGGCTTTTGATGCCGGATCTGTTTACCTATATTTTTTTAAACCCCTCACCGGAAGTACTGGCGCTGTCTGCAACGGCCATACGCATTTATTTTATTGGTTTTTTTGTTACAGGAACCAACATGTTCATTATCAATTATTTTCAGGCAGTTGTACGGCCGAGGATTTCTTTAGGCCTGTGTCTGTTTAGAGGCTGTGTTTTCAATTTGTTTTTAGTCACTGTGCTGCCGCTTTTATGGGGTGTGACAGGCATCTGGATGGCAGTACCCTTAACAGAGTTTATCTCGCTTGGAATAGGTGTACTCTTGATAAAAAGAATTTCCATTGAACAGTAAAAAAGATTGAAAAAGAAAAGGCCTGAGCAGAAAGCCAGGCCTTTAAATTAGAATAAGCCGATTTTTACATCGACATCATATTCTTTTTTTAGTTCATCGACACGATCAAGGAAAGCGCGGTTTTGTTTTTGCCCAAGAAGATACTGGCGGGCGCTCTCCTTTACTACATCGTAAGGAATAGTTTCAGAGGTTTTGCTGTCGGTCACCTTAATGATGTGCCAGCCAAAGTCTGTTTTTACAGGTTCATCGCTCATTTCGCCAACCTTCATAGCAAAGGCGGCATTTTCAAATTGTGGTACCATCTTTCCTTTTGAGAAATAACTCAAATCGCCGCCCTGTTCTCTTGACGGGCAGACAGAGTAAGCTTTTGCGGCTTCTTCAAAGGTTTTGCCTCCATCCTTGATTTCCTTAATAATATCAATGGCCTGCTGTTCAGATGGCAGTAAAATATGGCTGGCGCGGATGCTGTCCGGTGCGATGAACTGTTTGGGGTTTTCATCATAAAACTTTTTAACCTCTTCATCGCTGACTTCTACATTTTTCATGAATTTGGCAATCATATGCGATTTCAGCAGCTTTTCTTTTGCATCCTCAACCAGAGCGAGATACTCTTCAGATTCGTCCTCGTGATCTTTCTTCCCTTCCAGATAGAAAAGTTCCTGAGCAACAAGCTCCTCGAGTAATTTTCTGCGCCCTTCCTTTGTACGGAACTGGCCCTGCTGCTCCTGAGGTAATTGTTGTATTAAAGCTTCCAGGTCGGTATTGTAAATTTCTTTACCTTCGACCACTGCTACGACTTGTTTTTCCATTTAGAAAATCTCCTTCTATTAATAGTCATTAAATTAAATATTATAGTTTATATTTCTCTTTGTCAAGGGGCGGTTTGGTATACAATGATTTTTTCAGGTTTTACAAAGCTTTTCAAATCCCGCTCTATTTGCCTGATCAGAGCATTGCTATCTGCATAGCTGACGTCGCAGGTGCTTTCGGTTAAAGACCAGGCAAAAACCGGACAGGTCGGATCTTTTTTATAAAAGGTCTTAAACTGCTTACCGCTGATTCGAAAACCGCCGATGTTAATATCCAGCAGCTGGTTTAAATCAAACTGTTTTCCCAGGCTGTCGATAAAGTCGCGGTATATCCTCGCACTGTTGTTGATAGGCATTACGGGCTCAATGGAGAATCGAACTGTCGCATGGGCTCTAAGCGCCTGAGATACTGCCGCCATCCGCGTTGCAAGGGAAGGGGTATGACGTTCGTAAAGATGGATTACCGGATCGGGGAGCAGCGACCAGGCAAAAATGACATTTTGAGGCGGGTCTGAGATGGGAAAACGCCCGGCTTTTGTTTTCACCTCGATCGTCAGGTTAGCATGTCTTTTAGCTAATGCGAGCCATGGGCCCAGAAAGTGGGTAAGCGGATCAAGCGCCATCAAATCACTGTCATAGGAAATGGCCAGATAAAGGGGCTCACAGCTGGATAATAAATCCTGTTCTACAGAGGTGATGAAATCCTCATTATTGACAAAAATAACTATGTGCCCGGAGGGGTAGATGCTTTTTAAGTAACAATAGCTGCAATCATAAAGGCAGTTCATGATAATACCAGTATAGTAAAAGCGTGCATGTCCAAAGTTTTCACAGTAGGGAGAACCATCATAATAAAAATCCTGCTTTTTTCGGGCTAAAATAAGATTTGGGGAACGCTTCTGTGCAATGAAATCCTGATGGTGCCGGTTGAAAATTTGTGAGTAGTCATCAATATAAATAAGACTGTCGTAATTGATTTTTTGTAAAATAGCCTGTGTGTTTGGATGATGGGCTGCCCCCTTCTCAATGTAAATGTGTGAAAAGGGCTTAGCACCAGAGGTTTTTAAGTAATGCATTAAAAGCGAAGCTCCTTTCTTTTTTGATGGTAATTTTAAGCTCAGTATAAGGGAGAAGAGTATTAGAAAGGCAGGCTGAATCTCTGAGCTTTTTCGAAACGCATGCTTTTGTAAAAGTAATTTTTTGTGTCTGAGTCAGGCGAAGCGCGGACTTTGTTTTTTCCATCAGCAGAGATTCCTCTGGGGTAAAAAAGGGCTCCTCATCTTTTTCAAACATAGCCTTCCAGCGGGAAAAGGTTTTTTGCCATTCAGGGTTGTCATTAATCCTCAGCAGAACAATACGATGGGGCGGAAGCTTTCTAAAAGCTGTTTCCAGCGCAGCGGTAACATCAGTGCTCAGAGCATCATCGACAGAGAGATATAAAGACCCCTCGTCAAAGGGATGACGATAGAGAATATCCGGGAAATAGCAATGTGTTTTCCCATTTTTTCTTATCGAAACTTGATTGACGAGGGTCCAGTTTTTAATATTTTGATCATTAACGAGCAAGTAAAAATATTTCATGTCGGCCTCCTTTGAGGTTATTTTACCTCAAAGAAGGCCGTTTGTCATCAGCGATTGCTTTCAATCATATGCTTAACCACCAAAACAGGATGATGAAAAAGCATCCGGGGGCCTGAAAAACGCATTACCTCCTGCACGCGTTTTCGCATTTCCGGTTTGTAGCAGTGGACCGGACAATGGCTGCAGAATGATTTTGAATCCTGAAAAGGACATCGCTCCAGGCGGCCCAGAGCATAATCCAGAAGTGCCTGGCAATCGGGACACAGGTTTTTTTGGCGGTGCTTTTTTAAGCAGTAGAGGCGGATCATTTTTTCAATAATATGCTGTTCAGATTTTACACATGCCATTAGGAGAGCCTCCCGTTTTCTATGGAATAATCCAGGTCGGTGATACCCATGGTGGAACGCCGGTGAGAAACCAACACAACGGTATGGTTAGCTGCATGCTCCCGGATGGATTTCAAAATAATCCCTTCATTCAGGCTGTCCAGATTACTGGTAGGCTCATCGAGAAGAATAAAGGGTGCCTGGTGTAAAAAGGCCCTGGCCAGCCCAATACGTTGTCGTTCGCCGCCCGACAGGGATTCGCCAAGTTCGCCTACGGGAGTATCGTACCCTTTAGGAAGCCGAGTGATAAAATCATGGATAGCGGCTTTTTTTGCGGCTTCGGCCACCTCTTCGTCACTGGCGTTTAAACGGGCAACACGGATATTTGCTCCGATAGTATCATTAAAAAGGTAGGTGCTTTGAGTGACATAGCTTTCATTTTCACGGAGACTGCGGGTATTAACAGAGCGGATATCATAACTGGAAAGCTCAAGGCTGCCGGACTGGCGGTCCCAAAAGCGCATGAGCAGTTTAAGAAAAGTAGACTTTCCAGACCCACTTTTTCCATGAATGCCAATAACCTTTGAGGCGGGGAGTTCCATGGTAATATTGTCGAGGATTATTTCGTCGTCATAGGCGAAAGAGAGGTTTTTACATGAGGCTCTGTCAAAGGTAATGTCCACACCCTTCTCCACTTCACTAACAACTGGACTTTCGTCTAGAATATCCAGCACACGCTCTCCGGCGGCAAAGGTTTGAAGCAAATTGTTTGAAAGGCTGCTGAGCGCTGCGGTTGGACCAAAGGAGCTGAATAAGGCAACGGTTGGAATTAAAATACCTTCAAAGCCGACAATCCCCTGACGCATTAGTATAATAGAGGAAAAAAGCATCGCGAGATCAAAAAACAGGATAACTGTATTTGTAACAGCAGCCGATAAACCTTCCTGATTTTTCAAGGCTTTTTGATGAATATCAAGAGCATCGGACTGGCGTGTGATCTCTTTTAGCCTTGAGGGGCCGCAATGGTATTGGATACATTCCTTTAAACCGCGCAGGCTGTCCAGAAAATAGGTGTTGAGCTCGCCAAAAAGTCTCCGATAGCTTCTTCCTTTATCTGCCCCCAGCCGTGAGGCGGCTACGGGAATGAGAAGCCCTACACAAAGATAGGCGACGGCGGCAATAAGGCCGAGCAGCAGATGAAACTGCCCAATGAAGATTACCATGATTAAAGAGGTGATAATAGCGATGGCAATGGGGGCGATGGTGTGCGCATAAAATACTTCCAGAAGCTCGATATCGCCAGTAATGACAGCAATCAGATTGCCTTTATCCCTGCCTTCCAGTTTTGCAGGAGCAAGCTTGCGAAGGGCTTTAAAAACTTTGTCACGGATAATAGCAAGAAGCTTAAACGCGATATAGTGGCCGCTGGCCTGTTCAATATAATGAAGCACGCCGCGCAAAAGCCCCAGGATAAGGATGACCATAAAAAGCAGCTTTAAATCTATTTTCTGGATATCCAGAATGGAAAGAATACCATAGCTGCCCAGGATGGTAATAAAAATTGCACATAGATAGCCCGCAACACCCATAAGGATCGTGAGCAGCATGATGTGGATCAGCGGCTTAACCAGCCCGATAAGCCGCATCATGATTGAGATGGGATTTCTGCGCATAGACAGGAGTCTCCTTTCCATAATTTTCAAGAGATGTCTGGGTAAAATACAGATCTGCATAGTAGCTGCTGTTTTCCAAAAGCTCTGTATGCGTTCCGAATTCGATGATACGCCCTTTATACAAAACATAAATTTGATCGGTGGAACGCACATTGGCCAGTCGATGGGAGATCAGCACAACCGTTTTGGTATGTGACAGATCCTCGATGACGTCCATGATCTGTTCTTCGCTCTCCACATCTATGTTAGAAGTTGCTTCATCGAAAATGTAGATTTCAGAGTCGTGAAGAAGTGCCCGTGCGAGGGAAAGACGCTGGCACTGGCCTCCGGAAAGGTTTGAACCATTCTCCAGTATCTGTGTATCAAGCCCTTGCTGTTCTATAAGAAAATCATAGAGACAAACCCGTTTGAGTACAGAGTACAGCGCTTCGTCACTGGCATTTGGCTGGGCCATTAAAAGATTGTCACGAACAGTTCCCTTGAAAATCATACTGTTGTGACTTACGAGGGTGATATTTTCCATAATGCTGGCTTCAGACAGGGATTTTAAATTTTGCTTTCCAATACTGATATCGCCGCGGTAACTGCGATGGGCACCCATAATAAGCGAAGCGATGGTACTTTTTCCACTGCCAGATTCTCCGACGATGGATACAAATTTTCCCTTTGGAATGCTTAGGGAGACGTCTTCCAGAACAGGGCGCTCGACATCATAAGAAAACTCAATGTGATTTAAATGAATATCCGCGTCCTCTGGATCAATATTACCCGCGGCGTGGACAGGCTCATCAAGGTCAAGCAGACGAAAAATTTTATCCGATGCGGCCATTCCATTCATTGCGATGTGAAAAAAAGAGCCCAGCAGACGCAATGGGATAAAGAATTCCGCTGAAAGCATAATCAGTGCAAAGGTACCGCCAAAGGAAATATTTCCTTTCATAAATTCTGTGACCGCCAGAATAATCCCAACGGCAGCGCCCCCGTAGGCGATAATATCCATGACAGTTACAGAGTTTAATTGCATGGTGAGGACCTTCATGGTTATTTTTCGGAATTTTTCGGACTGAGCATTCATTTCTTCATTTTTATAATGATCCGCCTCATAAATTTTAAGGGTCGTCAACCCCTGAAGATTTTCAAGGAAGCTGTCTCCTAGTTCTGTATAGGTACTCCAATATTTTGATAGAAGCCTTTTGGCGATTTTTTGTACAGCTACAATTGAAACAGGGATAAGCGGCACACAGATCAAAAGGATCAGTGCGGTTTTTAAATTAACAAACGAGAGAACTGCAAACAGGGTTAACGGTGCGAGAAGACTATAAAAAAGCTGCGGAAGATATTTGCCAAAATAAATATCCAGTTGTTCAACACCCTCCACAGAAACCTGAACTACTTCGGCTGTAGAAATTTTTTCATTGTAGCTTATGCCCAGGCGAAGAAGTTTTTCATATATTTTTTCACGCAATGTTTTTTTTACACCGGAGGAAGCTGCGTAAGACATTTTTGAAGCCATAAGAGTAGCGGCAGACCGTACAATCAAAGACACACAGATGATTACCAGATAGCCGGATATTTTAATGCTTTCAATACCGTCTGTTAAAATATTCTGCAAAAGCCAGGCGATGGTGAAAACAATCGCCATGTTTGCTAAAAGACAGATCCAGTTAAAGAACACATTTAAAAAAATATAGCGGTTAGCCTTACCCATCATATGTGTCAGGCGTTTGTCAATCATTCTGTACCTCCTGAATGGTTTTAATCCTACAGATGAAGTAGTAGTATTTAAAAATCATTACCGCAATGATGAGGATACGCGCATAAATGACATCGACCAGACAGAAGGCCAGGATCAGCATAGCGGATGCAAAGGACAGAAGCGAAATCTTAGTTTTCAGTGTCATGGCTCGTTCCTTAACGAAGCTGTCCAGATGTTTTTGATAAATTTTGGTACTCAAAAACCAGTCATTAAACCGCTTGCTGCCCCGCGCGAAGCAATAGCTTGCGACAAGAAGGAAAGGGGTGGTTGGGAGCACCGGCAAGATAACACCGATGGCTCCAAGCCCGAAGAATAAAAAACCAATAATAAGATAAAGTGTTTTCATAAAACTCCTTTCAGATAATCGATCATACAGGTGGTTTTAAGCAGGGCCGCATACTGGCCGCGCTGATAAACATTGTAGAAAAATTGTGTAAAAAGGCAGAGGTAGCAGGAGGAATAAATCCAATGAGCCCGCCTGCCAGCAGCAGGCTGTTAAATCCAATGATGACATGGAAATTTTTTTGGATGCGTTCCATTAAAGACAGGCTGAGGTGCCGCAAAGTAACAAGCGCTCTGAGGTCTGTGCTGAGCAACGTAATATCAGCAACCTCACGGGCAATATCAGAGGAATCTTTCATGGAAACAGAGACATTTGCAGCGGCTAAAGCCGGTGAATCATTAATGCCGTCACCCACCATGATAACCTGGTGGCCATCTTCCTTCAGACGCTCGATGACTGATGCCTTGTCTTCTGGTAAAATTTGCGCCTGGTATTCCGTAATGCCAAGCTGGGCTGAGACGTCTCTCGCGGCTTCATCACTGTCGCCAGTGAGCATGATAATTTTCTTTATGCCAGATTCGCGGAGTGCTTGTATGGTTTCAGCAGCTTCTGGACGGAGAGGGTCATCAATACAGATCATTCCGGCCAATGCGTCACCCAAAGCTAAGAAAATCGCCGATTTGCCATGACCTTTTTCTTCGATGATGGATTTTTGTTCTGGCGTTACGGGAATCCCTTCATCCTCTACAATGAAATGGTAGCTGCCAATAAGCGCCTTTTTGCCGTGAAGCTTTGAACGAATCCCATGTGCAACGACATATTCTACTTCGGCATGTTCTTCACGATGCTTTAGATTTTCCTGTTCTGCTTTGTGAACAATGGCGTGAGCAACACTGTGAGGGAAATGCTCTTCAAGACAGGCCGAGGTTTTCAGAACCTCTGTCCTATTATACGGTGGAAACGAAATAACCTCATTGACACTTGGAGAGGCAACGGTGAGCGTTCCGGTTTTATCAAAAACAATGGTATCTGCCAGAGCATAAGATTCGAGAAATTTCCCACCCTTTACCACGATTTTATGGTTTGCAGCTTCACGCATAGCTGAGATGACGGAGATCGGTGTTGCAAGTTTGATGGCGCAGGAGTAGTCAACCAGCAGGACAGAGGCCGCTTTTGTCGCGTTTCTGGTGAGTAAAAACGCCAGACCAGATGCCAGAAAGCTAAAGGGAACAATGGAGTCCGCTAAATTTTCGGCATGGCTCTGTACATCTGCTTTCAGGTTTTCAGATTGGTCAATAAGCTCGATGATTTTGTTCATACGAGTCCCGTTTCCAATAGCACGTACCTTTATAACAATGCTGCCGTCTTCAACGACGGTTCCTGCATAGACTGAATCCTCCGCTTTTTTTAAAACGGACTGAGATTCGCCCGTCATACAGGCTTCGTTAATGTAGGCTTCACCCTCACAGATAGTACCATCTACTGGGATTGTGCCGCTGGTACGGACAATAATAGTATCATCCTCTTCAAGCTGGCTGATGGGTGTGCTTATAAAGTTGCCATAACTATCCTGTTTCCATACGGTGTCAACATTGACAGACAAGCTTCCTGCCAGGGCAAGCTTTGTTTTTTTTCTTGTGTAGTCTTCCAGTAAATCTGAAAGCGACAGGAGAAACATAATGGAGCTTGCGGTTCCATAATCTCCCTGTGCTAAAGAAACGCCAATGGAGGATGCATCTAAAACATCGACATTAATACGGAAATTAAGCAAGCTCTTTATTCCGCGCACAACATAGGGGACAGCGCGGAATAAAGTGATTACATGACGGACAGGAGAGGGAAGAAGCCCCCGGAAAAGTAATCGGCGGACAATTCTAAACGCAAGCGCATATTGAAAGCCTGCGTCAACTTCAGAAGTGGTGTCTCTCTCGGCTGGCGGTATGACGGGAAGTTCTGCAGGCACTAAAGTATCAATGAAGTCTAAAAGTAAAGAACGGGAGTCATCGATATAAAAAATTAAAAGGCTTCCGTTGATACTGGAAGCCTTTGCGTCGGTAACTATGGTTTGTGCCATCAAAACAGAAGTTATACTGTAGCCTTCATCAAGAGAAAAAGCATTACGCCCGCAACGCAGACGAATGCGTCCAGGCATATCGTGAACGATGGTGTATTTCATAGTCTGACTACTCCTTATTCTCCAGCAGATTCAGCTTTTTTTGACTCGAGTTTTGCTTCATAACAGAGATCAACAGCATCTTCCTTGATATTTTCATACATCACTTTAGCATCATCCTGCAATTTCATACCAGAGGCTAAAGCACTTACAAAGAATTTATGGGCGCATTTACTCTTTAAAGCTTTTACACCAAGAGTGGCCGCCGCAATACCGCCAATAAAAAAAGTCAACTTATCATTTTCTAAAACATTCTTCATAATTATACTCCTTATAAATTAGTCCACTCGATATTTGTTTTACTATCTATACATGATTAGAAAAAACTAACAAAAACATAAAATAAAATTACTCTACAATAATACTTTCGGCGTCAGCTTTTCTAAGTGATAGCTCATAACCTCGTACTGTTACTTCTATCGGGTCGCCTAAAGGAGCAACCTTTCGGACAAATATATCGACACCTTTGGTAATTCCCATATCCATAATACGACGTTTGATTGGCCCTTTGTTTTCAATTTTTACAACTTTTACTGTTTGACCACATGGAGTGGCTTTTAAAGTTTTCATATTCATATCTCCTTATTCGTTGATCATTATTCGATTTGCCATTGATTTATCAATTGCAACTCGTGTATCTTTAACATTGATGATCATGTTGCCGCCTAGTTGAGAAACGACAGTGACATTATCACCAATAACAAATCCCAAACTATTTAAAAAACGTTTTGTTTCATCTTTACCATTAATTTTCATTATTCTTACTGGTTCTCCCATACGGGCCATACTTAACGGCATCATTCATACCTCCTAATTCAGTTAGATGCTCATAAAAATGTTAGCCGCATCTGATATCTTGTTTAAAGTTTAACCTTTTGTGATAATATTGTCAAGAAGAATTTAGCGATTGATTCAATTTCGAGAGAAAAAATAGCGTAATATTAACTAATTTATAATCATTCCTATTTAATGAAAAGGTATTGACAGAATAAAAAACGCGTGCTAAGATGTTTTCAGTTAGTTAGCTAGCACTAACAATAATTCCAAAGTTAACGCTGGAATCATTGAACATATAAAAGGGGAAATAAGACAGATGCTGAATGATTTTGATAAATTACTGGGTTTTCATTGTGCCCCAACCCTGATGGGAATAAAAGAAGCGAATCTCATCTGCTGCGCAAAGAAGCAGTTTGCAGATATTTCAGATTTGTTATCTGAGTATAATGCCTTTTTGAATCATAAAGGTTTATACCTTGAACCGTTATGGGAAACAGAACGTCGCGTATTGGTTCTGGTTTATCAAAAAAAGAAGCTTACAGAGAGTCTTAAAGAACCAAAAGTAATAAACTTTTTAGAAAAATATGGTTATCAAGAAAATATGACTTTTAATGAACTGCTGGATAACCTTAAAAAAAATGTAAGTGCAACAGGAGATTTTCCACACGAAATTGGTGTTTTTCTGGGATATCCCATAGAAGATGTTGAAGGGTTTATCCTCAATAAGGGAAAAAACTGCCAGGTGTGTGGTTGTTGGAAGGTATATTCGGACGTTGAAAATAAATTGAAATTATTTGAAAAATATACAAAATGCCGAGATGTAGTTTGCAGCTATATTAATCGGGGAGCCTCAATCAGACAATTAATGCAAGCTGGTTGATAAAATCATTAAAGGAGAATAAAAATGGATAAAATTGCAGTTATTTATTGGAGCGGCACAGGAAATACAGAATTAATGGCCAATCGTATTGCGGACGGTATTGAAAAAGGTGGGAAAAGTTCAGAGACTTTTTTTGTAACGGATTTTAGCAAAGACAAAATCGCGGATTATGATCATATTGTTTTCGGATGTCCGTCGATGGGGGCAGAAGTGCTTGAAGAAGGCGATTTTGATCCGTTCTTTACGGATATTGAAGCCAACTTAAAAGATAAAAAAGTGGCTTTGTTTGGCTCTTACGGCTGGGGCGACGGTGAATGGATGAGAGACTGGGAGGATCGTGTTCGTGAAGCTGGGGCAGTGCTTTATGACGAAGGGCTGATTATTCAGGAAACACCAGATAGTGATGGTGAGGAAGAGTGCGTTGACTTTGGAAAAGGATTTGCGCAGTTTTAGTTTTACAGGCCGGCAGAGATCCGGCCTTTTTGTTATTCATCTTAGAAAGGACAAAATATGAGAGCGGCAATCAATAAACAGGAATTACTTGAAAAATGCAGATTATTGCTTTTGGAAATGCTCGGAACTGAAAGAGGAGGTAAAGCCTACAGGTCTTTTGAGCTTAGCTACGATGCTTTGCTGACAAAAGAATCGTCTGAAGAGACAAAGGGCGAGCTGCCGCAGATGCGGGAGATTGTGCTGCGCACAATAGCGTTATATCAGGCATTGCTTAAGATAAAAATTTCATGGCAGCAAACCGAGGAAATATTAAAAGCGCTTATGAAAGGGTATGCTGTTTTAATGTCTAGAGAGCTGGAGAGGCTGTCGTCAACGCCGTTCTTTTTTGCGAACTATCGAAAAAAGGTAGCGGAAGGTTATAGCGATTATTTTTCTGAAAAAGAATGGGATATTGAATTGATTGAAAATACACGCAGCAAGTTGTGCTTTGATATTAAAGCCTGTCTATTTTTTGATGTTTTAAAAGCAAATGATTGCGTCATTTTAGCTCCTTTATTTTGTGAATTTGAAAAAACTGCTTTTGAAGGTATGGAAGATAAAGTTGGATTTAGTCGTCCTTATTATAAAGGGCAGGGAGATGATTATTGCGAGCTGAGCTTTTATAAAGTCTAAATAAAAAAAGCCTGTCAGTAAAGCCTGCAGGCTGTTTAATGAACAATGAATGATAGCATTCATCAATTCAAGAGAGGTTAATTGGATGTGTTGGGAAAGGAGCCTGCCTGCCCTTGGCAGGCTCCAAAAGAAGGAGTATCATTTCCCGAAACACTTTTGAAGAAATTAATAAGTTAGTTTCAGCAGCTTTTGAAAGTGGATTAAACAATTCATTGGTATTTGAACGAAGTTGATTGTTAAAAGGATTTGTCTTAATAGGAATACTTCTCACATGTTACGGTGAGTGATTATCGCTGTGCTTCGATAATCTTCATCTGATTGGCTGCATTAATCAGAGAGTGTGTTGTTGTTCAGTTTAGCTGCTTAAGTTAAGCATAACTAACTTATGACTTAAGTATACAACAAAGAAAAAGAACTGTCAAGTATAAAATATAAAAAATTATTTTTATTTTATTACAAAATGAAACTCTTTCGTTATTGATGTAACTTTGTTTATGTAATTTTCTTTTGCAATACCAAGGCTTAGATGGTAGTGATTGAATTATATATCAAAATATAAATAAAACGATTATTGAAAAAGAAAATATAAAAAAACAGCGAAAAAGACGATATTTTTACTGAGAATATTGGTTGTTATCATGAGAATCAAATGGTACAATTACTGTATTGGAAAATAAAATTCTCCATTAGTACTTAAAGAAAGCAGGGTGAAGTATGGCCGAAAAATTAACAACTAAAGGGAAAAAGACCCGAGAAAATATAATGAATACTGCAAAAAAGCTGTTTTATGAACGCGGTTATACCAATACAGGAATCCAGGATATTGCAGAAGAAGCAGGTGTAAAGCTTGGTACGATGACCTATTATTTCAAAAAAAAGACAGATTTAGTAGGTGAGATTTACAATACATATTTCATGGGGCTTTACAACTCTATCAGTGAGACTTTGGGACAGGAGGCAACACTGTTTACAAAATACTGTTTTACGCTGATTTGTTTTTTTGATGATATCCTTAAAGACTCAAAAAATGCTCGGTTTTATTATGAAATATTGGAAAAAGATGCCAGCCGTAAAGAGCGTTTGTATTTAATTAAGACATTCAATCGATCATGTCTTGATTTTTTCAATAAATCATATGAGAAAGATGATCTGGACGCATATGCCATTACGAATTATGGCGCGCAAAAGGAAATATATATGGATTATTACGACAGAGAGTTGCCTTTTGATGCACACAAGGTTGTGGAGTATCTGGTACGCAACACGTTTCGTATTTTAGCCATTGACAAAGAAACGCTGGATAATACTATTGAGCAGGCCTTTCGTTTTTCTGAAAGCGGACAACTGTCAGAAATTCGCTTTCTGATCTAACCTCGGCGTTAGATGCTTTGGAGTGATATGAGCTTGCGGAAGCGGTTTGCAGTATTTATATAGGAAATATTTTTTTGAGGAGATGAAATGATCGAGGCAGTCATTTTTGATATGGATGGAGTCATTATTGATTCTGAACCAGACTATAAACAAATTGAGTTGGATATGTACGCCGAAATGGGCTTGGAGATGTCTGAAGAAGACGCAGTGAAAAGCATGGGCAGAGTGACAGTTGACTGGTGGCGGGAGCTGAAAGAACGATTTGGTTTTGAACAGAGCGCTGAGGAACTGGCAGAATATGAAAATAATCTATATCTGGACTTTTTATTCAGCGATGAAAATCAGAAAACCATGATGGAGGGTGTAGATGTTTTTCTGAAGACCTTAAGGGATAAAGGGTACCGCATCGCAATCGCCTCTTCCTCAACCGTTCCTGCGATTAATCGTGTGTTGGAATTGTTTGATTTAGAGGACGCTTTTGATGTAAGGGTTTCAGGAGATCACGTCGCTGTGGGTAAGCCGGCTCCGGATATTTTTTTGCGCGCTGCAGAATTATTGAATGTAGCGCCTGAAAAATGTATGGTCATTGAAGATTCTGGCAGCGGGATTCTGGCAGCCAAGCGGGCCGGTATGCAGTGTACAGCGTATCTCAGCGCTCCGGAAGGTCAGGTTGATGTCCATCTGGCGGATTATCGAATAGCACATTTTGACCGCTTTTTTGAAACCGTAACGATTATGGATTAACTTAATTAAAACTTTAGGCAAGGTAGCCCTGTCTTGACACTTGGTTAGGATAGGGCTATAATTATGCTTGTAAAGTTAGGTTAATGCTAACTAATTAATTATGGTAAAAGGTGGACAAAATGACATGTAAAAGACATGAGCTCTATCAGGCATACATGAAGCTTTTAGAACTAGGAAGCCAGTGTAGCGAGACCATCAGCCATGAATGCCAGGCCAAAGCACTGACTCGTAAACAGGTTTATTATTTACGGATCATTGATGAAAACAACAATATGACCTTTAGCAAGCTGGCTGATTTTACATCAAATTCTAAGCCAACCATAACGGAAGTGATCAATAAGTTTATTTCCTGGGATTGTGTTTACAAAGAGAAATCAGATAAAGATAAAAGGGTGTGCTACATCCACCTGACACCCAAAGGAAAACGCATTGCTCGGGCAGAGGAACTGACCCAACTTCGGCTGATCGAACGCATTGAAGCTTGTCTGGATGAGTCAGAAATTAATACACTCATAACCCTGTTGAATAAACTGAATTGACGTTATGGATTTAAATAAAATTGAGGAGGACATTTATGAATTTAGAAATGAAGCATACAGCGATCATTCCAATTACTGAGACGGTTATCTATCCTGGTGTGGCAAGCCGTATTTTTGTAAATGAAGTGATTGGCCAAAATATAAAAAAACTGATCGTTCGCAACGACACCTTGGCTGTCGGCGTAACGACAAAAGATTATCATGCATACGACCTCCTGACGGGTGAATCTTTTTACTCTGTTGGAGTGCTTTTGAACTTTGATAATATTCAGCGTGCAGACAACGGATATATTATTGATATTAATACATTAGGAAGGGTGCGCGTCAGCAATATTGCCAACGATGGTGAAGGACTTGTAGGCGATTATTATGAACTCGAGGATATTCATGATTTGGATGAAACCGAGCAGGCAGAAATGATTGACTATATCAAAGGTATCATGGGAGATATTGGACGTAACTTTAAGGGAGCAGATTATTTTGTCAAGCTGCTTGAAGGGTTCCATTCGATTGAAGAGGTAATCGGCTATACTGTTCCCATGATGGGGATTCCAATTTCCAGCAAGCAGGAGCTTTTGGAGATTGATTCAGAAAAAGAACGGGCGCTTAAATTTATTGATTATGTGATCCGCGAGAAGGATTCGGTTCATCTGCAGCTTGAAATCAGCAAGAAGTATTCCAAGCAGAAGGATAAAGCTTACAGAGAAGCCATGCTCAGAGAGCAGCTGAAAAATATTCGCGCTGAGCTGGGCGAGATGGATACTGAAGAGGAAGAGGAAGCAGATTACAGAAAGCGCATCGAAGAATCCGATATGCCGGAAAAAGTCCGCAAGGTAGCGATGAAAGAGCTTAAAAAGCTGGAGGCTGCGGCCCAGGGAAGTGCGGAGGTTAACGTCATTCAGAATTATCTCGATTTATTGCTTGAGCTGCCTTGGCACAGTGAAATTAAGGAAATTGATATTGGTAAGGCCAGAAATGTGCTTGACTCGCACCATTATGGTATCGATGATGTGAAAAAACGTATCATTGAGCATTTAGCTGTTATGAAGCTGAAAGAAGATAAACAGGGCTCCATTCTGCTGTTAGCCGGACCTCCGGGAACAGGTAAAACAAGCCTTGGAAAGAGTATAGCTGAAGCGCTGGATCGTGAGTACGTACGTGTCAGCCTTGGCGGCGTCAGAGATGAATCTGAAATCCGTGGCCATCGCCGCACATATGTTGGCGCCTTACCTGGACGCATTATCAAGGGAATCAATGACGCGGGAACCATGAATCCGGTTTTCATCCTTGATGAAATTGATAAGCTGGGTATTTCAAACCAGGGTGACCCGTCTGCGGCACTTTTGGAAGTTTTAGATCCAGAACAAAATAATACATTTGCGGATCATTATCTGGAGGTACCATATGATTTGTCCGATGTTTTCTTCATTGCGACTGCCAACGATCTGAGCACCATTCCAGCACCGCTTTTAGACAGAGCTGAAATCATTGAACTTTCCAGCTACACAAACCGTGAGAAACTGCATATTGCCAAGGATCATCTGATTCCGAAGGTATTGGACGACCATGGTCTTAGTGCAAGTCAGCTGACCATCAGCGACGAAGCACTGCTTCAGATCATTGAAGACTATACCGCAGAAGCGGGTGTCCGAGGACTGACCAAGCAATTGGCAAAAATTGCCCGTGTGGCAACGGAACGTATCGTTTCCGGAAAATGTGAAGAGCTGGCAGTTACAAAAGACAATCTAAGAGAAATTCTTGGCAATAAAACACGTCGCCATGAAAAAGCGGGTGAAAACAATAAACCTGGCGTGGTAACCGGTATGGCGTGGACTGCTGTTGGCGGAGAAATCCTCTTTACAGAGGCCACTATTATGCCAGGAAACGGAAAACTGACTTTAACCGGCCAGTTGGGCGATGTCATGAAAGAAAGTGCTACCATTGCCATGAGTTTGATTCGTTCCCGTCTCGGCGGTGAAAGCAATGGGTTTAACTATTTCTCCTACGATACACATATCCACGTGCCTTCCGGTGCAACACCCAAGGATGGCCCAAGCGCGGGTGTAACCTTAACCACTGCTCTGGCATCCTTAGTTCTTGGAAAACCGGTAGACAGCAAACTGTCTATGACCGGTGAGATTACCCTGAGCGGCCAGGTACTGCCAGTTGGAGGAATTAAAGAAAAGGTTATCGCAGCTCACCGCAGCGGCATTGAAAAAGTGCTGCTTCCCAGAGAGAATCAAAAAGATGTTGAGGATATTCCAGAAGAAGTGCGAAATGAACTGACTTTTGTTTTCGTCGATACGATTGAGGATGTCCTTAAAGAGGCTCTTGGCGTTGATTTGCCGGAATGCGACCTGAAATTTGATGTTTTATTAAACAAACCGGAAGATAAGGACCACACCCCTTCAATGATTTTATAAAGATTAAAAAGACCAATACTCAGGCCTTGGTCTTTTTTAATGATAAAAATTTACATGATGTCGACGGGATTTTTTCTTCTAAAAAGTGAATTGAAAGGATAAAATACTAATATTCTATCTGGAAGCTTTATGTACATGGATAAATACCAGAAGGGTAATATGGAAGTTTTTGAATTAAATACAAAGGTCATCAGTGGCGTTGACTGCCTTGAATATTTTAATCAGTACAAGAATCAGGGAATCTTCATTGTCTGCGATAAGTTTCTGGCAGAAAACCAGTCTGTAACCCGAATTTTAAAAGAAATAGACGATTCAAATAAAGTTGTACTGTTCACAGATGTGGTGCCAGACCCACCACTTGAAGAAGTTGCAGCCGGTATGAAGCGGCTCATGGCAAGCAGCTGTGATGTGATCGTCGCCTTCGGCGGCGGATCAGCCATCGATGCCGCTAAAGCGATCCTTTTCTTTACAGCCAAGCAAACGGGGAAGGTTTTTGAGTTTATTGCGATTCCAACCACAAGCGGTACCGGGTCAGACGCAACCGCCGCAACGGTTATCACTGATTTACAGGCAAAGGTCAAGCACCTTTTTGCAGATCCAATGATGTTGCCGGCTGTGGCACTTTTAAATCCGGATTTTACAAGAAGCGTCCCCAAGCCGATCGTGGCCAATACTGGTATTGACGTATTAACACATGCTCTGGAAGCTTATGTAGCCCAGGGAAGAGATAATTTTTCAGATTGTTTCGCTGAAAAGTCTGTTCAGATTATTACACAGTCGCTTTTGATCACATATAACGATCCAGACAATACTTACCACCGTGAACAGATGCAGGTAGCGTCAACCATGGCAGGTATGGCCTTTAATAAAGCGGGACTGGGCATTAATCATGGCATTGCACATAACCTGGGCGGTATGTTTCATATTCCGCATGGACTGGCCAATGCGATTTTACTGCCGCATGTGGTTACTTTTAACAGCCGCGATGAGGGATGTCTGAATCGTTACGCACAGCTCGCTAAGGTTACGGGTATCGCGCCTTTTACAGACACGGCCAGAGTTGCTGTGGATAAGCTGATCGCGTACATCCGGGATATTATGGAAAAAACGGAAATGCCTACTTCTCTGATTGCATGGGGAATGGATAGAAATGAGTTTGAAGCTGGAAAACGTCAGCTTGCAGAGAATGCTCTGGTAGATACCTGCACTCAGACAACACCTCTCATGCCAACCGCTGATGAAGTACTGGAAATTCTTAATAATATATCTCAATAAGTTTAAAACAGCGAAAGCAGACTTTGCAGTTCTGTCTTCGCTGTTTTTTGTGTAAAAACAACGCTGAAAAGAGTGGAAATGTAATCCTTGCCAGAATATTGGAGCTATGATATACTAAAAAAGATGAAATACCCTAACAGACAAGGTTTAGTAGCCTGATTTGAAAGGAAGATGAAATCAAAAAACGCATGTTGTGCATGGGTTTCTTTTAGGTTGCATACTTCCTGCCCCGGCTGGAAGTTTTTTGATTTTTATGGGTATACATTCGAAATAACGTTTAAAGGAGTTTTGAAATGAAGAAAAAAAGATGGCTTACGTTTGTCGGATGCCTTTTGGCAGTAGTTTTAATGAGTGCTGGCTGCTCAACGAAGCAGGTAGAGGAAGAACCAAAACCAGAGCCACAGACAGTTAAAATTGCTGCGTTGTCTGGCCCAACAGGAATGGGCATGGCCGAAATGATCGCCGAAGGTGTTGAACTGGGAGAGCAGGTAGAGCCTGAATGGACAATCGCCACAGCCCCCGACCAAGTGACAGCGGGAATCATCAATGGTGATTATCAGATTGCGGCAGTGCCAACCAATCTGGCGGCCACCCTGTATAATAAAACAGAGGGTAAAGTTATTTTGGGTGCTGTGAACACATTGGGAACTTTATCAATAGTAGCGGATAAAAGTGAGAATATCAATTCCATGGCGGATCTCAGAGGAAAGACGGTTTACGCTACCGGGCAGGGTTCTACACCGGAATATGTCTTAAACTATCTGTTAGATAAAAATGGCCTGACACCAGGGACTGACGTAACCATTGAATGGTTTGGGGAACACAGTGAAGCGGCCGCGAAGCTTGCGTCTGGAGAAGGCTCCATTGCCATGCTGCCGCAGCCTTTTGCCACAGCGACTCTTGCTAAGAATGAAAACTTGAAGTTGGCTGTCGACATGACGGATGCCTGGGAGAAAGCTACAGACGGAACAAAGCTGGAGATGGGCTGTGTAGTAGTAAACAAGGAATGGGCTGAAAAGAACCCAACGATTGTCAAAAAGTTCATGGAGGCATATAAAACCTCGGTTGAAACGGTCAATGTTGCTGATGAGCGCGCTGCCAATGATGTTGTGGAAGCAAAAATTATGGATAATCAGCAGATGGCTCAGAAAGCTATTCCAAATTGCAGTATTGTTTTTATTACACCGTCTGACGCCAAAGGAGACCTGCAGAAATACTTTGATGTTCTGGTTTCTTTTGAACCAAAATCGGTAGGAGGAAAGGTACCGGGTGAAGATTTCTACGGACTCACATATTAAAAAAATGCCGCCAGGAGTTTTAAAACTTCTGGCAATCCTTTTTTGGATTGGTATTTGGGAGCTTGGAGCCAGTATGGTGGGAAACAGCCTCGTTCTTCCATCGCCGTGGACAACCTTGACCGGTGTGGCTGGAGTCGTTGGTGAAGCCGGATTTTTTGAAGATCTTGGAATGACCTTAATCCGGGTTTTTGGCGGGATTGCTGTCTCTGTGGCGCTTGGGGCAGTGGTCGGAATGCTCAGCGGTCTTAACCGTGTTCTTTATGAATTGATGCTGCCGTTTGTCACAGTTGTGAGGACGCTGCCGGTAGTGTCGGTCAGTATTTTGATTAACCTTTGGATCAAGTCAGGCTGGGTACCGCTGATGGTCACCTTTCTTGTCTGTTTTCCTATTACCTGGACGAATGTGGTGGAGGGCATCCAAAATACCAGCAGAAACCTTCTGGAGATGGCGGCGCTGTACCATGTGCCCTTTAAGCGTGTATTAAAAGATATCTATCTGCCCACATTAAAGCCTTACTTCGCTTCTGCTTTAATGAATGTTATCGGAATGGGGTGGCGATCAACCGTAACCTCTGAGGTCTTAGCCAATGCCCTCCCGTCTGTGGGAATGAATTTATACTACGCTAAAGTATATCTGGAAACAGAGACACTGTTCTCATGGACGCTGATTGTCGTAATATGCAGTTTTACCCTTGAAAAACTGACTGTTTGGTTTTTGAGAAAAATAAAGGCCGGTGACGATTATGGATATTAAAATAGAAAACTTGACAAAGGCTTATGGAAATGAAGTGATTTATTGTGATTTCAGTATAAAATTTCCAGAAAATAAGATCACCGGAATTATGGGGCCGTCGGGCAGCGGAAAAACCACGCTGCTGAACCTTCTGGCTGGCGTCACAGCTCCAGACAGCGGCATTATTGAAGGTGTAGAGGATGGGAAGGTTTCTTATATTTTTCAGGAGGACCGCCTTTTACCCTGGCGGACGGTTAAACAAAATCTGTGCTTTGTACTGGATAAAGAGCAGGAATCGACCGTGGCACCCATTCTTGAAATGGTGGGCTTGGCAGAGTATGCAGATTATTATCCAAAAGCTCTGAGCGGCGGAATGCGCCAGCGTGTTTCCATAGCCAGGGCTTTTTGTTATCCTTCGAGCCTGTTGTTGATGGATGAGCCCTTCAGCAGTCTGGACTATGAGCTTAAGGACCGTATGGCTGAAGATTTCAAACGCCTTTGGCGGCAAGATCCCAAAACAGTTATCTATGTAAGCCATAACCGGAATGAGCTTACAAAGATCTGCGATGCGATATATTTATTAAAAGAAAAACCTGTTAAGGTTGAGAAAATTACATAATATTAAAGGAAAAAGTGTTATAATCAAAAGAAAACAGCATTAACAGGAGGAACCTTATGGATTTTGGCGACTTTAATGTATATCACATTTTTACGATGGGCTTTGCCGGAGCTGAGGAATACCAGGAGCAGTGCGGACAAACAAAGCACCGCCTCTGGAAAATAGAGAATCTTCTGGAATACTTAAAAAAGCTGGGCATTAATACGATTTTGCTTGGGCCTCTGTTCAGTTCAGTATCGCATGGATACGACACAACAGACTATTATACGGTTGACAGGCGTCTGGGCACAAATGAAGATTTAGCGGCGCTTATGAACAAACTCCATGATAGTGGTTTTAAGGTGGTGCTGGACTGTGTTTTTAATCATGTAGGAAGGGATTTTTTTGCTTTTCAGGATATGAAACAGAACCGGGAAAACTCGCGTTATAAAGATTGGTTCCTCGGCGTTAATTTTTGGGGAAATAACAGCTTTAACGATGGCCTTAGCTATGAAAACTGGGCGGGGCATGACAATCTTGTCAAACTGAACCTTTATAATCCAGAGGTAAAGGATTATTTAAAAGAAGTCATGCGTTTTTGGATTGAAACATTTCATATAGACGGCGTCCGGATGGACGCTGCCAACGTTATGAGCACTGAGTTTTTAAGAGAGCTTAGTGATTTTTCCAAAAATTTGAAGCAGGACTTCTGGTTTGTCGGTGAGAGTGTCCACGGCGATTATAATGTGCTGGTACAGGAGGGGCATCTTGATTCTGTAACCAATTATGAGGACTACAAAGGGTTGTATTCCAGCCTGAATACCAAAAACTACTTTGAGATTTCCTTTTCCCTGAACCGCCTTTTTGGCGAGTATGGCATTTACAAAAGCTTTTATACTTTCAATTTTGTGGACAACCATGATGTAGACCGGGTGGCCTCAACCCTGACCCGTGAAGCGTGGTTGTATCCGCTTTATCTGATGCTTTATACCATGCCGGGGATTCCTTCGATTTACTATGGCAGCGAACAGGGCGCCAAGGGTGTAAAAGGGAATGGGACAGACGCGCCGCTCAGACCAAATTATGAAAGCATGCATTTTGATGAGCGCTGTGATTTATATCAGAAAATCTGCCGTATGGCGGCGGTTAGAAGGGCGTCGAGAGCAATACGCTACGGCGATTATAAAGAATTATTTGTAAAGTCGCAGCAAATGGGATTCATGAGGCGTTTTGAAAATGAACAGGTCTACGCCCTGTTTAACAGCGAGGAGAATTCTGTCAGAGTTGAGCACCATGACCTGAGAGGAAAATTTAGGGATTTGTATAATAACGAAATTGTGGAGTGTGACGGCAGTGTTGAAATTCCTGGAGATTCTGGACGTGTTCTGGTAGATGAGAGCTGCGGTCTTGTCGTCGAGGAAATAACAGAACAGCCAAGCAGCAGCCAAGCAGAAGAGCAGTCCGCTGGGGAGATCAAATCCCGAGAGGAGAAATGCGACCAGACTCTTGAAACTCCTATAGGGATGACCATGCAGGATATTATGTCTAAAGCAATAGAGGAGGCTGAAAGGGGCATCGAAGAAGGTGAGGTGCCTGTTGGGGCAGTGATCTTGCACAATGGAGAGATCATAGCAGCGGCCCACAACCAGAAAGAAACGCTGCAGGACCCAACGGCACATGCCGAGATGCTTGTTATTCGTGAGGCTTCAAAAAAACTTGGACGATGGCGTCTGGACGACTGTGAACTTTATGTGACAGCGGAACCGTGCCCCATGTGTATGGGGGCAGTTATTCAAAGCCGAATCAGGAAACTGGTTTACGGGACATGGGAAACGCGGTTTGGCGGTGTCGAGACAACGGCAGAGCTGGGAAAGCATCCAATGCTTTCAAATGCAACGGAAATTTATTCCGGTATCTGTGAAGAGAAATGCCAGGAACTGCTTGAACGTTTTTTTCAAAATAACCGTTAGATAAAACAATGGCACAGCGGAAAGAGGCATAGTAAAATAAAAGTCTTTTCGCTGTGCTTTTAAGATTTAAGCCTCTAAAGTGATAAAATAAAAATAATTCCATTGGGGGTAAGCGGTTTCAGGTTGTTAAAATTAAAACAAGCAAAAATAAGTGTTGACAAAGGTTTTAGAAACAGATATAATCTTTTCAACATCAAAAATATCTAACAGCTATGACCAAGAGAAAGATACCGTAGGTCTTTATTCCAGAGAGTTGGCGAATGGTGTGATGCCAACAATAAAGGGGTATGTAATACTCACTTGCGAGCTGCTGACCTGAAAGTTTACCAAACTAGTAGGGGAAGCCGTTATCCTGTAACAGGAGTGTCAGCGTTAAATGACTAGGGTTAAGAAAGACAAATGTCTGTTCCGACCTGAAGAGGAAATGGCCGTGAGGCTGTTTTAAAGAAGAGTGGTACCGTGGATATGTATATATTATCCGCCTCTTTTTATACAATGACAGAATTGTATACAAAGAGGCGGTTTTTTTATATAAAAAATTATTCTTAAGAGTTTTTTAGGAGGAACTAAAAAAATGGCAACATTATTTTATGACAAAGATTGTAATTTAGGTTTATTAGATGGTAAGAAAGTAGCTGTTATCGGTTATGGCAGCCAGGGACATGCTCACGCTTTAAATATGAAAGAATCCGGAGTGGATGTGCGCATCGGTTTATATGAAGGCAGCAAATCCTGGCCTAAGGCTGAAGCAGCGGGCCTTACAGTCAAAACTGTCGCCGAAGCGGTAAAAGAATCTGATGTCATCATGGTATTGCTTCCAGATGAAAAACAGGCTCAGATTTACGCAACCGAGATTGAACCAAATCTGGAAGACGGCAACTACCTGGCATTTGCTCACGGTTTTAACATCCATTTCAAACAGATTGTTCCACCGGCAGGCGTAAATGTATTTATGATCGCGCCAAAAGCTCCGGGTCATACTGTAAGAAGCCAGTTTGAAAAGGGTGAAGGTGTTCCAATGCTGATTGCCGTTGAGCAGGACCCATCTGGTAATACTCATGATATCGGATTGGCTTACGCAAAAGCCATCGGCGGTGCGAGATCCGGTATTCTTGAAACCAGCTTCCGCGAAGAAACAGAAACAGATTTATTTGGAGAACAGGCTGTTTTATGCGGCGGCGTTACAGCGTTGATGAAGGCAGGCTTTGAAGTATTGGTAGAAGCCGGCTACGAACCGGAAAGCGCATACTTTGAATGTATCAACGAAATGAAACTGATCGTTGACCTGATCTTCAAGGGTGGTTTCTCCATGATGCGTTATTCCATCTCTGATACTGCTGAATACGGCGACTATGTCACAGGCTCAAAGATCATTACCGAGGACACAAAAGAAGCCATGAGAGAAGTATTAAGAGACATTCAGGAAGGTACTTTTGCTAAAAACTGGTTACTTGAAAACAAATGCGGCAGACCATATTTTAATGCGAAGAGACGGATTGAGTCCGAACAGCAGCTTGAAAAAGTCGGCGCAGAATTGAGAAAGATGATGACCTGGGCTGACTGATTGTCCAGTTAACGCTTATTCACCAAGAAGGCAGAAGGTTATCCTTTTGCCTTCTTTCATAAAATAAACAAATTGCTAAAATCCCTTCGTAACGGAGAGTAGAAAGAGGAACAAGAATGTCCGAAAAAATAATTTTATTCGATTCTACCCTTAGGGATGGAGCCCAGGCAGAAGGAATATCCTTTTCTGTAGAGGATAAAATCCGGGTACTGGAAACGCTGGACCGGGTAGGCATTGATATCATCGAAGCGGGTAACCCGGGATCAAATCCAAAGGATATCGAGTTTTTTGAACGCGTTAAGGATATTGAACTGAAGCATTCAAAGCTGTGCGCATTTGGCAGTACAAGAAGAAGCGGCATTGATGTGGAAGATGATGCAAACCTGCAGGCGATTATTCAGGCGGATACACCGGCAGTTGCTATTTTTGGAAAAGCGTGGCCTTTTCATATCACAGAGATTATTAAAACGACACTGGACGAAAATCTTGCGATGGTTGAGGATACGATGGCTTTTTTAAAAGCAAGTGGAAAGGCTGTAACCTTTGACGCAGAACATTTCTTTGACGGCTACAAGATGGACCCGGCATATGCTGTTGAGGTTCTGAAAGCAGCTGAGCGCGGCGGAGCCGAATGCGTCGCCCTTTGTGATACCAACGGCGGTACTCTCCCCATGGAAATCATGGAGATTGTAAAGCATGTTGCCAGTGAAGTCGGCATTGCCGTCGGCATTCATTGCCATAATGACAGTGGTCTGGGCGTAGCAAATAGTATTATGGCAGTACAGGCCGGGGCAAGACAGGTGCAGGGAACTTTTTTAGGCTATGGAGAACGATGTGGAAACGCCAATCTTTCTTCGATTATTCCCAATCTTCAGCTAAAGCTGGGGTATGACTGCCTGAGCCCAGAGTCAATGGAAAAGCTGACCAGCTCGGCCATCCGTATCGCGGAAATTTCCAATTATGTTTTGTCCGGGCGAGAACCCTTTGTGGGTAAAAGCGCCTTTGCTCATAAGGGCGGCATGCATATTGACGCGGTATTAAAAGCGCCGACTTCCTTTGAGCATATTCCACCAGAGTCTGTAGGGAACCAGCGGCGGATTTTAATGTCAGAGGTTGCCGGGCGCAGTACCATTATCCAGCTGATCAATGAAATTGATCCAAGCCTGACAAAAAAATCAGAAGAAACCACGCGGGTGATGGACAAAATTAAAGAGCTCGAGTATCAGGGCTATCAATTTGAAGGTGCTGAGAGCAGTATCAAGCTTTTGATTCGCAAAGAACTTGGAAAATACCGGCCGTTTTTTCAGATTGAAGATTTTAAAACCATCGGTGAAAAGCCTGTTGAAGGCCGGGCACTCAGCGCTTCTGCCGTTGTAAAGGTCAATGTTGAGGGACAGTCTGAAATCAACGCTGCTGAAGGTGACGGCCCTGTAAATGCTTTGGATAAAGCGCTCAGAAAAGCTCTGGAGGTCTTTTATCCCAAAATTAAGGAGGTTCGCCTCACAGACTTTAAGGTCCGCGTGATTGATAAAGGCGCGACAGCCTCGAAAGTCCGTGTTTTAATCGAAAGCACAGATGGCGAGGATATCTGGACAAACGTCGGCGTTTCCACTGACGTTATTGAAGCCAGCCTTATCGCGTTAATCGATTCGATTGAGTACAAGCTTCTCAACGATATGGAAAGAAAATTGAAAGAGTTTAAATTTATATAAATTAAGAAGGAGAGTGATCATTTTGGGTATGACAATGACTCAGAAAATATTGGCGGCACATGCTGGTCTGGAATCCGTAAAACCGGGTGATTTGATCATGGCAGACCTGGACCTGGTGTTGGGGAATGATATTACCTCACCGGTAGCCATCAATGTTTTTAAAAATATTAATAAGGAAACCGTTTTTGACAAAGACAAGGTTGCGCTGGTCCCAGACCATTTTGCGCCGAACAAGGATATTAAGGCTGCGGAGCAGTGCAAACAGGTGCGCTGTTTTGCCTGTGAGCAGGATGTCACCAACTATTTTGAAATCGGCGAAATGGGTGTAGAGCATGCTCTGCTGCCGGAAAAGGGGCTGGTTGTTGCCGGCGATGTCGTGATTGGGGCAGATTCTCACACCTGTACCTATGGTGCGCTTGGGGCTTTCTCAACCGGTGTGGGTTCTACCGACATGGCGGTTGGTATGGCAACCGGTAAAGCCTGGTTTAAGGTGCCGTCTGCCATTAAATTCAATCTGACTGGCGCTTTCAAAGAAGGTGTTTCAGGAAAAGACCTGATTCTTCACATTATCGGAATGATTGGTGTGGATGGTGCGCTTTATAAATCAATGGAATTTGCCGGAGAGGGTGTGTCAAGCCTGACGATGGATGATCGCTTCACCATTGCAAATATGGCCATTGAAGCTGGCGGTAAAAATGGTATCTTCCCTGTCGACGATAAGACCATCGAATATATGAAGGAACATTCCACCAAGGAATACAAGGCCTTTGAAGCAGACGCCGACGCCGAGTATGACGCTGTGTACGATATTAATCTGGCAGATATCAAGTCTACGGTGGCATTCCCGCACTTGCCTGAAAACACTAAAACCGTTGATGAAATTACTGAACCGGTTAAGATTGACCAGGTTGTTATCGGCTCATGCACCAATGGACGTTTCTCAGACTTTAAAAAGGCCGCAGATCTGATGCGCGGTAAGCATGTTGCCAAAGGAATCCGTGTTTTGATTATTCCAGCAACTCAGCAGATTTACCTGGATTGTATGGAAGCGGGATATTTAAAAGACTTTATTGAAGCGGGCGCAACGGTGAGCACACCGACCTGCGGGCCATGCCTGGGCGGACATATGGGGATTCTGGCAGCGGGAGAACGCTGTGTTTCCACAACAAACCGTAACTTTGTCGGACGCATGGGCCATGTGGACTCGGAAGTCTATCTGGCGAGCCCCGAGGTTGCGGCGGCATCTGCTATCCTGGGCCGTATTGCCGGACCAGAAGAATTATAAAAAGGAGGAACGCATCATGAAAGCAAAAGGAAAAGTATTTAGATATGGCAACAATGTTGATACAGACGTTATTATTCCCGCAAGATACCTGAACACCAGCGATCCTCTGGAATTAGCGGAGCATTGTATGGAGGATATTGATAAGGATTTTATAAAACGCGTGGAGGACGGCGATATCATCGTCGCTGATGATAATTTTGGCTGCGGCTCTTCAAGAGAGCATGCGCCCATTGCCATCAAAGCCTCAGGCGTCTCCTGTGTAATCGCCAATAGCTTTGCGCGTATTTTTTATCGCAATTCCATCAATATCGGGCTGCCGATTCTGGAATGTCCGGAAGCGGTGGCAGCGATTGAAGCAGGCGACGAAGTAGAAGTGGATTTCGACTCTGGCGTTATCACTGACGTGACCAAGGGACAGAGCTTCCAGGGACAGGCATTCCCTGAATTTATGCAGAAGCTGATCGCAGCAGGCGGCCTGGTAAATTACGTCAACGAGAATCTCATTTAGCTTCATTATATACAGGCTGGATTTCCAGCCTGTGCTTTGAAAAAAATTGAGTAGGTTACAGAGGAGAAAAATCAATGAATTATAAAATAGCAGTTATTAAAGGGGACGGAATCGGTCCTGAAATCGTAGAAGCCAGCATGAAAGTGCTGGATAAAATTGGTGAAAAGTACAATCATACCTTTGACTATACAGAAGTTCTGGCAGGGGGCGCAGCTATTGATGCCTGCGACACACCGCTTCCGCAGAAAACGGTGGATATCTGTAAAGCCAGTGACGCTGTATTGTTAGGTGCCCTCGGCGGTCCAAAGTGGGATAACCTGCCAGGGGACAAGCGACCAGAGGCCGGCCTCTTAGGCATTCGCAAGGCTCTTGGCTTGTTCGCGAACCTGAGACCAGCCATGCTTTTTGAAGAGCTGAGAGACGCTTCACCGTTAAAATCCGAGATTATCGGCGATGGTCTGGACGTTTTAGTCGTCCGTGAACTGACCGGCGATGTATATTTTGGGGAAAAGAAAAAAGACGGCGATTTCGGCGCTTCTGACTTAATGAATTACACGCGGCCAGAGGTAGAAAGAATTGCCCGGGTAGCCTTTGACAGCGCGAAAAAGCGCGGCGGAAAGGTAACCAGTGTCGATAAGGCAAATGTTCTTGAAACTTCACGCTTCTGGCGTTCAGTGGTTCTTGAAATTGCCAGGGAATACCCCGATGTCGAGCTGGACCATCTGTATGTCGATAATGCGGCCATGCAGCTTGTCATTAATCCGCATCAGTTTGATGTTATCTTGACAGGAAATCTTTTCGGAGACATTCTATCCGATGAAGCCAGCATGCTTACCGGGTCGATCGGAATGCTGCCTTCGGCCAGCCTGGGCGAAGGCAAGTTTGGCATGTATGAACCGATTCATGGCTCAGCGCCAGATATCGCTGGGCAGGATAAAGCCAACCCGATTGCCACAGTGCTGTCTGTCGCAATGATGCTGCGCTATTCCTTAGGCCTTTCGGATGAGGCGGACAATATTGAGGACGCAGTGAAAAAGACACTTGCTCAGGGTTACCGCACCGGCGATATTGCCGGTGACAATAGCAATGTTGTCGGCTGTGTCGAAATGGGTGAAAAAATTATTTCTAATCTATAATAATAAGGAGAAAAATTATGCGTAGTGATTCCATAAAATCAGGAATGCAGAATGTGCCGAAGCGGGCGCTTCTGAGAGCGCTTGGCTTGACCGAAGAAGAAATGACAAGACCTTTGATTGGCGTTGTTAACTCTTATAATGAAGTCGTTCCGGGGCATATGAATCTCGATAAAATTACAGAAGCCGTAAAAGCTGGTGTTCGTCTGGCTGGTGGGGTTCCTCTGGAATTTCCAGCAATCGCTGTCTGTGATGGGATAGCAATGGGCCATCAGGGGATGAAATATTCGCTGGTTACCCGAGATCTGATTGCCGACTCTACCGAAGCCATGGCAATGGCCCACGCCTTTGACGCTTTGGTAATGATTCCAAATTGCGATAAAAATGTTCCCGGGCTTTTAATGGCGGCAGCCCGTCTTAATCTGCCTGCTATTTTCGTCAGCGGCGGCCCAATGCTGGCCGGACGGGTAGGCGATTTGAGAACAAGCTTTTCCAGTATGTCAGAAGCGGTGGGCTCCTATACTGCCGGGAAAATGTCTCAGGAAACATTGGAAGAGTATGAATGTAATACCTGTCCGACCTGTGGCTCTTGCTCGGGGATGTATACTGCTAACAGCATGAATTGCCTGACTGAGGTTTTGGGCATGGGGCTGCGCGGCAACGGCACAATCCCGGCCGTTTACTCTGAACGTCTGCGTCTGGCTAAACGTGCGGGTATGCAGATCATGGAGCTGCTCGAAAAAGATATTCGACCAAAGGATATTATGACAGCGGATGCTTTCAGAAACGCATTAACAATGGACATGGCGCTGGGCTGCAGCACGAATTCGATGCTGCATCTGCCGGCGATTGCCCATGAATGTGGTGTGGATCTGAATTTGGAAATTGCCAATGAGCTCAGCGAGAAAACACCGAATCTGTGTCATTTGGCGCCTGCGGGCCATACCTATGTGGAAGACTTGAACGCTGCCGGCGGGATTTATGCGGTTATGAGTGAAATCAACAAGCTTGGCCTGTTAAAAACAGATTTAATCACGGTCACAGGAAAAACAGTGGGCGAAAATATCGAAGGGGTTCATAATCTGAATCCTGAGGTTATCCGCCCTGTTGAAAATCCTTACAGCAAAACCGGCGGTATTGCGGTTCTGAAAGGCAGCCTGGCACCAGATACCTGTGTGGTTAAACAGTCTGCGGTCGTACCGGAAATGCTTAAGCATGAAGGCCCTGCCAGAGTGTTTGAGAGCGAGGAAGCAGCACAGGAGGCCATCAATAATGATCAGATTAACGCCGGTGATGTGGTGGTAATCCGCTATGAAGGACCAAAAGGCGGCCCGGGCATGCGCGAAATGCTGAACCCAACCTCTGCCATCATGGGAAGAGGGCTTGGCAGCTCTGTTGCGTTGATTACAGATGGCCGTTTCAGCGGCGCTACCAGAGGTGCCTGTGTCGGTCATGTTTCACCAGAAGCGGCGGCCGGCGGCCCAATCGCTTTTGTAGAGGAAGGCGATATCATTTCCATTGATATTCCCAACCGCAGCATTGAGCTGAAGGTCAGTGAGGAAGAAGTGGCTAAACGTAGGGAAGGCTGGACGCCAAAAGAACCGGAAATTAAGACGGGTTACCTGGCCCGTTATGCAAAGCTTGTGTCTTCTGCAAATAAGGGAGCTATTTTAGAATAGTCAGGTCTAGCGGCTGTTATAAAATATCGTACTGCCAGATATTATATCTGGCAGTACGATTGATTTATATTTGCTGCTAACCAGAGAAATAGAGGAGAGAACGATGAAAAAAGCAGAAAAATTATTAGGATCAGAGATTGTCGTACGCTGTCTCGAAGAATTGGGAGTTGAACATGTTTTCTCTTTCCCGGGAGGCGTTGTCATACCACTTTTTGATGCTTTCTACCGGATGGATCATAAAATTGCTCAGATCGAGCCCTGCCATGAACAAAATGGCGTTCACGCGGCTGATGGCTATGCGCGTGTCAGCGGTAAGGTAGGTGTCGCGATTACCACATCTGGCCCGGGAGCCACCAATGCCATTACCGGAATCGCCAATGCGTATCTGGACTCTGTGCCTTTGGTTGTCTTTACCGGGCAGGTGGCACAATCCCTGTTAGGAAAGGATTCTTTTCAGGAAGTTGATATTGTCAGCGTAACGATGCAGATTACAAAGCACAGTTTTCAGGTAAGAGATGTCTCCATGCTGGCGCCATCCATTTACGAAGCGTTTAACATTGCATCTACAGGCCGGCCGGGTCCTGTTGTCATTGATATCCCAAAAGATATCTTTATGACGGAAACAGAATATGTTCCTCTGAGCGATGAACGGAAGCCTGTAAACTATTTTCCAACGCCAAGCCGCGATGCGCTGGTTCGTTCCGCGGAGTTTATTAACCGCGCTGAACGGCCCATGATCTATGCTGGCGGCGGTGTTTTAAAATCTGGCGCAAGCGAAGAGCTGGTCGCCTTTGCAGAAAAAGCAGGGATTCCTGTTGCCAATTCTTTGATGGGGCTGGGCTGTATTCCGAGAGACAACCCGCTTTCACTGGGCTTTGTCGGAATGCACGGCTCTCAGGAGTGCAATCTGGCGGTGATCAATTGTGATACCCTGATCGCCGTAGGCGCCCGCTTCAGTGACCGCGTGACAGGCAATATTAATGAATTTATGCGAGATAAAAAAATTATTCACATTGATATTGACCCGACAGAGTTTGAAAAGAATATTCAGGTTAATGTTCATATTCAGGCTAATATCAAGGATGTGCTGCCAGCTCTCTCTAAGCTGGTGGAAGAGAAGAAGCATCCTGAATGGTATAAACAGATCGCGGAATGGCCGCTGCCTGAACGGCCTAAAAATGAATACAACCCTAAAAATATGCTGGAGCATATCAACGATGTTTTTGAAGACGCTTATGTTGTAACCGAGGTTGGCCAGCATCAGATGTGGGTTGGCCAGTACTGGAAATTTAAATTCCCAGGCCAGTATGTTACCTCTGGCGGGCTTGGCACCATGGGCTTTGGCTTAGGCGCTGCGGTGGGTGTTCAACTCGCTAAACCGGATAAAGATGTTATCCTGGTTGCGGGCGATGGAAGCTTCCGTATGAACTGTCAGGAGCTTATTACGGTGAAGCGTTATAACCTGCCCATTAAGATATTCCTCTTTGATAACCAGACGCTTGGCATGGTGCGTCAATGGCAGAAGCTTTTCAATGAAAAACGTTATGCCCAGACTGATCTAGATCAGGGAACCACGGACTATCTCCAGCTGGCGGCTGCCAGCGGCATCAAGGGCTTTGAGGTTAACAGCCTTGAAGAGCTGGATGATGCGCTTGAAAAGATCAAAGATATGAAGGAGCCGGTGCTTGTTCATTGCAATATTTCCAAGGAAGAGGGTGTATACCCGATGGTTCCGGCTGGAAAACCAATTGATGAAATTTATTATGAATAATCGGAAAAAGCCTCATTCTTTAATGAGGCTCTTTTTTAAATGGAAAAACATGAGAATATTTCGTTGTTTGTTTATAAAAAGTAAAAATGGGTATATAATAGAATTGACAAAGACTGTTTTTTAAATTAAAATTATTCTAAAATGTTTTATTATTGAGAGTAGAAAATTAAAAGAAAGTGGTGAATACTTTGAAAAAATGGAGATGTACGGTCTGCGGTTATATTCATGAAGGTGATACTCCGCCGGCAGAGTGTCCGATCTGTGGTGTGGGACCGGATAAGTTTGAATTAATCGAAGAAGAAAAGCCTAAAAGATGGCGCTGCACAGTCTGCAATTACATTCATGAGGGCGATACACCGCCGGAAAAATGCCCGATCTGTGGTGTGGGACCGGATAAATTTGTGCTGGTAGAGGATGAGCCCGAGGATGGCCTTTCTAAGGAAGAAAAGGATAAGCTGCAAAGCCTGCTGTTTAATGTCAGCTATGGATTGTATATCATTTCTTCAAAGGACGGGGACAAAATTAACGGTATGACCTCGAACAGCTTCATTCAGATTACAGACACGCCGCTGCGCGGCTGTGTATGCATCAACAAAGGAACCCGCACAGCTGAAATGATCGAAAAATCCGGCGTGTTCGGCGTTTCTGTTCTTGGTCAGAATAACCATGATCTGGTAACGCATTTTGGTTTTCAGAGTGGGCACACCGTAGATAAATTTAAAGATGTTTCTTATATTACAGGTGAAAAAACAGGTTGCCCTGGTTTGCCAAATACCCTATGCTTCATTGAGCTGGAGGTAGAAAAAACGGTTGACCTCGGAACACACAATATGTTTATCGGTAAAGTTGTCGGCGGCGAGGCTTTTCATAAAGCAGAGCCAATGACCTATGCATATTACCGGGCAACACGGTAAGAAAATGATAGATCTGTCATGATGACGGATTCAATTTGCCAAAGAAGTGGCGCAGGCCGAGACTACGCCTTTTATCCAGATAAGAAAAAGGTCCAAGCGCTGCGGTAAACGGCCGGGAATCATACTTTTTACCGGAAATGCCGGACACTGGAGGGATCAAACGTCTACTTTATTAAAGAAGATACAAGTTTAAAGGCAGTGCCCGCAGGACTCTTTTTTTCCTTAGGTAAAAGGCTCCGTCTCTTGAAGTTTTTTGATGCGCTGAATCCGTCATTGCGACGGATTTTTTTATTTTTCATTGACATTAAACGGGTTTAAATTTATAATTAGTTTCGTGTGAAACTATTGATTGAGTTTTACTTAATAAAGAAGAGAGGAGAGAATATGTCGGAAGAAATGATTAAAAAACAAGATAGTTCGTATTTTGCGACTGAGCGAATTGGAAAGCTTATCGCTAAGTTTGCAGTGCCCTGCGTTGTGTCAATGCTTGTCAATGCACTTTATAACATTGTTGACCAGATATTTATTGGACAGGGGGTAGGCTACCTTGGAAATGCCGCCACAAATGTAGCTTTTCCATTGGTAACCATCTCTTTAGCCATCGCATTGCTCATTGGCGACGGGTGTGCGGCTTATTTTAGCCTGAAACTGGGCGAGGGGAAAAATGAGGAAGCTGCCAGAGGTGTGGGAAACACGATTACCATGCTGACGATTGCTGGAATTCTTTTTTTTATTTTTGGGATGCTCCTGTTAAAACCGATGCTTCATCTGTTTGGTGCAACGGAAACTGTTTTTCCCTATGCTGAAGCCTATACACGTGTTATTATTATTGGTCTGCCCTTCGTACTGGTGGGCGCTGGGTTGAATTCAGTTGTTCGCGCAGATGGAAGTCCTCGTTTTTCGATGGCCGCTATGATTGTAGGCGCTATTATCAACACCATTCTGGATCCAATATTTATTTTTATCTTTGGATGGGGCGTTTCGGGGGCTGCTTTTGCGACTATTCTTGGACAGATCGCCACCTTTGTCATTACGATGTTTTATCTGGTGCGTTTTAAGAATATTGCTTTAAAAAAAGAGTATCTGAAATTAAAAGGAAAAATCTGTAAAATGGTCTGTTCACTTGGCATTTCAAGCTGTGTAAACCAGCTGGCAGTTACGGTCGTTGTCATTGTGACCAACAATGTACTGGCATATTACGGGGCAATGTCACCATATGGCGCGGAGATCCCTTTATCTGCCATTGGCATTGTCATGAAGGTAAACCAGATTCTGATGTCTATCCTTATTGGAATCGGCGTTGGCTCACAGCCGATCATCGGCTATAATTACGGAGCGCAGAATTACGATCGTGTGAAGAAAACCTTTTTTATGTCTGCGGGAATCGCGACGGTGTTTGCCTGTATCGGATTTTTGCTGTTTCAATTCTGCACACAGGGCATTGTCAATATTTTTGGACAGGAGGACGCATTGTATAATGATTTTGCACTCAGGACCTTTCGCGTTTTTCTGGCTGTCTGCTTTTTAAACGGTTTTCAGATGGTCACCTCGATCTTTTTCCAGGCCATCGGTAAACCGCTAAAGGCTACTTTGATTTCGCTGTCAAGGCAGATTCTTTTTCTGATACCGCTGTTTATCATTCTTCCTGCCTTTACGGGTGTCACCGGCGCCCTATACGCAGGACCGATTGCAGATGCCATGGCCTTTTTGTTAGCCTTGGTTTTAGTCATGTTTGAAATGAAACACTTGAATTTATTGGCAAAAACAGGTAAACTAGAGTTAGAAACCAATGAATAAAGGGGGAAGCAGACATGAGTGAACGTATTATTATAACCATTGCCCGTCAGTTTGGCAGCGGAGGAAGAAACATCGGAAAGAAACTGGCAAAAGCACTGGAAATTCCGTTTTATGATCAGGAGCTTATTGACGAAGGCGCTAAGGAAAGCGGTATTAATCCGGAAATGGTTAAGGACCTGGAAGAAACTCCAACCAATTCCCTGCTGTACTCCATTGCCACCAGTTCGTTCTTTGGCGCCGGACATTTTTCACCAACTGTCGAGTTGCCAATGACCGACCGTTTGTTTTTAGCCCAGTCTGATGTGATCCGTAAATTTGCGGCCGAAGGCTCCTGTGTTATTGTGGGGCGCTGCGCAAATTATGTTCTCAGGGATGATGAGGATACTGTGGATGTCTTTATTCACCGGGATTTTGAGGAGCGGGTTAATCAGGTATCTAAAATCTATGATTTGAATCTGAAGAAGGCTGAGGAGACGGTTAAAAAGATTGACAAAAGACGAAGCAATTACTACAGCTATTATTCAGACAAAAAATGGGGACAGGCAGATAACTATGACCTGTGCCTGAACAGCGGCGCTTTAGGCGAAGACAGCTGTGTGGATATTATCAAATCTTTCATTGAAAAACGAAATATACGAAAAAAGGCAAGAGGTTAAAAAACCTTACAGCCCATTGGAGATTTCCAATGGGCTTTTTTATTTTTTGGGTATAAAGGAAATATGGTGTCAAATCAAAAAAGTTTTATGAAAACGTGACATTTTTGAGCCTTAACTTGTTCGTAATACGCTCTTAACATGGGTTCGCTATAATTGAAGAGTCCTGAACAGAAAAACAAGATTCTGATCAGATAAAAAAAGATTTAAGGCAAAATACAGCGTGTGATAAACCGGAGTGTAAGTGGTGCGATTTAACCTGAATTTAACATTGGTTTAACATTCTCTGCACGAATCCGGCGGCTTTCTTTGATATGATTACCGTAATGTTAAATTTAGGTTAATCATGAAGGAGAATGAATAATGAAAAGATCTTTGTCTTGGATCGCGGCATTGACAGTGCTGGTTCTGCTGTCTTTTTCGTTTTCTGGCTGCGGCAATGAGGAACTGCCTGCCTATTCAAGCGAAATTTCAGGAGAGATAAACGGCGGGGGCTCCACCTCTGTTCAAAAAATTATAGACGCCGAGGGCGCGGAATTTGGGGCACTGCATCCGGCGGTAAAATTTACCTACAGCGGCACTGGTTCTTCAGATGGCATTAAAAACGCTGCGAATGGGACATATTCCTTTGGTTGCGCTTCCAGAGAGCTAAAGGAGTCAGAAAAGACAGATCTGACTGAGCTGGTATTTGCCTATGACGGCATCGCAGTGATCGTCAATGACGAAAACTCTGTAGAAGATTTGACCAAAGATCAGATTAAGGCGATTTACACCGGGAAGATTACTAACTGGAAGGAAGTCGGCGGTGAAGACCGCCCCATAGCGGTGGTATCGAGAGAAGACGGCGCCGGAACACGAACCGCGGTGGAAGAGCTTCTGGATTTTACAGAACAGCTGAAGCCCAGCGCTACAGTCAAGGAGGGCAACGGCAATGTCCAGTCCACAGTCTCGGCAAATCCCAATGCCATCGGCTATGTGTCCATTACCTTTGTGGACCGCTCTGTCAAACCACTCAGGGTAGACGGGGTGGAGGCGACCATGGAAAATGTGCTAAATGAAAGCTATGGCCTGTCACGGCCATTTTTAGCGCTTTATAATGAAAAAAACCTCACACCGCAGACCAGAGCTTTTCTTGATTTTATTATGACAGACGAGGGACAGACCATTGTAGAAAAAAATGGCGGAATCAGCGTGAGATAGGATTCTGCTTTTAAAATAAAATTCTTTAAGAAAGTGAGATCATTTACTTGGAAGAAAAGAAACAAACCAAAGTAGGCGAGAAAGTTGTTGAAAAGATTTTTTTACTTTGCGCCCTTGTATCGATCATCAGCGTCGTTACCATTACCATCTATGTATTTGTCAATGGGCTGGAGCCTTTTGTTAACGGCTCTTACTCCTTCTGGAAGTTCATTTCAGGGACAGAATGGCGGCCTGGATCAGATATGTATGGTATTTTTTACATGATTGTCGGCTCAGTTTACGCGACCCTGGGGGCCATTGTCATTGGTGTACCCATCGCGCTGCTGACGGCTGTGTTTATCTCAGAGCTGGCAGGCACACGGATTGGAAAAATAGTCCGGTTTGCCGTTGAGCTGCTGGCTGGTATTCCCTCAGTGCTGTACGGTGTTTTTGGCCTTGGGATCATTGTGCCCTATGTGCTGAAAATTTCGCCTATGGCCCAGGGTGAATCCCTTTTAGCGACGATCATTGTCTTGGCCGTCATGATCCTGCCGACGGTGGTCAGCATCTCTGAAACCTCCATATCCGCGGTCCCTGACGCGTACCGCGAGGGTTCCCTGGCCCTGGGCGCGTCTAAGATCCAGACCATTTTCAAGGTGATTATCCCAGCAGCCAGATCGGGTATTATCACAGGTATTATTTTGGGCATCGGACGGGCGATTGGTGAGACCATGGCGGTTATGCTGGTATGCGGTAATCCTATCGCCGGTATTCCCACCAGCCTCTTTGACCAGATCAGGCCATTAACCACCAATATTGCCCTTGAAATGGGCTATGCTTCTGGGGTACATCAGCAGCTTCTGTTCTCCACCGGTGTGGTTCTGTTTGTATTTATTATGATCATCAATTTTATCGTTAATAAATTTGTCGAATCAAAAATTGGAGGCTGAGGAGCATGAGCAGAAAAGTAAAAGACAATTGCGTAAAGGGAATTATTTACGCTGCCACAGCCATTACTCTTGGTATTTTATTATTTATCATTGGCTTTATCTTTGTAAAAGGGATTGGTATGGTGGACTGGAACTTTATCACCCGCGATTTTAATGATAAGGTCGGCTATCAGATGGCAGAAAAAAAAGAGGTTCCTCTCTCGATCAATGAAGCGGATCTTTTGTCAAAATCGGATTACTATAAAAAGTATGAAACGCCGGATGGCGAGCCGCTTTATATCGAGTCTTTAGGGGCGGCTATTATGAAGGTCGACTATTCAAAGAGAAATGAACAGCACAAACAGGTGGTTTTCAGTTATATCGAAAAAGACTCGAGCTTAAATGCCACGAAGGATACAACGGGTAAGGGCACAGCGGTCAAAACAGATTATGTGCTTGAGAGCGTGGATGGCACCGACGTGACGGATTTATCACTGCAGGAAATCGCCCAGCTGATCGACGATGGCGGCAGTACGCTCAAGCTGAAGGTGGTCAACCCAGGCGGTGGTATTTTCAGCAATATTATCACCACACTGTATATGGTGTTCCTGTCACTGATCATTGCGCTGCCAATCGGTATTTTGGCGGCCATATACATGACCGAATATGCCAAGCCAGGCAGACTGGTCAACGCGATCCGGTTTGCCACAGAGTGTCTCTCGGGTATTCCGTCGATTATCTTTGGTCTCTTTGGGATGGCGTTTTTCGTTGTCGCACTGAAATTTCAGATATCCTTACTGTCAGGCAGTTTAACGGTGGCGATTATTCTGCTTCCGGTTATTATAAGAAGCACGGAAGAAGCCCTTAAAACTGTTCCAATCAGCTATCGTGAAGGTTCACTGGCTCTTGGCGCAACCAAGCTTCAGACAGTGTTTAAAGTAGTGCTGCCTTCGGCGGTTCCTGGTATTGTGACTGCGGTGCTCCTGAGTATTGGCCGGGTAATCGGCGAATCGGCAGCGCTGCTGCTGACGGCGGGGACCGTTGCGCAGATTCCAGGAACGTTGTTTTCACCGGGAAGCACACTGACGGTTCAGGCTTACTATGTGGCTAAGGAAGAGGGAAACATTGAGCTGGCCTGTGCCATTGGCATTGTCATTGTATTGATCGTTATTGTATTGAATATTTTATCGAGGCTGGCAGCAGACAAGCTGGATGTTGCCCATAAGAAATAGACGAGGTTAAAATGGATAAGAAGAAAAAATTTGATGTGAAGGATCTGGATTTATATTACGGCGATTTTCAGGCCCTGAAGAAAATCAATATTGATATTTATGAGAATGAAGTAACTGCTTTTATCGGTCCCTCCGGCTGTGGTAAATCCACATTTTTACGCTGCCTGAACCGTATGAATGATTTAATCGACTCTGTCCGTATTGAGGGGACGCTGAATTTTGACGGCAAAAATATTTATGAAAAAGATACGGATGTTATCCAGCTCAGAACAAAGGTGGGCATGGTTTTTCAGAAGCCTAACCCATTCCCGATGAGTATTTATGACAATATCGCCTATGGTCCAAAATGCCAGGGCTTGAAAGATAAGAAGAAACTTGATAAAATTGTCCATGACAGCCTGGTGAGCGCTGCGCTGTGGGATGAGGTCAGCGACCGTCTGGGCAAGTCGGCACTTGGCCTTTCCGGCGGGCAGCAGCAGCGTCTCTGCATTGCCCGAACCATTGCCATGCAGCCAGAGGTTATTCTGATGGATGAACCAACCTCTGCCCTTGACCCTATTGCCACTTCAAAAATTGAAGACCTGATGGAGGAGCTTAAAAAGGATTATACCATTATTATCGTAACACACTCCATGCAGCAGGCGGCCAGAATCTCAGACAGGACTGCGTTTTTCCTTATGGGAGAAATCATCGAGTATAATGAAACCAACACCATTTTTATGAATCCGGAAGATAAACGTACTGAAGATTACATTACCGGACGATTTGGTTGATAAAGGAGCGAATAATGAGAGAAGTTTATAATGAAGAATTAAAAACCATTAAGAATGAAATTCTGCTGATGTCTTCTCAGGCAGAACGGATGCTGTCCGATTCAATTACAGCGCTGGAAGAACAGAATGTAAAACTGGCCAGAAGTGTTATCAGCCGTGATGATATCGTGGATTTAAAGGAAATTCAGCTTCAACAGATTGTCAGTGAGGTTATTGCAAGACAGCAGCCGGTCGCAGGGGATTTGAGAAGGCTTTCTTCAACCTATAAGATTATTACAAATCTTGAGAGAATCGCGGATTTAGCGGTTAATATCTGCCAAAAAGTGATCTGTCTGCGCAAAGAGGAATACTATAAAAAACTTGATAATATTCCGCAGATGGCAAAGATGGTGGAAGACCAGCTGAAAATGTGTATAGAGGCTTATATTGATGAGGATATCAGCAAAATGGACGATGTGATCCGGTATGAGGATGAAATTGACCGTTTGAACAATACCCTGCACAGTGACTGTATTGCAGAAATCAACAAAAATCCGGAGATGGCTCTTCAGGCCATGAGTTTTTCCTTTATTGGGAGTCATCTGGAGAGAATCGGCGATCATGCCACCAATATTTTTGAAACAGTATATTTTATTGTGACCGGAAATTATATGGATTTTAATGATTTAAACACAATTCCTGAAGACGAGTAAGTTCTAGCTTTTATTTTTGACCAGAGTAGCTTTTTACTCTGGTCTTTTTCTTTTTAATGCAAAATAATCAATGATTCTTGACGCGGAGAATCGTGCCTGTTATAATGAGACATAGTCTATAGTGATTTTAATTTAATAACGTTTTTAAAACGTAAAAAGGGCAAATCTGTTGAAAGGCAGAGACGCAAAACTAAAGGGCCTGAAGCCGGTAAACGGTAATGGCAGCCAGCTGCTACGGAAATCCATCATCATCGGTGGACACCGCACGGCTGCGCCCTTTCGCAGCCGTTTTTTGTTCATACGAGCGTAATGAGATAAGCGGTAAAAGACTGGGAGTACTTATATAAGAGAAGGAAAGGAAAAGAACATGAAAAAATGGTTAGCTTGTTTTATGTCAGTTGTTATGCTGTTTGCGAGCTTTCCGGTATCTATTCTGGCGGAAGAATCAGGACAGGAGCCTGCTGCCCAAATGACAGAGAATGATACCGTGACAGAAAATCAGGAAGAGGGTGAGACAGCGGAAAGTGCGGAGAAGCCATCTTCTGAGGCGGTTGAGTCTCCTGAGCCTCAGCCGGAAAATAAAGAGGCAGGTGTCATCTATGCAGGAGCGTCTGCTGACCTGGTGGGAAATATCGAGGTGGAAATCCACTTTAACCAGCCGAAGACAAAGCTGTCAGAAACAGCAGTCCTGACTCTGGCAGCCAGCGACGGTACGTCCAAGGAAATTCCTTTAAAGGATGTCATCAGTGAAAAAGCCACAACGGATTTTGGCAGCAGGAGCATCCAGTATAAGACACTGCTTTTTGACAGAGATTCCAATGGAGTGGACAGCAGCAACGTTCTTTGCAATGAGCAGGAGCCCGATGCGAAGATTTATTTTGCCAATGTCAATTTTTACAGCCTGCCAATTGGCGACTACACCGTCACAGTCTCTGACAAGGGGATGGTACCAGCCCAGGCGCAGGTAAGCCTCCAGGGCAGCTCCAAGCGTGTCGAATTTATGGGCGGTTCAATTTTAACAGGCGATGTCGACCAAAACGGCAGCATTGACGATGCCGATTACGATGCGGTCATGAAAAGCCTTGGTTCTTCTGAAGCAGACTGTGACCTGAATGGAGATGGAACCGTGGATATTGTCGATCTGGTCTATTTACAGGAAAATATGGGTGTGTCCCATGACTCAGGAAAAGTACAGATCAGTGACACCTCCCCGATTGTAGATCCCGGCAACGTGACTTTCGAAAAAGATAAAACGGATCCTGTGACGATAAAAAGCGGCGATATTGCCCAGCTTTTCAGCACAGCCTCCGATCAGGCAGGCATGGTTCAGTTTGCCAGGGAGGATGGAAGCAGCATTTCAGAGGATACGCCTCTGTTAATTCCGCTTGTAATGAAGGAGCCAGTCGTAGCGACAGAGCTTCGCATTGCCCCAAGTGAACTGGGGCTTGAAAATGCGCCAAAGAGGGGAACCATTGAGGTGACCGATGAATTTGAAGAGATACATAGCTATAAGTTTGACCTTCAGGACAAGGCGGATTATCTCTTTTTAACCGATGAAGCCTCCCCGTCAACCATTGTTGTTGACCTGAAAGGGCAGGTCGCGATTAAAAAGGTTACGATCATTGTAAAAGAAACCAATAAGGCGAGCAGTAATTTGGCGGAAATTTCAAAGGTTGAATTCTTGAATAATACCAAGGATAAGATTGTCGAGCAGGTGACGAGCATCCCGACAAACGTTCAGGTAGCCTCTGGCAATGAAAGCCTGAGTGTCAGCTGGGAAGCACAGAGTAATGTAACAGGCTATGAGGTCAAAATGAGTTATACGGACCCCAAAAGCGGTAAGGCAGAGACTGTACTGACGCCTGTGGATGGAACTTCCCTGACGATCAGTGATCTGACCAACTTTGTGGAGTATAAAATTTCGGTTCAGTCTGTTAACCGATCAGAGGGCGGAAACTGGGAAAGCGGCTTTAGCGCGCCCGTAATAGGAATACCGCTGCCAACCTCAGTGCCTGAGCAGCCAGAGGGGATCACGCTAAAAGGCGGATACCGCCAGATTACAGTTAACTGGGAAAAACAAAAAAATTCTACCGGATATAATGTCTACTACCGTGAAAAGGGAAACGGTGAATACACCAAGGTTGGGGGTTTAGAAAACACCAGCTATGTGATTGAAAACCTTAAGGATCAGGCTGAATATGAGGTTTATCTGACCGGCTATAACGCCATTGGCGAAGGGGCAAAATCATCTGTATATACCTGCGCCACAGAATCCATCGAGCCGCCGGTTACCTCAAATTATAAGCTGATCAACCGTGCCGGTGAGATTAACCAGCCCACTGCCCATATTAAGGACGTCACTTATCCCTATTTAAAGGAAAGTGATTATGAACAGGCCTATGATAAATTTGATATTGTGGACAATGACTATTCCTCGTATTGGAACTATGGGGGCTGGGATGCCGGCGGCTGGTCAGGCAAGCTTCAGGCGCCGGTCGTAGAATTTGACCAGTCCTATGAAATGAATGATATAGTGCTGGTGCGCGGCGAAGGTGAGCCAAGTACTTATAACGCATACATGAAAATCCGCTGGTGGGATGAGGCCGGGCAGGCACACGACCTGAACATCGGAAAAGATTTTGTGGTTCAGGCGAAAAAGAGCACCAATGGAAAAGAATACTACCGTATCCGCATCAATGAAAAGATTAAACCTGTAAAAATTCAGATGAATCCGGCGCTCTACTGGCCAGGCGCTCCGAATGCGCGCTGCCGCATTTCGGAAATAAAATTCTACGCCTATGACAGTCTGGCAGATGAAACAAACGCTCTGTTCGTGGATGATTTACATGTGGAACTGAGGGACAGTGTAACCATGGAGGTTGTGGATAAGCTTATTGAGCGCGCCAATACTCCAGATGCTGTGAGCGGAGAGTTCCATCCGGATAAGGATTCCATCCTTTCAGAGCTCACGCTGGCAAAAGCGATTCTGAGTGAAACCAATATTGATGATACGGTTCTTGTGGACCAGAATGTATCAAACGCCAAAAATGGCAATCTGGGCTTTGCCATGGCGCTGAATGATTTTCAGCCGCTGGGCCTGGCCGCAAAAGCAGGCGATACCATCAATGTTTATGTGGGAACAGAAGGGAGTGTCCTCCCGCAGCTTGTCTATACTCAATACCATCCTGACGTCAAAACAGGCTGGAGCAAGACCGTTAATTTAAAGAAAGGGAAGAATGAAATTACCCTTGAGCAGATTGGCGGCGAAGATAGTGAACGCGGCGGAGCCCTGTATATCCGTTATCCAAACGCCAGCCCATCCGGTAAGGATATCAAGGTAAGAGTGGCGGGAGCAACAAAGATCCCGTACTTGAATTTAACGGGAATTACAGATGAAAATGACTCAAAAGCAGCGATCCAGTCCTATATTAAAGAACTGAAAGATTTTGTCGCCAAAGTGCCGGACATGTATGCCGGTGAAGAATCGAAATATCAATGGGATAAAAAATCCAGCATTTACAACAGTACAGATATTATGACAAACCAGATGCTGCTTTCTGTGCCGGCGACAGCTGTGCTCGAAGCCCTTAACGGCAGCGAAAGCGAACAGATTGAACAGCTTTATCAGAATAGCCTGGCCATGGAACAGCTGATGGACATCACCTATAATTCAAAAGGACTGTCCAGAGATGCGGAGGATGCAAAAGATAAATGGCCTGGTTCCAGAATTAATATCCGGTATACCCGTATGTTTACCGGCGCGTTTATGTATGCTACCGGCCAGCATATCGGCATTGAGTATGGCTCAGTCGGCGGCATGACACACGGACGGCCACATACGAAACAGGCGGATGGAACCATGGGAGGCGGAAACCTCTATGGCTGGGGGATCGCCCATGAAATTGGACATGTGACCGATGAGGGTGACATGGTCTACGGTGAAACCTCCAATAATATTCTGTCTCAGCTTGTAAAAACCTTTGACGAAAAAGCAGAAGCACGGGCCGATTACCCTGGGATTTACCAGAAGGTCACTTCTGGCACAAAGGGCTACGCGAGCAATGTATTCACACAGCTGGGCATGTTCTGGCAGCTGCACCTCGCGTATGATGATACCTACAACAATCTCGATGATCCCGACAGCTTCTATGGCCGCCTGTATCAAAATTACCGAAGAAATACGATGAAGACAGATAAGGATAACCTGTTAATCCGTATGGCGAGTGATACAGCCAAGAAAGACTTAACCGCTTATTTTGAAAAGTGGGGATTGACGCCAAACGAAGAAACCATTGAATATGTGAGCAAGTATCCCAAAGAGGAACGGGCAATCTACTACCTGAACGACGGCGCCAGACACAAACGGATTGAAAAAGCGCCGGCGATGGCTAAGAATACAAAGGTTGAGGCGACTCTGAACCATAAAGTGGAAGATGGGAAGGACTCAAAACAGATTAGTTTCAATTTGGGCGTAAACAAAAGTTCCGAAGCGATTTTAGGCTATGAAATTATCCGAAATGGCGAGGTAGTTGGCTTTACAACAGACAATACCTATACAGACGTGATTTCCTCCATGAACAATCGTGTGCTGAAATACGAGGTGGTCGCTTATGACAATTACCTGAATAAAACCGAAGCTTTGGCGCTCGAACCGATCAAAATCCAGCATGACGGCAGCATCGCGAAGACAAAATGGACCATGGATACAGATATGACTTCGGAAGGCGATGAATATATCGAGGATTGTACGGGCTCAGGTTTAAGCCACCCGGCGCTGGCCAAGCTCTATGACAATGATTATAGCAGTATCTATGAAGGAACTAAGACCACAAACAATCCGCAGATTACCATCAATCTGCATGAAAATATGCCTGTTGTCGGCTTTAAATACACAGCAGCAGTAAAAGATGGAGCCTTTGTGGAGAATACCATCAAAAATTATACCATCCAGGTAAGTGAGGATGGTGTGAAATGGCAGGATGCCGCAAAGGGCAGCTTCGCAATGACCACAGAAAAGCCTGAAGCGACCGTTTACTTTAATGAAAAGGACCAGGAGGGTGCGAACCAGCTGATCACCTACCGGGCAGAGTATGTGCGGATCATAGCAAATGGTGCAGCAGGCGTAAGCGCGGCAGAGTTTGATATTATTGGACCTCCGGGAGATAATGTGGAGCTTGAGCAGAATGGCATAGGACTATTGGAAGAGGATTTCGTCTATGATCCAGACCAGCCGGCCATTAAAGCTGGATCCCTTATCTTTACAGGCAGCTATCGCGGACATCCGGGCTTTAATGCTGTGCTGCTGAAAGATCAGGACGGCAACAATGTTGTCGGTAAGGATAATGAAGCAGCAAGTATCTTTATGGCCAATATACCGGAAAATGGTAATATCGGTGAAATCAGCCAGGGAACCTGGATTTACTGGATTGATAAGGAGCAGCTGGATATGAAGAAGCTTCCGGGGGCGGTTAAGGTTGAGCTATACCGAGTTAATAACATGGAAACAAATGAAGGGCAGCGCCTGACCAGTGATACATTTGACGTAGAATTACCCGATAGCCTGCCGAACATCAGGCTGACCGGCGAACAGATACCAGAGGAATAGGAGAGCAGTAATGAAGCAAAATAAAAAACTGAGAAAAATAGGCATAGGCTGTCTTGCAACCCTCATGGCAATCCTTTTTTCAATGCCAGTCATGGCAGCAGATAACGGACCTGAGCTGTTGGTCACAAAAGGAGAAAGCGCGAATCAGGTTAATCTTACGCTGACGAATCTGGGGGATAAAGCCATTAAAGGCTTTTCCCTTGAATTAAAAATTTCCGGTGACGGAGCAGCCTTTACCGGAACAATCCAGGCAGGCAGTACCCTCAGCACAGAGGACAGCCGTGTGAAAATTATCACAAAAAATGATGGAAAAGAAGCCACGCTGGCCGTTACCCGAAAAGGGCAGCTGCCAGCAGGCAAAATTGACATCGGCACGCTGACAGTTAAGGGAAAAACAGGTGAAAAATACACCATTGAAGCTAGCCATCTTGAAATGGTTGATGTTTCGGATTATCAGAAGAGCACAGTTGAGCTAATCGGACTGGATAAAGATTCCGACGATAATCTGGTTATCGAGCATCAGGATACATCAGATCCTGATCAAAAGCCGGACACCAGGCCAGATAGTCCGGAAAACGGCCAGGACAATGAGAATCCAGACAGCACAGAAAATCTTGCTGCGCCGTCGTCCGCTGCGCCATACGGTTCTGGAAACCCATCGACCGGCGTCATTACAGACCCTGGCGCCGCGGCCTTTATAACATCGGGCATACTTATTGTCATGCTGGCAGGGCTGATGGCCTTTAAACGCAAAAAAATCTTATAAAAAAATGAAAACAAAAATCCCGCTGATAAACTCAGCGGGATTTTTGTTTTTGAGAAATTGATTAATCTTTTCAGGCGTTAAAGCTAGAAAAAAGGAGGACGGTATTAATAAATAATACACAGTATTTTAATAAATATTGGGAACCGTTTAAATTGTTTGGGGAAAGGGGTGTTACACACCACCCCTTTTGGCGTTTTAAAATGGCAGATTTTAATCCCAAACAAGTGTCAAATATTGAGCGATGATTAAATTGTTGGAGATGTAGGTTCTGTGTTCATTGAAGTCCAACCATGTACACGGGAAGGAGGAGAAATAAAAAATCCTTCTCCGGGTGCGAAGAAGGATAAAAAATACTAACATGGTACATGGTAGCTCTCAAACCCTCTAAATCGGAGGCACTTAAGAATAAACTCCTATATAGGTCTTCTGGCTCGGTAATATCATCCGGTTTCCCTTCCCATCCGTGAGGACAGTGGATTGAAACGGGCATTTTACCTTACAGCTGCGATTACAGCAAAGGATTTTCACCTTTTTCCCTTGAACATAGGATCATTCAATATTTAACTAACCATATGATACACCAGATATTGTGGTTTGTCAAGGGTGAAAACGAAAGAAGGCTACAATGTTAAAAAAAGGTCAAAAAAGAACGGGCGATACGGCTCAGGGTATGTCCCTTTCGCCAGATCAGGGCTACCTGCGTATTCAGAACTTTGGCGTCAATATTTTTACAGACAGTATCGGCAGAGGCGATGATCCGGCTGGCGGAGCTGGGGATTACCGCAACGCCGATGCCAGCATTGGCCCACATGAGAGACGTCCGGGCATCATCATTTTTGCAGACCGCCTTTGAGGGCAAGCCTGCCGATTCAAAAGCGCCTTCAATCAGAGACTCAAAGCGGCGATAATAGATCAGCGGCTTTTGGGACAGCGCCTGGAGGGTAATAATATCAGAGTTGATGCTCTCAAAAAAAGCAGGAGTGCCAACTGCTACCATGGGCTCAGACTCTAAAAAATGTGTTTCAAATCCTTCTGAATGAAAGGGCGTGCGGACAATACCGAGCTCGATGATGCCAGCATTTAAGAAATCGATAACCTGAAAAGTGGTACCTTCGTGAAGCTCGAACCGGATATGCGGGTGCAGGGAATGAAAAGCCGGGAGCGCGTCCGACAAAATGATAGCGCCGGAAGAAGAGATAGTGCCGAGGGTGAGCGTGCCCTCCAGGCCGTCGTGAATATCGCGGAGCTCCTGCACGGTCTGTTCTGCCAGTGTGAGCAGGGTACAGCCCTTTTCATACAACACTCTGCCTGCTTCGTTCAGCGTGATTTTTCTGGCGCCGCGCTCCATCAGCGTGACACCCAGCTCGAATTCCAGCTGTTTGATCTGCTGGCTGAGCGGAGGCTGAGAGAGATTTAGCTTTTTAGCCGCGGCGGAGATTGTCCCCTCCTCCACCACTGTTTTAAAATAAAGCAGCTGTTTGAGATCCATTGTGACTCCTTTCTATTTGTTTTTTATATAGAAGATATATAAACTAAATATTATTCATATGGTTGTTTTTATGATAACATAGTCCTGATAAGACGTAAAGACAGGAGAAGAGAAATGTTAGAACTAGCGCATTATCTTAAGCACTTTAAAAAAGAGATGATCCTCGGACCATTTTTCAAGCTGACCGAGGCGGTTTTTGAGCTGATTGTCCCGCTTGTTATGGCCAGCATTATTGATGTGGGAATAAAAAATGGTGATACCCGGTATGTTTATCATATGGGAGGGCTGATAGTGGCTCTGGGTGCGGCAGGCCTGTGCTTTGCACTGATTGCTCAATATTTTGCCGCCAGGGCCTCTCAGGGGACCGGCACACTTATGCGGCGTGATTTTTTTGCGCACATTAACCGGCTTTCCTATGCCGAGCTTGATAAAATCGGAACCCCGTCCCTCATTACCCGGATAACCAATGATATCGACCAGCTGCAGGTGGCAGTGGCCATGAGCATCCGGCTTTTACTGCGGGTACCTTTTTTAATTATCGGTGCGACGATTATGGCAATGACTATTGATCTCAAGCTGTCAGTTGTCTTTTTGGTGGCGGCGCCGCTCATTGCGCTGACCATCTATTTTGTCATGAGCCGTGCCGTGCCGGTTTACAAAAAAATTCAGTCGAAGATTGATGGGATCTCACTCATTACCCGTGAAAATCTGGACGGGGTACGGGTAATCCGGGCGTTTTCAAAGCAGGAGAGCGAGACGGCCCGTTTTGCGGCGGCAAATGAGAATCTGATGAAAGCATCGCTGAAGGCCGGGCGTATTTCGTCGCTGCTCAATCCTCTTACCTATGCCATTGTCAATGTCGCCATTCTCTTTATCCTCTGGTTTGGCGGCATCCGTGTCAACGCCGGTGATCTGAGCCAGGGAGAGGTGATTGCCTTTATCAATTATATGACGCAGATTCTGCTGGCGCTGATCGTTGCGGCCAATCTTGTGGTGATCTTTACCAAGGCAGCCGCCAGCGCGGCGAGGATTAATGCGGTTTTTGATACCAGGCCTGCAATCACCCCAGGCAGTGCGCGTTTATCCGAAGTATCCGCCGAAACGGATGATGAAATAAAATTTGAAAATGTTTCTTTTTCTTACAATCAAAATAATGAGTATGCCCTGAGAAATCTCAGCTTTTCGATTAAAAAGGGTGAGACTATCGGCATTATCGGCGGTACAGGTTCGGGGAAGAGTACACTGGTCAATCTGATTCCCCGTTTTTACGATGTAACCGGGGGAAATATTCGCGTAGATGGGATCAGGGTACAAGAATACCCTTTGGAGCAGCTGCGATTAAAAACCGGCATGGTTCCTCAAAAAGCAGTCCTTTTTACCGGAACGATCCGGGAGAATATGAAATGGGGAAATCCACGGGCAAATGATGAGGAAATCGGTCGGGCGCTGGAAATTGCCCAGGCGGCTGAAATCATTCAAAAAATGCCAAAGGGGTTAGACACTGAAATATACCAGGGCGGAAAGAACCTGTCTGGAGGCCAGAAGCAGCGCCTGACCATCGCCAGAGCACTGGTGCGCCGTCCTGAGATTCTGATTTTGGATGACAGTGCCAGCGCCCTTGACTTTGCCACAGACGCGGCCCTCAGAAAGGCCATACAGAAAGAAACCGACAGCATGACGGTGCTTATGGTGTCACAGCGGGTCACCACTGTAAAAAACGCCGACCGGATCATCGTGCTGGATCAGGGAAGAATGGCAGGATTCGGCAGCCATGAAACGCTTTTTAAGACCTGCGGTGTATACCGCGAAATCTGCCTTTCACAGCTGAGCAGTCAGGAGGCCAGCCAATGAGAAAAGAAAATAAAGTACCGGTTATCCCAAGATTATGGGCTTATGCAAAGCCAAACGGCATTTTTCTTTTTCTGGGCCTTGTCTGCGCAATAATCAGCATCGCACTGTCCTTATGGATGCCCATCTTGATCGGCCACGGGGTCGATTATATCGTAGGGCCGGGTCAGGTGGATTTTTCAGGCATTATGCGCTATGTGATCATTCTCGGGGTTAATATCGGCGTTACCGTTGTTTTCCAGTATCTCATGAGCCTGTGCACCAACCAGATTACCTATAAAACGATTCAGAATATCCGAAAAGATGCTTTTGAGAAGTTTAATACTGTGCCGCTGAAATATATCGACAGCCATTCTCACGGCGATTTGATGAGCCGTTTTGTCAATGATATCGAGCTGATTTCAAATGGCCTGCTTCAGGGCCTGACCCAGCTTTTTACCGGAGTGGTGACGATTCTGGGTACGCTGGCGTTCATGCTGTCAATCAATATGAGCATCACGGTAGTTGTGGTGCTGGTAACGCCCTTATCCATCTTTGTGGCAGGGATCATCGCGAGGCTTTCATACAGTAAGTTTAAAGAGCAGTCTGTGGTGCGCGGTGACCTGAGCGGTTTCGTAGAAGAGATGGTTGGAAATCAGAAGGTCGTTACAGCTTTCAGCCATGAAGAAAAGGCAGAGCAGGCGTTTGAGGCCATCAACCAGCGTCTTTACCGCTGCGGCGTGCGCGCCCAGTTTTACTCCTCGCTGACCAACCCCTCCACACGATTTGTCAACGCTATGGTTTATGCCGCTGTGGGCATAACCGGGGCTGTTTTAGTCATTGGAGGAGGCCTGAGCGTCGGGCAGCTGTCAAGCTTTTTGTCTTATGCTAACCAGTACACCAAGCCCTTTAATGAGGTGACCGGCGTGCTGACAGAAATCCAGACAGCCTTTGCCTCGGCCAGGAGAGTTTTCGCCCTGCTGGATGAACGGCCTGAGCCCAGTGACGCAGAGCTGCCGGCACTGCCACCGGCAGAAGGCGCGGTGTGTGTGGAGCATGCAGACTTTTCATATCAGCCGGATACACGCCTTATTAAGGACTTGAACATCACTGCTGAGCCAGGGCAGCGGATCGCGCTGGTCGGACCGACCGGCTGCGGAAAAACCACGATTATCAACCTGCTCATGCGCTTCTATGATGTGAACCGCGGCAGTATTGCAGTGGACGGGCATCCGGTAAAAAGCGTTACCCGCAGCAGCCTCAGGGGGCAGTACGGCATGGTGCTTCAGGACACCTGGCTGTTCTCTGGAACGATCCGGGAAAATATAGCCTATGGCAGGCCGGACGCCACCGATGAGGAGATCCTTGAGGCGGCTCGAAAAGCCTATGCGGACAGCTTTATCAGGCAGCTTGAAAAGGGGTATGATACCCAGATTGCCGAAGGCGGGGACAATCTTTCCCAGGGACAGCGCCAGCTCCTCTGTATCGCCAGAGTGATGCTGACCAAACCGCCTATGCTGATCCTGGATGAAGCGACCAGCAGCATTGACACACGGACAGAGGTACGCATCCAGAACGCCTTTAATGATATGATGAAGGGGAGGACCAGCTTTGTGGTTGCCCACCGCCTGTCGACCATCCGCAGCGCCGATACGATTCTGGTTATGAACCAGGGGCGTATTATTGAGCGGGGAAACCATGAGACCCTGCTGGCGCAGAACGGCTTTTATACAAAGCTTTATAACAGCCAGTTTGAGGGAAACGAATAGCTGTTTTACTTTACGATTACAAGATATTAAAACAAGTACCGAAACCGACGGGTTTATGATAAAATAATTTGGAACAATTCAAGGAGGCGTTAAATAAATATGAACGAAAAAGCAAAGGTCTACTTTACGAATTTCAGGGCAAATCCCAAAATGAATCTCCTGCAAAAGCTTAAGAAGCTGATCATTGAGGCAGGAATGACCGAAATTGATTTTGAAAATAAATTTACAGCCATTAAAATCCATTTTGGAGAGCCTGGAAATATCGCCTATCTCCGGCCAAATTTTTCCAGGGTTGTGGTGGAGCTGATTAAAGAGCAGGGCGGCAAGCCCTTTCTGACAGACTGCAACACCCTGTATGTAGGGCGCCGGAAGGACGCCCTGGAGCATCTCGACGCTGCCTATGAAAATGGCTATAATCCATTTACTACCGGCTGTCAGCTGATCATTGCCGATGGCCTTAAGGGAACCGATGAGGTGGAAGTGCCGGTGAATGGTGAATACATCAAAGAGGCAAAAATAGGACGCGCTGTTATGGATGCGGACATCTTCATTACACTGAGCCATTTTAAAGGCCATGAAAACACGGGCTTTGGAGGCGCTCTTAAGAACATAGGGATGGGCTGCGGCTCCAGACGCGGAAAAATGGAAATGCACAATGCCGGAAAGCCCCATGTCATTGAAAAGAAATGCCGCGACTGTAAAGTCTGTAAGGATATCTGTGCGATGAATGCCATCTCATATCCGGAAAAAGCCGTAATTGACCATGACAAATGTGTAGGATGCGGACGCTGTATCGGGATCTGCCCCTTTGATGCCATCGCTACGCCAAATGACGAAAGCTTTGACGTGCTCAACAAGAAGATGGCTGAGTACAGTCTGGCGGTTGTAAAAGGCCGTCCGAATTTTCATATCAGCCTGGTAATGGACGTTTCACCATTCTGCGACTGCCATGCCGAAAATGACCTGCCGATTATTCAGGATGTCGGCATGTTTGCTTCTTATGATCCGGTAGCTCTTGACATGGCATGCGCCGACGCTTGCAACAAAGCGCCCATCATCCCCGGCAGCTATCTGGCAGATCAGATTCATAAAAACCATGTCCATGACCCTGAAGACCACGACCGTTTTACCTGCACACACCCGGAAACGGACTGGCGCGTATGTCTGGAGCACGCAGAAAAAATCGGGCTTGGAACCAGACAATATGAATTGATTGAAGTAAAATAGTGAAAAGGCTGCCTGAACGATCAGGCAGCTTTAGACTGTCAAAAAAGTGACACAGTCCGAGACTGTGCCTTTTACCCAGATAAGAAAAAAGGTCGAGGCGTTGTGGTAGACGGCCGGGAATCGTGCTGCTTTAGCGGAACAGCCGGACACTGGTGAGATCAAGCTTCTACTTTAGTGAAGAAGCTATCTGCGTGAAAGTGGTGCCCGCAGGACGCTTTTTTCTTCCTTAGGTAAAAGGCTTCGTCTCTTGGGTTTTTTGACAATTCGGCTGCCTGATCGTTCAGGCAGCTTTTTATTTTAGAGGTATTCATTCCAGTTTTACAGGAATGAATGCTTTTTTTATTTGCCGAAAATATTTAATTTACAAAAAAATATGAAATTCAAGCTCAAAGCGCAAAAAAATATTGCGCTTAATAGAATGTAAACTTACAATGTAAAGGTTTTAAAGTGAGACGCACAAAAAATTGCGCGCAATTTTTTGTGTAAAAAGAATAATAAAAAAACCAAACTCTATATTTAGCATCGTCATAAAAGAAAAAAAGATATAAAAAAAGGATTTTGAGTAAATTTTCGTAAAAAAATAAAAAATATGCTTGGCACAAAATTTGCAAATATTAATTTCAAGCCGTCTTATGTGAAAGGGGGAACAATGCGTACAAGAAGGCTGAAGGCTCGCGGTAACAATGTTTTTATAATAATCCAAGGGGGAAAAAATGAAAAAATTTGATTTTAAACGAGCGATTCAATTTATTTGCCTGTGTGGCGCAAGCATTATCTATTATGTGCCTTATATGAAAGCAAGCTTTTATGACGCGTTAATCCAGGCGTTCAATGTCACAAACGTGGAGCTTGGAATTATGACAAGCGCTTACACAACCATGACAATTGCCACATATTTTTTAGGAGGATTGGTAGCGGATAAGTTTTCAGCAAGAAAGCTGCTGGCTTTTTCATATGTGGCTTCAGGGCTGTTGTGCGTTGGGTTTGGCACAATTCCCGATTATCGTGTCGCGGTAGTGCTTTTTGCTATTTTAGGGGTTACCACCACCTTAACCTTCTGGTCGGCTTTGATCAAAGCGATCCGTATTTTTGCCAGACCAGGTGAAGAGGGGAAAGCCCAGGGAGATGTTGAGGGGACCAGAAGTATTCTGGCAGCAGTTCTTGGGACAATTGCCATTTTTATTTTCAGCCAGTTTTCCAATATTGTAACAGGTATGCAGGTGGTTATTTTCATCTTTGGCGGCGCCTGTATATTAATCGGAATTCTCATTTGGATTTTCTTTGAAAGAGATGAACCAGATAAGGACCAAAATCTCGGCATTGGGAAGATTCTTTTAACCTGTCTGAAAAACCCAAACGTCTGGCTGATGTCCTTTATTGTTTTTGGCGCGTTTATTTCCTGCACGACAACGCCTTACATGACACCATACGGGACGCAGATGTTTGGCCTGTCTATAACTCTGGGAGCGATTCTGGGCATGTTCAGGGATTATATGCAGCCCATCGGAGCCCTGATTTCAGGAAATGTCAGCAATAAAACCGGGATTTCAAAATTGTTGATTATTGTAACCGCGCTGCTGGCAGTCATCAATATTTTTATCGCGATTATTCCACAGCAGGCCTCTCTTGTGATTCTGGTATTTATCGGAACAGCGCTGGGATATATTATCCTTGGGGCAGCCAGAGGTATTTATTTTGCAACCCTGCCAGAAGCGGATATTCCAATGTATATGTCGGGTACCGTCATTGGGATTATCTCGACCATTGGGTTTTTACCTGATAGCTTTATGCCGATCATCATCGGTAACTGGCTGGATACCTATCCGCCGGAGCTGGCATACCGCTTTATTTTTATAGCGGCAGCGGCAGGCGCCGTATTTGCATGTATTATCTCCATTATTTTTCATAAACGAAATAAGGAGACCATCGCAAAGCTGGCAGTGATTCAAAAAGAAGGGAAAATTGCGGATAAAAAAAACACAGAAGCATCTGTGTGAAATGGGGAGAAGATAGAATATGAAAGCCTATGAACAGTATATTTCAAAAGCGTCCGTTGAAAAAATACATGAAAATACGTTGAGAATACTATCAGAAATCGGTGTTAATTTTGAAAATGAGCGCGCGCTGGATGTATTTAGAAAGCACGGTGCAAGAGTAGAGGGCGAGACTGTTTTTATTGATGAGAAAATGCTGGATGCCGCTTTAAAAACAGCGCCTGAAAAATTTATGCTTTATTCCAATTCCTATAAAAATATGGAAATTGGCGGAGGCAGCATGATGAAAATCGCCCTTGCTTCCAACATCTACATTCAGGATGGGGAAAAAATCCGAAAAACAACGAATGAAGACAATATTAATCAGTTTAAAATGGGAATCATGAGCCCTGTCATCGACTCCGCCGTACTGAACCAGTTTCCGGATACAAAGCAATTTACAGATGAGGAAAAAATATTTGGCGTTTACGCCATGGACTTAAAATATTCGGGGAAAAGCCATATAAATGCCAATGAAATGACCCTGGGCCTGGGTCCCGGAGCTGTTTATGATTTGACGCGGAAAGGTATCCAGCTGATTAAGGAATTTGAAGGGATCCGGGACCGGTATGTATGCTATCGAAGCCTGAACGTGCTGTCGCCTTTGACCTATGACAGCGCGCCAATCGAAAAGATTTTTGCGGCCTGCGACGAGAACCAGCCATTGATTTTATCACCTTGCGCAATGCCAGTGCTGACAGGACCGCCCTCGGTGGCGGGCATCCTCTCAATGAACAATGCGGAAATACTGGCAGGGCTGGTACTCATACAGCTGATACGGCCAGGAACGGGCTTTGTCTATGGGAATACATCGGGATCTTCAGACTTAAAAACACTTCAGCTGACCATCGGCACACCCGAAACAGCGTTAATCGCCTACGGAACTGCCGCGCTGGCGGATCGCTATGGTCTGCCCTTCAGAACAGGCGGCTCCTTATCAGACGCCAAGGATTTAGACGGACAGGCTGGCGCTGAAACGATGATGCTCCTAAAGGCAACGATTGATGTTCAGCCGGATGTAATCTACCATACCATCGGGACAATGGGCACCTTTAATGTATTGAGCCTTGAAAAATTTATTATGGATGAGGAAATTATTGGCATGCTTGAGCGTGAGCGAAGCGGGATTGACTGCTCGGAAGAGAAATTATGCTTTGACGCCATCCGGAAGGTTGGGCCACGGGGAACGTTTTTAAAGGGCAGAACACCGAAGATGTACAGAGAAGAGTTCTATAAAGCGTCTTTGTTCAATAAAGAGGACCCAAATCAGTGGCAGAACGCAGGGGGAATCAGCATTAAAGAGAAAGCCGGGAACGAGGTTCAAAAGCGTCTGGAGGCCTATGAGACGCCAGACCGGACAAAAGACCAATGCAGATTATTGGACGCGTTTATCCCGAAAGCTTACAGAGAAGGGATCTAGCCCGATGAAAGCATATGAAAAGTACATAAAGAAAGAAGAAATTGAGAAGATACATGAAAAAAGTCTGTACATATTAAAAAATACAGGAATCCGGTTTGAGCATCCGGAAGCCCTCGATATTTTCAAAAGAAACGGCGCTGTGATTGAGAATGATACGGTTTATCTGGATGAAAAAATGGTCCAAAACGCGCTAGCCACAGTGCCGGAGGGCTTTACACGGTTTTCCTTAAAAGGAAGCTACGAGGTAGGACGCGGCTCCAGAATCATGCGCCCGGCGGACGGAGCGATCTATTTATCGGAAAACGGCCGTATTCGCAAAATGCACAATGACGATATTATCAGGCAGTTTAAATTAGGTGAGACAAGCAAGGTGGTCAACAGTAACGACGTAAACGGTTTTCTGGAAACAGCGCATTTCAGCAAAGAACAAAAGATATTTTCAAATATTGCGATCGCTTTAAAATACAGCCATACAGCGCCTGTGGCGCTTATGCCAAGAACCTTCGCCCTTTCTGAGCAGGAAAGCGTGCGGGAAACTTTCGCGGAGGGAATCCGGCTGGTCAAACGTTTTGAAGGCGTGGAGGAGGAAGAAAAATATGTGGTTTCTTACGGGGTAAATACGCTGTCGCCGCTATGCTATGATCATGACCCCGTCGAGCGCATTTTAGCGCATTGTGATGAAAACCAGCCGTTGTGGATCAGCCCCTGCGGGATGGCTCTTTTGACAGCGCCCCCGTCAATCGCGGGCATGATGGCCATGACAAATGCCGAAACCCTGGCGGGGATTGTCCTCACACAGCTTTGCCGGCCGGGCCTGCCGGTTGTCTACGGAAATACCTCGGCAGGTACAAATCTTAGGACTCTGCAGCTGAGTATCGGCGCTCCAGAGTCTGCGCTGATCTGTTATGCGACGGCAGGATTGGCAGATTTGTATCATATGCCATTCAGGACAGGGGGAGCGCTGAGCGACGCCAAGGATTTTGATATTCAGGCAGGAATCGAGTCGGAGATGATCACCTTTGCAACGCTGGACTGCGGCGCCGATCTGATCGCCCACGCCTGCGGAATTATGGGCTCGTTTAATGTTATCAGCTTTGAGAAGTATCTTATTGATGAGGAAATAACAGCCATGTGTAACCGTCTCATAAGCGGTATTGACTGTGATGAAAGCCGTTTCTGCCTTGACGAAATTGAAAAAACCGGCGCGCGGGGCACTTTTCTGAAAGGCAGGACGCCAAAGATGTACCGGCAGGAGTTCTATCTTCCTCAATTTTTGAATAAAGAAGATCCTAATCAATGGATGAACAAGGGGGCCAAAAGTGTTTATGAAATTTGCAGAGAGGAGGTTGAGCGGCGCATTGCCTCCTATCAGGCGCCCGATATTACAAAAGAACAAAATGACCTGCTTACACCTTATATTCCTGTTGAATATAGAGAAAAGATATAGACAAAATAGTGAGTCTTAATAAAGAACAAGACCATTTTGACATGCCAGTATTTTAGGTTAAAATACCATCACCAAAAAACAAGAGGTGCTTTATGAAAAATGGGAAAACAGATCAAAAATTGATGCCGGCAGAATGCCTTGAAAAAATAGAGGATTTCTGTGTGCTGGTTGTCGATAAAAACAAAAAAATTGTCGCTTATTCAAAAGGCTGTGAACGTATTGAGGAAATGAAACGAGAGGATGCGATCGGTAAAAATCCCAATGAAATCTATAAGCCGAACGATCCGGATAAGACCATCAGCCTGGATGATGAGAGCCGGTCTTTACTGTTGAACACCCTGAAGGACGGGCGCTGCTACAAAGACACATTTTCTTATTATAAAACAAAAAATGGCAAGGAGTGCACAGTGCTTTTTAATTCCTTTCCAGTTTTTGATGAAAATGGAAACATTGAAATGAGCGTGGGCACCTACCGTGAGATATCCGAGTATTTTAACCTCATAGATACGATCAATAAGAAAAACCATGATAACGGGGCGCTGAGCGCTGTCAAGCTGCATAACAACACACAGTACACCTTTGAGGATATCATAGGAGAAAGCAACGAAATGAAGCAGTGCGTTGAAAAGGCAAAGCTGGCCGGAAAAACGGACGTACCGATTATGATATCCGGGGCTACGGGAACAGGAAAAGAGGTCTTTGCCCAGAGCATCCATAATATCAGTGATCGGAAAAAGAATCATTTTGTGGCTGTTAACTGCAGCGCTATCCCTGAAAATCTTTTAGAGAGCACACTTTTTGGCGTAAGGAGCGGTTCCTTTACTGGCGCGAAAGAGCGGAAGGGGCTCTTTGAAGAGGCCGAAGGCGGGACACTTTTTCTGGATGAGCTGAATTCTATGAACATTACGATCCAGTCCAAATTGCTGAGGGTACTGGAAGAGAAAAGGTTTAGAAGAGTGGGCGGGAACAAAGAGATTGTTGCGAATGTCCGTATTATCGCCGCCATTAACCAGGACCCCCTCGAGGCCATCAGGGAAAACCGGCTGCGCTCAGACCTTTATTACCGGCTCAGCGTTTTTAATCTTCAATTGCCGCCGCTGAAAAACCGAAGGGAAGATATTATCGCCCTCTCAAACTATTATATTTCTGAGGTCGCTTCCTTCCTTGGGAAAAAAATAAACAGCTTGTCAAAAACAAGCAGAAAAATTCTGCTGAAGCATGACTGGCCGGGGAACGTAAGAGAGCTGCGGCATGTCATTACCCAAAGCCTGTATTTGGCCGGAAACGACTGCTACGCGCTGGAAAGCGCATGTCTGCCGGAATACCTGCTGGACCGGTACAAGGTGATCGAAGAAAAACAGACGGCTTCTCTGAGCTTAGGCGCCAATAAAAATCTCAGGGAGATGGTCGATAATTTTGAAAAAGAAACGATTATTAAAGCATTAAAGCAAAATAACCACAATGTGACCCAGGCGGCAAAGCTTTTGAATATTTCAAGACAGAATTTACAAAATAAAATGAGAAAATATAAAATTTTGGGATAGATATCCAGATAGGAGAATGAAAAATGAAAAGCTATGAACGTTTTATATCCAGAGAAGAAATTGAAAAAATTCATGAATACTCATTAAAAATTTTATCAGAAATCGGTATGCGGTTTGAGCATGAGGGAGCCCTGGAGGTTTTCAGGAAGCATGGGGCCCGTGTGGAAGGACAAACCGTTTTTATTGATGAAAAAATGGTGACCGAGGCCCTCCGCCACGCGCAGCGCTCCTTTACGGTAAAATCCTGTAAAGGGGATCTGGAAATCGGCAGCGGCAAACAATACAATGGCGCGATCGGCGGCAATGTATATTGTCATTATCCAGATGGGGCCATTCGGAAAATGAGCAATGAGGATACACTAAACCAGTTTAAGCTCGAGGATACCAGCGATATCCTTGATTTTGGGACCATCAATTATTTCCAGGATTATTCCAAGGGATTTACCTTAGACCAGAAAATATTCAGCAACATTGCCCTGATCTTAAAATATGGGCATAAGCCACTGTTTCTGACAACCGCCAACACCTTTGCGCTGTCCGATAAAAAAGCCATCAAAGAAGCCTTTGAAAAAAGTGTACAGCTTTTAAATGATTTTGAAGGAAACGACGCGGTACATAACGTTTATATTTTAAATACTTTATCGCCGCTCACCATGGATCATGATCCGTTAGAGCGGGTATTTGTCCTCTGTGAGGCAAATCAGGGCATTATGTTCGCTCCCTGCGCCATGCCGCTCATGACTGCGCCGCCTTCCATTGCTTCTATGGTGGCAATGACAAACGCCGAGGTGCTGGGTGGTTATGTACTGGCGAAATTATTAAATCCGAATGTGCCGGTTGTTTACGGGAACACCTCGGGCGCGACAGATATGCGGACCGTCCAGCTTGCAATTGGAGCGCCCGAATGCGCATTGGTCGTTTACGCCACAGCCGGTTTAGCAGACTACTACGGCCTGCCCTTCAGAACCGGCGGATCACTCAGCGATGCGAAAGATGCAGATATTCAGGCGGGGGCTGAATCCATGATGATGATTACAGCGACACAGGACGTCAACGCCGATATTGTTTTACACGCCTGTGGCTGCATGGGATCATTTAATGTAACCGACTTTCGCAAGTTCCTGATTGATGAAGAAATTCAGAGAATGAATCAGCGGTTATTTGCGGGAATTGATTGCAGTGATGAAAAATTCTGCATGGATACCCTTAAAAAGGTTGGCCCAAGGGGCGCTTTCCTGACAGGCCGTACCCCTAAGATGTATCGCGAAGAGGTTTATCTCGCCCGATATTTTAATAAGGATGACCCGAACCAATGGCAGAATAAGGGAAGTATCAGCGTGGTCGACGTGGCCCAGCAGGACGTTGAAAAGCGCCTGGCATCCTACACAGTGCCAGAAATTACAAAAGAGCAGAACGATCTGCTTCAGCCTTATCTGCCCGATGCATATAAGGAAATGATATAAGGCGGGATGTAAGGGAACAGCGATGAAATCCTATGAAAAGTACATCTCAAAACAAGGGATTGAAAAAATCCATGAGCAGACACTGCGTATTCTCAACGAGGTTGGGGTAAAGTTTGAAAACCAGGAAGCGCTGGAGGTATTTAAAGATCACGGCGTCCGGGTGGAAAATGATACGGTATTTATTGATGAAAAAACATTGATGGAGGCCCTGCAGAATATCCCGTCTCAGTTCATTCTTTCTTCTTTTAAGGGCGATTTGGTAATAGGGGGAGATAATACTGTTTTCAGGCCGCTTGGGAGTAACATTTATATTCAGACAGGCAAAGAAATAAGAAAAATGGATAATGCGGATATATTTGACCAGTTTAAGCTGGCGGATACCAGCCCGGTGATCACAGGGTCACATATTAACCTTTTGGCGGAAACCAAAAATTTTACATCCGAACAAAAAACTTTTGCCAATATGGCGCTTCAAATGAAATATGCCAATAAGCCGACGGTGACGCTTTATCCTAATACCTTGGCTTCTGGAAAAGAGAGCCACTTAAGAGCATTGTTTAAAAAAACCATACAGATTGTCAACCGTTTTGAGGGCAATGACAAATACCATATTTTACCAATGCTGAACTCCCTGTCCCCGCTCACCTTTGACAATGCACCCATCGAAAAATTGTTTGCGACCTGTGAAGCGAACCAACCCCTGTGGATTGTGCCCTGCGCCATGCCGCTGATGACCGCGCCGCCGTCTGTCGTCTCGATGATGGCCATGACAAACGCAGAGCAGCTGGCTGGGATTGTGCTGGCCCAGCTTTTGAGACCAGGTATACCGGTGATCTATGGTAATACCTCGGCATCAACAAATATGCACACCATTCAGCTGAGCATTGGGTCGCCCGAGACGGCGCTGGTCTGCTATGTAACGGCAGGGCTTGCGGATTATTATCACTTACCCTTCAGGACAGGCGGCGGGCTCAGTGACGCAAAAGATTTTGATGCCCAGTCAGGCATTGAGAGCATGATGATGCTTTACGCAAGTTTAGACTGTGGGTCTAATTTTATCGAGCATGCCTGCGGGACACTGGGAACCTTCAATGTCATAAATTTTGAAAAGTTTCTGATGGATGAAGAGATCATACAAATGACCACACATCTGCTGAAGGGGGTAAACTGTTCAGAAGACCGCTTCTGTTTCGAGGAAATCAAGGCGACAGGTGCGAGGGGAACGTTCTTAAAGGGACGGACGCCCAAAATGTACCGGGAAGAATTCTACCAGTCGCAATACATGAATAAGGAAGACCCAAACCAATGGCAAAACAGCGGCTCAAAATCTTTAAAGGAATCGATGGAGCCGGCTGTGAAAAAACGATTGGAGAGCTATCGTCCTCCGGAAATTTCAAAAGACCGTTTATCTGTCATTGAACCGTATATTCCGGAATGCTACAGGCTGGAGATATAAATTTAAAAAGCAGAGGCAGGCTTTGTCTCTGCTTTTTTTAAAAGGAGAGGAATCGCTATGTATAAAAACAAAAGGGTGCTGAAAATGGTCAATTGGCATGTGCTGCTGATTTCCGGAGCCGCCCTTATTTTCTTTGTGGCATTTGCCTGCATTGCGCCAGAGGCTTTTTCAAAAGCTGCCGACACAGCACTTGCGTTTGTATTGAAAAATTTTACATGGTTTATCACGCTTGTCGCGTTTTCGGCCATTATATTTTGCCTGTGGGCTGGTTTTAGCAAATATGGAAAAATCCGGCTGGGAGGCCCAGAGGCAGTGCCCAGGATAAATAAATTTGTCTGGTTTGCAATCGCCCTGACCTCAGGAATAGCAGTGGGGATTAATTACTACGGTGTTTATGAGCCGATACAGTTTATCTATAATCCGCCGCCATTTTTAGACGCTGCGCCTTTATCCAGCGCTGCTGTTTTCGGCGCCCTGAAATATACTTTTCTGCACTGGTGCATCCATCCCTACTCAATTTATACAGCGGCGGGCCTGAGCGTTGTCTTCTTAATCTATAATAGCAAAAAAGATTATCGGGTCTGTACGGCGCTGTACCCCCTTGCGGGGGATAAAATCTATGGCGCGGCCGGAAATGCCGTCGATGCACTGGTTATTTTCGCGATCATTGCAGGAATTGCGACCTCGCTTGGATTCGCCACACTGCAGATCGCCCGGGGATTCGATATTATTATGGGATTTACAAGCAATTTGTACAGTTGGGTTGTGGTCATAGCAGTGATCACCCTGTTTTATACGCTATCCAGCATCTCCGGGCTGCACCGGGGCATTACATACATCAGCAACCTGAATACCGTGCTATACTTTTTCGTTTTGATTTTTGCCTTTATTGCGGTAGACCCTGTGGGGGTAACGGAATTGACCATTACGGCTGTGGGGCAGTATTTTAATGATTTTATTAACCTGTCCCTGTTTCTTGACCCCATTGAGAAAACAGGGTGGATCGGGGCTAATAATGTATTCTTTAACACATGGTGGATGGTTTTTGCGCCGCTGATCGGCCTGTTTTTAGTAAAGCTGGCCTATGGGCGCACCATACGGGAATTTGTGGTCATAAATCTCATTGCGCCGGTAGTGTTTTCCTTTGCCTGGTTTGGTATTTTTGGCGGAGGAAGCATTCTTCTTGAAAAATTTTACGGCGCCAATATCGGTGAGCTCATTGAGCAAACCGGATCAGACATGGCCCTGTACGCTTTCTTTAAACAGCTGCCGTGGAGTGCCGTCATGAACGTGGTAGCCCTTGTTATCGTGGTATTGTCTTTTGTCACGTTGGCCGAGTCGATGACCATGTCCATATCCGCCATGTCTATGAAACAGTTTAAAGATGTAACGGGAGAGGCGGCACCGCCCAGGAGCATCAGTATATTCTGGGGGAGCATAATGGCGGTAACCGCCGCTGTTTTGCTGAGTGTTGGCGGAACAGAGGCCCTGCAGACGGCTTCCATTGTATGTGGCCTGCCCATTGCGCTTTTAATGGTATTGATGATGGCTTCTTATTACCGCGCTATGAAGCACCTGCGTCAATATGATGACTACAGCCGGGGAGATCTGGATATTTATAAAAAAGATAATCAGTAATATCTGATTTTGTGGAAAAGATAAATCTTTCTTTAAAGCTTTCGTGCTAAAATAGAATTATCAAAAAAAGGAGACCCCCGGCCACTTTGGCGCTGACCGGGGATTTGAGAGGAGTAAAAAATTAATTTATATAAAAGGAGACCGGTGTGGTTTCCCTGCCAGAAAGATATATACCCTTGATTTTTTAAAACTAACATATAAGGAGAAAAAGAATGACAATTTTTGATGATTTGGGAAAAACCCTGAATGACGTGGCCGCCGCAACAGCCGATATGCTCGGCGACCTGGCAGAAGCCGCAAAGGTAAAAACCACCATTGTGTCCGAAAAGCACGAGCTCGAGGCGCTTTTTGCCGAGCTGGGTAAAACGGTTTATGAAGCCCGAAAAGAAAATCTGGCTGAAGACAGTGACGATCCTTGTGATGTGCTGTGCCGCAAAATTTTAGAAAAAGAAGAAAAGATTGCAGAGCTTGAGGCCAGAGAAGAAGAAATGAAAGCCAAAGAAGAAACCAAAGAAGAAACAAAGGAAGAAAACGGAGAAGCAGCCAAAGATACAGACGAAGAAGCCGTTTCTGACGCGGAAATAATCGAGGAAGAAGAAACCAAGGATAAAGACGATTCAAAAGAAGCATAAGAAAAAGCGCAGGCCGAGACTATGTCTTTTATCCAGATAAGAAAAAAGATCCAGGCGCTGCGGTAAACGGCCAGGAATCGTGCCGTATTACCTGAACGGCCGGACATTAATAAGATCCAAGCTTCTGCTGTAGTGAAGAAGCTATAGCCCTGAGCGGAGTGTCCGCAGGACGCTTTTTTCTTCCTTAGGTAAAAGACTTCGTCTCTTGAGTTTTTTGACACGAAAAAAGCGCAGGCATCAGACCTGCGCTTTTGTTATTTTTTGGTAATAAACCATGCCGGCAGCCAGAAAAACAAGGCAGATGGCAATGTAGAGAATAAACAGCGGGCTTTGCAGACCGCCTGAAAAGATGATCAGCGAGCCGACCGCTGCCAGAACCGGACACAGAATGCCTCTGAAAGCCCCAATCTGCTGTTTTCTCCCAAGTTTAAAGACCTGGTAGTATAAAGGAAGGTAGAGCAGGTAAGAGACCACAATGGCGATTTCTGACACATCGGAGTTGGTCAGCAGTCCAAAGCGCTGTGTGAAATAATGGACGACAAACCAGCAGGTAACAATCAGGTAGGATGCGATGGTCGAGTTGAGTGGAAAATCCGACTTTGGTGTGAGAACCTTGAGCTTATCCGCGCCTGGGATCATTTTCTGAAGCGCCAGGGAGTAGGGCATCTGCGAAATCCCCATGACCAGACCGTTCAGACCGCCAAGCACAGAGATTAAAACAAAGAAGCCGATAAGCTTAGCGCCAAAAGGGCCAAAAACCATGGCCGCCGCCTGGTCCAGGTGAGCGTCGCCCAGCTGCATAATGGCCGGGGCGCCCAGCAGGTTGGTGACACCTACAAAGTAGAGGATGTACATGAGCAGAATAAACAAGGGGCTGATGACCAGCGCAATGGGCAGGTTCCGCCGGCTGTTTTTGATCTCATGAGCCACCGAGGTGGAGATGATCCATCCGTCAAAGGAGAAGGCCACCGAGGGGATCGCCATAATCCAGGAAGCGTGAAGCATCCCGGTGGCTGGGGCCGGCATGGCGGCTGTGGCGGTTTCTGTATTCCCGTGGACCAGTCCCGCTACCGCAATGATCAGAAGTGGAATCAGCTTGATGACCGTCGCAGCGTTCTGAAAAAGCCCGGCAAGCCTGGCCGAGAGCATGTTCATGAGGTACAAACCTGTCAGCAGGCCAAAACCCACGAGACACTGAAGCTCCAGCGAGGCATTGATGTTAAAGAAAATACAAAAGTAAATGCCCGAAACCCAGGATAACACGACGGTGATGGTGGGCAGATAGACAAAGGTTTGAAACCAGCCGTAGGCCGAGCCTGCCATGGGGTTTATAAAAATTCGGGCATAAGTGAGTACCCCGCCGGGCTCGTCGGTTCGGGAGGCCAGCTCCGCCACCGTCAGGCTTCCAAAAATAATGCTGACGGCCGCAAAGCAGAAGATGATTACACCCAGAACGACATTGCCGCCGGTGGCAATTAAAATATTATCGCTTTTAAAAAAAATACCGGAACCGATGACGATTCCGATAATCATGGCAATGGCTGTAAACAGTCCATAACGTTTTTTGATTGTGTCTGTTGTCATGGTAACAGACCTCCTGTCCTATTTAGTCCCGAAGAGGCGGTCTCCCGCATCGCCAAGGCCTGGAACAATATAGGAATGATCGTTCAGCCCTTCGTCGATACAAGCACAATAAATAGGTACCTCGGGGTGTTTTGCTTGTACAGCCTTTATACCCTCCGGAGAAGCTAAAATAACAACCAACTTAATATTTTTGCAACCCGCGTCCTTCAAGATGTCAATGGTGTGGACAGAGGAGACGCCAGTGGCCAGCATGGGATCGGTGATGATGGCCTCGCGCTCAGCGATATCCGTGGGCAGCTTGCGGTAATACTCCACGGCTTCCAGCGTTTCAGGATCGCGGAATAAGCCGATATGCCCGATTTTGGCATTGGGGATAACATGGGTAAAGCCCTCGACCATGCCCAGACCAGCGCGCAGAATCGGCACGATAACCACATCCTTGTCTGCCAGCACCTGCTTGGTGGTTTTACAGATGGGCGTTTCAATCTCAATATCTTTAAGGGGAAAGCGCCTGGTGACTTCATAGGCCATGAGCGTGGCCAGTTCCTTGACCAGCTCTCTGAAATCCTTAGACGGTGTATCCTTCATACGGAGTAAGGTTAGCTTATGGGTGACCAGAGGATGGTCAATGGTAGTTACTTCATTCATAAAAAAAGCTCCTTTGTCTTGTTTACTAAACACTATAATACATTAAAAAAAGCTGAAAGGCCATTGTTTTTTACTTTTAATTCTTGACACTCTGCCAGAATAAGGTAAAATGGTAAAGAAAAGGACCGATATTATCAAAGCTTGAATAAAAATAGCCAATCAGGATATAAACATAAGAAACGGAAGGATGTTTGATGATGAAAGAAATAAGATTATATACCTGGCCCCACTGCCCATTTTGCAATAACGCAAAGCGTTTGTTAGACCAAAAGGGCCTGACTTACAAGGATGTCGACATTTACGGCAATAATGAGATGAAACAGGTACTGGCCGAAAAGACCGGACAGCACACGGTTCCCTTTATTTTTGTCGATGAAAAGTTTATCGGCGGCTATACCGAGCTGGCCGAGCTTGATAATCAGGGAGACTTTGATAAAATGCTCGCATAAGCGGGATAAGATAAATAATTAAAAGGAAGAAGAGGAAATATGGCATTTTCGTTTAAAGTAGTAGAAGAAGTTGGAGTATTATCCGAAGGAGCAAGCGGCTGGCAGAAGGAATTAAACCTGGTCAGCTGGAATGACCGCGAACCCAAATACGATATTCGTGAATGGGACGCAAACCATGAAAAAATGCGTAAGGGCGTAACCCTGACCATCGATGAAGTGGTCGAGCTGCGTAACATTTTGAATGAGTTAGAGCTTTAAATTTATTAGAAAAACGAATAAAAAAGAGAAAAAAACGGACTCGAGAGGGTCCGTTTTTTACGTTGCTTTTAAGTAGAAAAAGTTCGCAGACTGTTGGTAGTCTGCGAACTTTTTTTAATTATTCATTTAAGAAAATGATTTGTTTTTCAACTGCGTGATTTATTATAACATTCCCTCATGAAAAATGCACCCATTTTTTGAATTTTTTAAATAATTTTCTTTAAAATCACTTTTATGTTTTTATTCTAACGATAAATCCTGATTTTCTTTATTTTTCACTTTTTTACAGACTGGTCAAAATCTGGTCAGTTTTCATCTATATATAATAAGGTAAAATCTGCATCACACGAATTTTAATTTACAAAAGTTATTTTTACAATCTGGTCAATGATCTGGTCATAATTCTTTATAACGTACACGCTTGCGATTTTTCCGGTATTGTACTCGCAGACTACCAACAGTCCACGAATAAAAGTGAGGTCAGTTATGAGTGCGGGATACGCCATCACGACGTACAAAATACAGCTGAATTACAAGCATTTAGACTGGTTTAAGCAAACCCAGTCCCTCTTTGACGCTGTCCTGGCATTCTACTACAAGCTGCTCGAGAAGCAGCCCGAAGCCCTCAGCCTCACCAATCAGAATTTACTGCGCCATTTAGAGCTGCAGACCATAAAACAAAGAGATGGCACCCCGCCCGAAACGCCCCTGCCCTTTGAGAAAATCCCCCTGTACTTTAGGCGCGCCGCCATCAACGCGGCCATCAGCATGTATAGAAGCTATGTGGGCAAGCTCAAGGCGTGGCAGGAAGGCACGATAAAAAGCGGAAAGCCCAGCCCGCCAAAGCGTCTGCATATGTCCATGCTCTACTACAAAGGCATGTACAAAGACTTTGACGAGAAAAGTATACTGCTTAAGCTCTACACCGGCAAAACCTGGGCCTGGGTCAAGCACCGTTATACGGGCAGACCCTTCCCCAAAGACGCCGAGCTCATGAGCCCGACCATTGTCATCAAGAAGAAAAAAGTCATGCTCCACATCCCCGTCAAGGAGATCGTAAAGGACAGCCGGACCGCCAAGGAGCGCGTGCGGCAAAACGAAAAGTTTGTCGCCGTGGCCTTAACCGGTTCCGACAGCCTCGCGGTTTGTACCACCATCGAAGCAGACGGTCGCGCCACCGCCCCATATTTCATTAAAGGCGGAAAAGAACTGGCCCACCGTAGGAAGCAGCTTCTAGGGTATACCAAACGCGGCATTGTTGGGAACAAGGCCCCCAGGTTTATGACGCACACTGTAGGGAACGCTGCCCTCAGCGTTCCGCAAGAGCAACGACCAAACAAAAAATACTACGACAAAATTACCCGCCTGACCGATCATTACGCCCATGAGGTAAGCCGAAAGATTGTCGACTACGCCCTCAAACAGGGCGCCAAACTCATCGTCCTGCCCGAGCTCAAAGAAAGCTTCGACCAGGCGAAAAAGCCCTACCTGGGCAAAACCCCTTATGACTTTATCGGAAGGCGCATTGTCCGCTACGTCCAGTACAAAGCCTGGCAGAAAGGCCTGGTCGCCATGACCAGCAAGCCCTACTACGTCAGCACCCGATGCTACCACTGCGATGCCCCCATCGCTAGGCATAACACCGAGTACCAGAACCCCAGCGTCAACTTCTACGGCGGAAAGAACTTCATTTGTAAAGAAGGCCACCGGGGGAGTACGGCGCTGAACAGTGCGAGGAATCTGGGAAAAGGGTTTTATGAGCGGTTTTATGCGGGCGCTGCATGATAAGAAGAATAATAAATAGATTATAAATTTAATCTTTAAATCCTGTGGAGAAATTCATGGGTGTGCTTTTCGTCTATAGGGCCAAAAGTACAGGCTTAGCACCACCTGTTTTTATTTCGCGTCGCATTGTGTTTTCTTTACATATAAATGAAAGAAAACACAATGCGATGAAAGTAAAGATTAAAGGATCAGCTTATGATCGTGAGTGCTACGAGTTTTAAATAAAAATATAGATTTAACTAAGAAAAAAAATTAGGGAGTTAAAACTATGAATCACATTGATCTGGATCATAAAACAATATTGATCACAGGTGCTGCGGGTTTTATCGGCTCGAATTTAGTGACAGAGCTGCTTCGTACAGTTCCATCTATATCCATTATCGGTATTGACAATATGAATGATTACTATGATGTGAGCATAAAAGCGTGGCGATTGGAGCAGATTGAAGCATTAGGTGGCAGATGGACTTTTGTAAGAGGAAATATTGCAGATAAGGAAATAATTGTTAATCTGTTTGAAAAATACAAACCAGAAATTGTGGTAAACTTTGCCGCCCAAGCGGGCGTACGCTACAGCATTACAAATCCAGACGTGTATATCGAGAGTAACCTGATTGGATTTTACAACATCCTTGAGGCATGCCGTCATTATCCAGTGGAACATCTGGTCTATGCTTCATCTTCATCCGTTTATGGTGTAAACCAAAAAGTTCCTTACAGTACAGAAGATAAAGTGGATAACCCAGTGTCGCTCTATGCTGCAACAAAGAAATCCAATGAGTTGATGGCACATGCGTACTCAAAGCTCTATAACATTCCGTCTACAGGACTTCGATTTTTTACCGTTTACGGCCCCGCCGGCAGACCAGATATGGCTTATTTCAGCTTCACAAATAAACTGAGAGCCGGGGAAAGCATCAAGATATTCAACTATGGAAATTGCCTGAGAGACTTTACTTATGTGGATGATATTGTCGAGGGTGTAAAAAGAGTGATTCAGGGTGCGCCAGATAAAAAAAACGGTGAAGATGGTCTGCCAATTCCGCCGTATGCTGTCTATAATATCGGAAATTCAAAACCTGAAAATCTTTTAGATTTTGTACAAATTTTGTCCGAAGAATTGGTGAAAGCAGAAGTATTACCAGATGATTATAACTTTGAAAATCATAAAGAGCTTGTGGCAATGCAGCCCGGTGATGTGCCAGTTACATACGCGGATACGAGTGAATTAGAGAGCACTTTTGAATTCAAACCGAATACCGATTTGCGTACTGGTCTGAGAAGATTCGCAGAATGGTACAAAGTCTTTTATAAAGTATGACGAACAAACAAAGAAATAAAAGGAACAGATAGAATATGAAAAAGAAAATTGCGGTTGCTGGAACAGGGTATGTGGGGCTCTCAATCGCCACACTGCTGGCACAACATAATGAAGTCACTGCCGTTGATATTATTCCAGAAAAGGTAGATCAGATTAATGCGGGTATAAGCCCAATTCATGATGATTATATTGAAAAATTTTTAAAAGAAGAAAAGCTTAATCTGACAGCGACTCTGGATGGAGAAAACGCCTATAAAAATGCTGAAATTGTGGTTGTTGCGGCTCCAACGAATTATGACAGCAAAAAAAACTTTTTTGATACTTCTGCTGTCGAAGCAGTGATTGAAATGGTCTTGAGCGTGAATCCTGAGGCAATGATGGTCATTAAGTCCACCATTCCCGTTGGTTATACAGAAAGCATCCGAGATAAGTGCAGAACTAAAAATATCATCTTTAGCCCAGAGTTCCTCAGGGAATCAAAGGCACTGTACGATAATCTTTACCCATCACGTATTATTGTAGGCTGCGATGAAGAGAGTAAAGAAAAAGCCGAGTCCTTCGCCCAGCTGCTAGCAGAAGGTGCGATAAAAGATAATATTGATGTATTATTCATGGGATTTACAGAAGCAGAAGCAGTCAAACTCTTTGCCAATACCTATCTGGCTTTACGGGTCTCATATTTCAATGAGCTTGATACCTACGCAGAAATGAAGGGATTAGATACCAAAAAGATTATTGAAGGTATTTGCCTGGATCCGCGAATTGGCACACATTATAACAATCCATCTTTCGGATACGGTGGCTATTGTCTGCCGAAAGACACAAAGCAGCTTCTCGCAAACTATCAGGATGTTCCGCAGAACATGATCTCTGCAATTGTAGAAAGCAATCGAACCCGGAAAGATTTTATTGCAGACCGGGTTTTAGAGATCGCCGGAGCTTATGAAGCGAATGACAATTGGAACAGAGGTAAAGAGAAAGAAGTCATCGTGGGCATTTATCGCCTGACCATGAAAAGCAATTCAGACAATTTCCGCCAGAGTTCTATTCAGGGAATCATGAAACGTATTAAGGCAAAAGGCGCTACTGTAATAATTTATGAACCGGTTCTTAAAGATGGAGAAACTTTCTTTGGTTCAATCGTAATCAATGATTTAGAGGCTTTTAAAACCAAAAGTTCCTGCATCCTTGCGAACCGCTATGATCCTTGTCTGGATGATGTGGTCGAAAAAGTCTATACGAGAGATCAATTCAAAAGAGACTAAATTGTGATTTTGTATGGAACTGCTATCTTTTATTTTGCTATCAAGATAACGGTGTAAAACTTAGAGAAAAAGTGATAGCAATATTTAACAGATACAACCAAGAAAAAATTTGTTTTATACGGGTTTCGAGAGTCTGGGTCAAGTTCCGATCATGAAATTTTCTATGGATTATACATTAGATTCGAGAATCAAAGAGATTAAGATGACTTCTTGAATACGCTGAATTGACACACAATATAGAGTGGAAAAGTGAATGGAGGAAATTAACAAATTGACCAGGCTCGGTGTAAATGCTATCGGTGGGCTAATGGTCATTTTTTGTTCTTCATGAGCGTAAGAAACGATATAAATATCTGTATAAAAGTTAGCACAGATTTCAAATACAAGCAAGAATAAAAATAAGCAAACTAACAGCGAACAAGAGGATTGAATATGTTTAATTCAGGAAGTTATCAGTTTGAAAATTTGAAAATAAAATTTATCGATAATTATATAATAGGGACAACCAAGAGAAAGCTTTGATTTTACAAGGGTTTTGGAAGTCTAGGTCATATCCGATTTTGTTTTTTCTGGATTGTGAAGTGGATTTTGAGAACCTGAGAGGTTAAGATGGCTTCTTGGGTACTCTGGATTGATCTGCGATTAGAGTGATAGAAAAATATTGAACGGAGGAAATGGCCAGATTCACCGCAGGATTGTGGTGGATTATTGGTCGTTTTTTTGACCAAAACAATTATGAATAAAATCTAAAATTTTGAGATAAAGTACATCATAGAATTTTTAATGATAAAGAATAAAAAATAAATTGAGACAAAATAAAAAGCGAGGGAAATTAAAATGTTCAATCCAACGAATCATGAGTTTGAGAAATTTGAAAATAAAGTTTGGTTAAGCAGTCCGACTATGCATGGTTCAGAACTTGAATATATGACGGATGCATATCAGACAAACTGGATGTCCACTGTAGGCGCTAATATTAATGAGATAGAAAGACTTACCTGTGAAAAAATAGGCTGTAAATACGCAGTAGCTTTATCAGCAGGGACAGCTGCTTTACATATGGCAGTTAAGTTAGCAGGTGTAAAACCGTCGCAAAAAATTCTATCGAGTGATATGACGTTCGATGCAACGATTAACCCTGTTGTATATGAAGGTGGAGAACCTGTCTTTATTGATACGGAATATGATACTTGGAATATGGATCCAGTTGCGTTGAAAAAAGCGTTCGAATTATATCCAGATGCTAAAGTTGTTGTAGTAGCACATCTTTACGGTACACCTGGAAAGATTGATGAAATAAAAAAGATTTGTGACTTACATGGAGCAACAATTATCGAAGATGCAGCGGAGTCTTTTGGTGCTACATATAAAGGAAAACAGACAGGAGCTTTTGGAAACTATAATGCTATCAGTTTTAATGGAAATAAGATTATTACTGGAAGTGCAGGAGGTATGTTCTTAACTGATAGCTTAGAGGATGCTAATAAGATTCGTAAGTGGTCTACTCAGTCAAGAGAGAATGCACCATGGTATCAGCATGAAGAGCTAGGATATAACTATAGAATGAGTAATGTGATTGCTGGAGTTGTTAGAGGTCAGTTACCTTATCTTGATGAGCATATTGCACAGAAAAAAGCTATCTATGAAAGATATAAAGAAGGATTAAAAGACTTACCTGTATCCATGAATCCTTTTGATGCTGAGAAGAGCGTACCAAACTACTGGCTGTCTTGTATGATCATCAATCCTGAAGCAATGTGTAAACAGGTAAGGGGAGAGCAAGAAGTTCTTTATACTCCAGAAGCTGGAAAGAGCTGTCCTACAGAAATTCTAGATGCTATCGCAAGTATCAATGCAGAAGGTAGACCAATTTGGAAACCGATGCATATGCAGCCAATCTATCGTATGAATGGATTTGTAACTAGAGAAGGTGACGGCAGAGCAAAAACGAATGCATACATATCAGGTGGTTTAGTTGGTGCGGATGGAAATCCTTTAGATGTCGGAATGGACATCTTCCATAGAGGATTATGTTTACCAAGTGACAATAAGATGACAGCAGAACAGCAGGATAGAATTATAGAAGTGATTAGAGCTTGTTTTGAATAAATGGTATTTAGGAGAGAATACGGTGTCTAAAAAGAAAATAATCGGGATAATTGCTGGAGGAACTGTGGCTGTTACAGCAGTTGCCGCACATATATTAAAAAGGCGAGCAAATAAACTTGTATATAAAGCAAACGCTATGAATTCAATTTCCACCAGAAAAATGGGGTTCTATGAAAAATATGTAAAACGTGCTATGGATGTAGTATGTGCAGGAAGTGCAATCATCGTGTTTAGTCCTTTATATGTAATTGTTGCTTTATTGGTGAAATTTAAGTTAGGGTCCCCAGTATTGTTCACTCAGGATAGGCCAGGACTCATTGAATCAGATGGTAAAGAAACAATTTTCAAGATGTATAAATTTCGCACAATGACTGATGAAAAGGATGAAGATGGCAATCTGCTTCCAGATGCTGTCAGATTAACTAAATTTGGGGCGTGGCTGCGTTCGACATCACTGGATGAGCTGCCAGAAGCTTTTAATATAGTAAATGGAACAATGTCCATCATAGGGCCTAGACCGCAATTAGTACGGGATATGACGTTTATGACAGATGAGCAGAGAATGCGTCATACGGCTAAACCAGGTCTCAGTGGATTGGCTCAAGTAAATGGGAGAAATGCAATTACTTGGGAAGAGAAATTACAATTGGATTTAAAATACTTAGAAAGAATCAGTTTTACTGGTGATGTCAAAATAATTTTGGATACTGTTAAAAAGGCTTTTTTAAAGCAAGAGGGTATTGTTCAAGAGGATATGCCCACAGCTGAAGATTTTGGAGATTATTTATTAAGAACAGAACAAATTGATAACGAATTATATGCCGATAGGCAGCAATCAGCTAAACAATTATTAAATAGAAGCAATGAAATAATAGGAAGTGAAGAAAATCTACAAATGATTAAGGATGAAGCGACATCTAAAAAGTACAGTGTTTTAATGTCTTTATATAAAAAAGAAAATCCAGAGTATTTAAAAATAGCATTAGACAGCATGATAAATCAAACTGTAAAGCCAGATGAGATTATTTTAGTTGAAGATGGACCGCTTACGGATGAACTATATACGGTTTTAAATGAGTACAATCAATATCTCCATAGAATAAAAAATGAAACTAATTTAGGATTAGGCCTTGCATTAAATGTTGGATTAAAAGAATGTAGAAATGAATTAGTAGCTAGAATGGATACGGATGATTGCTCTAAACCTGATCGTTGTGAAAAACAGATGAAAAGATTTGAAGAAAAACCATATTTGTCTATTGTTGGTTCACATGTTGATGAATTTGTTGGCGATATATCAAATATTGTTTCAAAACGGACAGTTCCGACAACCTCAAAAGAAATATATAACTTTGCAAAAAAGAGATCTGCGTTTAATCATCCAGCAGTAATGTATCGCAAGAGCAAGGTTCTTGAACAGGGCGGATATGCAGACTTAAAGAGAAATCAGGATGTTGATTTATTTGGTAGAATGCTATATTCAGGCGATAAAGCAGAAAATATTGACGAATCTCTTTTGTGGTTTAGAAGCTCAGATGAGCTTGCGAAGAGAAGGAAAAGTTGGCAGAATACTTGGAGTTATATTGCAACAATACGTAAATTCTGGAAAATGGGATACTCTTCATTTTTTGATTATGCGTTTGTTGGAATTGCCCAGACAGGAATGTACGTGATGCCAATAAAAGTTCAGAACTTATTGTATAAAAAATATTTGAGGAATTGATAGGATGAATAAAAATTTATTTTTAGTTTTTAGTAAGAAACTTTATTTTTATAGGATCTGTATAGATAAAAATAATAAGTGCGAACAAATTTTTAATAGTAATAGGATATTGTTTTTTGTTGCACACGTATTTAGAAAAATCGGATTAAATGTACCGTTTTTCTTACTAGGATCCTGGAAAAATAATATATCCAATTGTAAATGCATAGTTATAACAGACTATGCATATTTTCCTGGTGTAAAAAAGATTATAGAAAAGAAAAACCCTAATTGTAAAGTCTTGTTTTACTATATGAATCGTATTGACAAATTAAAACAACAGTATTTGTCAATAGATGAAATTATTCATGCGTTTGGGACAAATAATATTTATACATATGACAACAATGATGCACAAAGATATAAAATAAATTATAGAGGTTTAATGTATAAGCCATTTAATATCAACATATCAAATAATGAATACGTTTCGGATTTTATCTATATTGGTAGAAATAAATCTAGAGGAAATGACATTTTTGTATTATACGAACAATTGAAATCCAAATATATTTGTAATTTCAAGATTTTGGATTATGACGGGGAAATTGGAACAAAAAAGTTTATTGATTATAAAGATTATCTAATGGAATTGTATGATTCTAAGGTTATTGTAGATTTTGATCCGGATTTTCATGAATCGATTAATTTACGTGTGTTAGAAGCACTTTTTTATGATAAAAAATTAATAACAAATAACATCGCAATAAAAGCATTAAATATATATGAATTGATTAAGGAGAATATAATGATTGTTGATTTTAATAATGTTGATATGAGGGAAATAGAATTATTTATCAAAAAAAGTATTACAAATATTCCATATTCTGTAAAGGAAAACTATGAATTTGAAAATTGGCTAGGTGAATTATGCAAAATGTGAATGAATCAGTAACAATAATCATCCCATCACATAGCAATTATATGGATGTATGTAAAATCTTTTTAAAACTATTAGAGAAAAACTGGCTAAACTGCAGATTTAATGTAATTATTTCAGTTTTTGGAGAAAAGCCAGAAGATTTTAATAAATCTGACAATGTTAAATTATTGTATTGGGGTAAAAAATCAAATTTGGTGCAATGTATTATATCTGCTGCAAAAACAGTTGAAAATAATTATTATATGAGTATTCTGGCAGATTCTTTGATTTCGGACAAAATAGATGAAGAACAGATTCAATTATTTATAAAAGAATTACATGAAAATGATATTGAATACTGTAATCTATATCCGAGAAAATCCTCCTATACTAATAGAGACTTAATAAGAAATATATATTGTGATGAAAGATACGGAGTAAATTTCGCAGCATTTGCTTTTGATAATAAGTTTATTTCAAATACACTATCTAAATTTACAAGTGATATGCAATTTGAAGAGTATTTTTTAAACCAAAGTCATTACGGAAAACAAGGGCATTGTATTCCTAATTATTACGTTTTACAAAAGAATATTTTTTCGTTTAAGCATGGAGTGTATCAAGGTAAGTGGCTAAGAGATAGTTACAAATTTTTAAAAGAAGAAAAACTTTTGGACTTAACAAATCGCGAATGTATTTCCTTGAAAAGATATTTGTTTTTTCGTGCAGTTGCTATTATAGAATCAGTAATTCCGGCAAGAATGCTTATCAAATTAAAGCTGGTATTGATTAAATTAGGATTTAAGTTTGCAAGTGATAAATAATAAGTGAGGAATTTAAATTATGAAAGGTGTTTTTTTTGCTGAGGGATTAGAGTTAGATAAAGCAAAACAATATGGTATTGAAAAAAAAGTTATAAGTCAAATTAAATATTTAAGAAAAATTGGGAATTTGAGCGTTTTAAGTATTAATCCAGAAAGAAGCTTGTTAGATGATATATTATTCATATGTCCGTTGATTAAAAGCAGAAGAGAAATTGAAAGATATAAACTATTAGATTACATTGACTCAAATACTGATTACATTTATATAAGAAGACCCACTCTTACGAACGCTTTTTATCAATTATTAAGTAAGATTAAAAAAGAATATAAGGATATTGTAATAATACTTGAAATACCAACGTATCCATTTCATAAAGAGTATCAAGGGCTGTCAAAAATTTTAATAGTTAAAAGTATTATTTGTGAAAAGAAAATGAATCGTGTGATAGATAAAATAATGACATATTCAAATGATAAACAAATTTGGGGTATTGATTGCATTAATGCTTCAAATTGCGTTGAATATGATATGATTGAGAGCAGAAGTTTATCATATCAAGTTATTCCTAACTATATAAGGCTAACATTTGTTGCAAATCTTATGTACTGGCACGGCGTTGATAGAATTGTCAAAGGAATTTTGAATTATCATGGCGACTACGTGGTCGTTCTTAATGTTGTTGGAGCTGGACAAGAACTTAAAAATTTAAAAATATTAGCAGATAACGATCGAAGAATTATATTTCATGGACCTAAATCAGGGGATGAACTTACAAAAATCTTTAATGAAACTGATATAGCGGTAGATGCATTAGGAAGACATAGATCAGGAATATTATATAATAGCTCATTAAAAAGTAAAGAATATGTTGCAAGAGGTATACCAGTTGTTTCAGCGGTAAAAACTGAATTAGATAGTCTAACAGATTTTCCTTATTATTTAAAATTACCTGCAGATGATTCGGATATAGAGATAGATGCTATAATTAAATTTTATGAAAAAATTTATTTAAATAAAAACGCTCAGATGATTACTTTGAATATTAGAAATTATACAAAAAAACTATTCGATTATGAATTTGGTTTTGAAAGACCAGTTAAAAAATATTTAAATAAAAAAAGGTGCGTTAAATAATGGAAAATACTAAGAAAAGAAACAGTTATTTGGATATGTTGAAAGGACTTCTGATATTAATTGTTGTTCTTAGACACATTTTCCAAATTGCAGCGCAAAATAGTGATACAGATTATTTGTGTAATCTTATGGCGATTATAGAGATGCCATTGTTTATTGCTATTTCAGGCTATTTTTGTTTGCCTAAATTAAATTGTTATGATACTGAATTTAGTGTTATAAATAAGATGAAAAAAATCTCTAAGGGTTATATTATACCTTTTTTAAGTTTCTATATTATTTTTAGACTGTTTTTTTATCAACAATATGATGGCATAAATTCAATATATGGTGTTTTTTTTAATATATCACAGAGTTTGTGGTATTTATTTGCGATTTGGATGTTAAATTTATTTTCTATAATTGCATATGTGATTTCAAGAAAAATAAGGAACATGATAGTGTTTAGACTTATGCTGTTTTGTGTAATATATTTTGTTTTGGTTGGACTATTACTATTTATAGGGATAGTTGTCAATATTAATTTTTTAGGCTGTAAATTAATAGTATATTATAGTGTTTATTATATAGCAGGGTATTTATTTATGAATTATCAGGATCAAATTTTGTTAATATATAATAAAATTAATAATAGTTTACTATTAATTTCTATGTGTGTTTACTTTTTTGGTGGATATATGTTTAAAATAATGGCTATGCCAGATAATACGTTGTCCATTGCAATTAGGTTTATACTAGCGCTAACTGGAATTATTTTTTTCTTAAATTTCGCACATTATATTCATATAAAAAAAAGATTTAAGTTGTTAGAAAAAATAGGAATATTTACTTTAGAAATATACTATGTACATTCATTTTTAATGAATGCATTTGATATCAATAAAGCATTTGTTTTATTCTCGATGAACGGAATTGTTAATTCTATAATGTTAACATTATGTGTAGGTATATTGTGTCCTTTGATAATAGCAATTGTAAGACAAAGTAAATTAGCTAATTTGATTATTTTTGGCAGAGATACATACAAATTTAGATAGAGCTGGGAGACAGGAGATATGTGTTTTTTTATAATATTTGATTTTTCACTAGTCTTATTTATTGTTATTTCATATCATGTATGGAAAAAAATCGTTAATCCCATATCGATTATCAATGTGATTTTTCTGGTTTGGATGATTGTTGGTAGAATAGGATATCTTGATCAGTACATACCTTCATTTGACTCATCATATTTTATACAAATAAATATTATAATTATAGATGTAGCTATAATTCTGGGATATGGATTAAAGGAAATTAAGATTAGCCGAAAAAATAATAAAAGTATTAAATTTGATTCGTGCAGAATGTTTGTTTGGTTAAGACGTATTTCCTTTCTGATAAGTATCGCAATACTATTTAATATGATTATATGTGTAATAACAGGTAGACTACTATTAACTAATGTTCGGAATATTAGTTATAGTATCGCTTTTGGCGGGACAGACTATACACAGATTTATTTTAACAGTGTTATTTATTATATTTATCAATATTTTGTAAGAGGTTTTGCTTTTTTTGATTTAACATTTAGCTTTGCATTGTTATTAAAGACGCATCAGAGGTTACCAATGTTATCAGTTTTAAATTTTATTTTATATATCATTATTATGCAAAGCAGGATTGAATTTTTAAAAATTGTTGTTTTTATGCTGATATTTTTAGGATATTCAAAAATAAAGCTTTCTAAAACGCAAAAAAAAATTTTAAAAAGAGCTATTGTAATTATTGGAGTAGCCGTATTGATGATATTTAGTTTTAGATCTAGTAATAGTGAGAAAAGTGTAATACAAAATACCATAGATAGTTTTGTTGTCGATTTCTCAGGATCGAATTATATGTTTTCTCAATTCTTTGAACAATACAATGCCGGACAGAGATTAATTGATTCTCCAATAATTTTGAAGTATTTGGGTGGTTTTGGACTTTTAATTGAATACGTACTTTCAGTGTTTGGAATGAAATTTAATCACGATGTTGTAAGTACATATTTAGGGCAAGGTTATAATATAGGTTCTTCAACACACTACAATGCGTTTTACACAATATACTTCGAATTTATGAACTCTGGAGGGTATTTAGGATGTTTTATATTTTCATTAGTTTTTGGTATTCTGATAGGATATTCATTTAAACGAATGAACGAAAAAGACAATACAAAAAGAACGTATACTGCTTCCTTTTTGACATTTATTATTGCTATGGGCACATATAATTACATAATTGCAGGAATAAATGCATTAGTAATTATTTCATGTTTACTTATCGCTGATAATAATAGAAAACAGAATAAGGTTTGAGAAAGATAGGGTATTAAATTGCATAAAAGAGTAGAATGGATAGACATTACAAAAGGAATACTAATTGCATTAATTGTTTTAGGACATGTTATTTCAGATAATGCTAATCACCTACAAACATGGATATATTCCTTTCATGTTTGTGGCTTCTTTATAATTAATGGGTTGCTAAAAGCAAAATATAAATTTGAAGATAATAATTATTCTTTAAAAGATGTCGTAATAAAGCAAAAAAGTATATATATCTTATATCTAGTATTCAGCCTTATTTTTTTTGCTAGAGTATTACTCCAAGCGAGATTAGGAATGTATAATGCTAATGAAATTAAAACCTTTGTTTTACATATTATTTCTTTTAATGGAGAAGGTGTGTTATGGTTTCTTCCTGTATTTTCGATAACTGAAATTGTTTTATATATAGTCGTAAAATATAGGCGTATTGTACTTCCAATCTATATTACTGCATTAGCAGTTGCTATTTACTTTGCTGTTTCAATAGAATGGAATAATATTCTTCAAATTGATAGTTATCCTATATTATTTGGGGTACTGCTAATAAGGTGTTCTATTGCGAGTTCTTTTTCAATAATTGGTTACTATTTTGAAAAAAGCAATTTATTTAATTCAAAAATTATATATATAGGTATTGGCTCGGTACTGGCATTTATCAATGGAAATGTAGATTTAAATAACCTTCGCTTTGGAAACATAGTTTTGTACTATATTTTCTCTATATTAGGCACTTTTTTTATTATTGGCATATCAAAATTTATTGAGAAAAAAGCTCTATACATGAAAAAAATACTAACTCTTTGGGGACGCAATTCTTTGATAATTATGCTCACGCATGCAATACTACTAATCTATCAAACATACAATATTATTTTTGTGAAATTCGTGAATAATGAGTTCTTGAGAATACTTTTTGTTTTTTTTATGACTATGATAACAGAGACCTATTTGATTATAGTATTCAACAAGATAATATTTTATTTGGAAGGAAAATATGTTAAAAATCAAAGGACAATCTATAAAAAGTAATTTTATATACAATACAATTTACCAGGTACTAGCAATAATTGTACCATTGATTACTACACCATATTTGTCGAGAGTATTGGGGGCGGACAAAATAGGTGTGTTCTCTTATGCGTTTTCAATCGTATACTATTTTGGCTTATTTGCAATGTTAGGTGTCAATAATTATGGAAATAGAAGCATAGCTGCAGTCAGAAACGATGAGGAAAAAAGATCCAAAACATTTTGGAGTATATACTTATTCCAATTGTGCTGTGGAAGTTTCATGATAGTTCTATATTCGATATACGTTTTGTTTTTCAGTGATGAAAAATTAGTTAGTTGGATTATGATACTTTACATAATTGCCTCGACGTTTGACATAAATTGGTTCTTTTTTGGAATGGAGCAATTTAAGTTGACAACAATTAGAAATGCGTTTGTAAAGATTTTTACTGTAATAGGAATCTTTACTTTAGTGAAAAAACCATCGGATATTTATTTGTATGCGTTGATATATGTGTTAAGTCAATTACTTTCGCAAATTATTCTTTGGACAGTTATACGAAACTACATAGAAAAATGCAAAGTTTGTTTGCAGGATATCATGCAACATATTAAACCGAACATAGTTTTATTTATACCTGTTTTAGCCGTAAGCTTATATAAGATAATGGATAAAATAATGCTCGGTTCTATGGTTTCAAAAACAGAAGTAGGATACTATGAAAGTAGTGAACGAGTTATTCAGGTTCCGATAGCATTGATTAATTCACTGGGAACGGTTATGCTACCAAGAATATCTTATTTACTTGCCAATAATGAAAAAAGTGAGAGTGAGAAGTACCTAAGAAAATCACTAATTTTTGCTTCGTTTTTATCGGCATCTATGGGATTTGGTATTATGTCAGTTGCTAAAGAGTTTGTACCAATTTTTTATGGAGAGGGATTTGAAAAATGTATTCTAATATTTCAGGTGTTAATTCCGAGTTGTTTTTTTCTTGCTATTGCCAATGTGATTAGAACACAATACTTAATACCCTATAAATTAGATATGGTATACACCATTTCAATTGTAATTGGAGCAGTTGTTAATTTTTTTATTAATCTAATGTTAATATCAAAGTTGCAATCTGTTGGTGCTGGAATAGGTACGCTCTGTGCGGAAGCTTCCGTTTGTGTAATACAATGTTTTTTTGTGAGAAAAAAAATAAATTTAATAAAATATATTTTTGATATCATACCATATTTTAGTGCAGGAATTATTATGTATATAGTAATCTATAATTTTACGTTATACAATAATTCAAGAATATTCGTATTAGTTGTAAAAGTTGTGGTTGGTGTTTTAATATATATGGCTGTATTATGGGTTATTCAGATGATAAAAAAAATAATTAAAAAGAAAGTTGAGTGATAAAGTATCCCATAATGGAATTTGAGGTTTACGGGGAGAAGATGGAGGCTATTCATGTGCTTTCAGGATATACTCATAATATCATTAATCTTTCGGATACCCAGGACTTGGTTACTGTTATGTGGGCCAATGAGCAGTTTGACCCGGAACATTCAGATACATTTTTGAGCCAGTGGATGTACAGGAATGAATACAAAAATAAGAACAGTTTATTCAAATGTTAAATGACAGGAGAATGGAAAATTAAAGATACTCATCATCGTCGGCACTCTCCCGGAAATTATTCATTTCTCATCAACAATTAATAAGTGCAGAAAATATTTTGGTTGTGTTCTTGCTCATACAGGCTAGAATTATGATTATAATCTGAATGGTGTGTGTTTCCATGATCAGAAACTTGCTGATCCGGAAGTTTATATGGATGCAGTGGAAGATGATCTTAGAGCAATAGTTAGCAATATCATCAACTGCTCTTACAAGCTGCTGATTTTGTGAGACACCAATTCCTGTCTGTCAGCTATAGCAGCGAAGCGTCTTCATATTACGATTTTTCATATGAAAGCCGGAAATCGTTGTGAGGATGAGTGCCTGCCGGAAGAAACAAATCGCCGGATCGTGGATATAATTTCTGATGTAAGTCTTGCGTATTCCGAACATGCAAGCCATTATCTAGCAGAATGCGGACTGCCAAAGGAGTGCACTTATGTGACCGGCTCACCCATGGCAGAGGTGCTTCATGAGAACTTGGAGGCAATTGAAAGATCTGGAAGAACTGGTAAGTACGAAAGTGGTGAAAATTATTCAAAGCTATACAAATGTTATTAATAAATTCGTATGGCGTAAAGAGGATTAATATAGTCAAAAAAATAAAGCAATACAAAAAACAAATAGATGGTTTCCGGGACACATCCCCAATCAACCGGCATGCGGGCGCATTCGCGCTCAGCATGCCGGTTTTATCTTTTTGTCAAAAGCATTCAGAAAGGCGGTGATTCCCTTGGTGCCTGCACCAGGATGATGGGGTTGGAAATGTATGGACGGTCATGTTGGAATGAAATAATAATAAAAAGGAGTATTTAAAACAAAAAATGAAATCGATAACAGAATTAAAATACGAATCCCTTCCCATGGGCTTCGACAATGGGCAGGTCAGGCTGACAGATGAGAACATCGGCAAGATTTTGCGGTTTTCGGGCGCGCCGCTGGGGCTTTTGCGGTGCTGTGAGGCAAAGGGAAGCGGCACGGTGGTGCTGTATGGGGATGGACAGGCCTTTATCATCCCGGTGGAGACCAGCTATTTTCTGGACTGTATCGGGGAGTATCTGGATATGAACATGGCAAGACGGCGAAAGACTACCATGGGGCTGGTGGGCAAGAAAAGCAACAACGTCATTTTTCTGGGGGCGGGGCTTGAGTATATTCCTGTCAGGGTGGATGTGCCTTGGGTGAGCGCAAAACAGTTCAGCTATCTTAACTGGCACGCGGTATACAGGGGGCATGACCGCAGGGCCAGAGCGCTGGTCACAGCTCCGGGCCTTGTGATCCCTTATCGGCAGAGGCCTGGCAGAGTGCAGGAAAAGCTGGACGAGGGCTGGCGCGTCCGAGAAATGTTTATCGAGCGGCACTGGCCGGTTTACGGAGAATGGCTGCACTGTAAAAACTGCGGGATTCAAAGTGTATGCCTTGAGTGGCATCATCAAGCAGCGTCTCCCAACGAAGCTTTTTCGGTTTTACCGGAAGCGCATAAAATAAATAATTGTTCCTCAGAAATACAGAGGTTTACAATGGTTTAAAAAAACGATAATTTTTAAACTTTAAAGAGAAAAATATTGCCATAAAAAGGCATAAAACGCGGCGTTTTATGTTTTTTTACTGCTTATCATCCCCTGGAGGCGAGATGCTCTTTCTCAAAAAAACACTATAATTAAACCTAACGTCAGCGCTGGCGAAAGTAACCGAAAGGAAATGGTATGAACGAAGATTTAAAAAGAAATGTGTTTTATGAAGAGCCCTGGTATGATTTAAAGCAGATGTCTGAGGGCTGCAAAGAATGCGCTTACCGGGCAGATGAAACACACTGTGGGTTGTACTGCCGCTTTTTAGACGTGCAGGGGCAATGCCGATGCTTTCACAAGGAGGGAGAGCCCTTTGTGAGCCGCAAAATCGAGCGGGAAATGAGCGATATTGAAAAGCGTCTGCTCAGGGCACAGACGCCAGATTTCAAGGAGGTGCGAATGATCTGGCTGAACAATATTTGGCTCATCGAGGATCCGCTGCTCTACAATGTACACGACATGGGGAATGTTTTTGGCTTTGAGTTCCATGAAACAGAAATGTTTCTGCTTAAACATATCAAAAAGCAGGATTTTCTCCAGATGCTGGTGCCTCGGCGGGATAATGGCCCCCGAGACTTTTACATGACGGCTGACGGCGTGCGGCGGATGGCCCTTGTGGGCTTTGAAAAGGCTGAAGCCGAGGAGCGGATGCGTTTCTTTAGCAATGATTGGAAGTGGATCAGCCGGACTTATTTTAAATGGATGCCGCAGATGGCAAAGCGTTTTTTCGGCGGCCTGTCTTTATTGAATGTATAATAACCGGAGGTAGAACAAGATGAACAACCCCATTTTAGCAACTTTGGAACAGTGTTTTGGAAGTGATTCTCATAAACTGCGAGTATATACCGATCTTTACGAGGAGGGCAGTCAGAGCTATTTTGTCCTGAAAGAAATCGGCAGTTACATGGGCTGTAAAAACTATCACAGATTTTTGAAAAAACTGCCGGCGTCAGCGGTACAGAAACGATTGATTAAGAATAGCGGCGGGCGTATGCACAAAATGCTGCTGATCAGTGAGGAGGGGGTTTGGGCTCTGTTAAAACACCATGATCATAAGGCGGCCACAGGGTTTAGGCGATACCTTGAAACCTGTGTGATCCCCGTGATACGGCGTGAGATTGACACAGCCCGGATCATGCTGCCTGAAAGTGAAAACACCCACAAGGATCAGGAGGAAAAAGAGAATATGGAGGAGGCCATCCGGATGCTCTCAAGCGCTCTGGCTTTCCAGGTCATTAAAAATCAGGAGCTTGAAACGCGGCTCGAAATAGTGGAAGAGCGCCTTTTGCAAACAGCAGCTGCCTGAGGGGCCTCATGAACTTTTTTTCGGAGCTGGAGGCTTTCATCGAATGGCAATCCGATCTGCCTGCAGACCGAAAGCTTTCGGAGGGAGCCGTGGCGCTTTGGATTTACCTGCTTTACCGGTGCAACTGCTGCGCGCTGCCGTCCATTGATGGACGGTGGCTGTGGCGGGTGGAGTTCTTTGTGCGGCCAGAGGGCATCGAGCACTTCTTTGGGCGGAGCGAACGCAATATCCGCCGCTACCGCAAGGAGCTGGTAGACGCCGGGCGGCTGAAATATCAGAAGGCGGTTAAAAACCGGCGCAAGGGACTTTATACCCTGGTTCCCTTTGCCGATAACGTGGCGCCCACACGCCTGAAGAATCTGGCGGATGAAACAGTGTCGGTTTTTGGCCTTGTGGATAAGTACGCCGGATAGGGTAAAGCGGCCAGATATGACCGCAATGTGGACAAAAAGAGCCATATTGCGGCAACATGGCGGACACAGGTGTCCGCCATTAGTAATATTATAAATAATATTATATATTAATCTTTATTAATTCAGGAGGTGCGTTTGTACACAAATCGATACGGAGCAGGAAGACCCTGCACAGGGCGGATAAGACCCTACACAGTGGAAGCGGCCTGCCGGGTGCGCAAGGTGCTGCCGGCCAGGAGCCGCGAGGAGGCTGAGGATTTCTTTTACGAGGAAGCTGGCGCGGTGGAGGATCATTTCCCCGAGGCTGTTTTGGAGATTGTATCCATTTGCGAGGGCGAGTAAAGGAGGGTGTGTTTGAGTAAAAAATACGCAGAGATCGGTGTGTTGGTCACAAGGGCTCAGGCGGGAAGCAAGGCGGCAGCGGAAACGCTGCTGCTGACCTTTAAACCGCTGATTTTAGCCACCATTAGCGAGTATGTTTACGATAAAGCCCAGCTGGAAGATGCCTATCAGGAGGCCTGCGTCCTTTTTATGGAGCGTTTAAAGGATTTTAAATCAGAGCAGCCCGGTTATTTTCCAGCCTATATCAAAAAACAGCTCTTTTACGCCTTTGTCCAGAGCGCCAAAAAACGACCGGGAACCTCGGTTCAGGCGGCGTTTTCGCTGGATGTAGAAACAGCGGAGGGCGCGAGCCTGGCAGAAGCGCTGCCGGCTGAGGAGAGCGCAGAGACCGATGAAAGACGGTGCGCGAGGGAAAAAAGAGAAGACCGCCACCGGGCTTTTTTAAAGCTGCGGGTGGCACAGCTGCCAAAGGCCCAGAAGGAGTGCATTGAAGCCCACTATTACAGGGGGCAGACCTACCGGGCCATCGCAAGGGACCGCGGCGTCAGCGAGCAGTGTGTGGCGAAGACCCTGAATAAAGCCATGAAGGGCCTGCGCAAAGCCTATGGTGTTTAGAAAACTTAAATAAAACTTAAATCCGGGTTGGGTGTTTTGGAAATTTGCCATATTGTAAGGTGTAAGGCAGCGCTGCCGGAATCTAACACAGGAGGAAAACAACATGGCAACCATTCAGAAAAGCGTGGAATCGGTGGGAATGAAGATCACCGTCAATTATGGAGAGAGGGATGGAAAAATCGTCAAAGGAAGCAAAACCTACGGCGATGTCAAGACTAGTGTAACGGACGATGCCTTTTTAGGCACTGCCAAAGCCATTACCGGCATGCAGGAGCCTATCAGGGAAAAGCAGGTAAAGGTGACAGCAGAGGATTTGGTGGAAGTGGCGTAGTGGACTTCCACAATTAAAAATTAATGGGCGAGGAACCATACCCGCTTCGGCTTGACCATAAGGCGTCAAGCCTCGGGGGCAGACCCCGTGGGCGTGGTTCCCTAAAGCCTAAAGGTAGGGCACGACGTCCTCGTCGTGCCGCAAGCAGGCATCAAAATTAAAAATAAGAAGGAGATTAAAAAATGCCAACAACCAGCAAGGATTTATCCATTTATTTTCAGCGTACAGACGGGAAGGAATATAAAATGACCATTCCGGATTACAAAGAGGGGATTACAGACACGGAGATCAGGACAGGGGCACAGGCCATTGTTGATTTGGGCGCTTTTGAGCCTGAGGGCTTCGCTCTGGCCAAGGTAACCGGAGCTGTGCGCGTCGATACCACTAAAACCGATGTGGTCATTGAGGATGCGGAATAAAAAGGGGGCGAAAGCCCCTTTTCAGAGTGTCCAAAAACTTTATCATAAAGAGACAAAGTTTAAAAAGAGGCTTGTCTAGTTGAAAGGTGAAAGTGGATAGTTCAGGTGCAAATCTGCTCCTGGCAGATTTGATTGAATGCGGCCCGTGGCCGCATTTTTAATGGCTTTGGCGGCAGCCAAAGGGGTCATGAACCTTCCAACTTCAACTTTCCACCTTCCACACAGGGAGAGGAGGGGGATTATATGAAAAAATTTTATAAACGTATTTTTATCACACTGGCCGCCGTGCTGGTCGTTGTTACCAGCGCGGTGTTTTTCGCAAATTTTCAGGGCATGCCAAAGTCGGCGCCAGAGGTATCAGCGCCGGCGGAGCCGGTAAATCCAGTACCCCGGCCTGCGGAGGAGATGGGCGCAGATACACCATCTGCGCCGGAAATTCCAGCGCCGCCCGAAGACCTGGAGCCTCGCGCGTCCACACATTTTCTGATGTCGGAATATGCCTGCGATTGCGCGGGCTGCTGCGATGGCTGGCCTGTGGACATGAATCCAGAGCTGCTTGAAAAAATAGAGGCGTTGCGTTGCACTTTCGATTGTCCGGTCATCATTACCTCGGGTGTGCGCTGCGTGGCGCGGAACGAGGAGGTAGGCGGTGTAAGCTGGTCCTTTCATAAACGTGGCTACGCGGCAGACCTGTACTGCCCGGGCGTGGCGGTGGGCGATCTGACGCTGGCGGCCAAAGAGCTGGGCATGAATGTGCTGCCCTACTACAGCCAGGGATACCTGCACGTTGAGGTCAACGGCTAGGCAGCTTTACTTTTCCGGTGCGGCGCAGTCGGCTGATCCTGAGCTCAGCAGCATTTCAAGCCCATGATCCAGCGCGGGCAGGATAGCGGCCAGGTTTTCGCGGACGGCCTTTGGGCTGCCGGGCAGGTTGATGATGAGGGTGCGCCCGCGGATACCGGCGGCGCTCCGGCTCAGCATGGCCTTTGGCGTGATCTTCAGGCTTTCATAGCGCATGGCTTCCGGAATGCCCGGCGTCAGCCGGTCACAGACCGAGATGGTGGCCTCGGGGGTAACATCTCGGGGTGAAAAGCCTGTGCCGCCTGTGGTCAGAATGAGATTGACCGGGTCGATGGCGTCGCACAGAGACTTTAAATTACTTTCAATAATGTGTTTTTCGTCGGGCAGGATGGCGGTGTGCACCACCTCGTACAGGTCTTTGTCCAGCATTCCGGCAATGACCGGGCCGCTTTTATCCTCACGTTCTCCGCGTGAGCCTTTATCGCTGAGGGTTAGAATGGCTACAGTAAACATGGTGTCCTCCTTAAAGTTCAAAGGTTGTGAATTCGTTGTCGAGCAGATCGATGTACAGCAGTTTTTTGCGCAGGATTTCCCCTTTTCCGGTTAGAATTTTCAGGGCCTCACTGACCTCCACCGCGGCGGCCAAAGCGGGCGTAAACGCTGGATTTCCACCGCTCTGGGGCTTGTAGGCTTCGTCGCCCTCCTTTACCTTATAGAGCAGCGAAAGGGTATCGTCTCCCGGGAAAATGGTGGTAACCTGGGCGTTGAAGCCGCCAATGGCGCCGTGTACCAGAGGCTTTTCCAGCTTTTTACAGGCTTTTTGGAGCGCGAGGCGCGCCGGGATGTTGTCCAGAGCGTCGATGACAACGTCGCTGTCGGCAATAAATTCCTCAGCGTTGCTCTCGTTTAGAAAGACATCGTATACGGTGACGGTAACGCCGCTGTTAATGGCATGAACTCTGGCGGCAGCTGCTTCAGCCTTTGGGCAGCCGATGTTTTCCTCGGTGCACAGGAGCTGGCGGTTCAGGTTGGAGACATCGAAAATATCGCCGTCAACCAGAATGAGCCCATCGATGCCAATGCGGGCCAGCGCCTCGATAATATAGCCTCCCAGGCCGCCGCAGCCCACCACGCTGACGGTGCTGCGCTGGATAATGGCAAAATTATCCGGCGAAAAGGCCGGAAAGTTGCGGTCGTATCTTTTGGTAAAAAGGTTCATCAGAAGGCCTCCTCAATGCTTGATATGCCCATTATAGCACGGTTTATAACGAAAAACCAAGATTTCCTGCATAAAATTACTTTTGATGGATTGACAGACACACTTTAACATGATAGAATTTAAAAATCGAAACTGCAATGTTAAAGGCTGTGACCAGAAAGAAGTAGGAATGCTTAAGTCTCCCAGAGAGCTGCCGGTTGGTGTGAGGCGGCGAGAACGGCGTTTTGAATACATTTTGTGAGCTGTGTACCGAAAGGGTTTTCCGAGTAGGCTGCAACGGGAGCGCCCGTTAAAGCGCAAGGGTATAAGCGTATGTATGCCGTACCCTGTGAGCGTGTCCGCTGTGAAGCGGCGCGAAATTGAGGTGGTACCGCGGGTATATTAGCTCCCGTCCTCTGTCTGGAGGACGGGATTTTTTTATTTGGCATTTTCCTGTCCGACGGATGTTTCTGTCGCGTTTTGGTAAAGCGGGTTATCCGCAAATTAAAAGGAGAGGATTATGGTTTAAAATGACAGAAAAGATTGTTTTACTCGTGGCGTTTTTTGCCAGTATGGTGATCGTTGGTTTCTACTGCCGGAAGCATTCCACCGATGTCAATGGGTTTGTGTTGGGAGGCCGCTCCGTCGGTCCGTGGTTAACGGCTTTTTCTTACGGGACTTCTTATTTTTCCGCCGTTATCTTTGTGGGCTATGCCGGACAGTTCGGCTGGAAATTTGGGATCGCGTCCACCTGGATTGGCCTGGGGAACGCGGTTTTAGGCTCGCTGCTGGCCTGGGTAGTGCTCGGGCGGCGCACCCGTATCATGACCCAGTATCTGGATACCGCCACCATGCCGGAATTTTTCGGCAAGCGCTTTGAATCAAATAAGCTGAAAATCGGGGCGTCCATCATTACCTTTGTGTTTTTAATCCCCTATACTGCCTCGCTTTATAACGGGCTCTCCCGTCTTTTCGGCATGGCCTTCAATATTGACTATACCGTCTGTATTGTCGTCATGGCAGTGCTGACAGGGATTTATGTGATTGCCGGGGGATATATGGCCACAGCCATCAATGATTTTATCCAGGGGATCATTATGATCTTTGGGATCATCGCCGTAGTGGCGGTGGTTCTCAGCAATAACGGCGGCTTTATGGAGGCGCTCAATACCCTGTCCCATGTCAATGACCCGGCGGTCTCCAGCCAGGCCGGGGCTTTCACGTCCTTCTTTGGCCCAGACCCCTTGTCGCTGTTGGGGGTTATTATCCTGACCTCCCTGGGAACCTGGGGGCTGCCGCAGATGGTCGGTAAGTTCTATGCGATCAAGGATGAGCACTCCATCAATAAGGGCATGGTTATTTCTACCTTTTTCGCCATTATTGTCGCTGGCGGTTCCTACTTTTTAGGCGGTTTTGGCCGTCTGTTCTCTGACCGGATCGACATTGCGACCGGAGGCTATGACGCTATTATCCCAACCATGCTGGAGGATCTGCCGTCCCTGCTTATTGGGATTGTGGTGATCCTGGTTCTGTCGGCGTCCATGTCCACACTGTCTTCGCTGGTCATGGCGTCCAGCTCGACCCTGGCCCTTGACCTGATCAAGGACAACCTGATTAAGAACATGGATGAAAAGAAGCAGGTCTTTACGATTCGCTGCCTGATTGTGGTCTTTATCCTGATTTCAGTGATTATTGCCATTGTGCAGTACAAGAGCTCGGTCACCTTTATTGCCCAGCTTATGGGCATATCCTGGGGTGCCTTAGCCGGTGCGTTTCTGGCGCCGTTCCTTTACGGCCTGTACTGGAAGCGGACAACCAAAGCAGCGGTCTGGGTTTCCTTTATTTTCAGCACGGCGCTCATGATCTGCAATATGCTCTTCCGCACGGCTTTCCCGCCGATTTTGCAGTCACCCATCAACGCGGGCGCCTTTGCCATGATCATGGGCCTGATCTTTGTGCCGGTGATCAGTCTTCTGACCAAAGCGCCCAGAAAGCGCCTGGTGGACGACGCCTTTGCATCCTACGATACCAAGGTCATTGTATCGGTTAAGGAAGATCTGGGAGAATAAAACCGTATTTAAGACACCCTTTGCCTTTTGGCAGAGGGTGTTTTTTATGTCTGAGGCGGTTCCTTATGCGTTTTTTAAAAAACTGAAAAGGTTTGACAAGCGGGCTTTTTGTCACTATACTGAGTACAGGTAAATGATTACAGGAGGAAAAACAATGGCCGATAACGCTAAAGACAGGACCTTTGAAACGGCTGAACTGCCGGAATACCGGGTGGAGGCCTACGTGGCTGAGGTACCCGTTCCCGAATATATGGAAAGCTGCGTGGATATTCCCACCTTTTTGGGTTATTGCGAGGCTTGTCCAAACTATGAAAAAACATGGGCCTGCCCGCCCTTTGATTTTTCGGTTCAGGATTTCTGGCTGGGCTACCGGAGCTTTTACATGAGCGGCAAGAAAATTGTCTTTGATACCCGGGAGCTTGGGCGGAAATATGCGGTAGAAGATTTTAAAAAGATTTCGGGGCAGATCCTTAAAAAAGAGAGCCACGCTCTCGAGGCTGAGCTCATAAAGCTTGAGACACAGTATCCGGGCAGTGTGGCGCTGTCGATGGGCAGCTGCGATGTCTGTGGAGAAGCAGGTTGCAGCAGACCTCTGGGAGAGCCCTGTAGGAGACCGGAAAGAATGCGTCATTCAGTAGAATCTGTAGGCGGCAATGTGGGGCTGTCGGTTAAGAAATACCTGAAACAGGAAATACAGTGGATGTCTGAAGAGAGGCTGCCCGATTATTTTATACTGATGGGCGGGCTTTTGAAGAAATAAAAAAAGGGCTGCGAAGCCCTTTTGACGGTCAAAGAAGTGGCGCGGTGCGAGACTGCGCCTTTTATCCAGATAAGAAAAAAGGTGCAGACGCTGCGGTAAACGGCCCAAAGTTGTGCTGCATTACCGGAACAGCCGGACACTGGAGAGATAAAGCGTCAGCTTTGGTGAAGAAGATAAAGGTGCGAGGATAATTCCCGCAGGACGCTTTTTTCTTTCTTAGGGAAAAGGCTTCATCTCTCATGTTTTTGTGCATTTAAAAAAGGGCAGAGAAGCCCTTTTTTAAGTGTCTGATATTTTCAGTCGAAGCCGTTTTAGCTTGTAACGCTGATATTTAACGTGCGTGTGTAGGTGGTTTCGTAGGTTTTCACCTGGCTGCCCTGCTGATAGTTGACAGAGACCTTCTGGGATACGGTAATCTGGGTAACGCCGGGGCTGACCGCGATAATTTGAATCTGATTGCCGTTTTGGGAAACCGAGGCGGAGGAGCCGCTTGCGGAAACCACTGTGGCCGGGTTGTTGGGGCCATTGGCAGTAACCGTGATGGATTTTCCAGACTGCATGTTGAGGGTGCCCCCAACAGCGCCGCCATTTACCAGGAATGTGATCTCAACCCCGGGAGCGGTGGTGTGTACCGGACAGGTCTGGGATTCGGGCGGAACCATGACGGACGCCTCGGAGGAGGCGATGTAGTCCGAATCTACCGGCGTGATCCCCTGGGGGAAATTCCGGTTGACCTTTTGCAGGCGCACCACGCTCTGCACCGAGCTGGCCGGGCAGTAGGGAGTCGCGTAGCTGTTTGTGGTGACATCCAGCGTAACCAGTGTATGGCAGTCGTCCTTTTCGGTAGGGGCGGTGCCGTCGATAAACATTTCATTAAATACCATGGACCCTCTGGGATCTTTGGCCGATAAATCGGTCGCCAGCTTGCCGGAGACGCGGTCAATGGCCGCGGTGACAATGCCGCCGGGGTTATCCGGGAAAGCAGACGGCTCAAGGCTTTCGTGAATATCGTTCATCACGGCCTCAAACATGGACGCAGGACCGGGCTTGCTGCCGCCAAAGATACCGATATTCAGATAATAGGTGCCTTCGTTGGTTTCCACGACATTTTCATCATAGCCATACCATACCGCCATGGAGTAATAGGGTGTGTAGCCGCAGAACCACGCGTGGCGGTTTTCATCGGTGGTACCGGTTTTTCCGGCCACAGGCTGGCCGTCCACATAAATATTGGTGGTTCCGCCGTTTACAACCCCTTTCAGGGCGTCGGTCATCAGATAGGCGGTCTGGGGCTTAAAGACCTGCTCGGAGCTGTCTGATTTTTCAAGCAGGGTTTTTCCGCTTCGGTCTACGACTTTTGTGTAGAAAGATGGTGTTTTGTGAACGCCCATATTTGGGAAGGTAGAATAAGCGCTGGCCATAGCCAGTGAGGACTGCCCGTGGGTATAGCCCCCGAGAGCCAGAGCCGCTGGCGTCATGTCATTGGCGTCGCCGTCCTGTACAATATCCAAGCCAAGGCGGGTACCGTAGAGAGCAGACTGGGTGAGCCCGGTCGCCACATTGGCCTGGACGGCAATGGTGTTCACCGAGCTGGTGATCCCCTCGCGCACGGTTGTCAGGCCCTCAAAGGTGCCGCTGGAGTTGTTTGGGCGCCAGCCCTGATAGGCGATTGGCACATCGGCGAAAACAGTGCCGAGGGTGATGGCTCCGGTGTCAATCCCGGGACCATAGGCAGTCAGGGGCTTGGTTGAGGAGCCGGACTGGAATTTTCGGGTGGCCCGGTTCAGGGACAGGTTGGTCTTTTCTTCCCGGCCGCCCACAATACCGGCTACATTGCCAGTACTGTTGTCAATGACGGTCATGCCGACCTCAGGGATATAGTTTGTTTCCACGCCTGTATCGGCTGTCTTAGCCTCAGAGGCCGCCGCTGCCGATCCAGACTGGGAAGGGTAGAGATCCTCGTTCAGAGATTCTGCTTCCATGGCGCTCTGGACCTTTGGGTCGACGGTGGCGTAGATGGTGAGCCCGCCGCCGAGCAGCATATCCGTCGCCTCATTTTCGGTGTAGCGGTATTTTGTCTGGAGGTCATTTACGACCTGTTCATAGACGGCGTCGGTAAAATAGGAGTAGGTGTTGTCTGGTTCATTATAGATAAGCCCTACCTGATTACTGGAAAGCTCCGCGCTGGCCTCGTCGTACTGAGCCTGGTCAATATAACCCAGCTCCAGCATCTTATCGACGACCAGAAGCGAGCGTTCCATGTTATTGGGGTTCAGGGTATAGCGGCCGTCTGGCTCAGTGGCAAAAACTTCATTGCCCTGCTCGTCGGTCGTATAGACATAAGGGTCATAATAGGACGGCGAGTTTGCAATGGAGGCCAGTATGGCCCCCTGGGCCACATTCAGGTCTGAGACACTTTTGCCAAAATAAATTTCAGAAGCGGCCTGAACGCCCCATGCGTGGGAAAGATTAATCTTATTCAGGTAGGCCTCCAGAATCTGGTCTTTGGTATAGACCCGTTCCAGCTTGGTGGCCAGCACCATTTCCTGAAATTTACGGGTGACGGTTTTTTCTGAGGTCAGGTGCGTGAGCTTTATGAGCTGCTGAGTAATGGTACTGCCGCCCGGCCCGTCCAGGCTCCCGCCCGAAAAAAGCACGCCGACTATGGCCCGGCCAAAGCGTTTGTAATCCACACCGTGGTGGCTGCGGAAACGCTGGTCCTCAATGGCGACAAAGGCATTCTGCACATGGTCTGGAATGGTGTCGATGGAGACGATCTCCCGCCGCTCAGCACCCTGGAGGTCCTGGTAGAAATTGCCATTGACATCCATGATGCGGGCGTTTTCGATGTAATTAAAGTTGTCGGTGTCAAGGGGTGGCGTCTGGGCATAGAGCACACCAAAGGCAGCGCCGCCGCTTGCGAGCGCTAAAACCAAAAGGACGATAAAAATCAAGCCGACCTTTTGGGGAATGGTCCGGTCATTCCAGCTGCGCTTCTTTTTTTTAGGACTTTTGGAAACAGGTTTCTCCGTTTTTCTGCCGTTTGGGGCGGCATCCTTGCGGAGCGGTGTTTTCGGTTTTGAACTTTGTTGATTCTGGGGTTCATTTTCAGGGGGTGTTTTATCTTCTAACATTATAAAACCTCCTACTTACTTAAGTTTCTGACCGTACTATTATATCTGTAAACGAAAAAAATAGCAATGAAATCGACAATGGAGAATTCCGGGGTAGAATAGATGAAGTAAATTACCGACCTTTTTTTAAGGCATTCGTGTTATAATAAACTCGCTGTCTGTGCAGACTGTCTGCGGCAGCAGCGGCGATTACTATATATTAAGGAAGTATTTATGACTGAAGTAAAGGCAGAAGGGGTGCGCCGGAGCATCCTGGACGAACTGAATAAACTGATTGGCTACACCATGGAGAACCAGGTACTGCTGGATGAGGACGTGCTTGCAGTGCTGGTCCGGCTCACGAAGACCCTGGGACGGGAAATTCTGGTGATGACCAACGACAAAAGCAAAATTGAATATGTGGGGATTGGCGACGCGTCCAAGGTGCCTCTGGACCACTCCAAGGTTCAGGAAAACCGGAAAAGCCTGAACCGCATCCGGGTTATCCATACCCATCCCGGCGGAAACCCGCATCTGTCAGAGGAGGATTTTTCAGCATCGGATAATTTATCGGTGGAATGTATGGTGGCCGTGGGCGTGGGGGAAGACAGGCCCGTACTGTTCGGTATTGGCGCGCCAGTGGTCAAAGATGGACAGGTGGTCTACGGCATGGGCATCTGTGAGTCTCTGGCGCAGCTGAATCGCTTCCCGCTGGAAAACTATGTGCTGGCCGCTAACCGCGCTCTGCGGCGGGACCCGAGTGCGGGCTTCGACATTGAGGACGAGAGGGAGCGCGCGCTTCTCATCGGAGTAGAGGTGAGCGGCAGCCGCGGCGGTATCGACCTTGAGGAATCCATGGAGGAGCTGGCCCGGCTGGTCGAAACGGCTGAAGGCGACGTGGCAGAGGTGGTGACCCAGCACCGGCCCCAGATCGATCCGGTCTTTTACGTTGGCCGGGGAAAGCTTCTGGAAATTCTGAAAATAATCCAGAATAAGGATATTAACCTGATTGTGGCCAACGATGAGCTCAGCGCCAACCAGATCGGCAATATTGAGGGCATCACAGGGGTTAAAACTATTGACCGCACCACCATCATTCTCGATATTTTCGCCCGCCAGGCAAAAACCCGGGAGGGTAAGCTCCAGGTGGAGCTGGCCCAGCAGAAGTACCGTCTCAGCCATCTGAAGGGACTGGGGATTGTGCTGTCCCGTACTGGCGGGGGCATCGGCACCCGCGGCCCGGGTGAAAAGAAGCTGGAAACGGACAGACGCCATATCCGCAGGCAGATCGACGAGCTGGAGCGCAAAAACGCCAAAATTAACCAGACCAATGAGCTGAATGCCAAGGGACGCAAGAAAAACAATATTCGTACCGTTTCCCTGATTGGCTATACCAACTCGGGCAAGAGCACGCTGTTTAATGTGCTCACAGAAAGCGACGCGGTCATTAAGGATGGGCTGTTCATCACCCTGGACTCCACCATCCGAAAGGTACGCCCCGAAGCCGGGGATTACCTGGTGTCCGATACGGTAGGCTTTATCGAAAAGCTTCCCCATGAGCTGATCAAGGCTTTTAAAACGACCCTGAAAGAGGTGGAAACCGCCGATCTGCTTCTGCATGTGGTGGACGCCTCCAACCCCAATTATAAAAGCCAGATCGAGGTGGTCAATCAGGTGCTGCGGGATATCGGGTCAGGCCATAAGAAGGTGCTGATGGTTTATAACAAGATGGACAGGCTGTTGCCTGAAGAGCGGGAGCGCTTTGAGAACAGAGCCGCCCGGGCTGGCGACGCCATCTGCATTTCCGCAAGGGAGAAATGGCATATCGGGGCGCTGACAGAAATAATTGACGGTGATCTCAGGGGCATGTCGCTTGAAAAGACCTATTGTATTCCTTATGAGGATAGCCGCGCCATGGCCGTGCTCCATGAAAAGAGTACGGTTCTGGATACCCGGTACGACGAGGGCGGCACACGGGTCCGGGTTTCCATCAATGGAGACTTTCCAGCGCATCAATATGAAAAGTATGAAGTAGAAGCTGAGTAACAGGAGGATAGAATGGAACAGCAGGATTATCTGACAGTGCTCACCCCTTTTGAGACAGAGCTTGAGATTAAAAAATCCCGTTTTATCGGGCGAGTTTATCCCATTCAGGATGAAACTGAGGCGGATACGATTCTCGCCGGGGTAAAAAAAGAGCATTACAAGGCCACCCACGTTTGCTCTGCCTGGGTTCTGAACACGGTTCCGGCCCGCCAGAAGGCAAGCGACGACGGCGAGCCCTCGGGAACGGCCGGGAAGCCGATTCTGGAGGTCATTAACAAGCGCGCGGTTAAAAATGTACTGGTGCTGGTCATCCGCTATTTTGGCGGGATCAAGCTGGGCGCTGGCGGTCTTATCCGGGCCTACAGCGGGACAGCGGCCGAAGTTCTGAACCAGTGCGAGGTGGTCAAGAAGCAGTTTTCTGACATTATTAAAGTTGAGATCGACTATACGAGCTACGGCGGACTGATGAATGTACTGGCCGCCGCAGGCTATAAGCCAGCCGCCGAAAGCTTTGGCGAAAAGGTGGGTCTGGACTTTGAAATCGAGGTAAAGAAAACCGAGGGTTTCCTGGCGCTGATCCGGGAAACCACCAACGGGCGTTTTGATTACGCGGTTGTGGAACAGCGCTACGTGGACATACCTTTTTTAAATTAAGCGTTGATGAACCGAAACGTGTATGATACAATTAGTAGTCGGAACAAGAATTTATATAAAGCATTGCAGTAAAGGCGTATAACGCGCTTTGTTGCAGTGATGATTGAACTTTAAACGGAGGAATAATATGTCAGGACATTCAAAATGGGCCAATATTAAAAACAGAAAAGGGAAACAGGATGCTGCCAAGGGTAAGGTTTTTACTAAAATGGCAAAATACATCGCTGTCGCTGCGCGTGAAGGCGGATCAGACCCTGAAATGAACGCGAAACTGCGCGACGCCGTGGCAAAGGCAAAGGCTGCCAACATGCCGAATGATAACATTGACCGCGCCATTAAAAAGGGTGCCGGTGAGCTTCAGGGCGCTGTGTATGAAGAAATTACCTATGAAGGCTACGGCCCATCAGGTGTTGCGGTTATTGTGCAGTGTCTGACTGACAATAAAAACAGAACCGCGGGCGATGTGCGCCACGCTTTTGATAAAAACGGCGGAAACCTTGGAACCAGCGGCTGTGTAAGCTTTATGTTTACCAAAAAAGGCCGTATCATGATCGAAAAGAGCGACGCCATCGACGAGGATGAACTGATGATGGTTGCCCTGGACGCAGGTGCGGAGGATATGGAAACTTCAGATGAAGGTTACGAAATCTCCACCACCCCAGAGGATTTCGCGGCGGTTATGGACGCCTTGAGAGATAACGGCATCGAGGTGTTATCCGGCGAGGTTGCCATGATCCCATCTACCGAAACCTCATTAAGCGAAGAGGACGCTAAAAAAATGGAAAAAATGCTGGATATGTTTGACGATAACGATGATATCCAGGAAGTATGGCACAACTGGAACGAAGAATAAATACCCGCGGGCCGATTTGGAGGTACCCAGATGAGTAAAAAGAAAAAAAAGCCGGTAAAAGAGCCAAAGGTTAAGAAACAGGGAAAGGGTAAGGACTTTCTGGTCTTTATCATCATTGCTTTCGTCATGGTCTTTTTAACCTCATCCTTTATTGTGGAGGATGTTTATAATTATGCAGACCGTATTGTCATGACACCGGAAGGTGTGAAGGAAGTATATGCGGCCAGTATAGGCCAGTCAACCTTTGTGGAAGAAGTGAAGGAAAAAAACAATTCGAGCACGACCACACAGAAAGCACAGCCGACAGCAGAGCCGACGGTAACGCCTGAGCCGACTACAGCAGCGACGCCGGAGGCCACCCCAGAGGAAAATCCGACGCCGACCCCGGCAGAGAACGAGTAAAAATAAAGGTTGTTTAAGAGAAGTAAGGACTTTCACCGGTTCTTACTTTTTTATGCTTTACAAGACGTTAAAGTCTGATATAATCTAATCATCTTAAGATATAAAGACGCCCGGCCCTTATGAAAAAAACGCGTTTGCGCGTACTGCGTTTACAGCTTACAGGCCGGAGGATCGATAAAGAAAAGAGGACTAAAATGAAGGTGGTAACGCCACAGGAAATGGCACAAATGGACCAGAAAACAATTGCTTCCGGTATCAGTGGAATTGATTTGATGGAAAAAGCCGGTACAGAGTGTACCCGGGTGATTGAAAGCACGCTGAAGGAGGATATGCTGATCTGTGTGATCTGCGGTCCAGGCAATAACGGCGGCGATGGCCAGGTCATTGCCCGACAGCTCAGCGAAAAGGGATTTTCGGTTCAGGTGTTCTTTACCGAATCGGCGGATAAGATGTCTCCGGACAGCCAGACCAACTACAGCCGTCTTCAGGAGACCCGTGCAGTCGTCCAGTTTTTGTCGCATGAGGCTGGCCTTGAAGGTTTTGAGGCCTCTCTGGCCGGAGCAGATCTGGTGGTGGACGCTGTTTTTGGAACAGGACTTAAGGACCGCCCGCTGGGAGAATGGTATGAGAAGCTGTTGAACGCCGTTAACGCGTGTGGAAAACGCATTGTCGCCATTGATATTCCTTCCGGCCTGCGGGGGGATAACGGGCTGACATTGGATGCTGCCGTGGAGGCAGATCAGACCATTATTATCCAGAACTATAAGGTGGGCTGTCTGCTGAACGATGGTCCGGACTATGTGGGCGAGCCGGTGCTTGTGGACATCGGAATTGACGAAAACTGCATCGAAAACAACAAATATTTTGTGCAGAAGCAAAACCTGCTCTGTCCGGTAAAGCGTAAAAAGAATTCCCATAAATACGATTATGGCTCAGTGGTGATTATCGCAGGCTCAAAAGGGATGATTGGCGCAGGACTTTTGGCCACCGAAGGCGCCCTGAAGAGCGGCGCGGGCCTGGTTACCAGCTATGTCCCGCTGGAGGTTTATCTGCCGGTGGCGGCGCGCTCTCCGGTTGAGGTTATGATCAAAACCTACGACTGTAATATTACCGGAGAAGATATTGAGCACGACCGCAAGCGCGTGGTGCTCATAGGACCGGGGATTGGCCGTAAAAAGAATTACAGCATTATTTTAAACGACCTGCTGTACAATACCACAGTCCCGGTAGTCATCGACGCCGATGGGCTTTTCCACCTGTCCAGAAATCTGGACGTACTCAGGGAGTCCAAAACACCAGTTATCCTGACGCCCCATTTTGGCGAATTCTCGACGCTTACCGGCGTAGACCGGGAAGACATTCTGGAAGATCCCATTGGCTATGGCCGCCGTTTTGCAGAGGAATACCAGGTAGTGCTGGTGCTTAAGGGCTACAGATCCATGATATTCAGCCCAGAGGGCGAGGTCTTTTTTAATTCAACCAGCAACCCGGGAATGGCGACCGCCGGTTCCGGCGATGTGCTGGCCGGGATGATCGCAGGCTTTGCGGGACAGAGCGTGGACCTGCTTGAGGCGGCGAAGGCTGGCGTTTTTTATCACGGCGCCGCTGGCGATTACTACGCTGAACGTTATGGTGAAAGCACCCTGACAGCGAGAAATATCATTGATTCGTTTAAATATGTACTCAATTAGGAGGGTTAATGAATAAGACATATAAAATAATGACTTTTGGCTGCCAGATGAACGAAAATGATTCTGAAAAGATTTCTGGCCTGCTGAAAAATATGGGTTATACGCCCGAGGAAGATGTCCATAAGGCAGGAGTCGTTATCCTGAACACCTGCAGTGTGCGTGAAAACGCGGATGTGCGCGTGTTTGGAAATCTGGGCACCTTTAAATCCGTTAAAAAAGTAAATCCCGATCTTGTGCTGGCAGTGTGCGGCTGTATGATGCAGCAGCCTGAGATCGTTAAAAAAATAAAAGAAAAATATCCCCAGGTCGATCTGGTTTTCGGGACACACAATATTCACCAGTTTCCGCAGATGCTGGGAAATTATCTGCAAAGAGGCGAGCGGATTTTTGAAATATGGGATGACAGCAGTGAGATTATTGAGGATCTGCCAGTGGACCGGAAATACCCTTTTAAAAGCTTTGTGACCATTATGAACGGGTGCAATAATTTCTGCACCTACTGTATCGTTCCTTATACCAGAGGCCGTGAGGTCAGCCGCCAGCCGGAAAAGATCATTGAAGAGGTGACCCGCCTGGCCGACGAGGGTGGTCTTGAGGTCACGCTTTTAGGGCAGAATGTAAACTCTTACGGTAACGACCTGAAAACAGGGTACCATTTTGCCGACCTGCTCAGGGATTTGAACCAAATCGAGAAAATTAAGCGCATCCGTTTTATGACCTCGCATCCAAAGGATCTGACCGACGAGGTCATTGAGGCCATCGCCCAGTGTGACAAAGTCTGCCCGGCGATTCATCTGGCCATCCAGTCCGGGAGCACCCGGGTATTAAAGGCCATGAACCGCCGCTATACCAAGGAACAGATCATTGATCTGGTGGACAGGGTACGGAGCAGAATACCAGATGTGGCCATCACAACCGATATTATCGTGGGCTTTCCGGGAGAAACCGAGGAGGATTTTCAGGATACACTGGAGGTGATGCGGGCCTGTAAATTTGACTCCGCCTTTTCTTTCATCTATTCCATAAGAACCGGCACCCCGGCCGCTACCATGGAGAACCAGATTCCGGATGAAATCAAACATGACCGGCTAAACCGCCTGCTGGACGTCCTGCGCGATATCAGCTTTGGCCTGAACAGTAAGTATGAGGGCAGAGTGCTTCCCGTACTGGTGGAAGAACCCAGCAAAAATAATACGGACCGTCTCAGCGGCCGTACCGAAACCGGTAAGCTGGTCAATTTTGAGGGCAGTTTTGACCATATTGGCCAGATTGTGAACGTCAAAATTACAAAGGTGGGCAGTTTTAGTCTGACAGGAGTAGAAATTTAATACAATGGAGAATTGAAAATTGAATAAAATGCGGCCATTGGCCGCGTTTGATCAAATCCGTAAAGCAGATGTGGACATTAATTTTCCGTTTTTCATTTTCCATTTTCAATTAATTTAGAAAGGGGTGATCATTTGGGCCTGACACCAATGATGCAGCAGTATTTGGAAACCCACGAGAAGGTAAAGGACGCGATTTTATTTTTTCGGCTCGGGGATTTTTATGAAATGTTTTTTGACGATGCCTTAAAGGCTTCGAAGGAGCTTGAGATCGCCTTAACCGGAAGAGACTGCGGACTGGACGAGCGCGCCCCCATGTGCGGGGTGCCCTACCACGCGGCCGAAAGCTATATTACCAAACTGGTCGAAAAAGGCTATAAGGTAGCCATCTGCGAACAGATGGAGGACCCCTCGGTGGCAAAGGGGATCGTCAAGCGTGAGATTATCCGAGTGATTTCCCCGGGCACCATCGCTGAGGGAAAGCTGCTGGAATCAAAAAAGAATAATTATCTGATGTCTCTGTACCAGGAAAAAAACACCATCGGCCTGGCCTATCTGGATATTTCCACCGGAGACTTTTTTGTCACGGAAATTTCAGGAAAAAATACGCTGGCGCTGCTGATGGATGAGGTGGGAAAAATCGGCCCGTCAGAGATTTTAGTCAATCCCACGCTTTTTAAGGACACCGGGACCATTAAAACGCTGGAAGAAAAATTTGGGATTATGACCAATCTATATCCGGCCAGATATTTTGAGTTCAAGGCTTCAGAGTCAAGGCTCAAGGAGCAGTTTGACGTTTATTCTTTGACAGCTCTGGATCTGGAGCGGCGGGAGCACAGCGTGCGGGCTGCCGGCGCACTCCTGCGCTATATTGACGAGACCCAGAAGCGGGTGCTCACGCATATTAACCATGTATCCTACTATAAGAATGATGAATACATGATTCTGGACCTGTCCACAAGACGCAACCTGGAGCTGACCGAGACCATACGCTCTGGGGAGAAGAAGGGAAGCCTGCTCTGGGTTTTGGATAAGACGGTCACCGCCATGGGCGGACGAATGCTGCGCCGGTGGCTGGAAGCGCCGCTGCTTGAAAAAAAGGCGATTGAAGCCCGGCAGGATATGGTGGAGGAGCTGTACCGCCACCCGGGAGCCCTTAAAGATTTAAAGGGCGTTTTGGGAAAGGTATATGACCTTGAGCGTATCTGTGGGAAAATATCCTTCGGAACCTGTAACCCCAAGGATATGCTGTCGCTTAAGCAGTCTGTTTCTGCCCTGCCGCTGCTGCAGGCGTTTTTCGCTGGCATCGACGCTCCAGTGTTCAGAAAGCGCTACGGAGAGGCCGATTTGTTAACCGATATTTACGAGCTCATCGAGACAAGCATTGACGACAACGCGCCCTTTGCCTTAAAGGATGGCAAGGTCATCAAACGCGGCTACAATGAGGAGATTGACGGCTACCGCGAGGCGAGCGAAAAAGGGAAGGACTGGATTCGTGACCTGGAGCTTAAGGAACGGCAGCGCACGGGCATCAAATCACTGAAGGTCAAGTACAACCGTGTGTTTGGCTATTTCATTGAAATTACCAAGACCAATCTGGACCAGACCCCCGATGATTATATCCGTAAACAGACCCTGGCCAACGCAGAGCGCTTTTTCACCCCGGAGCTCAAGGAAATGGAAACCAAGATTCTGGGCTCAGAGGAGCGGCTGGCGCAGCTGGAATATGAGATTTTCCAGGACGTCCGGGAAAAAATCATCGGGCAGATCGCCAGAATTCAGAAACGGGCCAGAGACGTGGCCGAAATTGATGCCCTGTATTCTCTGGCGCAGGTTGCAATAGCGGGCAATTATGTAAAACCAGAGATCACAAACGGACCGGAGCTGGAAATTGAAAATGGCCGGCACCCTGTGGTCGAGGAGATCATCGGCATCAATCATTTTGTGACCAACGGCTGCCATTTTGACGGCAAGGACCTCCGGATGATGCTGATCACCGGGCCGAATATGGCCGGAAAATCCACCTATATCCGCCAGATAGCAGTCATTGCCCTTATGGCCCAGATTGGTTCCTTTATCCCGGCAGACAGTGGAAAAATCGGCATTGTCGACCGTATTTTCACCCGTGTCGGAGCCTCTGATGATCTGGCGACCGGGCAGAGCACCTTTATGGTCGAGATGACAGAGGTCTCCAATATTCTCAAAAACGCCACCCGGGACAGTCTGGTCATTCTGGATGAAATCGGCCGGGGGACCAGCACCTTTGACGGCATCAGCATTGCCTGGGCGGTGGTGGAATACCTCTGGGATGAGCAGATTATCGGGGCCAAAACGCTTTTTGCCACACACTATCATGAACTCACAGAGCTCGAGCATCTGAAGCCTGGCATCAAAAACTTTAGTATCGGCGTCAGGGAAACCCCGGAGGGAGTGGTCTTTTTAAGAAAGATCAAGCCCGGCAGCGCAGACCAGAGCTATGGGATCGAGGTTGCCAAGCTCGCAGGGTTCCCGCCGGCGGTTACAAACCGCGCCAGGGAAATCTTGAATATCCTGGATCAGGGTGAGGACACTTACCGCGAGGGAATGATCGCGGCCGAAAAACCGTCCTTTGAGAGCGCGCAGATAAATTTCTTTGATAGGATTCCTGCCATGTCGGAGGAGGAAAAAGCAGTGCTCAACAGTATAAAAGACCTGCCCATCAACGAGATGACCCCAATGGAGGCCATGAATCAGCTTTACGGCCTGCAGAGCAAGCTGAAAGATAACTAAGGGCGCGCAGCCAAGAGGTGAAACATGAAAATAAAAATGCTCAATAATGAAACCATCAATAAGATTGCGGCCGGAGAAGTCATCGTCAGGCCTGTATCGGTTATTAAGGAGCTGGTGGAGAACGCCATCGACGCTGAGTCCACCCGCGTTTCCGTGGCGGTGGAGAAGGGCGGAAAAACCAGCATCTGCGTGACGGACAATGGTGTTGGAATTGCCTATAATGAGGTGCCTCTGGCCTTTAAACGCCATGCGACCAGCAAAATATTAAAGATTGAGGATCTCGAAAGCATTGATACCCTCGGCTTCAGGGGCGAGGCGCTCTCCAGCATTTCGGCCATTGCGCGGGTCCGGATCACCACGAAAACCGCGGAGGAGGAAATCGGCAGCCAAAGCCTTTTTGAGGGCGGGGCTTTCGTTAACCAGCGTGTCTGCACTTATGACCGCGGAACTGAGATCATGGTGACAGACCTCTTTTATAACACGCCTGCCCGCCAGAAGCATCTGCAAAAGGATAAAAACGAGGAAAAGCTGATCCGGGATATTTTGGAAAAGCTTTCGCTTTCACATCCAGAGATAAGCTTTACCTATGTCAGCGACGGACGTGAGGTATTTAAAACGCTGGGCACAGGAAATCTGAAGGATGTGATCGAGAGCCTGTATGGACGGGATTTTTTTAAAGGCCTTCGGGAGCTGAATGTGGAAAATTCTCCCATGCGCTTGAGGGGCTACATCAGCGACCTTACCCTGACACGTTCTACCAGAGAAGAGCAGATTTTCTTTATCAATAACCGTTTTGTGAAAAACAAAAGTCTTTCGCGGGCCTTTGAGGACGCATATGAGGGTTATATGATGGTGCACAAGCATCCAGTCGGTATTGTGTTTATGGACCTGCCCGGCCGAATGCTGGATGTCAATATTCATCCGGCAAAAACGGAAATCCAGATTCTCAATGAAAGTCTGGTATCCATTTTGTTCAAGCAGGGGATACGGGATTGTCTGAAAGCACAGAATCTGGTGGTGGATGTGAGCGAGGTGACCGCAGCGCCGGAAGTGCCCGAGGAGGCAGCCCGGCCAAAGATTGTGGAGGAGCCAGTCAGCTTTCTGTCGGGAGAGAGTAAAAACTTTACCCCAGTCGACGAAATAAGCAAGAGACAGGAAGATCGACCGCCCGCGCCTCAGCTGTCCAAAACCGAAGCAGTCCTGCAGGAAGCCGTGAAGGCGGAAACTGAGGCGCATCGGCAGAAAGTGCCGGCGGCTGAAAAAATGGAAGCGCATATCCCTGAGCCTGACGCTCCTGAGCCGCGCCCGGTGTTTACCGAGGCCCGGCCCATAGCGGAAGAGATGCCAAGGGTTGCCGAGCCTGCGCCAGAATACCCGCGCCGAAAGGGGCCGGATTTCAAAAACGCAAAAATTATCGGTCAGCTTTTCTCGACCTATATTTTGCTTGAAAAGGGCGATGAGATTATCATGCTTGACCAGCATGCAGCCCATGAGGCCTTTTTATACCAGGAACTGAAGGAGCGCTTTGACCAGAAATCCGATTTTCCGGCCCAGAGCCTCATGGTCCCCCAGCCTGTGGAGATCTCCGTGCGTGAGGCTGACCATTTTGATGAGCTGCAGCCTGAGCTCATGCGCTATGGCTTTGACTGTGACCTTTTTGGCGAAAATACACTCATGGTCCGCAGTGTACCCATTATTTTGGGAGAACCCCAGGATGTATCACTTTTAAAGGCCTTCATTGAGGGCCGGGTCTATGAGGACGTTTCGGACCCCAGAAATCTTATTGAGCGCATTATTACCATGTCCTGCAAAGGGGCTGTGAAAGGGCATCAGGAGCTGTCGCGGGAAGAGATTGAAACGCTGCTTGACGGAATGAGCCGTCTGGATAATCCTTATACCTGCCCCCATGGCCGGCCGATTATCCTGAAGCTGCGTGAATATGAGCTTAAAAAATTATTTAAACGGGTGGTGTAAATGACAAAACCAAAGATTGCCGTGCTGGTGGGACCCACCGCCTGCGGAAAAACAGACACAGCTGTTGAGCTGGCCAAAAAGCTTGACGGTGAAATCATCTCTGCGGATTCGATGCAGATTTACCGTCAGATGACCATTGGTACCGCTAAACCTACCCAGGGGGAAATGCAGGGTATTCCACATCATCTCATCGACTGTGTGGACCCGGATGAGGAATACAGTGTCGCGCGGTTTAAAGAGGAAGCCCTCGGGAAAATCGAAGACATTTTAATCCGCGGCAGACAGCCGATCGTGGCAGGAGGAACAGGACTATACATCAATGGGCTTACGCTGCCCTGGGGTTTTCGCGAAAAAGATACAGATGAAAAGGTGCGGGAGCGTCTGGCCCGGGAGGTAGAGGAGATGGGCAGGGAGGCGTTTTATGAACGCCTGAAAGCTGTCGATCCCGTCACAGCAGCGGCCCTGCACCCCAACAATGTCAAGCGCATGATCCGCGCCTATGAAATTTACGAGGTAACCGGAAAACCTAAATCCTGTCTGGACATGGAGGCTGCCAAAGAGGAACTGCCCTACGATTATGTATTGATGGGAATATCCATGGAACGTCCGCTGCTCTACGAGCGCATCAACCGCCGGATCGACATCATGGTGAGAGATGGGCTGGTAGGCGAGGTGAGATCCCTTTTAGACCAGGGCTATACCGAGGACCTTCTTTCCATGAAAGCCATTGGCTATAAAGAGATTTTTCCTTATCTTAAGGGAGAAATGTCCCTTGATGAAGCTCTGTATGTCCTGAAACGGGATACCCGCCACTTTGCCAAACGCCAGCTGACGTGGTTTAGAAAGGATCAGCGTATCCGCTGGTTTGAGGTGGAAAATTACGACACAAAGGCGGATATGGCAGAGGACATGAGCGTTTATTTTTCAGCACATTAAAACACAGTTCGCTTATTTTTAAGGAATGTTTGATATCCTTAACTCAGGGTATATGAAATGATACAATGATGAAAGGAGTGAACAGTGATGAAAAAACTGAGAACAATATATCTGGCCGGCGGATGCTTCTGGAGCCTGGAAAAATTCATGGAAAATATTACCGGCGTGGTGGAAACCCGTGTCGGCTATGCCAACGGCAGCAAGGAAAAACCTACATATAAAGAGGTCTGCACTGGCCGTACTGGCTTTGCGGAAACCGTGAAGGTCGTCTATGACCCTGGCGTTATCAGCCTAGAGGCTTTGCTGATTGCTTTTTACAATGTCATAGATCCCACCAGTGTTAACCGACAGGGTCCTGATGTGGGCTCACAATACCGCAGCGGCATCTATTATACCGATTCAGAGGATTTACCTGTTATTGAGCATGTGACAACCATGACCTTCCGCAGACTCGGAGGCCGCAAGCCCCTCGCGACAGAAATCAAACCACTCAAAAACTTTTATGACGCCGAGGAATACCACCAGAAATATCTGGATAAAAATCCCGGAGGCTACTGCCATATTCCAGAATGGAAAATGGGATATTCACAAGATCGGGAGCTTCGGGCTTCCTGAAAAATACAGAAAGACAGTGAGGACCTGGTCCTCACTGTCTTTTTTTAGTGCCAGTCTTTTTTGGAAATTTAAATAGTAGTGGCAGCCTTTCAGAAATGATATAATATGAACATTCTACATAAGTGAGGTGGGGGATTTGAAAGATATTCTTATAAACGGTGCCCGCGAGGGGAATTTAAAAAATATTACAGTGCGCATTCCAAGAAACCAGCTTGTTGTTTTAACCGGCCTGTCCGGTTCGGGCAAATCGACTCTGGCGATGGATGTTCTTTATCAGGAATGTCAGCGCCAGTATCTGGAGGCCATGAGCTATCAGGGGATCACCAAGCCAGAGGTAGATTCGGTTTACCATACCTCGCCGGCCATACAGATATCCCAGGAGGATTATCATAAAAACCCCCGGTCAACGGTCGGTACGCTGACGGATATTTATACCGACCTGCGCATGGTCTACGAAAAGCTGAGTATCCGGAAATGTCCGGCCTGCGGCCGGCGCATCTGCTCCGCGGATTGCAGGGAGGAGCTTGTCAAAAAGGCAGATGGCTTTACGGTATACATGTACTGTGGATGTTGTGGTCATAAGATGGAGAAGCTCACCCGTTCGCATTTTTCACACAATACAGCGGAAGGCGCCTGTGAGACGTGCCAGGGCCTTGGCACAAGCCTCGAAATAAACAGCGCTGAGGTTGTTCATGAAACACTTTCACTGGAAAAGGGCGCGGTGGATTTTTGGGAAAAGCGATATAAGGCGTATCAAATCAGTGTTTTTAATCAGGCCTGTGCCCATTATGGCATGCCTGTACCAGGCAGGGACACACCGGTTTGCGCTTTCACAGAGCTGCAAAAAAATCTGTTGCTCAATGGCGTTGAGGATAAAATGCTCAAAGAAAGATTTCCCGATATTACACCGCCGAAAACAGTGGCTGAGGGGCGTTTTGAGGGTGTCTATCCCATTTTATGGCGGCGGGTTTCTGAAAAAGGCGCGCTGTCAGAGAAAAACGAGAAATACTTCAATACCCGGATCTGCCCGGAATGCGGCGGTGAGCGGCTAAATACGCTGAGCCGGAGCGTAACCGTCAATGAGACGCGGCTGCCGGAGCTTTCTGTCCTTTCTCTGGAGTCACTCAATAGCTGGATTACCGCGTTGGAAAGCAGTTTGGAGGGCGAAAAGGGCAGGATGACAGCGCCCTATCTGTTAGATCTGAAAACAAAGCTGCGCCGGATCATCAATGTGGGGCTTGGCTATTTAACCCTGGACCGACAGGCCATGACACTGTCCGGCGGAGAGGCACAGCGGATTAAGCTTGCCGCGGCTCTGGATGCCGAAATTACTGGCATTATCTATATTTTGGACGAGCCCACCGTCGGACTGCACGCAAAGGATACCGAGGGGATCATCCGCGTTTTGCAGGCTCTGAGGGATCAGGGCAATACAGTCATTGTCATTGAGCATGATCCTGATGTGATAGCAGCAGCGGATCATATCATTGATATGGGCCCCGGGGCAGGCATGCACGGCGGAATGATCGTGGGTCAGGGAACCCTGGCGGAAATCCGAAATCAGCCCTCCTCGGTAACCGGACAGTATCTGAAAAATGAAAGCCCTGAAATCAACCGGAGCCCCAGAAGCTTTACGGAGAAGATGATGGTGCAGGACGCAAGACTGCACAATATAAAAGGTATTGATGTATGTTTTCCCATCAACACACTGACCGCTGTTACCGGTGTTTCAGGTTCTGGAAAGTCTACGCTGGTGTTTGATATCCTGGCTGAAAAGGGGGCCGGAGGTACCGGACAGGTCTCTGGCCTTGAAAAATTTGATACAGTTATCAAGGTTGAGCAATCCGCCATCGCCCGGATGAAACGCTCGAATGTGGCCACCTATTCCGGCGCTTATGACGAAATCCGAAAAATTTTTGGAAACCTGGAGGCGGCCAAGAGGAGGGGATTGACCGCAAAGCACTTCTCCTTTAACAGCAGGGGCGGCCGGTGTGAAAACTGCGAAGGGCTGGGCCGTATTGTCAGCAATATGCTTTTCTTTGAGAATGTTGAGACAGTCTGCCCGGTTTGCGGCGGCAGGCAGTTTAATGAAGAAGTGTTGAGCGTCAGGTTCAAAGGCTGTTCCATTCATGAGATTTTAAAACAGCCAGTCGAGAAAGCACTGGAGACCTTTGGAGAGAACAAAAAGCTGGAGCGGATCTTAGGGCTGCTGCAGGATGTGGGCTTAGGCTATCTGGAGCTTGGGCAGACGCTCACCACCCTTTCAGGTGGTGAGGGGCAGCGTTTAAAGCTGGCCAGAGAGCTCATGCAAAATCGGGGAAAACGCAGCCTGTATCTGATTGATGAACCGACCACAGGGCTTCATCCCCTTGATATAGAGCATTTCCTTGTGCTTTTAAACCATATGGTGGACAATGGCGGTACCGTCATTGTTGTGGAGCATAACGCCCAGCTTATAAGGCAGGCTGACTGGATTATCGATCTGGGTCCCGAAGGCGGCGACAGAGGAGGAAAGGTTATTTTTGAGGGGACGCCTGCTCAGATTATAAAGAGCGGAAACACTGTCACGGGGGCTTTTCTTTGCCCTGGAAGCCAGTCTTTTACCGATTGCTGACATTTTCTGTCAATACCTTGTTTATTTTTTATTTTATGTTAAGATAGTATAAAGAAAATGAAAAATCATATAAAGATTGCATAAAAATAACGTAAAAATGACGGAGGAATGGAATGAAAATTGTCGTTGTGGGAAATGGTAAAGTCGGCACCACACTGACGGTTCAGCTAGCAAGAGAAGGACACGATATTATTATCGTCGACAACGATGAACGGGTCATTGAGAATGTTGTCAATGCCTATGATGTGATGGGGATCTGCGGAAACGGCGGTTCCTACGATGTATTGCAGCAGGCGGGGGTGGCAACGGCCGATCTTTTTATAGCCGTAACCTCTGGCGATGAGATGAATATTTTAAGCTGCATGCTGGCAAAAAAAATGGGCGCGAAGCACACCATCGCGAGGGTCCGTAATCCTCAGTACACAAAGCTGCTGGTTTACATGCGGGATGAGCTGGGCCTCAGCATGTCCATTAATCCGGAATTTGAGGCGGCCAATGAAATTTTTCGTGTTTTAAGGCTGCCGCAGGCCCTGGAGGTCGATTCTTTTTCAAAGGGCCGAGTTGATTTGGTCGCGGTGAGGATTCAGCCAAACTCAAAGTTGAACGGAAAGGCCATTGCTGGGCTTTCGAGTTTTTTTAAGGCTAATATCCTGATCTGCGCGGTTGAGCGCAAAGGCGAAGTGATCATACCGGACGGTGATTTTGTCATGCAGTGCGGGGATAAGATTTTTATTTCGGCCACTTCCAAGGAGCTGGACCTCTTTTTTAAGGAAACGGGCATTATCAGCCATAAAATCCGTAAGGTTATGATCATCGGCGGGGGGAAAATCGCTTATTATCTGGCCAGACAGCTGATAAGTCTGAAGGTTAATGTCAAGATTGTCGAGCTGAATAAACAGAGGAGCCGGGAGCTGAGTGAGCTTTTGCCAAAAGCGACCGTGGTTTATGGCGATGGAACGGATCAGGCGGTTTTAACCGAGGAGGGAATCCGCAACGTGGACGCCTGTGTGGCGCTGACCGATAACGACGAGGAAAATATCATCCTTTCGATGTACGCAGGCACCCAGAAGGTCGAAAAGATTATTACCAAGGTTAACCGGATTCCGCTGCTCAAGATCATGCAGGACGTGGGGATCGAGAGTGTTATCTCACCTAAAATGCTGACGGCCAACCACATTGTCCGCTATGTAAGGGCCATGGAGACCACTGAGGATAACAGTATCCGCACCTTGTATAAAATTGTCGACGGACAGGCCGAGGCCATCGAATTCCCGGTAACACGGGATTCGGGCTTTGTGGGACGCCCTTTGCGCGAGCTCAATATCCGTAAAAACAACCTGATTGCCTGTATTATCCGAAAGGGACGCATTATTTTCCCGAACGGCGATGCCGTCATGGAAACGGGGGATAATGTGGTTGTGGTTACCACAACCCAGAGCCTGAAGCATCTGAAGGACATACTGGACAGCAGGGAATAGGACGGCAATATGAATTATCGAATGGTTTTTTACGTCATTGGGAATATGATGAAGAGTGAGGCGGCGCTGATGCTGCTGGCGATTATTGTGGCGCTTGTCTATGGAGAGACCGACACCATTGTCTGGTTTGTTATTCCCATGTTTATACTGATATCCCTGGGCTTTATACTCAGCAACAAAATGCCGGAATACCGGAATTTCTATGCCCGTGAGGGGTTTGTGGTAGTGGCGCTTTCATGGCTTGTCATGTCCTTTTTCGGTGGGCTGCCGTTCTTTTTAAGCGGCCAGATCCCTTCGCTGGTAGACAGCTTTTTTGAATCAGTTTCGGGTTTTACCACCACAGGCTCCACCATTTTGACGAACATAGAGGCCCTGCCCAACAGCATGCTGTTCTGGCGCAGCTTTACCCACTGGATCGGCGGTATGGGGATATTGGTTTTTGTCCTGACCATTATGCCGAAAACAGAAGGGAATTCCATCTATCTCATGCGGGCGGAAATGCCTGGTACCTCTGTGGAAAAGCTGGTTTCCAAGGTGCGTCCGACGGTAAGAATTCTGTATGGCATTTATCTGGGAATGACAATCCTGCTGATCCTTTTGCTGGTTGTCGGGGGCATGCCGCTGTTCGACAGCATCATCAACGCTATGGGGACAGCCGGTACAGGCGGATATTCTTTAAAGAATGACAGCATTGCCTATTATAACAGCGCTTATATTGATGTGGTCCTGACAATTTTTATGCTCATGTTCGCTGTAAATTTTAATCTTTACCATCTGGTGTTTATTAAAAAGGGAAAAGAATTCTTTAAAAGCGAGGAGCTTCGCTGGTTTATTGGCATTGTGGCAGTGGCCATTGCGCTGATTACCATTGACCTTCTGCCGCAGTATGGAAACCGTGTTTTGGAGACGCTGAGGTATTCATCCTTTCAGGTTGCCTCTATTATCACAACGACGGGCTTCGCCACGACCAATTTTGACTTATGGCCGAGCTTTTCAAAATATATTCTGCTCTTTCTGATGTTTATCGGCGCCTGCGCCGGTTCTACAGGCGGTGGGATCAAGGTTTCGCGCTGGTTGATTATTGCTAAAACAGCGGCCAATGAGCTTAAAAAAATGATCCGTCCCCGCCAGGTCACAACGGTCAAATTTGAGGACAAGCCCCTGGGAGCACAGGTGGTTGCCAGTGTTTACACCTATCTGGCGGTTTATATTCTGATCTTTGCAGCTTCGCTGCTGGTGCTTTCCCTTGACCAGTATGACTTTCTGACGAACTTTTCAGCGGTAGCGACCTGTATTAATAATGTCGGCCCAGGCTTTAACGCCATTGGGCCCATTGAGAATTTTTCGAATTTTTCAGTGGTATCCAAGCTGGTGCTCTGTTTTAACATGCTGGCCGGACGCCTGGAAATTTTTCCGATTTTAATGCTGTTTGCGCCGCACACATGGAAAAACTAAAAAACAAATAAAAAGCATGGACTTGGGGGAGTCCATGCTTTTTTTAATCTTTAAGGGAAAGTAGTATGCTAAATTTAAGTTATTCGAAAACGACAATGGCTTCTCCGTTTTTAACACGGAGGGCAACGGTTTCGAGAATTCTGAAATGATGATTCAAGTCAACCAGCTCAAGATAGGAAGCTGCCATATCCTGGCCAACGGCCAGATCCATGTACTGTGCTTCGGAGCAGACCAGAAGGGCTTTGCCTGCCAGTGTGTTGCTCTTGAATACACGTCCACCTAACAGCTCGCGAATACGGTCAATTTCCATCATTCCGGTACCTGGCTGGATACGCTGCAGCTGGTAGTACAGGTCTGGACCCATAGCCAGAGAATAACGGCCGATGATGCCTTTTTCGTCTAAAAGGGCAGCAGCGGCAGCAATGTTTGAAAAGGCATTTTCGCCGGTGCCCCAGTCTTCACGCTTCATTGTGGTAACGCCCTGGGCGTTTAAAAGACCTTCGAGACCTAAGGCTTTATTGCCAAAAAAGATCATTTTATCTTCAGCTTTAGCTAAAGCCTGTGCGGCTCTGGCGACAGCGGACAGATCAATGGGAGTACCCATTCTCTGGCTGGCTTCCAGATCGCGCCATAAAATCATAAAATCGGCGTAGAGCTGCGGCAGTTCAATAAATTTTCTGCCGGTAGTGCGCACAAAGTCATCTTCAAATTCTTCTTCTTTTGTCTGGGCATCAACATTAACGCCCTGGATTCCGGCGCCTAAAGGGCCGTAAAGAGGCAAAAAGCGGCGGCCGACAATACATTTCTTGGCGGCTTCCACTACGGTGCTGTCAATCTGTTCCCAAAGGTCATCGCCGAAGGGAGCAGTCGTTCTTGCTAAATAATCCATGTAAAACGCCTCCTACTCAATGAGACTGCCGATGGTAGCACCTTCAGGGGACTGAGCGTCGCTGCTTCCAGTTGCGATGCCTAAATCTTCCATCATTTCATGTACTTCTTCGGCACCATCTTCAAAAAGCTTTGCTTCTTCAGGGTCTAAGTAACGCATCAGAGTGGTTAATTCTCCAATGTGGGCTTTTTCTTCGTCGCGAATATCGGCCAGTACTTTCTTGGCAACGACATTGTCGGTTGCCTGTACATGGGCGTCATATAAATAAATGGCTTCCAGTTCTCCTGCGAGATCAAGACGGATGGCCTGTGCCAATTCCTTCTTGGTCATTTTTCTTTCTACGTTTCCTGCAAACGGATCTCCAAATGCTGGCATAATCTGTTCACTCCTTTCAATTTATCTGCAATGATATATACCCTCTCTTATTTAAGAATAACCATTTATCAAAAAAGTTTTTTGTGTTATAATCAGGTTGTTGTTAATTTGAAAATTCCAACGGCTCTGACAGCCTTTGGAATTTTTTAATGCTGGAGTGAAGGGAGAATCTATGGAAGAGACAAAACAAATAAGCACAGGATACCTGATCAAGAGGTTTGCGCCCTATTTTAAGAAGTACCGATGGGTACTGGCGCTGGACCTTTTCTGCGCAGCGCTGACGACGATCTGTGAGCTGGTATTGCCGCTGATTGTGCGCTTTATTACCGACAAGGGTATGAATGACATGGCCAGCCTGTCCGTGAAGCTCATTCTTTACGTGGGGCTTTTTTATCTGATTTTGAGGCTGATTGACGCGGCTGCCAACTATTTCATGGCAAACATTGGCCATGTGATGGGCGCGAGGATCGAGACGGATATGCGGCGGGATTTGTTTGAGCATCTTCAAAAGCTCTCCTTTTCCTATTACAGCAATACAAAAGTGGGCCAGATTATGGCCAGGATTACCAGCGATTTGTTCGACGTGACAGAGTTTGCCCACCACTGTCCCGAAGAATTTTTTATCGCTGCCCTGAAAATCACCGTATCATTCATCATTTTAGCCAATGTGAATGTCACGCTCACCCTGATTATCTTTGCGGTCATTCCCATTATGCTGCTGTGCTCCATCTGGTTTAATAAACGGATGCGCCGGGCTTTTAAAATGGGCCGTGTGGTCACTGGCGATATCAACGCGCAGGTAGAGGACAGCCTGCTGGGGGTACGGGTCGTTAAATCCTTTGCCAACGAAGCCATTGAAGAAGAAAAGTTTAATGAGGGCAACGCAGGATTTCTGAACATTAAAAAAATGATGTACCGTTATATGGCCGGGTTTCAGACCATGACCCGTCTGTTTGACGGTGTTATGTATATTGTGGTCGTTGTTGCCGGCTCATTGTTTATGATTGACGGAAAGATCACGCCGGGTGACTTGATGGCTTACCTGCTCTACGTCACGACACTGCTCACCTCGATCCGCCGGGTCGTTGAGTTTACCGAGCAGTTTCAGCGGGGCATGACAGGTATCGAGCGTTTTATCGAAATTATGGACGAGCCTTTGGAAATTGTGGACACGCCGGGCGCCAAAAAGTTGAAAAATGTTAAAGGCGATATCCGATTTGACCATGTCGGTTTTATGTATTCCGATGATCATACCGAGGTGCTGTCCAACATTGACCTGCATGTGGAGCCGGGAAAAAACATTGCCCTGATCGGCCCCTCTGGCAGCGGCAAGAGTACGCTTTGTAACCTGATCCCCCGTTTTTACGATGTGACCTCTGGCCGGATTCTCATTGACGGGCAGGATATTAAGGATTTAACCCTGCATTCGCTGCGTTCTGAAATCGGCATGGTACAGCAGGAGGTCTACCTCTTTGCCGGCTCGGTCTTTGAGAATATTGCGTACGGTCTGCCCGGGGCGGACAAAGACGCGGTTGAGACGGCGGCAAAACAGGCGGGCGCCCACGATTTTATCATGGGCCTGCCAGAGGGCTACGATACCTATGTTGGTGAGCGTGGTGTTAAACTTTCCGGCGGTCAAAAACAGCGTATCAGCATCGCACGGGTCTTTTTAAAAAATCCGCCGATCCTGATTCTTGATGAGGCCACCTCAGCACTGGATAATGAAAGTGAGCGGATTGTGCAGCAATCCCTTGAGAAACTGACCGTCGGCCGTACCACCTTTACCATCGCCCACCGCCTGACCACCATTCGCAACGCCGATATTATTCTGGTGCTCACAGAGGATGGCATTGTAGAGCAGGGAACCCACAGGGAGCTGATGTCAAGGGGCGGTATTTATCACGACCTTTATCAGCTTTATACAGAAGACAGCGATCTTAATGAAGAATTTTAAAAGGGACTACACAAAAAACTAAAAATATGTTAGACTGAACTGAGAGTTTGGTTCAGAGTACAAGAATGAAGGAAAATATGGAGAACACGAAAAACGCTTATTTAAAAGAAGAATTTAATATTTCAGAGGATGTTATCTGTTTTGTGGATAAGGTGGAGGCAGAGATAAAGCCGCGCCTTACGGAGCTTGATGAAAAGGCAGAGTACCATCAGTATAAGGTGATCAAGGCAATGCAGCGCGCAAACCTGAGCGACCGCCACTTCCATCCGGCAACGGGCTATGGCTATGACGATGTAGGCCGTGAGGTGGTGGAGACTATTTACGCCGATATCTTTGGAGCGGAGGACGCGCTGGTGAGACCCCATATTTCATCGGGCACCCACGCCATTTCGCTTTGCCTTTACGGTGTTCTGCGGCCTGGGGATGAGCTTTTATCCATTACGGGAAGCCCCTATGATACCCTGCGCACTGTTATCGGTATTGAGGATGCGGACGCTGGAAATGGTACCCTTAAGGATTTTGGGGTAAACTACAAGCAGATTGAGCTGACAGAGGATGGAAAAATCGACGAGGAAAAAGTTCTGTCCAGTATCCATGAAAACACAAAAATGATTTATATGCAGCGTTCAACCGGATACAGCTGGCGCAAGGCCCTTAAGATTTCGGATATGGAGGAAATTATCGCGAAGATAAAGGCCATTAAGCCGGATGTGGTGGTGTTTGTGGATAACTGCTACGGCGAATTTCTCGATTATAAAGAGCCTGTGGCCGTGGGCGCAGATCTCATGGCCGGATCGCTCATCAAAAACCCGGGCGGCGGCCTGGCCCCGACTGGCGGCTACGTTGCGGGAAAAGAAAAATATGTCTATATGGCGGCCTGCCGCCTGGCGGCGCCGGGTGTCGCCAAGGAAACAGGCGCTACGCTGGACATTAACCGCACCCTGCTCCAGGGGCTTTTTCTGGCCCCGACAGTAGTCGCGCAGGCCATAAAAACCGCTGTGCTGATGGCAGCGGTCTATGATAAGCTTGGCTTTGGGGTCTGCCCGGGGGTAGAAGATTACCGCAGCGATATTATCCAGAGCATCAAGCTTTGTGAGCCTGAGGCTGTTAAGGTATTCTGCCGCGCGGTCCAGGAGGCAGCGCCGGTGGACTCCTTTGTGACGCCAGAACCCTGGGATATGCCAGGCTATAACTGCCCGATTATCATGGCAGCCGGCGCTTTTATTCAGGGCTCGTCCATTGAGCTCAGCGCTGACGCCCCCATGCGCGAACCATACATCGCTTATTTTCAGGGCGGGCTCACCCATTATCATGGAAAGCTCGGTCTGCTGCTTACCCTGCAGCGCTTGATGGAAGCAGGAATTATTAAAAATTTACAGGAGGTCGGATATGATCAATAAAGATAAAATAGAACGCATTAATTTTTTAGCCAGAAAGAAAAAGGCCGAAGGCCTGACCACAGAAGAACTGGAAGAACAACAGAGCCTGCGCGCCGAATATCTGGAAGCGGTTCGGGCAAATTTGAAAAGCCAGCTGGACAGCATTGAAATCATGAGCCCGGATTATGAAGAAAGCTATACCGAGGAAGATAAGACCCATATCGCAGAGATGAATGAAAAACTGGCGGTTGAATATGAGGACGCTAAACGTAAAGAGAGAATGTCCGTTACCGAAGCGGGCAACCCAAGAAAGCCCCAAGGCGAAGCGGGCAAAATGATGATTGAGCGCATGAATGAAAGCCATGCTGAAATGACCGCCTGGGCGCTCGATAAACTGGACTTAAAGCCCACCGATAAGGTGCTGGACGTTGGCTGCGGCGGCGGTGCTGCACTGAAACGTCTCTCAGGACGTATTGACGGCGGTAAGCTCTACGGTATTGACTATTCAGAAGTATCGGTTGAGGCCTCAAAGGAACTGAATAAGGCAGATATTGAAAGCGGAAAAATGGAAATCCACCAGGGCTCTGTCTCTAAAATGCCCTTTGAAGATAATCTGTTTGACGCCATCATTACAGTAGAGAGCTACTACTTCTGGCCAGACCTTGAGGAAGATATGCGTGAGGTGTTCCGTGTCCTTAAAGAGGGCGGCACCTTTATGCTGATTGCAGAAATGTACTTAAATGACGATCTGGATGAACACCACATTGAAATGGCCAAGAAATTTGAACTGCGCAACCTGACAGTCGATGAGTTTAAGGCACTTTTTGAAAAGGTAGGCTATAAAGAAACAAAGATCCATTTAAAGGATGGAAAATACTGGATTTGTGTAGAAGGCAAAAAGTAAGAAAAGCGGCGTTCGCCGCTTTTTTTATTTTAATTTAATCATGTCCAGGTCCTCTGGAACATAAATTTTTCCTTTAAAATATTTCTTTCCCTCGGCCTTATAGCGTTTCTTTCGGTTTAGCAGGTTTTTTTCCTCGGTATGCCAGAGAACCAGATTGGCAATTTTCATCTCCTCGGCCAGTTCACAGGCCTCCCGGACCGTGCTGTGGTGCTTCTCATAGGGGTCAAAAATATCCCGTTCGCTGTAAAGACAGAAGGCTTCGCTGAGCAGCCAGTCTGTATCCAGAACGTATTTTTTGCAGAGAGGATTGAAAGGTTCGTCGCCAAGGCAGGTCAGCTTTTGCCCGGTTTTCAGCATAGTGGTAAAGCCGAACTGCTTAAGCTTGGTGGAGTGGATATCAAAAAAGGTGACATAATAATCAAGGATTTTTTCAGTCTGTCCGTCCTGAACCGGGATCAGAAGGATACGGCTGCCAAAGAGGGCTGTGAGCTTTTTCTGAAGGGTCAGGTCGCAGATGGTCACCACGGTTTTAATCAGCTCATCGTGACAGTAAATTTTGAAAGTGCCCTTATATTTTTGCTCCAGCATCATCGAGGCGATTTGCCGTATGAGCCAAACCACGCCGAGTACATGGTCGGTATGTCCGTGAGTGATAAAAAGATGGTGAATATGCGCGGGGTTGACCGATGCTTTTTTCAACTGCCTGAGAATACCGTTTCCGCCTCCGGCGTCCACCATAAAATATTCTTTTCCGTTTTTAATCGCAAAGCAGGTATTATAATACTCGGTCACCATGGCATTTCCAGTGCCGAGGACAATCAGTTTTTCTGTTTTCATAGCGTCACTTCCTTTTAAATTTTCCTTAACCAGTTTATCATAGAAGCTTTTTTTCATCAATTGGGACTTTACCTTACTCTCAACAAAAGGTAAAATAGGGTTAGACAAAACTTGTAATAAGGAGGTTCATTTATGAGCAAAGATAAAGAAAGTAAAGCAAAAGAACTCCAGAAATCTCTGACTAAAAAGTTTGAGCTTGCGTGGCACGCGCTGGAAAACGGTGAAAAAACAATGGTCGATGATTTTTGTGAAAGCTATAAAGAGTATCTGACCGTTTCAAAAACTGAGCGCTTGTGCGCGGCCTATACCGTGCTTCTGGCAGAAGAAAAGGGTTTTAAACCTCTGGAGTATTACCAGGCTAAGGGCAAGGTAGTACCCGGCGACAAAATTTATGTTATTTTCAGAAAGAAAACTGTTCTGCTGTTTGTTGTGGGCGAGGAGTCTCTGGAAAATGGTATGTCTATTATTGGCGCGCACATTGATGCGCCAAGGCTTGATTTAAAACCGGCGCCTCTGTATGAAGAATCCGATATGGCTTATTTTAAAACCCATTATTATGGCGGAATTAAAAAATATCAGTGGGTGACCATGCCGCTGGCGCTTCACGGCACCGTCGTCAAAAAAGATGGTGAGATCATCAATATTTCTTTGGGAGAAAAGGATGAAGAGCCTGTTTTCTGTATCACGGATTTACTGCCTCATCTTTCACAGGAGCAGAATCAGAAAAAGATGGCTGATGGGATCAAGGGTGAAGGCCTGAACCTCATCATCGGCAGTATTCCGTATGAGGACAAGGATATAGGGGATGCGGTAAAACTGAATATCCTCAGGCAGCTCAATGAAACCTATGGCATTATTGAAGAAGACTTTGCCAGCGCAGAGCTGGAGGTTGTACCTGCCGGCGCCGCGAGAGATGTGGGCTTTGACCGCAGCTTTGTGGGAAGTTATGGACAGGATGACCGTGTGTGCGCCTTTACAGCGACCATGGCAATTTTAAGCCAGGATGAAAAGAAACCGCCTAAACGTACCCTGTGCACGATTCTGGCCGACAAGGAAGAGATCGGCAGCTATGGCAGTACGGGGATGCAGTCGAAATTCTTTGAAAATGAAATGGCAGAGCTTATCGATCTGACCGAGGACCATAAGCCTGAGCTGACCTTAAGACGCTGCCTTAAAAACTCGGAATTTTTATCTGCGGACGTTACAGCAGCCTATGACCCGAACTTTTCCGGAACGCATGATCTGTACAACGCGCCTTTTGCGGGCAAGGGACTGGTTATCTCCAAATATGGAGGCTCCAGAGGGAAGTCTGGCTCCAACGATGCGCACGCTGAGTTTTTAGGAAAGCTGCGTGAATGCTTTAACGCGGCTGACGTCACCTGGCAGATGGGCGAGCTTGGCCGTGTCGATCTTGGCGGCGGCGGTACCATCGCCTATATGCTGGCAGAATACGGCATGGACGTGGTAGACTGCGGCCCGGCGCTGTTAAGCATGCACTCTCCCTTTGAGCTTTGTTCAAAAGCGGATGTCTATATGACTTATAAGGGTTATAAAGCATTCTTCGACCATTGCTGAGACGCGTAAATCTTGAAAGTCAAAGTTTCCGCTGGTAAGTGGAAATTTTGGCTTTTATTATTTCCTTAAAACAAGAAATCTTTATTACACTACTGATAAAATTTCTTCTTGTCTTTAGTATGGTAAAGATGTTAAAATAGATTACATGTAACGTAAAGTTAAAAAAAGAAGCAAGAGGTGTGTGAATTGGAATTAAAGGAAAAACAAAAAACGTTCCGGGGCGGAATCCATCCGCCTTACAGGAAAAAGAGAACGGCATCCGTCTCGGTTAAAGTTGCAGCCGAACCTAAGGTTGTAACGATTCCAATGTCCCTTCATATCGGTGCGCCTTGTACACCGGTTGTGAAAAAGGGAGATATGGTTTACCTCGGCCAGAAAGTTGGAGAAGCAAACGGTTTTGTTTCAGCACCTGTGCACTCAAGCGTATCCGGTACGGTTATCGCGGTAGAGGAGCGGGCGCATCCCAACGGAGAGATGATCATGTCTGTGGTCATTGAGTCCGACGGTAAAAACACGGTTGCCCCTTCGATCAAGCCTTACGGCAACTTCAGAAAGTATGAGCCTAAGCAGATTATCGACATTATCCGCGATGCTGGAATTGTCGGTATGGGGGGCGCTACCTTCCCAACGCATGTTAAGCTGAGCATTCCGCCGGACAAAACGGTGGACAGTGTGATTCTTAACGGCGCGGAATGTGAACCCTACCTGACCGCGGATCATCATCTGATGCTGGCCCGGCCAAAGCGTATCGTCCAGGGATTAAGAATCGCCATGCGGGCAGTCGGGGTTGATAAGGGCTATATCGGCGTGGAAAGCAACAAGCCAAACGCCATCGAAAAGCTCAGAAAAGCCATCACTGAAAAGGATAATATTGAGGTAGTGGTTTTAGAAACAAAGTATCCGCAGGGGGCTGAAAAACAGCTGATTAAGGCGGTTACGGACCGTGAGGTACCATCCGGCGGCTTACCGGCCGACGCGGGGGTGGTAGTGATGAATGTGGGCACAGCCTGCCAGATTGCCATCACGTTTGAAACCGGTTTACCTCTGCACAAACGACTGCTGACCTGTACGGGAAATGCGGTGAAAAATGCCCGGACAATGGAGGTTAAGGTGGGAACGCCGTATCAGGAGGTTATTGACCAGTGCGGCGGCTTTGCCAAAAAACCATACAAAGTCATATCCGGCGGCCCAATGATGGGCGTAACCCTGTTCAGCACGGATGTCCCAGTGATGAAGGGAACATCGGGGATTCTGTGCCTGACAAAGGGTGCGGCCTATATTCCCGAGCCTTCCAACTGTATCCGCTGTGGAAAATGCGCGGAGGCATGCCCGATTCATCTGCAGCCCCTTTACCTGGCCGCCTACTCAGAAAAGGAACGCTGGGAAAAGTGCGAGGAATACCATGCCCTCGACTGCATCGAATGCGGCAGCTGCTCATTTATCTGTCCTGCCAAGCGGACACTGGTTTCATCCATCCGTGTGGCAAAACGTCAGATAACGGCATTAAAACAGAAAGAAAAGAAATAGGAGGAGCATCAATTGAGTAAATTAGATTTAACACTGACTGTATCCTCATCACCACATATTCGCGCAAAGCATAACACCTCCAGTATTATGCAGAGTGTTATCGTTGCGCTTTTACCGGCACTCGCGGTTGCCGGATATGTATTTGGCATGAGAACCTTCCTGATCGTGGCGATCTGTGTCGCCAGCTGTGTTGTGACGGAAGCAGTTATCCAAAAACTGATGAAAAAACCCATTACGGTCAGTGACTGGAGCGCTGTTGTTACAGGTCTGCTGCTGGCTTTTAACCTGCCCATCACAGCACCGTGGTGGATGTGTATTGTCGGGTCTGTTTTTGCCATCGCTTTGGTTAAGCAGTGCTTTGGCGGCCTTGGACATAACTTTATGAACCCGGCTTTGGCAGCCAGGGCTTTTCTGGTTGCGTCATGGCCAACGCATATGACAGGCACAGCCTATATCCCGGCAGCAGATACCTTTACGACTGCGACACCGCTGGGAATTTTAAAAGAAGGCATGGATTTGACCACACTGCCCAGTAATCTGGATATGTTTCTTGGCATCAATGGCGTTTATGGCTCCATTGGAGAAATATCCGCTTTGGCGCTGCTGATCGGCGGCATTTATCTGATTGTCCGCGGCGTTATCAGCTGGCGTATTCCGGCGGTTTATCTTGCGACCGTCGCGATTTTGTCCCTTGTATTCGGTCAGGACCCAATCTTCCAGCTTTGCTCCGGCGGTTTAATGCTGGGCGCCTTTTTCATGGCGACTGACTATGTCTCATCCCCGAGTACGCCAGTCGGGCAGATTATCTTTGCCTTTGGATGCGGCTTGATTACCATGATTATACGAATGTTCGGCGGCTATCCTGAGGGGGTATCTTATTCCATTCTTCTCATGAATGTGGCGGCTCCGCTCATCGAACGGTTCACCCGTCCGCGTATTTACGGCGCGCCGAAAAAGGAAAAAAAGAATAAAGAGGTGAAAGTGAATGGCTAATAAAGAAAAAATGTCCATCGACTGGAAAAATGTCATCAAGCTGGCCGTTATTCTCTTTGTGATCACGGCGATCGCATCTCTTTGCCTCGCAATGACGAATTATGTCACATCCGATGTTATCGACCAGCGCAATGAGCAGGCCAACACAGAGGCAAGACAGGCTGTTTTGCCAGATGCCGATAAATTTGAAACGGTAGAAAATATCGAGGCGGTCGCGGCCGCTGCGGCGCCCAATGAAGCCAGTATTATTAAGGAAGCTTACATTGGTTATAAAGGCAGCGAGCTGGCCGGCTATACCATAAAAACAGCTCCGAGCGGCTATGGCGGAGAGGTTGAAGTACTGACCGGCATTGACGCAAAGGGTAAGATTACAGGCATCACTATTTTAAGTCAGAATGAAACCCCGGGTCTGGGTGCGAAATCCACCGATCCGTCATTTCAGGAGCAGTTTAAAGGGAAAGATGCTAAAAAAGAAATCGCGGTTATCAAATCCGGTGAAGCTTCTGACAGCCAGATAACTGCCATCACTGGTGCAACAATTACTTCAAAGGCCGTTACAACAGGTGTCAATGCATCTGAAAAAGTTTATGAAGCGCTTGCGAAGGAAGGAGGCGCACAATAATGGGTAATTTTAAACATTTTACAAACGGGCTGATCAAGGAAAATCCAACCTTCCGCCTGCTGCTGGGGATGTGTCCGACTTTGGCGGTTACGACCTCGGCGATAAACGGTCTGGGTATGGGGCTTGCGACCACTGTTGTTCTGATTGGTTCAAATGTAGTTATTTCAGCTTTAAGGAAAATCATTCCGGATAAAATCCGTATCCCGGCTTTTGTTGTCATCATTGCATCCTTCGTAACCATTGTCGGCATGCTGATGAAGGCCTATGTGCCGGCTCTGGATGCTGCACTGGGGATTTATATCCCTCTGATTGTTGTTAACTGTATTATTCTCGGACGTGCGGAAGCTTTTGCGTTTTCTAACCCTGTCCTGGCGTCCTTTGCGGACGGTGCAGGAATGGGCCTTGGCTTTACGCTGTCCCTGACAGTGCTGGGTTCGATCCGTGAGATTATCGGCGCAGGTGCGATTTTCGGCCTGAGTATTTTCGGCGCAGGCTATGAACCGGTTCTTATATTCATCCTTCCGCCAGGAGCATTCCTGACCTTGGGTGTTGGCATTGCCGCCATCAATAAGATTACACAAAAACTAGAAGCGAAAAAATCAAATAAGGAGGATAGCCTGTCATGACCAATATACTCCTGATTTTAGTCAGCGGCATTTTTGTCCAGAACTTTATTTTGTCAAAATTCCTCGGTATTTGCCCTTTCCTCGGCGTTTCCAAACAAATCGAAACAGCAGTGGGGATGGGGATAGCCGTTACCTTTGTAATGGCCATGGCTTCAGCGATCACCTACGTGGTGCAGTACGCTATTCTGGACCCGTTAGGTCTTGGATACTTACAGACCATTGCCTTTATTCTGGTTATCGCGGCCCTGGTACAGCTGGTTGAAATGATCATTCAAAAAACCAGCCCGTCACTTTATCAGGCATTGGGAGTATACCTTCCTCTGATCACAACCAACTGTGCGGTATTAGGGGTTGCGCTGTTAAATATCCAGTATGGCTACAATTTTATCGAAACAGTTTTCAATGGAATTGCCGGAGCCCTTGGCTTCACACTGGCGATCGTGCTGTTCGCCGGTATCCGTGAACGTCTGGAGCTGTCCGATATTCCAAAGCCCTTTGAGGGATTCCCGATTGCGCTTGTTACAGCGGGCCTGATGGCCATAGCATTCCTGGGATTCTCCGGAATGCTGTAAGGAGGTGCCGGAAATGATAATGGAATTACTGATTCCCGTTGGTATCTTAGGTGCCATGGGATTGATTTTTGGAGCGGGTCTCGCCATCGCCTCAAAGGTATTTGAGGTTAAAACGGACGAGCGGGTCCCTTTGGTAAGAGAGGCTCTTCCAGGAGCAAACTGCGGCGGCTGTGGGTTTCCAGGCTGTGATGCTCTTGCGGCGGCCATTGTAAACGGCGAGGCGGCGGTTAATGCCTGTCCGGTAGGCGGCGCGGCCACAGCCATGGCCATCGGGGAGATTATGGGAGAAAGCGTTGGCAGCAGCGAGCCGATGGTGGCCTGTATTCACTGCAACGGAGACTGCACCCATTCGCCCAACCGTGCAGATTATTATGGCATTCAGGACTGTCGTCAGGCGATGATCGCGAGCGGTGGTGTAAAGACATGCCGGCATGGCTGCATGGGACTCGGTACCTGTGTCAATGCCTGTATGTTTGGTGCGTTATCCATTGGTGATAACGGTTTGCCGGAGGTGGATGTTGATAAATGTACAGCCTGTGGTAAATGCCGGGAGGCCTGTCCAAAAGGCATTATTGATTTGATTCCGGCAGACCAGCTGGTACATGTGGACTGCCGAAATACAGATAAAGGCAAGCTGGTACGCGCGGTCTGTGATATTGGATGTATCGCCTGTAAAGCCTGTGTGAAGGTCTGTCCGGTAGAAGCCATTACGGTTGAAAATAATCTGGCCGCCATTGATTATGATAAATGTACCCAGTGCCAGGCTTGTTTTGAAAAATGCCCGACAGGCGCCATTACGCTGGAACAGCGCATTGTCATTGGCGATGAAACCACTGTCATTGAGCTGGAACCGGAAAAAGATCTGGATGAGGAAATGGAAGCGATCATGCAGGTCGATGCTGAGCCAGAAGAAGAATTTGTGGAGGTCAGCGAAGAAATTGAGGTTCTGGAAACGAAGGAAAGCGTAGAGGAATCTGAAAAAACAGTTGACTCTGGAGAAGAACAGACAGAAAATGAAAAAGATAAGGTCGAGTTTAAAATTAGCGATCTGAAATAGAATTGAGGAGTGCCGCGCAGGTTGCGGCGCTCTTTTTTTGAATTGACGATAATTTCCAGCAGAAAGAACTGGAAAAAGCATTGGGTTTAGGCTATAATAGAAACTCATGGGCCAAAGTGCCACATTTTTTCAAACCAGAGGAGTATAGAGATCACAGAATGATTACAGTATCTGATTTAAGTTTAAATTTTGATGGAAGCAATTTGTTTTCAAATGTTAATATAAAATTCACACCGGGAAACTGTTACGGGATTATCGGTGCCAACGGAGCGGGTAAATCCACTTTTTTAAGAATTTTGTCCGGCGATCTTGAGCCATCCAGCGGCGATGTCATTATGCCTAAAGAACTGCGTATGTCCGTATTAAAGCAGGATCATTACGCTTTTGATGATTATTCGGTATTAGATACCATTATTATGGGAAATCAGCATCTTTATGACATCATGAAGGAAAAGGACGCCATTTATGCCAAAGAAGACTTTTCCGACGAAGATGGAATCCGAGCCGGAGAGCTGGAGGGAGAATTTGCGGATCTGGGCGGTTGGGAAGCCGAATCAGACGCATCTCGTCTGGTACAGGGGCTCGGGATGGATGCATCCATTATTGACGCGCAGATGGGCGGTTTGACCGGGAATGAAAAGGTTAAGGTGCTTTTGGCCCAGGCCCTTTTTGGTAAGCCGGATATTATCCTGCTTGACGAACCCACCAACAACCTGGACATCCAGGCAGTGGTCTGGCTGGAAGAATTTTTGATGGATTATCCCGGAACCGTGATTGTAGTGTCTCATGACCGTTATTTCCTGAATAACGTGTGTACCCACATTGTGGATATTGACTTTGGAAAAATTAAACAGTATGTCGGGAATTATGATTTCTGGTACGAATCCAGCCAGCTTGTTCAGAGAATGCTGAAGGATCAGAATAAGAAAAAAGAAGATAAGATTAAAGAGCTGCAAAACTTTATAGCCCGTTTCTCGGCGAATAAGTCAAAATCCAAGCAGGCAACTTCCAGAAGAAAGCTGCTTGACAAGCTGGCCGTTGAAGAAATGCCGGCCTCATCCAGGAAGTATCCTTATGTTGGCTTTAATATGGACCGCGAACCAGGAAAAGAAATTTTGGAGGTAGAAAACCTTTCTAAAACCATTGACGGCGTGAAGGTTTTAAACAACGTGAGCTTCAGAATTAACAAAGAGGATAAGGTTGGTTTTGTCGCTGAAAATGAGATTGCCATGACGACCCTGTTTAAAATTCTGCTGGGGGAAATGGAACCTGACGAGGGCAGCTTTAAGTGGGGTCAAACAGTTTCGACCTCCTATTTTCCACAGGATAATACCTCCTATTTTGAGGGCTGCACCCTTAATATAGCAGAGTGGCTGAAGCAGTTCACCACTGAGGAAACAGAGACTTACCTGAGAGGCTTTTTAGGACGTATGCTTTTTTCAGGGGATGATATCTATAAAGAGGTGCGCGTGCTCTCCGGTGGGGAAAAGGTACGCTGCATGCTGTCCAGAATGATGATGTTTGGCTCTAACGTATTGGTGGTAGACCAGCCGACCAACCACCTGGATCTCGAGTCCATCACCGCGGTCAACAACGGATTGATGGATTTTAAAGGGGTCATTCTTTTTGCCAGCCATGACCACCAGTTTATGCAGACGCTGGCTAATCGAATCATTGAGCTGACAGATGACGGTATTATTGACCGGTTATCAAGCTATGATGAATTCCTGGAATATAAAAAACAGATGAATTCTTAATTAAATAAAAAAAGCACGGATTACCAAGTAGGTTTCCGTGTCTTTTTTATTTTATTCAAAGTTTATCCGCAATGAGCCGACACCGCCGCTTATATCTAAGCTGTTGGGAGCTCCGCTGTTTCTGAAACGATCCTCCGTATAGCGTGAGCCGTCTACTGTAAGCTCGCCAATTCCAGGCTCGCCTTTTATGTCAAAGTCAGAGGCTTTGCCATTGATGGCCAGGGTTGTCTCGCCGACGCCGCCTTCAATTTTATTCTTTCCTGTGAGAAAGCCCTCAAAGGAGACTTTGCCGACGCCGCATTCCATATCCATGTCATTTATCTTCATGTCTGAGAGAATAACTTCCCCTGCGCCATTGTTGAATTTGGCATTATCAGCGGTGATGCTTTTCATCTCAACGCGGCCGACGCCCATATCCACCCTTAAGCGGTCAGTTTTAAGGGTATCAATACTGGTGTCTGACGCACCAAAATCCAGATCCACTTCTTTAAAAGCAGTCCCATCAGGAATGGTGACGGTGAGATGCGGCTTCTGGGAATCCGACAGGGTATTTAAAAAATTTATCGGATCTTTAATGCTGTCTTTAATCTTCAAGGTGTCATTCTTTTGCTCAGCGGTAAAATTACTCGGAAGATTATAGCCTTCGACCTTAAAAACATCGCCCTTTTGAATTTCTAAATATCCGGCGGAATAATCGAGGTCGAGCGATGTGACACCATTAAATTCCTGAGAAAACTCCTTGTTTGTCACGGTGTTGCTGGCGGCATTTTTACCGAAGTGCCCAAAAGCGCCGAAGATACCCAGGACGGTTCTAACAATGACAGATATGATGAAAATCGCCAGGATCAGCCCAAGGGCGATAGCAACGTATTTTGCGACTTTATTGGTGCTTCTCATAAAATATCAACTCCTCCAAAAATACAGACGCTGTTAAGATAGACGGTGGGCGGGTTTATATCGGTGGGGCGGGGGGTTTTATCAGAAACGCCTCCAAATATCGGTGTGCTGGAGACATCCACCCGGACATTGGGAGGCACATTGATATCAATACCGCCGAAGATACTGGTGGTGGTGATAGTAATGTCCTCTGTGATAAGCGCGTCCCTTAAATCAAGCTCAATACCGCCAAATACAGCGGTCAGTGTTGCCCCTCGAAAGGACTCTCCTGGAAAACGCAGCTCCTGAGAGCCGAAGATAGCGGTATAATCCTGCGTTTCCCCCTGAGTAAGAAGCTTAACCTCACGGGCGCGGCGGCTGCCTTTACCACGGAAAATAATGCTGACGCCAATAACCACCAGAATTAACGGAAAAATGAGCTCGCCGATTAAATGTCCGCTGATAAAATCCTGTTCGCCGAGCAGTAATAAAACGCCGATGGCAAGTACAATACAATTGCCTGTTCTAAAGCCGTTTTGAACAATGCTGATAATACTGGGAACAATAATGACTAAAGTCCACCAGCCGTTAAAAAATAATGAAAAATGCCAGTATCCCATGACCTGTCCGCCAAAGCCGACGCCAAGAGCTATAAAGAAAATCCCCCAAAGGGCATTACCGAGTGAATGTCTCATTTTTATTCTCCTTGCTTTGTAGTGATTTCATTATAACGGATTCTAAAAGCTTTTAACAGCAAAATATAAAAGTGGTGACAGATGTAATATGGACATGATAAAAATCACAATAGAAAGCTTGATAAAAGCAGCGGCCTGGTTTAAAACGATAATTTATAAAGAAAAAGAGAAACTTTGTTTGATGATTTAAAGGTTTTGGGTATATTATAATAGATAGATAAGACCATATGATTTAATAAGGAGATGAGACCATGGCATTACAGGAAGTTAAAAAGTTTATTACTTACATTAAGGACAACCGCGAGGCTCTGGAAAAATATAATGAAAAGCTTCTGGAAACCGGCAGTTACATGTTTATGGATCCGGCATTGATGACCGAAAGCTATACACCGTTGACAACCATTCCGGATAATCCGGAGGATGACATTCTGGAAGAAATCATTCACATTGATGATAAACAGCAGGAAGAGGCTGAAAAAGAGGCGAATCCAGCGCCTAAAAAGGAAGGTCTTGGTGAAAAGATAGCGAACAAATGGGACGAGTTTGTTGAAGGTGTCGTATTTGATGGGAAATCAAAAGAAGAACGTCTGGAAGAAAGACGCCATCGTCTTTTTGGGAAGCTCGCGGAGATTGCAAGGGATGAAGATTTCAACGTTACCCAGGATGATCTGGAATATTATATCGGGCAGAGTGTCGAAAAACTGATCGAAGAAAACCCAGACGATGACGCTGTTCAGATATTAGAAAAGCTTTTAGACAGCTTTGCAGAAAAAGAAAACAGAGAAGATTAATAAAAAACCGGCTTAAGCCGGTTTTTTAGTCTTCAGTGATATAGAAGATTTCAGGTTTTTTATAGATGCCTGCAAAATTACTTTCAAGGAATTGAACAGTCGCCAGGAAGGGCTGCGCTGTAAATCTGCGGGCTTCGACCGGGCAGATTCTTACACAGGCACAGCAGCGGATGCAGAGATCCGGGTTGGTCTTAGTCGGGTCGTCAGGATTAATAGCGGCAACCGGACAGGCAGAGACACACTCACCGCATTGGGTACAGTCCTCTGAAACCTCTGGCGCCAGAGGTGTATAGCTCATACCCTCTTTATAAGGATAGTTCCCCTTTACGATAAGCGTTCCCTTATAGTCGTTTTTCCGCAGATATTTTTCGCGGATGGTACGGCCAAAATTCCCCATGATTTCAAGGTCGTTTTCATCCGGGCGCCCGCTGGCCAGTTTGTCACTGTAGGAATGGACTGCCAGAAAAGCGGCAGCTGCTACTGGAATAAAGCCATTTTCGATGGCAAGGTTTTTCAGCTCCAGTAAAGCATCGTCATACTCGCGGTTTCCATAGGTTACAACCAGGACAACGGGTGTGTCGTCACCTTCAATGCCTTCAAAAATATTTTCCGGTTTTGACGGGATACGTCCAGCATAGACAGGACATCCAAGAATCACAAAGCTGTCTTTTGTGAAGTGAAGTTTCTCCTTGCGGCTCTGCGGATAGGTTCTGTCATGCTCGATTACCTGGGTTTGGGCTCCGGCGGCGATGGTCTGGAGCGTTTTGCGGGTATTTCCTGTAGGACTGAAATAAACGAGATCAATATCTTTCATAAATACCTCCCTGATTTTAGGTTTTATTATTAAGCATACGCCTTAAAACGCCTCCTGTCAAGAAAGAGGGCAGAGGGCAGGCATTAAAAAATCCTTCTGGTTTAATCAAACCAGAAGGATTTATAGCTAAATTAAAGACTTCGTCTTACCTGGCGGACAACGCCGAGAATACGGGCTTTTTCTTTGCTGGTGTTTGCGTAAAAATCGCCTCGTTTAGAAGGTACTAAAGGCTGTACCAAAACGCCGTTCGGCTGCATGAAAACATATTTGATTTCTGCGTCATAGCCGCTTACCTGTACCAGCGCAATTTCGCCATCTTCGCAGTTGTCGCGGACTTCGACGATCAGAACGTCGTCTTTTAAGAAAACAGGCGCCATTTCGTCATCAGAAACTTTGAAGCCAACATAAGTTTTGCCGTTTTCAAGCATTTTAACGCCCAATTCTTCATAACCAGCGCGTTCTTCAATATTTGCCCATTCTACACCTGCAGGTACACGGGTGTAAACAACGATTTCATTATCCTTTTTCAGACGACTTGAGTCTACGCCAAGCAGGTAATCAGTTGTGACAGAATAAATATCTGCTAACTGTTTAATGGTGTTAATATCCGGATAATTTTTATCCGTTTCCCACTGGCTGACAGCAGTCTGTGAAACACCCAATCTTTCGGCAAGATTTGCCTGGGACAAGTTGCGTTCTTTTCTGAGTTGTCTGTACTTGTTCATTCTTCCAATCTCTCTCTCTTAACATTTTTTTATTGCTTTGATTAGTGCTCCAGTTAATCAAAGATAATATTATCTTATAAGTAAATGAAAGAAAAGTAAATAATAAATTCAAAACATTTTAAATTCAATTGAAAATGTTTAAGTAAAAAACATTAAATTGTATTTATTTTTTAATTATATGAAAACAGTTCCACAATTCTTAATGGTTTTAAAGAAGTGGTTGACCTGTTCAGTTGAAAAAATGCGGAGAATGGTTCATAATAAGAAATAGTTTATAGAAAAAGAGGAGAAAAATATTGAAGGCGATCAGTATACATCAACCTTGGGCAAACTACGTTGTTTTGGGGCTAAAGCAGTATGAAACCCGTTCCTGGCATACCAAAATACGCGGCAGGGTTGCGATCCACGCGGCTAAAATTAAAAATTTAGAATATGAGGAAGGGATGGCGTTAGGTGCAATTATTGGAACTGTCGAAATAACCGATTGCTTCCCGGTGGAGCTTTTGAGAAATTCTCTCTCAAAAGACGAAATAAAGCGGGGCGATTTTTCTGATGGGCGCTATGCCTGGGAGCTGAAACATCCAGTTTACTTTGAAAAGCCAATTTTGCTGAGAGGGTATCAGGGCTTTTGGAATTTAGACGATAATTTATTGAAACAGATTGAAAAGCAGAGCGGAGCATGTTAAAATAATCAAAAATACGTTAGGTGGTACCAATGATTTTATCAGATAAAAGCATTTATAAATATTTAGACAGCGGTGAGCTGATTATTGATCCTCTGGAAAAGGGACAGGTGCAGCCAGCCTCGGTAGATATTCGGCTTGGCCGCAACTTTCTGAAACTGGATGAAAATAAGTTTGAGGCAATGTCCATGACGGATGAAATCCAGTATGTCCAGTTTGAGAGTGATTCGATTATTATCCCTTCCAATTCCTTTCTGCTAGCTACGACCATGGAGTACATCAAGCTCCCCTGCGATTTGACGGCTTTTGTGGAGGGAAGAAGCTCTATCGGGCGTATGGGCCTGTTTATCCAGAACGCAGGGTGGGTTGACCCTGGCTTTGAAGGTGAAATTACTCTGGAGCTTTACAATGCCAATCGCCTGCCCATTAAACTGGAAGCAGGACGCCGCATCTGCCAGCTGGTATTTGCCCAGATGGACGAGGAGGCGCTTAATCCTTATGCTGGAAAATACCAGGGCCAGCGCAATGCCGTGGGAAGCCGTATCTTTTTAGATAAAGAGCTGAAGGCGAAGTAACAAAGCAAAAAATGTTATGGAAATTTAAATCGGACAATTCGTCCGGTTTTTTTATGGTATTTCTTGAGCGGCGGCTGCCGGTAGGGTATAATAGAGGGCAGACTTGGGAAATTGAAATTGAGATCAGGTGATGAGAGTGAACGAAATATATTTGGATAATTCCGCAACAACGCGTCCCCATCCGGAAGTTGCGAAAGAAATGATGCGCTATCTTACAGAGGAATATGGAAATCCATCCTCTTTATATGACCGGGGAATTGTGGTCGAAAGAGCAATTAAGGATGTGCGCGGCCGCATTGCCCACGCCATTCACTGTAAGCCAGAGGAGCTGTATTTTACGTCTGGAGGAACAGAAGGCAATAATACGATCATTAAAGGCATTGTTGAAAATCAGCGCGTTGAGGACATAAGGATTATAACAACTCAGATTGAGCACCCTTCTGTTTTGGAAGTCTTTAAGTTTTATGAAGACCACGGCATGGATGTGGTGTACCTCAGTGTAGACCACGATGGCTTTATCGATATGGATGAGCTGGAAAAAAACATTAACGAGCACACCGTGCTTGTCAGTATTATGGGAGTTAACAATGAAACCGGGACAGCGCAGGATCTGGCGGCCATTGGGGAGCTTATTAAAAAATGCAACCCGAGCTGTCTTTTCCATACCGACTATGTCCAGGGATTTATGAAACTGCCCGTCGATGTGAAAGCCTGTAAGATTGACGCATTGACCTTATGCGGGCACAAAATATGCGGGCCTAAGGGAATTGGGGCGATCTATATCAGAAAAGGCGTAAGGATCAAACCGCTGATTATCGGAGGCGGCCAGGAGAATAACCTCCGCTCCGGTACAGAGAATGTTCCAGGAATCATGGGGCTTGGCAAGGCCGTTGAAGTACAGCAGGCCTGCGGTTCCGGCCAGCTGGAGAAAATGCGTTTCATACGGAGTGAGATGATAAACTGCCTCAAGGAAAATATTGAGGACATGCGGGTGAATGGGCCTGAAAATGGCTGCCCTTATGTTTTGAGTCTGTCCTTTAAAGGCATCAGGGGCGAAGTGCTGCTCCACAGCCTGGAGGCGCAGCATATTTATGTTTCGACCGGCTCGGCCTGTTCGTCGCATAAAAAGGAAAAGCAGTATGTTTTAAAGGCGATTGGGCTTCCTGAGGAATATAAGGAAGGAACCATCCGTGTCAGCTTTTCGATGATGACGACCGAAGAGGAAGTGCTGAAGGCCGCAGAGGCCATTGAAAACGCAGTGGGCCAGCTGCGTAAGCTTTTGCGCCGAAAAAAATAAAAGTGAGGAATAAATTGATGAAACACGTCATTTTAGTAAGATATGGTGAGATCAGTCTGAAGGGCCTGAACCGAAATTACTTTATTGATTTATTGGTAAAAAATATCCGCAATACCCTGAAGCGCTTTGAGAGTGTAAAAGTCCAGAAAATACAGGGGCGCATTATTGTGCATCTTTCCGAGGAAGATCTGGAGGGTGCGCTGGAAGCAGTCACAAAGGTCTTTGGGATTGTATCGGTCAGCCCGGCCATTGTGGTGGAAAGTGATATTGAGGTCATCGAGAAGGCCACACTGGAACAGGCCAACGCAGCGGATTTTAAAACCTTCCGTATTACTGCCAAACGTGGAGATAAGCGTTTCCCCATTCAGTCACCAGAGCTCGGACGGCGACTAGGGGCTGTAGTGCTCCGCAACATTCCGGATATTAAGGTAGATATGCACACTCCAGACATGAACTTATGGGTTGAAGTCCGGGAAGAGACCTATATTTATCATAAATTTATTCAATGCAATGGCGGCCTCCCCGTAGGGTGTAGCGGCAAGACGGCTTTATTGCTCTCAGGTGGAATTGACAGCCCAGTTGCAGGTTATATGATGGCGAAAAGGGGAGTGGATCTGATTGGTGTTTATTTCCACAGCTTTCCTTTCACCAGCGACCGTGCCAAAGAAAAAGTCATTGATCTGGCAAAGATTGTGTCGGGTTACTGCGGTAAGGTTACTCTGTATGTCGTGCCTTTTACAGAAATCCAGACAAAAATTGTTGAGGTGTGTCCTGAACGTCAGACAACCATTATTATCCGCCGGTATATGATGCGGATCGCCCAGGAGATTGCCAGACGCAATGGGGCCATGTCTCTGACCACAGGAGAAAGCCTCGGGCAGGTAGCCAGTCAGACACAGGAAGGGCTGGGAGCTACCAACGCGGTTGTAGACCTTCCAGTATTCAGGCCTCTGATTGGAATGGATAAGCAGGAAATTGTAACTATTGCGGAAAGAATTGGTACCTTTGAGACCTCTATTTTACCGTACGAGGACTGCTGTACGATTTTTGTGCCCAAGCATCCAGAAACAAAACCCAAGCTGGAAGCCGTTGTTAAATCAGAAAGACCAATGGAAGAAATTGTAGCCCCCATGATTGAAAAAGCAATCGAGGACGCAGAAATTATAAGAGTTTAATAAAACAACATTTAAAAGGCAGGAAAACCAAATCGGTTTTCCTGCCTTTTAAAGTGGAGAGGGCTCTTGTAATATGAATTTAATAAGCAAAAGCTAGAGTTCGCTCTATTGTTTCCGTTTAAAAAAAGCGGCTGTTTTTATATTTAAAAAGAAACTTAAAAAAATCTTAAATATAAAAAAGAATAATTCTTGTATAGTTGCATACAAAAAACGGAAAGTACTTGATATAAAAACATCGAGAATCAGCCGTTGTAAACAGAATGATAATTTTCAATAAAATGTAATTTACATTTTGTTGAAAATTAATGTAAAATTAGAGATAAAAAAGCTTGACCTAGAGTATGCTCTAGGATTTAAAATGTAATCAAGTTAAGGGAACAGCCCAAGACAAGAAAGAAGGCAATAAAATGTATTACTATAACCCATTAAAAAAATTAAGAGAAAAAGCATTGAAAAGTGTTAAATAATTAAAACTGGGTAAATATATTTAAAGATCAGGAAATGATAATTTTTCCCCTAAGATTATCATCTGAAATATAACCAAACTTGAAAGAGGTGAAAAGAAATGATGTACTATAACCCATTAAAAGCAATGATGGAAAAGGCTTTAAAAGCTTCCAAATAATCTTACAATCTCCCTCCAATATTTGATAAATTAAAATATAGAACGAATTACATATTAAACTAAATAATCCTCCCCTTAGATTATAAATTAGTTTGATCTCCTCAAACCCCCTTATTAAATAATCTTTCAAAAACAAAGCAGGAAACTTTTCCCCTAAAGTTTCCTGCTTTGTTTTTTACGGGCAGTCTCCAATGTATGGCATTAAAAACCAGTAGGTTTCAAGAATGTCATGATTGCTGATCAACCCAAACTCCCTGAGAATGACATTGAGTGTCTCAAGGGAAGGCGTCAACTCAGTTTCATTGCTGACAGCATAATCATAGCCGTCTTCATTTAAAAGCTTTTCGACCATCTCATAATCTCCGGTTCCTGGTTTAATATCGTCTTCGTCGAGGTATTTTTTGAAAATCCCTGTAAAGTGAACAGAATCGCCGTATTGGATAATCGTTTCGTCTGTCGCCAGTTCACTGGCCTGCAGCAGTCTGAGAAAAGAGTCTTCTTCTGGTGAAAATGACGTTTTATTTTCCTTTAAAAAAATATCACGGACCTTTGGATACTGTGCCTCTATCTCGGAAATTTTTATCCGGTTTAGATCCTCTGCGCTGATAAAGTAACCAGTGCCATTGTATACGCCCATTGTTTATACCTCCAGTTTATAGCGAATATATTATTATAGTATTATAACACAGATGCGCCGGGCAGGAAGACTGTTTTTCGATCCCTAAAAAGAGAGCGATTGTATTGTTGTACAATGGAAGAATGGTTTTTCTGTGCTTGAACCCTATTGTATTGTGCATGAAAAAGGTTTACAATAAAAACAATTAAATGGAAAGTTAACAGGAGGTATGCAAATGGCAACATTTAAGACAAATGATAATGTTGAGCTTTATTATGAGGTTAAGGGTGAAGGGAAACCGGTTCTAATGATTCCAGGCTGGACCTGTACCACGCAGTTCTTTAAAAAGAACAGCGATGTACTGGCAGAAAAATGTCAGGTGATTCTTCTCGACTACAGAGGACATGGAGAATCTGAAAAAGTCATGCATAGCCACCGTATTTCACGCTATGCGATGGACGTAAAAAATCTTCTGGATCATCTGGACGTTGAGGACGTAACCGTTTTGGGATGGTCCATGGGGGCGGCTATCCTGTGGAGCTATATTGAGCTTTTTGGAAAACATCGTGTCAGCAAGCTGGTATGTGTCGATCAGGCGCCGCTTCAGTACACCGGCCCGGATTGGGTTTGGGGGCAGAACGGCTGCTATGATGTGGAAATGTTTATTCGTACCTGTTATGATATCAAATATGCCCCGAGAGAAAGTGCGGAGGGGCTGGCAACCGCCTGCCTGCACCATACGCCATCAGACGAAGAAGTGAAATTTATTGCGGATGAAATCTCAAAATGTCCGCCTTATGTAAGAATCGAAGTTATGCGTGACCATACCAATCTGGACTGGCGGGACTTCCTTCCTTTTATCGATATGCCTACGCTGGTGTGCGTGGCGCGTCACAGCAATGTTTTTGACTGGCAGGGAAGCGCCTATGTTGGCGAAGTGATACCAAATGCGAAGACCGTATTTTTTGAAGAATCCGGCCATATGCTTTTCTGGGAAGAACCAGATAAATTTAATCAGACTTTGCTGGAATTTGTGGAAGCATAAAAATTTTGATAAAATAACATGGAAGGAAATTTCCATGTTATTTTTCTTTTTAAGAAAAATTGTCAGGAGGATAAAATGAAAATTGTCATAGCACCAGATTCATTTAAAGGATCGCTGTCGGCCGAAGCGTTTTGTAATGTAGTGGGCAGGGAAGCCGCAAAAATTTTTGAATCAGCTGAAATTATAAAGCTTCCGGTATCCGACGGCGGAGAAGGCATGGTTGACAGCCTGCTGGCTGTAACGGGGGGAGAGAGAATTACCGCAAAGGTAAAAGGCCCTTTATTCGAGGAAACAGAAGCCGAGTATGGCATATTAGAAGACGGCACCGCAGTGATTGAGATGGCTGCGGCATCAGGGCTTCCGTTGATTTTGGAGGAAAAAAGGAATCCCATGGAGACAACAACTTATGGGACTGGTGAATTGATGCGGGATGCACTGGAAAGAGGGTGCAGGGAGATCATTCTTGGTATTGGCGGCAGCGCAACGACCGACGGGGGCATTGGCGCGGCCGCGGCTCTGGGAGCACAGTTTCTGGATAAAGAGGGATGTTCCGTGCCTTTATCCGGAAAAGGTCTGGAGAAGATAGCCACTGTTGATTTTTCAGCTGTCGACAGGCAATGGCAGGAAACAAAGATAACCATCGCCTGCGATGTGGTTAATCCCCTTTGCGGGCCGTTGGGCTCTGCGGCCATCTATGGCCCTCAAAAAGGTGCGGATACTGAAATGATCCGTCTGTTAGACATGGGGCTAAACCATTTTGAAGGGCTTATAGCCAGACAGAAGGGACAGGAATATCGTGAATTGCCTGGAATTGGCGCGGCTGGAGGATTGGCCCTGCCCTTTGTGGCATTTATGGGGGCAGAGCTGAGACCGGGGCTTGAAATTGTGTTGGATGTCCTGGAATTTGACCGTCATCTTCAGGGGGCAGATCTTGTTGTAACCGGGGAAGGAAGAACGGATGAGCAGAGTGCGATGGGCAAGGTGCTTTGCGGCGTTTCTGGCCGTGCCAGGGCTCAGGGAGTACCGGCTGTGGCCCTTTCCGGCGCCTTGGAGAAAGGCTACGAACCGTTATACGGAAAAGGACTGACAGCGGCTTTCTCGACCTGGAAGAGCGGCGAAGGGCTTGAATGGCAAATGGACCATGCAGAGGAGAATTTGTCAAACGCGGCCCGAAATCTGTTCAGACTGGTTCGGGCGTTCTGTTAAAAGGGGATAAAAATAATGCTGGATTCAAAAACTGCTCAGAAGATTGCAGATGAAGTAATGAACAGCCTGGGCTATAATATCAATGTCATGAATAAAAACGCCATTATTATCGGCAGCGGGATCGTTGAGCGTATTGGTACCTTCCACGAAACAGCCATGCAGACAATCCGTGACTGCGCCATTTATGAGGTGACGGAGGAGGATGCCGCCAAGTTGCAGGGAGTAAAGGCCGGTATTAATATGCCCATTGTCAGCAAAGACGGGAAAGTTTTGGGCGCTGTGGGGATTACCGGGAAACCGGATGAAGTCCGCAACATTGGAAAGCTGGTAAAAATGACGGCAGAACTGATCATCGAACAGGAAGAATCCATGAACCAGTTTTACCGTCATCGAAACGATAAGGAGCTTTTTGTGACAATGCTGCTCAGCGACAGTCCGGGTATGTCGTCTGAGGAGATGAAGCGCTGGGGGCAGCGGATGGGTTATAATATGGAGCTTCCAAGGGCAGCCTGTATTATTTCCATCAAAGCCAGGCCAAACCCAGGCGGCTATGAAAGACTTCTGGACCGTATTAAGCGTTCAAAAAACCACTCGAAGCAGGATCTTTCTGTGGTAATGTCCGCCGGATATATTTTGGTTTTTAAAAAACTGGATCAAACTGAGCCCTGGCAGATTGAACAGACGCTGAAGGATTATCAGGAACATATTTTGAAGCATCTGGATAGGGAGGACCAGCAGGCCATTCGGTTTTTTATCGGAGGCTACCACGCGGGGATCAATGGCTATCGGAAATCCTATGAGGATGCCGTGGCAATGTACCACAGTGTTTCACTGCCCCAGGATACAGCATTGTTTTTCAGCCACCGACGCTTAACGGAGGGCTTTTATAATCAAATGGAGACTGAGACCCGGGAAAGGGTTTTGGACCCTTATATCAGTCTGCTGGAAAATTCTTTTGGAAAGGGGGTACTGGACGCGGTATTGACCATGAAGCATCTTCTGGAAAATGGTTTTCGCTATGAACAGACAGCCAATGAAATGTTTTTGCACAAAAATACAGTTATTTTCAGAAAAAAGAAGGTAGATCAGTGTCTGGGGATAGAACCAAAAGAAAATATGAATGATTTGCTGTTAATGTGGCTGATTATCTGCCGGTATCTTGACCAGGTAAAAGAATAAACAACTAAAATACGCCTAAAATATAAAGAAAATGTAAAGCTTTTAAAAGAAGCTGTTAATTCAGCGTAAATTAGGTTATAATGGTTTCAACATAAGTGAAAGGAGGCGTTAATATGGAGGGTATCAGCATGGTCACAGTGTGGATCGTACTGCTTGCAGTTTTTTTGATAGCAGAGATTTTAACAGTGGGCGCTCTGGTTTCTATTTGGTTCTGCTTTGGCTCAGGCGCGGCATTGATCTGCGCGCTGGCTGGCGGCGGAGTTGGCCTGCAGACAGGTCTCTTTATCGGTGTCTCCCTTATTCTGCTTTTGTTGACCCGGCCTTTTATCAAACGATTTATCAGGCCAAAGGAATCAAAAACCAATGCGGACCGTATCGTTGGTTTCAGAGCCGTTGTTCTGGAGGAGATTGATAATCTGCATGGTACAGGGAGCATTGAGGTAGATGGTAAGATATGGACCGCCCGCAGCGTAATGGATAACGATATTCTGCCGGCCGGTTCCGAAGTACTGGTAGAGCGGATCGAGGGCGTTAAAGCCATGGTCCGTAAGTATAAACTTTAAAGGAGGACAAAATGGGTTTTATTTTTCTATTGATCCTGATTATTGTGGTAGTGGTGCTGGTTGTACTCAATACCAGGATTGTGCCGCAGGCACACGCTTATGTTATTGAGCGCTTAGGCGCTTATCATGCCACCTGGGAAACCGGCTTTCATATGGCGATTCCGATTATTGATAAAATTTCAAAACGGATCAGCCTCAAGGAAAGCGTGGCGGATTTTCCACCGCAGCCGGTTATCACCAAGGATAATGTTACCATGCAGATCGATACAGTAATCTACATGCAGGTGACAGATCCGAAATTTTATATGTATGGTGTCGATCACCCGATGCGGGCCATTGAAAACCTTACGGCTACGACGCTTCGTAATATTATTGGGGATCTCGAGCTGGACCAGACCCTGACCTCCAGAGATACCATCAATTCGCAGATGCGGATCATTTTGGACGAGGCAACCGACCCGTGGGGGATTAAGATTAACCGCGTTGAGCTGAAAAATATTATGCCGCCGACCGAGATTCAAAACGCCATGGAACGCCAGATGAAGGCAGAGCGTGAGCGGCGTGAAAAAATTCTCCAGGCAGAGGGCGAAAAGAAAAGCGCGGTACTCGTAGCAGAAGGTGAAAAGGAAGCGTTGATTCTCCAGGCCCAGGCTCAAAAGGAAGCAGCGATTCTGGAAGCTGAGGCTGATAAGGAAGCCCAGATACGCCGAGCCGAAGGGGAAGCAGAAGCGATCCTTAAGGTGCAGAAGGCAACGGCTGAAGGGGTTAAGATGATGAATGAGGCCGAGCCGATTAAAGAGGTAATCGCCATTAAAAGCCTTGAAGCTTTTGAAAGGGCAGCTGATGGGAAAGCGACGAAGATCATTATTCCATCAGAGATACAAGGTCTTGCGGGTTTAGCCGCCTCTCTGAAAACACTGGTAGAGGATGACAGCAAGCCTAAAATTGCGCCTCGTCAAAAATAAAAAGAGACAAAAGAAGAGTTGATAGAAAAAAGCCGGTATCCCTGAAGTGAACCCCATTTGTTAGACATGTGGTATAATACTAACAAGTGGGGTAATTTTATATGCCAAAAGGAATACCAAACAAGAAATACACCGGTGAATTAAAGCAGAAGCTGGTTGAATTAGTGCGTAATGGCGGACTTAGCCAAAGGGAAGTGTCAACACAATAGGGTGTTAGTCGATATTCTCTGCAGCTTTGGGAGCGCATCTATCTCGAGGAAGGCTCGGAAGGACTGTATGTAGAACGGCGAGGCCGCGGCAGTAAAGGCGGCGGCAGACCGCGAAAGCAGCTCAAGCCGGAGGTCGAAGAGGATCTCATCGCCGAAGTACAAAGGCTTCGATCGGAGAATGTATACTTAAAAAAATGGCGAGCCTTAATTCAGGAAGAGGAACGCCAAGGCAAAGGGCGCAAATGATCTGGGAATTAAGGCATGAATTCAAGCTGTCGCTGCTGTTGGAGATAGCAGAGCTTCCCCGTTCTACGTACTATTACTACATCAAGCACATGAAGGACGAGGACAAGGACAACGAGATAAGGAAACAGATCACTGACATATTCCATGAGAACAAGGGACGATATGGCTATCGAAGGATAACCATGGAAATGCACAACCGTGGTTACGTCATCAATCACAAAACCGTTTTGCGATTGATGAATGAAGAGAAGATAAAATGCATGGTACGCATTAAGAAATATCGCTCCTACAAGGGCGAAGTCGGGAAGGTAGCACCGAACCTGCTTGAGAGAGATTTCAGCACCTCGGCGCCGAACGAGAAGTGGGTAACGGACGTCACGGAGTTCTCTCTCTTCGGACGGAAACGCTATCTCTCACCGATACTCGATCTCCATTCGAGCTACCTTGTGAGCTACACTATTAGCGAACGTCCGGCTCTGTCTCTGGTGCTGAACATGGCGAGGCGGGCGCTGTCGGTTCTGCCCCGCAGGGCAGAACCGATCCTCCACTCCGATCAGGGCTGGCAGTACCAACACAAGCAGTATCAGAAGTTGCTTAAAGATCATAGTATCAAGCAGAGCATGAGCAGAAAGAGCAACTGTCTTGACAATGCTGTGATAGAGAACTTCTTTGGACTAGTGAAGAGCGAGCTCCTATACATGAAAGAGTTTGACTCTATGGATCAGTTCAAAGCCGAGCTGATCGAGTACCTTGACTACTACAATAACCGTCGTATCAAAGCCAAGCTAAAGGGCTTACCTCCTGCTGTTCACAGGAAGCAAGCCCTCGAAGTTTCTTGATTTAATTCTTTTGTCTAACTTTTTGGGTTCAGATCAAAATGCCGGCTTTTTAAATACGAAAATAATACTGTAAATAGTTATTTTAAGAGCTTAAATAAAGGGATTCCGGGTCCAGAAGCGTGATTTCTCCGCGGGAGAGGTGAACGAGCCCTTCGGATTGAAACTGGTTGAGCAGACGGGTTACGACCTCGCGGGCCGTTCCTAAATCCCGCGCCAGTGCATCATGCGTTAAATGGAGCGTTTTGCTTTTTTCCAGACGGTAGTGCTCTAAAAGAGCATTGGATAAACGGTTTCGCATACTGGAGAAGGCAAACTGATTAAAACGATCCATGATGATGGAAAAGTTGTTGGCGACCATGCCAAGGGTAAAATCCTTCACAGTTGGGTTTGTATCGCTGATGGCCTTAAAGACATCCTTTGGGATGATGCAGCTCTCCGTATCCTCCTCATAGGCAATATCAATATCAAAATTCAGATTGTGGATCATGCAGGCAGCACTGAGGATGCAGACCTCGCCTTCAAGCAGGCGGCATAAAGTGATTTCATCCCCTTCGGGTGAGGCAATGAAAATGCGTGCGCGCCCCTTTTGAAGAATATTGAGACCGATACAATTGCCGCTGTATTGATGGATCACAGTTCCCTTTTCATATTTCTGGATAAAAATGCTTTGATTGATGGCGGCCTTTTCTGAATCGGTCAGGGCATCCCAAAACGGGAGAAAGGAAATAGATTCAGGCATGATGAACCTCCGATTATTAATTTTATTAAATTCATTATAACAGTTTATTCTAAATTTAGCCATAAAGCGCTTCAGTGACTTTGTCACCGACACGCAGTCTTCAGTGGGATATAATAAGAAAAAATGAGGAGGTTAGCAATGAATACAATATTTAAGGCAACAGCAAAAAAATTACCGGAAGGTTTGCAGGTTGAGACAACTGCACGGAATTTCAAAATTTTATTGGACGAACCAGAAGATCTGGGCGGGACCGACAAAGGATTAAATCCTGTGGAAGCAGTATTGAGCGCTCTGGGCGCCTGCCAGACTATCTGCGCGTATGCTTTTGCGGGAGCCATGCACATTGATTTAAAAGACTTTTACGTCGAACTGGAGGGTGACCTCGATCCGGATGGCTTTATGGGACTGAACAAAGAAGTGCGAAATGGTTTTTCTGAAGTTCGTTTTACCATGCACATGACAACTGACGCATCACAGAAAAAAGCAGAAAAACTGGCGGATTTCATCGAATCACGCTGCCCGGTAGGCGATTGCCTGGAAAATTCGGTAAAATTAATAAGGACTGGTGTGGTGGTGCATCAGGAATAACAGAAAGCCAGTGAAAGCTGGCTTTCTTATTTTGGTAAAAAAGCGTTTGATTTGGTAAAAAGATCGATAATGACGATGGTTTGTTCTATAATAAGGATTGCATATTTTCTGTTTGCCGAGAGTTTTTTGAAAAATGTATTTGCATTTTATTTTCTTTATAGTATAATAGACCAGTAACAAATGCGCCCGTAGCTCAGGTGGATAGAGCAATGGTCTCCGAAGCCATGTGCCGTTGGTTCGAATCCAATCGGGCGCACCATATAATATGAAATTTTCAAAGCTTGGTCTCTAACAAAAAGAAATCAGGCTTTTTTTATTATGTTATGAATTTTATTAATAGCTGAACTTTATTTTAAGCTGGCTAATTTGTCTGTTATGGTATATAATCATTACAATATACTTAAATGAAAAGGGGGAAAAGTATGAAAAAGAAAATTGGTGTTTTTTCACTTGCCGTGCTGCTTGTTTTATCGGTTACATTAGCGGGGTGCAGCGCCTCACCAGCGACCAAGGTTAAGCTGAGTCCTGATGATCCGGTATCGCTTGAAGTCTGGCATTATTACAACGGCCCGCAGAAAGAGGCCTTTGACGAAATGGTAGCAGAGTTTAATGATACCGTCGGTATGGAAAAGGGTATTACCGTCGAGGCTTTTAATAAGGGGAATGTTAACGAGCTGACTGACGCGGTGCTGGCATCGGCCAATAAAAAGGTTGGTGCGGATGAGGTGCCGGATATTTTTGCCGGTTATGCCGATACGGCCTATCAGGTTGACAAGCTTGGAATGGTTGCTTCTCTGGATAACTATCTGACTAAAAAGGAAATTGAGGAGTATATCCCGAGCTATATCGAAGAGGGTCGTTTTGACAGTGAGGAAAATCTGAAAATTTTTCCATTTGCCAAATCAATGGAAGTCATGATGATCAACAAGACTGACTGGGATAAATTTGCTTCTGCCACAGGCGCTTCACTGGACAGCCTAAATACCATTGAAGGATTAACTGATACAGCCAAAAAATACTATGACTGGTCTGGCGGGAAGGCTTTCTTTAACCGTGACGCCATGGCGAATTATATGATTATCGGTTCTAAACAGCTTGGCGTTGAAATTTTTGAGGTCAAAAACGGAGAGGTGACGTTTAACCTGGACAAAGATGTCATGCGTAAGCTTTGGGACAACTATTACGTACCTTTTATTAACGGGTATTTTGCATCTTATGGACGTTTTGCTTCTGATGACGCTAAGACCGGCGATATTATTGCACTCGTTGGCTCATCATCAGGCGCTACTTACTATCCTACAAAAGTAACAGTCAGCGATACCGAGAGCTATCCGATCGAAACGGTGGTAATGCAGGCACCGGAATTTAAGGACGGCAAAAAGGTAGCAGTGCAACAGGGAGCTGGTATGGTCGTTGTTAAATCGGATGAGCGAAAGGAATACGCATCAACTGTTTTCCTGAAATGGCTGACCGATGCGAAGAGAAACATTGACTTTTCAATCACCTCTGGCTATCTGCCTGTCAAGAAAGAGGCTAACACGCGTGAAATGCTTGAGACCGCAGTGGAAGAAGCTGGCGATAATGCCATTTCGGATAATCTGGCCAAAACCCTTCCGATAGCCGTAGATATTACGAATAATAACGAGCTTTACACTAACAAAGCTTTTGAAGGCGGCACGAATGCCCGTAATATTCTTGAGGCTTCAATGAAAAAGAAAGCCGCGGCAGATGCAGAAGCTGTTAAAGCTGCCGTTGCTTCCGGTACAGCTAAGGAAGCCGCCATTGCAGCCTATAATACCGATGAAAATTTCAATCAATGGTATGAAAAGCTGAAAAAAGAACTGGATGAAACTCAAAAATAATGCTCGATGAGGTGTTCAATGGCAAAACATAAATTTTTGGATTGGGGTAACCGGTCCATTATCCGAAAAATCTTCACTCCAATGATTATTGTTATGGTGATACAGGCAATTCTATTTTCCTTTGTCATCCTGTGGGGTGGAACAATTGAACAATTAAATAACAACGCCTTGGACATCCTCAATGAAAGAGTCATTAACCGGAAAAATTATCTTGAGAACGAAATGATTCAACGCTGGTCTAATGTGGATGAGTCCGTTAAGAGTATCAACAGCACTGTTGAAAAAGTGCTGAAGGAAAAAAATGCTTCGGTGCAGGACCTCGGTACAAACGCAGCCCTGCCTGAAGCGGTCATTTCCTCAAATACCCAGAATCTGATTTATCTGATCCGAAAAAATTTTGTGACAGGCGCCTTTATCATTTTGACGGGCAATGACACAAATTATGAGCTGGAGCCAGGTCAGTCTGTACAGAAGACCTCTTTGTACATCCGGGACTCAGACCCGGGGAGCGATGTTGTCGACAATTCTGACCTTTCACTGGAGCGGGCGCCGGTCGATGTTACAAAGGCCACGAATGTGACCATGGCAACCGGATGGGCGCCGCTGCTGAACTTCTCGGGAGATGATCCTGACGCGTCGGCTTTTTATTACAAACCGCTTAAAGCCGCGGCGGAGAACCCTGATTTTGCCTATTCAGATCTTGCCTACTGGAGTCGTCCTTTTAAGCTGAATTCAGACGAAAGCGATGTGATTACCTATTCGGTGCCGCTGAGGACAGAAAATGGGACGATTTATGGTGTGCTGGGTGTTGAAGTCTCAGCGGATTATCTCCAGAAGATTCTCCCGAACACGGAGCTGGATTCCAATAAGAACGCTTCCTATCTGCTGGCAGTGGACGCTAATCAGGATGGAAGCTTTCAGAATGTAGTAACGACCGGGACCGCCTATAAACGGCTTGCCGGAAATGCCGACCACACAACCTTTGAAGATGATCCTTATTATAAAAATATCTATGGCATAAAAAAGAATGAGCGAATCACAGAAGATGCGCTCGGCGCAGTTCAATACCTGAACCTGTACAACAGCAATACGCCCTTCTCAGGAGACAAGTGGGCACTTGTCGGCGTGACAACCAATAAAAACCTGTTTGCCTTTTCGGATATGGTCATGCGGATGGTTATGATCGCATTGTCCATTTCGCTTGCCATTGGATTGATTGGAATTCTGCTCGCTGGCATCCATTTTACCAAGCCCATTACGACATTGGTGCAGCAGGTTAAAAAGAGTAACCCCAGAATGCCGGTAAATCTCGATAAAACAAACATTACTGAGATAGATGAACTGGCCGGAGCTATCGAGACACTGAGTCAGGATGTGGCCAGTTCTGCTTCCAAACTCTCGCGTATCATCGCCATTGCGGGGATACCGATCGCCGCTTTTGAGATTAATAAGGTAACAGAAGAGGTCTACTGCACAGACAGCTTTTTCAAGATGCTGAATTTGAGCCATGTGAAAGAGGCGTCTGATGGTCTGAACAAAGAAAACTTTGAATCCATTATGCTTGGCCTTAAAATTCTGAATCAGGATTTTGACCCTCAGACAAATGTGACGGTTATTGAAATTATGGATCAGAACAAGCAGAGCAAATGGATCGAAATCAAGCTGGTAGAGGATGATGTGAACATTCTTGGCGTTATCCGGGATGTGACCATTGAAACACTGGAACGGCTGAAAATAGAGCATGAACGCGACTATGATATTCTGACTAACCTGTTAAACCGGAGGGCCTTCTACGCTGCGCTGAACGAGCGTTTTGGGACACCTGAAAGACTGAAAACGGCGGCGGTTCTTATGCTTGACCTGGATAACCTGAAATACATCAACGATACCTATGGTCATGATTTTGGGGATGAATACATACGCAGTACAGCGAATATACTTAAGCAGTTTGCTTCTCCCAACGCGATTTTTGCGAGAATATCCGGCGATGAATTTTATGCTCTGATTTATGGCTATGACAGCAAGGATCAGATACGCCCGATTATATCGGAGATACGGCAGAGGCTTTTGAACACAGCTTTCCCGCTGTTGAATGACCCTGACCTTAAAATACGGGCTTCCGGTGGCGTAGCCTGGTATCCGGATGATTCATGCTCCTATGAGGCGCTTTTAAAATACGCTGATTTTGCCATGTACCAGATAAAAAATTCTGTAAAGGGTGAGTTCTGCGAGTTTGATTCCAAGAGCTACAGCGAAAACGCCTATCTTCTTGAAAACAAAGAAGAACTGAATAAATTTATTGATGGAAATCTGGTCGATTACCACTTCCAGCCCATCGTTGATATACGTGACGGGCAGATCATCGGCTATGAGGCGCTTATGCGCTCCAGACTCTCAACCTTGAAGACCCCAATGGAAATTCTGGCGCTTGCCAAGTCACAGTCCAAGCTTCACCAGATTGAGTGGCTGACCTGGTTTAACAGCCTGAAAGCACTCAAAGAAAATCAGGAAGCCTTTGGCGGTGCGCGGATGTTCATTAACTCCATTTCAAACCAACTGCTCTCCAGCGATGAGATGGAAGAGCTGGAACAGCTTTACCAGCCCATTCTGGGGCAGGTTGTTGTCGAGCTGACAGAGGAAGAGCGGACAAACGAAAGCTTCACACGCAAAAAACAGCGTTATATCCGAAACTGGGGAGCAGGCTTGGCCCTGGATGATTTTGGAACAGGCTATAACAGCGACGCAAATCTGCTTTTTATGACGCCCGATTATGTAAAGATTGATATGTCGATTGTTCAGAATATTGATGAAGATATTAACCGGCAAAAGCTGTTGCAAAACCTGGTAACCTATTTCAAGGAAAGAAAAATCAAGATTATTGCTGAAGGGGTGGAAACCGTCAATGAACTGCATGCGCTGATCCGTTTTGGCGTGGATTATGTCCAGGGCTTTTATCTGGGCAGGCCAGATATACAGCCACAGAAGCTGACGGATGAACAGGTGGCAGAAATTTTGCGGCTAAACGCAGAAGTTAGAAACGAAGTATAAAAAGAAAACCCGGAATGAATATCCGGGTTTTTTTAATGGTTGCAGTAATTATAGACTGAACCGACACTCAGACCAAAGTTTTCCGCAATTTCTGCGTAGGTACAGCCCTTTGCGCGGTAGCTCTTAATCAATTCAATATCCTTACTGTTCAGCTTGCGCTTTCTTCCGGCACCACGGCTGTTCTGCGCCTCAAGCTGAGCCTCGAGCTTGGAGATATAATCTTTTTTTGTCTGGAGCTGATCCTCCAGCAGCCGAATCTGTTCATATGGGTCCATGAGAATGACTCCTTTCAAAAATTAATTTATGAATATATTATAACGGATATTTCTTAAAAATTCAATAATTAATTTATGAAAAATACAGATATTTGTGAAAAGCGTTTCTTTTCGCTTTTAAAAATGTCTGGAATAGTATAGAATAGAGGAAATAGGAATGAAAGAGAGAAAATGTTGTGAAAAAACTTCTGAGCGGCGGCATCGAAAAATTATTCAGCAAACTTGAGGAAAACCGCATACTGACCGCTGTACGTGACGGAATGATCCTGGCAATACCGTGGATTATGGCCGGGTCCTTTGCGTTGCTGCTTAAAAGCCTGCCGATACCGGCTTACAAGGCTTTTTTAGAGACCTTTTTGAATGGCTTTTTCTTGAATATGCTGCTGCTGATTAACGACGCGACCCTTGGTATTATCTCACTCATCCTGCTGCTGACAATCAGCCTGAGCTTTGAAAAGCAGACAAGTACGGAAAATCTGGGGCTTCTTCCGCTCATCAGCCTCTGCGCTTATATAGCCTTTGCCTACAATATTGAGAGTGGATTTACCTTTGAGATATTTCAGAGCACCTGGCTTTTTAATGCGGTGGTAGTCTCGATTGTGACCTGCCTGCTTTATGACAAATTATCCATACTTTTTTTAAACACCTTTAAATCTTATTCGGAAGGGGCGGACAATCATTTTAACCAGGCTCTGGCAGCACTGGTGCCGGGTGGGATGATTATTTTTCTGTTTGCCCTTTTAAATAATCTGATGGTCATGGTTTTTGGCATCCCCAATTTTCAGATGCTGGTATCCAATTATCTTTTTGGGCTTTTTCAGCATTTGGGAAGGGGACTGGGCAGTGCACTTTTCTTTGTGTTTATTATGCACTTTTTGTGGTTCTTTGGCGTGCACGGGGCCAATATGCTGGATGACGTCGCAAAAACCTTTTTTAGCCAAGGCCCATGGATTGCGACCAAGACCTTTTTTGACACGTTTATCTTTTTTGGCGGCTGTGGCGCGCTGCTGTGCCTGGTAGTTGCCATCTTTATCGGAGAACGGCGTAAAAGCGTGCGGGAGCTTTCGGCCATCGCGACCTTTCCGGTTTTGTTTAATATGAATGAGCTGATCCTTTTTGGCGTCCCTGTGGTCTTTAATCCTGTTTATTTTATTCCCTTTATCCTGACGCCGCTGGTGCTGACGCTTATCAGCTATGGTGCTTTTTATTTTGGCCTGGTGCCAATGATCACGAGCACGGTGGAGTGGACAAGCCCGATTTTTCTGAGCGGTTACGCGGCCACTGGCTCCATTGCCGGGAGTCTGCTCCAGCTTCTGAATCTGGCGGTGGGGACTTTGATATACCTGCCCTTTGTGCAGCTGTCCCAGAAGCAGCAGCTCAAAACCCTGACGCGTCGGATTGAGGAGCTCAGCGATGTGGTCAGAAGAGCAGAGGAAAGCGGAGAAAAGCCGGTTTTATTGAGACGCACAGGCAGACTGTCGACAGTGGCCAAGGGCCTTGTCAGTGAGCTGCGGCGGGATATCCGAAATCGCAGTATCAACCTTTATTATCAGCCCCAGGTTAACGCGGAGGGCAGGGTGATCGGCGCAGAGGCACTGCTCAGATGGAAGCACCCTGTGGCAGGATTTCTTTACCCGCCGCTGGTTATCGCCCTGGCTGAGGAAGCAGGCTTGCTTGAAGAGCTTGGCCGGATCATTACAGAGACGGCCTGCGACGATTTGGAAGGGCTCCGGCCCCTGGTTGATGACCAGTTTATGATTTCCGTCAATCTGACCGCGAGCCAGCTTGATAATCCCAAAATTTATGAGCAGATGAAAGCCCTGCTGGATCGCCATAGCTTTGGGCCTTGGCAGCTGGGCCTTGAACTGACGGAGCAGATGGCACTGTCCAGTTCGCAGACAATGACGGACCGGCTGATGGCGCTTCATGAGATGGGGATGCCATTGATTATGGATGACTTCGGAATGGGGCACAGCTCGCTGATGTATCTGCAGAATAACCAGTTTGATATCGTTAAGCTCGATGGCTCGCTCGTCAAGCAGCTGATGAGCAATAAGCGCAGCAGTGATATTATTTCCTCGATCATCTACCTGTCGCATTCTCTTAAATTTGAGGTGCTGGCTGAGTTCGTGGAGACCGCCGAGCAGCGAGACGCGCTGCTGGCGCTGGGGTGCAGAAATTATCAGGGCTACCTGTACAGCCCGGCCATCCCCATTGACGCGCTGAGGCTTTTTGTGCAGAAAACCGATTGAAATGCCGCCGGTAGCTGAGCGGTTACCGGCCTTTTAAAATGGGTACAATTGTTGTGACAGCAAGGAGAAAGAATCAATGAAACTGAGCAGTATTAAAGCACCAGATTACAGACAATTGAAAAACTGGGCGGCTTCTCCCCATAAGCCTTCTCCCAGTGACCTTGTCCCCTCGTTTCTATCCGAGGAAGACTTTAATAAAACAGCGGATGTTTTTTTTATCCATCCGACCACTTATCTATGCCAGCGGCATGGGCGCTGTAGCATTATGCTGGACAGGACCGAGATGAACCGGATGAGGGCCCAGGCCAATGATGAGCCCTGGAACAGTGACACTGACGATACAGCCCTTAACGCTTTTACCGACCGGGGGACGATCCGGATGCAGGCCAGTGTGTTTAACCGCTGCGCCAGAGTTTTTGCGCCGAGGTACCGACAGGCCCATGTCAAGACCTTTTTTCTAAAGCCCTCAGACGCGGTTCAGGCCGCCTTTGATATGGCCTATTCCGATATTCGCAATGCCTTCAGCTATTATCTTGAGCATGAAAACAACGGCCGGCCAATGATCATCGCAGGACACAGTCAGGGAAGCTTTCACGGGCTTCGGCTGCTGAGAGAATTTTTTGACGGTACCAGTCTCCAGAGACAACTGGTGTGCGCCTATCTGCCGGGCTTTCAGATCCCTCATAACCATTTCAGGCAGCTTCCCTTTGCCAATACGCCGGAGATGACCGGCGGTTATCTTGGCTGGAGAAGCTATCAGCGGGGCACTGTGCCGGAGGACCTGCCAGCCGAAAGGGGAGACTCCCTGTGTGTTAATCCCTTTATCTGGAACGATACCATCTTTAAAATATCACTGGGGAAAAAGGAATATGGGATTGAAGACTGTACCCATGTGATGCCTCAGGGCATGGCAGCCACCATTGAGCCCAGAACCGGGGTACTGCTGGTGGATTTGCCGGATACAGCGCCGGAGAAAATGAAAAGGCATCAAAACCTGCATTTATATGATTATAGTCTTTTTTGGCTCTGTATTCGGGAGAATGCCGCGCTTAGAGTTCAGAGGTTTATTGAAAAACAATAAGAAGGTCTTGCCGCTCAATAAAAAATATGGTATCTTATGGATAAAGAGGAGGTTCTGCTATGTGGAATGAAACAAAAAGCCTGGCTTTATCCAAGCTGTGCGTAAAGCTTTTTATGGCTTTGCTCATAGGCTTTGGCGTCAGCGCGCCCTTTTGGTTAAGAAGCCTTTTGGCCTTTTACTCAGAGCTGGGGCTGGAAACTTTTTATGCCTGTTTTTTAATGACAATTTACGCCTGCTGCGTACCGGCGGCACTGCTTTTGTACCATTTGTACCGGCTTTTGAACAACATTGGGCTGGATCAGATTTTTAACGCTGAAAATGTCCGGCACCTCAGGGTGATCTCCTGGTGCTGTATTGCGGCTGGACTGGTCTGTCTGATTTCCGGGCTTTACTATCTTCCCTGGCTTTTACTCGCTGTGGCGGCAGCCTTTATCGGGTTAATCCTGCGGGTGGTAAAAAACGTGGTTCAGCTGGCTGTGGTCTTAAAAGATGAGAATGACTACACGATTTAGGGGGGACCGGGATGCCCATTGTTGTTAATATTGATGTCATGATGGCAAAGCGTAAAATGTCAGCTGGTACACTGGCAGAAAAAATTGGAATAACCCCTGCTAATCTGTCGATTCTTAAAAACAATAAAGCCAAGGCAGTACGCTTTACAACGCTTTATGCCCTGTGCAGGGCGCTGGATTGCCAACCGGGTGATATTCTGGAATATATACCCGATGAAGCCCCGGATAGCAGTGATTAAAAAGGACGACCGTCCGAAACAGACGGTCGTCCTTTTTTTTGTGTTTATCAATTGATAATTATCGAAAAACAATAAAAATCACTTGAAAAACAGAAAATAACGTGTTATACTGTCCTCAATGTAAGAAGTGTTTTGAGAAATTAAGAGCTCAAAGCGTGCATGCAGCTTCTGCACAGGAGGATTTACAGTGAAAGAGAATACAATTTATCTGAAAAGTCAGGAAACGCAGCAGGCATCTGTTGACGAAAAACTTTTGGCGGTAATGTCGCTGTTCACGGCTTATGTTTTTGTACGCTGCTTTATTCCAGGCCACTATGGATTTCTGGGAATGACCGTAACGCTGTTTACAGGGGTGTTTGCTTTGGCAGGCGGCTTTTATTTTCATAAAAAGGGCCTCGCCCTTACAGGGGAAAGCCTTTATTGGCTTGTGATGGCACTGGCTCTGGGAGGGAGCTATACGCTTTTTGTCAATCAGCGCTTGAACGTGCTGATGCTCCCTGTCCTTTTTACCGCGCTGGCCTATTGGGTACTGTGTGCCGCGGGTGCAAGAATTGGCAGGGGGAGCTTTTTCCTTTCGGATCTTTTTAATGGGTTTCTGGCATTGCCGCTCTTTAACTATACAAGGGAATGGCATACCTTTAAAAAAATGGGCAGCGGGAGCAGTACAGGCCATGCCCTGAAGGCTGTTTTGCTGGGGCTTGTCCTTGGCATACCGGTTTTCCTGGTGGTGCTTTATCTGTTGGTTGAGGCCGACGCGGCCTTCCAGGCAATGATCGGGCGTTTGTTTTTTAATGTGCCTCAAATGCTGCTGGAGGTTTTGAGGATTGCATTGGCGTTTGTTCTTTCAGCTTATTTCTTTGGTCTGTTTTATGGCGCGTGCAAAAAAGAAAAGACGGTGTTTGACGCTGTGAGCCTGGAAGCACAGAAGCAAAAGCTGAAAAAGCTGCCAGCGGTTACAGGTTGTACGGTTCTGGGCCTTTTATGCCTGGTCTATTTTATGTTCTTTGCCGCCCAGGGAGGTTACTATTTCTCGGCCTTTTGGGGGAGCCTGCCGGGCGGGGGCATCACCGCAGCCGAGTATGCCAGACGCGGTTTCTTTGAGCTGTGCCAGGTTTCAGTCATCAACCTCTTTGTAATGGGGGCAGGACAGCTCTTTTTAAGAGAGGCTCAAAAAACGGTCCGAATACTGCTCAAGTGCCTGAATGTGACGCTTTCAATCCTCACCCTGCTGCTCATCACGACTGCGCTCAGCAAGATGTTTTTGTACATTGGACGGTTTGGCATGACACAGCTCCGGGTTTTTACCAGCTGGTTTATGCTCCTGCTGGCTCTGTTCTTTATCCTGCTGATCATACGCCAGTTTAAGGCCTTTGCGGTTATGAAGACCTGCGCGGCGGTGGCGGCGGCCATGGTGGTGGTGCTCAGCTATGCGAATATGGACCGGATGATCGCTGTCTACAATCTTTCGGCTTACGGTAAGGGCCAGCTTGAGGAGCTGGACATGGATACTCTGGCGGCCTGCGGCCCCGCGGCGATTGAGCCGATGAAGGCCTTTTATGAGCAGACAGAGAATGCTGGGGCCAGAGAGCGCATCGAGGACTATCATCACGCTGAGTACGCCTCCTATCTGGCAGAAGCGCGTTTTTATGGCTATAACCTGGAATACGAGAGGGCGTCTGCGCTTTGGAAAATGGATTGGAAGGCCGCGGAATAAAGGGCTGATTTAAAAGATTATTGACATATGCCCATAATAACGGTATAATAAAGACAGATGAACCACTGAGGGAGGAATAGATATGCCAAGGCCAACGAAACGCAGGCGGATATGCGGACTGCCTGAGGGAAAAATATTTGTCTGCGCAGACGCGTGCAAAAAGCAGGCTGAGCCAGTGGTGATGACGCTGGAGGAATACGAGACCGTCCGGCTCATTGACCATGTTGGCCTTAACCAGGAAGAGTGTGCAGAACAGATGGCAGTGGCCCGCACGACGGCCCAGCGCATTTATAACAGCGCCCGGTCAAAACTGGCGGAGCACCTGATTACAGGCGCGACGCTTAAAATAGAGGGCGGAAGCTATGATATCTGTACCGACCGGGAATGCGGCTGCAGAATGCGGCAATGCGGCAAAAGACAATGTGGCTGTCATCAGGAAAAGGGACGCTGTCCTAAAAAACCGAAAAAGAGGAATGAGGTATAACAATTGAGAATTGCAGTTACTTATGAAGATGGACATGTATTTCAGCATTTTGGGCATACCAGCCAGTTTAAGATTTATGATGTCAACGCAGACCAGATTCTGGCCTCGCAGGTCGTGGACACCAACGGTGTTGGACACGGGAGCCTGGCAGGCTTTTTAAAGGATGAGTCCGTTGACCTGTTAATCTGCGGCGGTATCGGCGGCGGAGCCCAGAATGCCCTGATGGATGCCGGCATCCTGTTTAAAGGCGGCGTAGCCGGCAGCGCAGATCAGGCTGTTCTGGCCTATATGAACGGCACGCTGGACTACAACCCCAATGTCCACTGTGATCACCATGACCACGCCCACGGCGAGAGCTGCGGGCACCATCATGAAAACGGCGGCTGCGGCCAGCATGGACATAGCTGCGGACATCATCACTGATCAAATAAAAAAGACGATGGACATTAATCCATCGTCTCAGGCTGTCAGAGAAAAGATGCAGTCCGAGACTGAACCTTTTATCCAGATAAGAAAAAGGCCCAGGCGCCGCAGCAAACGACCGGGAATCGTGCCGCATTACTGGAATAGCCGGACACTGGAGAGATCAAGCATCTGCTTTAGTGAAGAAGCTACAGGTGTAAGGGCAGTGTCCCGCAGGACGCTTTTTCTTCCTTAGGTAAAAGGTTTTGTCTCTTGAGATTTTTAAAACGCTGGGACGATGGGCATTAATCCATCGTCTTTTTATTTTGACCGAAGGCCCGGATGCCGCCCTCGATAAATTGGTTCAGGGCATGATTGACGGACTCAGGCGAATAGAGTTCCCGGTGCTGCATGCAGTTTTGGAGGACGCCGGCGCAGCCATAGGTGATAAAAGTGGTGCAGATATCCTGGGACAGGGGATCGCCCTCAAATATTTTTGTATAGCCTTCATTGGATAAAAGCTTTTCCTTAAAGACTTTGTGAAGCTTTTTAAAAAACATCTCAGATTCTCTGGAGTTGAGAAGCCTCTGGCTGAGCTTGATATCCTTGTTCAGATAACAGTCGATGGGGTGCATCATGTCACCGATATTTTCAACCGAATTATTTAGATTGTCGAGGAAATGGCTGAGGTTCTCGATGGCCTCGTCCTCAATCTGCTCGAGGACATCGTAAACGTCACGGTAATGGGCGTAAAAAGTACCCCGGTTGATGTCTGCTCTGTCTGCAATATCCTTTACCGTGATTTTTGAAATTTCTTTTTCAGCAGCCAGCTCCATAAAAGCTGTTTTTATGAGCTTGCGCGAACGAATGGCGCTGCGGTATTCCGCTTTACTTCCCATGGATTAAGCTCCTTTTAAGTTGAATTTTATAAAATCAAACAAATTTATGCTAAATGTTCAATTTTGTACAAAAGTCGATGTATTGTTTATTGAAAGAAGTGGTTTCCTTTATTATAATACAACCAACGTACAAAAATCAACATTTGTTTAATTTTAGTGGAGTGTTCAAAAAAATCGAAGGAGAAAAAATGGAACAGAAAAACCCCCACAGGAAACCCCTTATATTTTATTATCTGATCGGACTGGTGATCATCATGCTTCTTAACGCGCTGGTATTCCCATCGCTGATGAAGGAACAGGTAACCGAGGTTGATTACGGAACCTTTTTATCAGCCATCGACAGTGGAACCATCGATGCGGTTGAAATAAATAACGATGAAATTGTGTATAAGACAAAGGACGGCAGCGGTAAGGAGACGATTTACAGCACCGGTAAAATGGATGATCCGGACCTGGTCAACCGTTTGTCTGCCGCCAAGGGCAGCAATGACCAGGGCAAAATTTCCTTTACCCAGATTGCACAGCAGAGGACATCCCCCATTATCAGCTTCCTGCTCACCTGGATTCTTCCCTTCCTGCTGATCTTTGGAATCGGGCAGCTCATGGGCAACAGGCTTCAGAAGAAAATGGGCGGCAATGCCATGACCTTTGGCAAGAGCAACGCTAAAATATACGTCGAGGCGGAAACGGGCAAAACCTTTAAGGATGTGGCCGGCCAGGATGAGGCCAAGGAGGCCCTGACAGAGATTGTCGATTTTCTGCACAATCCTAAAAAATATGCCGACATCGGCGCAAACCTGCCAAAGGGCGCTCTGCTTGTGGGCCCTCCGGGAACCGGTAAAACCCTTCTGGCAAGGGCCGTCGCGGGTGAGGCTAAGGTCCCGTTTTTCTCGATCTCGGGCTCTGAATTTGTGGAAATGTTTGTTGGTATGGGCGCGGCCAAGGTTCGTGACCTGTTTAAGCAGGCCACCGATAAGGCGCCGTGTATTGTCTTTATTGACGAGATTGACACCATTGGCAAGAAGCGTGACAGCAAGAGCTTTACCGGGAACGACGAGCGTGAGCAGACCCTTAACCAGCTGCTGTCGGAGATGGATGGCTTTGACGGAAAAAAAGGGGTTGTTATCCTGGCAGCGACCAACCGTCCGGAAACCCTTGACCAGGCGCTGCTGCGCCCGGGCCGTTTCGACCGGCGTATCCCGGTTGAACTGCCCGATCTCAATGGCCGTGAAGCGATTCTGAAGGTTCATTCTCAGGATGTCAAGATGGATGGGAACATTGACTATAATGCCATTGCCCGGGCCACTGCCGGAGCCTCCGGCGCGGATCTGGCCAATATCATCAACGAGGCGGCATTACGTGCAGTGCGCTGCGGCCGCAATAAGGTTAAGCAGAACGACCTTGAGGAAAGTGTTGAGGTCGTTATTGCAGGCTACCAGCGCAAGAATGCGGCCATATCCCCCAAGGAAAAGGAAATCGTGGCTTACCATGAGGTGGGGCACGCCCTGGTGGCGGCAAAGCAGACCGATTCGGCGCCGGTACACAAGATTACCATTATTCCGCGTACCTCCGGAGCCCTGGGCTACACCATGCAGGTGGATGAGGGTGAGCACAACCTGATGAGCCGGGATGAGATCTACAATAAGATTACGACCTTTACAGGCGGCAGGGCCGCTGAGGAAATTATCTTTAATTCGGTGACTTCTGGCGCGTCCAATGACATTGAGCAGGCTACGCGTCTGGCGAGGGCTATGGTTACCCGCTTTGGTATGAGTAAGGATTTTGGAATGGTGGCCCTGGAAACAGTGGACAATCCATATCTCGGCGGCGACACCTCGCTGGCCTGCTCTGCCGAGACTGCGGCCCGGGTAGACCGGGAGGTCATGGATATTATCGGCAGCGCCCATGAGAAGGCCATTGGTATCCTAAAGGATAATCAGGAAAAGCTCCACGAGCTGGCCCGTTATCTGCTCGAAAAAGAAACCATCACAGGAGAGGAATTTATGGAGATTCTGAACCGTTAAGGCAAAAAAGGATGACCGTCCGAAACGGGCGGTCGTCCTTTTGTCATTTTTTGAAATAGTAAAAGGGCTTCTGTCGATGCTTGTGGGATTTTACCGAAAAGACCTCTTTAATACGGTTATTGTAATCGAAGATTATGCGGTATTGTGATATAGTAGAATAAAAAAGAATAATTAAATTTTCAGGAGGAATCAGATGAGTATTCAGGAAAAATTCAGCGATGCGATGGAACGTATTAAGTCAGACCCGGATCTGGCCAACGAGTTTAAGGAAGATCCCGTTAAAACAGCCGAATCCGTTTTGGGCGTGGATCTGCCGGATGAACAGATTGCAGGCTTCATCAATCATATCAAGGATAATGTGGATCTGGGTGAAATCAAAAGCCCGTCAGACCTTTTCAACTCTATTAAGCATTTATTCTAAACTAAAAAACCAACGGCGTACAGCACCGTTGGTTTTGTTTTTTATCAGCGTTTAAGGACGTCGAAGAGCCCGCGTACCAGGCTTTTTCCAACCTCGCGTCCAATGGTGGACAGCGCGCTGTCTGCAGCCTTTTCAAAAGAGGACTTCTGGTGTCTGGGCGCGGCTTCTTTGGCCGGCTTCTTTTCTGCCTCGGCCGGGGCGGCTTCCTGGGCTGCGGCTTCGGCCTGCTGCTGGAGATCCTCATAGGCGGATTCGCGGTCGATGGTGTCCCTGTATTTGGCGTTAAAGGGGCTCTGCTCGATCAGGGCGTTCCGGCTATCTGGGGCGGCGGGGCCCATGTGGCTCTGCGGCGGAAGGATAAAGCAGCGCTCAACCACCGTAGGGCGGCCCTCCTCATCCAGGCAGGATATCAGGGCTTCGCCGGTGCCCAGGTCGGTGATGGCCTCCTCGGTTTTAAAAGCCGGGTTGGGGCGGAAGGTTTCGGCCGCGGTTTTGATGGCTTTTTGTTCGGAGGGGGAGTAGGCCCGGAGCGCGTGCTGGATGCGGTTGCCAAGCTGTGAGAGGATGCTGTCCGGCATATCTGTGGGGCTTTGTGAGATGAAGTAGATGCCAACGCCCTTTGAGCGGATCAGCCGCACGACCTGTTCGATTTTTTCGAGGAGTACCTTGGGCGCGCCGTTGAAAAGCAGATGGGCTTCGTCAAAGAAAAAGACCATCTTGGGCGCATCCAGGTCGCCTGCTTCGGGCAGCACCTCAAAGAGGTCGGACATGAGCCAGAGCAGGAAGGTGGAGTAGAGGGCAGGGGTCTGGATGAGCTCGACGCAGTCCAGAATATTGATGGTACCCAGGCCGTTTTCGTCGGTTTGAATCCAGTCCATGATGTCTAAAGCGGGCTCGCCGAAAAACTGGTCGGCGCCCTGGTCTTCCAGGGACAGGATGGCGCGCAGAATGGCGCCGACGCTCTGGGAGGAGATGTTGCCGTATTCCATTTTCAGGTCTTTGGCGTTGTTGCCCACATACTGGAGCATGGCCTTGAGGTCCTTAATGTCAATGAGCAGCAGGTTTTTCGCGTCGGCTACCCTGAACACAATGTTCAGGATGCCAGACTGGGTATCGTTGAGGTTGAGGAGACGCGAGAGCAGCAGAGGCCCCATCTGAGAAATGGTGGTGCGGATGGGGTGCCCCTGCTTGCCGAGCAGGTCCCAGAAACGAACCGGGTACGGCTTATAACCGAATTGATCCCCCAGACCGAATTTTTCAATGCGCTTTTGCATATCCTCACTGTCGGTTCCGGGCTCGCAGGTGCCGGAGAGGTCTCCCTTTACGTCTGCCAGAAAGACCGGGACACCAAGATCGCTGAATGATTCGGCTAACACCTTCAGGGTAATGGTTTTGCCAGTACCGGTGGCTCCGGCCACCAGGCCGTGCCGGTTGGCCATTTTGGGCAGGAGATAAACAGGCTGTTCACCTTTTGCAATCCAGATTTTATTGTCAGTATACATGTGCTTTCCTCCATAAATAATCTATCTTAATTATACTAGAGGCAGAAAGTACAGCGGTGTTGAAAATGGTAAAAACAGGACGAATTTGGAAAAAATAAAAAACAGCCCCCGTGGGACTGTTAAAAGGCCAGAAGCATATCATACCAGACAGCGCCGCCGTGAGTCGAGGCCGAAACGCCAAGATTCTGATACCCGAAGCTTTCGTAAAACGAGATCAGCCTTTCCTTACAGGTCAGGATCAGGCCCTCTCTTCCGGAATCCATGGCTTTATGAATTAAATAGGTCATTAAGATGGTCGCAATGCCCTTGTGCTGCCAGTCGGGCAGGACGTCCAGGCCAAAAATGCTCTGGTAACGGCCATCAGGGTGGTGGCGGGAGCTGTCCTCGAAAAGGATGTCTGAAATGGTTTCGTCATCGGTGACGCAGCCGTTAATCATGCCGACGATCTGTCCCTCGACCTCCGCAACAAAAAAGCTTTCGGGAAAGGTTTTGATGCGTTGTTCAAAGGCGGCGGAATCCGCTGCTTCGGCAGCCGGAAAACAGGCCGCTTCCAGGGCAGCGATTGAGGGTAGATCCTCAGGCCTGGCTTGCCGGATACGTATGTTCATACAAAATTTACCTCACTTAATCAATGCTGAGATAAGTATACACCTTTGTCATTCAGAGAGCAAGGGGCTAGGCCAAAGTAGATTTATTTGTTATAATTTATCATAACAAATAAAGATATGGTGAGGAAATGATGACCGAAAAAGAAAAAATGCTGGCCGGGCAGCTCTACTGTGCTGAGACACCGGAGCTGACTGCGGAGCGGATGAAAGCCCATGAGCTCTGCCGCCTTTTTAATTTAACCACAGAATACGAGCCGCTGCACCGCCAGATGCTCATCGGGCAGCTCTTTGGACAACTTGGCAAAAACCCCATGGTTCAGCCGAGCTTTAAGTGTGATTACGGCTATAACATAACCGCCGGAGATAACCTGTACGTCAATTTTGACGCTGTTTTCCTGGATGTCTGCCCGATTACCATTGGGGATAACTGCTTTATGGCGCCCCGCGTCTGTATTTTTACGGCCTGGCATCCAGTGGTCAGTGAAGAACGCAATACGCTTCAGGAGGGCGGCAGCCCTGTGACCATCGGGGACAACGTGTGGATCGGCGGCAATACCACCATCAACCCGGGAGTAACCATTGGCAGCAATGTCGTGATTGGTTCTGGCTCTGTGGTGACAAGGGATATACCGGATAATGTGGTGGCAGCCGGCAACCCGGCGAGGGTGCTCCGTGAGATAACAGATGCGGACAGAATGATGGCAGAACGCTAAAAAAAGCGCGCTCCTGTATGGAACGCGCTTTTTTAATGCCTGCATTACGACGCTTTTGGCGACAGCTTCTGTATTTTTTTGACCAGGGGCAGTAAAAACCGTTTGCCCGGCAGCAGCTCCAGCTCATCCTCGCTGAGGATACCGAAGAAAATGATCAAAAAGAAGTAGATGACCGCAGCCACAACAATGGCGGCAAGGACCGAAATCGTATTGCCGGTACGGGGCAGCAGAAAATTGTAGCAGCCAAGAGCCGACATGCCCATGATGGCCGAGGCGATAAAAGGTTTGATCATGGTGTTTATATAGCTCAGGCGAACGTGGGTGTAGCGGCGGATAAACAGAAAATTGACGATCATTAAAAAGATAAAGGTCAGCATTGTGCTCAGGACAACCCCGTAGATATTGAGCGCGGGGATAGCCATGAACACATAGCTGCAGCCAATGCGCACCACAGAGGCTCCCAACAGCGCAATGAGCGGGATGATAAAGCGGTCAATGGACTGCAAAATACTCTGGAAGGTATTGGACAGCATGATAAAAATGGTCGCGAAGGCATAGACCTCCATGATGGCCGCGCCGTGCTCAGAGCCGGGGAAGATCAGCGTGAAGATACCGTCCGAGAGCACAGAAAGGCCGATACAGCAGGGCAGGGCCACCAGCACAACCAGCCGGATAGCGGTATTGATGCGCTCGTTGATCCCGGCCTGATCTTTGAGGGCAAAGGATTCCGAGATGGCGGGGATCATGGCAGCGGCGAAGGTGGCGCTGATGCTTAAAGGGATGTTGACAAAGGTATCGGCATAGGAGAAGTCCCCCATGAGGGCTGTGGCTGTGTAGGAATCGAACCCGGCCAGCGCCAGCCGGTCGACATACATCATGGCGTCGGCAAAGGAGAAAAAGGTAATCATGGCAGAGGTCAGGGTAACCGGAACAGCGATGAGCACCAGACGTTTCAGAATCCTTTTGCGGGACAGGGGAGTCTTGCGGCTGGTTTTGAGCAGCAGTGTTTTGTGCTTTCGGGTAAAATAAAAATGCCAGACGATTAAAAGCAGGCAGGCCGCCAGACTGCTGATGGTGGTTCCAAGGTAAGCGCCGCCAACGCCAAGGCTGACGTTTTGCAGCATGACCACACAGTACCAGCATAAAAAGACGCCCAGCACAATGCGGACAACCTGCTCGATTACCTGGGAGATGGCCGTGGGCAGCATATTCTGAAAACCCTGGAAGTAGCCCCGGTAGACAGAACAGACCGCCACGATCAGCGGGGAGAAGGCAATGCCCTGGATGGCATAGATACTTTCAGGCGGCCAGTTGGTCACCCCGATGAGCCAGCTGGCCCCAAAAAACAGGAAAAGGCTGGAAAGCCCGCCCAGCACAAAGAGGGTGAGCAGGGAAACCTTGAAAACATTGGTGACAGCCCTGAAGTCTCCGATGGCCACATTTTCTGAAATCATTTTGGATACAGCCACCGGAAAGCCGACGGTGGATACCATCAGCAGGAGGCTGTAAATACTGAAGACATTTGAGAAAATGCCATTGCCGTAGCTGCCCACCAGGTTGCTGATGGGAATACGGAAAAGGATGCCAATCAGTCTTACAAAGATACCGGCAGCGGCGAGAATGGCCGCGCCCTTAACCCAGCTTTTTTCTGTTTTACGCATATATTATATTCTCCTTGGTTAGTGTGTGTCACGACCGTACGAAACGGACGTTCGTCTAAAGTGAGAGAAGCATTCTGTAGAGCATTTCCAGTGCCGGGCCGAAGATGCCCTCGTTAAAGTCAAACTTGGGGTGGTGGATAGGATAATTGGGTGCAGTGTCCTGGGCGGCAAAGAAGACAATGCGCAGGTCTGGGATATCCTTAAAATACCAGCCTGCATTGTCGCCGACCAGAAAAGGTGAACCGGAGAGGACACAGCGGCCGCCAAAGACCGCTCTGCCCGCGTCACAGCCCTTTTGGATAAGCCGAGGATCGTTGATGACAGCAGGCGTCCTGTGGGACAGGCTGACGCGGATCTGGGTGCCGGTGCGCTTTTCGGTGTTTTCAGCCATGCGCCGGATGGCTAAGAACAGGAGATCGAAGTCTGATTCTGTAAAAGCGCGCAGGGTACCCTCCATGGCGCAGGTGTCAGGAATAACGTTGGATTTAACGCCGCCGCTGATGGTTCCAAAGCCGATTATAAAAGGCCTCTGAGTGACGGCTGTGGCGTTGAGCCCCTCAATAGCGCATAACAATGAGGCAGCCGCGCTGACCGCGCTGTTGCCCAGAGAGGACTCTGCCCAGTGGCCTGAGGAGCCAGTAACCTCGATTTTGAGACCCGCGACCGTGGCTGTGGAGGCCTCCCGCTGTATTTCCATGCCAAAAGGCTCAGAATTGGCGAAATGAAAGATGATGAGCTGATCAGGCTTTGGCGATTCCAGCGCCCCGCCGTCAATCAGCAGTCTGGCGCCGCGGCCGGTTTCCTCGGCTGGTTCAAAAAGAAAACGGATATTGGTGGACAGCGCGTTCTTATGCGCGCTTAAAAGCCGGGCCAGCCCCAGGGTAAGGGCAGTGATCCCGTCATGGCCGCAGGCGTGGGATACGCCCGGCGTCTGGGAGGCGTAAGGCACTGCTTTTTCATCGGCAATGGGCAGCGCGTCGATTTCGGCCCGGATGGCAGTAGTGGGGTAATCTGGATTGACGATGAGGTCAGCGACCACGCCAGTAGGCGCGACACGGCGGTGAGGGATGGACAGGGCGTCCAGATGGGCCTCGATGCAGTCCGCGGTCTGGTATTCCTTAAGGCTCAGCTCAGGATTCTGGTGGAGCTACCGCCTCAGCAGGATGATTTCCGGCAGCAGCGCGTGGATTTCAGTTTTAATTTGAGTCATTAAAATCCTCCGATGATGGGTTAAAAAGATGTTTTTTCAATTATACCATAAAATTTTCAAAATCCTTATAAAATCCTGAAAATTGCCTTATATACTAGAGCCATCAAAAGAAGTAAGGAGCGATAACATGACTGAATATTTGTTGGAAACACGGGCTCTGAGCAAGAGCTTTAAGAAAACAGAGGCTGTCAAAAAACTAAACCTCAGGGTAAGAAAAAATACGATTTACGGCCTTCTGGGCCCCAATGGGGCGGGCAAGTCCACCACGCTTAAGATGATGACCGGTATGCTGCGCCCCACCGCTGGAGAGATCATTTTTAACGGGCACAGCTGGTCCAGAAAGGATCTTGAAAACATGGGTGTCCTGATCGAATGGCCGCCCCTTTACGACAATCTGACGGCTGAGGAGAACCTGAAGGTCCGCACAACCCTGCTGGGTCTTCCTGAGAAGCGGATCGGGCAGGTGCTGAAACTTGTTGACCTCAAGAATACAGGCAGCAAGCGCGCCGGGCAGTTTTCCATGGGGATGAAACAGCGGCTGGGGATTGCCCTGGCGCTGCTGGGAAACCCGAAGCTGCTGATTCTGGATGAGCCGACCAATGGTCTGGACCCCATCGGAATCCAGGAGCTGCGTGAGCTGATCCGTTCTTTTCCAAAGCACGGGATTACAGTGATACTGTCGAGCCATATCCTTTCAGAGGTTGAGCTCATGGCCGATGATATCGGCATTATCAGCGACGGCGTGCTGGGCTACCAGTCAAAAATTCATAAAGGCGAGGACCTGGAGGCTTTGTTTATGCAGGTCGTTAAAAACAGCCGCGCGCAGGAGGAGGGCGACACATCATGCTGAATCTGATGAAGGCAGAAAATTTGAAATTCAAACGCACTTTCAGCCGTAAGCTGATTTTTCTGGGGCCTCTGGGGCTCATACTTCTGAGCTTTACCTTTGGTTTTGGTTACTATCAGATCAATGCTTTTAACTGGTGGTATACGCTGATCTACCCGGGCTGTATCGCGCTGTTCGCGGCGCTCTCCAACCAGAAGGACGGGAATAAAAAGCTTAAATATCAGAACCTGTACACCGTGCCTGTCGATCTCAGGGATTCTTGGCTGGCTAAAATGGGCGTCACCGCTTTTTATGTCCTGATGTCCTGCGGCGTGGTGCTCCTGGGGATTATTCTGGGTACCGGAATCAAAAGTTTTTTCTGGCAGGGGACAACCCTGCCGCTCTCAGACACTATTTTACCCATGATATTGGGGATGGCGGTGGTCTTTCTGACCAGTGTGTGGGAGATTCCCCTTTGCTTTATACTCGCTAAAAAGCTTGGCTTTTTGGGGGCAGTGCTGCTCAATGTCGGTGTGGGGACCGTTGGCGGTGTCATACTGGCGGAACAGGGCTTCTGGTTTATGATCCCATACTCATGGACACCCCGGGCGATGTGCCCGGTACTGGGCATCAGGCCGAATAACCTGCTGGTGGAGCCCGGAAGCCCTCTGCTTGACATGAGCGTGGTTCCAGTGGCGATCGTGCTGTCCCTGGTACTGTGCGCAGCCCTGACACTTCTCTGTGTGCGCTGGTTCAGCAAAAAGGAGGCGGCATAAATGAAAAGCTTTTTCAGGTCTTTGAAGGCCGAATCCCTTAAAATAAAACACACGCCCCTATTGTGGCTGCACCTGATCATCCCCCTTGTGGGGGTGTGCCTTTTTCTTTTTTACAGTGTACTGTCGGCATGGAGCACTGAGGTTTTGTTGACCTTCTATTTCGAGGCGCTGGCCCTGGCCTTTCCGATGCTTATCGGGATTGTCTGCGGCATGGCGGCCTCCCAGGAGGAGCAGGCCGGTGGTTTCCAGAACATGCTCGGCGTGCTGCCGTCCAGGCTGGTTCCGTTTTTGAGCAAGTTTGGTTTCCTCGCCGTTCTGGGGCTTGGCGCGCTGGTCGCGGCTGTCGGCCTTTACGGAGCAGGCTTTGCCCTGCTGCCGGGCCAGCAGGCTGTACCGGCACTGCTCTATCTGAAGCTGGCAGGCGCTCTGTTTGCCTCTAATTTATTTTTATATTTACTCCATCTCTGGATCAGCCTGCGCTTTGGCAAGGGCGCGTCCATTTCTGTGGGGGTTGCCGGTTCGCTGGTAGCGGCGCTGATGCTGACAGGCCTCGGGGAAGGAATCTGGTATTTTATTCCCTGGGGATGGGGCGTGCGCTTCTGCGACATGGCTGTTATAAAAGCCCTGACAGCCCCGGCACCGGAAGGACTCGCGTTTATCCAGAACGAAAACACCGTGGGATGGCTGGCTGTCGGCTGCGCCACCTTGTTCCTTTTTGCGCTCTGTCTGCTCTGGTTTAAGCGTTGGGAGGGGAGAAGCGCCAGCGAATAATTAATCCTTGTGCACCGGGGCACAAAAGGCTATACTGGTGGTAGAAATATGGAAACAACAGGAGGGACACCATGGCAAGAATATTGGCAGTCGACGATGAAAAAGGCATTTTAAATCTGGTGAAGCGTGTGCTGGAAAAGGATGGTCATCAGGTGAAGACCCTGTCCGACCCGGCAGCGCTTTCCATGAACGGGCTGGAAGCCTTTGATCTCATCCTTCTGGATGTGATGATGCCCGGAACTGACGGCTTTACCCTCTGCCGGGAGCTTCGGGACAATGTGGACTGTCCCATCCTTTTTCTGACAGCCAAAACCATGGAAAAGGATATTATGTACGGTCTGGGGATCGGCGGTGATGATTACATCACAAAGCCCTTTGGCAATGGCGAGCTGAGGGCCAGGGTGGCGGCCCATCTGCGGCGTGAAAAGCGTGAAAAGCGAAGCGTACTGGGCCTGGACGGCATAAGGTTTAACCTCGGCGCCCATGAGATGATGATCGGAGAGCAGAAGGTATCTCTGACCAAAAGCGAGTACGCCATCTGTGAATTTCTGGCCAGAAGCCATGGCCAGGTCTTTTCCAAGGAGCAGATCTACGAGGCGGTGTACGGCTATGAGGGCGAGGGAGACAGCGCTGCCATCGCGGAGCATGTCAAAAATATCCGGGCAAAGCTGAGCGTTTATGGCTGCGCCCCCATCGAGACTGTCTGGGGGATTGGGTATAAATGGCAATGAGAGAGCACTCTAAAAAGATCAGCCGGATTATTCTGACCTATGCCTGCCTGCTCGTCTTATCCTTTGTGGTAGTGCTGGCTATGGCGGCCGGCGCTCTGGCTGAGATTATCACATCGGATCAGTTCGTCCCGGCCAATACGGTGGAGAACGCGATCAGGGATCAGAAGGAGGCCATCCAGGCCGCGGAGCCCTTTGATGCGTCCCTTGTCCCGGCGGGGAGCCGCTACGCGCTTATCAGCCACGATGGTCAGGTGCTTGATACCGACATGGATCAGAAAATGCTGGCAGAGGCCCGGGAGTATGCCCAGAGAGGCCAGAACCTCTTTGGCGATCGGTTTTATTACCAGATTCCCCGAGACGATGGGGTTTGTGTCCTTCAATACTATATCAAGGCCTCCTATAAGGACGAAGCCCTAAACCAGAAGCTTCCCTCTCCGGAGCGACTGATGAATGCGGTTATCATTACGGCGGCGGCACTCTATATTCTGGTGGTTTTTTTAGCGACCAGAGCATTCAGCAAACGCCTGAAAAACGAGCTGGCTCCGCTTATGGAGGCCACAAATGCCATCCGGAATCAGGATCTGGAATACAGAGCCGGCCCATCCGGTATATGGGAGTTTAACCAGGTGCTCAGCTCCATGGATGATATGCGCCTTGCCCTGAAGGAATCACTTCAGAAACAGTGGCGTGAGGAGCAGGAAAAGAAAGAGCAGATCAGCGCGCTGGCCCATGATATCAAGACGCCGCTGACCATTATAAAAGGAAACAGCGAGCTGCTCACAGAGGACAACCTGAATGAGGAGCAGGCCGAGTGTGTTCGTTATATCCACGATAACGCAGAGGTCATTGAGGAGTACACACGCCTTTTGATGGAGGTGTCGCAGGACAGGGCAGCCTGGAACCTGAACGCAGAGAGCATTCCGGCCGCGGCTTTTATGGAGCGGATAAAAAAACAGGCCGAGGGCTATACGGCCGGGAGGCAGATTCACCTGTACTTTGACACTGAGCACCTGCCAGAAGCCTTTTTCGGCGACAGCGGACTGCTGAACCGGGCGGTGATGAACATCATCGCCAACGGCGCCGACTATACGCCAGAGGGCGGCAGCCTCAGCCTTAAGGCAGAGGGAGACAGCAGTGTGCTCTCCATAACCGTCACAGATGGTGGGCCAGGGTTCAGCGCACACGCGCTCAAAAACGCGGTCCATAAATTTTACATGGGTGACAAAAGCAGAAGCGCCCAAAAACACTATGGTATGGGGCTCTACATTACAGACAGCATTATCAGGCAGCATGGCGGCAGCCTGCGCCTGGAGAATGATGCCCAGACTGGCCATGGGAGAGTGGTGATAAAACTTCCGTTAAAGGATTTTTGTCATCGTTTTGTCAAAATTAGGGTGTATACTGGTCATAAGGAAGCTTAACACGAGGTAAAAAATATGGAAAAAATGCTGATCGCGGATGATAACAGGCAGATAACAGCAGTGCTCACAGCCTACGCGCGCAAGGAGGGCTTTGAGCCTGTCGTTGCCTATGACGGTGAGGAGGCCCTTGCTGCCTACAGGCGGGAGGCTCCGGCGGTTATCCTGCTGGATGTGATGATGCCAAAGCTTGACGGCTTTGAGGTTTGCAGACAAATACGGGAGGAATCAGCCGTTCCGATCATTATGATAACAGCCCGGGGCGAAGACTTCGAGAAAATCATGGGGCTGGACATCGGGGCGGATGATTATATCGTCAAGCCCTTTTCCGGCGGAGAGGTCATGGCACGGGTGCGGGCCATTTTACGGCGACTGTCCCGGGACGGCGGGGCCAGGCTCCAGTTTTTCAGCTACAAGGGCCTGACCATTGACCTGGACACCTATACGACGACTGTGGACGGCGAAGTAATACCGCTGACTAAAAAGGAGACAGAGCTGCTCTGGACCCTTGCCGCTAACCGGCAGAAGGTCTTTTCACGGGATAACCTGCTGGACGCTGTCTGGGGCTATGACTATTACGGTGATAACCGCACCGTCGATTCCCATATCCGGCGCCTGCGGGCCAAGCTGGACAAGAGGGACCACTCCGGGTGGAGCATCGCGACGATCTGGGGTGTGGGTTACCGTTTCGAGGTGAACGATGGGGAAGCGTAGCATTGCTTTTAAGCTGGGGCTCTATTTTGCGCTGGCCCTTTTGGCCTTTGCGCTGGTGGCAGGCTCGGTGTTTTTTCTGCTGTTTAAAAAGCAGAATATCACCCTGACTCAGAAACAGCTGGAGGACCGGGCCGCGGCCATAGCGGATACCTTTGGCAGCTTTATATCCGCCGAGGGCAGCGGAGCCGGGAAGCATGGCGAGGGAAACCGCGGCAGCGGGACAGGAAGCGGGGGCAGTAATGGGCTGGGCTACGCGGCCTACATCCGTTTTCTGGATGATATTGCCATGGCAGATGTATGGGTCGTGGACGCTGACCACAACCTGGTAACCCCCACCACCCACGAAGGCCATCAGGCTCCGGCGTCTACCTATAACTACGCCGATCTGCCGGCTGACGCCGAAACTGTTGTGGATCAGGCCTTTGGCGGGCAGGTCACTGCGAGCGAGGGCTTCTCGGGCCTGTTAAACACCCCGACGCTGACAGTGGGCGCGCCGGTCCGGGACAGCTCCGGCAATGTACAGGCCGTGGTGCTGCTCCATTCGCCGGTGGAGGGCATTGAAAGCGCAGCCAACGAGGGCTTGAGGACCCTGGCCATCAGCCTGTGCGTGGCGCTGGTGATCGGGATCGGCTTTGCGGTGCTGCTGGCCCGCAGCTTCACAAAACCCATGAAAGAAATGCAGGTAATGGCCGGGCGGCTGGCCGGGGGCGACTATACAGCCGCCAGCCATATTGAGCGCCAGGATGAGATCGGGCAGCTGGCCGGTTCGCTGGACATCCTGAGCTATCAGCTCAAGCTTTCCAGTGAGGAGCATGAGCGGTTCCAGAAAATGCAGCGGGCTTTTTTTTCAAATATCTCCCATGAGCTTAAAACCCCGGTGACCGTGCTCTGCGGCTCCTTAGAGGCTCTGGCCGGCGGTGTGGTGACAGACCCGGACCAGGTAGCCGCCTACCATCAGGAAATGTACGCGGAAAGCCTGGCCCTTAAACGGCTGGTCAATGACCTGCTGGACCTGTCCAGGCTCCAGAATGCCCAGTTCCGGCTGAACCTGGAGCGTGTGAACCTCTGTGATATCATCAGCGAGGTGCGGCGGAGCGCCCAGAATATGGCAAAGGAAAAGGAGCTGACCGTTACCACTGAGGTGGATACAGGCGTTTACTTTATGCAGGGTGATTACCTGCGGCTGAGACAGCTGCTGATGATTGCCATGAGCAATGCCATCAAATTTTCACCAGGGGGCGGGCAGATTGAAATGCGCCTGTCTGAGAGTATCCTCACCATTTCAGACCACGGCTGCGGCATCAGCGAGGAGGACCAGAAGCATATTTTTGAACGCTTTTATAAAACCCTGTCCGAAGAAAATGCCGAGGGAACCGGTTTGGGACTGCCCATCGCCAAAGAGATTGCCGAGCGCCACGGCATTGGCCTGACGGTCACAAGCGAGGAAGGTCAGGGCACAACTGTGACCCTGGAGCTGCCCGGCAAAGAGAACACGACCGTCTGAAACGGACGGTCGTGAAAAAGTGGAGCTAAAATCCGTCGAAGGATATTCCAGTGATGCGACGCAATCAGGGTACTCTTACCTCACTGCTTCGGCGGTCTGCGAAAAATGTACAACCTTCTTTCTCAATGAGACCGCAGGCTCAGTTCGGTAAAGTACCCTGCTCGCGCCACGGGGGAGAATATCCTTCGGCTCCTCTGCAAATGGTGGTTTTGTGGTGCAGCGCCTAAGAGCAGGAGAGCAATATAAATTTTATCAAGTTTAACAGAGCTGTATATCAGCTTGTCAATTCTTTGAGGAAGTAATGGATTTTCTACCTGTCCCGCCGCAGAGCGCGGCACTTTACCGAACTGAGCCTATGGTCCCATGACCAAACAATTTGGTACAGAGTTGCGCAGACCATCGAAGCTGTGAGGTAAGAGTGCCGCGATTTGGGGCATCCAGAAAATCCATTGCTGGTTCTTCGCTGCGCCGCAGCCTCCACTTCGTCACGTCCGCCCGTTTCGTACGGTCGTGAATGAAATGCAGGTTGGGAGGAGTGGAAGGGATTAGCCTGTCAGGATAATTTACTATAGAGAATAAGAGAAATGACTAAGGTGCGGCCTGAATGGCAGAAGGCGTGAGGGATGAAGTGAAAATTCTTAAGAAAAGCTTTGGTGTTTTATAAAAAAAGTGCTGGCTGGAGGCTTCCAACCGGCACTTTTTATTTTTTTTATTGGGCGGAAGCGAGTAAATGGTGTGGAGCAGTTTTGGATACCAAGAGAGAAGTGCTTCCGCCTGATTTCACTGTGGGCAGAGAAAGGAACTGCCTCATAGATAGTGAACTTTATTGTTTGTTGATTGACATTAACTATTTTTCTTCATAATATCTTTAATGATGATACTAATAATAACACTCATCGCGTAAAAAGTCAACTCAGGGTATATTAGTTTATTATTAGAATACAAGCAAATGGTATTGTTATTAAAAACGCGATGGAGAAAACTAAATGGTATATTTCGGATCAAAGCTCAGACAACTCAGACAGGAAAAAGGATATACGCAGCAGCAGCTGGCAGATAAGCTGGGGATTACCAAGGGGAGTGTTTCGGCCTATGAGACTTCTGCAAAGTATCCGTCGGTCGATGTGCTGCGAAAAATAGCAGTGACTTTAAATACTTCGACCGATTTTCTTCTGGGCTTGTCCGATGAGCGCGTTTTTAATCTTGACTTTTTAACAGACGATCAGATTCATATCATTAACAGCCTGATCGCAGAATTCAATCATTTAAACAATAAAAACAATTAGGGGTAAAGCGATGGCTTTGCCTCTTTTAGATTGGAAAGGGCTTTACGGGCAATAGTAATTTTATGCAAAAGAGGGTATAATGTTAAAAAGGAGGCGCATTATGTTTCAGATTACCGATTCACGTTTAAAGGATGCTCTGGACTTTGCTTCAGATAAACACGCGGGCCAGCTGCGCTGGGGTGGTATCCCTTTTATTACACACCCTGTGGCGGTGGCAGCTTATTTACAGGAGCGGGGCTATAATGATAATACGTTACTCACGGCTCTTTTTCATGACTTACTGGAGGATACGGACACCACCCAGGATGAGATTTTAAAGCGCAGCGACAGGGAGGTGCTGGACGCTGTGATCCTGCTGACCAAGCCCAAGCCCTACGACATGGCAGACTATCTGGGCGGGATCGACCGCAACGCCATGGCAAAGGATGTAAAGTGCGCGGACAGGATTCACAACCTGAGGACAACCGCGGATTCGAGCCAGGCCTTTCGGAAAAAGTACTACGACGAGAGTGTGCGCTGGTATGTTCCTTTTTTTAAAGATACGCGCTTCGAGTCTGATTTTCTGGAAGCGTTGGACCGTCTGGAAAGAATGCTTAAATAGCGTCAATTTTTTTAAAGTAAAAATCTAAAAATCCATTGACAACGACCGTCAAATATGAGAAAATATTCACAAGTTAATACCTGTATATACAAAGTCATGAAGGCTTATTTTGCGGTTTGCAGACCGCTTTGGTTCTTCGTGGCTTTATTTTTTGTAATGAACAAGCAGCGTGATAAAAATCAAAAGGGGATGTTAAAAATGGAGAATATTTTAGAGAGAGTCGAGAATTATTGGGAAGGCCGGGCAGACGGCTATTCTGAAGTAAACGAGGCTGAGCTGAACAGCTATAAAATGGATGTATGGAAAGAGCTGATCAACAGCTATAAGCCGGATGTGATTGGCAGAAAACTGAAGGTGCTGGACATCGGTACAGGTCCGGGATTTTTTGCGATCACCATGGCCTCCTGCGGCTATGATGTTACTGCTGTGGACTACACCGACGCCATGCTGTATAAGGCTAAAAAGAACGCTGGCATTTATAAAAGCGCCATTGATTTCAGACGCATGGACGCCCACTCGCTGGATTTTGAAGATAACACCTTTGATCTGATCGTAACCCGAAACCTGACCTGGAACCTGGAAAGACCAGATGAAGCCTATGAGGAGTGGCACCGCGTGCTGGCGCCAGGCGGCAGAATGTTAAATTTTGACGCGAACTGGTATCTGCATCTCTACGATGAGGACAAGCGCCGGGAATACTTTGAGGACCGCAATAACTCTCAGGCCCAGGGCTACAACGACCACTATGTATGCACAGACACCACTGCCATGGAAGAGATTGCCAGAAATTTACCGCTGAGCCGTACCATGCGCCCACAATGGGACGCGGCGGTTCTGCTGAACATCGGCTTTAAAAAAGTCATGATCGAACAGGATATGGGAGACCGTGTCTGGAATGACGAGGAACAGGTAAACTATGCCTCAACCCCCATGTTCATGATCGCAGCGACCAAATAAGGCCGCGCATAATATCAAACACTATGGATACGCCTTTACCGTTTTACAGAGTCTGTGAAATGGCAGAGGCGTGTTTGTTTAAAACACTGAAACCCATAAGGAGAAGAAAATGAAGCTTAAAAAAATTGCGGCGCTGTTCGTGACAGCAGTCATGTGTACCGGCCTTCTGGCAGGCTGCGGCAGCACAGGCGGCACAGATGTGTCCGCGAAGGATGAGATCAACTACGCCTGCACCAAGGATATAAGAGACATCAACCCACACCTGTACTCGGGAGAAATGTCTGCCCAGAACATGGTGTTTGAAGGGCTGACAAAGAATGAAGGCGGCGAGGTAAAGCCTGCCCTGGCAGAAAGCTGGGATATCTCGGATGACGGGCTTACCTATACCTTTCATTTAAGAAAAGGCGTGACCTTTACGGACGGCGAGCCCTTTAACGCCCAGGCGGTCAAACAGAATTTTGACGCCATTATCAGCAACAAGGAGCGCCATGCCTGGCTGGATATGGTCAACGAAATCGCAGATACGGTGGTCGTGGACGACAACACCTTCAAGCTGGTGCTGGCCCACCCCTATTACCCGACACTGGTCGAGCTGGGCCTGACACGGCCCTTCCGTTTCATCTCCCCCAAATGCTTTGTGGATGGGAATACCAAGGACGGCGTCAGCGGTTATGCCGGAACCGGGCCGTGGGTCCTCGCAGAGCATGAGGACAACCAGTACGCGACGTTTACCCGCAACGATAACTACTGGGGTGACAAGGCCAAGGTGTCCAAGATTAACTGGAAGGTAATGCCCGATCCTCAGACCATTCTGCTGGCCCTGCAAAACGGCGAGGTCGATCTGCTTTTCGGCGCTGACGGCGACCAGATTGATCTGGATTCCTTTAAAAAGCTGGAATCAGAGGGCGCATATGTGACCTACCTCAGTGAACCGGTAGCCTCGAGAGCGATTCTGCTGAACAGCAAGGCGCCGGTCACCAGTGATCTGAAGGTGCGTGAGGCTTTTGAGATGGCCATTAACAAGCAGAACATCATCGAGGGCATCTTAAATGGCTCTGAAGATCAGGCCGATACTCTGATGGCGAAGACAGTTCCTTACTGTGACATTGATCTAAAAACCTATGCCTACGACCCTGATAAAGCCGGAAAGCTTCTGGATGAGGCGGGCTGGATCATGGGCTCAGACGGTGTGCGTGAGAAGGACGGCAAAAAATGCGAGGTGACCTTTTCCTACAATTCTCAGAATGCCCAGGAGGGAACCATCGCAGAATCCATCCAGGCTGATCTGGCAGCTGTCGGGATTAAGATGAATATCCTGGCAGAAGAAAAGCAGGCATTCCTGGACCGCCAGAAGTCCGGCGATTTTGATCTTCAGTACTCCCTGTCCTGGGGAACACCATACGATCCCCAGTCCTATGTCTCCTCCTGGAGAATCCCGGCACACGGCGATTACCAGGCGCAGACGGGTCTTGAGAGGAAGCAGTGGCTTGACGATACCATCACTAAGATTATGATCGAGGCGGACGACAACGCCCGGGCAGGTATGTACAAAGAAATCCTGACCTACATCAATGACCAGTGCGTCTATGTGCCCATCTCCTACTCCAAGACCAAGGCTGTTGGGATTAAAGGCCTGAAGGGGGTCACTTTTAACGATTCTCAGTACGAGATTCCCTTTGAGAAGATGTACTTTGAAGCTGAGTCCAATTCCTGAAAAGGAATTGGCAGCGAACAGGGAGCGTTAGCGGGTGAGCGGTAACGAAGCAAACGCAGATGATGAAGAAATATCCTGAAAGGATAAGAAATTTCTGAAGAATCTGTGCTCCTTTGGAAAATTAAAAAAATTTCCCTTCGGATCAAGATTACAATTCTAAAAAAGGTTTCCAATGAAAAACTACATTATCAAGAGAATTTTATGGATGATCCCGATTCTTATCGGGATCTCCTTCTTTGCGTTTATCCTCATTAATTTAAGTCCCAGTGACCCTGCCGAGGTGGCGCTTCGGGTCAATGAGGTGGTGCCAACGGAACAGAATATTGCGGATATGCGGGAAAAACTTGGCCTGGACGAGCCTTTTTTGACCCGCTATTTCCATTGGGTGGGGAATGCCCTTCAGGGTGACTTTGGCAACAGCTATGCGAATAACAAGCCTGTGGGCGCCGAGATCGCAAAGGCGCTGCCGCCGACACTGTACCTGGCCTTTGTCTCCCTGATCATCATACTGGTGGTCTCGGTAGGGGCCGGGGTGCTCTGCGCGCTTTACAGAGACAGCATCGGTGACCGGATGATCCGGGGGGTTATCTTTATCGGCACAGCCATGCCGGCCTTTTGGGCAGGTATCCTGCTCATGTGGCTCTTTGCCGTTAAGCTGAGACTGCTGCCCACCAGCGGTATGACCGCGCCGGGCTCGGTCATCATGCCGGCAGTGACCCTGTCGCTTGGGTATATCGCCACCTATGCGAGGCTGCTGCGCAATAATATGATTAAAAATGAGGGTGAGAATTATGTGCTCTATCTGCGGGCCCGGGGCCTCAGCCAGGGCACCATCACCCGCCATGTGTTGGGGAACTCCCTGCACACTGCGCTCAACGCCCTGGGCATGTCCATCCCCAAGCTGATCGCGGGCACAGTGGTCATTGAGAACATTTTTGCCTGGCCGGGCATGGGCAGGCTCTGCGTGACCGCTATTTTCAACCGGGACTTCCCGGTGATTCAGGCCTATGTGCTGATCATGGCAGTGCTTTTTGTCCTCAGCAATTTTGCTGTGGATATGATTACCACGCTCATGGACCCGCGAATGCGGCAGGAGGTATAACATGACCGGATTTTTCAAACGCTTTAAGGCCGACCGGCTGGCTGTGGCCAGCGCCCTGTTCCTGCTGCTGGTTATTCTGGCCGCAGTCCTGGCGCCGATCATTGCGCCCTATGACCCGACTGCCCAGAATATCATCATGAAGTTTCAGGGGCCGTCCCTGGCACACTGGTTCGGAACCGACCAGCTGGGCAGGGATACCCTCTCGCGTATCTTGTACGGCGGCCGTATTACAGTCCTTTTATCCATTGTCACCATGCTCTGCACCATTGGCATCGGGCTGGTTCTGGGTGTGATCGCAGGCTATTTCAGAGGGCTTGTGGACGAGGTGATCATGCGTGTCTGCGACGTGATGCTGTCCTTTCCCAGCGAGGTAATGATCCTGGCCATTGTGGGGGTTCTGGGCGCAGGCATCTTTAACATTGTCATTGCCACCATCATTGCCAAGTGGGCCTGGTATGTGCGCATGATCCGGGGCATTGTGATCCGCTTTATGGATAAAAATGACATCCGGTTTGCCCGTGTGGCAGGGTGCAGCACTGGTTATATTATCAGAAAGCATCTGATTAAGGGCGCCTTTGGCGAGATCGCCGTACTGGCAACGCTGGATACCGGGGCCATTATCTTAAACATATCCGCCCTCTCCTTTCTGGGCCTTGGGGTCCAGCCGCCCACCGCGGAATGGGGCATGATGCTGAACGAGGCCAAAAATGTCATGACCACCAACCCCGGCCAGATGCTGGCGCCGGGGATCGCCATTTTTCTGGTGGTGGCAGCCTTTAACTTTTTAGGCGATGGCATTGAGGAGGCCATGAATCCAAAGCTGGATAAGGGCTTTAAGCGTAAGCGCAGATCCATCTTCGCGCGCAAAAAGGCGGTGGTGTCATGAGCAATCTGCTGCGGGTAAGGGACCTGAGTGTCACCGATGTGCGCGACGGCGAGGTCATTGTGAACAAGCTGAGCTTTGCGCTGAGAGAGAACAGCTGCCTTGGCATTGTGGGCGAGAGCGGCAGCGGCAAATCCATGACTGCGAAGGCAGTGCTGAACCTTTTAAACCCCTGGCTTAAAACCACCGGATCCGCCCTGTTTACGCAAAACGGCTGTGAAACAGAGCTGATCGGGCTGGAGGAGAGCCGGCTGAGACACATCCGGGGACAGGCGGTCTGTATGATCCTCCAGGACGCCATGACCGCCTTTGATCCCCTGGCGCGTGTGGGCAGCCAGATGGCCGAGACCTTTGTGCAGAATCTGGGAATGGATAAAAAGGCCGCGAAGGCCATGGCGCCTGAGGTGCTGGCCGCCTTAAATATTCGGGACCCGGAGCAGGTGGTTAGGAAGTACCCGCACCAGTTATCCGGCGGTATGCTTCAGCGCTGTATGATCGCCATCGCCCTGGCCATGAAGCCAGCCGTTATTATTGCCGATGAGCCGACCACAGCCCTGGATGCTGTGAACCAGCGGCAGGTGGTGGAGGCCTTTGAGCTGCTGCGGCAGGAGACCGGCACAGCACTTATCTTTATCTCCCACGATCTGGGCGTGGTCAAACGCCTGTGTGACGATCTGCTGGTCATGGAAAAGGGCTGCGGCGTAGAGGCTGGAAGGGCAGAGGAAGTGTTTAGGAACCCTCAGAACGCCTACACCCGGTATCTGATCGACACCCGGATCATGATCACGGATTCCTTTAAAAAAGCCATGAAAAAGGAGGCGCGCCATGAAGAACCTGGTAGAAATTAAAGATGTGCATAAGAGCTATCTAAAGGTGGGCGAGGGCTTTAGCGGCGGCCGCCTCAAGGTGCTGGAGGGTGTAAGCTTTAACATCGAGGAGGGCCTGTGCGTGGGACTGATCGGGGAGAGCGGCAGCGGCAAGAGCACACTCTCCCGCCTGATATTGGGGCTTGAAAAGGCCGATAAAGGCAGCGGCGGCATTTTTATCGAGGGTAAGCCCGTTAAGACATGGCTTGCGCAGAACCGGGGCAAAATGAGCGTTGTCTTCCAGGACTATACCTCCTCGGTCAATGCGCAGTTCACTGTGCGAGAGGCCATTGCAGAGCCGCTGCTGGCCCTTGGAAAAAGGCCAGAGGACCATCAGATCGACACTTTACTTAAAAAAGTGGGGCTGCCCGCGACCTTTAAAGACCGCTATCCTCACGAGCTGTCCGGCGGCCAGCTCCAACGGGTGTGTATCGCCCGGGCCATTGCCACGAACCCGCGGTTCATCGTTCTGGACGAGGCCATCAGCTCACTGGACGTGTCGGTTCAGGCCCAGATCATGACCCTGCTGCACGCGCTGCGTGTTGAAATGAACATGACCTATCTGTTTGTGGCCCATGACCTGCAGGCAGTCGCCCACCTTTGCAATAAAATTGTCTTCCTATATAAAGGGCGCATTGTTGAGGAGTGCATGAGCGGCGAGCTGGCCCAGGTACAGAACCCCTATGCCAGAAAACTGCTGGAGTCGGTAATTCCCTTTGAAGTATAGGGAAATAGAAGGGCATTTTAGCCGGCCAGCCATTGACGTTTTCATACAAAAGCGGTACAATATTAATCACATATTTAATTGATAGAACAAGTATGAAATCAGGAAAGCAGGAAGAACCAGTGAGCAGAGAATTTAATCAATGTATTACGCCGCTGACGCAGGAAATGGTGGAGAGTTATCATGAGGATGACGCCTACACCACCTATACCTCCACAGCGCTGCCAAACAGGAACGAAATCATTGGCATTTTATGTGATATAAGAGAGCTGTTTTACCCAAGGCATTACGGCAGCCGGGAGCTCTTTAACTGTACCATCCAATACTATATCGGGGATATTTTAATGCGCATTGAGGAAAAACTGCACAAGCAGATCCGCCTCTGCCTCATGCGCAAGTATGAAAATTCTGAAAAATACCAGGTGCAGGCCGTGGCCGACGAGGCAGCGCAGATCAGTTGCGCCTTTATGAAGACCCTCCCAAAAATAAGAACCCACATGGCCCAGGACGTGCAGGCCGCCTATGACGGCGACCCCGCGGCAGCGGATAAGGATCAGATTATTTTCTCCTATCCCGGCGTGTTTGCCATGATGGTCTTCCGCGTCGCCCATGAGCTCTACCAGCTGGGCGTGCCGATTATACCGAGAATGATGACCGAATACGCCCACAGCCGCACCGGCATTGACATCAACCCGGGCGCCACCATCGGAAAATACTTTTTTATGGACCACGGCACCGGTATTGTCATCGGCGAGACCACCATTATCGGCGATTATGTCAAGCTGTACCAGGGCGTTACCCTGGGGGCCCTCTCAACCCGTGGCGGCCAGAATCTGCGCGGGCATAAGCGCCACCCAACCATTGAGGACAATGTGACCATCTATTCCAATGTGTCCATCCTGGGCGGCGAGACCGTCATCGGGCATGATTCCATCATCGGTGGGAACTGCTTTATCACCCAGTCTGTCCCGGCAGGCTCAAAGGTCAGCGTGAAAAACCCAGAGCTCCAGGTGGAGGGCGGCGAGCCCCAGGAGGTTGAGGAAAACTTTGACTGGGCAAATTAAGAGAAATTCAATGGGAAATTGAAAATGATAGCATTTGTTTACACTCTGAAACGGTGGATCGCTGATCCATCGTTTTTTTGTGGTAGAAGAACAAAGAATAAAAGGGTATAATGAAGCTATAGGATCAACCATCAGAAAAGAGGCGGAACCATGAGCGACATTAAAGTAAAAAATTTTGATTTTCAGAGAGAGCTGGAAAAGGTGGCGGCCGGAATCCGTAAGCCCAATATCCTGATCTGCGGGGCCACCGGAGCGGGTAAAAGCTCGGTGGTCAACTGGGTTTTTGGCAAAAATGTGGCCGCCACCGGCACAGGAAGACCGCTGACAAGAGGTATTACCGAATACAGCAGTGAGGACACCAGCGTCAATCTTTTTGACACCGAGGGCTACGAGATCGGCGAGGAAAAAATCTCCGCCTATCGGGACAATGTGGAAAAATGGATCGGGGAACGCCGGGAGGGCGCCCTGGCCGGGCAGATCCACGAGGCCTGGTACTGTATCTCCGCTGCCAATAAACGGGTGACCGATATGGATCTCTCTGTGGTGCAGACCCTGCAGGAAAAAAATATCCCTACCGCCGTAGTGCTGACCCAGCTGGACTGCGTTGATTATGACGAATACCAGGAGCTGCTGAAGGCTGTCTCCGAGGGCTGCGGCGCCCCCTGCTTTGCCACCAGCGCACACGCGGACAAAGCCGTACAGGAGGCGCTGGCGCCCTATGTGCAGTGGGACGCCCTGGTCGACTGGGCCGAGGCTGTGCTGGACGACTCTTTAAAGGAAGGCTTCATCGGCTCACTGGCCGGCTATGTGCAGAAAAAGCAGGCACTGGTCACAAAAAAGATCATCCCCATTTATACCACCGCGGCGGCAGGTGTGGCCGCGATCCCCATTCCGTTTTCAGACGCGGTGCTTTTAGAACCCATACAGGTATCCATGGCCATGCATATTTTAAGAACTTATGGGCTGGATAAAATCTCCGAGGATCTCATCTCCTTTGTGGGCAGCCTGGTGGTGACCCAGGCAGGGCGCATGCTGGCCCAGAGCCTGACCGCCGGGGTGCTCAAGATGATCCCCGGCGTGGGTACCGCGGCCGGTATTGCCGTGAACACCGTTGTGGCCTCCACCTTTACCGCCGCCATCGGTGCGGCCCTGTCCCAGAGCTGCGCCAACTACTCAAAAGCTGTGTTTGAGGGCAGCAAGCCCCAGTCCTATCCAGAATTCTTTGACAGCGCTATCCTTTCCGGCTTTGTGGAAAGCTGGCTGAAGGAGCATAAAAATGGAAAAGACACTTGACGCCAATGTGCTCATCCTCGGTAAAACAGGCTCTGGGAAGACCTCCCTGTTCAACTATATTTTTGGCAGAAACGTCTACGCTACCGGAGCAGGGCGGCCCGTTACCGGCATGGGCATCTACGAGGAGGCTGTGACCCTGTCTCCCGACTTTACCCTGCACCTGTACGATTCCTGGGGGCTGGAGGCCGATAAGGCCAGAGACTGGAAGCAGCTCATAAACGATACCCTTAAAGCCCATGACGTGCCAGAGATCACCGAGTGGTTTCATACCATCATTTACTGCATTTCGGCCAAAGCCGCCCGGGTAGAGGACTTCGACCTCGAGATCATCGAGAGCCTCCGCCAGAGCGGCAACCAGGTGATCGTAGCCCTGACCCATGCCGATGTGGCCGGAGGGCAGGATAACCTCATGACCATGCTCCAGACCATTGCCCAGAGCGGCCATGTGCCCGAGGAAGATATCCTCCCAGTCAACAGCCAGTCCAAAACCCTGCTCACTGGGAAAAAGACCCAGGCCTATGGCCGGGAAGCCATTATCAGCCGGATCAAGGCCGGCCTGTTGAGCGCCATCAGCCAGAAGATCCCCCATATTTTTGAGGAGGAGGGCAGAGAGATCATCGAGACCTGGTATACCCGCTGCTGCTATCGCATTGATGCCGACCTCAGAAAGCCCGGCGGTATCAGCACCCGCAAGGAGAAAGAACGAAACCGCCTCTTTACCGCCTACGCAGAGGAAGCGCAGAGCGATATCGAACAGTCCTACGATACCCTGATCTCCGAAGCCTACCACTATTACTGGAAGTTTTGCGACCACCTCGAGAAAAATCCTGTCGGCTTTGTTAAAAAACCCAGAAAACCTCTGGAAGCCCTGAGAATGAAGCTGCACCTCACCGACGCCCTCCAGGCCGCAGGCGAAAATATCGGCCAGTTTTTTGAAGGCCTCTTTAAAAAAGAAAAAAGAACCGCAAAACACGACGCCTTTTTCCAGTTCTACAGAAAAGGCCTGGCCAAATACAGGGAACAGCTGTACCAGATGCTGGGAGAATATGCCGGTAAAATGAAAACCGAACTGCGCGAGTATCATCAAATTGTGCAGAGCCCAGAATAGAGAGTCTGAATGACGACCGTACGTTTCGTACGGTCGTCAGAGAAGGGTGTCATACCCAAATTATTAGAAAATAACCATTATAAATCGAATTTAAATAAATTTTTTTAATTATTTCAAAATTTTACGTGCAATTCATAGGAGCAAATGTTATAATAGGTTTCGATATTGAAAAAGTCGATGTTTTGTAAGAAAAAGAAGAGCGAGAGGGCTCTGATTTTTTTAGATGTTAGATTTAGATGAGTTTTAATATAAAATATAAAAGGAAAGAAAAATGGATAAGCCCGAAAAGATATATCTCGCCTCGCCCCACATGGGCGGCGAGGAAATGAAATACATACAGGAAGCCTTTGACACCAACTGGATCGCTCCCCTTGGTAAAAATGTCAACCAGTTTGAAAAAGAAATGGCAGCCTATGTAGGCGTTAAGACAGGCGCCGCTCTGTCCGCCGGCACAGCCGCCCTGCATCTTGGCTTAAAAGCCCTGGGGGTAGGGGAAGGAGACGTGGTCTTCTGTTCCAGCCTGACCTTTTCAGCCAGCGCTAACCCCATTATCTACCTGGGCGCAAAGCCTGTTTTTATCGACAGCGAACCCGAAACCTGGAACATGAGCCCGGTAGCTCTTGAAAAAGCCTATGATAAATATCCCCATCCAAAAGCCGTGATCATTGTGGATTTATACGGACAGGCCGCCGATTATGAAAAGCTGTCAGTCCACTGTAAAGCCCACCACACACCAGTATTAGAAGACGCTGCTGAAGCCTTAGGCGCGACCTATCAAGGACAGAAATGCGGTACCTTTGGTGATCTGTCCGTTCTATCTTTTAATGGCAACAAGATCATCACCACCTCCGGTGGCGGCATGCTCTTAGGCAATGATGAAGCACTCATTCAGAAAACCCGTTTCTGGTCCACCCAGTCCAGAGAGAATGAACGCCACTATGAGCATAAAGAGCTGGGCTACAACTACCGCATGAGCAACATTGTTGCCGGTATCGGAAGAGGACAGCTAAAAGTCCTTGATGAAAGAGTCACAAAGAAAAAGCAAATCTTTGAGACCTATCAAGAAGCATTTAAAGAAATCGACGATATTGAAATGATGCCTGTTTCCGATAAAGGCAAACCCAATTGCTGGTTAAGCTGCATGACCTTAAAACAGGGTAGTAAGATAAAACCATTAGATATTATGCAGGCCTTGGAAAAAGAAAATATCGAATCCCGCCCCATTTGGAAGCCCATGCATCTGCAGCCTTATTTTAAAGCCTATGATTTTTTTAGCCATTGTAACCAAAAGAATGAACAGAGCATCGCAGAAGATATCTTTAACCGGGGCGTCTGCCTGCCGAGCGATACCAAAATGACTGTGGCAGACCAACAGCGCATTATCAACATGATTAAAGCATTGTTTTAAAAAGCCAAATACAGAGGTTCAAAATGATCTATCAGAAATACGTCAAACGTATACTCGACATCACCCTGTCCTGCGCATCCATCATCGTGCTGTCGCCCGTGATGGGTGTTACCGCCATTCTGGTTAAACAGAAGCTGGGAAGCCCGGTCATTTTTAAACAGAAGCGGCCCGGCAAGGATGAAAAGATTTTTACGATGTACAAATTTAGAACCATGACCGATGAACGGGATGAAAAAGGCGAGTTGCTACCGGATAGTATTAGACTGACCAAGTTTGGAAAGATGCTCAGGAGTACGAGTTTGGATGAATTGCCCGAGCTGTTTAATATTTTTAAGGGCGATATGAGTATTGTAGGGCCGCGGCCGCAACTTATAAAAGACCTTGTATTCATGACTCCAGAGCAAAGAAAGAGACAAACCGTTTTACCAGGATTAACCGGCTGGGCTCAAATTAATGGTCGTAATGATGTGACATGGGAAGATAAGTTTAAATATGATTTAGAGTATCTTAAGAATATATCTTTTTTAAAAGATTATAAAATTATAGTCAAAACAATTACAAAAGTATTTGTCCGAGAGGGAATAAATGCAAAGGGAATGGATACAGCAGAAGATTTAGGTGATTATCTCTTAAAACAAAAAATGATTTCATTAAATCAATATAATATGCTTACGAAAAAGGCGGAAAGGTTATAAATGGTAAAAAAATATAGTGTGTTATTATCACTTTATATGGAAGAAAAACCTTGTTATTTAAAACAGAGTATTAACAGTATGATTAATCAAACCATTAAACCGGATGAAATAGTTATTGTTAAAGATGGCCCACTTACTACTGAATTAGAGATCGTTCTTGATAGGTATATTAGTAGATACCCAAATCTTTTTAAAATTGTTATCAGCAAAGAAAATATCGGATTGGGAAAAGCTTTGAATCTTGGACTTGATTCTTGTAAAAATGAATTAGTAGCAAGAATGGACACAGATGATATATCAAAACCTGAAAGGTGCGAAAAACAGCTTGAGTTGTTTAATAGTAATACCAATCTTAGCTTAGTAGGAACAAATGTTGATGAATTTTTTGATAATCCAGAGAGGGTTATATCAACCAGAAAAGTGCCATCTAAACAAAGTGATATTTATAATTTTTCTAAAAGAAGAAGCGCATTTAATCATCCAACGGTTATGTATAAAAAAAGTATAGTATTCCAGTTTAACGGATATAGTGATTTAAGAAGAAATCAAGACGTCGATCTTTTTGGGAGGATGTTGTATGGAGGTTGTGTTGCACAGAATATTGATGAATCGTTATTACTCTTTCGTTCAAATGATAGTCTAACAAAAAGGCGAAAAAGTTGGGAAAATAGTAAGAGCTATATGAATGTAATTAAAAAATTTTGGAAAATCGGATATGCTAGTTTTTGGGATTATTGTATTGTTGTTATCGGGCAGTTAGCTATAGCGCTTTTTCCAATAAAAGTTCAAAAGATTATCTATAAAAAATTTTTGAGAAAGTAAAAAAATGAGTGTGAGATTTTCAATAGTTATACCAGTGTTTAATGCGGAAAAGACAATTGAACGATGCGTTAAAAGTGTTCTATTACAAAATTATACAGACTATGAAGTTATTTTAGTAAATGACGGATCAACAGACAAAACGGGAAAAATTTTAAACAATTTTTTAAAAACTAGCGAGAAGCTTATTCTTAAGGAACAAAATAATAGAGGTCCAGGATTAGCTAGAAATGCCGGGATAGAAAGAGCAAGCGGAGAATATATTATATTTATTGATTCAGATGATTATATTGATGAAGGTTATTTTGAAGCATTAGATAACATCATCAAACTTGAAAATTCTGATGTTATATTTATAGACGCAGTCCAGGAAAAAATAGATGGAAAAATAATTTGCAAAGAGAAAATATCAAAATTTGCAAATTATTCAAAGAAATTATTGATTAGATGTCAAATGACTGGCAAAATTCCTTGGGGCGGTTGGAGAAAAGTAACAAGAAGAAGCATAATAATTAATAATAAAATTTTCTATTCGGACGATGAGGTTGGAGAAGAAGCTATATTTAGTTTTGAATGTTTAAGGAATGCAAGAAAAATAAGTTTTTTAAATAGTGAATATTATCATTATGTTAATTATCCAAGTAGTCAGTCTAAAAAAGGAAATGATGATCCTTGGGGACCAGTATATTTAAGAATGAAGAACTACCTTATTGAAAATTTATTGTTCGAAGAATATCAAAAAACAATACAAAGCTTTTCAGTAACAGCACTAACAGCTTCTTTGTATAGACTTGCATCAATAAACACTTTTGAAGAAACCAAAGAAAAATTGAGAGAAAAAGTAAAAGATTTAGAAAAGAATTGTAAAGTTTCAGTAGATTGGAGGAGCCTTAATAAAGCAAATAAATTCTTATATCCATTTTATATGTTGCATCTATATAATGTATTGGTTTTATTAGCAAAAGGATATTGTAATTTAAATAAATATGAAAAAAATAAAAATTTTAGTAGTTGACTATGGCAATGTGAACGGCGGAATTGAAAACTTTATTTTTAATGTTTTCAAAGGCATAGACAAAACAAAAATACAAATAGATTTTTTGGTTTATAATAATGAATGTTATAATGAAAAACTATTAATATCTGAGGGAAGTGAGATATATCATACAAATAAACCAAGAGAAAATTATTTTAAATGTAAAAAATACATTAAATCCTTTTTTATTAGAAATAGTAACAAGTACAATTTTATATGGTTACAAACCTGTTCTGCTAGTAGCATATTTGCCCATAAACTGGCACATAAGTATACTACTGCAAAGGTAATTACACATGCACATGCGTCAAAATCTGAAGCTAAAAACTTTATTTGTGAAATAATAATTAATTTTTTAAGTAGAGTTAACCAAAAAAAGCTTTTAAAAGTTTCGGATTATTATTTTGCTTGTAGTAAAAATGCGGGCATGTATTTATTTGGAAAAAAAATCATTTACAATAATCATTTTCATATAATAAAGAATGGGATTTTCGTTGATAAGTTTAGATATTCAGAAGAAAGAAGGAAAAAAATACGAAGAGAATTAAATTTAAATGATAAAGATTTTGTTGTTGGGAATGTAGGAAGAATTACCGCGATAAAAAATCATGATTTTTTAATTAAAATATTTTTAAAGATTTTAGAATATAAGCCCAATTCTACCCTTTTGATCATTGGAAATGGTGACCTCGAAATTAAAATTAAGCATAAAATCAAACAATTAGGCTTGGAGCCAAAAGTAAAACTTTTGGGCGAAAAAGAAAATGTTAATGAATATTTAAATACGATGGATTTTTTTGTTTTTCCTTCAAAGTTTGAGGGGCTTGGAATTGCCGTTATAGAAGCACAGGCTTCAGGTTTACCATGTTTAATAACGAGTAATCTTCCAAAAGAACTCTATATAACGGATATTATTTATTCAAAATCTTTAAAAGAAGGACCCGAAAATTGGGCAAAAGAGATTTTGAAAATTAGCATAAATAAAAAAAGAAATTATTACTACAAGTATGCTATTAAATCAGGTTTTGATATAGAAACAACAATAAAAGAATTAGAAAAATTTTTTATTAATATAGCTAACTAGGAGAGTTGATTTGGATATACTCATACATATTTTAGCATTTTTATTTGTTTACAACATACCTTTTGTTGGAATTCCAATAAGTAGTTCGAAGATTGTAGTTATAATTTTACTACTATATACAATATTCCATAGAATTGTATATTATAAAAAAGAATGGTTCAAAATAGTTGCTTTTTTGATTATATTAATTTTGTACTCGATTTTTATTATGATCATTAATGAATCCAAAGATATGAGCATTTTATATGCACTTATCCTTTTTATAGTGAATCATTTTTTAGGAGCTTTTCTATTTGTTCAACTTTTAAAAAGAACAAATAAATTAAATAAAAACTATATTATAAGATTATTTATAATACTCGCCTTTGTTCAAGCGCTATTCATCTTGTTAATGCTTCTATTTTCTGGATTCAGAGAAATATGTTTTTCAATTACATCAATTGAAAGAGAATCTTTGCTCAAAAGATACAACGGAATAAGAGGGTTAGGTATGGCTTCTTCGGTTACTTATGATTTAGGAGTAATACAATCATTTGCTTTAATATTTATTATTTACAAAATGATAAGTAACAAACTTTCGAGAAAGCAAATTTACTTTTATATTACCGCTTATATTGCTATATTTATTTCAGTTTGTGTTACAGGGAGAACAGGATTTATAGGAGTATTATTTTCTATATTTTTATCTGTTAGTTACATTTCGAATGATAGAAAAAAAGAAAAAAACAAAATTTTAAGAATAATAACTCATGGAGGTCTAATTGTAATTTTGAGTATCATAATAGCTTTTTCTTTTTTAGGAAAAGATAAAGTTTTAAAAATAAGTCACAACATAAGTGTGTATGCTTTTGAGATGATTTATTCATATGAGGAAACAGGCAGCTTTTCAATTGGAACATCAAAAAACTTAATTAAAATGGTAGAAAACTTTTCTAATATTAGTCCCAAATCTTTTTTAATAGGAGATGGAAGATATAAAGGAGAAGGTATTTTATATTATAAACACACAGATATAGGCTTTTTTAGACAAATCTATTTTTTTGGAATAGTTGGAACTTTATTGATAGTATATATGTATTTATATATATTTAAGAGAATGTCAATTACAGTAGCAAATGATAAATATTTTAAAAAAGTTATTTTTTTAATAGGAATATATTATTTTATTTCGAATATTAAGGGAGATTTTTTAATAGGATGTGGGAATGCAATTAGTATACTTCTTATACTTTATTTTACTATTACTGCTGAAAATATTAAAGATATAAGTAAAAGGGAGTGCTTCACCAATGAAAATTTTATTAATTAATCAAGGTTATTCGGATAATTTGGGTGATAAAGCAATAAAATACATGCTAATGGTTATGTTAAAAAAGTTAGATCATCAAGTTGAATTTTGTGGTTTTACTCAATTTGTAGAACAGAGTTTAGAATTCTCAAATAAAAAAGATGTATCTGGAAATAAAATCTTGTTAAAATTAAAAAAATCATTACCCGTGTCGTTAAAATGGAAAGTTAGAAAAGAACGTGACATAAAAAAAATACTAAGCAAGATGGATAATAATTTTGACTTTATTATTATCGGGGGAGGGCAGTTGGTAAAATCAAACTGTTATTTTCCTTACGCAATGCAATTCTGGACTGATTATGCAAGTAAAATAAATAGTAAGATAGTTTTGTTTGGTATTGGATGCGATCAAAATCTGTCAACACATGAAAAAAAGACTTACATAAAAGCTTTTAAAAAATGTGAGAATATTACTGTAAGGGATAAAGCATCTCAAAATTTTTTAAAAAAGGAGTTTGAAATAGAATGTTCTTATGTTCCAGATGTGGCTTTTTCTCTTTATAATTATGTTGTCCAAAATAAAAATAGTAAAAAAAAGGACGTTGTAGTTATGATTTATAGTTATACAACATATAAAAGCCACTTTAGACATAAAATAAATATAAAAGAGTACTATGATCGTTGGATTGAAATAATAAACCAACATATAGATAGAGATACGTTTATAAAACTTGCTTACAGTACATATGAAGATAAGATAGAAACTTACAATTTTATAAACTATTTAAAAATGCATATTGATAACAAGGTGAAAATATTGAATAGTGATACACTTACTAGTTTGTTAAATATTTTAGGGGAGTCAGAAAAAGTTATTACTGGAAGAATGCACCCAATGATTTTTGGTGTTTTGGCAAATTGCAAAGTAATACCATTTTCTATTTCTGATAAAATTGATACTTTTAAACAGGAATGGTTGCTGAATGAAAATGAAATAAATTTTAATCATATCAACAAAACTATTTTTAAAAAGTTAAATGAAGTCCTAGATTAGATAACGGAAAGGATAAGAATGCGAGTTAGTATAATAATATCTTCCTATAATAACCTAAAGTATATTTTTGAGTTACTTGACTCTATTTTCTCTCAAACTTACAGCAACATAGAAATTATTATTGCTGATGATGGAAGTGAAGAATTTGATCAAAAAGAAATATATAACTATATAAATAATAATAACAGTAAAAATTTTAATTTTAAAATTTTACATAGTGAAATTAATCAAGGAACTGTCAAAAATATTAATAGTGCATTAAGTGTTGCAACAGGTGAAATAATAAAATTTATTGCAACAGACGACCTTTTTTTCAGTACACATACTATTGAAAATATTGTATCTCATTTTAAAAAAGAACCATTTGCTTTTTTAGTAACGAGAATTCAAGAATGCGACATTAATATGTGTCCCATGCCATCCAAATTAGCTGAATTTACATTTAAAGAATTTAATTTTTTAAAAGAGATCAATAATAATGAACGATTTAGGCTACATTGTATTTACGGAACAAAGCCACCAGCACCAGGATTTTTTTTCACAAAAAAATGTTTTGAACAATATGGCTTTTTCGATGAAGCTTATCGTTTAGCTGAAGATTCACCCATGTGGTGTCGTTTGTTACGTGAAGGTTGTCCTATAGCGTTTTATGATTGTGTTACCGTTAAATACAGAATAGGATCTGGAATTTCTACTACAGTAACCAGTGCTCCTAATGAAGTATTAAAACGAGATCAGAAACTTAAAGTAGAAAAAGAAATTTTTCCGTATATGTCAATATTTAAAAAATCTGATAAAAGAAAAATATTATATACATATACTATTAATTTTCTTTTTGAAAATTATTCTACAACAAAAAAGTATAAATATATAGCTTTGAATTTTGATATTTTTTTAAAGCATATTTTCAAACGACTTTTTTGCAGAGTCAAAAGAAAATTTATTATATTTTTTACGATAAATTAATTATTAAAGATAATATTATCCAAAATGGTAAGATATAAAAAATTAGACTATTGCTGTATACAGTTTTACTAATAGAAGTTTATAAATAATTCTTGAGAGTAATTTGAAAAAAATAAAAAGTATGAGGATATAATGGGACGTTTTAGATTGTTTATAGAAAATTTTTTAGCTTATGGTTTTATTAATATTTTAAATAAAATCGTTCCTTTATTAATGTTGCCTATCGTAACCCGTTTGCTTCCTGACACCAGCGAGTTTGGACGCTTCGATCTTTTCAACATGATCATCAATTTTGGTTCATCCTTTGCCATATTGGGTGTCTACGACGCTATGTTCCGTGAATACTTTGAAAAAGACGAGATGCAATACAAAATGAAGGTTACATCAACCGGGATGCAAATTGTCTTGTTATCCTCTTTTGTGGTCATGGTTGTTTTAATCTTGTTCAACAAGGCCTTTTCACAAATCTTTATCGGTGATACCGACAGTACTTTTATCATTGTGTGTGCGGCTATCGGGGTTTTTCTGGCAGCTAACCGAAACATTATCTCTGCGCCCACACGTATGCAAAATCGTCGTACTATTTACGTGGTTTCGGGCCTATCCAATTCCATCGCCTATTATGGCATTGCCGTTTTATTGGTATACATTGGATTTGGCTATCAAGGTCTTATTTATGGAAATTTAATCGCTAGTTTAGGAATACTTCTTTTCTTTTGGGGATTTAATCGAAGAGAATTTCATTTTAAGCTATATGATAAAGAAATTGCCAGAACGCTGTTAAAAATCGGTTTGCCGCTTCTACCGGTTTTCATTATCTATTGGGCCTTTAACTCTACAGACAAAATTATGATCACCCACATGCTGGATGTAGCACAGGTCGGGATCTATTCCATTGGCGCTCGGGTGGCTTCCATCAGCCAGTTTATTTACCAGGCCTTTGCGGGGGGATGGCAGTACTTTGCATTTTCGACCATGCGGGATGATGACCAAGTTGGATTGATTTCTAAAATTTTTGAGTACTTAGGGGTGATCTCGTTTTTGGCCTTTATAGTCTTGTTACCCTTTAATCAGTGGATTTTCAATCTGTTATTCGCAGGTGATTATACTAAAGGAGCTGAAGTGTTCCCATACTTATTTTTATCGCCTTTGTTGTTAATGTTGTTTCAAACCGCTGGCAACCAGTTTTTAGTGATTAGAAAAAGTTATTGGTCTCCAATATGTTTATCAGTTGGGGTGCTCGTTAACATTATTATGAACTTTTTTATGATTAAAGCCTATGGAATTGTGGGCTGTTCCCTTTCTACGCTTACAGGCTATGCGGTTTCAGTATTGATAGTGGTGATCGTCACGTCAAGGATGAAGCTTTTGAAGTTAAGTAAAAAATTTGGTTTATTATCCGTTTTAATGGGTTGTATTACTCTGAGTTTATTTTTTAAGCTTTACTGGCCATTGGTCATTCTAATCCTGTTTGCAATGGGCCTGATTGTAATCGGATATGGAAATGATGTGCTGAAGTTATTAAAGGGGTTTAAAAAGAAAGGGTAGGTTTCCAATGATCAATATAAGAATGATTGAATTCAACGATATCGTTGATACAAAAAATGTCGAGCGCCCCATGGGCCATTTAACACCTATCGAAGGTCTTAAAGACGTGCCTTTTGACATCAAACGTATCTATTATTTAACGAGAGTTCCCGAAAATACTATCCGAGGATTTCACTCGCACAAAGTGCTCCAGCAGGTGCTGCTTTGTCTTAATGGCAGTGTGCAAATCAGTGTGAGCACTCCCTATGAAAAGGAGTTTATTACTTTAGATGATCCCGCAAAAGGACTTTATATCGGGCCAATGATCTGGCGGGAAATGTACAATTTCTCACCAGGAAGTGTTCTGATGGTTATTGCTTCCGAGTATTATGATGAGGAAGACTATATTCGAGATTATCGGACATACTGTGAGGAAGCGCAGGATTTTTTTAACAAAGAAAAACAAAAGGAAGAAAACGATGATGAACATACCCTTTAGTACCTTCACCCCCATGCACAATGAGATCAAAGCGGACATGCAGGCATGCTTCGAGCGCGTATATGATAAAAGCTGGTTCATTGACGGGGAAGAGTGCCGTCAATTTGAAAAAGAATTTGCAGAATACTGTGAGGCAGAATACTGTGTCGGATGCGGAAATGGTTTGGAAGGTTTGTATCTGTTACTGAGGGCTTTTGATATTGGCGATGGGGATGAAGTAATTGTTCCCTCCAATACATTTATTGCAACGGCATTAGCCGTATCCTATACTGGGGCAACACCTGTTTTTGTTGAACCAGACATCAAAACTTATAATATTAATCCAGCTGAAATCGAAAAAGCCATTACAGAAAGGACCAAAGCCATTATTGCCGTGCATCTTTATGGACAGTGCGCGGATATGGACCCTATTCTTGAAATCGCAGGAAAATACCAGTTGAAAGTCATTGAAGATGCCGCTCAATGCCATGGCGCAACTTATAGAGGAAAAAAAGCAGGGTCACTGGGAGATGCGGCTTCCTTCAGTTTTTATCCGGGTAAAAATCTAGGCTGTCTCGGAGATGGCGGATGTATTACGACAAACAATCCTCAAATTGCAGAGAAAGCAAGAGCCATCGGCAATTATGGCTCGGCTCGGAAGTACCATCATATTTACAAGGGCATTAATTCGCGTTTAGATGAATTACAAGCAGGATTTTTACGCATCAAGTTGAGAGAACTTGATCGCTGGACAAAAGCAAGACAGCAGATTTGCGAACGGTATTTGAATGAAATCAAAAACGATCAAATTATTTTGCCAGAAGTAAATGAAAAAAATACACACGTCTGGCATATTTTCCCAGTTCGTACAAAGAAACGTGATGTACTCCAAAATTATCTGAAAGAAAGAGGCATTGGCACCGTCATTCATTATCCTGTTGCGATGCATTTACAGGATGCTTATAAAGATTTAGGCCATGAACAGGGTGATTTTCCCATTGCAGAGAAGATTGCCAGAGAAGAATTGAGCTTGCCCTTATATTATGGGATAAAAAATGACATGGTTAATTATATTATTCAAAGAGTCAATTCTTTTTAAAGAAGTAAAAAAAGTAGAAAATGAGGGATAAAAGTGTTTATCGTAGAAAAATACAAAGATTTTGAAGAAAAAGAATGGGATGATTTTGTTCTTAACGATTCTGTAAATGGAACTTTTTTGCAAACAAGACGTTTTTTGAACTACCATCCTAAAAATCGTTTTGAAGATAATTCGCTTATCATTAAGGATAAAAAGGGAACGATAGCGGCCGTTTGTCCAGCGTGTAACATAAAAGAAAATGGTTATAAAGTGTTTTATTCTCATAAAGGATCAACTTTTGGCGGTATCATTATAAGAAGAAAGTATTATATTTCAAATAAAGTATTGGAAATGATTGATCTAATCGATCAATACTTGGGGGACAAAAATTACGAAGAAATTACGTTGAAAATTACCCCTTCCTTATTTTCAAAAGAAAGTCCTGAACTTTTGGAGTACTGTTTGGAGAACAGAAATTATAACGAATATGCAGAATTAAGTACATATATTGATTATTATTCATATAAAGAAAAGATTACAAGTAATTTTACGCAAGGCAAGAGAACCAATGTTAATAATGGAATTAAAGAAGGTTTATCTTTTCAAAGATTAAATGATGATGACAAAATTAGAAATTTTTATGAAATATTATGTCAGAATTTACACAAATATAAAACAAATCCCGTCCATTCAATAGAAGAATTATTAGAATTTAAAAATAGCAGTTTAAAAGATATCTGTCAATTTTACGGTGTCTTTAAAGAGAATGAAATGATTGCAGGCGGAATGGTTTTTTATTTTGAACAAACAAATGTAGCTCATACACAATACTTGGCAGCAAAGGAAGAATATGCGACGCTTAGTCCCAGTACATTTTTATATTATGGAATCATTAAAGAGATGAAAGAGAAGAATATATGCAAATTATCGTGGGGAATTTCAACCGAAGATAAAGGTAAAATCCTTAATGAAGGATTAATCAAAAGTAAAGAAGCCTATGGTAGCAAGTATAGTTTAAATCGCACTTTTTATAAATCGCTAGCGTAAATGCAAAAATTAATTGTAAAGTGATGGAGAAAAAGATGAAAGAATATGGGGGATATTTGCCTTTAGAATTAACGAGTAAAAAGGAATATTACCATGGAGAAGATGTATTGCCGCTTAATTGTGGACGTAGTGCAATTTATTATGCTTTGAGGGATGCAAATCCTTCTAAAGTCTATATTCCGTATTATAATTGTCAAAGTGTTATTGAAGCAGTGAAAAGATCTGGAGTCAGATTTGAGTTTTATTATCTAAATGAAGAGTTTGAACCGATAGACATACAGTTAAAGAAAAATGAATATATCTTATGGGTAAATTATTTTGGGATATTCAATAATGAAAAAGTTAATAAACTTGTCGAACAATATAAAAATGTTATTATTGATAACACTCAGGCGTTTTATTCCAAACCAAATCAACAGTCTTATAATATATACTCATGTCGAAAGTTTTTTGGTGTGAGTGATGGAGCTTATCTCATAAAAAAAGATTTGAAAATCCCAAAATTGGAACAAGCGACTTCTTATAAAACTTCAATACAACTAATAAAAAGTATTGATTTAGGGACAAACAAAAGTTATCAAGAATATCTTAATGCTGAAAATCATATCTTTGATGAAGTAAAAAAGATGTCGAAATTCACACAAAAGATTCTTGCTTCTGTCGATTACAAAGGTATAAAAACAATTAGAAATAATAATTTTCAAAGTTTACATGAAAAGCTTAGAAAATTTAATCAATTAAGCAATAGAATAAGCATAACTACCCAAACACCAATGGTCTATCCATTGCTAGTAAAAAACAAAAATTTAAGAAAAAAGTTGATTGAAAACAACGTATATGTTCCACAATGGTGGCAATACCTGATTAAGCAACTTGAAAAAAATACTTTTGAAAGTTATTTATCTAGTTATTTATTTCCATTGCCAATTGATCAAAGGTATGGTCAAGAAGATATGAACATAATTTCTGAATTTATTTTAAAGGAATGTAAAAAGGAATGTAAATATGAATAGCATTGCTAAATTAGACAATTTTATTTATCAAGTTCTAAATAAAAAAATTGATAAAATGCCTTCAAGAGTTATTAAAGCTGTAGCGTTATATTATCCAGATGCGCGAATAAGAAAAAAATATTTAAAAAAAATGGGTGTATTAATGGGAAAGGGAACATATGCCAATTTAGGTTTGAAAGTTGTTCCTTCCGAAAAAGATATTAGTGTCAAAATAGGAGATAATGTATCAATTGCTCCAAACGTTACATTTATTGCGAATTCGGCTCCAAACAATGGAAAAGAAATTTTAAAAATAGATTATATCCGAGAGAAACTCATTAAGGATGAAATGATTATCATTGAAAATGATGTCTGGATCGGAGCAGATGTAACAATACTTCCAGGTATAAAAGTTGGGAAGTGTTCTGTAATAGGGGCTGGAAGTGTTGTAATAAAGGATATTGAACCTTATAGTATCTATGCAGGAGTACCAGCTAAAAAGATTAGAAATAATAAATAGTAAATTAGGTTCATATAATGTCGGAAAGATTAATAAAGGAAAGTATGAAAAACATCACCGTAGCCGGCACCGGCTACGTCGGTCTCGTCGCCGGCGTATGCTTTGCCGAAGTAGGACATCAGGTACTTTGTGTTGATGTCGATGAAGAAAAAGTTAAAATGATGAAAGCGGGTAAGAGCCCGATTTATGAGCAAGACTTGGAAGAGTTGATGGTTCGCAATTACGAGGCGGGCCGATTGGATTACACCACGGATTATGAGGCAGCCTACCGGAACGCGGATGCCATTTTCATTGGGGTCGGCACACCGGAAAAGCCGGACGGGTCTGCGGATCTCTCTTATGTGGCCACGGTGGCGCGGCAGATTGCAGAGAGCGTGGTTCACGACTGCCTGGTGGTGGTCAAGTCCACAGTGCCGATCGGAACCAATGATAAGGTAGAGCAGTTCATCAAGGATTCTCTGGTCAATGACGTTAAGGTAGAGGTTGCCAGCAATCCCGAATTTCTGGCGCAGGGAACAGCGGTACGCGATACGCTGCACGCGGCTCGTGTCATTATCGGGACAGAAAGCCCGGAAGCGGAGATGCTGCTCAAAGAAATCTATGAGCCCTTTAAGCTGCCCATCGTTTCTGTGAACCGCCGCAGTGCGGAGATGATCAAATATGCCAGCAATGATTTTCTGGCGCTTAAAATTTCTTATATGAATGATATCGCTAACCTGTGTGAGCTGGTAGGGGCCAACATTGAAGATGTGGCCAGAGGTATGTCCTATGACCGCCGCATTGGGGATCGGTTTTTAAATGCCGGTATCGGCTATGGCGGCTCATGTTTTCCAAAGGATACCAAAGCATTAAAATATCTGGCCCGTCAGAATGGCTATGAGCTCAAAACGGTCGAAGCTGCTGTAGATGTGAATCGGCGTCAGAAGACGCTATTGTTTCGCAAAGCCTGTGAACGGCTCATCACCTTCAATGGTTTAAAGGTAGCGGTGCTTGGGCTTACCTTTAAACCAGGGACGGATGATCTCAGGGAAGCGCCCTCACTGGAAAATATTCCGTTATTACTTGAACAGGGTGCAAATATCTATGCCTATGATCCTATTGGCACGGAAAACTTTAAAAAACGTTATCCGGTTGGGAATCACGAGCAAGGTAGTATCGTCTATGTCGATGCGCCACAGGAGGCGCTGGAGAATGCAAATGTCTGCTTTATTTTCACGGAATGGGAGCAGATCAAAGCAATCTGGCCGGAGGATTATCGGGCATTTATGAAAACGCCTCTGGTCTACGATGGACGCAATATTTATGATCTTAATGCGATGAAAAACGCGAAGGTTGAGTACTACTCAGTTGGAAGATAAGATGATTTATAATATAAAATAATAAGACAGGATAGAAAAATGCAAAAGATATTAATCACCGGCGCAGCCGGATTTATCGGGTTTCACTTATCTAAGACCTTGTTAAACCAGAATTACAGCATTGTTGGCTATGACAATCTGAATGATTACTATGATGTTCGTTTAAAGCAGGACAGGCTGGCGCAACTATTATCCTATGAAAATTTTACTTTTATCGAGGGCGATCTGGCGGATAAGGAGATGCTGGAGATCCAGTTTAAAGGTCAGTCTTTCGATATGGTCATCAATTTAGCCGCCCAAGCAGGTGTACGTTATAGCATTGAAAATCCGGAGACTTACATTCAGTCAAACATCATAGGTTTTTTCAATGTTTTGGAATGCTGCCGCCATTATCCCGTAAAGCATCTGATTTACGCGTCCTCCAGCTCTGTTTATGGCGCCAATAAAAAAATACCATTCTCAACAGAGGATAAAGTGGACCATCCAGTAAGCCTGTACGCAGCTACAAAGAAAAGCAATGAGCTGTTGGCCTATTCTTACAGCAAGCTTTATGATATTCCAGCCACGGGACTGCGTTTCTTTACGGTTTATGGTCCTTATGGCAGACCGGATATGGCTTATTTTTCTTTTACAAAGGCCATTATTGAGGGACAACCCATTAAGATTTTTAATCACGGGGATATGTATCGGGATTTTACCTATATTGACGACATTGTCGAAGGGATTATCAAGCTGATGCCTCATATTCCTACACCGGACGAAAATAATGCTAGATACAAAGTTTACAATATTGGAAACAATCAACCGGAGAAGCTTATGGATTTTGTACAGACTTTGGAAGTTTGTATTGGCAAAGAAGCTAAAAAAGAATTCTGTCCGATGCAGCCTGGTGATGTTTATCAGACCTATGCGGATGTTACAGACCTGATGAAAGATGTGGGGTTTAAGCCCTCTACATCAATACAAGAAGGGTTGACACATTTTGTAGATTGGTATCAGTCTTATTATAAATAGCCCCCCACAACTTAACATGGTTTCCGGGACACATCCCAATCAACCGGTACGCGAAGCGTAAAAGCTTCGCGTACCGGTTTTTTTATTACTTTAAATCAGCGGCAAGGAGGATTTTATGTCGAAGTGCGCAGAGCCTGGTACGTTTGAGCTGGAGGTTTTGATTGAGGAGAATGAGGATTTTGGCACAGCTTTTGAGAAAACGAGGAGCAGGGTTTTAAAGGCGCTGCTCGCAGAGATTAAGGAACGGTTTGGATACTCGCCGGAGGTCTGCAAGACCAGGCTCCTGGAGGAATTTTTTTGTGAGAACACCATTGACTGGGCATCGGATGTGCTGGGAACAAAAAAGTCTGGGCTGGATTGGAAACGTCCTCATGCGTTTGGAGAGACTGATGAGCTCGAAAAATGCGGGCAGCGGCTGAATAAAAACGGGTTTGCCATCCGTGTGCTCATCGACCTCATGGATCACATCCGTATCTTTCTGGTGCCGGTGCTGCTGTGTCCGGACTGTCAGGAGCGGCGGGCCCTGGACGAGGCCTTTAACGCCCAGTACTGCCACCGGATTCTGCCGGAGGAGATGGTCAAGGGGTGTCAGTATGAGTCGGAGGTCTATGAAGCCCTGATCTGCGAGGGCTTTGAGAAGCGGTACCGGGAGGTGGAGGTCTATTTCAGCGAGGAGCGGGCAGTGGCCGTCAAACGGGATTTCAGGAAAATGTCCGGCCACGCCGAGGCCAGGCTGTCCGGGCCTTTATCGGAGCGGGTGATCCCATTGGATATCCGTCTTTGGCTGCGCAGAGGTGAGAAGCCCAGCCGGAAGGACCGTTTGTTAATAAGGCTCGAGCGTATGGTGGTCTGGGTAAGGGAGCTGGTGCAGCGCCCAGACGAGGCAGAGCCGGTCAAAAACTGGTACAGCCGGCTGCGCCGGTTATGCTCGGATGAAAACGGAGACCCTTGCTGGTAAAATTTGATCCCAATAAAATCAAATCCAACGCGAAGTAGATGGTTTCAGGGTTAAAACGGGAATATAATAATCCCAACGTCAGCGTTAACAACCGCGGCGTTAATAATCAATGAGGAGGTACTGATTTGATGAAAGAACAATCGGTACAAAAGGGTTTTTCCAAAAAATCGACATGGGAGGCTCTGGTTTCCTGCGGCCAAAATCAGAAAATGGTGCAAAAGGTAAGCCGGGAGCAGTGCATGTGCCCGAAATGCTTTTACAGAGACATGGGTGAGGACGGGGGCTGTCTGTTCACCGCCACCCTCGAGAACCATGAGGGCCTGTGCATGAACTACCGGGGCGATACGGGCTGCTTTCCCTGGGCGCTGCACTACAGCGATGTGGATGAAGACAACGTGAAGGAACGGCTTTTTATCTGGCGCCACAAAGAGATCGGTGAGCTTGAGTGTATCCTGAAAGGTAAGAACCAGGCGCTTTTCAGCTGTGAAGGGCTGGCGGCGCTGATGGGGATTAAGTTCTTCGGCTTCCTGAAACGCTATTTTAAGCTGCTGAAGCCTGTGCGGCTCCAGGTACCCGATGACACCTGCGTCGAGGGCTGCCGCGATGTTTTTTTTCTGGACTATCTGGGTCTGGAGCGCGCCCTGCTGCTGGAGACAGCCGTGGACCCGCGGCTGCGCTGGAAGCTCAGTGAGGAGCTGATGTTCGTCGGCGTCAATATCGAAAGGCTGCTCGAGGGAAATCAGGCCCTGCGGGTCGGCGTCGATGTGAAACTGGATTATGAATGGTAGGCCCTGTGATGAAAAAAGATTATTTACTCAAGCGCGTCTTTAAATTTGACGGCGTTACCAATCTGCGCACACTGGTGATTGAATGGCCGGTTTATGACAAGCTGGGCGAGGCCATCCACGATGCCTTCGGAAACCCTGTCACCCGGCGGGATGTGGGCTTTGTGGGCAAGGACGCGGCGGATATTCTGGAGTACCGCAACGCCTCCCACGCCATCATGCGCCACGTGGCTCCCGGCGACCGTACGAAACGGACGGTCGTCGATGGCGCCGGACGCAGCCAGAAAATGTGGGTCATCAATGAGCCGGGCCTTTACGGGCTCATCTTCGGCAGCAAAATGGAGGATGCCAGACGTCTGGGCGATTTTGTGAAGCGGGTGGTGCTGCCCTCCATCCGGCGATACGGGGCCTATATGGAGCCCGAAGTGCTGGCGCAGGCCGAGACCGACGACGCGGCCAGAGACGCGCTGTTTGAGGCGCTGAGAAAGGAGAAAGCCCACAGCCGCGCCCTGCTGGACGAGCTGACCGAGGCCCAGCCCAAAATCGAATTTTACGACACCATCGGTGGCGCTGAGAATGCCAGCTCCATGGGCGACACGGCCAAGATGCTGGCCAATGCGGGCTTTTTAAACGAGGATAATGACTGTCCCCTTGGCCGGAACAACCTGTACCGTCTGCTGCGCCGCTGGGGCTACCTCTGCTCCCAGCCCAGCAGCTTTAACACACCCTATGCCTGGTGCATGGACAGAGGCTGGTTTAAGGTAAAGGAGAAGCGCCGCATCCTGGGCGGCGTTTCCGTGCTCGAGACCATGGTACTGGTGACCGGAACCGGCCAGGCCGAGCTTTTAAGGCTTTTCCACGAAAAGGCCCGTCTGGGAGAGGTGGCTGTCCATCCCTGCAGGTACCAGGCGCCGGCCCAGACCGGGCAGGTGTGATTGAATTACCTGACCGAGCTTCTGGCCTTTTACCACTGGCTTTCGGCCCATCCCATGCCCGCGCTGCTTCAGGCCTACTGGCATCTGCTCATGTATTTTAACAACAAGAGCGCCCTACCCGATGTGTCCGGCGTCTGGCACTGGCCTGTAGCCTTCAAAGCGCCCAACTCCGTCGTCATGGCAAACCTTGGCCTTGACGACCGGCGCAAGGTCATGCGACAGAGAAGCAAGCTCATTGAGGCTGGACGGGTGACCTATGAAAAGGACACCGGCAACCGGGCAGGCTGGTACCGCATGGTCCCCTTTGACAAGGGCCTTGCAAAAGGGTGGGCACAGCTCGAGAAACAAAAGCAGCCGACACAGGTGTGGACACAAACCGGTACCCAGAACGGACACACAGGCGGACTGTTTATAAACAATGCTTTAAACAATAAGCATGCGTCTCTATACAGTAGTATTCCTGACGGCGGCGTGGCCCCCAGTCCGGAGGCAGCCATGGAAGCCATGAAGCGCAATGTGAACAGCGTATTTGGAACCGATATTTTTAAACTTTACGAGGAATGAGGTGAAAGGATGAACCGATATGGCAGGGGCAGGCCGGTGGTAAAAACGCACCGCCCCTATTACGCCCGCGCAGACTGCCGGGCAGGGCTGACGCTCTGGGCCCGAGACCCGGAGGATGCGGAGAACCAGTTTCAGGAATTTGCGGCCCAGGTGGAGGACCGCTTTCCGGAAATTGTTCTGGAGCTGCGTGAGCTCCGGGAGGAAGATGTTTTATTTTGAGAGGGGGCTTTGTTTGCAGAAAAATAAAAAGACAGTGGATTACACCGCTTTGGACGCTTTGGTTAAACGCGGTCAGCGGGGTGACAAGGCAGCCATGGAAGCGCTGCTGATGGCTTTTAAACCCATGCTCTGGTCAGTGGTCGGCCGCTATGTCTACAACCGGGAGGAGCTCGAGGACGCGTACCAGGAGGCCTGCGCGGTGTTTATCGAGGGGGTAAGGGATTTTGCCCTGGACGCCAGGGTCTACTTCCAGACCTTTATGCAGGGGCGGCTGGTCCACTATTTTTTAAAAAGGCGGGAGGGGCGCTTCAGCACATCGCTTGCCGGGACGCTGTCCCTGGATAGGCCGGTGGAGGGCGCCGATGGCGCCGTGGCCCTGATCGAGCTGATCCTGGATGAAAAGGCCGATGTCGAGGGAGCCTGCGTGGCGGCAGAGCAGCGAAAGGCACTCCTGCGCGCCTACAGGAAGCTTTCACCTGGGCAGCGGGAGGTGTTGCGTTTTCAGTATCTGGAAAAAGGAACCCTCTCAGCGCTGGCAGCCCAGAAGGGGGTGAGCCCAGCCGCCATCACCCAGACTCATAAACGGGCTCTGGCAGCCCTGAAACGGCATTTATGACCGGTGTTAAAAAATTTTTAAAAGAGGGGGTTAAAATTCGAGCCAAAACCGGATTGTATTAGTGTAAGGCAGCGATGCCAAAACGCAAATACAGGAGGTAAGAAAAATGGCAACCATTCAGAAAAACACCGAGTCCATCGGGATGAAGATCACCGTCAACCACGGCGAAAGAGAGGGGAAGATCGTCAAATCCTCAAAAACCTACGGCGACATCAAGGAGAGCGTGACCGACGACGCCTTTGTGGCCACCGCCAAGGCCATCGCCGGCATGCAGGAGCCCATCCGGGAGAAACAGGTGAAGGTGACGGCCGAGGAGTTAATTGAAGTGGCTTAGGCCGCTTTCATGAATGAAGAATGAAGCGGAGTCCAAATTTTGAAAAAATTTGGCAGTGAATAAGGAATGTGCCGTCAGGCGAATGCACGAACGGCAGCGAAGCAAACACAGATTTTTTAGAAACTTACCAAAACAGAATCAGTGTTTCTAAAAAATCTGTGATCATTAATTAAAAATAAGAAGGAGACTACAAAAATGCCAACAACCAGCAAAGATTTAACCATTACGTTCCAGCGGACAGACGGAAACCCGCATAAAATCACAATCCCGGATTACAGGGATGGGATCACCGATGCCGAGATCAAGACAGGGGCCCAGGCCATTGTGGACCAGGGCGCCTTTGAACCCGACGGGTTTGCGCTGGCCAAGGTGGTAAGCGCGGTGAAGGTCGACACCACCAAAACCGAGGTGGTCATTGAGGAAACAGCTTAAAAAAGGGGGCGAAAGGCCCCTTTTTTATGTGGAAGGTTGAAAGTGGAAGGTGGAAGGTTAAAGAACTTTTTGGCGTTCGCCAAAATGATGATGAACTCGGTCGCAGGCCGCTTTAGACAAATGTGAAAAGCACATTTGTACCAGAAACTTCCACTTTCCACCTTTCACCTTCCACCTGATTAAGAAGGGAGAAACCATGAAAAACATTTATAAAACCATCAGTCAAAGATTAATCCTCTCAGTCCTCCTCCTCGTTTCCTGTGTCTTTCTCATAGGTCTGAGCCTTAGGGCGGAGGAGGAGCCTGTGCCGACAGCGGAGCAGGCAGTGGGTGAGCCAGAGCAGGAGCTGCCCGCTGAGCCGGACGCGCCGCCGCCCGCGGAGAAAGTGCCAGAGGCTGGAACGCCAGTACTCATGGCCACTGCCCATTTCGCCATGGAGGAGTACCGCTGTGACTGCGATGGCTACTGCAGCGGCTGGCCCTGTGCCATGAACCCCGCGCTCCTCGATAAGATCGAGACCCTTCGCGGTGTTTTCGGACAGCCCGTGATCATTACCTCCGGTGTGCGCTGTGAGGCGCGAAACGCAGAGGTGGGCGGGGTGGCGTGGTCCTTTCACATGCGGGGCTGCGCCGCAGATCTTTACTGCCCCGGTGTGGCGGTAGGGGAGATGGCCGGGGCGGCAAAGGATGTGGGTTTAAACGTCCTGCCTTATTATGCTCACGGTTATATTCATGTTGAGATTTAAGAATTTAGCGAAACGGAAAGCGATGTATTTTAAAAATCACCTTAAACACAAGGCTTTTCTGAAAAGTGTGTATAAATGACACAAATGTCGTTTATTATAAAATAAAATCAGGGCATTTAAAAAAGACTGTTCAAAAAATGAACAGTCTTTTTTGTATTAATGAAATTTAAGGTCCCAGTTGCGCATTTCCTCACTCTTAAAGGCCACGCGTCCTCCAAGGGCCTCGTGAAGCTCTGCGAGCATCCGAGGCTTGTCCTGGTTCAGGGTACCGGCCAGGTTGATATAGTTTGAGATATGATTGGAACGGAATACCGAGCCGGGGCTGTCCAGGTGCTCCATCATCAGCAGGGTCTCCCGGGCAACCTCGATGGGGGTGAGCATCTGGAAATCACCGCGCTCGACCTCGGGGATCATGGGTGCCTGGCCTTCCAGCCGGAAAGTGAGCAGGCCGATGTATTCGGGGTTCATGGCGTTCAGCGCTTCTGCCGTTTTGACTGCGTGCTCCTGCCAGCGGGCTTTGCCGCCAAGGCCAGAGATGGCCGTGACCGACAGCTTCATCCCCGCTTCACGCACCATCCGGCCGGCCTTTATAATCTCGCCGGCAGTCTCGCCCTTGTTCACATGGGAGAGAATAGCGTCGCTGCCCGATTCCAGGCCCATGTAAATCATCTTAAGCCCCAGGGTTCTGAGCGTTCTGAGCTGCTCCGGTGTCTTAATCAGGATACTTCTGGGTGAGCCGTAGCTGGTGACCCGGCCACACTCCGGAAAGATTTCCTGGATGGCGACCAGAATGGCCTCCAGATCTGAAAAACGGCGGACTAGGGCGTCCCCGTCGGCCAGAAAAATCTTGCTCACAGGGCCATAGGCCTCCCGGGCCCCCTTCAGGTCCTCAATGACGTCCTCGAGAGGGCGGACATGGAAGCTTTTTTCTTTATACATATCGCAGAAACGGCATTTGTTATGGCTGCACCCCACGGTAGCCTGGATAATCAGGCTGTAGGCCTCGCTGGGCGGCCGGAATACGCGTCCTTCATAGCGCATGGCTGTCAACTCCTTTGCGTGCTAATTATTTTGTTTGAATAATTATAACACGCTTTTTCAAAAAAGGCCAGACGAAACTTTGGGTTGCATTTTTTTTAAGGCTGTGTTAAAATTTATTAGTCCGAAATCGGACTAATTTTAAGAGGTGAAAAATGAAAGTGCAAGCGATTGATAAAAAGTTTTTTAAGTTTGTCCTGCCCTCCATGTTTACCATGTTTTTAAATGGGCTTTATACCATTGTAGACGGCTTTTTTGTGGGGCATGCCGTCGGTGATGTGGGCTTGGCGGGCATTGGCCTTGTATGGCCTATTACAGCGGTGCTCATCGCCCTGGGCATGGGCATCGGTGTCGGCGGCTCTGTGCTCATGTCCACAGCGCGGGGCGCGGGGTGTGATGAAAACGCCAACGCGGCCCGGGCCAATACCCTGATGCTGCTGGTGGCAGCCAGCGCGCTGCTCACCCTGTTCCTGGTCTTTATGAACCCAGTGCTCGTATACGCCTTGGGGGCAAGGGGCGAGGTGTACGAGGCGGCCATGGCCTATATCCGGATCATTTCCATTGGCGGCAGCATGCAGGTACTGGCCTCAGGCCTGATCCCCATGATCCGGAACAGCCACAAGACCATCCAGGCCATGGTGATCATGGGCACAGGTCTTGTCTGTAATATTATTCTGGACGCCTGCTTTACCATGGTGATCCCCATGGGGCTGGCCGGCGCGGCCCTGGCCACCATTATCGCCCAGTCGCTGACAGTGGCCGGGAGCATGATCTGCCTTTTCCGGGATCGGGAGCACCCTGTCCGCAGGGGCCATTTCCGGCTTCAAAAGCGTATGATGGCCAAGATGCTGAAGATTGGCGTGTCCCCCTTTGGCCTGTCGCTGATGCCGTCAGTGATCACGGTCTACAACAATCTGCAGTGCCTGGCCTACGGCGGCGATCTGGCAGTATCTGCCTACGCGGTCATCAATTATTTTATCGGCTCAGTCCTGCTGCTGCTGGAGGGGGTGGGTGAGGGCATGCAGCCCCTGATCAGCTATGCGAGCGGCGCGGGGGACTACGCAGCCATGAAGCGGCTGAAAAACAGAGGGCTGATGACCGTGCTCGTCTTTTCGGCGCTGTTTTTGATCGCCTGTGTGCCGGCTGTCAGCCTGCTGCCCGGCTTTTTTGGCACCTCGGCCGAGACGGCGGCGATCATCCGGTCGGCGCTGCCCATTCTGGGACTGGCCTTCCCGATGATGGGGCTGGGCAAGCTGTTTACCTCCTATTTTTATGCCTGTGGCGAGACCCTGTACTCCACCCTGCTGGTCTATCTGGACCCGATACTGTTTACGCCGCTGTGCATTTTTATCCTGCCCAGGCTCTTTGGCCTCAAGGGGGTGTGGATGGCGCTGCCGGGCGCCCAGGCCCTGATCATGGCAGTGCTCGTGGTTCTGTGGGGACTGCACAAAAGCACACTCAGAAGCAAGGAGGCAGAATATGCAGGATAGTATTCAGGACACGCTCAGAGCCTACTATGATTTCTGGTTCAGTTGCAACGCCCTGTACGAAAAATGGGCCAAGCGGCAAGGCATAACGGTCAATACCCTGTTTGTGATCTACACCGTGAACGCGTATCCGGAGGGCTGTAACCAGCGGCTGATCTGTGAGAAGCTGATGCTGCCAAAGCAGACAGTGAACACCATCCTGGAGGCGTTGACCCGGAAAGGGATCGTCGAAAAAAAGGCCGATCCCTCAGATAAACGCAACAAGCGCATTGCCTTTACCAAGACAGGCGCAGACTATGCGGGACAGCTGTTAAAAAGGCTGGACGCCTTTGAGGAGAAGGCCCTGGGCACCATGACACAGGAGGAGCGGGAGGCCTTTACCCGCACCAGCCAGATCATGCTGGCGCGCCTGGAGGAAGCCCTCGGGACAGATTCTTAAAGGAACAGAGTGAATTTTTATCACACAGACAGCTTCAAAAATGATATAATGAAGCGAATACCTTCAAATGGAGAACAGAATGAGTGATAAAAAGCAAACCGTGCAGCCATGCAGCAAGCTGGTTCTGACCATTCTGATTCTGGCCATTGTTTTCCTGGAGGGGCTGGCCGCCTATGATTATGTATCCGGCGGAGCCCTGGCCTATGAGAACTGGTCCAGAAGCTTCAGAGAGCTGGAGGAATTGACACAAGCCCGGGAGATCACCGTAACGGCCCGAAACGACATCCAGTCCTTTGGCCTTGACGCGGCGGCAGAGGACTGTATTCTAAACTATATGACCCTGTATTTTGACAGTGTGGCCGCCCTGGAGGAACAGGACCTCACGGCCCTTTATGACACCGCAGAGCCACCGGCGGCCAAAGCCGCCGCCATCGACCAGACCGCCCTTTCCTACCTGATCGGGGTGAGAAGCATGCAGCCAAACGACCTTAAAATGAATGCCTGCAGCATCGGCGTCACCTATGTAAACGCAGCCCCGCAGCCCGGCGGCGACGTGCAGGTCGAGGTGTTGGAGGACCAGGTCGTCAATTTTGCCTTTATCCCAGAGGTCGATGCCAGCAGCAGCGGCATCCGGCATCAGTTCACCCTCCGGAAAAGCGGCGATGCCTACTGCATTGTGGCGCATGAAAAGGAGGAGGACGGCTACCTGCTCATCGAGGAATGCTATGAACAGGAAACCGGGGGCGGAGATCCCGAAAATGTCCAGGAGGTTCTGGACCGGATCCGGGGTTCGCTGCTTGAAAACGCCAGGGCCGCGGTCGATTACCAGAACGCCCAGCGCCTTACTGCAGCAGACAGCACGGCAGCCGATAAGCCCCACAGCCACCCCTATGACCGGGACGCGGCAGTGGACTACGCCATGGAGTGGGTCGATCCACTCGCCGTAAAGCGCAACCCGGACTGGTTTCTCTATGACGGCTACGGCGGCAACTGCAATAATTTTATCTCGCAGTGCCTGTACGCGGGCGGCATCCCCATGGATTGGGACGGCTATGCCCAGTGGAAATGGTTTGACGATGAGGTAGATACCTGGAACCAGCCAAGCGGCCGGTCGCCGGCATGGGCAGGGGTCGAGGAGTTCTATAACTACGCCGAAAACAACAGTGGCTTCGGCCTGGCGGCAGATGTTCATCCAAACCTGTACGCCGGCGAGCCCGGAGATGTCCTGCAATACGGCGCCACCGGCGAGTGGCGGCACTCGGTGATCATCACCGATGTGATCTACGGCGAGGACGGCGTGGTTCAGGACTATCTGATCAATTCCAACACAACCGACAGAATCAGCTATCCGGCCAGCGCGTATGCCTACTATGATTTCAGGCTCATACACGTGCTGGGCTGGAACGATTAAAAAACACGACCGTCCGTTTCGGGCGGTCGTCTCGTGGCGCAGTCCGAGACTGCGCCTTTTATCCAGATAAGAAAAAAGGTCCAGGCGCTGCGGTAAACGGCGGGGAATCGAATTGTATTGGCGGAACAGCCGGACACTGGAGAGATAAAGCATTTACATTATTGAAGAAGAGACAGGTTTGGAGGCCAGTGGCCGCAGAACGCTTTTTTCTTCCTTAGGTAAAAGGCTTCATCTCCCAAATACTTTGATGAGATGATGAAACCATTCATCATCTTTTTTTTATTGCGTCACATAATTGTCACGAAACTGTCACAAAAGTCGTCTATAATGTAAACTATCTTTGAGGAAGGATCGGAAATTAATGGATGAATAGACGATCAAATACAAGACAAAACAGAAAGAGAAGGCAGGCAGCAGTGCTGGTGGCGCTGATGGCAGTGTTCATCGTGGCAGGCTCTGCGGCTGTGCGTCATGTAACAAAAGTTCTGGCCGCGGGCGGCACCGCCGAAGCGCCAGCCGAGGACACTGCGGAGGATATAGCGGAGGATAAAAAGAACGGCGTTGTGGTGCGCAACAGCCGAACCGCCTACGGCATTGGCAGCAGCGCGGAGGACACGATCAGGGATTATCTGAACACCTGGTTCGGCACCCTGGCAGAGCTAAAGGAGCAGGATGTGACCCAGTACTTTGATCTGTCGGACAGCCAGGGCGCTGTCAGCGCCGCCATCGACCAGGCGGCCCTGTCCTTTCTGGTGGGGGTCCGCTCCCTTCAGGATAACGACCTGACGCTTACAGGCTATACCTGCGGCGTGACCTATACCGGGGCCGAAACGCTGGAAAATGGTGATCTGGCGGTGACGCTGGAGGAGGACCATGCGGTGCAGTTCAGCTTTATCGACGGGACTGATTCCTACAGCTCTGGCATCGAGCATACCTTTGTGATCCGCCAGGAGGGAAACAACTGCCGGATCATCGAGCACCAAAAGGAGGAGGACGGCTATCTGCTCATCGAGGAGCTCTATGATGAAGAAAGCCAGGGTGCAGCGCGCACCCAGACCAGCCAGCTTCTGGACCAGATCAAATCTGAGCTGATGGACCAGGCCCGGCAGGATATTGAGGCGCTCAATGCAGAAAAAAGCGAGGCCGCGGCCGGCAGCGAATCCGCTGCTCTGTGCGACCATGGCTATGACCGGGCAGCCGCTGTGGCCTACGCCATGGACTGGGTTGATCCGCTGTCGGTTATCCGGAATGACACGTGGGGGCTTTACGACGAATACGGCGGCAACTGCAACAACTATATCTCGCAGTGCCTGTACGCGGGCGGCATCCCTATGGATACCGAAGGGGAGGACCAGTGGAAATGGTACGGCGATTCCGTCAATACCCGCCAGACAGAAAGCGGGCGCTCCGGCTCCTGGGCAGGGGTTGAGGAATTCTATGACTATGCCGAAAGCAACACCGGCTATGGCCTGGCAGCGGACACCACCGCCAATCTTTACGCAGGACAGGCCGGAGATATCCTCCAGTACGGGGTGGACGGCGAGTGGAACCATTCTGTGATCATCACCGATGTGGTGACCGGCGCCGATGGCAGTGTCAAGGATTACCTGATCAATTCCAATACCACCGACCGCATCAATTACCCGGCCAGCGCCTATGCCTATTCAGATCTGAGGCTTATCCGCGTTCTTGGCTGGAACGACTGAAAAACACGACCGTCCGTTTCGGGCGGTCGTCTCATAGCGCAGTCCGAGACTGCGCCTTTTATCCAGATAAGAAAAAAGATCCAGGTGCTGTGGTAAACGGTCCGGAATCGTGCCGCTTTACCGGAACAGCCGGACATTGGAAAGATCAAGGATCAATATTCATGTAGAAGATACAAGTGAGAGGGCAGTACCCGCAGGACGCTTTTTCCTTCCTTGGGTAAAAGGCTTCGTCTCTCGGGTTTTTCGACTTTTTTCGACACGCTCGGCCGCGGGTCCTGTACGGATTCTCCAATTTAAAGCTTGACAATTGAAAAGGATTAGCATATAATGTAAACAATTAATCACCAGTTTAAGGACTTGAGTCTAAGAGTTGTCCGTATTATACCTTGTTACACAGTGTAACGTTTATTTGTTGTGCGATGAGGTATGATACGGATTTTTTATACCTAAAATCAGGAGGGATTGTTTTGGAAACGTCTAAACTGGAGCGGCTGCTCGCAGGCTCACGGGTCATCCCGTCGGTCAATTCGGCCGAGGGGCTGAAATGTGTGCTCACAAAGACCAGCCTGCCATGCGTCATGCTCAAGCTGGGGGATATCAACACCCTGCCCAAAATTGTCAGGCTTATTCACCAGTACGGGCGCAAGGCGATGGTCCACCAGGATTCCATCAAGGGGCTGGCCCGGGACCGCACCAGCATTGATTTTCTGTCAAAGCTGGGGGCGGATGCCGTCATCACCATGAAGCCCCAGTGTGTGCGGTGGATAAAGGAGGAAGAAATGCTCTCAATTCTGGGGCTGTTCCTCATTGATACCAACGCCATGGCCACAGGCATCCAGAGCATTAATGAGAGCCGGCCCGACGCGGGGCTGGTCATGCCCATGACCATACCGGGCAGCATCTATGACGCCATCCTCCGCCAGATCCGGGTACCGCTTCTGGCAGGCGGGCTGGGCATGGAGGAGGAGTTGGTGACAGCAGCTCTTGATAACGGCGCCCTGGCCGCGGCTGTCACTAAGCCGGCGCTGTGGCAGACCATTGGTTAATGAGCCTTCTGGGCTTAAAATATATTTTAGTGGAGGTAATCGGATGAAAAAAACTGTTTTGATTTTTGGGGATTCAAACACCTGGGGCTGGAAGCCCTCAAACGACATGATCAAGCCGCTGGAGCGCTGGGATGACAATGTGCGCTGGCCAGGTGTGCTGCAGGCTGGCTTGGGGGACGAGTACAAGGTTATCGCCGATGGGCTCAACGGCCGTACTACGGTCTGGAACGACCCTATCGAGGAATACCGCTGCGGCAAGGATCAGATCATTCCAACCATGGACGCCCAGGCGCCCTTTGACATGATCATCATCTTTGTGGGCACCAATGACCTCAAGGTGCGCTACACCGTATCCCCGCAGGATATCGCCAACGGCGTGGGTATTCTGGTGGATAAGGCCCTTCACCAGGTCGGAGACTATACCGGCGAGCCCAAGGTGCTGCTGGTAGGCCCGCCGCCGCTGGGGCCCATCGCAGACGGCGTGTTCAAGTACATGTTTGCAGGAAACGAAGAAAAATCCAAGGATGTCGCCCAGTTCTATAAGGGCGTGGCCGAAGCCTACGGGGTCGAGTTCTTTGACGCCGGGACCGTCGTCAAGAGCAGCGACGAGGATGGGCTCCACCTCCAGGCAGACCAGCACGAGCTGCTTGGCAAAGCCATGGTAAAGGAAGTTAAACGCATTATCGGATAGTGGGAATAAAAAGCGGACAGGCCAGAGGGCCTGCCCGCTTTTTTATGTTTTTACCGGGTCATATCATCAATGGATGGGTGGCTTGTGTGTTCACGGCTGCTGTGCTCGCTGATGTTTACCGCAGCTTCTGTATTCAGGTCAATTTCTTCTGAAATCACATCCTCCACGTCCAGCTCTTTGGGACGCTCGGTTTTATCCTTACGGTGCAGCTTGTTTTTTATTTTATCAAATTCGCCTGCTATGGTGTGTTTGGTCATTTTGTTTTCCTCCTCATAATAAACGGCATAAATGCCTTTCTGCTTTGTTTATACCCAGGGCGGGGAGGGAGTATCAAAAAAGATGACCGCCCGTTTCGGACGGTCATCTTTTTGATTATACGTGATCACTTCACAGCTTGCGCCACCCGTAAGTGCGCAGCTTTCGGATAAAGCTGTCGATATGGGAAGCGGCAAAATAGCCTGCGATGCCGGTAAAAAATAAAATTAAGAGTAAAAAGAGATTTGCCATAGTTTCCACCTTCTTTAAACATAGCATATCACGTTGCGCGTGAAGGTGGTGTTAAGGCTTGGCAAACCGCATAAATATTTTATAAAGATACGCTCTAGAGCCTTTATTTTTTATCGTCCATCAGATTCAGCTCAGACATATAGGCGCTCTTGGTCGCCAGTTTTTCGTCGGCTTCCTTCTGGAACTTGGTAACCGCTGTGACGGCTTTCTTAATCGGCATGAGCGTGCCGGCGCCGCCGATACAGCCGCCCGGGCAGGCCATGCCCTCCAGCAGGTAGCCGTCACGCTTGCCGGCCTGGGCCAGCTTCAGCATTTTCTGGCATTCCTTCAGGCCCTCGGCGCGGTCGATCTTGACATCCACGTCCGGGTAGAGGTCATGGACTGCGTTGCAGATGGCGTCTGCCACACCACCGGCCACAGAGTAGCCGCGGCCGGCCGCGGTTGCGTCGTCCAGCTTGCCGTCATCCTCAAGGTCGCCGAACTCAATGCCCTTGGCCACGAACATACCCATGAGCTCCTCAAAGGTAATGACAAAGTCCACGTCGCTGCGGACGCTCTTTCTGGAGGCCTCCAGCTTTTTAGCCGCGCAGGGGCCGATAAAGACAATCCGGGATTTGGGGTGTTCCTTTTTGATAATGCGGGCTGTGGCGACCATTGGGGTCAGCTCACCGGAAATGCAGTGGGCGATCTCCGGAAATTTGGTCTTGGCCATGACAGACCAGGACGGGCAGCAGGAGGTGCCAATAAAGGGATCGTCCCCCTTAACAACCTTGTTGACATAGTGGTGGGCCTCCTCAACAGCGCCCAGGTCAGCGCCCAGGGCTACCTCGACCACATCGGCAAAGCCCAGCTCCTTAATGGCTTCTTTGATCTTTTCAGGCGTTGCCAGAGGGCCAAACTGGCCCACAAAGGCCGGGGCGATCTCAGCAATGACCTCGTCGCCCTCCTTGATGGCGTGGATCAGCTGAAAAATCTGGGTTTTATCCGCGATGGCGCCAAAGGGGCAGTTGACCAGGCACATGCCGCAGGAAACACACTTGTCATAATTGATCTTGGCGCGTCCCAGCTCATCGCTCTCAATGGCGTCTACGCCGCAGGCCGCCGCGCAGGGCCGGTCATATTTTACAATGGCCTCGTAAGGGCAGGCCTCGCGGCAGCGCCCGCAGCGCACACATTTTTCCTTATCAATATGGGATTTGCCGTCCTTCATGTAGACTGCGTTTACCGGACAGACCGATACGCAGGGGTGTGCCAGACAGCCCCGGCAGTTGTCCGTCACCATAAAGGCTTTAGGCTCACAGGCGTCACAGGCAAAAGGAATAACATTAACCAGCGGTGGATCATAGACCTTTTCAGCGATGGCGCTTTCCTCCACATCTCTGGAGATGGGGGAAGGCTGATCGACTGGGTATAAAGGCAGGCCAATGGCGAGACGCAGGCGCTCCCCGATAATGGCTCTTTCCTTAAAGACGCTGTCGCGGTAGTTTGCGACCTCGCCCGGTATAATTTCAAAAGGGATTTCTTCCACTCTACTGGCGTAATCGCCGCCCTCATAGGCCATCTTGGCGATGGCGGCAAAAACCTGACGACGGATTTTGGTCACAGGTGTGTAGATTCCTCTCATTTACAAATTCACTTCCTTCTTGATTATTTTGTCATTTCAAGAATTTGTGCCATCACAGTTTCCGTATTTGCCTTTTCGATCACGACATTTCCGACAGAAACAATAGGGGATTTCATTCCATGCCTTGCTTCGCCGATACATTTAACCGTTTCGATATAAATACCGCGTGAGAGCTCAAGGACATCCTTAACATCGTTCAAGCTTTCGATGGATTCGATGATGTCCATAGCGCCTTTCATCACACATTCTGTACAGACACAAACTGCTACTTTTAAATCTTCCATGTTTTCTCCCCCTGTTTGCTGGCCGCTGGAAAATGACGAAGGGCGTCGCGCCCTGTGTTTCGTCATTTATCACGGGCCAGCCATTAAATTTAAGTTCGATTTTTATTAATTTTTAAAGCTGTGGATCGGAGCGGGAATTTTGCCGCCGCGGTTCACAAAGACAGAGCAGTCATTGGGATTGACTGCCATAATGGGCGCGGTACCCAGCAGTCCGCCAAAGGAGGCAGACTCGCCAAGGCCCTTGCCGTATACCGGGATCAGGCGGACAGCGGTGGTTTTGGCGTTGATCATGCCAATGGCCGCTTCGTCGGCGATGATGCCGGAGATGGTCGCGGCAGGGGTATCGCCCGGAATGGCGATCATGTCAAGCCCGACTGAGCAGACACAGGTCATGGCTTCCAGCTTGTCGAGGGACAGCGCGCCCATGGAGGCCGCCTCGATCATGCCCTCATCCTCACTCACAGGAATAAAAGCGCCGCTCAGGCCGCCAACGGAGGTGGAGGCCATGATGCCGCCCTTCTTAACCGCGTCGTTGAGCATGGCCAGCGCCGCAGTGGTTCCATGGGCGCCGCAGTGTTCCAGTCCCATCTCCTCAAGAATGCGGGCAACCGAGTCGCCGATTTCGGGCGTTGGGGCCAGAGAGAGGTCCAGGATGCCAAAGGGAACGCCCAGGCGCTCTGCCACCGTGGTGCCGACAAGCTGGCCGGCGCGGGTGATCTTGAAGGCTGTCTTCTTAATGATCTCAGCCATCTCGTCAAAGCTGGCGTTCTGGTGTTTTTCGAGAGCCTTCTTGACAACGCCCGGTCCGCTGACACCCACGTGCAGTACGGTGTCCGGCTGGCCGATGCCGTGGTAGGCGCCTGCCATGAAGGGGTTGTCCTCGACCGCGTTGCAGAAGACCACCAGCTTGGCACAGCCAATGGAGTCCTCGTCGCGTGTGAGGTAAGCGGTCTGTTTGACAATCTCGCCCATCATTTTAACCGCATCCATGTTAATCCCTGTTTTGGTCGAGCCAAGGTTGACCGAGGAGCAGACACGTTCGGTGCAGGCCAGCGCTTCGGGAATGGAGTTGATCAGGTTGAGATCGCCCCGTGTAAAGCCCTTGGGCACCAGCGCAGAGAACCCGCCGATAAAGTTGACGCCGATTTCGTGGGCGGCTTTATCTAAGGTTTCGGCGTAGGCCACATAGTCAGTGTCGCTGCTGGCCCCAGCGATCAGAGAAATGGGTGTCACAGAGACACGCTTGTTGACGATCGGGATACCAAACTCGGTTTCGATGCGTTCGCCCTGGGATACCAGGTGCTCAGCCATTCGGGTGATTTTATCGTAAATCTTGCGGCGGGCTTTTTCGCCGTCGGCGTCGATGCAGTCCATCAGAGAGATCCCCATGGTAGTGGTACGGATATCCAGATTTTCCTTTTCGATCATGCGGACGGTTTCAAGCACATCTTTAAACATTGCCATTGTGCATCACCTCTTAAATGGAATGCATGGCATTAAAAATGTCTTCATGCTGAATGCGGATCGACATGCCGATGGTCTTGCTGAGCGCTTCCAGCTCTTCCTTAAGCTGTGCGAAATCGCAGGTCATTTTGGTGACATCCACCAGCATGATCATGGTGAAAAAGTCCTGCATAACCGTTTGGCTGATGTCCTCAATGTTGGCGTTGCTCTCTGCCAGAATTTTGGACACATTGTAAATAATTCCTGTGCGGTCCTTACCAATGACCGTAACTACTGCTCTCATTTATACACGTACTCCTTACAATTTAATAGCGTTAAAGTATTTGAATGATCCCTACTATATTAAACTAAAAAAGCGCGCAGAACAAGGGGTAATGTGGGTTGAAACGGACTTCAGCTTAAGGAATACCCAAAAATCATTAAAATAAAGAGCAAAAGTAAATATTTAATTTTTTAAGATTGGTGGTAATAACTTGTCCCTGGGTGGTGCATTGTGGTATAATGTGGGGAGAATTGGTGTAGTGACCCAATAAAGTGGGGGATTAGTGGAAGAAAGGGTGGCGTTTGGCATGTTCTTTGGTGAATACGAGCATAATATTGACGACAAGGGCCGTCTGATCATCCCGTCCAAATTCAGGGAAGCGCTTGGTAAGGACTTTGTCATCACCAAGGGGCTTGACTGCTGCCTTTTTGTCTTTTCGACAGAAGAGTGGGAGATCTTTGTGAACAAGCTCAGGACCCTGCCCATCTCCGATAAGAATGCCCGGGATTTTACGCGTTTCTTTTTCAGCGGCGCCTCCGAGTGCGCGCTGGACAAGCAGGGGCGTATCTCCATTCCCGCGCCCCTCAGAAAGCATGCCCGGCTGGAAAAGGAAACCAAGATCATTGGGGTTTCCAACCGGCTTGAAATCTGGAACACAGAAAATTGGGACAACTACAACAATATGGACGTCAGCGATATTGCCGATAAAATGGCAGAGCTGGGAATCTAGCAGAAAGGAGGGAGCCTTTGGAATTTTCACACACAACAGTGCTTTTGCACGAAACCGTTGACGGACTGATGATCAGGCCGGACGGTACCTATGTAGACGGTACTCTGGGCGGCGGCGGCCATTCAGAGCTGATTTGCAGAAGCCTGAGCGCAGACGGAACCCTGATTGGTATCGACCAGGATGATTTTGCTCTGGACTACGCGGGCAGACGTCTCGCGCCCTATGCGTGCCGCAAACAGCTTGTCAAAAATAATTTTGTTCATCTGAAAGAGGTGCTCGGGGAAGCCGGTGTCTCACAGATCGACGGCATCATTTATGACCTGGGGGTTTCCTCCTTTCAGTTTGATGATGAAACCCGGGGCTTTTCCTACCACCATGACGGCCCACTAGACATGCGTATGGACAGCGGGGCAGAGCTGTCGGCCTATGAGGTCGTCAACGATTATCCGCCGGAGCGCCTGAAAAAGGTGCTGCAGGTCTATGGGGAGGAGCGTTTTGCCGGCCGTATTGTAAACGCCATTATAAAGGAAAGAGAAACGAAGCCCATTGAGACTACTCTGGAGCTCAGCGAGCTCATCAAGGCCGCCTACCCGGCCAAAGAGCGCTTCAAAGAAAAGCATCCGGCACGCAAAAGCTTTCAGGCCATCCGCCTGGAGGTCAACCATGAGCTGGACATTTTAGAGGATGCCTTTTCAGCGGGGATCGAAGCACTGAAGCCCGGAGGGCGTATGTGCATCATTACCTTCCATTCCCTTGAGGACCGGATCGTCAAGCATTTTTTTAAGGACAAGCAGAACCCCTGTACCTGTCCACCGGAGTTCCCCACCTGCGTGTGTGGGAAAAAGCCGGAAGTCAAGATTATTACGCGCAAGCCGGTGCTTCCCGCGCCGGAGGAGATCGAGGCCAACAGAAGGTCCAGAAGCGCTAAACTAAGAATTGCAGAAAAGCTATAGAACAAGGAGCAAAATCAAAATGGAGAACATGCAGAACAGTTGGGTTATTTCTGATACCATGAATTTGGATGCTGCTTCAGCCAGTGAAAGCCTGGGACGGACCAGCACCCGCAAAAAGTCATATAAAAAAGCAAAAAATAATGTAAAAGCCGCAAAAGCAGGCAATCGAAAACGCCGCGGCCGCGCCAAATCCAAGGAGCTTACCGGCTTGTCTTACCTGATGATTGCAGCTGTGCTTATTTTTGTGGTCTGCATCGGCCTTTTGTTCCAGCAGTCCATGATTTCAGAGCTGAACGAGGAAGTACGCACCATGCAGGCAGAGCTTGAGGACAAGCAGGCAGTCAACGACAGTAAAAACGGGCAGATCATGGCCAGCACCGATGACCTGAGCGGCATCGAGGCAACAGCCAGAGGATACGGCATGACCACGCCCACTGCCGGTCAGTACGTCTATGAAACGACCATGGAAAATACACAGAGAGCGTCAGCGGACACCCAGGGCGACAGTTGGCTCCGTTCGATTTTTAAATAATCGAGGGTGACAATGAGAGCGCGTAAGAAAAAAAAGAAAAATTTAAAGCAATCCCGTATGTATTATGCAATTGTTATTTTAGCAGTTGCATTTTTAATACTTGTAATAAAGCTGATGTATCTCCAGATTATCGACTCCACCGACCAGTACTCGCGTCAAGTGGATCAGCTGGTGGAGGAGGTGCCGTTAAAAGCCTCGAGGGGGAATATCTATGACCGCAACATGCGCATCCTGGTACAGGACTCCTCAGCCACCGCTATCCATGTCATCCCGCTGGAGGTCAAGGAGCCGGAAAAACTGGCCAAGGGGCTCAGTGAGAAGCTGAACCTTGATTACCAGGAGGTTCTGGACAAGGTCAACAAGACTGAGGATGACAAGGTCGAGGTGAAAAACGGAGTTAAAAAAGGTGACGGCGAGAAAGTCGTCGCTGGAATCCCTGAGGGTGTCAGCTTTCTGGACGGTACCGTCTACGCGGTACCTGATGAGATCAAAGATCCCGATTCAGCCGCCCAGGTATTAGTGAGCGTGCTGGGCATGGATTATGACGACGCCCATGAAGTGCTGACCCGCAAGGAAAACAGCGCGGTGCTCATTGAGGGCAAGGTCGATAACACCCTGGCCCGCGAGATTAAAGAGGACCAGGCCATTAAAAATGAAAAAGGCGAGACGAAAAGCTATAACGGCATTGAGCTCATCGAGGATAAACGCCGCTATTACACCAACGGCAATTTTGCCTCCTATGTTTTAGGGTTTACCGGGCAGGACCATACAGGCCTTACCGGTGTCGAATCCTCCTACAATGACCAGCTGAAGGGTGACGACGGCATCATCTATTTCCAGAAGGATGCCCAGGGCAACCAGATCCCCTCGCAGACAAAGGTCATCAAGGAGCCGACCCAGGGGCAGGATCTGACACTGACCATCGACAGCAATATTCAGATGCTGGCCGAGAGAGGGCTCAAGTCCGCTGTCGAGGAATGGAAAGCCAAAAGCGGCACGGCCATTGTTATGGATACCAAAACCGGCGAGATCATCGCCATGGCCACCCAGCCGGATTACAATCTCAACGACCCTTATTCCATCAGCGACTACTACAGCTCGAAGCACGCAGGCGACCTCAAGGACAAATCCAAGGCCGACCAGCTCAGTGAAATGTGGAAAAACCCAGCGGTCAGCTTCATCTACGAGCCTGGTTCGACCTTTAAAGCTGTAACGGCGTCCAGCGCTCTTGAAGAAGGCGTGGTGACACCGGACACCAAGGTGTACTGCAGCGGCTCCATCGACATTAACGGCGTAACGGTCAACTGCACCGGCTCCCACGGCACACAGACCGTTTCAGAAGCCATTGCAAACTCCTGTAACCCAGGGCTGGTCCAGATCATTCAGAAGCTGGACCCGGCGCTGTTCTATCAGTATGTTTATAACTATGGCTTTGGCAAGCAGACAGGCATCGAGCTTCCAGGGGAGGAAGCCGGGATCATCAACCGACCCTTTGACGGAAACGGCGAGATCAACCTTCTGGATTACGCCACCTTCTCTTTTGGACAGGGCCTTGCCACCACACCCATTCAGCTGCTCTCAGCACTGAACTGTGTTGTCAACAACGGTTATTATATGAACCCGACCATCATCGGAAAGGGGAGCAGCCAGCAGGAATATGTCAACAATCAGCTGAACGGCCCCAAACAGATCATTTCCTCCGACACCTCGGCGGAAATGCGCAATATCATGAAAAATGTTGTCGCTGAAAACTCGACCTTAGCCAGCCTGGCAGAGGGCTACAGCATTGGCGGCAAGACCGGTACAGCCGAAAAATTTGTGGACGGCGCTTACAACAGCACCTACTACGTCACCTCCTTTTTCTGTTACGCTCCGGTCGAGGACCCACGGTACTCCATTCTTCTGGTGCTCGACGAACCGGACCCCAGCGCCTTTGGGGGCACCAGCGCCGCGCCGACTGCCATCAATCTGATGAAGCAGGTTCTGGACTACATGGGCGGCCAGACCGACAGCGACACCCAAATCCAGCAGAACTCCATTACTGTGCCAGACCTGATCGGCCAGGAAAAGGATTTTGCTGTTAAGATTCTGGAGGAAAAGGGCATCAAGTATAAGCTGGATGTAAAAGGCGATGGCGATACCGTCATTTCCCAGAGCTTCCCGGCCCAGAGTGTCTATGACCCCAATACAGAGCTGGTTCTTGAAATTGGCTCCCAGAGCAGTGAGAATGGCGGCAAGGTTACCGTTCCGGACCTTAACGGCATGTCCATTCAGTCTGTCAACGAGATTGTCACCGGCCTTGGCCTCAACCTCAAGGTCACTGGCTCCGGCTTTGCCGCCGAGCAGTCCCCGGCGGCGGGAACCGTTGTCGATAAGGGCAGTGAGATCAGCGTGACCTTTAAACCTTAAAGCATAGAGTAAAGGCAGCGACGACCGTCCGTTTCGTACGGTCGTCAGGCTTAAGTTTTAAATCATCATTGAAGAAGCAGGATTTTCTTGCTTCTTTTTGTCAATTTGTAAATAAAATGTAAAATTGTTGGAACCTTGCCTGTGGTTTTGCTATAATAAGAAAGTATGTAAAAATTTCAGTTTGTCTTTGACAAAACAACAAGAGAAAGAAGATACTTAAATATGGAAAAAGTTTCACTTGAACAACTGGTGAAAATCACAGAAGGCCGGCTCATCCAGACAGGAACAACCGACTGGATCAGCGGCGCGGCGATTGATAGCCGTAAAATCGAGAAAAACGACCTTTTTATCCCCATTAAGGGTGAAAAGGTAGATGGACACCGTTTCATCAAAATCGCAGCCGAAAAAGGCTGTTCAACAAGTTTTACAGAAACAGAAGCTCTGGATTTTCCAGAGGGGATCAGCGTTGTTCTGGTCGAATCCTGCCTGGAAGCCATGAAGGCCCTGGCAAAGTACAACCGGGAGCGCTATGATATACCGGTCATCGCCATTACCGGCAGCAGCGGAAAGACCACAACCAAGGACCTCATCGCTTCAGTGCTGTCTCAGAAATACAATACCCTGAAAACCCAGGGGAATTTCAATAATGAATACGGCATTCCTCAGACGCTCTTTAACTTACAGCCAGAACACGAAATCGCCGTGATTGAAATGGGCATGGACCATCTCAATGATATCCGTAAATCCATCGGTGAGGTCAGGCCCCATATCGGCGTCATTACCAATATCGGCACAGCTCATATCGAGATTCTGAAAACCCAGGATAATATTCTGGCCGCTAAAAAAGAAATCTTTGAGACCATGGTCGCCGGCGACATTGCGCTGCTCAACGGGGATGATGTGTATTTAAATAAGATCAAAGAGGATGAAGAGCCTTTCTCGGTTGTCCGGGTGGGGATTAAAGGTGAGGATCTGTCACTTAAGGCAGAACAGGTCGATTCCTCTGCCAAGGGCATCCGCTTTGAGGCGGATGGCGAACACTTTCACTTCGCTTATCCTGGCATTCACAATGTTTACAACTGCCTGACCGCCATCTGGCTCGGCAGATATTATCAGATGACCCATGAAGAGATTCAGCGCGGGCTTGACGCCTTTAAACCAAGCGGCAACCGCATGGATATCGTCAAGGTAAGAGAGACCACAGTGATTAACGATTCCTATAACGCCAATCCCGATGCCATGAAGGCAGCCCTCGATATGCTGTGGGATATGGGGAAAAGCAGCCGCAGGCTTGCAGTGCTTGGGGATATGCTGGAAATGGGAGAGATGGCTGAAAGCGGCCACCTCGAGATCGGTGCTTACGCGGCAGAAAAAGCCGATGTGCTCATTGCGGTTGGCCCAGAATCAAAAGCCTACATCAAGGGGGCAGGCGCCAGCCTGGCAGATGAGCGCTGTTTCTGGACTGCAGACGCAGAAGGCGCCGGAGAGCTGCTGAGAAAGCTTATGGCGCCGGGAGACGTGATTCTCATCAAGGCCTCCAGGGGCGTGCATCTGGAAAAAACACTGGAAATGATTCAGGAGTAAAGGAAGAGGAAACAAGGAAAAGATGGATACTTTAAAAATTTCAATTGTCAGTTTATTAGTCGCATTTATCATTGTCTGGCTCGTCATGCCGCGAGTCCTGCCGATTCTGCACCGGCTGCACTTCGGGCAGGCCATCCGCGAGGAGGGGCCGCAGAGCCATATGAAAAAATCCGGTACCCCCACCATGGGCGGCCTTGTCATCCAGGGCGCTGTCCTCATCGCTGTTATTATCATCAGTTTATTTACTAAAAAATGGGACTTTTTCCCATTGATCGTGATGGTGGCCTTTGGTGCCATTGGCTTTATCGACGATTTTATCAAGGTTTCAAAGAAGCACAATCTGGGGCTGCGCGCCTGGCAGAAGCTGGTGCTCCAGTTTGCGGCGGCTCTGGCCATTGCCATTTACGCGGCATGGACACCCGCCATCGGCACAGAGCTGGTCGTTCCGTTTATGGGCACCACCGTTGATTTCGGTATCTGGTATGTTCCTTTTACCTTTTTCGCAGTCGTGGCAGTGACCAACGCAGTCAACCTGACCGATGGCCTTGACGGCCTCGCTTCCGGCGTTACGGCCATTGTATGTATTTTCTTCCTGGCCATGGCCGTTGCCCTGAATCAGGTCAGCACTGCTGTTTTCAGCGGGGCGGTGATCGGCGCGTGCCTTGGCTTCCTGCGCTATAACTCAAACCCGGCTGAGATTTTTATGGGCGATACAGGCTCCATGGCTCTGGGCGGCGCAGTCATTGTGATGGCCATCATTACACGGATGCAGATATTTGTGCTGATCGCAGGCCTGCTTTATGTAATTGAGGCCCTGTCGGTGGTTATTCAGGTGGGCTATTTCAAGCTGACCCACGGCAAGCGCTTCTTTAAAATGGCGCCGATCCACCATCACTTTGAGCTGAAGGGCTGGAGTGAGACCCGGGTGGTCACCGTGTTCTGGATTGTTACGGCAGTCTTTGTGGCACTGGCATTTTTATGTTTATAATTTAGGAGGCGTGAGTACAATTGAGTGAAAAGATTTTAGTGATTGGAGCTGCCCGCAGCGGTGTGGCGGTTTCAAAGCTTTTAATGGATTGCGGCAAGGCAGTGATACTGACCGATAATCGTCCTGAGGACGTGGTTCTGGCAGAGTTTCCCCAGGTACGGGAGACCTTGGCAGAGCTTGAGGTAAAAGGCATCGAAACCGTTTTTGGAAGACAGATCGACACCAAGGTTATCAATGAGATTGACCGTGTGGTCACAAGCCCGGGCGTGCCGTTAACCATTCCGATCATTGCCGAGGCATACCGCTGCGGCGTTCCTGTTATCGGCGAGGCTGAGCTGGCGTACTGTATGACAAAGGCCCCTTTTGTAGCCATCACCGGCACCAACGGCAAAACCACCACCACCACACTCACGGGTGAGATCTTTAAAAACAGCGGCCGGAAAACCTACACGGTGGGCAATATCGGGGACCCCATCAGCAACTATGTAATGGAAGCAGCGCCCGAGGATGTCTTTGTGACAGAGATCAGCGCGTTTCAGCTGGAGACCATCAATAAATTCCGTCCAGTCGCTTCGGCCATATTAAACCTGTCTCCAGACCATATGGACCGGTACGGCACCATGGAAAATTACATTGCCGCCAAGGCCCGCATTTTTGAAAACCAGCGCGGCGAGGACTTTTTGGTGCTCAACGCCGATGACGAGCAGGTCTGTGAGCTGGGCCGTCAGGCGCAGTGCCGGAAGTACTATTTCAGTCTGGATAAAAAGGTGGCCCAGGGCGCCTACGCCATGGACGGCGGTATTTTTATCAATGACAATGAATCGGTCATTCCAATCTGCCGTATCGAGGAGATGGGCATAAAAGGCCCTCACAACGTGCAGAACGCTCTTGCGGCCACAGTGCTCGCATATTTTATGGGAGTGGACGTGGTCAGCATCACGGAGACGCTGAAGTCCTTCGGTGGGGTAGAACACCGCCAGGAATTTGTGGCGACCATCGACGGTGTGGATTATATCAACGATTCCAAGGGCACCAACACCAACGCGGCCATCGTGGCTCTGAACGCTATGACCAAACCGGTCATCCTCATCGCCGGAGGCTACGATAAAAAAGAAGACTATAGCGAATTTATCGAGGTGGTCAGGAAAAAGGTCAAACGCATGGTGTTAGTCGGAGCGACTGCTTCCCAGATTGAGGAGACAGCCGAGGGCCAGGGCTATTACAGCACTGTGCGTGTGGGCGATTATGACGAGGCGGTCAAGGTCGCCTCGGAGTGTGCCGCTCCCGGCGATGTGGTGCTGCTGTCACCGGCCTGTGCCAGCTGGGATATGTTTGACAATTTTGAAATCAGAGGACAGGTCTTTAAGGATTTAGTGAAGCGAATCGGGAGTAACTGATGAAAAAAGGAAAAGTAGACAGGCCGTTTGTCATCGCTCTGTTGATTTTGGTAGGCTTTGGCCTCCTGATGGTCTTTAGCGCCAGCATGTATTCTTCAACAGTCGACGGCAGCAAGGGCTACTCGCTCTTTCTCAAGCAATTTGGGTTTGTGGCGCTGGGGCTCGTTGTAATGGGCTTTATGAGTAATATCGATTATCGCAAATACAATAATAAGAAAATCAGCATGATTTTGCTGGGCGTGACGGTCTTTCTGCTGCTCCTTGTATTGATACCGGGCATCGGGGTAGAGGTCAATGATGCCAGGCGGTGGCTGAATGTCGGCATCGGCCAGTTCCAGCCCTCGGAGCTCGCAAAGGTCACGGGCATTCTTTATCTCTCCTCCCTGCTAGCGCGGGAGCCGGAGGTACTGAACGGCGGCACCTGGGAATTTACAAAGCAGTGTATGGCGCCGATTTTCCTGATCTGCGGCATCACAGCCATCGAGCCCTCACTGAGCGCGGCCATGGCAATTGGCTTCGGTATGGTGGCAGTGCTCTATTTTGCAGGGGTACGCTTTAAACGCTTCGCGCCCTATGCGGCAGTCGGCGTGGCGGGGGTCGTTGTGCTGATGATCATTGAGCCCTGGCGTCTGGAACGCTTTAATGTATTCTTAGGCCGCGGGAGCGTTGACTATCAGATCACCCAGTCACTCTTAGCCATTGGGACTGGTGGCATTTTCGGGCAGGGGCTGGGCAATGGCAAGCAGAAATTTCTGTTCCTGCCAGAGCTCCAGAATGACTTTATTTTCGCCAATATTGGCGAGGAATTTGGCCTTATCGGCTGTGTCTTTGTTCTGGGCCTTTTCGCCTTTATTATCTGGCGGGGCTTCAAAATTGCCAACACGTCGCCGGACCGGTTCGGTTACCTTTACACCAGCAGTGTCATGCTGCTGCTGGGCTTTCAGGTGTTTGTAAACGTGGGGGTCGCCACCTCGGTCATCCCGGTTACCGGGATGGCGCTGCCTTTTGTCAGCGCTGGCGGTACCTCGATGGTGGTGCTCTTTGCCATGCTGGGGCCCATACTCAATATTTCAAGGCAGGCGGACCTGCGTAAAAGGAAAGGGAGAAGAAAATGAAAATTTTAGTAGCGGCCGGCGGCACCGGAGGCCATATCTATCCGGGGCTGGCCATTGCAGATAAACTAAAGGAGCGCCTGCCCGATGCCGAGATCCTTTTTATCGGCTCACAGGTAGGCATGGAAAAAAACATTGTGCCCAAGGAGGGCTATCCCATTGAGTACATCCGAGTCCGCGGCTTTGAGCGTGAGCTGTCGCTTGAAACGCTGGCAGCGGTCAAGGGAATCTTTGACGGCATCTCAGATTCAAAAAAGGTTTTGAAAAGGCATCAGCCGGACCTGGTGGTTGGGACTGGCGGCTTCACCTGCGGTCCGCTGCTTCTCGAGGCAGCGAAGCGGGGCATTCCCACCATGATCCATGAGCAGAACGCCTACCCAGGCAAGACAAACCGGATGCTTGGGAAAAAAGTGGACCGCGTGGCCATCAGCTTTAAAGAGGCCGCCGAGTATTTTCCGGAGGATAAGACATTTCTGGCAGGCAACCCAGTGCGTGACGTGTTTAAACAGACCGACCGCAAGGCCCTCAGGGATAAGCTTGGCCTGAAGGAAAACCAGCGTCTGGTCGTCATCATGGGCGGCAGCCAGGGGGCTGGGAGTATCAACAATGCGGCCGCTTCGTTTATTGCCAGGAATGCAGATAATCCGGATATTGTCGTTTATCACCTGACCGGGAGAGGACAGTACGATAAAGTCCTAGAAAAATTAAAGGAAAATGATGTAAAATTAGACGATTGCCGTAATATAAACGTGTTAGCGTACAGCGATGATGTCCACACCCTTATCGGCGCTGGAGATCTGGTTGTCAGCCGTTCTGGGGCCATGTCGGTGGCTGAGATTGCCGCAGTGGGTATTCCATCCATTTTGGTGCCCTACCCAATGGCAGCAGGAAACCATCAGGAATTCAATGCCCGTGTTATTACGGATAACGGCGGCGGTATCCTGATCCATGACACCGAGCTGACCCCGGACCTGCTGGCCGAAACCATTCCGGCCCTGCTCCGGGATGAAAAGGGGCTTGAAAAAATGCGGAGTGCCACAAAAGAACGGGCAATACTGGATGCAGGTGACCGGATTTGTGCAGAAGCTTTGAAGCTGATCAAATAAATTGAACAAAAACAAATAAAAAGGGTGACAAAAACCGGTAAATGGTGATAAAATGGATGAAAAGCTGCAAAGACGTAAAAAATTAAAAAAAAATAAAAGGAAAAGACTGCTAAAATATGTTACACTATTAGTGGTTGTTGTTTCTATTTTATTTGTCTTTATTTTTGTCATGGCAAGCGCCATTTCCGCCGGTGTGTTTAATATCAAGCATATTGAAGTAATTGGGAATGAAGTTGTCGATAGCGAAACAATTGTAGAAACTTCGGGAATCAATGAAGGTGAGAGCATTTTTTGGGTAGATTTAAATAAGGCTCATTATAATATTGAGGAACTCATAAATGTTGAAAAGCTGGAGATTACAAAAGTCATGCCGGACAAAATCGTGATCAAAGTAAAGGAAGCACCGGCAATCTGCGCGGTTAATTACGATGGTAAGATCAATTATATCAACCGTGAGGGGCTTCTGGTTGAGCGCAGCGAGTATCTGCGCAAAACGGATATCCCCATTGTTACGGGCTTCACGGATATTACCATTGATAAAATCGGGCATCCGGTAACCTTTAATCCGGACTGGAAGTTTGACACAGTCATGGAGATTCTGAAGACTTTTCAGAATGACGGAAACCTTGCGAAGATTTCGGAAGTGGGTATTACGGAAAATAATACTTATCGGATCATTACAAAAAATAATGTGGTTATGACCGTGTCGGATCTGGATAACTTTAAAGGCTCTTATGATTATATCAATACGGTTTTTGCCGAGAACAAGAGTAATCTGGACATCAATCTGACCACTGGCGGTAACAAACCGATTCTGAAACCAAGATAAACTGAGGTGAAGGCTTGAAGCGAAAAGGCAGTTTAGCGATTGCGCTAATATGTATTTTTGTGGGTGTTTTGATTATCCTTCAGATGAAAACAGTCGACCAGTTGGGCGGGACGGTTGATTCCGAGCGCGCCGGCGACCTGGCTGCTGAGGTAAAAGCCCTTGAAAACAAAAATGACGAGCTGAACAACCAGCTCGAGGATCTCGAAAAACAGCTGGCTAACTATGAATCGGATGCCGCTGGAACCGATGATGTCATAAAGAAAAAACAGAAGGAGCTGGAGAAGGAACGCGTGCTTGCAGGTGTGACGGATGTGACGGGTTCAGGCCTGGTCATCACCATTGATACCGACAGCACAGATTACGACGCGTCCCTCTATTCCAAAAGCTCCGATCTGCTGCTCTCACTGGTAAACGAGCTGAACGCAGCAGGCGCCGAAGCCATTTCCATCAATGGCGAACGTTTGATTAATACTTCGGAGATCCGCCAGGCGGGCTCCTATATTAATATTAACCGTAACAAATACGGTGCACCCTTTGAGGTGAAAGTCATTGGCAATCCTCAGGATCTCTCCGCGGCCATCAAAATGCGGGCCGGTGTTGTGGATGTCATGCAGTCCAATAAGCTGAAGGTTTCTATTTCACAGGAAGACAATGTTCTTGTGAAGGCCTACAGCGGTGTGATTGACTTAAAGTATGCCAAGCCGGCCTCAGGCAGTGGGTCCGATGAATAGCGGTGGGCTATGAAGAGTATAAGTGAAAAAACCATGAACCGGATACTGGTCTTGGTCTTTCTGGTGGTTGGCATTGGAATGGCCCTGATCGTTAAGGAGATTGGCTCAAAAGACATCCCGGCCCAGCGTACCTTTGTCAATGCGAAGACCTTATATAACCAGGAGCTTGAGGAGGATAACCTCAAGGTCAAAAATGAGGAGCTCAGCAAAAAAATAGCGGCTGAGCAAAAAAGGCTCGAAACCTACGAGGAGGCCCAGAGGGCCATCGAGGATGAAGGTTCTGTGGTCGATACTGTCGGCCAATATCTGGACGCAGAGCTTGAAAACTATAAAATGGCAGACGGCTCTGTACCCATCCAGGGACCCGGCCTTGTCATCACGCTGGAAGACAGTGACAAAGCCATCGAACCTGGTGAAAACCCTAATAAATACCTGGTGCACAACTCAGATGTGCTGGCAGTCATTAATGAACTGAAGGCAGCCGGCGCGGAGGGAATCCAGCTCAATAAAATGCGCGTGACAAGCAGCAGCAACATCGACTGCGGCGGCGCAGTCATAAATGTGGATGATGAGATATCCTCACCGCCATTTGTGATTGAAGCCATTGGAGACCCTGAATCCATGTATATTTACTTAAATTCTGATGAAAGTGTTATTCAACTGTTGAAATATTGGGAAATAAAGGTTAATATAGAAAAGTCAGAATATTTACTACTCAACAAAAGTAATAAACTGTAATTTGATTTTTTGCAGAGAAACGAGGACAACGATGCTATATCCATTAATAGGGCTGCTTGCAGGGCTTTTAATTGGTGTTGTTTTGCCTTTTGAAATACCGCTGGCATATTCATCCTATCTCTCGATCGCAATACTCGCTTCGCTGAATTCAGTATTTGGCGGTATTCAGGCAGACCTGGAAGGAAAATTTGACCAAAAACTGTTTATTACCGGTTTTTTTGGCAACACCATTTTAGCGGCGCTGCTGACCTATATCGGTGACAGAGTAGGGATTCCAATTTATTACGCAGCAATCTTTTATTTTGGAACCAGCTTGTTTTCAAATTTTGCGAAGATCCGGCGTTATTATTTCCGGTCTGGCAGCAAAAAATCAGATCCTAAAGCGATTTCAAAGGAGCAGAAGCATGGTCATTCAACCGGCCATAAGGCTGAGCCTATAGAAATAATACATTCCACAACCGATGATTTGGACGAGACAGAGGACTATGAGGAAGAAGACTACGATGCCGTTGAGCTTGACGAGAGCGGCTACCGCGGTGACGCTTCCGACGAGGATGAAGTCTTTGAAGATGATGAGGAACTGGATGAAGAACAAAAAAATGATGATAAAAAACAAACTAAGAGTTTCTTACGTGAAATAGAGGAGGAAGAAAAGTGATTGAATTAGATGGCTACAATGATAATTTTGCGAGAATTCGTGTAATTGGTGTTGGCGGCGGCGGGAACAATGCCGTTAACCGCATGATCGAATCAGGTCTGAAGGGTGTTGACTTCATATCCATCAATACTGATAATCAGGCATTAGCCCTGACCCTGGCTGAAAAACGCCTTCAGATTGGTGAAAAGACCACCGGCGGTCTTGGTGCAGGCGGTAACCCGGAAATGGGTCAGAAGTCTGCAGAAGAAAGCCGTGATGCCATTGCAGATTTAATTCAGGAAACAGATCTGTTATTTATCACTGCTGGTATGGGCGGGGGAACCGGTTCCGGTGCTGCGCCGATCATTGCAAAAATTGCCCGTGAAATGGGAATCTTAACCATTGGTGTTGTCACCAAGCCATTCTCTTTTGAAGGCCGAGTCCGCATGCGCAACGCTCAGATTGCCAGTGATTTCCTTCAGGATAATGTCGATGCGCTGGTTACCATTCCAAATGACCGTTTATTAAGAATGGCCGATAAGACCACTTCCTTAAGAGACGCTTTCAAGCTGGCGGATGATGTCTTATTACAGGGTGTTAAAAGTATTTCTGACCTGATCTCTATGCCAGGTCTCGTAAGCCTTGACTTTGCCGATGTTAAGACTATCATGAAGGATGCCGGTCTGGCGCACATGGGTGTTGGCCGTGCCTCCGGTGAAAACCGTGCAGAAGAAGCTGCAAAAGAAGCGATCTTAAGCCCGCTTCTGGAAACCGAAATTGACGGCGCTACCGGCGTACTTTTAAATATTACCGCAGGTGAAGACCTGTCACTCTTTGAAGTCGACAGAGCCGCTACCATTGCGAGAGAAGCTTCTGACGAAGACGCTAACGTTATCTTTGGTGCGACCATTGATGAAAGTTTTGGCGATGAAATCCAGATTACTGTTATCGCGACTGGTTTCTTACCGGCAGAAGAAGTGGAAGCTAAAAAAGCTGCTATCCTGAACAGCGCAAACGCTGCTGCTGCAAACACGACTGCTAAGCCTGAAACCAAAACAACCAGCGCCGCTGGCGAATTTGCGATTCCTGGATTTTTAAGCAACGAAGACTAAGGTGTCTGAATGAAGTGTCCCTTTTGTGATTATGACGAAAGCAAAGTAGTTGATTCACGACCTGTTGAAGAAGGCACTATGATTCGTAGAAGAAGGGAGTGTATCCGGTGCGCCAAAAGGTTTACGACCTATGAGCGGATTGAAAACATTCCCTTGATCGTTGTTAAAAAGGGCGGTCAGCGTGTACCCTTTGATAAAAATAAAATTTTAAACGGGATGATCAAAGCCTGTGAGAAACGTCCGGTGCCCATCGACAACATCCAGCGTGTTGTTGATTTGATGGAAAAGGAGCTTTATCAGGTTGAAGATAAAGAGGTGGAATCATCCTACATTGGAGAGCGCGTCATGGATGCGCTTAAGGATATCGATCAGGTGGCCTACGTTCGTTTTGCATCAGTTTATCGTGAGTTTAAGGATGTTGAGTCTTTTATGGATGAACTGAACCGCCTTATGTCTGAACGCTGAAGGCGTGGAGTAGTGAATGAGATTTTTTGAAAAAACCATTGCGTCTAAAGAGATTTACAATGGACGCATCTTAAATTTAAAGGTCGACGAAGTCGAGCTTCCGGATGGAGGTACTTCTTTCCGGGAACTGGTAGACCACAAGCAGGGTGTCGGTATTTTGCCTGTCAGAGGAAACCGGATTATTTTCGTGCGCCAGTTTAGAAAGGCCATCGAAAAAGTGATCCTGGAGATACCGGCTGGTCTGGTTGAAGTGGGTGAAGATCCAAAAGAGGCAGCGGTGCGGGAGTTACAGGAGGAAATTGGCCTGAAGCCCCTGGATTTGCACTTTTTAGGAGAAATGTGGCCCTCACCGGGATTTACCAATGAAGTGACCACTTTATTTATGGCGTCTCAATTTGTTATTGAGCCGAGAAAACAGGATGATGATGAATTCATCGAAATTGTCGAAATGCCTATACGGACAGTCCGAGCGCTTTACCTCAAAGGAAAGTTTTCAGACGCAAAGACTGCCTGTGTTTTAGGTCGCTTTTTTTCTCTTATGTAAATAAAATCATCGAGGTGGTCTATTATCATCTGTGTTGCACACAGGATAACAGATCACTTTTCTTATTATTTGTAACAAATAAATTAAAGCTTTTAAGGAGAAACCGAATGACAGAAAATTTTATATTCTCCGGTCATGACACGGTGGTGTTAGCGCAAAAATACGGCACGCCACTTTACGTTATGAGCGAAGATATTTTAAGAGGGAACATTAACCGTATTAAGGATGCCTTTGAATCGGCGGGCGCGGATTATGATGTGAACTATGCCGGCAAAACCTTTTTAAATATGGGAATGTGCCGGATCATTGCAAGTGAGGGCATCTCTCTGGACGTGGCATCGGGCGGAGAACTTTATACTGCTGTAAAAAGTGGTTTTAATCCTGCACGTATCTGCTTTCATGGCAGCAATAAAAACCAGGCAGAGCTGGAAATGGCCCTCGGCTACAAGGTAGGCCGTATCGTTGTCGACAGCGAATGGGAGCTGGAACGGCTGCATCTTTTGACTGAGGAGCTTGAGCAGCCTGTCAAGGTGCTGTTTCGGGTATCTCCCGGCATTGAAGCCCATACCCATGAGCTTATACAGACAGGGAAGATTGACTCCAAATTTGGCCTGCCATTGAGCCAGGCCCGTGAGATTATCGGCCGCACAAAAGAAATGGAGTTTGTGGAGACTGTCGGCATTCATTGTCACATCGGCTCTCAGATCGCAGATGAAAAGCCTTTCTTACTGGCTTCGGAAGTTATGCTTGATCTTTATAAGGCATTGCTCTCCGATGGGCTTAATCTGACTGAGATTAATCTGGGCGGCGGCTTTGGTATTCCTTACTTGAAGGAAGATCCCAGCTTTGACGTCACTAACTATATTCCTAAAATGGTCGACCATATGCGTGAGATGGCTGAGCAGAGACAGGTTCCGATGCCTAAAATCGTGGTAGAGCCTGGCCGTTCAGTAGCGGCTCCGGCAGGTATTACTTTATATACGGTGGGAACTGTCAAAGAAATCCCGGGACTCAAAAAGTACGTAAGTGTTGACGGGGGTATGGCAGATAATCCCCGCCCGGCGCTTTACGGAGCGGACTATGATGCCGTGATCTGCAATAAACCTCAGGATGAAGCATTGATGGAAGAAGTAACAGTCAGCGGTAAAGCGTGTGAGACAGATACCTTAATTAAATCCATTAAGCTGCCGTCTCCTCAGCCAGGCGATACGTTGGCAGTGCTTCATACAGGGGCCTATAATTATTCAATGGCCAGCAACTATAATCGTCTCAGAAGGCCGGCAGTTGTCCTTTTGAAGGGCGATCAGTCAGCAATACTGGTTGAACGTGAAAGCTTTGAGGATCTGGTCAAGAATGACAGGATTCCTTCCTGGCTCGAGGGCTGATTATGTTTAGCGCAAATTATTTTATCAACCTGCTGCTGAGCCTGCCCGGTATTTTAGTCGCCATTTCTTTTCATGAAATGGCCCACGGCTACGCGGCGGATGCGATGGGGGATCCAACCCCGAAACTGGCGGGACGACTGACGGTTAATCCCCTTAAGCACATTGACCCCATCGGTTTTATCAGTATGCTGCTTTTTCGTTTTGGCTGGGCAAAGCCTGTGCCGGTTAATCCGAATAATTTTAAAAATCATCGGAAGGGAATCATTGTTGTCAGTCTGGCGGGCTGCTTCACAAACCTTTTGTTAGGCTTTATTTCGCTCATTGCGATCTACGCGGTTTCGCCCTTTGCCAACGTGTATCTGCTGCAGATTCTGCAGTATTTGTACCTGTATAACCTGATGTTTGCAGTCTTTAACCTTATTCCCATTCCACCCCTCGATGGGTCACAGATTCTGGCTGAGTTTTTGCCTTACAATGCAAAACAGAAATTCTACCAGTTTTCACGTTATGGGATGATCATTCTGCTGCTGCTGGTTGTATTTAATGTGTTCGGTCTGATTATTACACCCATCATCAACGGGATTGATGGTTTATTTAGAATGATATTAAACCCACTTTTTTTAATGCTTTGGTCATAAAATGAATAGTTACGAAGTCAGTTTAGAGAAATTTGAAGGTCCTCTGGACCTTCTCATTCATTTAATTCAAAAGAATAAAATTGATATCTACGATATTCCCATCGCAGAAATCACAAATCAGTATCTGGCTCATATTGAGAAGTGGCGCGAGCTGGATATGGAGGTTGCCAGTGAGTTTGTGGTTATGGCTTCCAAGCTTTTGGAGATTAAATCCAGAATGCTTCTGCCAAGAGCAAAGGATGAGGAAGAGGACGAAGAAGACCTGAAAGAGAAATTGGTACGCCAGCTTATAGAGTATAAAATCTTTAAAAATATCAGCATTTATCTGGAAGAACGGGAGTGCGCAGAGCTGCATGCCGTCTATAAGGATCCGGAATATATCCCGGTTATGACCCAGGACGCCGAGGTTGAGATCAACCCTGAGGATATTTTTAAAGCATACTCCAACATATTTTCCCTATACAACGATGAGATTGAGTTCAAAGATTTTTCTCAGGAGATTGTAAGGGAAGTTTTTACTGTAGAGGAAAAAATTGATTACATCGAGCACCAGTTTGAGCTCAATCGCTCTGGAGAACTCCATTTTTCAGAGCTGTTCAGAAAAAAAGTCAGCCGGGGAGAAGTTGTTGTAACCTTTCTGGCGCTTTTGGAGATGTATAAAATTAATAACATACGGCTTTTTCAGAACCGTGTATTTCAGGAAATTATCATCAGACAGAGGACAGAGGAATAAATGCAGGAACTTTCAAAGAGTAATAAAAAGCGTCTAAAGGGAATCATCGAAGGCATCCTTTTTGCCGCCGGTGAGCCTGTCGCGCTGCGTGAGCTTGAAAAGGCGATGGAGCTGGACGGGAACACCATTCAGGCCCTTATGTCAGAACTGGAAAAGGACTATGGCAGTGTGGAACGAGGGCTTCGCCTAGTGCAGGTCAATCACACATGGCAGCTGTCCACAAAGCCTGAACATTACGATTTTATCCGTCAGGTACTGGGGCAGCAGGAGCCCACAGGGCTGTCCAAGGCGGCTCTTGAGACGCTTTCGATCATTGCCTACCGCCAGCCGATTACCCGTATCGATATTGATAATCTGAGAGGGGTCAGCTCCAACAGTTCTGTTCAGCGGCTCCTTGACCGGGGGCTGATCAAGGAGGCTGGCAGGATGGAAGCGCCGGGCCGGCCGATTCTCTATAAAACAACCCCCGCCTTTTTAAAGACCGTTCATTTGAAGCATATCGAGGATTTGCCGGCTTTTGAGCAGTTTGCTGAGGGAGAACAGCAGAAAATCGATATCTCCGCTTCTATGGCGGAAAATATGGAAATAAACACAGTTGAGGAATTGAATTGAGATTACAGAAATATATGGCCCAGTGTGGCGTTGCTTCAAGACGTAAATCAGAAGAACTGATTGCCGCAGGCAGGGTATGTGTCAACGGTGAGGCAGTGCTGACACCAGGGCTTCAGGTAGACCCGGAAGCCGACAGGATTACAGTGGATGGTAAAACCATCGCGGAGGACAAAAAAATTTATGTGCTGCTGAACAAGCCAAAAGGTGTGGTTTCTACCTCGGCAGACCGCCACGCCGACCAGACTGTGATGGATCTGCTGCCCATTAAGGAGCGGCTGTTTACCGTGGGGCGGTTGGATAAGGATACGGAGGGGCTGCTGATTTTAACCAATGACGGAGACCTTACTTTCAGACTGACGCACCCCAGCCATGAGTTTAACAAAATTTATGAAGGGCTGGTAAAAGGGCTCCCCAGTACCGGAGAGCTGAAGCTTTTTGCTGAAGGTGTCCAGATCGAGGATGATGACCATACACTGCATACCACTGCGCCCGCTTCAGTGCAGGTAATAAAGACTTACAGAAGCACAGCCCTGCTCGAAATGACGATCCACGAGGGAAGGAAGCGCCAGATTCGTAAAATGTGCGCGGCAATCGGCCATCCCGTCATTCACCTTAAGCGGACAGCTATTGGCAGTATTACCTTAAAAGGGTTAAAGGCTGGTGAATGGCGTTATCTTACTGAGGAAGAAATACGTTATCTGAGGGGAGAAAAAGATGATTAAAATTGTGATTCCTAAAAGTTTTGAGGTGGTCGCTCCTTATTTTAAGGAGCCCGAACACAAGCGGAGCCTTTATATGACAGCCATGGATGACGAAGCGCTTCTTGCTGTTGCCCGTTTTATGGTAAAGGGTGAAACAGCAGAGCTTTATGATATTTTAAATATTAAGCCGGAGGTGCCAATGGCGGTGCTGGACGGTTTGATCCGCACCACGCTGTTTCAGGCGGCTGAGCTTGGGTGTGAAGCCTGCAGGGTTTACAATGTGCCGGAGACACTGAAGGCGTACTTTAAAGGCCATCAATTTAGGGACTGCGGTGAGTACATCAGCCATGACGCTTATGTCGATGAATTTTTTAAACCGTGTCCGGGGTGTGCCGGTGCCGTCGATTAATGAATTCAGGAGAGTGACCCTGCTGGCAGGAGCCTTGATGGCCGAGCACTTACGCATGGGAGACTCCGCCGTCGACGCGACCGCCGGGACAGGTGCAGATACCTGTCTGCTGGCCCGGAGTGTGGGAGCGTGCGGAAAGGTCTACTCTTTTGACGTCCAGAAAGAAGCCCTGAAAGAAACCGAGCAGCGCCTGTCGGCCGAGGGCTTAAGAGACCGGGTCCTTCTTTTTCACAAGGGGCACGAAACAATGGGCAGTATACCAGAGCTTCGTCAGGACTCTAAGATAATGGGTATTATGTTTAATTTAGGGTATTTGCCTCATGGAGACAAAGAAATCGTTACAAAGACAGATACCACACTGGCAGCACTTGAAAGCAGTGTAACCCTGCTGGCGCCAAAGGGGCTGATGACGCTTTGCCTGTACCGGCATCTAGCCGGACTGGAGGAGAGCATGGCCGTTGAAAAATGGTGCGCGCAGCTTGGAGCAGGGTTTAATGTGCACAAGCTTGAGACAATCAATAAAAATAATCCGCCCTATTTAATTTTGGCGGAAAAGACAAAATGAGGCAGATAACGGAAATGAATCAATCATCGGATATGAAACAAGACAGCAAACCGGAACTAAGGGATATTTTTGCAGAGATTAAGGAGCGCTATAAAGGCCTGAGCAAGAGCCATAAAAAAATTGCAGCCTTTGTGATGAAAAATTATGAAAAGGCTCCGGATATGTCCGCCATCAAAGTAGCGCAGCATGTTAAGGTCAGTGAAGCGACGGTTGTGCGCTTTGCGCTGTCTTTAGGCTATGAAGGCTATCCAGAGTTCAGAAAGGCCCTTAAAAATGAAATAAACAGTAAATTGACGACCATTGAGCGCATCAACATGACTTTGGGTGACGAGGAAAAAGAAAAGCTGATGCAGCGCTCTGTGGCCGCGGTGCTCAAAAGTGATATCAACAGCATCAACGGAACCCTTGAATCCTTTGATTACGAAGCGCTCAGGCAATGCGTAGACCTGATCCGCAGTGCAGGCAAGGTGGTCATTATCGGTTTTAGAACAACTAGTCTGCTGACCGAGCATCTGGGCTATTACCTGAACCTGATCCTGGATGATGTCCGGGTAATCAATCACGGTGTAACAGACATATATGAGCATTTGATCAAAATTGGCGAGGGCGACGTGGTCATTGCCATGAGCTTCCCGCGCTATGCGCAGAAAACCTATGAGGCTGTAGAATTTCTTAAAAACCGGGGTCCCAGGATTATCACCATATCGGATAATGAGCACGCACCCATCAATGAGTTTGCCGATCACAAGCTCATTGCGAAGAGCAATGTTTATTCCTTCGTGGACTCCCTGGTGGCGCCTTTAAGTCTGATTAACGCGCTGGTAGTGGCCGTTGGTTTTAAAAATATCAAAGAAACAAAACAGACCTTTAATGAGCTCGAAGAAATCTGGAAAGAACATTATATTTATACCGGTGACGAGTTTGTCAAGGATTTATAGGAGAGAAAATGAAAAAAACAGCCATTATCGGCGGCGGCCCGGCAGGGATGAGCGCAGCCATTGCCGCGCTGCGCTCAGGCCAGCAGGCAGACCTTTACGACCAGAATGAAAAACTGGGCAAAAAGCTGTATATTACTGGCAAGGGCCGGTGCAACCTGACCAATCACTGTGACATAAGTGAATTTTTTGACAGTATTGTCACCAACAAAAATTTCCTTTATTCGGCCCTCTATACCTTTACAAATGATGCGCTTATGGATCTGATGGAAGAAAACGGCTGTCCCCTTAAAATTGAGCGGGGCGAGCGGGTCTTTCCCAAGAGTGACAAATCTAGCGATGTCATTAAAGCCTACAGGAAAATTCTGGAGCGCGAAGGGGCACAGGTCTTCCTGAACCAGCGTATTGCCGCTGTCGAGACAGCAAAGAGCAGCGAAGGGGTAAAGGTTACAGGTGTCCGTTTTGAGAATGGAAGAATCGAAAACTATGATCGGGTCATCCTGGCCACTGGCGGGAGAAGCTATATCTCAACAGGCTCTGACGGTTCCGGTTTTAAAATGGCCAGAGACCTCGGACACCGGGTAACCCCGCTGAGACCATCATTAGTGGGCGTCAATACCCAGGAGGCATGGGTGCCGAAGCTTCAGGGCCTCTCCCTTCGCAATGTAGGGCTGACCATGAAACAGGGCAGGAAAAAGATCCGCCATGAAGCGGGGGAAATGCTTTTTACGCATTTTGGTGTTTCCGGTCCGCTGGTCCTTACCATGAGTGCTTTTATGAAGCCGCCATATGAAGACTATACTTTGACCATTGATTTGAAGCCGGCTCTCAGCATGGAACAGATGGATGTGCGGCTGCAGCGTGACTTTGAAAAATATCATAACAAGCATTTTATTAACGGTTTAGTTGATTTATTACCTTCAAAAATGATTCCGGTTATGGTAAAATGTTCAGGGATTCCAGAAGATAAAAGGGTGAACCAGATCACGCGGGAGGAACGCAGGCATCTGGCAGAGCTTTTTAAAGGGCTGGCGCTCCACGTGACCTCTCTTCAGGATATCAATACCGCCATTATCACTTCTGGCGGTGTGGATGTCAAAGAGATCGACCCGAGCACAATGGAATCAAAACTCGTCCGGGGGCTTTATTTTGCCGGCGAAATGATTGACGTCGATGCCCTGACCGGAGGATTTAACATACAGATTGCCGCCAGTACCGGATGGCTGGCAGGCTTATCGGAAGAAGGTTAAGGAGAGCTTTATGCAAATTGCGATTGACGGCCCCGCTGGGGCAGGAAAAAGTACCATTGCGAAAATAATTGCAAAGGAATTGGGTATTCTATATTTAGATACCGGCGCCATGTACCGGGCCATTACCTATGGTATCTGGAAAAATAAAATAGATTTTTCGGATCAGAAGGCCATTGCCGATTTTACAAAAGAGAACACCATCGATTTTAAAGGGACAGATGTTTACCTGAGTGGAGAGAAGGTTACAGAAGAGATCCGTCTGCCCATTGTCAGCAGGCACACGTCAGATGTTGCCTGTATTGGTGAAGTCCGCAGACTGCTGGTCGGCCAGCAGCAGAGCATTGCAGGCTGCCATTCTGTTATTATGGATGGCAGAGATATCGGGTCTGTTGTGCTTCCCAAGGCAGACTATAAATTTTATCTGGATGCCAGCATTGATGAACGCGCCAGACGGCGTGCTATTGAGCAGCAGGCCAGGGGAATTGATCAGGATTTTGACAGTATCCGTGAAAGCATTGCGGTTCGCGATTACAATGACAGCCACCGCGATGAAGGGCCGCTGGTCTGTACAGAGGATGCCATTGTGGTCGATACGACCGGCAAAAGCATCGAGGAAGTCTGCCAGGTAATCTTAGATAATATCCGGGGAGGAAAGGCCCATGTTTTATAGATTCGGAAGAGCCATTATCAAGCTTTTAAACCTTATTCTGTATAACATCCATGTGGAAGGGGAAGAAAATATCCCGGAGACAGGCGGGGTTGTCCTTTGCCCCAATCATATCAGTAATTATGACCCTCTGGCAGTGGCGACCCATATGAATCGGCAGGTGCATTTTCTGGCCAAGGCCGAGCTTTATAAAAATTTTATTGTCAGAAAGGTGCTGCTTGCCGTGGGTACCATTCCAGTCGACAGGGGAAAGGTTTCATTGGAAACACTAAAGGAATCCTTAAGAGTTCTCAAAAATGGTGAGATTCTGGGCATTTTCCCGGAGGGGACCCGTGTAAAAAACGGCGAACGCAAGAAACCAATGGAAGGTTTCGTGGTGTTTGCCCTAAAAACCAAGTCTCCCATCCTGCCGGTACATATTGAAGGTGAATACAAATTTAGAGGTAAAATAAACATAAAATTCGGAAAACCCATTGAATTAAACGAATATTATGGAAAAAAAGTGAAACCTGAAGAAATGTCAAAAATAAGTGAAAAAATTATGGACATTGTCTATGATTTACAATAAAATAATGGAGATAGACTATGCAGATTATCATTGCCGATAAGGCAGGCTACTGCTTTGGAATTGAAAACGCCATGAAAATGGTCGAGGATACTCTGGCAAACCACCAGAATCAATCAATCTATACCCTGGGGGATATATCCCATAACCGTCAGGAAATGGATCGGCTGATCGGCAGAGGGGTTGTCAAGGCGGAGACCATCGATGAAATAGACCATGGCTGCGTCATCATTCGTTCTCACGGTGTGGGGAAGGATGTGATTGAGGCGGCTGAGGCCAAGGGCCTTGAAATTGTCAACGCGACATGTCCTTTTGTAAGGGCGATGCAGAAAAAAGTTGAGGATTACTACAAAAAGGGCTACCAGATTGTCATTGTCGGCAATCAGGAGCACCCGGAGGTCGTTGGCGCTACAGGCTGGTGCAATAACGAAGCAATTGTTATAAACGACATAAAAAGTGTAGAAAATTTAAAAAAATATGATAAAATATGTGTAGTGGCGCAGACGACGATCATCGAGGCAAATTTTAACAAAATTACAGAAGCCCTGAAGTCGAAAGCGGATGAAATTGTTATATTTAATACTATTTGCAGTGCAACAGCTGAAAGACAAGCGGCTGCGGCAGAAACTGCAAAGGTAGTAGAATATATGATCGTAATAGGCGGATATCATAGTTCCAATACCCAAAAATTATTAGATATCTGTAAGACCTATTGCAAAAACACTTGTCATATAGAAACAGCCGGAGAATTAGACCCTAATGAGATTAAGAAGTATCAAACCATCGGAATCACAGCGGGCGCATCAACACCGGATTGGATCGTTAAGGAGGTAACGGAAAGTATGGAAGAAAACAAATTGGAACAAGAACAAACTCAAGAGGTGGTTCAGGAAACAGAAGCTGCAAAAGCGCAGACAGCAAACGAAATTGCAGACGCTAATTTCGATTTCGCAGCTGAGATTGAAGAATCCCTCAAACCAATCAGAAAGGGTGCCCCAGTAGAAGGTGAAGTAATTCACATTGACAATGATGAAGTTATTTTGAATATTGGATATAAGGCAGATGCAGTCATTAAGAAGAATGACTTCACATGGAAACATGATGAAGAACTGGCAGACCTTGTCAAACTTGGTGATAAAGTCAATGCTATTGTGACCGACTTAAATGACGGTTCTGGCAGCGTTAAATTGTCTAAGATCAAATATGACAATCAGGCAGTTCAGCGTCAGTTAGCAGAAGCCTTTGAAAATAAAACTGTTTTAGAAGGTAAAGTAAAAGGCGTGTCTGGCAGCGGTCTCATTGTTGATATCGGATTTACAGATATCTTCATGCCAGCATCCCAGTATCATGTGCGTTATGTCAAAGATCTTGAATCTTTAATCGGCGAAGACGTTAAAGGCATTATCATTGACTACAACGCAAAGAGAAGAAGAGCCATCTTGTCACAGAAGGTTATTCTTGAAAAAGAAATCAAAGAAAAACAGGCAGCTTTAAGAGAAGCCAAAGAAAAACGTTTTGACGAGCTTGAAGTCGGCGATATCGTGGGCGGTACCGTTAAAACCATCACTAACTTTGGTATCTTCGTAGACTTAAACGGAATTGATGGTTTTGTGCATCGTTCTGATTTAACCTGGGAAAGAGCTAACGAACCAAAAGACCTGGTAGAAAAAGGTCAGGAAATCGAAGCAAAGGTTATTTCCAAGAACGATGAAGACAAGAAGATCAAACTGAGCGTTAAGGCCCTTAAAGAAAGACCTTGGGAAGAATTCGTTAAAAACTATAAAGTGGATGACGAAGTTGAAGTTAAGATCACAAACGTACTGGATTTTGGTGCTTTCGCTGAAATTTTGCCAGGCGTTGAAGGCTTAATTCATGTTTCTGAAATCAGCTATGATCGTGTAGAGTCTGTTGCAGCTGTTCTGAAACCGGGCGATGTTGTTAAGGTTAAAATCATTGGTATCAATACTGAAAAAGAAAAAATCAGCCTGAGTATCAAAGCAACCTTAGAAGCGCCTGAAAGACCTGCAAGACAGAAAAAATCAGATTCTTCTTATGAAAGATCCTCTGCACCAAGATCTGATGCGCCAAGAAGAAGACCACAACAGAATAAGAATAAAACTGTTTATGAAGAATCAGCTAATGTAACCTTAGGTGATGCTTTTGGTAATCTTTTTGAAGGTCTGTCATTCGATGACGAAGACGACGATAAATAAGCAATAAGAACATAAGCCTCTCTGGAAAACCGGAGAGGTTTTTTTCTGGTTAGGGCTTTTTATTAGCAGGGCCTTAGTATATAATAGTACTATGGAATTTTTTGATAACATGAATAAAGTGGAGGAGAAAGACTTTGGGAGGAATTTTTGGAGTTGTATCTAAAAAAGACTGTGTAGCAGATTTGTTTTTCGGGACAGATTATCATTCACATTTAGGAACGCGTAGAGGAGGCATGGCCGTCTACGATCAGGAAGAAGGCTTTGACCGGGCAATTCATAATATAGAGAATTCACCCTTCCGTACAAAGTTTGAACGCGATGTACAGGAAATGAAAGGACAGATCGGCATTGGCTGTATCAGTGACAGCGACCCGCAGCCGCTTATTGTCCGCGCGCATTATGGCAATTTTGTGTTGACCACAGTTTGCCGGATTAACAATGCCGATGACATCGTAGAGCGGGTATTGTCCAAGCACCGTGCCCATTTTATGGAAATGAGCAGTGGAAAGGTAAATGCTACCGAACTGGTCGCTTCGATCATTGCTGCCAGAGATAACCTTCTGGATGGAATTAAAGCAGCACAGGAAATGGTGGATGGTTCCCTGACCATGCTGATCATGACAAAGGACGGCATTTACGCGTCCAGAGACCGCCTGGGGAGGACACCTTTGATTATCGGCAAAAAGGAGGATGGCTATTGCGCGTCCTTTGAATCCTTTGCTTATCAAAACCTGGGCTACAGTGACGCTTATGAGCTGGGGCCAAATGAAATAGTTTATATCACAGCCGATGGCTATGAAACGGTATCGCCAGCGGGTAAGGAGATGAAAATTTGCGCCTTCCTGTGGACTTACTATGGTTATCCAACTTCAACCTATGAAGGGGTAAATGTAGAGGCAATGCGCTACCGCTGTGGTGAAGCTCTGGCAAAACGTGACACTGATGTGCCAGTCGATTCAGTCGCCGGGGTTCCTGATTCCGGGATTGCACATGCCATCGGCTATGCCAACGAATCAGGCATTCCCTTTTCAAGGCCGCTGATTAAGTATACACCTACCTGGCCAAGAAGCTTTATGCCGCCGACACAGAGCATGCGGCATCTTATCGCTAAGATGAAGCTTATTTCAGTCGATGCTCTGATCAGAGACAAAAAGCTTTTATTTATTGACGATTCCATTGTGCGCGGGACGCAGATGAGTGATACCGCCAGCCACCTGTTCAGCAACGGTGCCAGGGAGGTTCATGTCCGATCAGCCTGCCCACCAATTATGTATGGCTGTAAGTACCTGAACTTCTCGCGTTCTACTTCGGAGTATGATTTAATCACACGCCGTATTATCCGTGAACGTGAGGGAGATAATGACGAGAATGTCGTAGCAGATTATGCAGACCAGAATTCTCGGAATCATAAGGAAATGGTTGACACGATCTGTAAGCGACTTAAATTTACTTCACTCAAATATCATGAGCTGGAGGATATGATCGAGTCCATCGGTATCGATCCCTGTAAGGTCTGTACCTATTGCTGGAACGGTAAGGAATAGCGGTCATGCTTTCCCAGATTCACAGCTGCAGCCTTTTAGGGATTGAGGGACAGATTGTTACAGTAGAGATTGATGTACTAAACGGCCTTCCTTCCTATGTGCTGGTGGGCCTTCCGGACACGGGCGTTAAAGAGTCGAAGGAGCGGGTTTACTCTGCTCTGAAAAACAGCGGCTACAGCTATCCGATGAAAAAGATCACCATCAATCTGGCGCCGGCAGACCTTAAGAAGGAGGGCCCGGCCTATGACCTGCCCATCGCTCTTGGGCTGTTAATGGCTTCGGAGCAGTTGGAGCCTGTTGATATTGAAAGCTATGTAATCCTGGGAGAGCTTTCTCTGAGCGGTGAGATTAAGCCGATTAATGGTATCTTACCTATGGTCCTGGCCGCCAGGGATCATGGCTTTAAAAAAATCATGATCCCTTCGGCGAACCAGTACGAGGCGGCGGTGGTTGAGGGAATTGAAATTCTTCCTGTGGAGAGTGTGGCAGAGGCGGCAGCACATCTATCTGGTGAATGTTGTAAAGCACCCTGCAAGGTGGACATTGACGCCTTGTTCAAAAGAAGCAGTACTCATAACTGTGAGACAGACTTTTCAGAGATACGAGGACAGGAACATGCAAAAAGAGCTTTTGAAATTGCCGCTGCAGGCGCCCATAATCTTCTGTTAAGCGGGCCGCCTGGAGCAGGAAAATCGATGATGGCAAAAGCGTTCCCGTCAATTCTGCCGGATATGACGGTGGAGGAAGCGCTGGAAGTCACGAAGATTTATTCAGTGGCCGGGCTTCTGCGCGATGCGCAGGTAATGACCGAAAGGCCTTTCCGATCACCGCACCACACCATCTCAAATATCTCACTGATTGGCGGGGGACGTATCCCCAAGCCGGGTGAGGTATCTCTGGCGCACCTGGGAGTATTGTTTTTGGACGAACTGCCAGAATTTAAAAAGAGCGCGCTGGAGGTTTTGAGGCAGCCCATTGAAGACCAGCAGGTCACCATTTCAAGAGTCAGCGCTTCGCTGACCTATCCGGCCTCATTTATGATGATTGCCAGTATGAACCCCTGTCCCTGCGGTTATTACGGTGATCCGACCCATGAATGCCGCTGCAGTACCAGTGAGATACACCGTTATGCCGGAAAAATATCCGGGCCACTTTTGGATAGAATCGATATAAAAATTGAAGTGCCGGCCATGGATTTTGATGCGCTTGAGACAGCGCCAAAGGGTGAGCGCTCTGCGGATATCAAAGCTCGGGTCAATGCGGCACGCGCTGTGCAAAACAGGCGGTATGCGAAGGAAGAGGGCCTTTACTTCAATGCCCAGCTCTCACCGAGGTATATCGAAAAATATTGTAAGCTGGGACTGCATGAAAAGCAGCTTATGGAAAAAATTTATAAGAAAATGAATCTCAGCGCCAGAGGATACCATCGTATTCTCAAGCTGGCCAGAACCATTGCGGATTTGGAGGGCGCTGCTGATATAAATGCCGCTCATCTATCGGAGGCAGTACAGTACCGAAGCTTTAGTCCTGAAGGATAATAAAAAGGTGAGCGTCCAGAATAATTCTGGACGCTCACCTTTTTTATTGCACACTGTAAACCAGACAGGCAAAATCCTTGACTGGCATCGGTCTTGCGAAATAATACCCTTGAATAATATCACAGCCGATTTTTTTCAAAAAGTCGATTTGATCCTGTGTCTCAACGCCCTCGGCGACTACCTTAATATCCAGCGAATGGGCCATTTGGATAACGCTCTCTACGACTTTTTCTCCCCGGCGGGACAGCGTTGTCTCGTTGAAAAATTCTTTGTCCATTTTTAAGACATCCACAGGCAGCTCTTTCAACAGATTCAACGAGGAATAGCCGGTTCCAAAGTCATCAATCGAGATCTTAAACCCGAAATCATTGAGCGCCTTAAAAACAGAAGCGAGCACGTCAATATTGTCAAAAACGGCACTTTCAGTTACCTCAAGCTCCAAACAGCTTGGTGGTACGTCATATTTTCTGACAACAGCCATAAGCTTCCCGGCAAAATCGGAATGGCTCAAGTGCTTCCTGGAGAAATTAACAGATATGAGCAGCGGTGCCAACCCCTGATCCATCCAAATACGCTGCTGTTTACAGATCGATTCAAACATAAAGAAGTCCAGCTTAATGACAAAATTGTTTTTTTCAAAAAGAGGAATAAACTCGGCTGGCGGTATCAGTCCTTTTTCTGGATGAAGCCAGCGGACCAGCGCTTCAGCGCCAACGGGCTGTAAAGTTTTAAGGGAGTACTTGGGCTGAAGATAGACTTTAAACTGGTCAGAAGCCAGTGCCTCATCCATTTGGTTTTCAATTTCTCTTTCCCGCAGAATCTGATTGCGCATAACGGTATCAAAATAAGCAATATCATTGCCGTTGGCACCCTTAATGGATTTACGAGCCATATCCGCCCGGTCATACATATGGTTAACGGTGAGGTGATCCTCCTGAACCAGATAAACACCAAAGGACAGGGTAAAGGGAATATCAAAATCCCGGCAGGTCAGCTGCTCTCTTAAGGCCTTCAAGCGGTCAGTTAGAGTCTTAGTGGTTTTATAGTGAAGCAGAAGCGCAAAATCATCAGAGGCGACACGGCAAAAAGTTTCTTTGATATCCAGATGGCTGGCGATGGTTTCAGACATGGCGGCCAGAAGCTGATTGCCGCTTTGAAAACCGTAAAGATCATTTATAGCCTTGAATTTATCGATGTCGAAGCTGACGATTGCGTATTGAAGATGTTCCTTTCCACCTAACCAGTGCTCGCTGTCAAGAATAAACCGGTTAAAATTGGAAAATCCTGTAATGTCATCCGTATAGGCCATGCGCTTAAGCTCACGGCGGCTCTTTCTCTGATGAATTTCAATATATACGATCAGTGTGGTAAAGAAAAATAGAATAATCCCCCAGGTTAAAAGAGTCGATTGAATAATCTGACTGGATTTTTCTGAGACGACGCTTTTGGGCGCTACAATTAATACATTCCAGTTATTGGTATCTACCGGGGCAATGCTAAAGTAGTAAGGCTCTCCATTATGGCTGTATTCTGCCACACAGGTTTCGCGGGCTTTCAGAGCTTCAAGCACTTTAGTGCGCATTTTGTCATTTGAGTAGCTGAGTTCTGTAATCGATTCGATATCCTGATTACTGCCGGGATGATTGGAACGGATAATGATGTCTCCGTTATCGTTTATGATATAGGAATAGCCCCTGCCGTCAAAGCTTGTTACAGAAAGAACGTTGCTGTATTGGCTGATGGCATTAGTTGCGAAGAGTACGCCGAGCACTTTATCTTCTGAACGGATTGGCGCGGCATAAACCGTAATGGGTTCTCCGCCAAATTTATCCCTCAAAATACCGGAAACAACGGTTTGGCCTTTTAAAGCTTTATAAAAATAATTCCGGTCAGAAAAATCCTCATCATAGCCATCGGTCGTATGGGCGATACCGTCAGAAGTGATGATGCCCATGCGTTTAAAAGAATTGCGGTCGTTCTCCTGTTTTAAAACGGGGAGGGCGTCCAGAATATTGTCTGGCGAATCATTGCCGATATAGGTGGCAATGGCATCCAGTGTATTAAAATCGCCCCTCAGACGATTCTGGATGGTGGTGGCAGACTGTTGAGACAGCTCTTTTAGTGTGGTTTGAGTTTCTGACTCTAAAAAATGGTCCAGATAGGATGTGTAGACAGAAGCGATAATGACGATCATAAATATCAGCAGCAGCGCTGCAAGAATGGGCCGCCATATTTTTGATTTTAACCCACGGTCATTCATGTAGTATCTCTTTTCTATGCGATTACTTTTTTATATTATACCATAGTCGAAAGTACTAAAGAAGCAGCAGGACAAAAAAGAAAAGGATGGAATAAAAAGGAATAAATATGAAAAAGATGGTATTTTGAGAAGAAAGTTAAAAATATACAACATTAATGTCAAAATATGTGTTATGATAAAGTATCATATTTTTAAAAGGGGAATTGATATGGAAAGGGATCTGTTCTGGATATGGCTGATGTCGTTGACCGATCTTGGGAATAAGCGCAAGCTAAAGCTGTTGGAATATTTTGAGACACCAGAAAAAATATACAATGCTGATGAGAAAAGCCTGATGGCTTCTGGTGCGGTTAAGGAAAAAGACTGTAAATACATCCGAAGTCAGCAGCATCTGTACCTTGCAACAAAGGCAAGAGGCTTTATGGAGCGCCATAGAATTGACCTTATAACCATTGAAAACAGCCTTTATCCGGCAAGGCTTAAAAATATTTATGACCCGCCGGTCGGGCTGTTTGCAAAGGGCAATCTTGATTTACTGGACCGTCCGATGTATCTGGGGATTGTAGGCTCTCGAAAAGCCTCACCGGCAGGGCTTAAGCAGACCCGTAAGCTGGCAGAAACCTTTTCTGATATGGGGATTACCATTGTCAGCGGACTGGCAGAGGGCGTCGATGGTGAGAGCCATTTAGGCAGCTGCGAGCGAATCGGCTCGACCATTGCCGTTATGGGGACTGGTATCAATGTGTGCTATCCTGAAAAGCATAAGCCGCTGTACAAAAAGATCGTCCGCAGCGGGCTGATCCTCACAGAGTTTTTTATGGATGAGCCGCCATTAAAATTCCATTTTCCGAGAAGAAACAGGATCATCAGCGGCCTGTGCGATGGCCTGCTGGTGGTAGAAGCCCGGGAAAAGAGCGGCGCTTTGATTACAGCCGACTTTGCACTGGAGCAGGGGAAAAACGTTTATGCTGTACCCGGCGATATTGCCCGTTATCAGAGTGTTGGCAGTAACCAGCTTATTAAGGAAGGTGCAAAGGTAGTGACAGAGCCGGAGGATGTGCTGGAGGATTATGTGGACATGCTGCCTCAGGATACGGAGAGCTTTCATAATCCCATCAGTCTCGAACGCGCCGCTGAGGGAATAGATGACCCGGAGCAGAAAAAAATATTAAACTATGTTGCTGAAGGCTACACAACGGTGGATGAGCTGGTAGGAGTATCTGGAATGGGGATTGGGGCTGTCAATGGAGCTCTTTCCATGCTGGAGCTTGACGACCGTGTTAAAGTAGAATATGGAAAGGTATATATTCTTTAGAGAGAAACCTTATGGATTTCTGTATTCATAATTTGAAAAAAAAGGATTCCTTTGTTATAATGAAGCTTGTTTGACTTTTATCATACATAATAAAAACAAGTTATAACGGTAAAATATATATTGAAGGAGGAATACAATGGCAAAAAATCTCGTCATTGTTGAATCACCCGCAAAAGCTAAGACGATAAAAAAATATCTGCCTAAGGGCTACGAAGTGCAGGCAACTATGGGACATGTGATCGACCTGCCCAAAAGCCGGATCGGGATTGACATCGAAGATCACTTTAAACCTGATTACATCAAGATCAGGGGAAAAGGTGAGCTGCTGAAAAAAATTAAGAAGGAAGCCAACAAGGCAGATAACATCCTGCTGGCAACGGACCCCGACCGCGAGGGCGAGGCGATTTCATGGCATGTAGCCAACTTTTTGGGTATTGATCTGGATACCAAGTGCCGGATTGAATTCCATGAAATTACCAAGAGAGCGGTTAACGCCGCCATTGAAAACAAGCGCGCGGTGGATATGGATCTGGTGGATTCCCAGCAGGCCAGAAGAATACTTGACCGGCTTGTCGGCTATTCCCTGAGCCCATTTTTATGGAAAAAGGTAAAGAAAGGGCTCAGTGGCGGACGTGTTCAGTCGGTTGTCACCCGTATTATTGTAGACAGGGAAGAGGAAATTGCGGCCTTTGTCCCTGAAGAGTACTGGGGACTTGACCTGGAGCTTAAAAAAGATGGGGATAAAAACATCTTTTTATCCCGTTTCTATTCTGAAGATGGAAAAAAGAAAACCATCAAGGATGCCGAAGAAGCGGCTCGTCTGGAGCAGGTAGTATTGCATAACCCCATTTCGGTTGCCGGGGTTAAAAAGCGTGTGCGCAAACAGAAGCCGCCGCTTCCATTTACAACCAGTACCCTGCAGCAGGAGGCTTACAAAGTTTTGGGCTTCACAACACAGCGCACCATGCGCATTGCTCAGCAGCTTTACGAGGGGGTCGAGGTAGCAGGCAAAGGCCTGGTCGGTTTGATTTCTTATATCCGTACTGACTCTACACGTTTGGCGGATGAAGCCATCGCAGAAGCAAAAGACTTTATCGAATCTAATTATGGTCCGGATTATCAGCAGAGCTCTGCGAAAAAGATAGTAAAAAAGAAAAATGTCCAGGATGCCCATGAAGGGATCCGTCCTTCATCGGTTTTTAATCTGCCGGAGGAAGTGCGTGATTCCCTCGAAAAGGACCAGTATAAGCTGTACAAGCTTATCTGGGACCGCATGGTCGCCAGCCAGATGGCAGACGCTGAGTATTATGTAACAGATGTGGATGTAGCCTGCGCAAATTTGCTCTTTAAAACAAAGGGCGAGATCATGAAATTCAAAGGCTTCACAGCAGTATACCGCACAGCCAGCTCAGCAGAGAAAGAAGAAGCAAACCGTCTGCCTGAGTTTGAGGACAATGAGGAACTAAACCTTGTTAAAATCAATAAAGAACAGAAATTTACCAAGCCGCCAGCACGCTATACAGAAGCCTCACTGGTAAAAATCCTCGAAGAAAAGGGGATTGGACGGCCAAGTACCTACGCGCCGACCATCGCCACCATCAAAAACCGGGATTATGTCGAGGTAGTGGAGAAGCACTTTGTGCCCACAGAGCTGGGGATTACCGTTACACACCTTATGAAAGAATATTTTGAGGATATTGTCAATCTGACCTTTACCGCAGAGATGGAAGAGAAGCTGGATAAGGTAGCAGATGGCGAAACGGACTGGGTAAAGCTTCTGGAAAGCTTTTACGGTGGCTTTAAGAAAGAATTGGATCATGCTCAGGAGGCTGCGGCGGAGGTTACCATCGCAGATCCTGAATCCGATGAGATCTGTGAGCTCTGCGGACGCAGAATGGTCATAAAAAAAGGTAAATACGGCAAATTTTTGGCTTGTCCTGGTTTCCCGGAATGTAAAAATACCAAGCCTTATTTTGAAAAGACCGGCGGTATCTGTCCGGAATGCGGCGGAGACCTTGTCAAGCGTACCTCTAAAAAGGGACGTACCTTTTATTCCTGCTCTAATTACCCGAACTGCGAATATATGAGCTGGGATATGCCGGTGGCTGAAAAATGTCCGGAATGCGGGCAGACGATGTTCCAAAAGGGGTTGGGCAAACGAAAGAAGATTTACTGCGCCAAATGCGGTTTTGAAAAATCGTCCGATCAGCAATAGAAAATATGCATAAGACTGATGACCGTCCGTTTCGGGCGGTCGTCTAAGGCTGTCAAAGAAGTAAACCAGCTTGAGAGTGCGCCTTTTATCCAGATAAGAAAAAAGGTTCAGGCGCTGTGGTAAACGACCAGGAATCGTGCAGAACGACCGGAACAGCCGGACACAGGTGAGATCAAGCGTCGGCTTTAGCAAGAAATATGTGGATGTGAGGGCAGTGTCCGCAGGACGCTTTTTTCTTCCTTAGGTAAAAGGCTTCGTCTTTCAGGTTTTTTAACACACAGGGATGACCGTCCGTTTCGGGCGGTCGTCTGTTTACATATAGATTTAAGTATTCATTGCTAAAATGGCCTATTAGATTAAATATATAATGAAATGAGGAATAAAAAATGTTTCATGCAACAACAATCGTTGGTGTAAGACACAATGGCGAGGTTGCCATTGCCGGTGATGGTCAGGTAACAATGGGGGAAACGACCATTATGAAGGCAACAGCCAAAAAAGTCAGAAAAATTTACAATGATCAGGTATTGGTTGGTTTTGCGGGATCAGTCGCTGATGCTTTTACACTGTGTGAACGCTTTGAACACAAAATTGAACAGTACAACGGGAACCTGCAGCGCGCTGCAGTTGAACTGGCTAAGGACTGGCGCCAGGATAAGGCGCTGCGTAAGCTGGAAGCCCTTTTAATTGTTATGGATAAAAAAGAAACGCTGGTGCTTTCTGGCAGCGGCGAGGTGATTGAGCCGGATGACGACATTGCCGCCATTGGTTCTGGCGGCAACTACGCGCTTTCTGCCGCCAGAGCTTTAAAACGCCATTCGAATTTAAGCGCAAAGGAAATCGCCCACGAATCCCTTAAGATTGCATCTGAAATCTGTGTTTACACGAATGATAACATCCGTGTCGAAGAATTAGAATAAATTTGAGGTAAAATTTATGGAAATGAAAGATTTAACGCCTAAGAAAATTGTCGAAGAGCTGAACCGCTATATTATTGGTCAGGAGCCGGCAAAAAAGGCGGTGGCTGTAGCCCTGAGGAACCGTTATCGCAGAAGCCTTTTGTCAGAGGAAATGCGAGATGAGTTTACACCGAAGAACATTATCATGATGGGACCTACCGGCGTCGGGAAGACTGAGATTGCAAGACGGATTGCCAAGCTGGTGTCTGCGCCCTTTATAAAAGTAGAGGCGACTAAATTTACAGAAGTAGGATACGTTGGGCGAGATGTGGAATCTATGGTGCGAGACCTGGTGACCACCTCCATCCGTAAGGTACAGCAGGAAAAAATGAAGGAAGTTTATGAACAGGCCGAAGAACGGGCGAATAAACTGATTTTGGATATTCTGGTACCTATGAAAAAGAAAAAAGAAACCATTAAAACGCCCTTCGACATTTTTATGAAGAGTAATAAGCAGCCAGCTCAGCCAGAGACAGCAGATCCGGCTAAGGAAGCTGAAAAAGCTGAAAAAGAAAAGAATCTCCAGATTAAACGTGAAGCCATTGCCCAGGATTTAGGCGATGGAAAGATGGAAGACGAGGTTATCGAGATCGAGGTAGAGGATGACGGCTCCAAAACCATCGGTGTCATGGCGGGAATGAATGATGATATGAACATTAACATCAATGATATTCTCGGCGATTTTCTGCCGTCTAAGAAGAAAAAACGTCATGTTAAGGTAAAGGATGCGCGTAAGATTTTCACAAACCAGGAAGCTCAGAAAATGATCGATATGGATGAGGTCAAGGAAATTGGTCTGCGCGAAGCGGAGCAGAACGGGATTATTTTTATCGATGAAATTGATAAGATTATCGGGAATGGTAATAATAATGGCCCCGATGTCTCGCGTGAAGGTGTGCAGCGTGATATTCTGCCAATCGTTGAGGGCAGCACCATCACCACAAAATACGGCCCGGTAAAAACTGACTTTATTTTGTTTATCGGTGCAGGCGCTTTTCATGTGGCTAAAATATCCGATATGATTCCTGAACTTCAGGGACGTTTTCCAATTACCGTTGAGCTGGACAGTCTGACAGAGGAAGACTTCAAACAGATACTTACCCAGCCTGAAAACTCTGCCATCCGCCAATACCAGGAGCTTTTAAAAACAGAGGATGTCAATCTGGTTTTTGAGGATGATGCTATCGAGACATTGGCGCAGATTGCCTTTGCTCAGAATGAGGAACAGGAAAATATTGGCGCCCGACGGCTGCACACAGTCCTTGAGAAGCTGCTTGAGGAAGTATCCTTCTATGCGTCCGACTATGATGCGGACACCTTTGTGGTTAATAAAGAATACGTCAACTCTGTATTTAAACCGGCAGAGCGTGAACGCGGCTATTCCAGATTTTTACTTTAAAAAATTAAGAAAAAATACTTGCTACTGCCCTGTAATTATGTTATTATAGGGCAGTATGTTGTTATTACACACATTTTTCGAGGAGCAGCAGGTGCCTGCGGAGCAGGTGGGCTGAATCCGGAGAGAAAAATGGAGGAAAAACCTAAGGAGGAATTATTATGGCAGCAGTAACAATGAAACAATTATTAGAAGCGGGTGTACATTTTGGTCACCAGACCAGAAGATGGAACCCTAAAATGGCCCCTTATATTTTCACTGAAAGAAACGGTATCTACATCATCGACTTACAGCAGACAGTGAAAAAAATCGATGTTGCCTGTAACTTCGTTAAAGAAGTAGCAACAAACGGCGAAAGCATTTTATTCGTTGGCACCAAAAAACAGGCTCAGACCAGCATCGAAAAGGAAGCCAAAAGAAGCGGAAGCTTCTGCGTTAACCACCGTTGGTTAGGCGGTACCTTAACAAACTTCACCACCATCAGCAAACGTATCGAACGCTTAAAAGAATTAAAAGCGATGGAAGAAGATGGAACTTTTGAACTGTTACCAAAAAAAGAAGTTATTAAATTAAAAAGAGAACGTGAAAAACTGCAGAAATTCTTAGGCGGCATTGAAGACATGAAAGAAATGCCGGGTGCTATGATCGTTATCGACAGCAAGAAAGAAAGAATTGCCATTGCAGAAGCACATAAACTGGGCATTCCAATTGTTAGTATTGTCGATACCAACTGTGACCCAGACGAAATTGACTACGTTATTCCTGGAAACGACGATGCGATCCGTGCCGTTGCTTTGATCCTTGGCGTATTAGCCGATGCGATTATCGAAGGAAAACAGGGCGAACAGTTTGAAGAAACTGTCGTAGAAGAAACGATTGTAGCCGAAGATGCTTCCGGCGACGTCGTTGTCGAAGAAGTAGTAGAAGTAACTGCTGAATAAGCAGATTGACATTTGATTAGAGGAGGATACAGACGTGGACGCTAAATTAGTTAAAGAATTAAGAGAAAAAAGCGGCGCAGGCATGATGGACTGCAAAAAAGCTTTGGTTGCTACCGACGGTGACATCCAAAAAGCAATGGAATATTTAAGAGAACAGGGCTTAGCCGCTACCAATAAAAAAGCTGGCCGTGTAGCTGCTGAAGGTGTTGTAGAATCTTACATCCATATGGGCGGTAAAATCGGCGTTTTAGTAGAAATTAACTGTGAAACAGATTTCGTTGCTAAAACCGATGGCTTCAAAGCTTTTGCTAAAGACGTTGCAATGCACATTGCAGCTGCTAACCCAACCTATGTTTCTAAAGAAGAAGTGCCAGAAGCAGAAGTTGAACATGAAAAAGAAATCCTGAAACATCAGGCATTAAATGAAGGCAAGCCAGAAAAAATTGTCGACAAAATGGTTGAAGGCCGTATCGGTAAATTTTATAAAGAAATCTGCCTGTTAGAACAACCTTTTGTTAAAAACCCAGATATCACCATTGAAGATCTTGTCAAAGAACAGATCATGACAATCGGTGAAAATGTAAAAATCAGACGCTTTGCCCGCTTCCAGTTAGGCGAAGGGATTGAAAAGAAACAGGAAAACTTTGCGGAAGAAGTAGCTGCACAGATGAAATAAAGAATAATAAAATTATTTAAAAATATAAAAACCGCCATAAATACGGCTTTGGCTTTTGAGAAGTTTAAAGTGACGATTTATGGCGGTTTTTTCTAAAATCGAAATAGTGCACTGTTTAATTAAAAACTTTATTTTACGGGAAGGAAAAAAATGTTATATGTTGAACGACGCCAAAAGATATTAGAGATGTTAACCCAAACGGGCAGCGTAAAGGTAGCTGAACTTGTTGATATATTCAATGTTGATGCAACGACAATTCGCAGGGATTTGAAGGAACTGGCAAAGGATTATGATATTCATGTAATTTATGGCGGAGCTTATTATAAAAAGGAAAAAGCCAGTGGTGTGATTGAAATTGACCCTTTAGAAAAACGGATGGTCAATTTGGAAAAGAAAAAAATGATTGCCAAAAAAGCAGCAGCTCTGATTGATAATGGGGATACGATTGTTTTAAATAATGGCGTAACAGCTGAGTTGATTTTAGAAGATCTTGGAGATCTGGAATCCATAAATTTAATAACACAATCACTAACGATCGCTGCTAAAGCAACAACAAAGCCTTTTATTAATCTTTACATGCCAGGCGGTAAATACAGGCCTTTGTCTGGTATGTTTTATGGAGATTTGGCAGAAGACACGATTCGGCAATTAAGTGCCAATAAAATATTTTTTGGTATTTTATGCGTATCCATTAATAATGGAATTACACATCCGTTTATTGAAGAAATATCCGTGCTTCGCAGCCTGCTGGATATCAGTCAGCAGAAATACCTCATTGCAGATTCTTCAAAATTTGGTAAAGTCTCTTTAGGGCGCGTGGTCGAATTAGAGGCTTTTGACGCATTGATCGTTGATGATGAGTTTCCGGACATGTATCGGGAATTTGCAGAATTAAATGATATTGAAATCATCTAGTTTTTTCCCATTTATACACGAATGTGTACAAATGGGAATTTTTTTATTGACAAAAACGTATAAACAAGTATAATAAAGTTAAATAATGCATTATAAAGTAAAAAAAAGAAAAAACGTGCACGTGAAAATTGTTGATTAATTTAGCAAAGGGTAAATATGATTTTAAGAGGAGTAAAAAATGAAACAATATATAATGGTTATTGATGAGGGGACCACGGGGACAAGAGCTATTATTTTTGACGATAATTTTCAGCCAATCGCTCAATCCTACGACGAATTTATACAGTATACGCCAAATGAAAATATGGTTGAGCATGATGCGATGGAAATCTATGAAAAAAGTGTTAAAATGTGCCAAAACGCGATTGAAAAAGCTTCTTTATCGGCTTCCGATATTCGTTGTATTGGAATCACAAACCAGAGAAACACCGCTTTGTTATGGGATAAAAAAACAGGGGAGCCGCTTTATCATGCTTTAGTCTGGCAAGACTCACGTATGGGGGAAGCGAGTAATGCGATTAGAGAATCAGAATTTTTTGACGAACTGCTCGAGGTTTCTGGAAAAAATGTTACGCCCCATTTGGATGTTTTGTTTTTAAAATGGTTTTTGGATAACGTAGGGGGCGCGCGCGAAAAAGTAGAAAGCGGTGAGGCGATTTTTGGTACGATTGATACATGGCTGGTGTGGAAACTGACAGGGGGAAAAGTCCACGCGACCAGCTTTTCTAACGCTTCAAGCAGTGGGTGCATGGACATAAAAAATGAGAAATGGTTCAGCAGGCTTTTTGACTATGTAGGAGTGCCAGAATCGGTATTCCCGAAGATAAAATCAGAGTCTGATGATTATGGAATGACAGATGTTTTTGGAGCGCCTATTCCCATTACCGGAGTCATCGCAGATCAGCAGTCGGCTCTTTTTGCTCAGGGATGCATTAAGCCAGGCAGTGTTAAATGTACAAATGGCACTGGCAGTTTTTTAGATATTAATATCGGGACAACTTTTACAACATCTCATGGAGGGGTGGATACACTGGTTGGCTGGAAATTAGGTGATACAACCACGTATGCGGTTGAAGGCTTTGCGGCAGTAACCGGTTCTGCAGTGCAGTGGCTGCGTGATGGAGTGAAGTTCATACAAAAGTCAAGCGATATAGAAGCCCTGGCCGCTTCGGTTGAAGATACAAATGGTGTTTATTTTGTCCCAGGATTAATTGGTCTTATTACACCGTATCAGGATCCCTTTGCGCGTGGCCTTATTATAGGGATTACCCGAGGAACAACAGAAGCTCATATTGCAAGGGCAACTTTGGAGGCGATAGCTTTCAGGATTAAGGACATTTTGAATATTGTGGTTGATCAGGGAATTGAAATATCAGAAATCAAAATTGATGGAGGTGCATCAGAAAATAATTTACTGGCACAGATGATTGCTGATTACTGTAATGCCTCTGTTTTAAGACCAGAAAGTGTGGAGGCGACAAGTTTAGGCGCCGCTTTGATGGCGGCGATGTACATGGGAGATATTACTTTAGATGAAGTAGAAGGGGTGATGGCTTCAGATGCAGTCTTTACGCCGAATATGGATAGCCGTCGGCGTGAAGAAGAATATAAAATCTGGAAAGAAGCAGTTACACGTTCACTAAACTGGATTAAACATTAAATAAAAAGCATAGAGGAGGGGGAGAAAGTGAGGGAGCGTTTTAAACGTATTCGTTCAGATTTGATTGATCGGGTACCGGAAATTTGTGTGGATCGGTGCTTGTTATTAACAGAGGCTTATCAAAAATATGAGAAATATCCAATTGTTGAAAAACGCGCAAAAGCATTGGCGGATGTTCTAAGTGGCATGCAGATTTATATTGGTGATGATGAGCTTCTGGTGGGGAACCAGGCGCGTGTACCCAGGGCAGCGCCTTTATTTCCAGAGTATGACTATGAGTTCGTATTAAGTGAAATGGAAGATTTTGAACACAGGACAAGTGACCGCTTTATCATAAAGAAGGAGGATAAAGAAAAACTAAGGCAAGTGCTGCCTTGGTGGAAAGATAAAACCTTAAAAGCAAGAGCGACAGCCATGCAGCCTGAAGCTGTTTTAGAAGATATAAAAATTGGGGTACTGGGCTGGCAGGGAAATATTACGTCAGGAGAAGGCCATATAATCCCAGATTATGAAATGGTATTAGAATGTGGTTTTTCAGGATTGTATTCAAGGGTTAAGACGCTTATCGGCAATCTTGTATTAACGGAGCCAAAAGATCTTGAAAAATTCACCTTCTATCGCGCTTGTGAATCCATCTTAAAGGGCTGCTTCGATTTTATTGCGCGTTATCGGGATCTGGCCATAGAACAACAGAAAAGATGTGAAGGTTCAGTGCGCAGCTCTGAATTAAAAGACATTTCAAAACGTTGTGATGCATTACTTCATCGTCCTCCCGAATCCTTTGCGGAAGCGCTTCAGTGTGTATGGTTTGTTCAGGTTATTCTCCATATTGAGTCTAACGGACACTCGTTGTCCTTTGGCCGTTTTGATCAGTATTTATATCCTTTTTACAAGAAAGATATTGAAAATAATATATTGACACAGACGGAAGCAGAAGAATTGCTGGGATGCTTTTACTTGAAAGTTTTTGGCAACAATAAATTGCGATCATGGAAAACAACACAGACCCAGCTGGGTTACCCTACCTATCAAAATATATGTTTGGGCGGGCAAAAGAGCGATGGAAGCGACGCAGTTAATACACTCTCGTGGATGTGTCTTGATATGCTGGAAGAGATAAGGCTTCCGGAACCTAATATTTATATACGTATACATGAAGGAACACCCGATGATTTTTTGAACCATGCTGTAAAAATAGTGAAAAAAGGACTCGGCATGCCGTCATTTGTCAATGATCAGGTGATTATTCCATCTCTGCTGCATCGTGGAGTATTACCAGAAGACGCCGTCAATTATTCTACAATGGGCTGTACAGAGGTTCAAGTGCCGGGAAAATGGGGCTATAGAGCGAATGGAAAGAGTAAAATTAATTTACTGCGTATTCTTGAAATTGTTTTAGATGGAGGTATTGACCGTAAAAGTGGACAAAAAATTATGGACGGTTTAACACTTTTGGAAGAATGTACGACCATTGAACAAATTAAAAATGGCTATCAGAAAGCAATTGAACATTATATGAAGCTCCATGTTATTGCAGACAATATAAACGAAATGGCAATGAATGCTTTAGTGCCGGATGCGTTTTGTTCTTTGCTGGTGCAGGACTGCTTAAACAGAGGGAAAAGTATTAAGGAGGGTGGAACCATTTATGACATGATCAGCGGTACCCTTGTGGGTATTCCGAATGTGGGTAATGCAGTGTATGCCATCCAGAAACTGGTGTTTGAGGAAAAAAGAATTACACCACAGGCGCTTAGTCACGCGCTTAAAACAAATTTTGAAGAAGAAGGTGGCGAGTTTATAAGAACGCTTTTACTGAATGGGGCAGAAAAATATGGCAATGATGTAGATACGGTCGATGAGATCACAAAAGAATTGTCTGATTATTATGTAACAGAGATTTCAAAATATAAAACGTTGAGAGACGGTAAAGGCCCCATCGGCTGTTGTTATACAAGCTCTACGGTAACAATTACAGCCAATATTCCTTGCGGGGCATCCGTCGGCGCTACACCTGATGGCAGAAAGGCAGGGGAGCCTACTGCAGAAGGTGTATCCCCATCGCGAAATACATTAAAAAATGGCCTTACGGCTATTTTTCAGTCAGTCGGAAAGCTTTCCAATGAGTTGTTTACAGGAGGACAGCTTTTAAACATTCGTATTAATCCGGCAACTTTGCAAACCCGCGAAGAAGAAGCAAAATTTGCAGCGGTTTTACGTGCGTCAGGAGATTTAAAATGCTGGCATTCGCAGTATAATGTCTTATCGAATGAAACGTTGCGGGATGCCCAGAAGCACCCTGAGAATTATGCAGACCTTATGGTGCGGGTCGCTGGTTACAGCGCGTTATTTACATCTTTAAACAGTGAACTTCAGGAAGACATCATTGCGCGTACACAATTTGAGTTATAGGTTTATTATGAAAACAAAAATTTTTAATTTACAGCGATACTCGGTCCATGACGGACCGGGTATCCGCACAGTTGTTTTTTTAAAAGGGTGCCCTCTGCGCTGCCGCTGGTGTTGTAATCCAGAATCTCAAAAAAGCGAAACCGAGTTATTTTTTGAAAAAAATAAATGTATTGGCTGCCGGTCTTGCGAAAAGGCTTGCACAGAGGGCTTAGTACTGGAAAATAGAACAAATCATTTTCTATTGTGTGCAAAATGCCGACAAAAATTATGTGTTGAGCGTTGTCCTTCAGGAGCACTGACTTTGATGGGGGAAGATCGCACGGTAGCAGAAATTTTTGAAATAATAAAAAGAGATCAGGCTTTCTATCAACATTCCGGTGGAGGCGTTACAGTTAGTGGCGGCGAGTCTCTTTTAGAACCTGCTTTTGTGAATGAGCTGTTTGGGTATTGCACGCAGGCAGAAATACATACAGCTGTAGAAACCTGCTTATGCATTCCGTGGAAAAATATAGCGGTCACTATGGATAAAACCAATCTTTTTATCTGTGATTATAAGCACTGGGATAAAAATGTTTTCAGGAGATGGACTGGGGGAGATTTGGCGCAAATTACTGAAAATTTAAAAAAGCTAAGACAAAATGGTCAGGAAATACTGGTGCGTGTTCCAATAATTCCCGGTTTTAACGCATCAAAAAAAGATATCCATAGAATATGTGAGAAACTGGCAGAATTAGATATCACAGAGGTATCCTTATTGCCATACCATAAATTGGGGAAGGTAAAATATGAAGGTTTGGGAATCGCTTATCCAATGGGGGATGCACCGCTTTTGCCCCAGTCTGAGATAGAGACATTCAACGAAATTCCAGGAACGTTTGGAATCAAAAGAATATAGTTCGGGGAACGTAATGAGAGCCATAAAATAGCAAAGATTATTATTAATGTATGATTGACAGACAGCTTTAAAAGCAGTGCCCAGGTTTTTCTTGAGCACTGCAATACAAGCTGTTTTTTATTTGATATTTTGTTGTATAATACGGTATGAAATCATGAGGTACTCTTTCGTATAAGGATTGTCTAAATCGTAATGAAGAAGTGATTTTATTTTTTGCATTCGATAGATTAAGGTGTTTCTATGAATAAATAGACTTGAGGCTGTTTTTTGCAGGTTGCAATTGTTGCGGATATAAGAGATTAAGGTCAATAGAAAATCTGTATTGTTTTCATTGTCATATCTCATTAGCTCAATAGAATCAGGATGGCACATGGAAATATTAGCAGGCAGATCGTTATGTCCGATAATCAGATTTACGGCATGATCATAAAAAGAGAAAAAAGTAGTATCATGTCTTGTTTTTATTCCATAGTTTATTGTGGAGATCGCTTGAGTATAGTAATCGAATAAAAGAAAAAAGCCGTTAAATTTATTGCTAACACCACAAAATAATTTTTCAGTTTGAGCAATTTGTGATAAGCTTATGGAAATATCTTTATTTAGAAGTGTTTGGTTTAAAATTAATATAATTTTGTCAGAAAATTCAATACATAAAATTTTATTGTTAAACTGTTTTTCTAAAATTATTTTTATATTATTAATAATGCCTTTTAAATTTTTCGATTCGCTATGTGTTGGAGAGAGTACGGCTACGGCGTAACAATCACATTCTTGCCATCCCTTTAAAGATAAATAATAAGATACCAGCTTTTTATCATAAATATTTCCATTAAGAATATTAATAATTTGCTTAGACGTTGTGTAATGGCTGAGCTCCTTTTTATGTGCTTTGTCTTTGATTTTAATCAAATCCGTCAGTTTCCTCAGCAAACAAAAGTGGCCAAAATTTAAAGTAGTTTCATATTCTAAAACTTCGAGAAATCCCGTTCGTATTCCGTCCACAAAAACATCGTCGCAGTAACGGTTATATTCAAAGAAGTTTCTCTCGGTATAGTATTCTCCTGTTTTTAATATTTTTTTTACAGTATAATTATCTCGATTGCCCATATAGTAAAGCCATTCGGAAGAAAAATGACCGTTTTTTAGTAAAGCACTCCAGTGCTTATCGAGTTTTGGGTCATTTAAATATTGGAGCGTGATCCCTATGATCCGATAATCGCTATCCAGATAAAACATAGGATTGCGTAATAATGTATATGTTTCATCGATAACGCTTTGTATGTCATTATCTTCAAATAAAAAGTATACTATTTTTTCGAACCAGTTGTAATAAATGTCAAAAGCCTTGGACACGGATTCGATACATTGTTTATCAGATAGTCCGTAAAAAGATAATGTCCCCTCCTGTGTAGTAAGACACCAATTGTTATTTAGAAACTGAAATAGGCTCTCTTTATTCTGATAGATATCTTCTTTATTCAGATAGGGAGGAAGACTGCTTTTATTATGCAAAAAGATTTTTTCTTTATAAAGAACATTGGCAATCATTTCAAGGTTAAGTTTCATTACACAACTCCTTTTGTACTGTTTTGCACAAAACTATCAAAATTTGAAAGTTTTATTTATACTTGAATAACGTAGATTTTCTTTTGGAAATAAACTATAATTTTTTGTATAAAAGATATATTTTATAAATTTAATGCAAATCCGGATTTTGATTTTGTGCAATTATGCGCGAAAGATTTTGAATAACTATAAGATATATTATTTAGTATAAAATATTTAGCGATTAAAAGTCAATGACTTTTATTTACAAGGGGGTTTTTAAGATAAAAGAGCTTCAAATGGAAAGAAATAAAATGGTTATGGATATTTACAAAGGAAAGAAACCCAAGAGAGTACCAATTCATTTAAAAATCGGTATGGAAGCAGCAATGCAATATTGTGGGTATGATCTTAAACTGGCTCAATGGAATCCAGAATATATCTATCCTACATTCCAGAAATTCTCTTCTATGCTTCCAAGTGATTTTTGCCCAGTTGTTTATTCATGGAGACTGCCTGCTTTATATGATTTTTTAGGTGCTAAGGCATTTATTATGGGAAGTAATGGAAATATCCAGCATCCTGAAATGCAGAGTTTGTATGTGGAAGAATATGATGATTTTATAAAGGATCCTTATAAAGTAATGGTACAAAAGTGTCTGCCGTGTTTGTATACTGCATTGGATACAGCTTCAGAAAGAAGATCTTTTGTTTTTGCTAAAGCGCTGAATGTTTATCATGATACTTATTCAAAGATATTTTCTGAAATCGATAAGGTTATTGATGAACATGAATTTATTAACATACCTGTACATGAGTGTGTTGCGCCTTTTGATGTTTTAGCGGACTTACTGCGTTCCTTTTCTGGGATTTCATTAGATATGCGGCGATGCCCTGAGAAAATTGCAGAAGCAGCATCGGCATTGGTCCCGTTGTGCATTAAAATTGCAACTGCAGACGGGTTTCCAGATAAAACAAAAGTTATGTTTCCGATACATATGCCACCGTTTATGAGTGAGAAGCAGTTTGGAAAATTGTATTGGCCCTCCTTAAAACAGGTAATGGATGAGATAACAAAAAAAGGATATACGATTTCACTTTTTTTAGAAGGAGATTGTACTCGTTTTCTGGATTATTGGAAGGAACTGCCTCCATTGACGGAGTTTACATTTGAATACGGGAATCCTGAATTTCTTAAGAAAAATTTAGGAGAAAAGTATGTTCTCAGGGGGCTCTTTCCATTGAATACAGCACGTAGCTTACGGGAAGAACAGTGCATTAACGAGTTGAAAAAATTCATTGATGTTATGGCGCCTGGCGGCAAGTACATTTTTGGTTTTGACAAATCACCAATGGCTCTGGGAGATTTGAATATCAAAAATTTCAGGGCGATATGTAATTATATTATTGAAAACACAAATTATTAAGGAGATTATTATGGAATTTTCTTCGGAATTTTATACGAATTATTTAGTAGAGGATGACGATATAACTGAATTTGAGAGAGAGCAAAACAAACAGCGTCAGCAATATGAAGACAAAATTCTTGCGTTTGTCTGGATGCTGTTTGGATAATCCAATCGGCTTGAGTAATAAAACGAAAGGTCTTATAGATTCACCTTAAAAGAACCTAAATATATATCAGAAGAATTGGGTGCGAATATGAAAAAAGTACAAAGGTATATTGCCGTTGCCGGGGCCGGGCTTGGCTGGCAGATGATGTTTATGGTGACCTATGCTTGTTCAAGTTTTTATGTAGCGTTTCAGAATTCTACGGGCTATTCAAACACACAAATTGGATTATTGCTGTCATTGTATGGTATCATGCAACTGATCATGTATATTCCTGGGGGGTGGCTTGCAGACAGGGTAAACACAAAAACTTTACTGGTCATCGGCTGGATGGGGACATCTTTAACCGGTTTTGGAATTGCAGTGCTTCCGAGTTTCAGCATTATGATAGCGCTGTATCTTTTGAATGCGGTATTTGCCTGTGGTTTTGTTTTTAATGCAAATCAGAAAATGACACGTCTTCTTGGAACAAACGAAGAGCAGGGAAAGCTTGTTACGTTCCGGCAAATTGTGCGAAATGTTTCAACGATACCAATTAGTGCGATGGGCATTTGGCTGATTGCAAGTATCTCCTCGGTTAGATTAAGCATGCAAATTGTTTTAATTTCTTTTTCAGCATTAAATTTACTCGGAGCATTGTTGATTTTGTTCTTTTTTAAACCAGAAATAAAGGATACAGCTAAAGAAAATCCTGTTACATTTTCCGATGTAAAAAATGTTTTGAAAATTAGAAATGTATGGTTGATTGGCGTGATTTGTTTTAGCATTTATCTGGCATCGACTTCATTAATTTATATGCAGCCCTATATGGTTGAATTCTTTGGATTAGATGCAGCACAATCGACGACATTGGGAGTTATTTATAAAAATATTGGAATTGTCGCGGCTCCGTTTTGTACTTTTTTAGGCAACCGTAATCGTGATAAAGTTTCAATAACCAAAGTGATTTCGATTGCTTGTTTTATCAGTGCTATTTGTTTTATCTGTTATATAATTTTTCCGACCGTTCCAGAATTACTCACATTAACCATTGTTGTATTTTTACTTGCTTCTTTCTGGGTAGTCGGTGTTTGGGGAATCATGTTTATTCCAGTTTCAGAAATTGAACTACCAGTTCGCTTAACGGGAACAGCTATGGGGGTTGTGTCAATTATTACTTATATTACAGATGCGTTTTATTATTCGCTTTGTGGTGGCTGGATTGACCAGTATGGGGCAGGAGGATATTTTAATATCTTCTTATTAACTTGTATTTGCCTGATCATCGCTTTTATTGCAGGACTTTTTGTGGCTAAAGACATTAAAAAGATTCGGGCAAAAAATGATACAGATGTACAGGGTGAAGGCGAAGTACAGGTTCAATTGTAAAACATAGTGATACTTGAAATTTTCTCCCCCAAATTTATAAAGAAGGTATGTTATGAAAAAGATCAAAAAAAGAGTTTTTATTCCTGCGTTAGCAGTCGTTGGAGGTGCTGCGATTCTTGGGTGTATAAGAGGAGATTTGCTGTCCGGTAACTTAGAAAATTTGTTTAACATTTCTTTGGACAAACTCGGCTGGTTATATCAGATTATTACAGCAATTACCTTTGTTCTTTGCATTATTTTGAGCTTTTCAAAAAAAGGTCGAATTCGTATTGGGGGAGAAAAGGCTCAAGCACATTACAGCTTTAAATCTTGGTTTGCGATGTCATTAACTGGGGGGATTGCAGTTGGCACAATAACCTATGGTGTGTCATTGCCAATGATTTATTTCAAAAACATCTTTGGTGAGCTCGATGGCTTTGGAATTGCAGCCGGAAGTGAAGAAGCCGCTATCTTTGCTTTAGGACGGATTATACATGAATGGTCGTTTTTTCCCTATTCAATCGCAGCGGTCAGTGCGCTTTGTATTGCCTATATGTGCTATAACATGAAAAAACCCCTTAGTATTTCAAGCTGTTTAATCCCTCTGTTGGGTGATAAAAAAGCCGGAAAGCTGGCGACTGTTATTGATGTTCTGGCAGTTATCGCGCTGGTTTTAGGACTTTCTGGCAGCTTGGGTGGTGGTATTGTACTGATCGCCTCTGGATTGAAGCTAATATATGGAATCGAGACAACCCAAACAATTTTAATTATTATTACAATGTTATTTGCTTTTGTTTTTATTTTTTCATCGATAAGAGGAATAAAGAAAGGAGTTCGTGTATTTGCGAATATAAACACATATATTTTCTACTTATTGCTTTTTATATTGTTTATCTGCGGGCCAACATTATTTATTCTAAATCATACAACAACAGCCTTTGGGTATTGGCTGCAAAATTTGCCTTTGTGGACATTTGATACAGGAATTCTTGGAGGAGAAACCCTTGTTAAATGGTGGACGATTATGACATGGAACTTTTGGATTGTTTATGCACCGGTAACAGGAATCTTTCTGGCAAATATTTCTTATGGCAGAACAATTCGTGAATTTATGATCGTGAATTTTTTTATGCCATCACTATTTGCGATTATATGGTTTGGTGTGTGGGGAGGGACAGCAATCAACTGGCAGATGGAAGGTGTCGTCGATTTTGTACCTATTATTCAACAGGTTGGTCCTCTTAGTGCGCTGAGTGCTTTCTTTAACAATCTTCCATTTACGAAGGTGATGATTCCATTGATGTTTGGTCTGCTGATTTTATCATTTGCGACATCGGCGGACAGTAATATTATTGCGGTTTCCTCTTTGTGCATAAAAGATGAAGGGCTGGAAAATGAAGCGCCGATTTGGGTTAAGTTAACCTGGGGGCTGCTTTGTTCAATTATTGCGTGTACGATGATATTATTTACAAAAGAACAGGAAGGGCTGTTAGCAATTAAATATATGGGCTCGGTTGGTGGTATTATTGTTTTTGGAGTGTTTATTTTAATGGTGATTTCAACCATAAAAATATTTTTTATTGACAAAAATGATTAATAGAATCAGATTTAAGAGATTTTTAAAAGTTAAAGGAGATTGGTATGTTAAGTAATAGAACGATTCAGGATGAAAGAACTCAATTATTTAAAAATGTTTTTGATGGAAAAGTACCTAAACGTGTGCCGATTGATATTGATTTTTCATGGGATGCCGCCATTGAATATGCAGAACTTGATTTAAAAACGGCGCAATGGGATATGAAACAATGGCCAATATTTTATGAAAAAATGGCTCGGGAATTTCAAAATGATAAGCTGCCACTCACACGCAGCAACCGAACTCCTCGTTTTTATCAGATTTTACAGGCAAAATCTTTTGTGATGAGTGACTCCGGATATATGCAGCATCCGGAAATTTCTTGTCTGGAAGTTGATGAATATGATGAGTTTATAAAAGATCCCTATAACTTTATGACAGAGGTACTGCTTCCAAGATTATATCCTTCAATTCAAAACGACACAATTTTTAGTGCGTTAAATTTTGCGAAAGCCTATAAAGCATATCATGACAGTATGCAATATATGGCAGAAATAGCTGACTGTATGACGGATAAATATGGTTATGCTGTATTACCACCCGGTGCCGGAACAGAGGCTCCGTTTGATTATCTTGCAGATTTAATACGTTCATTTACAAATATAAATAAAGATATTCGCCGCTTTCCACAGAAGGTAGAAGAAGCGTGTGAAGCGCTGCTGCCGCTTACATGCAAAGCGGCTATTGGGCCTGTGCAGAATCAGTATGCCCGATGTTTTATTCCGCTTCATATGGCGCCTTTTTTAAACAAAAAGCAGTTTGAACGTTTTTGGTGGCCAACCTTCCAAAAGCTTATGAAATATATTTTTGAAAATAATATGGGGGCGTGGATTTTTTGCGAACATGACTGGTCCGATAAGCTTGATTATCTTGCAGAGTTAGAGGGCAGAGTTTATATGTGCTTTGAATATGGAGATCCTTCAAAAATCAAAAAAATAGTTGGAAAGAACCATATTGTTTCAGGGCTTTACCCCATCAGTTATCTTCAGACAAAATCAAAACAGGAATGTATCGATGAAGCAAAACGACTTTTAGATATTATGGCCCCTGGTGGTGGATATATTTTCAGTACAGATAAAATTATTTTCTCCCTTAAAGGCCAAATTGCAGAAAATCTTAAAGCAGTTTTAAAAACAGTTCGTGAGTATGGACAATATTGAATTTATTATGCATACAAATTTTTGGGGCAGTTAACGGTAGAATCTGATAAAGGAGATTAATATGGATAATGAAACATATGAATTTGATTGGGAAGCATATTTAGAAAAATTTCCAGTTCTTCAAGGTGTTGAAGCGGCTGAAATATTAAAGGAAGATGAAAAAAATATGTTTTTGTTTGTTTTTGGTCTGTTTAAGTAAAAATTATAAACTAAGAAGGCTGTCTCGAAAGTTAGGTTAAGAAAGCAGCCTTCAATATTTGGATGTGTTTGAAGATGCAAAGTGTTAATAAATTTTTAATAATTTCTTTATCAGCAGGTTAGAAAGTTTCGTTACAATGAGGACAGCAAAATAATGGAGGCTGTCAATGACTGAAAAAAATCTTATAAAAGGACTTTCTGAAAAAGAGGTAACACAGCGTGTGCAGGAGGGCAAGCAGAATCTGACCCAAAGTGCCATGACTAAAACAACAGGTGAGATCGTCAGAAAAAATGTTTTTACCTTGTTTAATCTTATGAATTTGTTGATTGCCATTGCACTTTTCTATGTTGGTGCGTACAGTAATATGCTGTTTATTGGAATTATTATTTTAAATATGGTAATTGGTATTGCGCAGGAGATCAAAGCTAAGAAAACAGTCGAAAAGTTATCACTGCTTTCTGTTCCTTCTGTCACAGTGCTGCGTGATGGAGAAGAAAAAACGATCGCGACAGATGAAGTGGTTCAGGATGATATAATGGTCTTGAGCGCAGGCCAGCAGATTTGCTGTGATGGAGTGGTGCTCTCTGGTGATGCGGAGGTAAACGAGGCGCTCCTGACAGGTGAGGCAGACGCTGTTGGAAAGGTGAACGGCGATAAACTGATGTCTGGCAGCAGCCTGGTCAGCGGCCGGTGTTTGGCGAAGGTCATTCATGTTGGAAATGATAATTACGCGTCTAAAATTGCGCAGGAGGCTAAACAGGTAAAGGAACAGAACTCTGAACTGATGCAGTCCATGCGTAAGGTAACCCGTATTACCAGCCTGTTTATTATCCCCTTGGGGATTATCTTGTTTTTGGAAGCTTTTATTTTACGGAGCGATCCGCTTTTTACTTCGGTAGTGTCCACTGCGGCCGGCCTGTTGGGGATGCTTCCAAAAGGGTTAGTGCTGCTGATCAGTGTATCGCTGGCCGGCGGTGTTGTTAAGCTGGCAAAAGATAAAATTTTGATTCAGGATATGTTTTCTTTGGAAGCATTGTCTCATGTCGATGTACTGTGCCTTGATAAAACCGGTACGTTAACAGAAGGGAAGATGAAGGTGGAAAGTGTACAGATTTTTGAAAATACACTTGCTAAAAAAGTGAAGCTTGAGCCGTTGATGGGTTCCTTTCTGAGATACAGTAATGACAACAATGCGACTTTTCAGGCGCTAAAGGAGTACTTTAAAGAGAGCAGCGCCTGTACTGTGTACTCAAGGGTCTCGTTTTCCTCTGAAAGAAAGTGGGCTGCAATGACCTTTAAAGAAGGGGGCACACTTGTTATTGGAGCACCGGAAAAAGTGTTGCAGGAAGAAATGCCGGATGCGCTGAAGTCGGAGATAAAAAGAGGGAGAAGAGTGCTTGTCGTCAGCGTTACAAAAGATGAAATTACAAGCCGGACAAATTTATCCGAAACGAGGCTGACGCCCATAGCTGGGATTGTTATCCGGGACCGCCTACGCCAAAGTGCACCAAAAATTTTAAGCTATTTTAGAAAACAAGGCGTCACGGTTAAAGTAATATCCGGTGACAACCCGTTGACGGTAGCTATGGTTGCGAAGGATGCCCGGCTAAAGAACTATGACAAAGCGATTGACATGATGACTGTAAGTGAAGATGCAGATTTTAGAAAAATTGCGGAAAAGTATACGGTGTTTGGAAGAACCACACCTCAGCAGAAAAAGAAACTGGTTCAGGCACTGAAGTCTGAGGGGCATTCTGTAGCAATGACGGGAGATGGTGTTAATGACCTTTTGGCATTAAAGGAGGCTGACTGTTCTATTGCCATGGGAAATGGAAGCGATGCCGCCAGACAAGCTGCTCAGGTGGTTCTGTTAGAATCTGATTTTTCAGCGCTGCCGGGACTTTTATTGGAAGGGCGGCGTGTAGTAAATAATGTTACCCGGGCTGCCGGGGTCTTTTTTATCAAGACGATTTATTCAGTGGTCATGACGCTCATATGTGTGCTGGCCAACATTCCTTTTCCGTTCCTTCCGATTCAGATTACATTGATCGACGCTGCTATAGAGGCTTATCCTTCGTTTGTAACAGCTTTTGAGGCAGATGGACGGAGAATCAGGGAGAGGTTTCTGCCTGCGGCATTGCGAAGCGCCCTGCCAAATGCTGCGGCCATCATTGCGGCATTTTTGCTGATTAATTTTACAGCAGGTACAGGACTGATTACAATTGGGATGATCGAAAAAGCAACGATACTCTATCTTTTGGTGGGATTACTCAGCATGCAGGCTGTTATAAAAAATAATATCCCTTTTACAAAGCTTCGTTTGTTTGTTGTTATCACGATGGTGGCTGGGTATTTTGGAGCAATCTTTTTGTTTAGCAATCTACTGGGATTAAAGGTGGCTTTGAGTGCCAGTACGCTTCTTTTGTTTGGTGGAGTGATGGCGATTTCCTTTGGCATAGAACGTATTTTGGCGAAGTGGGTCAGGAATCATGACAGAAAAAAGATGACTGCCAGTAGACGGTGTTTCATGGCCGTTCACAGTGACTTTCAAAAAGAACAGTAATGATAAATTATTGAGCTGCCTTCATTAATTTCTTGTGAAAGAAGCTTGACGCAGGCGGCTGTTTTAAGCTATAATAGATATGTTCATTATGACTGTATATTAGACAGTTAATAATTGTGTCGGCTCTTTGGCATAAAGGTAGGCCGATACAAACGGTACCTGAATAGATTTGTGATAAAGAGCACGCGAGTGTTCTTTTTTTACAGTTTGGGTTATTCCTGAGCTTCCCTTGAAAAACAGGGGGTTCTGAGGTATAATCAAACTAAGAATAGAAGGGGGATTATATGGAGACGAAATATAAAAGAATTATTATCAAGCTGAGCGGCGAAGCCCTGTCTGGTAAGGTTGGATTTGGCATTGATCCACCGACGGTACAGCGCATTTGTGAATCTGTGAAAGAAGTTTTTGAGCAGGATGTTGAGATCGCGATTGTTGTAGGCGGAGGCAATTTCTGGAGAGGCCGTTTTGGCGAAGGAATGGATAAATCGACTGCGGATTATATGGGAATGCTTTCCACTGTTATTAATGCGCTGGCACTGCAGGATGTTTTGGAACAGATGGGCGTGCCAGTAAGAGTACAGACTGCCATTGAAATGAAAGAAGTGGCTGAACCTTATATACGCCGTAAAGCAGTCAGACATCTGGAAAAAAAACGCGTAGTTATCTTTGCAGCAGGCACAGGCAATCCTTTCTTTACGACGGACACCACAGCGGCGCTGCGTGCAGCAGAGGTAGACGCAGAGATGATCCTTTTGGCCAAGAGTGTGGATGCGGTCTACGACTCTGATCCAGAGGTGAATCCAGACGCTAAAAAATATGATCGTCTGACCTACATTGATGTTATTAACCAGGGATTAAAGGTTATGGATTCCACAGCCATTACCCTGTGTATGGATAATAAAATACCAATCCTTGTTTTCGGTCTGGATCAGCCGGAAAATATTTTGAAAGCCGTTCGCGGCGAAACCATCGGAACAATTATCGAGGAGGCAGAATAATGTTAAATGAAATTAAAGACAGAGCCAATGACAAAATGCAGAAAGCCCTGAATAACTTAAATGAGAGTTTGGGAGGTCTGAGAGCAGGCCGTGCGAACCCCCATATTCTGGATAAGGTTACGGTTGATTACTATGGTGCGCCGACAGCCATCAACCAGCTGGCAAGTGTGGCAGTGCCTGAAGCGCGTATGATTACCATTCAGCCTTATGACAGCACCTCGATCTCCGCGATCGAAAAGGCTATTTTGACCGCTGATCTGGGCTTTAATCCATCTAACGATGGCAAAATCATTCGTCTGATCGTGCCGGAGCTAACGGAAGAACGCCGTAAAGAGTTGGTTAAGTTAACCAAAAAGTACGGGGAAGAATGTAAGGTTGCCATGCGTAACATACGCCGTAAAGCGGTACAGGATCTGAAAGACGCTGAGAAGGAAGGTCTGATCAGTGAGGATGAACTGCACCAGGGCGAAAAAGAAATTCAGAAGCTGACCGATGATGAAGTGAAAAACATCGAAGGTGTGCTGAAGGAAAAAGAAGCGGAAATCATGGCAGTTTAGCCAGAAGTGATTTGATTGTTAACTAAAACCATCTCGGTTTTGTTTGTGAAACTAAATAAGTCTTTCACAAGAGTGGGGAAACCCACTCTTGTGTATTTTCTGAAGCTTATTAAAATCTAGGAGAATATATGAAGAAACAATCCAAGGAATCAATGCTGGAGGAGCTCATCGCACCGGTGGTGGAAGCCGAGGGCTATGAGTGTGTTGATGTTACCTTTGAAAAAGCCGGAAAGGACTGGGTATTAACCACCTATATAGACGGACCAAATGGCATTGGGTTGGATGACTGCGAAGCGGTCAGCCGTAAGCTCAGTGACCTGATGGATGAAAAAGACCCTATCGAGCAGAGCTATTTGTTAGAGGTTTCGTCTCCGGGAATTGACCGTCCTTTAAAAAAGGAAAAAGATTTTGTCCGCAATATGGATAAACGCGTTGTGGTCAGTTTCTACGCGCCGGTAAATGGCAGTAAACAGTTAAGCGGTATCCTTAAAGGCTACGATGGTGTAACGCTGACCCTACAGCTTGACTCTGAAGAAATGATGGAGCTGGAAATGTCTGCTGTTTCCAAGGTTGCTCCGGAAATCGAATTTTAGGAAGGCGAATAGTTATGAATGCAGAGTTTATGAGAGCTCTTGATGCTTTAGAAGCAGAAAAGAACATTGATAAGGAGGAACTGATCGACGCTATTGAGGTGTCCATCGAATCCGCCTACAAAAAAAATTATGGCAATGTCCAGGATGTGGACGTAAAACTCGACCGCGATACGGGAGAGATTACCGTTTATGCGACGCGTGATATTGTCGAGGATGTCGAAAATCTGGAAACACAGATATCCCTCGAGGAAGCGCGTGAGATTGATCCAACCTATGAGGTGGGAGATGTCTACCGTAAGGTTATTACTCCAAGAGATTTTGGACGTATAGCGGCTCAGAATGCAAAACAGCTTATTGTTCAGCGAATTAAGGAAGCTGAACGCAATATGGTTTATAACGAATACCTGGAACGCCAGGAGGAAGTAATGACGGGGATCATCAACCGTATCGAACGCGGCAATGTGTTCGTGGATATTGGAAACAGCGAAGGCTGTATGCCACCAATGGAACAGGTTCCCGGAGAAAAATACTACCCTGGACAGCGTTTGAAGGTTTACCTGCTCATGGTGCGCAAGACCACCAAGGGGCCGCAGCTTAGATTGTCCAGAACGCATCCGGGGCTGGTAAAACGTCTCTTTGAGACCGAGGTGCCGGAAATTTATGATGGCATTGTGGATATTGTGTCTATTTCCAGAGAAGCAGGCTCAAGAACCAAGATTGCCGTTAAGGCCAATGATTCGTCCGTTGATCCGGTTGGGGCCTGTGTTGGGCAAAAAGGAATCCGTGTTCAGAATATTATTAATGAGCTGAACGGTGAAAAGATTGACATTATTAAATACAGCGATGATGTACGTGAATATCTGTCCAACGCCCTGAGTCCTGCAAAGATTTACCGGATTCTGCCAAATAAAACCGAAAAAACCGCTATTGCGGTTGTCGATGATTTTCAATTATCACTGGCGATTGGTAAAGAGGGCCAGAATGTTCGGCTGGCGGCAAAACTGGCATCATGGAAAATTGATATCAAGAGCAAAAGTGACTATGAACGTATGCTGGCAGAAAATCCAGACTTTGACGCGGATTATACGAACGCGGGAGAAGAGGAGGATATTCTGGATGAGCTGAAAAATGAATTGGATGAGGTGTTAGATATTCAGATTGATGAAGATAATGCCGAAAGCCTCGATAATGTACTGGACGACTTGGTAATGACGGACGAATTAGAGGATCTGGATGACTTTTTTGAATAAGTAAAGATTTATCCGGTATCTCTGTGATATAATATTATAATGTGTGCAGGAGGAAGCAATGAAAAAAATGCCCGTAAGAACCTGCGTGGTTTGTCATTCGAAAATTGAAAAGAAAAATTTATTGCGTATTGTCTGCAATAAAGACAATGAAATATTCTATGATCCAACGGGAAAAGCCAATGGACGGGGCGCCTATATCTGTGATGACCCAAAATGTCTGGACGCTTTTCTGAGTAAAAATATTCTTGAAAAAGCTTTTAAACGGCCAATCGACAAAGATACCGTCGAAGAAGTGCGTCAAAAAATAAAAGAACAGCTGTCATAGGCCATAAAGGCAGATGAAAATAACAGCTATGGAGAGATCTATGAACAAATAAAAACAATTGAAGGGAGGAATTATATGTCAAAGTTAAGAGTTTATCAATTAGCAAGTGAGTACGACGTTCCAAGCAAGGAATTTGTCGATATCTTAAACAAACATAATATTCCCGTGAAAAATCACATGAGTGTGTTAACAGAACAACAGGTAACTGATTTCAGAAAAGAATACAAAAAGGGTGAAGATACTAAAGTGCAGCCAAAAGCAGCACCTAAAGCAGCAGCGCCAAAACAGGAGGCAAAGGCCCAGAAGCCCCAGCAGCCCAAACAGGAAAGCAAGCCACAGCCTAAAGCACAGCCGCAGTCAAAGCCTCAGCACCAGGAGCGCAAACCACAGCAGTCGAAGCCACAGCAGCAGGAAAGAAAGCCGCAGCAAAGGGACAACAACGCATCCCAGAACCGCCGCCCGGCAGATGGCCAGAAAAATGGGAATAACGGCCAGAGTCCGCAAAAAAGAAATGCCGGGGGACAGGGGAACAACAGCAGCAATAATAACAACCGTCCCAATAATGCCAAGTGCCAGACTGTGCCTAATAACAGCAAGCCAGACCGCAAAAATAAAAACCAGAAAAGAAATAATAATAACAATAATCAGCCTGCTAAGGTCAGAGACCATAGCAAAAAAGGAAAAACAGCCCGCAGCGTTTATAAAAAGATGAAGGATGAAAAAAAGACCGAAAAGATGAAAAATCAGGTCTTTGAGATTCCTGAACTGGTAAGCGTTGGAGAGCTGGCAGAAATTCTGGATGTTGGCGCAACTGAAATTATTAAGATCTTAATGATGTCGGGTACTATGGCAACCATTAACCAGCAGATTGATTATGAAACCGCCGAAATTGTGGCCTCAGAGCTGGGTTATGAAGTTAAAGCTGTTAAAATGGAGGATGTCGTCACCAAAATTCTGGAAGAATATGACGAAGAAGATACCGGAAACGAAGTTAAACGTCCGCCGGTTGTTACTGTTATGGGTCACGTTGACCATGGTAAGACCTCCCTCCTAGACCGTATCCGTAAAGCAAATGTTACAGCCGGTGAAGCTGGTGGGATTACTCAGCATATCGGTGCGTACACTGTTACCATCAATGGTGAGTCAATCACTTTTATTGATACACCAGGCCATGAGGCTTTTACTGCCATGCGTTCCAGAGGGGCGCAGATGACCGATATCGCTATCTTGGTGGTAGCAGCTGATGATGGTGTAATGCCGCAGACTGTAGAAGCGATCAATCATGCTAAGGCAGCCGGCGTCCCGATCATTGTTGCGATTAACAAAATTGATAAAGAAGGCGCCAATCCTGAGCGTGTTAAACAGGAATTAACAGAACATAATCTGGTGGTCGAAGAATGGGGCGGCGATGTTATCGCTGTGCCGGTTTCAGCCAAGAAGGGCGAAAATATTGACACACTGCTCGAAATGGTGTTGCTGGTTTCAGAAATGGGCGAATTAACAGCAGATCCTAAGCGTGCTGCTCGCGGAAGCGTTATTGAAGCCCAGGTTAAAAAAGGAAAGGGTGCAACTGCCAGTCTTTTAGTACAGCAGGGCACACTGCATGTCGGAGATTCCATCATATCAGGTATGACCTACGGTAAGGTTCGTACCATGATTGATGATAAGGGCAAGCGTATTAAGAAAGCCGGTCCATCCACTCCGGTTGAAATTTCTGGTTTATCCGATATCCCTGTGGCAGGGGATGACTTCATCGTGCTTGAAAATGAAAAAGAAGCACGCCAGCTGGCGGAAAAACGCCGTGAAATGGAAAAGGATGCCCGTCAGGCTAAGATGCGGCTGTCTCTGGACGACCTGTTTACAAAGATTCAGGAAGGACAGATTCAGGATATCAATATTATTATCAAGGCCGATGTTCAGGGTTCCATTGAAGCCATTAAGCAGTCACTTGAAAAGCTGAACACAGATGATGTGCGCATTAATGTGATCCACGGTGCCGTTGGTGCAGTGAACGAGACAGACGTTATGCTGGCGTCCACCTCCAATGCAATCATCATTGGCTTTAATGTGCGCCCGGATAAAAACGCACTGGCAGCTGCGGAAACGGAAGAAGTCGATATCCGCCTGTATCGTGTTATCTACGATGCGATCGAAGATGTCAAGAAAGCCATGGAAGGGATGCTGGCACCGGAATTTGTCGAAAAAGTTACTGGGAATGCCGAAGTCCGCGAAGTCTTCAAGATACCCAATGGCAGCATGATTGCCGGTTCCTATGTCACTGACGGTAAAATATCCAGAAATGATGAGGTTCGGATCATTCGTGATGGCATCGTTGTGTTTGAAGGTGAAATCGCATCCTTAAGACGCTTTAAGGATGATGTTAAAGAGGTTGCCAGCGGGTACGAATGTGGTATCGGTATTGATAAATACAATGATATCAAGCTCGGTGACGTTATTGAGACCTTTGTCATGGAAGCCGTGGCAAGAGAACTGTAAAATAAAGGGGGTGCTATTATGGCATCACATCGTATAGAAAAAATTAACGGTCAGATTCAGCGTGAGCTGAGTCTGATTATTCAGCAGAAAATGAAGGACAGCCGTTTCAATCGTGACACACTTAGTATTACTCATGTCAAAGCGGCGTCGGATCTAAAAACTGCGACTATTTATGTCAGTATTTTCGGAACACCTGAGGAAAAGGAAGAAGTCCTGGGTCTCTTGGATAATGCAAAAGGCTTTTTGAGGGCAAATCTTGGGAAGGTGCTTAAGGTTCACTCAATTCCGGCGCTTACTTTCAAATTAGATGATTCTGTGGAGTATGGCATGCATATCGACAGTATTTTAGCAAGTCTGAAAAAAGATAAAGGAGCATCTGAGGATGAAGAAGGTACCGACAGAGATTCTTGATTGTATAAAAGAGAATCAGAGCTTTTTGATTCTCGTGCACAATAAACCCGATGGCGATGCCATCGGGTCTGCTATTGCCCTTGGAAAGGGCCTGAAAGCCCTGGGGAAGGACGTGGATTATTACATCGAAACGCCTTTGGAGGATAAGCTTCAGTTTTTTAGCGAGAGCCGCTATTTTGAAGATGAGCTTCGGGATGAATATGACGTTGTAACCTTTTTAGACTGTTCAACTATGGAATATGCGTTTAAACCAGTCCCGATGGTGGATGCCCGGACCACGATGGTCATTGACCATCATGCCACCAATCAGGGGTATGGCGACATCAATTTTCTAGAGATAACTGCCGCTACTGCCGAGTTGGTTTTTCGTATTTTAGACGCTTTGGGTGTTGAACTGGACCTTGAGATGGTCGAGGCTGTTTTTACCGGTATCTCTACCGATACCGGCAGCTTTCAGTTTGCCAATGTCACCGCCGACACCCATCAGATTTTAAGCCGCCTTTATGAAAAGCGTGATAATTTTGCGGTGTTGTCTAAACGCCTTCACAGCGAGAAAAATTATGCTCAAATGAAGCTGTATGGTAAAGCCGTAGACTCGCTGCAGCTTTATGAAGACAATACCCTGGCATGGATCTTTTTAGGCTATGCTGATATCTGTAAATACGGCGGCCCTGTCCAGATAACGGATGATGTTGCCAACATTGGCATGAACGTTATCGGCGTTCAGCTCTCTGCGACAGTGAAAGAAGTGGAGTGTGGTATTTACCGTGTCTCGCTCCGTTCAAAAACACCGTTCAAAATTGATGTCTCATTGATTGCCCGTAAATACGGGGGAGGCGGCCACATGCGCGCCGCAGGATTTACCTTTAAGGGAGACCTGAAAGCGCTGAAAAAAGAATTGATCGAAGTGATCGAGTATTATAGGAAGCATGAAGAAGATATATGAGTGAGCTAAACGGTTATCTCAATATTTATAAGGAAAAGGGAATGACATCCCACGATGTTGTTTTTAAAGCCCGGCAGATATTACACACAAAAAAGATCGGGCATACCGGGACTCTGGACCCCAACGCCCAGGGAGTGCTTGTTTTATGTGTCGGTAAAGCTACGAAAGCGGTGGAATATTTAAATGACCTGGATAAGGTTTATGAGGCGGAAATTCTTTTTGGTCAGGAAACTGATACCTGTGACTGCACAGGGACAGTAACCGCAGAGGAGCCGATAGACTTTACTGGAGAAGAATTTTTAAAGGTGCTTGAATCCTTTAAGGGTGACAGCATGCAGGTGCCACCCATTTATTCAGCCTTAAAAATCAATGGGCGTAAGCTTTATGACTATGCAAGAGCGGGTGAGAAAGTTGAAATACCGCCACGACCCATACATATCAGCCGGATAGAAGCAATAGAGACGGTAGAATTACCACGTAAGGCCCGGTTTATTGTAGAATGCTCTAAAGGCACATATATCCGTTCCCTTTGCCGTGATATCGGCAAAAAATTAGGGACCGCAGCTTGCATGGGGGATCTTTATCGTAAAAGAGTTGGAGATTTTAGAATTGAAAATGCATTGCATTTATCCCAGCTTAAAAATTTGATGCTGGTGGACCGTGCCCAGGGATTTTTCCATGAGCCGGAGTATGCGCTCGAAAAATTCCGAATGGTAACCGCCAATGAACAGGGCAGCCGTTTTTTGAGAAGCGGCAACCGTTTGTACCAGTGGAATGTTGTAGAAGATTTTGTGAGCTATGAAGACAGCGAAATCCTGCGTCTTTACGACCAGGAAGAATTTGTAGGTATTGGCCGGTTTTGCGCTGGCGAGGAACCCTATGTTCAGCCAATTAAAATGTTTTAGGGAGAATAACCATGAATACCGAAATTAATCCAAATGAAAAAATCGTATTGGCTCTTGGCTTTTTTGATGGTGTGCACTTAGGGCATCAGGAGCTTATTAATGCCACCATCAAAAAAGCAAAAGAACTGAATTGTGCCAGTGGCGTCATGACCTTTGCTGAACATCCACTGACGCATATTTTTCCGGCCTATTCACCGTGGCTTATTACCACGAATGAAGAAAAAGTTCAGGTTATGAAAGACCTGGGGATTGATTATGTTTTTCTGAACCCTTTTAATGATCAGTTGATGTGTTACAGTCCAAAAGCTTTTATACGGGACTATTTACTGCAGAAATATAATGTCGTTCATATTGTGGTCGGCTTTAACTATAGCTTTGGTTTTAAAGGTGAAGGGGATATCCAGATGCTCACGGAGTTTGGAAAGCGCTTTAATTTTGGCGTGACTGTTATTCCACCGTGTATTATCGACGGACAATCTGTCAGCAGTACCCTGATTCGAGAGCTTATCGGTACCGGAAAAGTAAATGAAGTATCAACTTTTTTAGGTCGGGATTACAGCATTGAGGGAACCATTGTAAAAGGCAAGGGGCTTGGGCATACCTTTGATATTCCCACTGCCAACTTGAAAATGAAAGAAAAAGTCATTCTTCCCAGCAGCGGCGTCTATTATACAAAAATAAAGGTGCGCGGCCAGGAACACGATGGCCTTACGAATTTAGGGTTTAATCCTACTTTTGAAAAACACCCCTACAGTATCGAGACTTATATTTATGATTTTGATGAGAATATTTATGGAGATTATGTCACCCTGACTTTTAAAGAGAGAGTTCGTGGTGAAATCAAATTTGACAATCTTGGCGATTTGGTCGCCCAGATCAAAAGTGATATCCGTAATATACATACGCGCTACAGAAAGTAGACATAAAAGGACGACCGCCCATTTCGAGCGGTCGTCCTTTTATGTTGCAAGAAATGATTCGCTTTTCATGCGGTCCAGAATCTGAGCGCAATCATAATCGGTGATCAGCACATTGATATAACCGCCGTTGATGGCACCTGAAATGGCAGCAGGCTTATCAACGCCGCCGCAGACACCAATGGAGTATTTAGTATTTTTGAGCACCCCGAGGTCAATGGACATCATTTTTTCGTTATATTCAAATTTATCAATATTGCCGTTTTCGTCATAAAAAACCATACAGATATCACCACACATTTTCTGTTCACGAATTTCTTCAAATATTTCTGGAGTAAAGTAACCGGTCTTTATAATGGTAGAATTACTGGTAGGGGCACCAATACCCAAAATTGCAATATCCATACGCTTAGCTTTTTTAAAAACGCGCTGAATACTGTTTTCTTTCATCAACTCAATTTTTGTGTTTTTTCTGGAAATCATGGCAGGAGCGTGAAGCGGATAATAAATGCCCCCAAAGGCACGCGCCATGGATTCAGCAATATAATTGCTGTGCAGTTCGGTAGCTACAGTGCCAATACCGCCAATCAAAGGGACAAAGGTAAGATTTGAATGGTAGGAATTGTTGGCGTGTGGCGCGATCTGTGCGACCGTAGTTCCCATGGTGACGCCGATGACATCGCCATCACGTATTATCCGGGAAAGATACTGAGCGGCGGCCTTACCCATCAACGCTTTGGTTTCGGCTGTATCCTCCAGGGTTTCTACAATGAAAACTTCCTTTAAACCATATTTTTCTTCTAACAGCTGTTCCAGCTGAAAATATTTACGTCCATTGGTGTCCGATACCGTAATGGTAACAATGCCGTGTTCCCTGGCGGCGCTCAGCAGCTTAGAGATGGTAGGGCGGGAAATAGATAACTTATTGGCAATGTCCTGCTGGCTCATGTTTTTATTATAGTACATATCGCTGACGCGCAGCATCATGCGTTCATCCTCAATAATATTTTTTTTCATTAAAAAACTCCTCTATTCTATATATCCGTTAGTATGAATTTTAACATAGCTTCCTTAGAAAAACCATTGTTTTCCGTTATAATTTAACAAATGTTTTAAATAGAATAAACGGTAAAAAGAAAATAAATAAAAATTAAAATCATTTAAAATGTTAAAAACAAGAAACAAACTTGCTTTGCAAATGTTCTGATTGATGAAGGAGTTGAATTTCTGTTTTTAGAAAGATAAAGTGTTTGAGTTTATAAATGCTTTAAATAAAGGGATTTCAGGGATTTTGTTTGAAATGATGAAATAATAAAAAATAAAAAAAGAAACATATGTAAAAAATAAATATATCTTCTTAAAAAAATCACTGATGAGTCTTTAAGATTTGACAAAAAATAAAAAACGCATATAATCATAAGTGAATAAGAACAAAAAAGACTTACAGGAACATATGTTATAGAAAATAAAGGAGAGCTCACCTTTTGCCTGTTTAGTGGCGGATATCGCCAGCTTTTATTCTATGGAGGGATGAATTATGTTAGTAACATCAAAGGAATTGTTTAAAAAAGCTCAAGAACAGTGTTTTGCAATACCAGCAGCTAATTTTATTGATTTGGAATCGCTGAAATGGCATGTGGAGGTAGCCGAAAGACTGGGACTTCCACTTATACTGGCTTTGGCGGAAAGCCATCTGGGAGATGACATTAATCTGGAGGACGCGGCTCTTATTGGAAAAAAATATGCTGAAGCCGCAAAAGTTCCAGTAGTTTTACATCTGGATCATGGAGCGACGTCAGAACTCATTAAAAAAGCCATTGACCTGGGTTTTTCTTCGGTTATGATTGATGCTTCGATGGAAAGCTTTGATATTAATGTTGCAAGAACAAAAGAAATTATTGACTATGCTCATCCGAGGGGTGTAGTGGTAGAGGCTGAAATTGGACATGTAGGCGCTGGGGAAAATTATGAGAATCATGACGAGACAGACTCAAAGTATACTACAGTAGAGGATGCTGAAAACTTTATTAAAGCGACAAATGTGGACTCTCTGGCGATTTCAATTGGGACAGCCCATGGTATGTATAAGGGAATTCCCGAAATTAACTTTGACCGTTTGAAGGAGATAGCAGCGGCTGTGAATACACCATTAGTTCTTCACGGCGGATCCTCGTCGGGGGATAAAAACTTAAACAAATGCGCAGTGAGTGGTATCGCTAAGATCAATATTTTTTCTGATTTTCTGGCCGGCGCTATGGAAAGCCTGAATGAACAAAAGCCAGACAATTATTTGGATGTTAAGAAGGCTTCTAAAGAGGGGATGCAGAAGACCCTTGAGCATTATTATGGTGTATTTGAGACAAAAGCAGTGGAGGTATAAACAATGAGAAAAGTGAGAACACCTTTTTTGATCGTCAACCCGAAGTCCTATCTCTATGGCGAAAAAATCCTGGAATTAGCTAAAGCCGCAGGCAAAGTAGCAGAGGATACTGGAGTTGAAATTTTCTTTACCTGTCCTTTCGCGGATATTCGTTACATTGCTGAAAACACTAAAAATATCATTGTGACGGCTCAGCATATGGAGTCACTGCGCCCTGGAAGAGGGATGGGACACGTGCTGCCGGAATCATTAAAAGCAGCGGGGGCAGAAGCGGTTTTTTTGAATCATGCAGAGAACAGCTGTACAGTGGCAGAATTGTACGCGACCATGAATCGGGCAAAAGAACTTGAAATGCTTACGGTGGTCTGTGCAGATTCGGTTGTGGAATCAAGGGCGATTGCAGAAATGAAACCGGATATTTTGCTGTCTGAACCAACGGATCTTATCGGTACGGGCGAGACGGCGGATGATAGCTACGTTCTGGAAACGACTGAGCAGATTCACGCTGTGAATCCGGAAATTTTGATCATGATCGCTTCCGGCGTTAATTCTCCAGAAGATGTCTATAATATTATTAAGCTGGGCGCAGACGGGACCGGTGCGACCTCCGGCATTATAGGGGCGCCCGATCCTGCGCGGATGGTTCGCGAAATGGCAGAGGCCATGGCTAAGGCGGATAAAGAAAAGAAAGAGGAACAATGCGATGAAAATGTATAAAGAACAAATTGAACTGGAATCTCACGGCGGCAGACCCACTTACTTTGATATCACACCACAGCTGAAAAAAATTATTCAGGAGAGCGGCATTAAGGATGGTATCTGTGCTGTCTCATCGCCGCATACTACCTGCGCTGTCTTTTTTGAGGAATTTGTCCACGATTATACCGAAGAAGGCGACGAATTTCTACAGGTCGATTTAAACAATGGGCTTAATAAAATTTTCCCCAGGCATGAAACAGCAGATCAATACCTTTATCCTGGTGAGGAGCATTATCGAGAGGTCGAATCCTGGCCGAATGCCGAAACCTATCTGCCAGGAGGCGACCGGACGCAGCTTTTTAATTGTGACGCCCATCTGAAAGCAACAATTATTGGCTCAAGTGAGGTTTTCGATGTAGAAAACGGAAATCTTGGCGTCGGTGTGACAGGATATGCTTATTTTGTTGATTTTGACTGCTCGCGCCCCAGACCGAGAAAATGCAAGGTATGTATTATTGGCGAATAACTTTAATGAAATATAAAAAGTGCTTTACTCTCTATTTTTGATGAGAGTATAGCACTTTTTTATTTTTAGAAAAAAGCACTAGGAACAAAAATAATATAGGGCATATTTTGTTTTTGTAAAATATTAGCGATTGTTAAACAAATAACATCATAAAACTAACATTTGTAAATTATAAAAACGTAATCTAAAATGATATTATTTTAACGAATGAAACAAATTAAGGATAAGAAAACGAATACAAGTCGCTAAATTAAGCCGAAGTTATATAAAATTTAATATCAAAGATCACAAGGATGATTTTGATATTTAATTGACATTTACAAATGTGCGTTGTATAATGCGATTAAAGTCAAGAACAAAAGACAAAAACAGAAGCATTCGGAGTAAAAAATAAAAGTGAAGGGAAAAGGGAAATGCAAAGAAATTTATTGTTTTTAGTTGTATTTGCGTTGATGGCACTTCAGATGGTACTCAGCTTGTTTCAGATAAAGCGCTACCAGCGTGAACTGGGCAAGTTAAGAGGAACCGGTACCATTGGTATTGGACATACGAAAGGGGGGCTGAAGGCAGGACAAATTTTGATTGTGTCTTATAGCAGGCGTAAAGATCAGGTAGTGGCTTACCGTCAGATGAAAGGGATTACCATTTTTGCAGGGTTTAAAACAACAGAAACCATGCTTGGAATGAGTCTGTCAGATTTGAAAAGTATTGGTCTGGAAGAAGATGCCTGGGAATTCCGACGTAGAAGGCGAAAGCATCCCTATAACCCAGAAGAAATGACTAAAAAAAAGGGAGCGCTCATTCAGGCGGTAGAGGCTATCGAAAAGAGACTTGCTGTAGAAAATATGCAGACAGAGAATAAAAAGCGGTTGCTCGAATGCACTGGACAATTTACGGCAAAGGAATCAATGTGAATAATGAGCTGTATGTAGAACGTGGAAAATTCGCCTGCATATCAGCGATTATTAAAAAAAGAAAAGAACGAGGAGGTAATTATGGAATTCTTATCAAATTTAGCTACGGCATTCATTGGGCTGTTTCAAATCGGGGGTGAACAGTTTGTAGGGTACATCACCGGAATCATTCCAACGCTTGTCTGTTTGATCACGGCAGTCAATGCTCTGATCGCAATCATCGGTCAGGACAAGGTCGATAAGCTGGGAATTATCTGCAGCAAAAACTTTTTACTCAGATATACGCTGCTGCCGATCCTGTCAATGTTTTTTCTGTGCAACCCAATGGCCTACACAATGGGACGTTTCCTGGATGAAAAATACAAACCTGCATTTTATGATGCGGCAGTGTCTTTCTGTCATCCAATCACAGGTTTGTTTCCGCATGCTAATGCTGGTGAATACTTTGTTTACGGCGGGATTGCGGCAGGACTCACAACCTTAGGCAAGGATCTTGGTCCACTGGCAATCCGCTACTTTATCGTCGGCGTTATCGTAATACTGATCCGTGGGATTATCTGCGAGCGATTGACCATTAAGTTCATGAAAAAGGGGGAAAACGCAAATGTATAAAGCCGTTAAAGTATCAAAGGGTTCTTCAGGCTGGGGTGGCCCGCTGGTGATCCAGCCAACCGAAAAGCGCAATAAAATTGTGTCTGTTACGGGTGGCGGTATTGATCCGCTCACAAAAAGAATTGCAGAACTGACGGGAGCGACTGCTGTTGATGGCTTCTCAACAGGTGTTCCTGATGATGAATTCGCATGTGTTGTCATTGACTGTGGCGGTACGGCTCGATGCGGTGTTTACCCCAAAAAAAAGATACCGACCATTAACATCACTTCAGTAGGACAGAGCGGTCCGCTGGCTAAATTTATCACCGAAGATATCTATGTATCAGGTGTAAAGCCTGAGACCATTCAGCTGGCCGATGGCTCAGACACACCAATTGCCACTGAAAAAACGATACAGCAGGAAAATCAGCAGAAAGAAGAAAGCCAAAAGAAGAAAAGCGCCAAGGGTGAAAAGAAAGAAAGCATTATCGTACGGCTTGGTAAAGGCGTTGGCGGCGTTGTTGGCAAATTCTTTCAGGCAGGCCGTGACACCATCGATATGGTTATCCGTAATATCCTTCCTTTTATGGCCTTTGTTGCCATGCTTATCGGGATTATCCAGGGAACCGGTCTTGGTGACTGGATCGCAAATACCATTTCGCCGCTTGCAAATACACTGCCGGGTTTGTTGGTTATCTGTATTATCTGTGCCATACCAATTATTTCCCCAATTATCGGACCAGGCGCTGTCATTGCTCAGGTAGTCGGTGTTTTAATTGGTCAGCAGATTGGTGTAGGCGCAATCAATCCTTCACTGGCGTTACCAGCACTCTTTGCCATTGACGCGCAGGTAGGCTGTGATTTTGTACCAGTTGGCCTTTCTCTTGGTGAAGCAGAGCCGGAAACCATTGATGCCGGTGTACCGGCTGTACTGTTTGAGCGCTTGATCACAGGCCCTGTGGCTGTTCTGATCGCTTATGCTTTCAGCATTGGTTTATATTAAAAGGCAGAGATGAAATGGACTATAAAAGCACTGTAACAACCATTGGGCCGCTGGTAGAGGAAATGGCAGAAGAAGGAAATTTTATAATCGTATTTAATGAAAATGCACCGGAATCTCTTGCAGAGATGTCTGTTCTTCACACTATCTGTGATATGGATCAGGAAATAAAACCAGGAGATGTGGTCATTTTTGGAAATAACCAATATATTGTTACCGCAGTGGGTGAGGAAGCAAACCACACTTTAAAAGCAATGGGGCACTGCTCTTTTAAATTTACAGGCCAAGAAGCTGTGGAACTTCCTGGACAGATTGAACTGTCTGGCGGTGATCTACCAGAAATAAAGCCTGGAGATTCGTTTGAAATTTTATTCACTTAATATGGCAGTGGAGAGCAGACTCATTAAGCTGCCGGATAAAAATCGTTTAACAAATTTTTAATATAGAAAGAGGTATTTAAAATGATTAACATGATGTACAAGCTGCAGAAGTTGGAAGACGAAGGCAAACCAATTAAGGCCAGTATCGTTGGCGCAGGCCAGATGGGATGCGGTATGGCCGCTCAGATGACCGTTATGAAAGGGATGGACCCGGTAGTTGTGGTTGACGTTGTACTTGAAAATGCAAAACGTGCGTATCTGGACTCCGGTTATAAAGAAGGAGAAGATTTTGTAGAAGCGGAAACAGTTGAAGAAGCGAATAAGCTTCTGGCAGAAGGCAAGTTTATAGTTACAAAAAACAATGAAATCGCAACAAAATGTGACATTATTGATTGTGCTGTCGACGCAACGGGTGTACCGGAAGTTGGTGCAAAGGTCGCGATGGACGCCATCAACGCCGGTAAACATATCTGTATGTTAAATGTTGAAACTGACGTGTGTATCGGACATCTCTTATATAAACTGGCCAACAACGCAGGCGTTGTCTATACAGGCTCCGCGGGGGATGAACCGGGTGCTGTTGTAGAAATGTATGATTATGCAAAAGGCCTCGGATTTGATGTCAAAGTTGTCGGTAAAGGTAAAAACAATCCTCTGGCACTGGAGTGCACACCAGAAACCGTTGCAGAAATCGCAAGAGAAAAAGGTGCTTCTCCGAAAATGATCTGTGCCTTTAAGGATGGCACAAAAACTATGGTCGAGATGACTGCAATGGCTAACGCCACTGGCTTTGTACCGGATGTTACCGGTGCACACGGTGCAGAAAGCGATGTTGCCCACCTGAACGATGTATTAAGTCTTAAGAGTGAAGGGCGTGGTGGTGTATTAGATAACTATGGTGTTATTGAATATATCAATGGCGTGGCACCTGGTGTGTTTGTAATTATCGGAACAGATCAGCCAGATATCGCAGCAGAGCTGACTTATCTGAGTATGGGACCTGGACCAAATTATACACTGTACCGTCCGTATCACTTAACCTCTTTAGAAACACCAATGTCTGTGGCAAAGGCCTGTATTGATCATGAACCGACGATTGTACCGCGCTGCGGCCGTGTGGCTGAAACCATTGCTGTTGCAAAAAAGGATATGAAAGCTGGAGAAATGCTGGATGGCATCGGCGGGTATACCATTCGGGGAACCTTCATGGCTGCCTCAGAAGCCGACAGACAGAATGCGTTGCCGATGGGGCTTGTCGATAAGAAAACACAGCTGATCCATGATAAAAAGGCCGGTGAAGTGATTACCTATGATGATGTTGTACTGAACAATGATAACTTGATTGTACAACTGCGCAAATTACAGGACGAATTATTTATCTAACGTTTACCCCTTGCCCGGACAGGATGGAGACAGCAAGTGCTTCACACCTGCCTGGGCACTTTTTAAAAAAGGAGAAAGCAAAATGCATACACAAAAGCTGACAGTTGTAAACCCCACCGGCCTGCATGCGCGTCCTGCAGCAGAGTTTTGTAAGATTGCCGGTACCTATCAATCAAAAATTATGCTCAAACGTCTGGGAGCAAACGAAAAAGAAGGAAATGGAAAGTCTGTGATCGCTGTTATGGCCATGGGACTGCCGAAAGGCTGCGAGATCGAAATCAGCGCAGAAGGCGAGGATGAAAACGCAGCAGTTGAAGCACTGGCAGAATTAGTCAGAGGCGGATTTGGTGAAATATAAACAAGTAATGCCGTTAAACAGAAAGTTTTGTTTGACGGCTTTTTTCTTGGCGCGGAAAAGGCAAGATAAAACCACTCGTTCAACGAGTGGTAAACAAAAAAGACTTAAAGAGAAAGAACCTCCTATGTTAAAGTAAAGTGGGTCTGACAACCACAAAAAACATAGGAGGTTTATGTCATGGATGACATAAAAAGTTTATCACACTCTAAGTGGCGATGCAAATATCATATCGTGTTTGCGCCGAAGTATAGAAGATTAGAAATCTACAATCAGTTAAAAGTGGATATCGGAAAAATCCTGAGAATGTTATGTGAACAACAAAAGTAGAGCTTATTGAAGCGGAGGCATGTCCGGACCATATCCATATGTTGGTAGCGATTCCACCGCATTTGAGTATCTCAAAATTTATGGGGAAACTCAAAAGTAAAAGCGCGTTGATGATATTTGATCGTCATGCAAACTTAAAATATAAGTATGGGAACCGGCATTTTTGGGCAAGAGGATATTATATTGATAGTGTTGGAAAGAACGAAAAAATGATCAAAGAATATATCCACAATCAACTAGAAGAAGACATTATGAATGATCAAATCAGTATAAAAGAATATATCGATCCATTTACGGGAAAGAAGAAAAGCAAATAGAAAAAGCCCCCGAGTAGGGGGCAGCGGGTAATAAAAATGTGGTTGTCAGGCGATTCGATGCCCCCTTAAGGGGGCCACCACAAGTAATAGGCCCTTTTAGGGCCCGTTCAAACCACCAGTTTAACTGGTGGTCATGATTTTTTAGGTCAATTTTAGGATATGTGATATAATTAAAAATACAATATTAAATTCGAAAGGGTGAAGGATCATGCAGAAAGTTTTTGATTTTTTGAAAAAGTGTAACACCTACTATCTGGCTACAACAGATGGTGACCAGCCAAGGGTTCGCCTGTTTGGGACGATTGATCTTTTTGAGGACAAGCTCTATATTCAGACAGGAAAAGTAAAGGACGTTTCAAAGCAGATATTGAAAAATCCCAAAATAGAGATCTGTGCTTTTGACGGTCAAAAATGGCTGAGGGTACAGGCGATTGCTGTAGAAGATGACCGTGTGGAGGCCAGACAGCATATGTTAGACGGTTATCCAGAGCTGCAGAATATGTATTCAGCGACTGATGACAATACCCAGGTGTTTTACTTGAAAGACGCTACTGCGACATTCTCCTCATTTACGGAAGCACCGGAGATCATTACATTTTAATCAGCAAAAGCCCAGAACCGGTTCTGGGCTTTATTGTATTTTTCCGGCTGCTTTATTTACATTCAAAAGCTGCTAAGATATAATGAACTATAAAGATGAGGTGATTAAAAATGTTAGAGGCACTTGTATCCTTTTTCGTTGAGCTGGATGAAGATAAGGTTATTATAACCATACAACGTCTGATAAAGGCAGGAATCGAAAAGAAAAAGGTCGTGGAAGCATTGAATAAGGCTTTAGATATTATCGGAAAAAAGTACGAGACTGGAGAGTATACCTTATCGGATTTAATGATGGCGGGCATTCTCTATGAACAGATAATGGAGATGGACTGTATTGATATTTCAAAATCCATTGAAAAAACAGCGCTGAAAAATGGGATGATCGTTATTGGAACGATTGAGAGTGACATGCATGATATTGGAAAATCGCTGTTTAAAAGTGTTGCCTCAACTTCTGGGTTTAAGGTGGTTGATCTTGGTGTCAATGTAAAGCCTGAAATTTTCTGTCAAAAGATAAAAGAGCTTAACCCAGACATTGTCGGGATCAGCGCAGTACTTACCGGTGCGATCAGCCATCTTCGGAAGGCGATTGACGCCATTACACAGGAAGGGCTGAGAGATCAGGTGAAGATCATTATTGGCGGTAGTGTAGTGGATGCCGCTGTCTGTAAGGAAGTAGGCGCAGACGGTTTTACGGACGATGCGATTCAAGGTGTCGAAATATGTCAAAAATGGATGAACAGTGATGGGTGAATATACGAAGTATACGGAAATTATAGAGAATATCAAACAGAAGATACAAAGTAATATCTATAAATCGAATGAGCTGCTCCCCTCCGAAAAAGAGCTGTGCACTGAGTACAGTGTAAGCCGGCGAACCGTCCGGAGAGCGATTATGGAGCTTGTGGAGGACGGTTATTTATATACAGTGCCAGGCAAAGGGACCTTTGTACATGTTTTAAACAAGGATAATTATGAGGTTAACTTTAGACTTGAAGATGTTATTTGCAAGGGATTTGATAAGTCAGAGTTATATGAAGCCACCATTCTTTCGCCGGATGTCTACCTTGTTTATAATTTGCAGGTGGCACCGACAGATAAGGTTTTGCGAATTCAGTCCCAGCTAAAAAGAGGCGATCAGATTGTGGCTTTTGATGTTAAAAATATCCCGTATTTTCTGGGGATACCTCTGAAGGAAGAAAATCTGAATTACAATAGTTTGAGAGATATCTTGAAAAATAAAATTTCTCAATATGAAATGACAGAGGAGATATACCTGTCTTCAATGATGGCGGATGATTTTTTATGTAGCGTTATGCAGATGGAAGCTCCAGAACCTTTAATGGTTTTGGACATTATCATTTGTGACCGGGATAAAATTCCACTGGGATGGAATAAAATTTATATAAAATGGAATGAAAGTGAAATTAGAGGGGTATCGGTTTGACAGTGAACAATCATTTTACAGCCTATGAGCTTATTGCAAGTGATATCCGTGAAAAAATTGAAGAAAATATTTTTAAGCCTGAGCAGCGTCTGCCTTCAGTACTTGAGCTATGCAGTGAATATAATGCCAGCGATTCTACGATTCGAAAAAGTCTGGATATTTTGAAAAAAGAAGGCTATATCTACAGCAAAAAACGCGTTGGTGTTTTTGTAAGTTCTATTGAAGAAAAACGCTTTATTCTTAAATTTAATGAATTTAGCAATTTAAAAGAGCCAGTTACAGATTCTAATCTGGTAATATTTAAAAAAGGACCAGATAATAAAGAAGTAAGGGACCCGAGATTCTACCATAAAAAATATATTGAGTGCCATCGTATTTATAGGGCGGGAGCCTTTCCAGTATTGTATAAAGTGGATTATATTTTGTACAATGCTCATATGTGTCTGGAAAGTATTAATGCTGAAAAATGGATTGGTGAAATGGATCTTGTGATGGACAGCCCTGCAATTTATAAACAACTTGCATTGAGAATCGAGATGGGCGAAGAGAAAATTCGCCAAGCTATGATTTTGGCAGAAGAGAGTATTCTTTATAAAATCAGGCGTGAATATTACACTGAAAAGAAGTCGTTTGTGGGTTTGAGCGAAATTTATGTCGCAAACCACGATTTAAAACTACAGATTCATGAAAAATAGGGTTGACAGAAATACTAAATCCTGATATATTCTATGTGTAATATGTACAACATAAAGAAAAATAAACACGAATTATTGTGTTTATTTTTTCAAGGCCATCTATGTGCTACATGTACAACTTAATATCGCGATGTTTTAGATGATGATTTTATTTTTAAAGGAGGGCTCTTTGACAAATCAATCATAATAGTTGTCAAGGGGGAGATTATGAAACCATACGAACGATTTATTTCTAAGAAAGATATTCAAACGATTCACGAAGAAAGTATAAAAATTTTAAGTGAAATTGGAGTTAAATTTGAACATGAAACAGCTATTGAACTTTTTAAAAAGCATGGCGCAAAGGTTGATGGAGATATTGTTTTTATTGACGAAGCCCTGTTAAACAAAGCTTTAAAAAAGGTGCCGGAAAGCTTTGAAGTAAACATAGGCGATGGCAAGACCATCAATCTGGGCGGGGGATCGAAGGTATGCATGCCGGCAATGGGAAATATTTATATTTCAGAAAAAGGTAAAATACGCAAGATGGATAATAAAGACACTATTAATCAATTCAAACTTGCGGATACCAGCCCAGTCGTCAACGTCGGTTATCTAAATTATCTTCCAGATTTAAAAGGATTCACAACAGAGCAAAAAATGTTTTATTTGATTGCTATGTCTCTGAAGTATTGCAATCAGCGCAATATTATGTTAAAGGTAGATACCTTCCACATGCCTGAGAACCGTTCGGTTCGCGAGGTTACCCAGGAGGGCTACCAGCTTGTCAAGCGATTTTATGGCATTGACGGGTATGTAGCCCTTGGCGATATTAACCCGATTTCGCCGTTAACATATGATCATGATCCCATAGAAAAGCTATTGGGCATCTGTGCAGAAAACCAGCCAATCTGGATTTGTCCATGCGCTATGCCGATGATGACTGCGCCGGCATCGGTCGCTTCAATGATTGCACAGACAAACGCCGAGATTTTAGCAGGATTGACGCTTATACAGCTCATTAATCCTGGAACGCCAGTTTTATATGGAAATACTTCAGGCTCGACAAACCTTCGTACCATTCAGTTGAGTATTGGGGCACCAGAGACAGCGCTTGTCAGTTATGCTACAGCAGGACTTGCTGAATATTACAATCTGCCATTTAGAACTGGTGGCGGCTTGAGTGATGCTAAGGATATGGACATGCAGGCGGGTTTAGAATCGATGCTGATGATTCAGACAACAGAAGAGTGCAATCCTGATTTGGTCATGCATAGCTGTGGTACCATTGGATCATTCAATGTCATCAGCTTTGAAAAATTTCTGGTAGATGAGGAGATTTGGAATTATGTCAGACGCCTAATAAAAGGAGTGGATACCACTGAAAAGAAACTTTGCTTCAAAGATCTTCAAAAAGCCGGACCTCGTGGAACCTTCGTAACTGGCAGAACACCAAAAATGTATCGGGAAGAGTTTATTTTACCTAAATATCTGAATAAGGATGACCCCAATCAATGGCAGGCACAGGGAGGGACACCGCTGCGTGATACTCTTGAAGAAGCTGTTAGAAGCCGTATCTCCGGCTACATGCCGCCGGTGATCACCAGAGAACAAAATGAGCTTTTAATGCCATATCTGCCAGAAGCTTATAAGGAAAGAATTTAACAGGACAAAGAGGTTAAGTATGTGCGCTGAAAAAAATTACTTTGAAAAAAATGGGAACCTTCATGAACAATCAAAAGCCCTTTTAAAGAAAAACGGTCTGTTGTTAGAAGATACAAAACTGGCAGACTGGTTTAGGAAAAGAGGGTTTACGATAGAGAAAGGAAGAATAAAATTTAAGGATTATGAAATCGAGCATGCTCTCAAATTATGCCCTTCGATGATCCAGCTGAAAACAGATGTGTCTGATTTAGCTATTGGAAGATCAAAAAGCTATTATGGATTTACAGGTACACCAAAATTATTCTTAAAAAACAACAACGCACATACTTTTTATAAAACAGATGGTATTGATATTTTTAAGCTGATCGATACCAGCCGCATTATTAACTTTTCAACGTATTATCCCTGGTTTTCCAGTCATTGGAAACAGACCGAACAAGTAGCTTTTTTACTTAAATACAGTAATAAACCCTTGGTTGTTTTTCCAGGAAGATGTGATAATAAAACGGATTTGTATGAATCACTCAAACTCATCGGCGATTATTTTGAACAAAAAAATGTGTACCAGCTAGCTGTTCCATTGGAGGTATATGACGACAGCGCTGTTACATGGAAGCAGATGGAGTGTTTGGAGTGTGTAACCGGGTTTCACCAGGCAGTTTTATTGAGAATTCATAGCACTGTAAAAGAGAATGAATTGCTAACGGAAGAAGCCCTTTGTGTTCGGGTCAACGCTGCAGCTTTGGGTTACTGCTGTATTATCCAAAAGCTTTTTGCAGGGCATGCCGTGATCTTTACAGTATCTAATCAGATATCCTGTAGTCATAATGGTAAGAGGGCCGTAAACATTGCGAGCAAAAATGTTTTAAGGCTGGCGGCGCAAGTGTGGAGGTATTATCAAGTGCCGTTTATGATGGATAATCTTCCTTTTAGAGGACAGGAGCTGGATGCTGCTGCTGGTATTGAAGCCATGGCGCATTACCGGGAGGTGTTTGACGATCTTCAATGCGATATGATGAGCTTTTCATTGGGCAGTCTTGATCATGAGAAAATATTTTGTCTTGAAAAGTATCTGATCGATGAAGAAATTATTGAAATGCTGGCGCGGTTGTACCGTGGAATAGATTGCTCAGAGGAGACAAGCTGTTATGATGCTATAAAGAATGCAGGCCCCAGAGGAAGTTACTTTAACACCCATATGCTTAAAGTTATTAAAAAAGAATTTTATGACAGCCGTTATCTAAATAAAGAATCACTTGGAAATTGGCGTTCCGAGAGTGAACAGGATTTGATCGGTTATGTGGGGAAAGCCGTTCAAAAAAGATTGAATACCTATGTCCCACCAGAGGTTACGAGAGAAAAAAGAATACTTTTGGACAAGTACCTGAGAGATGAGGACCGTTGTATGACTCAATTTCAGAATATAAAAATTTAGAGGAGAAAATCATGGAATTATCAAAAGGGAAGAGGAATTTTCTGGTTGTACTGATCAGTTTTATGGTCGGGATCATTTACTTTATTCCATACATTCGTTTTACGTTTTATGATCAAACAATTGCCGCGTTTCAGCTTACCAATATGGAGCTTGGCAATTTAGGTGCGGTCTACGGACTTGTTGCGTTGTTTTGTTATCCAATTAGCGGTTTTTTGGCAGAAAAGTTTAGTCCTAAACTTTTATTGGCGGCGTCTTTTGTCGGAACAGCCGCGATGACCTTCTGGCAGGCAAGTTTTCCAAGTTATGGTGCATTGCTTGTTATCTATGTATTGTTTGCTTTTTTTACAACTGCAACACTGTGGTCACCATACATTGCTGTATTAAGGAATCTCGGAACTGAGGAGGAACAAGGAAAGCTTTTTGGGATCAGCGAAGCAATGCGCGGTATCGTCTCTACAGTAACTGGCTTTGTATTTGTCTGGATACTCAGTCTTTTTGCCGATGCCGTCGGCGGTTTTAGGGCTATTTTGATTATCGGGGCAGTTGTTTATATTATTTTTGCAGCTTTAGCCATCATTTTTCTGCCTAAGAATGTTTCACGCGATGTAAAAGAGACCGAAGATAAAAAGGAAAAGGGGAGTATCCTGAAAGCTTTGAAGCTGCCAGGTGTCTGGTTGATGGGACTTTTTATTTTCAGCTGTTATTCCATTATCGCTGCGGGCATTAATTACCTGGGAACGTATACCACACAAATTTTAGGAGTCTCAGCCTCTGTATCAAGCAGTCTGGCGATTATCCGCAGCTATGTCTTAACGGTTGTGGCAGGCATTGGGGCTGGAATTATCGCAGACAAGTTTAAATCACGATTGATCTTTCTGGTCTATGTTTTGATCGCGATTATCGTTTGTGCTGTCGCAACACCATTTTTGTCTAATCTCGTTACTATAGCAATCATTGTCACTATGATTTTATCATTAATGTATTTTATGATGAAATCCGTCTATTTTTCCATTATGGGAGAAAGCGGTATCCCTGTGGCCATGACGGGTATTGCCAGTGGTATTGTATCGTTTATTGGTTTTATTCCAGACGCTTTTATTACCTCTCTAATGGGATCATGGCTTGATAAAGACCCTGTAACAGGTTTTAATATGATTTTTGCCTGGATTGCAATTTGGGGTGTTATTGCAATTGTTTTGGCACTTGTTATCTATAAAAGAGGAAAAAAAGACAAGCTGATTCATGAAAAATAATGAAATTAAAAAAGCGGCCCAACTATTTGGCCGCTTTTTTCTTTAGGAGAAAACAATGAAGCATCAAAAGATTAATTTAATGGTTTTTTTACCGGCTGTGTTGCTTTTCTGTACCTGTATTTTATTAGCTTTCTTAGACAATGCGGCGTTTGTAAGTTTAACCGGCACACTGTATGCGTGGATATTGGACGAATTCGGATGGTTGTTTTTACTGACCGCTTTGGTCGTTTTTCTGGTATGTATTGGCTTGTATTTTTCACCCTTTGGAAAAATAGTCATAGGTGGAAAAGAGGCCAAACCAATGATGTCTGTTTGGAATTGGTTCAGTATTACGCTTTGTACCACTGTGGCTTCGGGCATTGTATTTTGGGGAGCGGCTGAACCCGTACAGCATATTCTTAATCCTCCGGTATCAAGCGGCATTGAGGCTCTGTCTTCAGAGGCGTCGTTATTTGCCATGGCAGCAGTTTTCAGACATTGGACTGTTCTGCCCTATGGACTCTATACAATTTTAGCGGTTGTTTTTGCGTTTGTTTATTATAATATGCGGCAGCCTTTCTCTTTGGGCTCTGTCATTGCCCCGCTTATTCCGGAAAAAGGAAGAAGCGGAGTGAGCAAAGCGGTGGATTTTATCTGTGTTTTTGCGTTGGTCACCGGTCTTGCCGCCTCTCTGGCTTCAGGCGTGCTCAGTATTAACGGTGGACTCAGTAAGCTGATGGGTGTCGACTCAAATGTGATGGTGTGGGGAATCATCATTCTTGTGATTGGAGGCATGACCGTTATTGCTGCAGTTACGGGGATCACTCGCGGTATAAAATACCTGTCGAATATAAATGTGGCAATGTATATTGTCATACTGGGGTTTATACTTCTGTTTGGGGGGACCGTTTTTATTTTCAGTTTTGGTATTGAAAGCATAGGACAGTTTATTGCAACCTTTTTCAGCGGTACACTGTTTACCGGAACGGCCGAGGGCGATCCCTGGGCCAAAAATTGGACGATGTTTTATTTGGGGAACTGGATGGCATGGGCGCCAGTGACCGCGGTATTTCTGGGAAGAATCAGCTATGGACGCCGGGTAAAGGATGTGATCGCAATGAACCTTTTTGTAACCGCTTTATTTAGTATTGTATGGTTTATGATTATCTCTGGAGCAACGGTCAATCAGCTGATGAATAACCCTGATTCGGGCCTTATTGATGCATATAATGCCGGGTATGAAAATGTAATTTATCAGTTGTTTAAAAATTTGCCTTTAAGCCAGATTTTTATTCCATTGTATTTGGTAGCGGTTTTGATTTCATTTGTAACCGCAGCCGATTCTACCACAATGGCCATTGCAGGCATTTGCAGTAAGGGAATCGCACCGGATTCGCCGGAGCCACCAACCTATTTGATTGCGGTTTGGGGTGTTATTGTAGCGGTGGTGACCTGGATTATGATGTCGGTGGGAGAAGGCATTACTGGTATTAAGATGCTCTCGAATATTGGAGGCCTTCCAGCCATGTTTTTGATTATTCTTGTGGTCATCAGTGCAATAATCATTTCGATACATCCAGAGAGATATAATCTCGTTGATAAAAACAATACAATTGATGAAAAGCATAAAACGAATTGATTTGTACGATGAACCTGTTTTTTAACGTGGTGCGGATAAGAATGTCATATCCCCCACAGCATAAGCCGTATAGGGTGTTTCCAGACAATACCCAAGACTCTCGGCAAGGTGCAGGGATTCCGGGCTGACGGCATCCCAGCTTGGATAGAGGTTTTCTTGCAGACATTCTAATATAAGGCGTGAGCCTACAATTCGCGCCAGGCCCTGTCTTCGGTAAGGCTGCTTGGTATCGATTTGGATTTCGATACCGTCGTTGTAATAAGTATAGGAGGAAGCACCAGCAATGATTTCATGGTTTTTTATGATAACAAAGCCAAGGCCGTTTTGTGTATAGTCCTGAGCATTTTTAAACTGAGAGCATAAATCCTTAGACCAATCCTCGTTTTGCAGAGCGTTATAAAGCAAATCGTCAATTTGATAAATTTCGCAGTCCTGGGGAAGCATTGCAAGATTAGCCCGCAGCTGTTCTAAATCGAAAGCTTCGGGTTCTTTTTTTAAGGCATAGCGCGTAAATTTTTTATATTGCCTATTATAGATAGATTCGATTAATGGATGCCAGTTTTCCTGGCGTGCGACTAAAGTAATAACAGGAACTTTGCTGGGATCGGGAATGTTTCTAATGAGCTCTGGATTGGGTATACCGGCAAAAAAACAGAAATCACCGATTGATATCTGAGCCGACTGGGGGTTATGTGGATCATCTGCAAAAGCCTGACCAAGATGGCCTTGAAGACAGGACCATACAGGTGTTTCACTCCAGCCTTCGAATAATGGGGCGACACACCACAGATTTTTTTTCGAAATTGTGTACAAAGCTATCCTCCTGATAATGCAAAATTAAAAAATCAGCCAGGAGAGGAATCTCCCGGCTTTGTAGTAACAAAATTGTTTTTTTAAAGGCTCTGCCCAAACGCCAGAACCTGTTCCAGCCAGCCGCTTTTCAAAATATCATCCTTTTTCCAGACATCAGAAGCGATAAAGATACCTTTATCCTCCCATTTCAAATAATCTGCGGTTAACTTGTAACTGTCAATAGCGGGAAGAAAATCCTTCAGATCACTGCTGGCGCCAGTCATCATCAGGACAGATTTTTTACCTGCCAGGGGCATCGGCTGATTACTCCTGCAAAAAGCGTACATTCGGTCGATGACAGCCTTTAGCTGGGTCGTCATATTAAAAAAATACAGCGGGGATACCAGCACAACCATGTCTGCAGCCAGAAGCATTGGGTAAATTTTCCAAAAATCATCTTTTTGAATACAGGGTGCCTCAGGCTCGGCATAGCATTGATCGCAAGCCAGACATCCGTTTATTTTCATATGACCAGCGGAAATCATTGTAACCACATGGCCATTTTGCTGAAGTCCCTGTGCAAAGGCGCGAGCCAGCAGTTCGCTGTTACCGCCTTTTCTGGGACTGGACGAAATAATTAAAACTTTCATGTTTAACCTCCTGATAACGTGAACAACCATTGAGTAAAATTATAATCCAGTACGCTGGTAAAAGCAATGAAAACGTAATAAATTATAGAGTGAATTTTAAAGCCTTCAGAGACGATAAAAGTGTTACTTACAAACACGATACATATCAAAACCACTTGTGTTTCATAATAATATAACTTATAATAAAATATAAACTGAACAAGTGTAGTTGGATTATTTGCTATGGAAAATGGAAATTAAAAGATGTTGTAAAAAATACAAAGCAGATCATACGGCTGAGGATAGTATACTTGTCAAAGGATGATTTAAGACACTTTAACCGGTATGGATGCTTATATGAGCAGGCCGGAAACATGAACCAGCTTTCAGAGGTGTTAAAGTGAATGCAGAAAAGGCGCCATGTGCTGAACGGAGGAGAACACCTTGAACGATAATGAAAAAATTATTTTAATAGCAGATGATATTGAGCTGAACAGAGCGATTATTGCTGAGATTTTCAATAAAAACTACCGGATAATAGAGGTCGAAAACGGGAAGAGGGTGCTGGACGCCATTGCTGTACATGGCCGTGCCATTAAAATGGTGCTTTTAGATATCATCATGCCGGAAATGGATGGCTATGAGGTTTTACAGGCGATGGCTGGAAATGGATGGCTGAAGCAGATACCGGTGATTATCATTACTTCGGATTCCTCGGAAAAAGCGGCATTGCGGTGCTATAATCTGGGAGTTTCTGATATGGTTAAGAAACCCTTTAATCCAGAAATTGTAAGGCGGCGTGTAGAAAACGTCATTGAGCTTTATGCGCATAAATTTGATCTTGAAACCATGATTAAAAAGCAGATTACAACCATGGAGGAACAGGAAGCACGTTTGAATCAGGCCAACAGCTTTGTCATTGATGCTTTAAGCACAGTTATTGAGTTCAGGAGTGGCGAATCTGGACAGCATATCCGGCGTATTCGTGGCCTTACGCGGTATTTAACCAATAATTTGGTCCACCAGTATCCAGAGTATGATATGCAGCCAGCGATGGTAGAAGCCATAGCCAGCGCAGCGACGATGCACGATATCGGAAAAATTGCAATACCAGATTCTGTACTTCTAAAACCCGGCAAATTGACTGATAAAGAATTTGAAGTAATGAAGACCCATACCATAAGGGGGTGTGAGATTCTCGAAACGCTGGACTATACTCAGGATGAGGATTATTTTAAGCTGTGCTATGAAATCTGTCGTTACCATCATGAAAGATGGGATGGTAAAGGGTATCCTGAAGGCCTTAGAGAAGACAAAATACCCATATGGGCACAGATTGTTTCATTGGCGGATGTTTATGATGCCCTGACCAGTGAAAGGGTTTATAAACCACCTTACAGCCATGAGCAGGCGGTGACGATGATTTTAAACGGAGAGTGCGGTGTCTTTAACCCTAAGCTGATAATGTGTTTTAAGGAATGTGTTGAACATATTCGAGATAATCTGGATGAAAATAGAGAGAAAGCCGAAGGAGAGCGGCTGGTACCTTATCGTCCCTCCTCTCATCTCAAGCCGCTCAGACTGACGGATATTGAAGAGATGGATACCATTTCTGAACGTGTAATGTGGCTTTTAGAAGTTGAACAGGAAAAATACCGGGTTTTGTCTGAAATGTCAGGTGAGATTATTTTTGATTATAATCTTTTAAATGATCGTATCGAATTTTCAGAAAAGGCCGGTGATATTTTTGGTATGGATACCCAAATTGAGCATTTTATAAAACGGATACAGGAAAGTGGATTTATAGAGCAGAAACAGCTTAAAGAATTGATCGACAGCATTAAAAAAATAACACCAGAACAGCCTTTTTTTCGGCAAGAGCTGCGGCTTAAACTGAAAGATAACAGCTATGAATGGTATGAACTGTATGCCAACGCTATTTTTGACAGTGATATGGGGCGTTGTATCAGTATTTTGGGTAAGATTACAAACATACATGAGCGCAAAAAACGTAGTGATCTATTATATCAGCAGGCAAATACTGACCCATTGACAGGGCTTTTTAATCGAAATGCTCTAAATGAGCATATTTATGCCGTTCTGGCGGATTCGGCGTTGAAAAATGCGGCGGTTATGATTATAGATCTGGATAATTTTAAGTCTGTAAATGATAATTTTGGACATTTATATGGTGATGGGGTATTGAAGGAGATCAGCAGAGAAATTCGGGAGAGAGTAAGGGAGACAGATACAATAGGTCGCATCGGTGGAGATGAATTTGTGGTTTTCATGGAGAATTACGGGGATGAAAGCGTACTGGAAAAAAGAGCCGATGCTTTCTGCCGTGCTTTGAGAAAATACTATGAGGAAGATGATGTTGAATGCACTATTTCCGGGAGTATTGGAATCGCATGTTTTCCAAGAGATGGAAAGACCTATGATGAATTGCTCGGTAAAGCGGATCAGGCGCTATATTATATCAAAAAAGAGCATAAAAATGATTATGCATTTTATCGTGACGAGATTCGCCAGATCCATTTTCATTCTGTTTTATCAGAAGTAGATGCATAAGAGAGAAGGAAATCAAAAAAGAACGGTTAACCGTTCTTTTTTGATGCTTTTGATTCTATGAGATTGCTGGATTTTGAAAATAAAGTATGTTAGAATGAAAAAAAGGAGGAGTTTTATGGCAGCAGAAAAAAGTCAACAGCAAATGATATATCATTTTCTTTTAAGGCAGATTAAAATGGGCAACTATAAGAGCGGTGACCGTTTTCCAACGGTTAAGGAGATCGCCGATCATTTTAACGTTTCCTACTGTCCGGCTCAGATAGCCCTGAAAACATTGGAAAGGGATGGATATGTTCGGTTAAGCAAGGGAAGAACAGCAGAAATAATATGGCAGCCAGATGAAAAGATTGAAGAAGCGCTGGACTTTGAAGAGCGCAGAGAGGTGCTAAAGGACCTTTATGAAAGCCTATGCCACTTTTCTCCCTTATTCAGGCTACAGGGATTAAGTCTAATGGACAAGGAACAGCTTGCTGAACTGGAACAGTTGCTTGCCAGTGATCAGGAACCGCTGTTGTTTAGTCTGTATAAGGGATTTGAAGGATCTTTAAAGCCTATGAAAAATCAAATGTTGATGTATTTATTTACAGATATTGATGCTTTTGTGGGAACTGCTCTCGTGGATCGGATGAAATATGTTAATGATGGACAGGGCGATATGGCTCTGGAAAAAGTGAGGAATTATTTACTTAATGCTATCCGCTGTATTAAAAAACAGGAATATAAAAACAGCTTTCAGCAACTTTTAGAATTAAGCCGGTATTTCAAAGGATTTTTTGATTTTGATCAGAAAAAAGCTTTCCAGCAGAAAGAGGCTGAAGTTTTTTCCTGGGAACCTCAAAAAGGCCGCAAGCGATACTGTGATGATATCGCAATTGATCTGATCTGTAAAATTAACCAAGGCGTATATCCGGTGGATAGCTATTTGCCGCAGGGCAGACTGTTGGCGGATATTTATCATGTATCCCCCATTACCATGCGCCGAACCATTAATATTTTAAATGAACTGGGCGTAGCTAAAAACATCAATGGCATTGGGACAAAAGTGGTTTACCCGGGCGACCAAACGATCTTATATAAAATGAAGGATATGACAATGGACAGAAATCTGATTCAGTTTTTAGAAGCCCTGCAGATTTTAGCCATCACCGGTGAATCAGTCGTATTTTATACCTTTCCATTCTTTAATGAGGTGGCCATTAAGAAAATCAGAGAAGCCTTAAAATTAAAAGGTGATGAGCGGTCAAAGGTACAGACCTTTGCGGCCTGTTTACAGGCCATTGTCCACTGTGCGCCATTTGCGGCTATGAGGGAGATATACAGTAAGCTGACGCTCATGACATTAAAGGGCAGCGTCCTGCGGCTGGAGAGCACCGGAGATGAAGGCATTGCGTGGTGGCCGGCAATGGCTGAACAGTTTGAGAACAGTCTGGATAATAAGGACGCAGCCTTGTTTTCCAAAACGCTTTTTAATTTGTTCTACAGAAGCTTCTGTTCAACCCGGGAGACACTATGTGAAATTGGAGTTGAACAAGCAGCCTCGGTTACTGTTCCACTTGTTTTCAGATAGGAGAAAAGGGATTTACGGTATCTTGTGTATGCTTACCGATAAAGAGAAAGATCAAGCGCGTCAGAAATAAAGCGAAGAGCCTTTTGTCCTCGGACGCTGTTGCCAATGGGGTCAAGCCTGGGACTGAAAGCAGAGAGCGCAAGCTGCCCAGGCACTACTGCCAGCAGGCCTCCGCCGACACCGCTTTTACCCGGAAGTCCTACAGTATAGGCGAAATCGCCGGAAGCACCATAGAGACCTTCCATGGTCATCTCGGCAAAAATATGAGGTAAAAATTCTGGATTTATGACAGCTTTTCCAGTGATTGGATTTACGCCGCCATTGGCCAGTGTAGAACCCATAACTGCCAGATCCTTACAGGTGATGGCGATAGAACATTGCCTGGTATAAATATCGCAGGTGGTATCCGGATCGTCATAAAGTGTGCCATAGCTCGACATGAGCCAGGCAATGCCTTTATTATGGCTGTTAGTGGCAGTCTCTGAGGTATACACAGCATCCATCACTTCCAGGCGGTGGCCGGCAAATTGGCTGTAACCATCAAGAATTTTCTGCCATTTTTCATCAGCGCTGGCGGCAGGCAGCAGGCTGACAGTAGCCATAGCGCCGGCGTTTACCAGTGGTGAAAGTGGTTTGCCACGGTGCAGCTCCAGTGCCATTACAGAGTTGAAGGGAAGCCCTGTCGGGTCTGCGCCCACCTTTTTCAACATTTCTTGCGCTCCGACAGCTTCCATGACAAGTGCCATGGAAAAAACCTTGGAAATAGATTCAATGGCAAAGGGATAGCTGCTGTCACCTGTTTCAATGACTGTGCCATCTGCTGTTACAGCGGTCAGCCCAAACAGATTGGATGGCACCTTTGCCAGAGCGGGAATATAAGAGGCGTTGGCGCCTGACTGATCACATTCTGCGGCGCTGTGGGCTTGCTTGAGAACAGCTTCAAGTTTTTTAGTATCAATGATGTTTTTCTGCATGATTAAAACCTCGCTTTCATAAATGCTATATACCCACACGATTCAAAAAAGAAAAGGAAGATAAAATGTTTAAATTTCAGGAAAAGGGTATATATTAAAATGAGCATACAACCTCTTACTTAAAAATTTTACTCTCCCCAAATTTTCCCTGAACAGGTTTCGGAGCAAAGTATCCGAGACCTGTTTTTTATACGCTGATGCATAATAAAAAAGCCCCTAACGGGGCTTTTAACTATTTATAATATTTATCCAGAATAGTAATAATTTCTTCAATCTTAATATTGCGCTCTTCTCTGCTGCCATTTTCAAAGGCATCCGTTACACAGTGATGCATATGCTGTTCAAGAATCTGCAAGTTGGCCTTTTTCAGAAGAGCTTGCACCGCCAGCACCTGTTTTGATACATCAATGCAGTAGCGGCCTTCCTCCAGCATCTTTATAATGCCATCCATTTGGCCTCTGGCGGTTTTTAAAAGATTGAGCTCCTTAGTGCGGTCAATACCTTCCATAGGATTACTCAGTAATGACAGAGGCCGGGTAGCCTGCCTCATCCAGGGCATCGCACAGCATTTTGTCGGTAACAGTATCTGTTACATCCATAGTAGCTTGGGCATCCTCCAGAGAAACCTGAACATTTGAAACGCCATCAATGGCGTTCAGGGTGTCTTCAACGCGTTTTACGCAGTGTTTGCAGCTCATGTCATTTACGTGTAATTTTTTAGTCATAATTGTTCCTTCTTTCTGTGATTCCATTATCGGATCACTGGTATTAATTTGATTATTGACAACCGTCACATCAGTATGGGCAGACGGCAGGTCATTCACAGGGATAAATTTGGGCTTGAAGCCTTTCAGGGACAGTGCGTTCAACACAACGGAAACGGAGCTTAAGCTCATGGCCGCTGCGGCAAACATTGGGTTCAGTTTGAGACCGAAGGGGAGGTAAAGAATCCCAGCGGCCAACGGAATGCCAATAGTATTGTAAATAAAGGCCCAAAATAAGTTCTGCTTGATATTTCGGATCGTCGCTTTACTTAGTTGTATAGCCGCCACGATCTGTAAAAGATCGTTCTGCATAAGGATAACATCAGCAGACTCGATGGCCACATCGGTTCCGTTGCCGATGGCAATGCCGATGTCACTTTGAGCCAGGGCAGGCGCATCATTGATGCCATCCCCAACCATAATAACCTGTTTGCCTTCAGTCTGGAGCTTTTTGATCAGGTCTGCCTTTTCCTCTGGCAGAACGTTAGCGATAACGTGATCGATATTGATTTTTGAGCCAATGGCCCGGGCAGTCCGTTCATTGTCGCCGGTCAGCATATATACCTGTGTGCCCATAGCCTTGAGCTGAGCGATGGCATTGGCTGAATTTTCCTTAAGCGTATCTGCAACGGCGATTATGCCAATCAGTTCACTGCCTTCACCGATAAAAAGAGGTGTTTTGCCAGCGTCAGAAAGCGTATTGTAAAGCTCGGTCTGTGTACTGGGATCAATTCCGGAGCCTTTCATGAGCTTTTGATTGCCGATAGAAATAAAACGGGTATCCACAGTACCCTCAACGCCGAGGCCGGGAATCGCATTGAAGTCGGACACATCCCGCAGCTCAATACCACGTTCATTAGCGCCCTCTACAATGGCTTCACTAAGCGGATGTTCGGACTTGGCTTCGATGGAAGCAACCAGCTGAAGCAGTGTTTCTTCATCCGTACTGCCCAGGGGGACAATATCTGTAATGGAAGGCTTGCCAATGGTGATGGTGCCGGTCTTGTCAAAAACAATGGCATCGGCTTTTCCAAGGGTTTCAAGGGCAGGGCCGTTTTTAAAAAGAATGCCCTGTTCAGCGCCTTTACCGGTGCCTACCATAATGGCTGTCGGCGTTGCCAGACCAAGGGCACAGGGACATGAGATAACGAGTACTGAAATACCCATAGACAGGGCAAAGGAGAACTCATAGCCAAGGAGGAGCCAGACGATAAAGGATAAGGCTGCAATACCCATAACAGCCGGTACAAAATAACGGCTGATCTGGTCGGCAATCTTGGCGATCGGGGCTTTGGAGGACTGAGCCTCTTCTACCAGATGGATAATCTTGCTGAGTGTGGTATCATCGCCAATCTTGGTGGCACGGAACTTAAAAGCACCGGTTTTGTTGATGCTGCCACAGATAACGTGGTCGCCTGTTTCCTTTTCTACTGGAATGCTTTCGCCGGTAAGCAGAGATTCATCCACGCTGGAATGGCCAGAGATAATCTCACCATCTACGGGAATACGATCACCAGGTTTAATGACAACGGTATCGCCGAGGCGCACATCATCAATGGGAATTTCGACTTCTGTATTACCGCGTTCTACGAGAGCAGTATCTGGCGCCAGGGCAATGAGCTTTTCAATGGCCTGAGAGGTTTTCCCTTTAGCGCGTGCTTCCATATATTTTCCCAGGGTGATAAGGGTTAAGATAACTGCAGTCCCTTCAAAATAAATCTCATGGGCAAAATGATGCACCATGGTCATATCACCATATGAGTAACCCCAAGCCAGCTGGTACAATACATAAATACCATAAAGAAATGAAGCACTGGTGCCGACGGCTACCAGAGAGTCCATATTTGGAATGCGTTTCCAGAGGGCTTTATAACCATCTTTATAAAAATGTGCACCCATATAAACAACAGGCAAGGTTAAAAGCATCTGTGTAATTGTGTTGACCAGGCGATTCATATCACCATCCAAAAAAGCAGGAATGGGCAGCCCTACCATGGGGCCCATAGAGAGATAGAATAAAGGAATGGTGAAAACCAATGAAATAATGAGCCGAGTCTGAAGCTCTTTCATTTGCTTTTGGGCGTTTTCACCGGCGGTGTTTTTGGCAGTACTTTTACCAGATAGAGAAGCATCTTGCTCGGGCACCGCACCATAACCGATTTTCTCGATGGCAGAAACAATCGCCGGAGCCTGAACAGCGCTGTCATTGTAGGTAACGGACAGGTTTTCTGTGGCATAGTTAACCACAGCATCCTCGACGGCGTCCATTTTGTTTACGGTTCGTTCGATGGCAGCAGCGCAGGCCGTACAAGACATCCCTTCTATTTTAAAATTTTTCTTCATATGATAACCTCCAAATGACACCCCTCGTGGGGTGGGGTATGTTCATATAATATAACAATTTAGGAGAATGGTCAAGTTCTTTTCAAAAAATTCTTACCCTGTTATCGTTAATCTTAACAAAAGCTTTAAAGTATTACTGTTGATTCAGACAATATTGACAGTCAATTAAGTAGATTTTGGCTTATAGCCGAATCTGTTGGGATGCTATAAATTTCATTATTTTTGATGAAAACGCAAAGCAATGCTTAATACTTGTTTATATTTTGTAAAATTTTCAATGAATGTTTGACGAACAGATAAAAAATTGCTATGATAATACTAAGCTAAAGTAAATCAAAATGCAGTGTAGAGATATTTTGATAAAAACAGTATAGCGTTATAATACTGTCTAAAATGATCAAAGGAGTTGGTAAAGTGAAACTGCAAGCAAATAAAGACTACGTCATTATGGCGCAGGAAAAGACGTTGGCTCTCGGAATTGAGAATGGCTCAGCCGAGAATGGTGCACTTATAAAATTACAGGAGGCTTCCCAAACAGGAGCAGACAGCCAGAAATGGACAGCGAAATATGTAGATGGTGAATGGTTTAAACTCATCAATAAACATTCGGGAAAGGCACTGGATCTGTGTATGCTGGGAACAGTAAACGGTACCTGGGTACAGCAGTGGGAATCTGTTGATACGGACAGCCAGCTTTGGACATTAGAAGAAACGGCTGAAGGCAGCTATCTGATCAGGTCACAGCGCGCTGGTATTTATCTTGACGTTGCGATGGGGGCTGCTGTACCAGGTGCACAGATGCAGATCTGGGAAAAAACCGGGAGTTCCAATCAGGTATGGCATTTTACACCGACTCAGATTGATGAGATTGCAAAGCCAGATGAAAAAATGACAGCTGAAGCAGCACCACGAAAAAAAACAGCCACGCGAAAAGCCACTGCGGCTAAAAAAACAGCTTCATCCAGAGCTAAGAAAACAACAGCGGCAAAGGAGAAGGCCACATCAGAAACAGCTGAAAAGGTAACGGTCTCCAAGACAACCGCTGCCAGAAAAACAACGGCTTCTAAAACAGCCGCAAAAAAACCTCCGACTAGCCGAAAAACCAGTACCGCTAAAAAGGCTGAAACAGTACAAGCTGTCCCGGAACCAGCTAAAAAGACAACACAGAAAACACGCTCCACCGCAGCTAAAAAAGTTGATACTGAAGCATAAAATTTTTATGAACGATTTTAAACCACCAGTTTGATTTTGGTGGTTTTTTTATGCTTAAAAATTCCGAGTGTTCTAAAAAAAATAGTCGTTTCTGAGAATAAAAGCTTGCTATTTCCTCTAAGATACGATAAAATATTATTATGTCATATAATAAAACAGTATTGTATCTTAAATAAAACACTGTGCAAAGTTTATCAAAAGAATAGCTGCCTGTAATCGTTCGGCAGATAAACAGAAGTGTGGAAAACAAGCATTCGGTATAATTAATCAATAAAGGAGTATCAGAAATGTACACGATTAAGGTCAATGGAGTTATACATGAGGTTGAACAGGATAAAAAGCTCATGCGCTTTTTAAGAGATGATTTGAGATTAACTTCAGTCAAGGATGGCTGTAGTGAAGGGGCCTGCGGTACCTGTACGATTATCATCGACGGCAAAGCGACCCGGTCCTGCATACCCATGGTATCTAAAATGGCAGATAAGGAAATTATCACGGTAGAAGGCCTTACAGAGCGTGAGAAAGAAGTTTACAGCTATGCCTTTGCAACAGCAGGCGCTGTGCAGTGCGGTTTTTGTATACCGGGTATGGTAATGTCAGGAAAAGCGCTCATTGATATTAATCCAGAACCGACGCGTTTAGAGGTAATAAACGCTATCAAAAACAATATATGCCGTTGTACCGGTTATAAAAAAATTATTGATGGTATTTTATTGGCGGCTAAAATTTTCAGAGAAGATCTCCCTGTGAATGAAGAAGCAGGTGAGGTCACTGTCGGCCAGGCTATGCAGCGTGTGGATGCCAGAGAAAAGGTGCTGGGAACAGGCGAATACCCGGATGATCTTTATCTGGACGGTATGATCTATGGCAGCGCTGTGCGGGCAGAATATCCGAGAGCCCGTGTGCTGGCCATTCATACAGATGAAGCGAAAGCACTGCCGGGTGTGATTGGTATTTTTACAGCGGAGGATATTCCGGGTAGTGTCAAGGTTGGACACCTTAAGCAGGACTGGGATACAATGATCCCTGTTGGGAAAACCACGCACTATATCGGCGATGCGATCTGTCTGGTAGCGGCGGAAACACCAGAAATTTTGGAAGAAGCCAAAAAGCTGGTAAAGGTTGAGTACGAACAGCTTGAAGGTGTCTTTGATCCGCGTGAGGCGATGAAAAAGGAGGCTCCTTTAGTGCACGAGGGCAGTGAAACCAATGTTTTGGCACATGAGCACCTGGTACGTGGAAATGCGGATGAGGTTATTGCCCGTTCAAAATATAAGGTTACACGCCATTATGAAACGCCGTGGACCGAGCATGCTTTCCTGGAACCGGAAACAGCTGTGGCAATGCCCTTTGATGGCGACGGTGTCTTTATCTATTCAACAGACCAGGGAACCTACGACACTCAGCATGAGTGCATGGCGATGCTGGGGCTGCCTCCCGAAAAGGTCATTGTAGAAAATAAGCTGGTTGGCGGCGGCTTTGGAGGGAAGGAAGACGTATCGGTCCAGCATCATGCTGCGCTGATTGCTTATCTGACCAAACGAACTGTCAAGGTCAAGCTTACGCGCAAAGAAAGCATTATGATTCATCCTAAACGCCATCCATTTTATATGGATGTCACATCTGCCTGCGATGAAAAGGGACATTTGACAGCATTAAAAGCAGTAGTCGTGTCCGATACGGGTGCTTATGCCTCTTTGGGGGGACCGGTACTTCAGCGGGCCTGTACACACGCTGCCGGACCTTATAATTTCCAGACCATTGATATTGACGGTAAAGCTGTATATACGAACAACCCGCCAGCAGGTGCTTTCAGGGGCTTTGGGGTAACTCAGACCTGCTTTGCCTCTGAGATGAACCTTAACCTTTTAGCTGAAATGGTGGGGATCACACCATGGGAAATCCGTTACCGCAACGCAGTACGGCCGGGTGAGGTGCTTCCAAACGGACAGATTGCCGATTCGGCAACGGGGATTGCCGAAACATTAGAAGCCGTTAAGGAAATTTACGACAGTGAAAAATACGTGGGCATTGGCTGTGCGATGAAAAATGCCGGAGTTGGCGTGGGTCTTCCAGACTGGGGACGCTGCCGGCTCCTGGTAAAGGGCGGACGTGTCGAGATACATGCTGGAGCTTCCTGTATTGGTCAAGGTCTGGGTACAGTCTTAACGCAGGTGCTTTCTGAGACCGCTGGCCTTACTCTGGACCAGATTGCCTATATGCCGCCGAATACAGCGAATGCACCGGACTCTGGCACAACCTCTGGTTCCAGGCAGACATTGGTAACGGGTGAAGCTTGTAGACGGGCAGCGGAGGATTTGAAGGCGGCAATGAAAGATAAAACACTGGCCGAGCTTGAAGGACAGGATTTTATGGGAGAGTATCTGGCAAAAACAGACGCCATGGGTACACCTGTGCCAAACCCGATTTCGCATGTAGCCTACGGCTATGCGACACAGATGTGTGTGCTGAATGAAGATGGTACCATTAAAAAAATGGTTGCGGCTCATGACGTGGGCAAGGCTGTAAATCCTATCAGTGTCGAGGGGCAAATTGAAGGCGGTGTAGTTATGGGCATGGGCTATGCGCTTACAGAGCAGTATGAGCTGGATCACGGTATTCCGAAGTCAAAATTTGGTACACTTGGCCTTTTTAAGGCAGATAAAGTGCCGGAGCTTGACAGTATCGTTGTTGAAAAACCAGGCATTGATGTGGCCTATGGTGCCATTGGTATTGGCGAGATTACCTCCATACCGACAGCGCCGGCCATTGCGGATGCATACTATCGTTTAAACGGCGAATTTCAGACGGTTTTACCGCTGAAAAATACACCTTATGAGAAAAAGAAGAAAAAGTAATGATCAGATACATCAAAAAAGCCAACATTGCGTTGGCTTTTTTTGCTGCTTTATAGTTTTGTTTAAAGCTGACAGATCCCCCGTGGGATATACTGCCCTTTGTTTTCAGCAATAACCCTGCCTTTTTCGACAACGGTTTCTCCGTTTAACAGGACAACTTCTGCTCGGCCCTTGGTTTTGACACCTTCGTAGGGTGTATAGTCAACATTTTGGTATTGGTCCTTCTGAGTAATAGTGCCCTCATATTCTGGATCCCAGATAACAATATCGGCATCACTTCCAGGTTTTAAGGCTCCCTTCTGCGGATACATGCCAAAAATTTTCGCTGGTGTTTCTGAGAGCTGGGCCGTCATCTGATTCAGTGTCATTTTGTTTTTACACACGCCAAAGGTATACATGAGTATCGGGCGGGTTTCCACACCGGGCATGCCGTTTGGAATTTTACTGAAGTCATTTTTACCAAGATCCTTTCCGCCTTTCATATTAAAGCTGCAATGATCACTGCCGATGGTATCAACAATTCCAGAGCTAACAGCTTCCCAAAGCGCTTTTTCGTCTGATGGTTTGCGTGCCGGAGGCGCAAAAACATATTTCGCACTCTCGAAACCCTCCAGTTCATAACAGCTGTCATCAAGCAGTAGATATTGCGGACAGGTTTCAATAAAGACTTTTTGTCCTCGCCGGCGGGCATTCAGGCACTCTGAAAGCCCCCGTTCAGTACTAAGGTGTACCACATAAACAGGAGATTCAGCGGCTTCTGCGATGGCTAAAAAGCGGTTGACAGCCTCTGCTTCCACAAAATCAGGCCTGGAAAGGGGATGGGCGGCAGGGCTCATGCGGCCTTGGCGTTTTTGTTCGGCAATCAGTGCGTTGACAAGATCGCCGTTTTCACAGTGCATGGAGACAAGCCCGCCATAGGTTTTAACAGCTTCTAAAATCTCAAAGATTTCACGGTCATTGGAGCGCAGGTTATCATAGGCCATATAGAGCTTAAAGGAGGTTACCCCTGAATCCTTCATTGTTTTCAGCTCTTTGCGTGTCGTTTCATTCCAGTCGGTAATGGCCATATGAAAGCCATAATGGCAGGAGGAGCGGTTATCCGCCAGCCCATGCCAGTTTTTTAAAGCCTCTGTCAGGCTGTGCCCTTTATCCTGAGTGGCAAAATCAATGATGGTGGTGGTACCGCCGGAGACAGCACCTTTTGTCGCGGAGACAAAATCATCTGCTGTGTGGGCTGTTCCGGTGTCCATATCCAGATGTGTGTGTGGATCGATAAAGCCTGGGAAAATGTACTTTCCAGCAGCGTCGATGATATTGGCTTCGGGGGCTTCGAGATTTTGGCCTATTTGAGCGATTTTACCATTTTCCACCAAAATATCGGCGTTAACCGTATCTGTGGAAGAAAAAAGAATACCGCCTTTGATGATTGTTTTTTTCATAATAACACCTCATTTTACATTGGAAATTTGCGTATGAAACAAGATCAGGGACGTCTTATAAGACGTCCCTGATATAAAATTTTTAAAGGAGATAGCTGTAATTATTGACTACCGCTTTAATAATATCATTGATACCCTGGGGCAGTGTACTGTCACCGATAGAGGCATCAATAACATTGCCTTCAAGGCGGACTTTAACACAATTGTCACCAGTGACCAGAAAACCACTGTTACTGCTGTCTTCAAAGTCGGAAAGGGTGTGATAGAGGGTAAACTTATCCTTGTAAGGCGCACTGTCATATGGACAGAAGGTCTGGCAGTTACCACATTCGTTACACATTCTGTCAACATGTACGATTTGGCGCATCTTATGGTGCGGTACAAAAAGGGCTAAATTTGCACGGTTTGGACACACATCCATACAGGATTCACAGACAGTTGAGCATTCCAAACAACGGCTGCATTCTGTTGATTCGCATTTTGGTTCAGCCAGAATTCCCCGTTTAGCCAGAGCTCTGTCATAATCGCCGGTATTTCTAGAATAGGTAGAAACGGCTTCGAGTGCTTCGGCCTTTACAATGGTATCGGTAACTTTGCGCGCGTCTGCAATGGCCTGTACAACGGTGGCAGCGCCTAATTGAGCGTCACCGGCTACAAATATATTGTCACGGGCTTCCAGCGTGTCTTTGTTCACTTCGACACGGCCACGGTCTGTCACAGCGATTTTATTCTGAGCAAACCATTCTTTGTCAATTTTTGCGCCAACTGAGGCAATGACAGTATTAGCTGGAATATCCATGAATTCATCTGTGTTTTCGGGACTTCTTCTACCAGACACATCCGGTGCGCCAAGTACCATCTTACGGCAGGAAAGGGTGCTGCCATCAAATTTTTCAGGTGAGAGAAGCTCATAGAATTTCACGCCGTCTTCCAATGCCATTGCAAGTTCTTCTTCGTCGGCTGGCATATAACGCTTTGTTCTGCGGTATACCAGATGGACATTTTCAACGCCCGGCGCTTTTTTGGCAGCTCTGGCGGCATCCATGGCGGTATTACCGCCGCCGATCACCACAACGTCCTTCCCGAGTTTCAGGCTGGACGCATCTTTTCTGAAGCTTTGTAAAAAGTCAAGTACGTTGATTGCCTGTTCACCCTCCAGCTTATACGGGCTTGGCCCCCAGGCGCCGGTAGCGGCAATAACATATTTGAAGCCTTTACTTTTCAGTTCTTCTACGGAGCCGATTTCTTTGTTTGTAATAACTTCTACACCATAGGCTTCCATGAGCTTTACATCATTTTCTACGATTTCGGCATCAACACGGAATTCAGGAACTACATGGCGTACAATCCCCCCCAGACTTTCATTGCGTTCAAAGATCGTGGCAGAGACTCCATTTCTTGTCAGGAAGTAAGCGGCGGAAATCCCGGTAGGGCCGCCACCGACAATGGCAACCTTGGCATCCGTACGTTTTTCAACGGGTTTGATCTCTTTGAGTAAATCATCATAACCCAGCTCGGCAGCATTAAGCTTTACATCGCGGATACACAGAGGAGATTCATAGAAATTACGTGTACATTTATCCATACAGCGGTGATTACAGATGGTACCGGTGATGAACGGAAGTGGATTTTTCGCAGTGATAACTTTAAGCGCTTCCATAGGCTTGTTTTCGCCCAGAAGTTCAATATAATCCGGGATATCCTGAGAAATTGGACAGGCTTCAGAACAGGGGGCTGCAAAACAGTCAACTAAGGGTACTTTTTTGTCGAATTTTCTGGATGGCAATGGTTTTATTGCGCCTTTTACATTATGAGGGTTGGTTCTGGCACGTTTTGCGAGCATGGATAAAGCCGAAGGCTTCAGATTTTGTACTTCCTTGAAATTATAAGAAACAAGATCCTCTGCCATTTGGTCAAGGCGGTTGTATCCGCCTGGTTTTAAGAGGGTGGTAGCCAGGGTGATCGGCCAAATGCCTGCTTTAAAGATGTCTTTAATGTTAAAGATATCCGCGCCGCCAGAGTAAGAAATACGCAGATCGCCGTCAAAGGCTTTTGCCAGGCGGTTTGCCAGTTCGATTGAACAAGGGAACAGGGACCGGCCGGACATATACATATCTTCACTTGGCAAAATACCGTCAACAACCTTCTGAGGGAAGGTATTCGTGATTTTCACCCCAAAGGCAACGCCTTTATCGGCGGCTTCTTTTTTCAGTCGGGTAAACATGGGTACAGCGTCCTTGAACTGAAGGTCATGAAGGAAATGATAGTCGTCAAAATCCATGTAGTCATAACCCATGCTGTCCAGAATTTCGCGAGCAGATTCGTAGCCTAACATGGTGGGATTACACTTAACAAAAGTATTCAAACCTTTTTCGTTAATCAGGTAGCTGGCGATTCGTTCAATTTCATCGGGTGGACAGCCGTGGAGGGTAGAAAGCGTGATGGAGCGGCTGACAACCGGAGTAATACTTCTGACATAACCAGCGTCAATATTATCAAACTGATCTAAATGAGTCAGGGTATAATCCATACATTCTTGCCATACAGCTGAGTTTTCAGCATTTTTCATCCCCTCGATATAATGATCAATTTTTTCAGTCTGAACGCCAGCAAAATCATAGCCGACACTCATGTTAAAGATAAACCCGTCTGGGCTTCCGAAGCCCATTTCCTTGGCTAAAAGCTTGATGGCAAACCAGGCCTTTACATATTCGTCATAGGCTTCTTCTACGCGCAGTTCGGTAGACCATTCACAGTTGTAGCATTCATCACCGGCTGTGATGCAGGGCTTGGAAACAAGCGCGGCAAGGTCTTCGCCGTCTACAGGCTGTACGGTTTTTAATTCAAAGAAACGGGCGCCGCCCACATAAGCGGCGATGATGTTCTGCGCCAGCTGGTTGTGTGGTCCTGCTGCCGGGCCAAAAGGGGTTTCCAGCATCTCGTCAAAAATTGAGAGTGTCTGCTGGTCGTTTTTTTTGTAAAGCTTGTGGACACCGAAAATACTTTTTTCTTTTTTGTATTCACTTAAGATCCAGTTGATCATTTCGCCAAAGGGGATAGGGTACATTTTATCGCTCATTTTGATACTCCTTTTTATGGTGGAACATATTTTTTTTATAACAGGGCAGTGGTATTATCTATGGTTAATGCGATCAGCTAATTTTTTAGCGGCTTCGCGTGATTTTGCCAGAATGGCTTCTTCGTCGATGTTCAGCAGCTCGCGGTCTTTCATAAGAACCTTGCCGTTAATCATAGTGGTGATGACGGAACGTCCGCACATACCAAACAAAATGTGTGAATTATAATTGTCAGCGTTCATCGGGGTAGTTGGGTTGTAGTCTGTTACGATGATGTCAGCAGCGGCTCCCGGGGCAAGAACACCTAAGGTTTTGCCAAAAAGGCGTTTTGCGATGGCTGGGTTATTATTAAACAGCATCTGTGGAATTTCACCCCAGGCCACGTTTGGATCACAATTAAAATGCTTGTGAAGGATATTAGCCACCTTGTAGGATTCGATCATATCATTGGTGTAGCCGTCTGTTCCAAGACCGAGGAGAATACCGCGCTTTACTAATTGAAGCACTGGCGGACAGCCAACAGCGTTTCCCATATTGGACTCTGGGTTATGTACTACCATAGTGTTGGTATCTTTGAGAATCGCCATTTCTTCGCCATTGATGTGAATGCAGTGTACAGCAATGGTATTTTCACCTAAAATATTTTTATCGAATAAGCGGTTGACCACACGTTTGCCATATTTTTCTAGAGAGTCATAAACATCGTCCAGTCCCTCGGCAACGTGCACATGATAACCGGCGTAATCCGGTTTCTCGGCGTTGCAATAATCCAGCGTTTCGTCGGTCAGGGTAAAGGCGGCGTGCAGGCCGAGCATACCGTGAACCATGCCGGTTTTATCCTCGTGGGCGGCCTTGATAAAATCGATGTTTTCCTTAACAGCGGCTTTCATTTTATCGGCACCGTCTCTGTCAGAAACCTCATAGCAAAGGCTGGTACGTACGCCCAGCTCCTTGGCGACATCAGCAATTGTAAAGAGGCTGTCTTTAATCTCGCCATAGCTGGCGTGGTGATCCACCACAGTGGTAACACCCTGCTTAATACAGTCGATATAAGTATCGTATGCGCTGTATTTATTGTCTTCGTTTGTCAGGTTGCGGTCAATGGTCCACCACTGGCCGTCTAGAATATCCATGAAATTTTGGGGGTTAAAGCCTTCAATGGAAAGTCCTCTTGCAAAGGTGCTGTAAATATGGTTATGGGTATTGATGAGCCCTGGCATGATGACGCCGCCTTTGGCATCAATAAATTCAGCATCGGGATACTGCTTTTTCATTTCTTCTGTAGAAGCAACGTTTACAATTTCATTACCTTCCACTGCAACACAACCATTATCTAAATACGTATTCTTTTCATCTCGGGTGATTAACCGACCATTTCCAATTAAAATCATTGTTCTCTCCTTGATTATTGTTATTTTTAATGGATATAGAGGGTAGTGAGTTTTTCTATATCACTGATAAATACTGCAAAACATTGAATATGCGAAGGTTTTTATATGAGATGCAGCAACCTTTTAATGGACTTACGAGACAATAATACTTTATTATCCTAACGATAATTTATCATGTTTTAAAACAAAAAGCAAGTCTTTTTTAAAAAATTTTATTAAATCTATTTTGGTGATATAATAAATTTTTATTTTTTTTAAAAATAGGGGTTGCGCTTCTTCAAAAATGGTGTTATGATAGACACATAAACCAAACAAATTGTCAGGTTACCTGATAAACTGTTTGATTATATGAAAAAGTCGATATGCGAAGGAATTAATTAAGATGCAAGGAGAAACACTGGATTTATTAAAAAATTTGGCCCATGGCATTGCTACCCAGTTTGGCAGCAACTGTGAAGTGGTAGTGCACGATCTTACGACTGAAAATAAAGAGAGCACGGTTGTCTATATAGAGAATGGACATGTTACCAACCGTAAGCTGGGAGACGGGCCCTCCCATGTTGTGCTGGAAGCTCTGAAAAAAAGCCCTGAAGATTTACAGGATCATCTGGATTATATGACAAAAACGGCAGATGGCAAAATTTTAAAATCAAGTACGGTTTATATCAGAGATCAAGGCAATAAGGTTATCGGTATTTTTTCGATTAATTATGACATTACAGGCTTATTGATGGTGGAAAACTCACTTCAGTCTCTTATCGGAACCAAAAAAGAAAAAGAGGAGGAAGTGGAGAACATTCCCACAAATGTTAATGACTTACTGGACGACCTGCTTGAGCAGTCTGTTCGTTTGGTTGGAAAGCCGGTGGCCTTAATGAACAAAGAGGATAAGATTAAGGCGCTTAAATTTTTAAATGATGCCGGAGCTTTACTGATCACCAAGGCAAGCGAAAAGCTGACAGCTTACTTTGGAATATCCAAGTACACGCTGTACAGCTATATAGATCAGAGCAGTTCTGATCCGTCAGAAAAGAAATAGGCGAGGACCATCACGGCCCTGAAAACAATTTAGTATTACACTTCAACAGGAGAGAACAATGGAAAAAATCAAATGGGTATCCAATGAGATGCCAAAAACGAACGATAAGGAATTATCGGTGATGTCCATCGAATCGGTTAAAAAGGCAAAAGCTTTTCATGAAAGCTTTCCGCAGTATTCACAGACGCCGCTTGTAAAGCTTGACAAAATGTCAGAGTATCTGGGAATTGGCAGCTTGTTTGTGAAAGATGAATCTTACCGTTTTGGTCTCAATGCCTTTAAGGTTTTAGGCGGTTCCTTTGCAATGGCGAGATATATTGCACAAAAACTGGGCAGGGATGTTTCCGAGCTGGACTATGATTATCTGACGTCCGATAAACTGAAAGAAGAATTTGGACAGGCCACTTTTTTTACAGCTACTGACGGCAACCACGGACGTGGCGTTGCGTGGGCGGCCAATAAGCTCGGACAAAAGGCAGTCGTCTATATGCCTAAGGGTTCCAGCCCGATTCGGTTGGAAAACATCTTAAAGGAGAACGCTGAGGCGTCTATTACAGATGTAAACTATGATGAATGTGTCCGTATAGCGGCGGCTGAAGCAGAAAAAACAGAGAATGGCGTGGTTGTTCAGGATACGGCATGGGATGGTTATGAAGAAATTCCAGCCTGGATCATGCAGGGCTACGGGACAATGGCGCTGGAAGCCGCCGAGCAGTTAAAGACTGCTGGCTGTGAACGTCCGACACATATTTTTATTCAGGCAGGCGTTGGATCTCTGGCCGGAGCAGTACAAGGATTTTTCGCAAACCTGTTCCCGGGAAACTGTCCCACAACGGTTGTGGTTGAAGCGGATGAAGCAGCCTGCTTATATAAATCGGCCTCTGCTAAAGACAGTAAGATCCGTTTTGTGGATGGAGATATGCAAACGATCATGGCCGGTTTAGCCTGTGGTGAGCCGAACACCATCTCATGGGAAATTTTAAAAAACAACAGCTCCTTTTTCGTTTCCTGCCCGGACTGGGTAGCGGCAAAGGGCATGAGAATGCTGGCGGCCCCAGTAAAAGGGGATATGCCTGTAACCTCCGGTGAGTCCGGAGCGGTATCCATGGGATTAATCGCAACCTTAATGGAAAGCGACGACTATAAAGAGCTGAGAGAGAGCATTGGTCTGGACCATAATTCTAAGATCATTATGTTTTCAACGGAAGGGGATACAGATCCTGAAAATTACCGCGCTATTGTCTGGAATGGCGCACACCCATCAATTTAAATTAAACAGGAGGCAATTGAAAATGGATTTTGAAGCAATCAAAAAAGCGGCACAGGGTTATGAAGAGGATATGACAAAATTCCTCCGCAATATTGTGAAAAACCCGGGCGAAAGCTGTGATGAGGAAAAGCATATTAATACCATTGCTGAAGAAATGCGTAAGCTCGGTTTTGACAAAGTGGAAATTGACCCACAGGGGAATGTCTTGGGATATATGGGAACCGGCGATACCCTGATCGGTTTTGACGCTCATATTGACACTGTTGGCGTTGGCAATATGGATAACTGGGATTTTGATCCTTATGAAGGGTTTGAATCGGATAGCGAAATCGGAGGGCGTGGAACCTCTGATCAGCTTGGCGGGATTGTATCCGCTGTATATGGCGCTAAAATTATGAAAGACCTTGGGATGCTGAATGACAAATACAGCGTGCTGGTAACCGGTACAGTTCAGGAAGAGGATTGCGATGGTCTGTGCTGGCAATATATCATCAATGAAGACAAGGTCCGCCCCGAATTTGTCGTTTCTACCGAGCCGACAGATGGCGGTATCTACCGTGGACAGCGTGGCCGTATGGAAATCCGGATCGACGTTGCAGGTGTCTCCTGTCACGGATCTGCTCCGGAGCGTGGCGACAACGCCATTTATAAAATGGCGGATATTCTTCAGGATGTCCGTGCCCTGAATGAAAATGATGCTGAAGAAGGTACTGAAATCAAGGGTCTGGTTAAAATGCTGGATGAAAAATACAATCCGGAGTGGAAGGAAGCCCGTTTCTTAGGCCGTGGCACTGTCACCACATCGGAAATCTTCTTTAGCTCACCAAGCCGCTGTGCAGTAGCGGATGGCTGTTCGGTTTCTCTGGACCGCCGTATGACTGCCGGGGAAACCTGGGAAAGCTGTCTGGAAGAAATCCGCAATCTGCCGAATGTAAAAAAATACGGGAATGATGTGAAGGTTTCGATGTATGAATATGACCGTCCTTCTTACACCGGATGTGTTTATCCGATCGAGTGCTATTTCCCGACATGGGTTATTCCAGAAGACCACAAGGTTACTAAAGCATTGGAAGAAGCTTACAAAGGAATGTACGGTGAAGAACGTATCGGCTCTTCTGAGACAGTGGCAGAACGTAAAGCCCGACCGCTGACAGATAAATGGACCTTCTCAACTAACGGCGTGTCCATCATGGGACGTAACGGTATTCCGGTAATCGGTTTTGGCCCTGGAGCGGAAGCGCAGGCTCATGCACCAAATGAAAAAACCTGGAAACAGGATCTTGTGACCTGTGCCGCTGTTTACGCTGCTTTACCGACTGTTTACACCAAATAAAAAACTTCGGCTGTGGATAAAGGATAATTTGCGACGTTGTACGTTTTATCCTTTATCCTGGGCTTTAAACTATGAGCATTAATTTATAAAAACCAAGGAGATTAAAAAATGGATAAAACTTTACAAACCTATATCGATAAACTGAATGCGTTGAATTTTAAAGAAATGTATGAAAATGACTTTTTCCTGACCTGGGAAAAAACACCGGAAGAGCTGGAAGCTGTGTTTACCGTGGCTGACGCTTTAAGATATATGCGTGAAAATAATATTTCGACTAAAATCTTTGAGAGTGGTCTGGGAATTTCTCTGTTCCGTGATAATTCAACCCGTACCCGTTTCAGCTTTGCTTCTGCCTGCAACCTGTTAGGTCTGGAAGTACAGGATTTAGATGAAGGTAAGTCTCAGGTAGCCCACGGAGAAACTGTGCGTGAAACTGCTAATATGATCTCCTTTATGGCAGATGTTATCGGTATTCGGGATGACATGTATATTGGCAAGGGTAACGCCTATATGCACGAAGTGGTCGACGCTGTGACTGAAGGACACAAAGACGGTATTTTGGAACAGAAACCAACCTTAGTCAACCTGCAGTGCGACATTGACCATCCAACACAGGCAATGGCCGATGCCCTCCACCTAATCCATTATTTTGGCGGTATTGAAAACCTTAAGGGTAAAAAAGTCGCTATGACCTGGGCCTACTCCCCATCCTATGGAAAACCGTTATCTGTACCGCAGGGGATTGTCGGTCTGATGACCCGTCTGGGCATGGACGTTACTCTGGCACATCCGGAAGGATATGAAATTATGTCTGACGTAGAAGAAGTGGCTAAAAAGAATGCAGCTGAAAGCGGTGGATCTTTTATAAAGACCAACAGCATGGCAGAAGCTTTTAAAGACGCTGACGTTGTTTATCCAAAGAGCTGGGCACCCTTCTCCGCAATGGAAGAACGGACCATCTTATACGGCAACGGTGACCAGGAAGGCATCGATCGCTTAGAAAAAGAACTGCTCGCTCAGAATGCAAACCATAAAGACTGGGAATGCACCGAAGAGTTGATGAAAACAACCAAAGACGGCAAAGCGCTTTATATGCACTGCCTCCCAGCTGACATTACTGGCGTTAGCTGTGAAGAAGGCGAAGTTGAAGCCTCTGTATTCGACCGCTATCGTACAGAATTATATAAAGAAGCCAGCTACAAACCATATATTATTGCCGCTATGATCTTCCTGGCAAAGGAAAAAGATCCTCAGGCAACCCTAAAGGCTCTGGAAGAAAGAGGTATTGACCGCTTCTTTACCAAATAAAAGCGAGCCGAAAAATAAATTTGAGGATGGCCGGGCCCTTTGCTCAGCCATCCATCCATTTTTCATTTAAAGGAGAAAACCATGAGCAAGAAAATTGTGATCGCCCTAGGTGGAAACGCTTTAGGCAACAATCTACCAGAACAAATGGCGGCGGTTAAAAATACGGCTAAAGCCATCGCGGATTTAATAGAGGAAGGAAATGAAGTTGTTATTTCTCACGGAAACGGGCCGCAGGTCGGTATGATCAATCTGGCCATGGGTGAGCTGGCAAAGGCAGACCCGGGAAATCCGGTGGCGCCTTTATCTGTTTGTGTGGCGATGAGCCAGGGATATATTGGTTATGATCTTCAGAATGCGTTGAGGGAGGAGCTCCTTAACCGGGGAATTCACAAACCGGTTTCAAGCATTATTACCCAGATGCGCGTCGATCCTGACGATGAAGCCTTCAGCCATCCAACAAAACCCATTGGCCGTTTCATGACAAAGGAAGAAGCGGACGAAATGGTCCGGGAAAGAAATTATGATGTTGTGGAGGATGCGGGGCGGGGCTACCGGCGTGTTGTCGCCTCACCCAAACCCGTTGAGATAATTGAAATTGAAACCGTTAAAGCTCTGGCAGACGCCGGGCAGGTCGTTGTGGCAGCCGGGGGCGGCGGAATCCCTGTTTATGCTCAGGGAAATCATTTAAAAGGCGCTGCCGCTGTCGTGGACAAGGATTTTGGAAGCTGTCTGCTGGCAAAGGAAATCGGCGCAGACTGTCTGATTATTTTAACTGCTGTCGAAAAGGTTGCCATTAATTTTGGCAAGCCGAATGAAGAATGGCTGTCTGAAATCAGTGTTGAAGAAGCTCAAAAATACGCTGATGAGGGACAGTTTGCTCCTGGTTCCATGCTGCCGAAAGTTCAGGCGGCAATGGAATTTGCAAAATCGGGTTCAGACCGTTTTGCGTTGATTACTCTGCTTGAAAAGGCAAAGGACGGTATCCAGGGAAAAACAGGAACTATTATTAAATAGATAAGTTAAATTTTTAACAAGTAACAAGAAGGAGAATATTATGAGTAAAACAGTTATCAATGCGGCGAAAGCACCAGCCGCTGTCGGACCTTATTCACATGCCAATGCCGCGGGAGAAACTATTTATATTTCAGGACAGCTGGGTCTGGATCCGGAAACCGGTGTTCTGGCAGAAGGTTTAGAAGCCCAGGCTAAAACAGGTTTTGAAAATTTAAAAACCATTTTAACCGAAGCAGGTGTTTCTTTTGAAAACGTTGTGAAAACAACGGTCTTTTTAACAGACATGAATGACTTTGCTGCGGTTAATGATATTTATGCGCAATACTTTACAGCCGACTACCCGGCGCGTTCCTGCGTTCAGGTTGCAGCATTGCCAAAAGGGGCTTCTTTTGAGATTGAAGCCATTGCAGCAAAATAACGATGCGTTAACACACCGTGCACAAAGTGTTCTTGGAGGGCTGCCCTTAACGGTCCTCTAAGGTCATGAGGAGAAAATCATGAATAACGATAAAGATAATGTCATTTATCAACTTAAGGGAATGCCGAAAATTAAAGAAGCGATCCCGTTGGCACTGCAGCATGTTGCAGCGATGATTGTTGGCTGTGTAACTCCAGCCATTATTGTGGCCGGTACGGGAGGCTTATCGCCGGCCGATACCCGGATTCTTATTCAGGCGGCGCTTATCATCTCCGGTATCGCCACGCTTATTCAGTTATTTCCACCCTTCAGAAAGGTTGGCTCTGGTCTTCCGGTTATTATGGGGGTCAGCTTTGCCTATCTTCCAACGATGATTGGTATTGTCAGCGATTATAATATTGCGACCATACTAGGCTCCCAGGTTATTGGCGGCGTTGTGGGAATACTGATTGGTATTTTCATTAAAAAGCTTCGAAAACTTTTTCCGCCGGTAGTTACTGGTACCGTGGTTTTTACCATTGGTCTGTCATTATATCCTACCGCCATTAAATATATGGCAGGGGGCGCGGGAAGCGAAAATTTCGGTTCTCCCATGAACTGGATCATCGCCATGATCACATTGGTACTGGTTATTTTCTTTAATAACTTTACCAAGGGCTTTGCCCGTCTGGCGTCCATTCTTTTGTCGATGATCATCGGTTATGTCATCGCCCTGTTCTGTGGAATGATTGATTTCACAACCGTACAGGAGGCCAGCTGGTTTATGCTGCCGGCGATAGGGCATTTTGGATATGAATTTCATTTGCCTGCGATTATATCCATGTCGATTTTGTTTGTGGTCAACTCGGTGGAATCCATCGGGCAGTTTTCCGCACTCAGTGTGGGCGCCATGGACCGTGAACCTACGACTGATGAACTGTCAAGAGGCCTGATGGGCAATGGTGTCTCCAGTATTATCGGTTCGATCTTTGGTGGGCTTCCGACTTCTACCTTTGGGCAAAATGTTGGTATTGTTGTAACGAACCGGGTTATTAACCGTGTGGTCATCGGATTTGCCGCAGGCTTTATTGTCCTGGCCGGTCTTTTTCCAAAATTTTCAGCTTTAATGATGACCATCCCGTACTGTGTACTGGGCGGCGCGACAATTTCAGTTTTTGCTACCATTACCATGACCGGGGTTAAGCTTTTTATGCAGAGTGAACTGACTCAGAGAAATGCAACCATTGTTGGTCTATCGGTTGCGCTTGGCATTGGCATTTCCCAGGTTCCCGGCGCGATGGAACAGCTTCCGGCCTGGATTGACAGTCTTTTTGGAGAGTCGGCCGTTGTGGTTTCAACCCTGTCTGCAATCCTTTTAAACTTAATTTTACCAAAGAATACACCCTTTGAAAATGAGGATCTTTAAAAAAATCGACACAATAATAAATTATTATTGAATTTTTCTCCGAAATCTGCGATAATAGGAATATAACATTTTTAAACAATGATTATAAGCGTTCTTTGTTTATATGAATTAAAGTTCAGAAGGAGAATAATTATGGCAAAAGATCTTGAATCCTACAAAGTACTGGTAGACTTTTTAGCAGATTATTTAGGAGAAAACACAGAGGTGGTACTGCACGACCTCTCGGACTGTCAATCATCGATTGTGGCAATCCGAAATGGCGATATCAGCGGACGTGAATTAGGGGCTCCGGTTACGGACTATGGCCTTAAGCTCATTAAGAATGAGGCCTACAAAGAAGCACCATACCGTGTAAACTATCGGGGAATGTCTCCGAGAGGCAACATTATACGTTCGGCAACGTATTTTATTAAGGATGATGACGGCGAGCTGATCGGCCTGCTCTGTCTGAATATGGATTGTCAGAAATTTGCAGAAGCCCGGGATATCCTCGAATCGCTCATTACGGTTGAACCACTCAGAAAAGATGAAGAGACTGAAGAAAACTTCAATATTAACGTCAAAGAACTGGTCATCAATAACATGAGCCGTGTGCTGCCAAGCAATCACGGAGACCTTAGGAAAATGGGCAAGCAGGAAAAAATTGAAGTGGTTGAAAGACTTCAGGGACTTGGAACCTTTATGGTTAAAGGGACCATCTGGCATGTGGCGGATATGCTCGGTGTTTCGGTACCGACCGTTTACCGCTACCTGGCTACCATTAAGAAGGAAAATGAATAAAAAACTTTGTGTGCAAAATGAGAACATGAAACTGTCAGCGCTGTTCGGTATCGAACAGCCTGACTTTGTTACGGTCACCGGAGGCGGTGGTAAGACGTCTTTGCTCTCCTGTTTAGGCAGTGAGCTTAAGGATAAGGGCAGAACCCTTTTAACCACCACCACAAAAATGCGTTATCCATATGCCTTTGACGGCGAGGTGATCATAACAGCGTCGTATAAGGCGCTGTTGAGCCGTTTAGTGAAACAGGACAGTGACCTGTATTATTTTGCAGAACGCTGTATTGAGGATCATAAGGTAAAAGGGGCGGCACCCGAGCTGTTGGACTGTCTGTTTAAAGAGCTGGAGGACTGGATTTTTCTGAATGAAGGAGATGGAGCTGGAGGAAATCCCTATAAAATATACAGAGAGTGGGAACCGGTTATTCCCCAAAACACAACGAAGCTGATTCATGTGATTGGCTGTGAGCTTTTAAACGAATCCATGAGCGATGTGAACCTGCACCGCTGCCCTCGGAATTTGAAGGGAAAGCGTTTTGATCTCGCTTTTTTCAGGGAGAGTATGGACTGGTTCGTGAGTGAGAAACTGAAAAACTTTAAAAATCCAAAATTTTTGCTTGTTAATAAGGCAGATAGTGGAAATGAAAAGAAAGCAGAGATGCTTTGTGAAGCGGCAAAACCTTATTTTGACGGTTGTATTGCTGCGTCTTTGCGTGAAGGGACCTGGTATTTATGTTAGGAGCTGTTATTCTTGGAGCAGGATTGTCACGCCGCATGGGCAGTGAAAAGCTTCTTTTGCCCATCGGCAGAAAAAGGATTCTGGAAAAAACCATTGATGGTGTGGCAGAAAGCTTTGGGGATGTAATCGTTATTGTAACGCGAAATGCCATTCTTGGCAGTATTGAGACGGGTAAAGGGCTTATTTATTTAGTCAATGATCAGCCAGAGCTTGGACAGTCGACTTCTTTAAAAATAGCAGTCGCTTATCTCGCGAAGCATTATCCGGAGTGTCAGGGTATTCTGGTGTTCCTTGGTGATCAGCCTCTGGTCAGCAGGAAGCTGGTGGGGCAAATAGAACAGGCGATTATGAAAAATCCGACGAGCATAATAATGCCGGAATATAAAGGCCAGAAAGGGCACCCCGTAGCTTTTGGAAAATGCTGGTTTAAGGAGCTGTTGACAGTCTCAGGTGATGCCGGGGGCCGGGGGATTATAAAAGAACACACCGAGGCGCTGATAAAAATTCAGGGAGACAGAACCTGCGTCATGGACGCTGACACGCCTGAGGACTATCGGCGTTTACTGGAATATTATGAAAAGGAATGGTCTGAGAATGAAAATTAGTGAAACGATTATTGTGCGTGGAGCCGGAGATATTGCCACCGGTACCATATACCGGCTTTATAAAGCGGGATTCAGAGTGATTGCCCTTGACATTGAAGCCCCTACTGTTATCCGGCGCACTGTTGCGTTTGCCCAGGCCATTCACGATGGTACGGCTGTTGTGGAAGGAGTGATGGCGAGGCGCTGTGAGTCCATTGAGGAGGCGTGCTATTGTTTGAAAAGGGATGAGATACCCGTCTGTGTCGATCCAAGAGGTGATATGATCCGGATGGTCCGTCCGGATGCGGTGGTTGACGCAATACTTGCAAAAAAAAATCTGGGAACGACCAGGGATATGGCAAAAGCCGTTATTGCTCTGGGACCTGGCTTCACTGCAAAAGAGGATGTTGACGCTGTGATTGAAACCAACCGGGGGCACCACCTTGGAAGAATTTTGTATGAGGGAATGGCGGCAAGAAATACCGGTATTCCTGGAAATATTGGCGGTTACACACACGAACGGGTAATACACGCGCCAGATTCTGGAGCGATCCGGCTGTGCCATGATATTGGGGATTTGGTAAAAAAGGGTGAATGTCTTGCCTTTATCGGAGAAACCCCGGTTATATCTAAGCTCGACGGTGTGCTGCGCGGTATGATTTCCCATGGTACGAATGTTAAAAAAGGATTAAAAATAGCCGATGTCGACCCACGAGGTGATACAGCCTATTGCCATACAATTTCGGATAAGGCCCGTAACATCAGCGGTGGGGTACTGGAGGCAGTTATGCATTTACTGAAGGAGTAGAAGCGGCGGTAATAGGGCAGCGAAAGCTTAAGGAGCGTGCAGGATGAAAGGGATTTATTTTGACAATGCCAGTACCAGTTGGCCAAAAGCTCCGGGAGTGGCGTCTGAAATGGCAGGCTATCTGGAGAATATTGGCTGTAATGTGGGACGGGGGAGCTATGGACGGGCGTATGTGGTGTCAAGAAAGGTTTATGAAACCCGTGAGAAGCTGCGCTGCCTGTTTGACGCCGAGGATAATAAAAACGTCATTTTTACAGCAAATGTCACGCAGGCGATCAACACGGTGCTTAAGGGTTTTCTGAGACGGGGAGACCATGTGCTTATTTCTGGTTTGGAGCATAATGCCGTGGTGAGACCGCTGGAACATCTGAAGCAGACAGGTGTTACCTACGATGTGATTCCATGTGACAATCTGGGTAACTTAGAAGTAACGTGTATTGAAAAGATGATAAAGCCAGAAACCAGGGCTGTTGTTATGACGCATGGTTCTAATGTAAGCGGAAATATTCTGCCCGTTGAGGCTGTGGGGCGGATATGCACAAGCCGTGGCCTGTATTTTATTGTGGATACGGCCCAGACAGCCGGTCTGCATGACATCAGTATGAAAAAAGCCAACATCAGCGCCCTGTGCTTTACCGGGCACAAAGGGCTGATGGGGCCACAGGGGATTGGCGGTTTTCTGGTGACAGACGAATTGGCAGAGCAGATGGTCCCACTGTTAGACGGAGGCACAGGAAGTGTATCAGACCAGCTGGATATGCCGGGATTTTTGCCGGATCGGTTTGAGGCTGGGACGCTGAATCTTCCGGGAATTTATGGACTCAGCAGCGCGTTGGATTATCTGAGCTCAGTTGATAAAAACGAGCTCCTTATGATTGAAGAACAGTTAATGGGTGCTTTTATCCGTGGTGTCGAAGCCATTGACAGCCTGCGCCTTGTCGGAACTGCGGATCACCGGAACCGTTGTGCCCTGGTTTCGGTAGATTGCCTGACAAAGGACAATGCGCAGATAGCTTTTGAGCTGGACAGGGATTACGGCATTATGACGCGGGTGGGAATGCACTGCGCTCCGCTTGCGCACAGGTCCTTGGAAACCTATCCCCAGGGAACACTGCGCTTTTCCTTCAATCATTTCAATACACGAGATGAAGTGGACTGCGCTTTGGAGGCTCTTCAAAAAATCACAACAGAATGAAAGGATAAATGCCATGTCAGAAAATAAACCGAAACGCTTGACCGAAATGGTCAGAAATTGCGGATGTGCCGCGAAGCTTGGACCAGGCGCTCTGTCAAAGGTCTTAAAAGACCTTGAACTTAAAGGCTGTGACAGCCTGATCATCGGGCTGGAAAATTCGGATGATGCTGCGGCTTACAGGATTAATGACAAGCAGATCCTGCTCCAGACCCTGGATTTTTTTCCACCCATTGTGGATGACCCTTATCTCTTTGGACAAATTGCCGCGACCAATGCCCTGAGCGATATTTACGCAATGGGCGGAAAGCCGCTGACCGCGATGAATATTGTCTGTTTTCCAGAAAAGGAAGACAAAGGAATTTTATCCGAAATTTTGAGAGGCGGCGCGGATAAGATACAGGAGGCCGGAGCTGTTTTGGTAGGCGGACACTCAGTCGATGATACTGAGCCCAAATATGGCCTGTCAGTGACTGGCATAACGGACTGCCTGCATCTTTGTGGGAACTGCCATGCGCGGGAGGGTGACAAGCTCATTCTTACCAAGCCTGTCGGTACCGGGATTATCGTATCCGCGATCAAGGGCGGCATTGCAACGGATGAATCGCGTGAAGCAGCGATTTTGTCCATGACGACGCTGAATAAGACAGCCTGTGAGGTTATGGGCTTATACGATGAGGTGCACGGCTGTACCGATATTACCGGTTTCAGCCTGGGTGGTCATGGAATTGAGATGGCCAAGGCCAGCCATCTGAGTATGGAGCTTGAGGCTTCGGCCATTCCGCTTCTGCCTGGAGTCATCGAACTGGCGGAGATGGGTATTGTGCCTGGCGGCACATATCGGAACAGGGAATACTTTGGACCAGATTACAGATCATCGGTGAGTGGACAGATGGAGGACATCATTTTTGACCCCCAGACTTCCGGCGGTCTGCTGATCAGCGTAGCGCCCTCTGAGGCGGAGAATCTTTTGAAAACCCTGAAGGTTGAGCTGAAAACAGACTGCGCGCTTGTGGGACAGCTTACAGACAGGCAGGACAAGGCCCTGATCATAAGAGAATAAAGGAGAAAGCATAATGACAAAAATAATTGATGCCATGGGTAAGGCGTGTCCCATGCCGGTCATCATGGCCAAAAAGGAAATTGAAGCAAATCATGACAGCTTTATCATAACCGTTGACAACGCCATTGCGGTGGAAAACCTGAAAAAACTGGCAACAAGCAAAAACTATGACGCTGCAGTAAGCGGTAGTGGAGAACGCTTTGAAGTCCGGTTTATTACAGATGGCCGGGAAATACCAGAGACAGAGATGAATGTAATGCCTGATGGCAGCTCCGCTGCCTTTGGAACAGGTAAGTGGGTCGTCTTTATGGGAAAGGACTATATCGGCGAGGGCGACTATGAACTGGGAAACGCCTTGGTAAAAATGTTTTTTTATACCCTTTCCCAGGCCGATGATGTGCCGGAGAGCATCTTGTTTATGAACAGCGGCGTTAAGCTGACAAGCCTGGATGAGCAGGTGGTTGCCCATTTACAGGCTCTGGAGGACCGGGGTGTAAAAATATTGGTCTGCGGAACCTGCCTTGACTATTATAAGCTCAAGGATAACCTGAAGATTGGTGAAATCAGCAATATGTATGACATTACAGAAAAGATGTCTGCCGCCTCAAAAGTCATTACACTGTAATTATGAAAGAACAAGATTATTATTTGCTGACCTTTGCCAATACCCATGCGGCAATGATGGCCGAAGGAATTTTAAAGGGCCTTTTTGAAATCACGATTATTCCGACGTTAAGGGAGATTTCAGCGGGATGCGGTATTTCAATCGCTATTAAGGCATTGGATATAGAAAACGTATTAAAACAGCTGAAAACAGCGAAATTTGATGAAGCACTGATGGACACCTACGCAGTGCACCACAGAGATGGAAAAATCTGTCCAGAACCAGTGTGTTCCAAATAAAACTAAACGAGGCAGTGAAAATGGAAAGTGTAAAAACAACAGAGGCTGTAGGTCTGATACTATGCCACGATATGACACAAATTATAAAAGATGCGTTTAAAGGCCCGAGGTTTCGGAAGGGCCATGTGATTCAGGAGGAAGATATACCGGTGCTTTTATCCATGGGAAAGGAGCACGTATATATTTGGAAAAACGACCCAGGCATGGTTCATGAGAATGCCGGGGCCGAGGTGCTGTACCGGATATGTGCAGGCGAGCATATGTCGCCTTCGGAGGTAAAAGAAGGAAAAATTGAGGTGATCGCAGAGATCGACGGATTGCTGAAGATAGACAGCGGAAAGCTGAAAGCGCTCAATGCACTGGGTGAGCTCATGATTGCCACCAGGCATGGGAATTTTCCAGTTAAAAGGGGCGATAAGCTGGCAGGAACCCGGATTATTCCACTGGCCATTGATCAGGATAAACTGGACCGCGCGGTAGCCCTGGGGGGCGGAGAGCCCATTCTCAAGCTGCTGCCTTTTAAAAGAAAGAAGGCGGCTGTCATCAATACTGGGAGTGAACTTTATGCGGGACGGATTGAGGATGCTTTTGGTCCTGTGATCAAGGATAAGCTGGATGAATATGGAGTCGAGGTTATAGCACAGGAGATTCTTCCCGATGATGAGGCGCTGGTTTCAGGAAAAATCAGTGAATTCATTGAAAAAGGCGCCGAAATAGTCATCTGTACCGGAGGCATGAGCGTGGACCCCGACGATATTACGCCAAACGCCATTCAAAAGACTGGCGCTGAGATTGTCAGCTATGGTGCGCCGGTATTGCCGGGGGCAATGTTCTTATTGGCTTATGAGGGCGAAATACCCATCATGGGGCTGCCGGGATGCGTGATGTACGCCAAAAGAACGGTGTTTGATCTGGTGCTCCCAAGGGTATTGGCAGGGGAAAAACTGATGCCGGAGGATTTGTCCTCTCTGGGTGAGGGCGGTTTGTGCCTGAACTGTGAAGTCTGCACCTACCCAAACTGTGGGTTTGGAAAGTAGAGGACGACATGAAGAATTTTTACAAAGCGCTTAAGCTTTCAAAAAAGAGAAATGAACCCCTGGCATTCGTTACGATCGTTAATTTTCATGGCTCTGCACCCAGAGGGACGGGTGCCTGGATGGCTGTTTATAAGGATGGCACCACCATTGGTACCGTGGGTGGTGGTGCCATGGAATACGATGCCCAGAAGGAAGCTCAGAAACTGTTTGAAACCAAAACTTCTTTTATGAAAGAATACATACTGAGGCCAAATGAAGCCGGTGATCTCGGCATGGTATGCGGCGGCAACGCCACACTGTATTTTCAGTATTTATCTCCCGATAATCGACAGACAGAAAATCTGATAGAGGGGCTGGGAAGAGTCTTTGAATCCAATGAGGATGCCTGGCTGTTAACTAGCTGGGAAAAGCCTGCGGCATTTGAGATGATCGTGGTTGATGAAAGGATGAAAGAAACAGCGCCTTTCGATGACGAATTGTTTCAAAAAGAAAGTCGATTGTTTAGGAAGAATGAAACCTGTATTTTTTCACAGCCATTGCTGCAAAACGAACGGGTTTATGTGTTTGGCGGCGGGCATATCGCTAAAGAGCTTGTGCCGGTGCTCAGCCATCTGGACTTTAAATGTGTAGTCATTGATGATCGGGAGGTGTTTGCCAACAAAGAGTCCTTTCCAGACGCGGAGGAGGTCTTTGTCAGTGATTTTAAAAATATCAGCACATTTTTAAAGATTGGCCCTTCAGATTATGTGGTCATCATGACCAGAGGACACCAGAACGATTATCTGGTAGAGGCGCAGGTCCTTAAAACAAATGCCCGCTATATAGGTGTTATTGGCAGCAAGAGAAAAACAGCAGCTGTTAATGAAAAGCTCATGAGGATTGACGGCTTTACGCAGGAAAGACTGAGCATGGTTTATACACCGATTGGAAAGGCAATCAAAGCAAAAACACCAGCAGAAATAGCGATCAGTATTGCAGCAGAGCTGATTGAAGTGAGGGCATCCGACAATGTATAAAAGCTTTTAAATCATGGAGGTGATTGTATGGCAGAGGGTTATTCGCCCCTTCTGATTTCATTAAAAACAGCCATTCTGGCAACGGCTGTTACTGTTGTCCTCGGAATTCTGGCAGCCCGGCTGGTTATCCGTCTTCCAGAAAAGGCCCAGTGGCTGACCGATGGCATCCTGACGCTGCCGCTGGTTTTGCCCCCCACAGTTATTGGTTTTTTTCTGTTGATGATTTTTGGCAAAAACAGCCCTTTGGGACAGGTACTGCTGCAGTTAGGGATACGCGTTGTTTTTTCGTGGAGCGGAGCGGTTATCGCCGCCATTGTCGTTTCCTTTCCGCTTATGTACCGCACGACCAAGGCTGCTTTTGAACAGATGGATCAGAACCTTATTGATGCCGGGAGAACGCTGGGGCTTTCAGAACGCTATATTTTCTGGCGAATCAGAGTTCCGGTAAGCCTGCCGGGGATTGGAGCTGGTATGGTACTGGCTTTTGCCCGGGCGATTGGCGAATTTGGGGCGACACTTATGATTGCCGGGAACATTCCAGGCAAGACACAAACCGTTCCCCTGATCATCTACACGGCGACAGCGGCTGGAGATATGCATTTAGCCATGCAGTGGGTAGCCGTTATCGTCGCCATCTCACTGCTTTCCATCGGAGGCATGAATATCTGGCTGGCCCGGCAGGAAAGAAAGGCAGGCGGAGCATGAGTATACTGGTAGATATTGAAAAGCAGTTTAAAGGGTTTAATTTGAAAGTACAATTTGAAAGCGGTGAGGGAGTGAACGGTTTGCTGGGTGCCTCCGGGTCGGGAAAAAGCATGACCCTGCGATGTATTGCAGGGATTGAAAAGCCAGATAAAGGACGAATCATAGTCGATGGTGTTACCTACTTTGATGCTGAAAAGAAAATCAATCTGTCGCCTCAAAAAAGGAACGCCGGCTATCTTTTTCAAAATTACGCGTTGTTTCCGAATATGACGGTAAGGCAGAATATCACAGCCGGTATGAAGAAAGGCGCGGAATGTACACAGAAAATCCTGCAGCAAATGCTTGAGCGCTTTCAAATTAATGAATTAGAGAACCGTTACCCGGCACAGCTTTCAGGCGGACAGCAGCAGCGTGTGGCGTTGGCAAGAATTTTTGCGCGCAGCCCGAAAGTACTCATGCTGGATGAACCCTTCTCTGCTTTGGACACCTTTTTAAAGTGGGAACTGCAATGTGAGGTTTCAAAAATTTTGAAGGACTATGAAGGGACTACGCTTTTTGTCTCGCATTCGAGAGATGAAGTCTTTGCCATTTGCGAGTGTGTTGCAGTAATCAACGACGGAAAAATCGATCGATTTGGTGCGTTGCGAAATGTTTTTGCTGATCCCATATCCATTTCTGCTACGAAACTAACTGGTTGCAAGAATATTTCAAGAATAATCCCTTTGCAAGACCATTGCTTTGAGGCAGTGGACTGGGGTTGTGTGCTTTGCTCGGACGTTTCACTTTCGAAGGATATTACCCATGCGGGTATCCGGGCGCATTTTTTTGAACCGACAGAACATCCTGGTGAAAACACCATTCAGATAGAGATTGAGAATGTTATCGAATCCCAATTTAAGGTGTCTGTTTTATTCAAACCTTATGGAAAGGAGGTGAACCGTCCGCTGTGCTGGGATTTTGAACGTGTTCACTTTGGAAAAGAACCTGGGCGTGAATTTCCCCAATATTTAAAAATTTCACCCCAAAATATCATATTAATGAAAGGATAAAAAACATGAAAAATGTAAAAAGATTAATTATTACTGTTTTGACAGGCGCCTTAGTTTTTGGATTTACCGCTTGCAGCACACAAAACAATGCACAAACAGGAGACAGCACAGACAATATCAACCTGACCATTTCGGCAGCTGCCAGTTTAAAAAATGCCATGGAGGAACTGACACCAATGTACCAGGAGGCCAATAAAGGGCAGACATTAACTTTTAATTATGGCGGTTCTGGTGATCTTCAGAAACAGATTGAGAATGGTGCGCCGGCAGATGTTTTTATCTCTGCTGCACAAAAGCAGATGGATGCTTTGGAACAGGAGGGGCTTTTGGCAGGTGGAACTCGTGAAGATTTGCTGAAAAACAATCTGGTTTTAATTGTGCCCCAGGGAAATACGGAGATCACGACCATTGAGGATCTTGGTACAGATAAGGCTGTTCAGGTGGCGTTAGGTGAACCGAGCGCAGTACCTGCCGGTCAATATGCTGAAGAAGCGCTGACCAACCTTAATCTTTTAGACAGCGTAAAGACAAAAGCTGTTTATGGTAAAGATGTTACACAGGTATTGACCTATGTAGAAAATGGGGAAGTGGATGCAGGGCTGGTCTACGAAACGGACGCAAAATCAGTCCCAGATAAGGTTGCTATTGTCAGCAAAGTTCCGGAAAGCAGTTACAAAACCGTTATTTATCCGATGGCTGTTCTTAAGGACAGTACCCAGCTGGACGCGGCTAAAAATTTTGAAAGTTTTTTAAAAAGTGATGAAGCTAAAGTTGTTTTTGAAAAATATGGCTTTGAGCCATTATAAATGGGAATAAAACTTTTTAAGAGGAAAACTCACCATTAAAAAAGCCCGGAGAATGCCGGGCACATGTAATGTGTGTCTAACGAGGGGTTCGCGGTTAAACAAATCAAGGAGTTAGGGAGAAAACCGCGTGTTGCTCATGAAGTAAGTTAGACTCATCGAACTCGTTTATATTATATCGGATTGTCAAAGAAATATCAAGCTGTTATTTTGAATTTTTTTAAAATATTTTGTTTAAAAAAACGATTCGAGGATATAAATATTTTCGAGCAATCATACTTCAATTAAAAATCTACCTCCCAAATTTTCTCTTTAGTAGTCCCCTGTCAAAAGACGGGGGGCTTATTTTATATTAAAATGATAAACAAAAACTGTGGTTGATTTTAACGCATTGTATGGTTTTGTATGAAGGCTGGCGATGGATTTATTTTCAAATGATTATTGCCATCACACTCTTTTATATATATTTAATAGGAAGGTAAATTTAATTTTTCGTGGATTTTCAGTGTAAAAGGGTATAAAATATCAACAGAGTGAATATAATTTCATTCTGGGAATCTATTATTTATAAAAAGCCACGCTATTATTACCGATTAGCGACAAAAGATACTACAATGATGGGCTTTTGTCTAAAATTTGCATTTAAAACCATTTCAAAAACAAAAATAGTGGTTGCTTTGTATACACAAAGTGCTATAATGGGTTCAGACTAGAATTAATTTTTGAAGAAGGAGGTCGTTATTAGGATGATAAATGAAGTGCTTCATCAGATTATCGATCTGGACAACCGGGCCAAGAAAATTAAAGCCAGCGCCACAGCCCGTGCGGAAAAAATCGTATCCGATACCAAAGACGAATTGAAAGAAGAAGAAACGAATGTTATCACCACTGCAAAAGAAGAAAGTAAACACAATTATGACGTTGAAATCAGGAAAGCTGAAGAAGAGAAAGATAACGCCATAAAAGAAATGTCTAGCTCGATTAAATCATTGCGAGAGCAGTACGAAAGTGCAAAACAAGAAAGTGCAAAAAGAGTTTTGGACGAACTGTTTCAGTCGATCTGATTCTTGAAAAATTTAAAGAAAAGTAGTGAAGATTAATGGCGAATAGTAATCATGCGTGTGTGAACACGAAATTATTGGCAATGAAGTCAAAGATGCTTGGAACTCAGGATTACGAGGCGCTGATTAAAGCCCCTTCGCTGAATGACCTTTTTTATTACCTGAAGGACAATACCTATTACGGGCCATTTCTGGAGGAGGTTCACACGGACCATCTTCACCGCCTGGAACTGGAAGTGCCCCTCACCCGGATGAAGATTTATGAAATTGAGAAGCTGATGCATTATCTGCAGGGAGAAGAAAAGACCTTTGTAAAAACTTTGCTGATCCGTTCAGATATTGAAAGCCTTCGTGTTTTGATCCGCGGGATTGCCCGCGGCGACAATCTTGAAGAACTCGCCGGGTTTTTGGTCTATTCAGAAAAGTATACCAACATACCCTTTGACAAATTGGTAAAAACAAAAGATTGGGACAGCTTTAAAAAAGCCCTGGTCGGCACAGATTATTATCGTCTTCTCGAAATCTACAAGCAGGTAACCGTAGAGGATGACCTCTTTCCCATTGAAAAAGGGCTGGAACGTTATTACTACGATAAGCTGAAGAACAACCTGAACAAGCTGGATCAGAAGAAGAACAAGGACCTTATCAAGACAACGCGCGAGGGCATTGATCTTTTAAACCTGGTTTGGTTTTATCGTGGGAAAAAGTTCTATCACCTTTCCCGTGAGGAGCTGCTGGCCTATGCGCTGCGCGGCGGTCTTAAGATTAAAGAGAAAGATATTCAGCATATGAGTGAGATCAAAAACATGGATGCCCTCCATGAAGTCATGAAATCCTACAGTGAATATGCTTTTCTGTTTAATCATTCGAAAACACTGGACCTGTATATGGAAAGAAGACGTGAACGATTTATGTACTATGCCTATCTGAAGCTGTTTAGCGGAACAGAAGCTGGCCTGGGAAAAGTCGTTGCATTCATACGGCTCATTGAATACGAAATTGAGGACATTACCTCCATTATCGAAAGCAAGCGCTACCGTATGTCTGTAGAAGAAACAGAAAAATTTTTAATCAGATCTTTTGAGTAAGATGTGAAAGGAAGTATTATATGGCTATAGAAAATGTTATGATGATGAACGTTGTAGGCAAAATAAACTACGTCGACCGTTTCGCTAAAGACATTTTTCTTTTCAATGATATCCAGATTGTTGATGCCATGAACGAAATTGATACCGGGCGTTTTACTTTGCCAGTCTGCGAAGAAAACATCGGTGAGCTGCTGGGATTTGCCCAGCTCGTTCCTGGCGAGAACATGGTGGATGAGAAGATTTTTGTGCAGAAGGTGCAAAAATTAAATGAGCTTTACGACAATAAGCTGACCCTGGATACAAAAGCCCTGTCCAAAAAGGAATACGACCTTGGTGAAATCCTTGAAAAAACCGATCGTTTCCAAAACTATCTGGATACGGAATTTGAAAATCTTGGAAAAGCGCGGGAAGAACTTAAAAGAGTTAACACGAGTATCGAAGCCTACGAATACATCAAAAATATTGATGTGAAAATGGAAAATTTAAACAACATGGAATACTTCACCTATACCATCGGCTCTGTCTCTAAAGACAATGCGGCCCGGTTAAAGAGTATTTACAACACGGTTACTTCCATTGTGTTCCATGTGGGGGACACCAGCCAGAACGAAGAAGTCTTTATGATTATTTCGCCTAAGGATTTTGAGGTGGAAACCAACCGTATTTTAAAGGCGCTGAATTTCAAGCTGGTTGAAGGCTATGATGATGCTTATGTAAAAGCACCGGGTGACATTTTAACAGACCTGGGGCTCGAAAAAGTAAAACTGGAAAAAACAATTTCCGAAAATGAAACGCTGCTTGAAAAGCACCGTGATGAAAACAAAGTGGAGGCCGAAGAAGTTTTTAATGTGCTCACACTTTATGCAAACTTGAATATTATTAAAAAGTACATGGCTTTCAGTGAAGAAAACTTCTATTTTTCCGGTTGGGTCTCCAAAAAAGACAGAGCGGCCCTGGAAAAGATCGCTGCGCAGTATGACAATATGATTGTCATGTTCACCGATCCCGACGCCGCTAACAAACCGCCGACAAAAATGAAAAACAACTGGGTTTTCAGGCCCTTTGAGACACTGGTAAAAATGTACGGGGTGCCAGCGTATAACGAGTTAGATCCCACCCCATTTCTCAGTATCACATATTTATTTTGCTTTGGATATATGTTTGGGGATGTAGGCCAAGGTCTTGTCCTATTACTGGCCGGCTATATCTTAGGCAAACGGGGAGTAGAACTGGGGCATGTTATTGCACGAATGGCATGCAGTTCCATTATTTTTGGCTTCATATACGGAAGTATATTTGGTAATGAGTCGATTCTGCCGACACTTTGGGTCAGGCCCTTTGAAAACATCAATACGGTGCTTTTGACGGCAGTCGTGCTCGGTGTAGTCATGCTGTTTATTGCTTATCTGTACAGCATTATCAACAAGCTGCGAGCGGGGGACATTAAAGAAGGACTCTTTGGCAAGAATGGTATTGCCGGCTTTGTCCTTTATATCAGCATCTTGTTGTGCGCGCTCTGCGCTACGGGAATTATCCCGGGCGGCAGTGCTTTTACACCGTTTTTGGCAGTTCTTGCAGTCGCTTTGGTCATCTTGGTGCTGCTGCGTGAGCCTATTGCCAATACCATCAGAAAAAGAAAATTATACGATACATCCGCAGGGGATTATTATGTGGAAAGCGGTTTTGAGCTTTTTGAGATGCTGCTGGCCATGCTCAGCAACACCCTGTCGTTTATCAGAGTCGGGGCCTTTGCGCTGACTCACGTTGGACTGTTTATGGCATTTGAAACCCTGGCCACAATGGTGGGCGGCGGTTTCGGTGGTGTGATTGTTCTGATCATTGGTAATGTTTTAATCATCGTGCTGGAAGGTCTGATCGACTTTATCCAGTGCCTGAGATTACAGTTCTATGAACTGTTCAGTAAATATTACACAGGCGACGGGGAAGAGTTTGTTCCTCTGAGCAGTGAAATCAGAAACACACTTTAATAAAAATAACATGATCAATATTTCTATCCCTGATGGGATACACGAAGAAAAAGGAGTTTAAAATGAGTATTTTAACAATTATTACAATTTTAGCTGGTCTTTTAGTTCTGGCAACCATTGCCGGTGGTGTTTATTTTATTTATAAGGACTGCACCTCTGAACAGAGCCGTCTGAAAAAGTTTTTGAGATTTAATTTAGCCGGATTCATCCCGACTATGGCGGCTGCTTTAATTATGTTTGCTCCATCTGCTGTTGCTGCTGCTACCAATCCTGCTGGCATGTCTGACGCTGGTCTGGGTTACATTGGCGCCGCACTGTCTACCGGTTTAGCCTGTGTGGGTGCAGGTTACGCTGTTGGTGTCGTTGGTTCTGCCGCTCTTGGCGCTGTATCCGAAAATGAAAAGATTCTTGGTAAAACTCTGATCTACGTAGGCCTGGCTGAAGGGGTTGCCATTTACGGATTAATTATCTCTATCATGATCATCGGTAGCCTCTAAGCCTTTAAGGATATGACAAAATGAAATCTTTTGTGATCAGCGAAAATCGTGATTCCTATTTAGGCATGAAATTAGCTGGAATCGAAGGCGCCTACGTCAGAGATCAGGAAACCATTGAAAGTACGTTTAAAGAAGCCCTGAAGAACAAGGAAATCGGCATTATCTTTCTGACCGAAAAGGCTTATTTAATGATCGAGGATCTCGTACTGGATACCAAAAAAAAGGTTCTCTTCCCTTTGATCACGGTCATACCTGACCGCTATGGTTATCAGAGAGAGCAGGGAATCATCACCCAATATATTAAAGAATCCGTAGGATTGTAAGGAAGTGAACACATGATATCAGTTGAAGAAAAACTTGGTGTCTTTACACAATATCTCCTAAGGAAACAACGCGAATGGGGCAAGCAGACCATCAATACAGCGAAGGATAAAAAGCTGGAAATGGTGAAGGCTTCTGGTGAAAAAATCAAGGAAGAAAAACGCAGTATCGAAGAACGCGGTTACCACGTTATTTTCCGTGATAAGAATAAAATCATCGCCCAGGGTAAAAACACTGCAAAAACAGAGCTTTTGGAAGAAAAAAGCCGTATTTTGGAGGATTTTAAACAGGCGGTGCTGGATGAAGCCAGAAATTATGTCGGCACAGAAATCTACCGCGGTTACCTTGTAAAATGTCTGGAAAAGGTTCCGAGCATTTTGAGAGACCGCAGGGATATTATTATTTTTGTAAATGACCCCGACAGTGCGTTTGTCAAACAAAACGCCTCAAGGGTTCTGCCCGATTACACCATCACATTTGATGCATTACCTGCAGGCACCATTGGAGGCATTGTCGTCAGAGACACAGACAATCGTATAAATTGTGACTTTACCGTTGAAAATCTTGTTCGTACCAACTACAAGACAATCGGTATGTACTTAAACGAAGTAATGGAAAAGCAGGTGGGTTAATTGAGTAATGAAGTAAAGAATGAAGTAAAAGGCGTTATTTCAGGCATCAACGGACCCGTTGTTACAGGGACCAATATGACCGCCTTCCAAATGCGTGAAATGGTCATGGTTGGCAAGAAAAAGCTGATCGGTGAAGTCATCGTTCTGGACGGCGACATTGGAACCATCCAGGTATATGAAGAAACCGAAGGCCTGATGCCCGGCGAGGAAATCCTGTCAACCGGGATGCCTTTAAGCGTTAAGCTTGGACCGGGGATGCTAAAAAATATGTTCGATGGTATCCAGCGGCCGCTGGAAAAAATTCAGGAAATCTCACCGGTGTTTATCCCGGAAGGGATCGGCCTGATGTCCATTGATGAAGAAAAATTGTGGGATTACAAAGCCAGACTGAGTGTTGGCGATACCGTAAAACCCGGACAGATCTTTGGGACTGTCCAGGAAACCCTGATGATTGAGCACCGCCTCATGGTGCCGCCGAACGTAAAGGGCACCGTCGTGGAAGCCAAAGAAGATGGCAGCTATAATATCGAAACAGTTTTAGTCGTTGTTGAGGATGAAAGAAAAAGACGCCATGAGCTCAAAATGTACCAGGAATGGCCGGTAAGAACACCGCGTCCAACCAAGTTCAGAAGAGAGCCGGAAAAACCACTGGTCACTGGCCAGCGTATCATCGACTTTTTCTTCCCCATCGCCAAGGGCGGTACAGCAGCCATCCCTGGTGGTTTCGGTACAGGTAAAACAACAACCCAGCATCAGCTGGCCAAATGGTCCGATGCGGATATTATCATTTACATCGGCTGTGGCGAACGTGGTAATGAAATGACCGAGGTTATCGAAGATTTCCCAGGCCTCATCGACCCGAAATCCGGCGAATCCATCATGGAACGTACGGTTATGATCGCCAACACCTCAAATATGCCGGTTGCGGCCCGCGAAGCCAGCATCTATACAGGTATTACCATGGCAGAATATTTCAGAGATATGGGTTATGACGTGGCCATGATGGCAGACTCGACCTCTCGTTGGGCAGAAGCCCTGCGTGAAATCTCCGGCCGTCTGGAAGAAATGCCGGCTGAAGAAGGTTATCCGGCCTATCTATCATCCCGTATCGCAGAGTTCTACGAACGTGCAGGCTCTGTAGATACCTTGTGCGGGGAAGAGGGCTCCATCAGTATTGTCGGCGCCGTATCACCGGCCGGCGGGGACTTCTCAGAACCCGTTACCGAAAATACCAAGCGTTATGTCAATACTTTCCTGGCGCTGGATAAGAACCTGGCCTACGCCCGCCACTATCCTGCCATCAACTGGATGGAAAGCTATTCCGGCTATGTGAAGCTGCTGACCGACTGGTATGAAGACAACGTGGCAGAGGACAGCATCCAGCTGCGGAATAAAATGCTGGATCTCCTGTTCCAGGAAAACAAGCTGCAGGAAATGGTTATGCTCATCGGTGAAGATGCACTGCCAGACGACCAGCGCTGGGTACTCAGTATCGCCAAGCTCATCCGAGTCGGCTTCTTACAGCAGAATACCTTTGACGATACCGATACCTATGTACCGCTCGAAAAACAGTACCGCATGTTAAAGATTATGGATTATCTCTATGAAAAAGGGCTGGTAGGCCTTAAGCAGGGGATACCGACATCCGTGCTGTACAATGAAAAAATCTTTGATGATGTCATCAAGATGAAATACAATATTCCGAATGATGATTTCAGTGGTATTGATGTCCTGAGACAGGATATTGATGAATACTACGATGATCTCATGCGCAGATATCAGGATTAAGGAGGCACAGTATGCAGAGAGAATATCTAAAAATAGACAACATTAACGGGCCTCTTATTCTGATCACAGACGTTGAGGATGTTTTTTACGGCGAGGTTGTAAACATTCAGGACCAGGCCACTGGCGAAGTGAAAAAGGGGAAGGTCATCAAAATTGACGGCACGACCATCACCGTCCAGGTGTTCCAGTCCACAGCCGGCCTGGCAGCAGAAAACAGCGTTACCCGCTTTACAGGCGACGCCTTTAAGATCCCAATGTCCATGGACCTCATGGGCCGTGTGTTTAACGGGATTGGAGAGCCCATTGATAACGGTGCGGATATCTTCAGTACCATTGAATCCAATATCAACGGTGCGCCCATCAACCCCATGAGCCGTGAATACCCGCGTAACTTTATTCAGACGGGCATTTCCGCCATCGACGTGCTGATGACCCTTATCCGTGGCCAGAAGCTGCCGATCTTCTCCGGAAATGGTCTGTCACATAACGAGCTGGCCGCACAGATCGTGCGTCAGGCAAAGCTGAGTGACGATGTGGACGAACAGTTCGCCATTGTGTTTGCCGCCATTGGTGTTAAGCACGATGATGAAAAGTTCTTCCGCAAAACCTTCGAGGAAGCCAATGTCATGGATCGGGTTGTCATGTTTGTCAACTATGCCGATGACCCGGTAGCAGAGAGAAACACCGCGCCGCGGTGTGCGCTGACGGTTGCCGAATATCTGGCTTTCCAGAAAGACATGCACATTCTGGTCGTCATGAGCGATATTACCGCTTACTGCGAGGGTTTACGTGAAATTTCGTCCGCCCGTGAAGAAGTACCAAGCCGTAAGGGCTACCCTGGCTACATGTACTCCGACCTGGCAGCACTGTACGAACGCGCCGGCATGCTAAAGAGCAGCAAGGGTTCTATCACCTTCCTGCCGATTCTGACCATGCCGAATGATGATATCACTCACCCGATTCCTGACTTAACGGGTTATATTACCGAAGGTCAGATCGTATTGGGGCGTGATTTGTTCCAGCGGAGTATTTATCCGCCGATTGACGTTCTGCCATCCCTTTCTCGTCTTATGAAGGACGGTATCGGGGAGGGATACACCCGTGAAGACCATCAGGATCTTGCAAACCAGCTGTTTGCCGCTTATTCCAGAGTTCAGGAAGTCCGTGACCTCTCCCAGATCATGGGTGAAGATGACCTTTCCGAAACCGATAAGCTGTATATGGAATTTGGCCGTGCCTTTGAAGATGAATTCCTGAGCCAGGACTTTGATGAAAACCGGACCATCTATGAAAGTCTGGACCTTGGCTGGAAGCTGTTAACCATTCTGCCAGTCACAGAGCTTGACCGTCTGAGTCCAAAACTGATCGAAAAATATCTGCCAAAGAAGAATGCGTAGGTGATCATTTATGGCCATTAAAATCACGCCGACTAAGGCAAATTTAATCAAGTCGAAGTCAAGCCTGGCCTTTTCAACCAAAGGGTATAACCTGCTCGATAAAAAGCGGACGGTTCTGATTCAGGAAATCATGAAGCTGGTCAAGCAGTCCGAGGAGATCGAACAGCAAATTACCGAAATTTTTAAGGAAGCTTATATTGCATTACAGCAGGTAACCATCAGCATGGGACTCAACCACGTTGAGGAATATGCTTTGTCTATCCCGCAGGAGGAAGACTTTGACGTTCGTACCCGAAGCGTCATGGGCGTCGATATTCCAGAGATCGTGGATAACGTGGACAAGAACAAAAATTTCAGCCTGCCCTATGGCTTCCATGAAAATAATCCGGCCCTGGATGTGGCCATCGAGAAATTTAATGAGGTAAAGCACCTTTCCTATAAGCTGGCAGAAATCGAGAGCACAGCCTTCAAGTTGTCCATTGAAATCAAAAAAACACAGAAAAGCGCCAATGCTCTGGATAAAATTCAGATTCCAAAGCTTAAGGATCAAATTAAATACATCGAAGAAAGCATCGAAGAAAAAGACAGGGAAGAGAACTTTCGTATTAAAAAGGTCAAAAAACACAATCAATCATAACGTAACGTTACAAAAACCACCGTTTTCGGTGGTTTTTCTTATTTTGCCTGTTTTTTAGGTCATCTTTACAAAGTCGACCAAATTTTTTGAAATTGTTACAATATTAAGATTTATTGACACTTTAGTTGAATTTTGATAAAATTTATAGTGAAATTATTATTTTTTCTATTATACTTTCAACCGTTTTTCCAAAAGAAGAACACAAGAAAATGAAAGGAAGCAATTATTTATGAGTGAATTCATGAGCAGTCATTGGAAAAAGATCGTCGGTATGATTTTCTTAATCGTATTGACCGTTGCCATGGGCATTGCCTGTGCCTTTACAATGACCAAGAACATTGAAGTATCACTGGACGAAAACACCGGAAACGGCAGCGTCCAGACCCAGACACTGGCCAGCCAGCGTCAGTCCCAGATCGGCGAAGTGCTCAAGCAAAAGGGCTATCCTGTCGATACCAGTGAGTACACTGTCAGCGTCCCCCTTGATACCAAGGTGAAAGACGTCGACAATGTTACCATTAAAAAGAACGCCAAGGGAACCTTAAACGTGGACGGAAACGGCCATACCTATGATTCCACAGCCGACACGGTCGGAGACCTGTTAAAGGATCAGAACATTACTCTGGGTGCGAGCGACGTCGTGGTGCCATCAGCGGATACCGCCCTGACCACAGAGGTTAAGGAAATCAAAATCGTCCGCCGTGAGGAAAAGGAAGAAAGCCGTATGGAGGCCATTCCCTTTGAGGTTAAACAGAGTGTTAATCCTGAGCTTGAAGATGGAAAACAGAATATCGTAACCGCAGGCGTAAATGGCAGCAAAAAAATTACTGATAAGCTAACCTATGAAGATGGCATTCTGGTCAGCCGTGAAACCGTGTCGACTCAGACCGTGCTGGAGCCCGTGACCGAAGTCATTGAAGTCGGCAGCAAGGTAACCACCGAAGTAAAACAGGAAACCCGTGAAGAAGCCATTGCCTTTACCAGTCAGAAGGTCGAAAACCCAGAGCTGGAACAGGGAAAAACCAATGTAAAAACCGCCGGTGTTAACGGCACAGCCAGGATCACCGAAAATGTAACCTACGAAAATGGCAAGGAAATTGCCCGTTCAGTCGTCTCTAAGGAAACCATTAAGGAGCCGGTGACCGAGGTCGTAGAGGTTGGAACAAAAGCCGCAGAACCGGTGCCAACCCCGACGCCTGAACCCACACCCGAAGCCACACAGCCAGAAGCTCCCGCAGAACAGCCTGCTCCTACACCGGAACCAGCTCCAGCCCCAACGCCAGAGCCCACCCCGGCACCTGAGCCAGAACCTGAACAGCCTGCAGAAGAAAGCAATGGGATTGATCTGAGTAATGCGACCCATTTTACCGCAAACTGTACCGCTTATGTGGCAACCGGTAACGCGACAGCATCCGGCGCATGGCCCACATCCGGCCATACCATCGCAGCCGATCTGACCAATTATCCCATTGGCACCAGAATCTATATTCCATATTTTGACACTGTATTTACCGTAGAAGACAGTGGCGGCGCTGTAAAAGGCAATGTCATTGACATCTTCTTTGACAGCTACGCCGAAGCCATCAGCTTTGGACGCCGGAATCTGGATGCTTATGTGTTAAATTAAATCGAAATTGTAAACCTCTCTGCGCACCGGGTAATCCCGGTTTTGCAGAGAGGTTTTTTTGTTGAAGAATATTGATGAAAGCTTTAAAGTGTACCCGGTCCTGAATTCTTGGAACGGTTGAGATATACTCATTATAAAAAGAAAAAGACTCGTGGACTATTCAAGGTCTACGAACAATACATTTAAAGGCCAAGCAATTACATGCTTTTCCGTTTCGCTGACCATATTTTTGACCAAAGAAGATTTTAGAATTTAAAAATAAAAGCATAAAGAAAACAGCATAAAATCAAGATATTCAAGCTTTACTCTGACCATGTTTTGACCACATCGGTCTTTTATAAATAAGAAACGAAAATTTGACGAAAAACACTTTTATTGTTAAAATATAGACATAAATTGACTTTGAAGAAAAATATTTAATTTTTTTAAAAAAGTTGATGCTTTTTTCATTACCTAATGTTATAATAGGTATCGCAGTTAAATTATAAAAAAGTGAAATTAAAAAAAGACTCGCAGACCTTGAATAGTCTGCGAACAAACGGAGGCCCCAAAATGAGTGCGGGATACGCCATCACGACGTACAAAATACAGCTAAATTACAAGCATTTAGACTGGTTTAAACAAACCCAGTCTCTCTTTGACGCTGTCCTGGCATTCTACTACAAACTGCTCGAGAAGCAGCCCGAAGCACTCAGTCTCTCCAATCAGAATTTACTGCGTCATTTAGAGCTGCAGACAATAAAACAGCGAGACGGCACCCCGCCCGAAACGCCCCTGCCCTTTGAGAAAATCCCCCTGTACTTCCGGCGCGCCGCCATCAACGCGGCCATCAGCATGTATAGAAGCTATGTGGGAAAGCTCAAGGCGTGGCAGGAAGGCCCGATAAAAAGCGGAAAGCCCAGACCGCCAAAGTGTCTGCATATGTCCATGCTCTACTACAAGGGCATGTACAAAGACTTTGACGAGAAAAGCATACTGCTTAAGCTCAACACCGGCAAAACCTGGGCCTGGGTCAAGCACCGTTATACGGGAAGGCCCTTTCCAGAAAACGCCGAGCTTATGAGCCCGACCATTGTCATTAAGAAGAAAAAAGTCATGCTACACATCCCCGTCAAGGAGATCGTGGAAGACAGCCGGACCGCCAAGGAGCGTGTACAGCAAAATGAAAAGTTTGTCGCCGTGGCCCTCACCGGTTCCGACAGTCTCGCGGTTTGTACCACCATCGAAGCAGACGGTCGCGCCACCGCCCCATATTTCATCAAGGGCGGAAAAGAACTGGCCCACCGTAGGAAGCTGCTTCTGGGGTATACCAAACGCGGCCTTGCTGGGAACAAGGCCCCCAGGCTTATAAAGCAACCTGAGGGGAACGAAGCCCTCGAGGTCTGCCCCCGAGGCTTGTCGTCTTATGGACAAGCCGAAGCGGGTATCGTTCCGCAAGGTCATCAACCAGGCCGCCCCAATGCAAAATATTATGACAAAATCACCCGCCTGACCGACCACTACGCTCATGAGGTAAGCCGTAAAATCGTCGATTACGCCATTAAGCAGGGCGCCAAACTCATCGTTCTGCCCGAGCTAAAAGAAAGCTTCAATCAGGCGAAAAAGCCCTATCTGGGCAAAACACTCTACGACTTTATCGGAAGGCGCATTGCCCGCTATGTCCAGTACAAATCCTGGCAGCAAGGCCTGGTCGCAATGACCAGCAAACCCTACTACGCCAGCACCCGGTGCTACCACTGCGATGCCCCCATCGCCAAGCACAACACCGAGTACCAGAACCCCAGCCCAAACTTTTACGGTGGGAAGAACTTCATGTGTAAAGAAGGGCACCGGGGGAGTACAGCGCTGAACAGCGCGAGAAATCTGGGGAAAGGGTTTTATTACAAATTTTATCAGGGTGTTGCCTGATAAACATAGTGGTTGAGCTAATTATAATTAAATCCTGTGAAGAAATTTATAGGTGTGCTTTTCGTCTATAAGGCCAGAAGTACAGGTTTAGCACCACCTATTTTTATTTCACATCGCATTGTGTTTGTCTTTTTCCTTATAGAGAAAGCAAACGCAATGCGATGAAAGTAAAGATCAAAGATCAGTTTTGATCATGAGTGCTACGAGTTTTAAATTATTGAATGAAATGTAGGGAATGCTACCCCCAGCGTTCCGAAAAGAGGATGCAATATGGAACAAGAAGAAAAGCTGAAAGAACCAGAAGAAGTCATAGAGGAAGAAGAACCAGAATACAGCTTTGAAGTAGGAGTGTAAGATGATCTATCAGAAATATCTCAAGCGAATACTGGATTTTACACTGTCCACGGTTGGACTGATCATCCTTTCACCCGTGTACGGTATCCTTGTGATCGCCATCAAAGCCGATTCCAAAGGACCGATACTTTTCAAACAAAAACGTGTTGGAATCCATAAACAGCACTTTAATATTTATAAATTCCGGACCATGTCCATCGATACGCCAAAAGATACCCCTACCCACATGCTCAAAAACCCCGATCAGTACATTACAAAGGTCGGCAAGTTTTTAAGGAAAACAAGTTTAGATGAGCTGCCACAGATTTTTAACATCATCAAAGGCGAGATGAGCATCATCGGACCACGCCCGGCACTCTGGAATCAGGAAGATTTGATTGCAGAACGAGACCAGTACAAGGCCAACGACGTGCGGCCAGGGCTTACCGGTCTGGCACAGATCAGCGGCCGGGATGAACTGGAAATCCCAATCAAAGCAAAGCTGGATGGACAATATGTAAAAAACATCAGCTTTCCCTTTGACTGTAAAATGTTCTTTAAAACCATCACCTCCGTTTTAAAAAACGAAGGCGTACAGGAAGGCGGTACCGGGGCCATGGGCATTGAGGAGGACTTGAAATGAAACGGATTTTAATCACCGGAAAAGACAGCTATATTGGCACCTCCTTTGAGAAGTGGGTGCGTCAGTGGCCAGAGGAGTACCCGATCGATACCCTTGATACCAAGGAAGACTGGCAGTCCTATGATTTTAGCGACTACGACGTGGTCTTTCACGTCGCAGGCATCGCCCATGTGGACGCCAAAGCCAACATGGAGGATCTGTATTATCAAGTGAACCGAGATCTGACCATTGAAGCCGCTAAAAAAGCCAAAGCCGAGGGCGTGAAGCAATTCATCTTCATGAGCAGCATCATTGTCTATGGCGACAGCAGCAAGCTCGGTGAAAAGCGCGTGATCACAAAAGACACCATCCCCACACCGACCAACTTCTACGGCAACAGCAAGCTGCAGGCCGAACAGGGCATCCAGCCCCTTCAGGATGAGCACTTTAAGGTTGTGATCCTCAGACCACCCATGATCTACGGCAAAGGCTCCAAAGGGAATTACCCAAAGCTAGCCAGATTAGCCAGAAAAACACCAGTATTCCCAGACATTGAGAATGAGCGGAGTATGCTCTACATTGAGAATCTCTGCGAATTTATCCGCTTGATGATCGACAATGAAGCGAGAGGCATTTTCTTTCCACAAAATAAGGAATACGTCAAAACCACTGAGCTGGTCAAAACCATCGCCGAGGTTTATGGAAAGAAAATGCGTTTAACCAAAGTGTTTAATGGATTGATCCGATGGGGCTTTAAAGAAGTGCCCATGATTAACAAAGTTTTTGGAAGTCTGGTGTATGAAAAAGAAATGTCCAATTATCAGAACTTTAAATATTGTATCTGTGATGTAAAAGATTCGATTATAAAGACAGAGAGTAAAGCGACAGTATGAAGAAAAGAATAATGCTTATTGGAAATCACGATATTGTCATCTACAACTTCCGAAAAGAAATCATTGAAAAACTTTTAGAAAAAGGGTTGGCGGTAGCAATCGTATTGCCGTATGGAAAAAAAGTCGATCGATTAATCCAAATGGGATGTACTTATTATGAAACCCCCATTGACCGCCACGGCACAAATCTCGTCACCGATATGAAGCTCCTTCAAAATTACAAAAAAATTATGCAAGAGTACAACCCCGATGCGGTTCTAACCTACACCATCAAACCCACAATCTACGGAGGCATGGCCTGTCAAAAATTGGGCATTCCTTACATTGCCAACATCACCGGATTAGGTACAGCCGTTGAAAATCCAGGTATCATGCAAAAAATAACCGTGGCACTTTATAAAAAAGCCTTTCAGAGTGTACGTTGCGTTTTTTTCCAAAACAAAGAAAACAAACAGTTTTTTTCAGAACGTCAAATCGCTAATGACAAGCATCGCCTCATTCCGGGATCAGGCGTCAATCTAAAACATTTCATCCTTTTACCATACCCGCCCGATGACACCATCGAGTTTTTATTTATCGCCCGAGTAATGAAAGAAAAAGGCATTGATCAATATTTAGAAGCCGCAGAAATCATTCGCGAGAAATATCCCCATACGCGTTTTCACGTCCTGGGTTTTTGTGAGGAAGCCTATGAGGACATTTTAAAGGCCTATGAAGCGCGCGGTGTGATTCAATATCACGGACTTCAAGACGATGTGAGGGTATTCCATCAAAGAGCCCATTGTACCATTCACCCATCCTATTATCCAGAAGGGATGTCAAACGTATTGTTAGAAAGCGAAGCTTGCGGACGTCCCGTGATCACCACCAACCGGAGCGGCTGTGGCGAAACCATGGAGGACGGAAAGACCGGGTTTCTTTTTGAGGCAAAGAATACAGAAAGCTTAGTTCAGGCCATCGAAAGATTTTTAGCCCTTTCAAATGAAGAGCGTGTACAAATGGGACTAAACGGCCGCAAAAAAGTAGAACAGGAATTTGACCGCCAGATTGTGGTTGACGCTTATATGGAAGAAATTGAAAAGTTTTTAATTGATAAAAATAAATAAGCATCAAATATTTGAGACAAAAAAGGAGTTTATATGTATAAAATCGCAGTAGCAGGCACTGGCTATGTCGGCTTAGTCGCCGGCGTGTGTTTTGCCGAAGTGGGACATCAGGTGCTCTGCGTGGACGTTGATGAGAATAAGGTCCGGCAGATGCAGTCTGGAAAAAGCCCGATTTATGAACAGGATTTAGAAGCCCTGATGGTTAAGAATTACAAAGCCGGACGTCTTGACTACACCACCGATTATCAGAAAGCCTACCGTGAAGCCGATGCGATCTTTATCGGCGTCGGTACACCCGAACAGCCAGACGGTTCCGCCGATTTAACCTATGTGGCCATGGTTGCCAGGCAGATTGCCGAGAGCATTGAGCATGACTGTCTGGTCGTTGTAAAGTCCACCGTGCCGGTTGGCACAAACGATAAAGTTGAGCAGTTTATCAAAGATTCACTGGAAAAAGACGTTAGCGTGGAGGTGGCCAGCAATCCCGAGTTTTTAGCCCAGGGAACCGCGGTGAGAGATACGCTGCAGGCCGCAAGAATTATCATCGGGACCGAAAGCAAAAAAGCAGAAAAAATACTGAAAGAAATCTATGAGCCTTTTCACCTGCCCATCGTATCCGTCAGCCGACGAAGCGCAGAAATGATCAAGTACGCCAGCAATGACTTCCTGGCACTCAAAATATCCTATATGAACGATATTGCCAATCTGTGCGAACGGGTCGGCGCAAATATTGAAGATGTGGCAAAAGGTATGTCTTATGACCAAAGAATTGGCCAACGGTTTTTAAATGCCGGCATCGGATACGGCGGTTCCTGTTTTCCCAAAGATACCAAGGCCCTCAAATACCTGGCCCGTCAGAATGGTTATCAGTTGAAAACCGTTGAGGCCGCTGTGGATGTGAATCAGGCGCAAAAGGTGCGGCTCTTTAAAAAAGCTTGTGAACGCCTGATTACCTTTAACGGATTAAAAGTCGCTGTTCTCGGTTTAACCTTTAAACCTGGCACCGATGATCTAAGAGAAGCTCCATCCTTAGAAAACATACCCCTGCTTTTAAAACAGGGCGCCCAGATTTTTGCCTACGATCCCGTAGGGAAAGAAAATTTTAAGAAAAAATACCCTGAAGGAAAAAATGATAAGGGAACGATCACCTATGTCTCCACCCCAGAGGAAGCCCTTGAAGACGCCAGCGTTACCTTTATCTTTACCGAATGGACAGAAATAAAAGAACTTCCTCCTGAAATTTATACAGCGAAAATGAAAACACCCCTTGTCTATGACGGCAGAAACATCTATGACCTGCAGCGTATGAAAGAAACAGGCGTTGAATACCACAGCATTGGGAGACCAAGCTTAAAGTAACGACACATTAAAAAAGAGAGTATAGAAATAATGGAAAATATCCTTGTTACCGGAGCAGCTGGCTTCATCGGATTTCATCTGTCAAAAAGGCTGTTGGACGAAGGGAAAAAAGTCATTGGGTTTGACAATATGAACCCTTACTACGATGTCCGCTTAAAAGAGAGCCGTTTGAACATTTTAAAAGAATACAGCAATTTTATTTTTATCAAAGGCGATCTGGCAGACAAAGAAGCCATAGACCGTATTTTTGAACAATATCAACATGAAATTGTCGTAAATTTGGCGGCACAGGCAGGCGTGCGCTACAGCATCAAAAATCCAGAGGCCTATATTGAATCCAACATCATTGGATTTTTCAATATTTTGGAAGCCTGCCGCTACCACAAACCAAAACATTTAATCTACGCATCCTCAAGCTCCGTTTACGGCGCTAATAAAAAAGTGCCCTTCTCAACCGAAGATAAAACCGATCAGCCCGTCAGCCTTTATGCGGCCACCAAAAAGAGCAATGAACTTCTGGCCTATGCCTACAGCAAGCTGTACAGCATCCCATCAACCGGCTTAAGATTCTTCACCGTCTACGGCCCTTATGGCCGGCCAGACATGGCCTACTATTCCTTTACAGAGAAGATCCTCAAGGGAGAGCCCATCAAGGTTTTTAACAATGGAGAGATGTACCGGGATTTCACCTATATCGACGATATCGTTGAGGGAATCTTCAGGCTTTTAACCTTTGCTCCAAAAGAGGACGAAAACAACGTGCAACACAAGGTCTACAACATCGGAAATAACCATCCGGAAAAGCTGATGGATTTTATTGAAATTCTGGAAGAGTGCATTGGGAAGAAAGCTGTTAAGGAATTTTATCCGATGCAGCCGGGGGATGTTTATCAGACGTTTGCGGATGTGAAGGAGTTGGTGGAGGATATTGGATTTAAACCGTCGATAGGATTGAAGGAAGGTGCGATTAAATTTGTTGACTGGTATAGCGATAGTTTGTTGACTTAAGCATAAAAGACCACTGGTAAATGCGATTAAATGTTCGCAAAAAATAGTGGTGGAAAATATATTTCGGAGATTAGATGATGGATTATAAAAAAATTATAAAGACACCTGAAGCAAGAGCAATTATTTTGAATGCATTGCGTTTTGTTCCAGATAAACTTATGTTAAAGTTTCAGTACAAAATTAAAACGGGAAGAAGTTTAAATTTAGAAGATCCTAAGCGATATACAGAAAAATTGCAGTGGTATAAGCTTAATTATAAAAATTCAATTATGCATCAATGTGTAGATAAATATAAAGTACGAGAATATGTAAAAAGCAAAGGACTAGATAATATACTGGTAAAATTAATTGCAAAATACGATTCTATTGATCAGGTAGAGTGGGAAAGATTACCAAATCAATTTGTAATTAAAACGACAAATGGTGGCGGTGGATTAAATGTAGTTATTTGTAAGGATAAAAAAAAACTTGATATAACGGAATTGAATAAGAAATTAAAACCCCAAATATTTAAAACAAGGACAGGAGGACGAGAATGGGCCTATTATAACCTTATACCAGGTATCATATTGGAAGAACTATTAGTGAATGAAGAAAACCCTGAAGCTGGAGTTAACGATTATAAGATTTTTTGCTATAAAGGGAACCCCAAATATATAATTGTGGATGTTGATAGATATGTAGGACACAAGAGGAATTTTTATGACACAGAATGGAATAATATAGCTGTTAAAAGCGATTGTCCTTCCGCGGACAGAGTACTGGAAAAACCAAAAAATTTCGAAAAGATGCTAGAAATAGCAAGCAAATTATCTGAAGAATTTCCGTATGTTAGAGTCGATTTGTATAATTGTAAAGGAAAGATATATTTTGGAGAACTAACTTTTTATCCATGGAGTGGTTATGTGCAGTTTGATCCAGACGAATTCGATTTTATTTTGGGAAAAGAATTTAAATTGCCTAAAAAATTAATAGATACTAATTAACTTAATAAAAACATAATTTATGCAATAACGATAATGTAACAAGAGATATATAATGATAAATAAAAAAGTATTAGTAGTTATTTTTGCATATATAGGGGTTTTCCAGAAAGACTCTCTAAAAAATAAAATTTTAGCAAGATAAACATTGTAATTGAAGAAAATAGTTATAATTATATAAAAATTAACTTTTATAGAATGGATAAAAAATGGATAAAGTAGTAGTGCTTATGTCTACATATAATGGCGAAAAGTATTTATCGCAGCAAATAGATAGTATTCTTTGCCAAAAGAATGTAGATATTTGTTTATTGGTAAGAGATGATGGGTCGTCTGATAATACAATAAAGATACTTCAGAAATATCAGGAGAACGGGAAATTAGAATGGTATTCTGGTCAAAATATCAAACCGGCAAAGAGTTTTATGGATTTGATATATAATGCACCGGATGCAAAATATTATGCTTTTAGTGATCAAGATGATTATTGGTTACCAGAAAAATTAAGTATATCAATTAGTGCATTAAAAAATATGAATGAAGATGAGCCGGCTATGTATTATAGCAATACAATATTAGCGGATGCTGAATTAAACTATATTTCAATGGCATCTAATGATAAAATTTTCACTAGTTTTGAAGAAGCAGTGGTTAGTAGTAATGCTACAGGATGTACGATGTGTTTTAATCGTAAATTGTTAGAAATGATAAAAATTTACAAGCCAAAATATCAAATAATGCATGACGGGTGGTTGCATAAAGTCTGTTTGGCTTTGGATGGGAATTTGTATTATGATAAAAATTCGTATATAAAATATCGGCAGCATGGAAATAATGTGATAGGTGGGAAGGCGTCACTGATTAAAAAATGGAAAAGAAGATACGGTACTATAAAAAAGGAAAAATGTCCAAGAAGTCGTGCAGTCGAAGAATTGCTATCGGGGTATGAGCAGTATATGTCCACTGAAAATATTGAACTGTGTCGACTTGTTGTTGACTATAAAATGAGTACTCGTGCGAGATTTAGACTTTTATTTAGTAAAAAAATTTATTCACCAAATTTTAGAATAGATATTATATTTAGATTAACGGTGCTATTGGGTCTATTTTGATAATCGTTATAGTTATAATAGATAGGAGACAGAATGATTCAATCATTGATTATTTATACATCTATCTTTTTTGCAGAATTGCTGTTGGGATTGTTTTTAGAAAAAAAAAATAATGGAAATAAAGATGTCTTGAATAGCATATATTTTGAAAAAAGAGAACCTCATTTGCGTGTAACTAATTTTGCGATTACATTGATTATGATTTTGATCCCGGCGATTGTATCGGGAATTAGATATAAAGTGGGCTCTGACTATAATACTTATGAATTAATATATAATACCTATATTAACGTGTCAAACTTTCATGATGTACATTCATTAAGTATGGAAATTGGTTTTTTCTATCTATGCAAAATTGCATTTATAATATTCAACGAATATCATGGTGTTTTATTTTTAAGTGCATTTTTGATATATTTGCTGGGAACTAAAGGGATAAAATATTATTCACAATTTGCAAGTGTTGGATTAATGACGTTTATTATGTTTGTCTTATATTGGGGGCCTTCATTGAACATTATAAGACAAATTATTGCTGTTATGATAGTTTTTGTAAGTCTTAGATATGTTGAAACACGGTGTCTGTTGAAATACTTGCTTTTAATTTGCATTGCGACAACGTTTCATAGTAGTGCATTGTTTTGTCTACCAATATATTTTCTGTATTATAAGAAAGAATCGACATATTCAGTTAGAGATGTTTTTACTATAATTTTTGTATTGATGCTTCCATTAGGATTTGAATATTTTTTTAATGTGATTTCCTCATTTAAGTTCTTTTCAAGTTATGCAAATGACTATTCAAACATGTTTGTGATGGATATTAGCTTTGGGAATCTACTATTTCGTATACCGATTTTTATCTTGATTGTATTAAATATACGTAGACTAATTATAGTAAGAGAAGAAAATAGAATATACATATTTATGTATATTTTGGAGTTTACGGCACTCATCATGAGTTTTTATATGCACTGGGCAATGAGATTGATCTATTATTGTTTTATCTCTGAGGTTGTACTTGTTCCGCAAATTGTTAAGTATAGCCAGAAACGTAAGAAAACTGTAATTGCTTTATACTCTATTGCCTATTATATGTACTATTTTTATATGAGTTATTATGTTTGGTTAAATGATAAGATTTTTCCATACAGAATATTTTTTTGAGTAAGAGAAGAGGTGAAAAATATGGAATTAGTTTCTGTAATTATCCCCACATATAATAGACAAAAGTTGATAAAAAGATCTATAGAAAGCGTATTGAATCAAACCTACAAGGAATTAGAAGTCATCGTGATAGATGATTGTTCTTTTGATAATACGGAGAAAGTCGTTAAAAATATTTTGGATAAACGATTAAAATATATAAAGTTAGATAGAAATTCAGGGGCTTGTGTTGCTAGGAATGTTGGAATTAATGCTTCAAGAGGAAGCTATATTGCTTTTCAAGATAGTGACGATGTCTGGCATGAAAATAAGTTGGAAATACAAATAGAATTAATGAAAAAGAAAAAAGCGGTAATATCGTTTTCAAATATGAATGAGTACAGAATAGGTAAAAATTGTACTAGAGTTATCCCAGTTAATTGTAAGGAAGGTTTTTTAGATTATGATTTTTTACTTCAAAAATCTGTTGTGAGCACTCAATGTATGGTTGCAAAAAAAGAGTGTTTTTCTAAAATACAATTTGATTCGAGACTTCCTAGATTGCAGGACTGGGATATAGTGCTACAATTATCTAAGAAATATCCGGTTTTACATATAAATATTCCATTAGTGAATATGTATCTTCAAATGGATAGTATTAGTAATAGTCCTGAAAAGGGAGTTCAGGCTATAAAAATATTATGGGAGAAGAATAAAGAGGGGTTGTCTATTAATCATAGTGCAAGGAAGAACTGGTATGTATATTTAGGGAATTATAAGCTTGCTTGCTTTGAAAATCCTGCGAATGAGTATAGAAAAGCACTAAAAATTAAATTTGATAAATCTTTATTTTTAAAATTTTTAATGGCAAAATTTTGTATAATCATACCAATATATAAAAGAAAAGGGATAATTTAACATGAAAAGTAAATATGCGGATTTGTTTTCTGTAGGGAAAATAGATATATGAGCAGTGTAAAAAAGAATTTTGCATATAATTCAGCCTACCAAATTTTAATCATGATTTTACCTTTGATGACTGCGCCATACATTGCGCGGGTCATCGGCGCAGAAGGGATTGGGATTTATTCCTTCACTTATTCTATTGCTTTTTATTTTTCCATGTTTATTATTTTAGGGCTTAATAACTATGGTAACCGTAGCATCGCAATGGTTCGGGACGATCCTGAAAAGCTAAGTAAAACATTTTGGAATATTTATGCAACGCAGTTTATGATGGCCGTTTTAGTTATTGCATTTTATTGTATTTATCTCTTTTGCTTTGTCAATCCGGCATATTTCACCATTACGGCCATTCAAGCCATATTTCTTTTAGCATATGCTTTTGACATTAACTGGTTTTTCTTTGGTGTTGAGCAGTTTAAACTAACCGTTACTCGAAATGCCATCATCAAACTTATTACTGTGGTCTGCACTTTTATTTTTGTAAAGTCCAGTGAGGACCTGTGGCTTTATACACTTATCCTAGCGTTGGGAATGTTTTTCAGCAATCTGATTTTGTGGCTATTTTTAAAGCGCTATATCTATTTCAGTAAACCGGAATGGAAGGAAATGAAAAGCCATATTAAACCCAATTTGGTTCTGTTTATTCCAGTGATTGCCATTAGTTTATACAAGGTCATGGATAAAATTATGCTAGGCGCCATGAGCAGCATGACACAAACGGGATTTTATGAAAATTCTGAAAAAATCATTAACATTCCTCAAGGCATCATCACAGCGTTGGGAACGGTTATGCTGCCAAGAATGTCGAATCTTGCAGCAAAGGGAGATAAAAAAAACAGCCAGCGATACATGAATCTATCTATGGAAATGGTGATGCTTTTAGCCTGTGCGCTGTGCTTTGGTATCGCGGGAATTGCACCAATTTTTGCACCAATCTTTTTTGGCGAAGCATTTCGAGTTTGTGGGGAATTGATTAGTTATTTAGCCATAATTATTTTATTTCTTTCCTGGGCCAATGTCATCCGAACCCAGTATTTAATTCCACAATGCCAGGATCGGGAATATATTGCTTCTGTATTCTTAGGGGCAGTTGTAAATCTTATCATTAACTTAACCCTTATTCCTAAGTACGGAGCATTTGGCGCAGTTGTTGGAACAATTTTTGCCGAGGCCGCTGTAGCGCTTTATCAAACGGTTATTGTCCGCAAAGAATTGCCGATTGGAAAATATTTTGTGAACAGTATTTATTTTCTTTTCATCGGCATTGCTATGTTTGGAATCATCCGGTTTATCGGCGTTAAACTTGGAGAATCTATTTTTACCATATGTATTGAAATAATAGCAGGTGGCGCTTTCTATCTGATTTGCACATTCGTATATTTTATCAAAAGAAAGAATCCTGTTGTTTTAAATATACTTAAGCAGTTTAAGTTTTTTAAAAATTAATCATGGTTTCCGGGACACATACCAATCAACCGGCAAACGAAAGCATAGCAATATGCCTTTCGCTTGCCGGTTTTTATTTTTTGCAAGCCCCAACCCAAAAACATTAGAAAACCCCGCCCATCCACTGTCCATCAAATTAAAAAACTCAAAAAACACCCTGAACCTACCGCAAATCTTAACAAAAATAACCCAAAATAAAACCAAAGGAGCGCCCATCATGACCATCCACCTACCCGAATCCCACTACACCCTAACCACCCTCATCACCCCAGAAGACATGCCGGATCAGGCCCTTCTCAAAGCGCCCACCCAGGCTGCGCAGGCGCTTGTGGAAACGATTATCAGCCGGACCGGCAAGGCTCCTTGCGTGAAAGAGTTAAACCTCAAAGAAGGGCTGGAGCTGCACTGCCAGAACGATATTTGGGTGGACAAAGAAGTTTTAAAGGACATGGAACCCGAGCCCGGGAAAGAGCGAAAAGAATCAAAACCGCCAAAGCGTAAAAGAAAGCGAAAACCCCGCTTAAAACGGACCGCCAGCGGCAAAAAAGTATTGACCAGCTACAACAAAAAATTGAAAAAACGGCTCAGGAAGAAAACACGCAAGTGTCTTAGAAAGCTGAACCGTAATGGTTTTGCGGTGCGCATTGTAATCAACCGGTATGAGGAGATCACCATCTTCCTCATACCGGTTCTTTTTTGCCCCGACTGTAAAAAGCGGCGGGAGTTCGAATGTTTTAAGAAGCTCCAGTACTGCCACCGGGTGCTCACCCTTGAGATGATCAAGCACTGCCGTTACGATTCCGAGGTTTATGAGAAGCTTTTGACCGAGGATATTCTGGAGCTCCTGGAGGCTGGCGAGCTGGTGGTTTACTTCGAGGAGGAGCAGGCTGAGGCCCGAAAACGGGATTTCCAGAAGAACGTTGCCTATGCGAAGCGGGTTGTTCAGGGGCCTATGGGTCTGCGGCCAGAGGTAGACCTTCCCGCCCCTAAAAAGGGCGAGAAGCCTGACCGCAAGGATGCTAAAAGAAACCGGCTGCGTCAGCTGGCAGTCTGGGCCCAGGCTTTTGCCGCCGGATTTATAGAGGAAATCACTTGTGTAAAAAACTGGTACAGCCTGCTGCGCCTGAAATGCTCAGACACCAACGGCGATCCGCTCTGGAAAAAGCCGGTTCCCAGAAGAAAGTCCAACTCTGAGTATATTCTCACACCGTCCTTCAGGCTGTAGAATAGAGTCAAGGTCAGCGCAGGAAAGCGCGGATCAATAATTGAATGAGGAGGTACTGAGGATGAAAAAATCAGTACAAAAGAAACAAAACACTTTTTCCAAAAAAACAGCGGAAAAAAGGGCGGTTCCATGCGGTCAAAATAACCACGGTTCCCAGCGGGAGCATTTTGTCGCCAAACTTTCGGAAAAAGTAAAAAGAGTTCTCCAGAGCTACCATAAGCTGGAGCACAGCGCCTATGGTAAGGTGGATACTCTGTGTGTAGGAGAGGGAAAAGTATTTTATTCTACTACCGATGTGGAACGGGTATTGGGTTTTAAAAAAACGAGGCGCTATACCAGCCGGCATTTTAAGAGGCTGGGTATGCAGGTTTTACCCATCCCACATCCGGGAAATGCAGAGCGGGTTCAGTACAAGAACTTTGTAGATGAAACGGGGCTGAGAAAAATGCTTGAGGCCAAACGCAGAACTGTGAGAAAAACCAAAACAGACCATCAAATTTTTAGAGAGTGGCAGACGCTGCGCAGCTGGCTGCTTAGTCTGGAGCCGGAGAAAGCGGGCATTGAGGTACGCTGTAATGTATCGGTTCCGGTTGTTTTAAAAGTGGATTAAAAGGTTAAAAGGAGAGTTTACAATGAACAGAATATTAAACCGAAAAATTGACGAAGAGACCATAATTTTGGAAGAAAAAACCCTGAAATCATCCGAATATGCAGATGTACGCTGTGTTTTGATCCAGGAAAAGCGCGAGCTGCACGTCTCTGTTTTACACCATGAGATATCAAAGCTTAAAAAGCGCCTGATGACCGCCCATGACAACGAGTCGGGCGCTTTGATGGATCAGATCATTCATCTCAAAAAGCTGATTAACGGCATGAAAGGGGATTATGATATCTTTGAGGTCAGGGCTTACTGGTATGTGGCAACAGACCTTTGTGATTATCTGGAACTTCGCTGTCATAGAGATTTTCTGGAGAAGATTGCACTCCCCGGCGGCCTGAGAATGGAACGGGTTCGGTGCTCGGACGGAAAGCGGCATTGGGCCTATCTGGTCAGCGGCAATGAGCTTCAGCTCATGGGTGTAGCCAGCTTCAGGGATGAGGCAAGGCGTTTTTGTTCGATCATTATGGACTATTATCCGCCCCTTGTGTATCTGGAAGCTCTGGGCAGCGTTGATTACGCTAAGGATAAAACTATATCAATTCTGACAGAAGCCCTTGAGAAGCAAGCGTCTACAAACGGGGCGCTTCACCGCAATCTTGCCCATCTTGACAAAGAGATCAGCCGCCTTAAGCATAAGGAAGCGCTGTTTGAGGATATCCGTTTTATTGTGGAGTATGGGGCTTGAGCTTTTTCAAGGAGATCCGCTATCTGTTTGAGTGGCTGGAGGATCACGAGCTGAGCCCGGGCGCTTTCTTCTTATGGGTGGTGCTCATGGTGTTTAACAGCTGGTGTGCGCTGCTCACTACCTCGGGCGAATGGCTCTGGCGGGTGGAATTCATTATCGGCAACAAGCGGATTATTGATGTGATGCACTGTTCGGAGCGGCAGATGATGCGCTACCGGCAGGAGCTTGAAGCTAAGGGGCGGATCATCTATCAAAAGGGCAGTGCCCAAGGCGCAGGGATTTACACGATGATCCCTCTGCGCCCCAATGTGGAGCCCCGGGAGATCAGGCATGTGTTATCCGAAAAGGTGACCATTGTTTACGATTACGTGGGTAATCCAGAGTCCTTTTCCCTGGAACCGGGGAAGGATGCCGGAAAAAGTTATCCACAGGCATGACCGACATCGGTGTCGGCAAATTTTGGCAAAAACAAAAAGTGGACGCCAAATCACCGACACCCGTGTCGACATAAATAACAATAACATTATTATTTTTATATATTATATATATACATACAGGAGGTGCGCCATGCACGCGCAGAATTTTTATGGAACCGGCCCGGGGATCATCGGGCGGAGACGAGCTTACCGGGTCAAGGCAGAATGTTTCTTGGATATGGGCTTTTTCGCGAGGAGTGACGAGGAGGCCGAGGATCTGTTTAACGAGTTTTCGGATTCGGTGGAGAGCCGTTATCCGGGGATTGTGCTGGAGCTTAAGAGCATCCGGGAGGAGGAATGAAGGAGGCGCGTTTGAAACAAAACGATGATTCAGAAAACTACATCGGCTTAGAGCGGCTGGTAAAAAAAGCGAAGGCGGGCGATCAACAGGCAAAGGAAAAGCTGATCTTTGCCTTCAGGCCGCTGATTTTAACGACCATACAAAAGTATGTGTATGATCAAAAGGAATATGAGGACGCTTACCAGGACGCTGTCTGCGTTTTTCTGGAAGCCCTCCGTGATTTTGAGCTGGACGCCCGGGTTTACTTTCAGGTGTTCATCCGGTTACGGCTCACCAACTACTTTAAAAAGCGGCGGGAGGGGCGGTTTGAAAGATCCGTCAAGCCAGAGGAATCCCTGGACCGGCAGATAGAAGGAGAAGGCGGAGCCATAGCGCTGATCGAGTTGATTATAGATGAGAAAACCGATGTGGCAGAGGCATATCTGCGAAAAGAGAAAAACCAGCGGCTGGTCCAGGTCTACGAGAAGCTGCCGCCCCGCCAGAAGGCAGCTTTTCAGTATTTTTACCAGCAGAAAGGGGATCTGACAGAGCTGGCAAGGGCAGAAGGTGTGAATCCGTCCATGATGACCCGGGCCTGCCGAAGCGCTTTTAGAAAACTCAGAGAAGTTCTCTAAAGCTTAATAAAAACTTAAATTATATTTTTTTAACCCACCATGTCCTTTTTGTACCCCAAAAACGGATTGTATAAGTGTAAGGCAAAACGCCAGACACAAAAAACAATTCAGGAGGTAAGAAAATGGCAACCATTGAAAAAAACATTGAATCCGTTGGCATGAAAGTCACCGTGAACCACGGCGAAAGAGAAGGGAAGATCGTCAAGTCCTCAAAAACCTATGGCGACGTCGATCCAGCAGTCACCGACGAAGCCTTTATAGGCACAGCCAAAGCCATCACCGGTATGCAGGAACCCATTCGGGAAAAGCAGGTAAAGGTGACTGCGGAAGAATTTATCGAAGTAGCGTAGTGGAAAAGCAGCGATTTAAGCCAGAACCACAAAATTTAAATTTAGAAGGAGACTAAAAAATGCCAACAACCAATAAAGATTTAACCATCTATTTCCAGCGAGCGGACGGGAAGGAATTCAAAATCACCATTCCCGATTATAAGGAGGGCATCACCGACGCCGAGATCAAGGCCGGAGCCCAAGCCATTGTGGACCAGGGCGCCTTTCTGCCCGACGGATTTGGGCTGGTCAAGGTGACCGGGGCCGTGAAGGTCGACACCACCAAAACCGACGTGGTCATTGAGGAAGCAGCATAAAAGAAGGGGCGAAAGCCCTTTTTTTAATAGCGAGAGGGACAAACTAGAGAAGAAATCCAGAAAAGAAAGGAAAATCGAATGAACACATATAAAAAAGGTGTGACTTTCACACTGATAGCTGCCTGCGCATTGACCGCCCTGGTCTTTTTGGGGCGGCTGGACAGGGAGGCAGCCCCGCCCGCACCCACAGCAGAGCGGGCAGTGGAGCAGACCCTAAAGGCGCCGCCCGCTGAGCCGGAAATCCCGGCCGGAGCGACAGAAGAACCAAAAGCGCCAGAACCCGAAGAAAGAGAACCCCTCATGGCATCCCCCCATTTTGCCATGGAAGAATATCGATGCGACTGTACAGGCTACTGTGATGGCTGGCCCTGCGCCATGCGGCCCGAGCTTTTGGAGAAGATTGAGGCGCTGCGGTGCAGTTATGAACGGCCAATCATCATCACCTCCGGGGTGCGGTGTGAGGCGCGCAACGAGGAGGTGGGGGGCGTCAGCTGGTCCTTCCACAAGCGGGGCTGCGCGGCGGATCTCTACTGCCCGGGGATCGGGGTTGGGGATCTGGCCCAGACTGCCAAAGAACTGGGCCTGAACGTGCTGCCCTATTACGGCAGCGGGTATATTCATGTGGAGATCATTCCCTGAGGTCAGAGCGTCCGGTTTGTTAAAAAATGTCTGAAAAAGCTCAAGATTTTTCTATTTTTTGCTGTTTTTTAAAACATATTGGGTGCAAAATATTTGGCGTTTTTTTAAATTGCGGTTTGTAAAACGTTGACAATGGCTTTAGTAGGGAGGGTGTCATATGATTTTGCGTGTAATGGGTTTATGCAGTAAAAAAGGTCTGTTAAAAGAATAAGCAGTCTGTTTTTATAAAATAATTGTGATTTTATAAGATATTTTAGGTATGATGAAAATCAGACTTTCCTTGAAAATATTGAAGGAACTGGCACGAAAATTGCATTGGTATAATGTCAGGAAATTTAGTTTGTTTTAGGCAGAAAAGGCTTGTTTAAAACAGGGAAAGGAAAGTATAATGAATGTAGAAAAAAAGCGGTTTAAAAAACCTCCATAAAACATAAACAGGCTATGAAGAAATGGTATGCGACGTTATAGAGACGCAGATTCCGGAGAGTTGGGAATCCGCGGATATTTTTAAAAACTGAATGACAGAAGGAAGGGATTATCATGACTGAAAGACGCAGAGAGCTTATTTATGTCTGCTGCCTGACAGGCTTTATCACGATTACCTTTGCTTTTGGAAGATATATTTTTTCGATGATTACCCCGGATATTGTCAGAGAGCTGGGGATTGACTATGAATTTGTAGGCCGGATTAACGCCTTTCATCAGGGCGCCTATCTGTTGTTTTCACTGCTTGGCGGGCTGCTCTGCAGCGTGGTCAGCGTCAGGCATTTGATTGGAGGCTCGGTAGTGCTCTGCGGCGTCAGCGTCACACTGCTGGCGTTTGTGAATAACCCATGGGTACTGCTCTGTATTGTTACCCTCCAGGGGATTTTTGCCGCAACCTCCTGGATACCCATGGTGGCCTTTGTGGCAGAAAATATCCAGGAGAAGAACCGGGGAAAGAGCCTGGGGATTATCTCAAGCGGAACCTCCTTTGGCTTGATTTTAAACGGTGTGCTTATTCCGTGGCTCCTTAAATACGGCACATGGCACACAGTGTGGCTGGTCTTTGGGATGATCAGTCTTATTCTGGGGGCCGTAGGAATTTATGCAGTTACAGCGCTCGGGAAAAAGAGCCCAGAGGGTCCTGGGCTGGCGGAGTCAGGGCATGAGCCCGGACCGGTTGCGCAGGGAGGACAGCCCGCCGGCAGTGTCTGGCGGCATTACTTGCTGCTGGTGGCTCTGCTTGTGGTTTCGGGTCTTTATCTGATCCCCTTTCAAAGCTACATTGTTCCCCTTATGCAGGAGGATCTGGGACTCAGTGAGCAGGTTTCAGGACTTTGCTGGAGCGTGTTTGGCTTTATCGGTATTTTCAGCGGTCTTATGGCCGGTATGCTGGCGGACCGCACCTCGGCTAAAACAGCCATGATCATAACCTACGGGATATCGGTGCTGTCCATTGCCTCAGTGGTCTTTTTAGGCGGTGCGGCTGCTGCGCTTTTGGCCTGTGCTATTTTTGGGCTGACCTACAATGGTATTTTTGGACTGCATCCTACCTATGTTTCAAGAATTTTGCCGCCGGATAAAACAGCCCGCCTGTTCGGGCTGTTAAACCTTTCGCTGGGGCTGGGCTCCATGATCGGCAATTATGCGGGCGGCGCAATTAAAAAGGCAACAGGCAGCTTTACTCTGGCCTATCAGCTGATGCTGGTAATGGCAGTTTTAGCCGTGGTAATCTGCTTGATGATAAAAAGTGATCGCGAGAAAGGCGGAAAACAAAATGGAAAAAATCGTATTTAATCCCATGGAAATTTTTTATGACATCGAGGCTTTTGCAGAGGATAAAAACATTGATCCCCAATCACAGGTTTACAGCGAGCTTCTACGATGGGCAGCAGCGGCCGAAAAGATTGTGAGGCCCAGGGCCATCATTAAATGGTGCGCTGTAAAGGCGCTTGGCGATGACCGGGTGCAGGTTGCGCATAAAACTTTTGAAAGCCATCTGCTGGCGGAAAAGCTGAAGGGAATCGAACGGGTTTTTGCCACAGTGGTAACTGCCGGCGACGAGCTGGACGCCCTCCGGCAGCCCTCAGATGAGGTGCGTAATCTGTTAAAATATGCCGCGCTCAGAGAGGCTCGTGCGGCGGTGGACCGCTATTTAAAAGAGCATTTTGCCTTTGACCATATGGGACGCTTGAATCCGGGCTCACTGCCAGACTGGCCGATCGCCAACAATCCTGCTCTTTTTGAGATCATCGGAGACGTGACGGAGACCATTGGGGTCCGGCTGACAGAAAAAAACTATATGGAGCCGGGATACTCGGTGTCGGAGCTGCTTTTTTCAAGCGATGCGGATTATGATAATTGTAGTCTGTGCAAGAAATATGACTGCATCGGGCGCAAGGTCCCCTTTGATCCAGAGGCCTATGAACGGATATTTGGATAAAATGGAGGTAAAAAATGAAAGGCGAAGAAACAGGAACACGTGACTTAAAGGAAGCCCTTCATGCCTATGAAAAAGAGCTTTTATTGGATGTGCTGGCCGAGAACTGCTACAATATTTCCAAAAGCGCCAGGATTTTGGGGATATCCAGACAAAACCTGCAGCATAAAATAAAGCTCTATCACATAGCCGTAAAGCACCGTCTGGCCGGCGGCAGCCAGGGTTGAGAACCATTGGGAATACAAGGACTTTATAGCAGCCTATTTGTTTACTGTGGGGGAGGCCAGCTCGTGCATTTGCTGTCCCCACATGGCAAGCTGAGAAAGAATAGGAATTAAGCCTTCGGCCAGCTCGGCCAGACTGTATTCTACCCGGACCGGCATTTCATCATATTGTCTTCGGTAGATCAGGCCGCTGCTTTCCAGTTCTTTTAATGAGCTGGCCAGCATGGTGTTGGTAATACCGGATATCTTTCGTTTCAATTCGTTATAACGTGTGGGGCCGTCCTGCTTCAAGGCACAGATGATCGGAATCTTCCATTTGCCGCCAATCAGGTTAAGCGCAATGGTCAGCAGGCAGTATTCGCCGCAGGGGCAATTGCCAGTACAGGTTTGGCTTTCAGTGTTTTTCAGGGTACTCATTTTTTTCTCACCTACTCATAATAAACTGCGTAATTGATTACATCTTTTTATGGTAGTATAATTATACCAGATAGTAAATCCGGAGTAAACAGCTGTCAATAAAACAAAGGAGTATTGTGATGAAAATACAGGAAGATGTCAAAAAAGTAATTGAAGGTTCCAGCTATGTAACCATCGTAACGGTTGGTGAAGCAGGAGAGCCCCATCCGATCATTGTGGGAAATGTCAAAGCAGGTGAAGATGCCATTATTATTGGCATATATAAAATGGAAGTTACCCAGAAAAATTTACAGAAAAATCCAAAGACCTGGATATTGGCAGCAACTGTAGACGGCGGCCCAAAGGGCTACCGTCTTGTCGGAAATGCAGTGGTTAAGGATAAAGAAGTCATCTTTACACCTGAGAGTGCGGAACTGTTGCTTTAATGTTTGAAATTTTGGATTCAAAAAAATCACAGAGCGAACGCCCTGTGATTTTTATTTTAGTCTTTAAAGCAATTTCAATCGACCTGATAGACATCTTCCTTTGGCAGAACAATAACGCCAGAGTTCTTGAGCACCTCGATGGCTTTTTCCTGGTCGCTTGTTTTCATGATGACCAGGGGCATGGCGCTCTGATTGCGCATGACAAAGGAATAGACGTATTCCACATTGATGTCGTTATCGGATAAAGTGTCAAAAATGCGGTACATGGCGCCGATTCGGTCTTCGGGCTCAACCGCCAGCACATCGGTCATTTTGGCCACGTGACCGGCCTCTTTCAGTAGCTCAGCGGCTTTGTAGGGTTCGTTGACGACCAGGCGCAGTATGCCGAATTCCGAGCTGTCAAAAACCGAGATCGCCCGGATATCAATTCCGGCGTCACAGATCACCTTTGTGATGCTGGCAAGATGTCCTTTTTTGTTTTCGATAAAAATGGATAATTGTTTGATTAACATATCGGGCCTCCTTATTTTTCATTGCGAAGGTCAAGGACACGCTGGGCCTTTCCTTCGGAACGTTTTAAGCTCTTTGGTTCAACGAGGTGGATGGTTGGGTGAATCCCCAGGATGGTATGAAGCTTGGTCTTGATTTCGGCATAGAGCGCGTCCAGCTTGGTGACAGAATCCAGCAGATCGTGGTCGATTACCTCCACATCAATTTCGATTTTATCCAGATACCCCTTCTTGCTGACGGTAATCAGATAGTTGGAGCCAATGCCGTCAATACTCAGCAGCACTTCCTCGATCTGGGACGGGAAGACATTGACACCGCTGATGATGAGCATATCATCGGTACGGCCTTCAATCTTGGCCATGCGGGCAGTGGTACGGCCACAGGCACAGGGGGAATAATCGAGATGGGTGATATCCTTTGTGCGGTAACGGATCAGCGGCAGTGCCTGCTTGGTGATAGGCGTGATGACCAGCTCGCCGGTTTCGCCTTCTGGCAGAACCTCCAAGGTCACAGGGTCAATGATTTCTGCGATAAAGTGATCCTCATTGATGTGCATGCCAGTGAGCGCCTGGCATTCGCCGGAAACACCAGGGCCGATGAGCTCGCTCATCCCGTAGTTTTCAGTGGCAAACAGGCCAAAGGCCTCGTTGATCTTGGCGCGCATGGCCTCGGTGGAGCCTTCACCGCCAAAACAGCCGACCCGCAGGTTTAAATCCGTCGCCGGGTCCAGGCCCATATCCTGAGCCACCTCAGCCAGGCGCAGCGCGTAGGAAGGCGTGCCGATGAGTACAGTGGCGCCAAAATCCTTCATGATTTTTATCTGCTTCTGGGTATTGCCGCTGGACATGGGCACAACGCCGGCTCCAACCTTTTCAAGGCCCTGGTGTAGGCCAAAAGCGCCCGTGAACAGGCCGTAGCCAAAGGATACATGCGCAGTATCCCGTTTGGTAACGCCACCCATGGTAACCAGACGGGCAATACACTCGGCCCAGGTTTCAAGATCCTTCCTGGTGTAGCCTACAACAGTGGGGTTGCCGGTGGTGCCGGAGGACGCATGGTAGCGCACGATTTTTTCCTTCGGCACTGCGAACAGGCCGAAGGGATAGTTCATCCGAAGATCCTCCTTGGTGGTAAAAGGCAGAAAACGCAGGTCCTCCAGAGAACGGATATCATCGGGCTTGATTTTATTGGCCTTAAACAGGTTTCTGTAGTAAGGCACATTTTTATAGACGTGCTTGAGTGTTTTTTTCAGACGTTTGAATTGAATTTCGCGAATTTCTTCGCGGGGCAGGGTTTCTTTTAATGACCAAATCATATTTACTCCTTATGATAAACGCGATTGAATGCGGATTACTTACCTGGACGCCAGGAACTTTTAAGCGGCACGACCTGATTAAAGACCGGATTTCCCTCGGTTGAATATTTAGGGTCAACGGAGAAATAACCCTGGCGGACAAACTGGAACTTGTCATAGGGGCTGGCTTCCAGCACACGCGGTTCTACCCAGGCGGTGATCTTTTTCAGTGAGTCCGGGTTAATTTTATCAAGGAAGGTGTCAGCGTCAAAGCCTTCTTCATCCTTAAGCAGCGGGTTCAGCATATGAACCTCAACCTGTTCTCCTTCGGAGGCTGATACCCAGTGGATGGTTCCCTTGACTTTGCGGCCTGTAAAACCGGAGCCGGATTTTGTTTCTGGGTCATAGGTACATTTAAGCTCGATGACCTCGCCGTTTTCATCCTTGATAACCTCGTTGCAGGTAATGAAATAGGCGCCTCTCAGGCGGACTTCATTGCCAGGGAAGAGACGGAAGTATTTTTTAACCGGAACTTCCATAAAGTCTGATTTTTCAACATAGATTTCACGTCCAAAAGGCATTTTGTGCATGCCCATTTCCGGTACATCCAGATTTGTCTCAATTTCAAGCCACTCGATCTGATCCTCAGGATAATTGGTAATGGTAACCTTGAGCGGATCGAGTACAGCATTGACACGCGGGGCTTTCAGCTTTAAGTCGTCGCGGATAAAATGCTCCAGCATGGCGATGTCGACAGTGGAGTTTGCCTTGGCGACGCCGATCTCCTCACAGAAAGCCTGAATAGCCTCCGGTGTATAGCCACGGCGGCGCATACCGGAGATAGTCGCCAGTCTCGGGTCATCCCAGCCATCCACAATGCCTTCATCGACCAGTCTTTTCAGGTAGCGTTTGCCCATAATGGTACCGGACAGGTTCAGCTTTGCAAATTCGATCTGGCGGGGGTGCTCGGCCTTAAAGTCGTCCAGGTTGGCCAGAACCCAGTCGTAGAAGGGACGGTGGTCTTCAAATTCCAGGGTACAGAGGGAATGGGTGATGCCTTCGATGGCATCCTCCACCGGATGGGCAAAATCGTACATGGGGTAGATGTACCAGTCTTCGTCGGTATTGGGGTGCTTGGTGTGCAGGATACGGTAAATGACTGGATCGCGCATGTTCATATTCGGGCTGGCCATGTCGATTTTAGCCCGGAGTACTTTAACGCCCTCGTCAAATTCGCCGGCTTTCATTTTTTCAAAAAGTTCAAGGTTTTCGGATACAGAGCGGTTGCGGTAGGGGCTTTCCTTACCGGGCGCCTTGAGTGTGCCGCGGTATTCACGAATCTGGTCTGCGTTTAAGTCATCTACAAAGGCCAGGCCCTTTTTAATGAGCTCTACGGCGTATTCCGCCATTTTTGAAAAATAGCTGGACGCAAAGTAGAGGCGGTCTTCCCAGTCAATGCCCAGCCAGGATAAATCCTCTTTGATCGAGTTGACATATTCAATGTCTTCCTTGACAGGGTTGGTGTCGTCAAAACGCAGGTTGAACTTTCCGTTGTATTTTTTGGCAATGCGGTAGTTCAGCAAAGAGGCCTTGGCGTGGCCAATATGTAAATAGCCATTGGGTTCGGGTGGAAAACGGGTGTGTACGCGCTCGTCGGTATACACATGGTTTTTGTTATCCTCATCAATGGCGTTGATAATAAAATTGGTTTTTTCGTTTGTCTCCATCTATTCTCTCCTGTTGTGATCCTTAATTTTTATACTTCCTAAAATAATATCATAAAATTGTGCAAAAGCCTATAGTTAAGATGGGATATTGTGGGAGAAATTGCGGCGGATTTCCATAATTTCGAAAAACGTAAAATATAGAATTTTTAAAATTTTGTCTTGACAAACGAAATTAAACGAAATATAATTTGAGCATACTCAAATTTAATCACGCTCAAATAATTGAAGGGAGTAAAAAAGTGTGTTACATAAAGAGGAGCAGAGGTTAATGCAGTAAATCAAGTATTAAGGAGAGAGTGTTATGTCAGTGGAAATGTCACAGTCAAAGAAAACGTTGGCAGTCATTGCCATTATGGCCACAGCCATTGCCGTTATGGCGGATCTGGCCATTAATCCTGTAATTGGTCTGTTATATCAGGCCTATCCGGATTCAATGGGGTATATTAATTATTTTATTTCGGGACCAATGTTAATTGTTGTCATTGCGTCTTTATTAACCGGCGTGGTTCTGAAAAAGGTTAACAAGCGGACCGTTATGATTGCGGGCGGCGTTGTTTTTGCCGTTGGGGCGATCTTAGGCGTTTTAGTCGATGATTTTTTATACATGTGTATCATGCGTACTCTGGTGGGGATTGGTTCAGGTGTTGTCAATGTGGTGGCTGTCGCCCTGATCGCGGATCTCTATGAGGACGAGACGAAAAGGGCTAAAATTACAGGCTATTATAATGCGGCCCTGAGTCTCGTAGGGGTTATCTTCAGCTATGCGGCCGGTATTCTGGCAGCCAGCGGTGTCTGGCAGAATGTCTTTAAGATTTACTGGTCAGCGGTGCCAATGGTAATTTTGCTGATCGTGTTTATTCCCAGTATCCGTCCAGAGAGCCAGGCCGCGCAGCAGTCCGGCGGCAAGGCTGAAAAGGAATCCCTGGGCTGGCGGTTTTGGTGGATGAGCTTTGGATGGTTTGTGATGAATGTGGTATTGGGGGGGACGGTCCTCTATTATCTGTCCTCCTACATTATGGAAAATGGTATTGGCGGGACCGAGCTGGCAGGAATTTCGGCCTCAGTTAAATCCCTGGCCGGGTTTGTGCTCTGCCTGGGCTTTGGATTTGTTTACAGCAAGCTCAAACGGCAGACCATTACCCTCTGTTATCTTGTAGCCGCGCTGTCCCTGTTTATTCTGATTCTTTTCCCATCAGTGGCAACGGTTCTGGTTGTGGGTACTATAGGGGGCTGTACCTACAAATATGCTTTCTCATATGCTTATGCCCAGGGATTTGCGATTGTACCAAAATCCCGGTATGACGATTCAGTATCCATCTCGACAGCGGTTTACGGCATTGGCTCTTTTGCCAGTACTTACTACGCAACATGGCTGACACAGATCATGCACACCGATTCCTTCGTAAAAACATGGATTATTTCAGCCATCATACTGGCAGTACTGTTTGTGGCAGAAATATTTGTATCGGCAATTGAAAAGAAACGTTTTACAAAGACCAGTGAAGCGTAAAAGCATCGGTTTAACAAATCAAAAGGAGATTAAAATAAATGAGAGATGACGTAAAAAAAACATGTGAAGAACGAACACAAAATATCAAAGATGTATTTGACAATAAAATTCCGAAACGGGTGCCTATTTCGGTCAGCCTGCCTTTAACAGCAGTGGCAGATTATGGTAAAGTAGACCGAAAGGCCGCCTACTGGGACCCTTCACTGCTTGAGCCGGCAGCGGAGGAGCTGTGCGAAATGATCCCGACCGATACCTGTATTTATGCGGGATCTGTCTACGCACCTTACTCATCCCAGACTCTGGACGCCAAAAACAAGCTGATGTCCAATACCGGGATCATGCAGCACCCCAACACAGAGTGCATGCAGGCCGATGAGTACAGCGAGCTCATCGAAGATCCCTATGCCTTTTTAATTGATAAATGTGTTCCGCGGCTTTATAAAAACCTTAATGTGGAGGAAAGTGCGGGAAAGGTTTTGTTTTCATTGTATGAGGAGATGGTTCTGGAGGGCGACTACTATGCAAAAACAGGGTCCATGGTAGAGAGGCTTAACGAAAAATACGGCTACCCATCAGATGTCGGCATTCAGGGCTTTGGCCGTGCCCCGATGGACTGGATCGGGGATCAGCTCAGGAGCTTTTCAGGAATCTGCATGGATGTCCGAAGACACCGGAAGGAGCTGTCAGAAGCCCTTGACGCCATTTATCCAATGATGTACAAAATGGGAAAATGCACAGACAGCCGTCAGATCAACCGCTATAATCCAACCATGTTCCAGCTGCATATGGCAACCTATATCCGTGAGAAGGATTTTGCAGAGGTGTGGCTGCCTTCTTGGAAACGCCTGGTAACAGATTACGCGGCCCTCGGAATGCGCTGCGGCGCCTTTTTAGAGCACGACTGGACAAGGCTGCTGGATTATCTGTATGAGCTGCCAACGGGTATGTACTTTACCTTTGAACTGACCGACCCACGCGAAATCAAGAAAAAACTGGGCAAAAAGTTTGTTTTGGGCGGCGGCTTCCCGCTGAACAATCTTTTAACCTGTACAAAGCAGGAGGTTATTGATAAAACAAAGGCCTGGCTGGATATTATGGCGCCCGGCGGACAATATATTTTCGGCTTTGACAAGGACCCCATCACACTGGCGGATATCAAGCTTGAAAACCTGGCGGCGGTCTGTGAAACAGTGCGGGATTATGGCGTATATGAAAATGACGGAACCGCCACGGGCGAAGTCTTCAGGAAGGAAGACTATCACCATTCAGAGGTTCCGGCATTTAAAAGCCGCTATTACCAGAGCTGGGACGATTATCTGAAATACTATCCCAATACGCCAGATAACGCCAGGGCATTGGTAATGGCAGCCCAGGACGCAGTATTTGAAAAATTTTTCTATATGAGCTGCTAGACCTATTCTTGAGGACAGGGTGCGATGGAGAGCTTGAAGTCCTCGGATATCCGGATATCCAGAGTGCCCAGATCCTCATAAACGCGGGATATGCGTTTGGAGAAATCCATTTTTTCCAGGAAGGAGTAGTGCAGCTCAATATAATAATTAAAGATTTCATCAAAGGTCAGATGGTCAATGTCCCGGTCGATATAGGACTCCAGGTAACCGTCCATTCCAATCATAGCGGCAAAGTAGAACAGGGCTTTCTGTTCGCTCATGTACTCCTTGGCGACAAGAAAGGGTTCCGAATAGCTGTAGACAAAACGTGACAGCTCCTTGTCATAAGCGCGCTGTGTGCAGACCTCGGCCGAAAAACGCCGGTATTTGGCGTTGTCATAAAGCAGACGTAAATGCATGGCAAGTGCCAGCATGCGCTGCTGTGTCAGATCGCTGTCGGGAAAAAGTGCCTTGGATTCGTTTGAGAGCGTCTCCATGATTTCCTGATAGATCAGCAGGGCAATGTTAATCTTGCTTTTAAAATGGTAAGAGACTGAGCCGGGGTTTGTATTTGTCGCTTTACAGATTCCAGCAAAGGTTACGGCAGAAAACCCTTCTTCATAAAACAGATGCCTGCAAGTGCTGAGAATTTTCTTTCGTGTCGAAATCCCGTTTTTATTTTCTGTTGCCATTTTGATTACGCCTCCTTTTTTAATCGCGGTCAAATAATAATGTACCATTATGATAACACAAAATATACAGAGATTAAAACAGAAGAATTATTTTATTTAAAGGATAAATCATCCAGAATCAGAGGTCTATTATGTTAGAGGCGTTCTCCAGAACAAGAAGGCTGCTGGCTTATGTCAGTATCTTGACCACCTCCTTTGCGGTGATGTACACCACCATTTTTCAGGTGATCAATTATAATATCTACGAAGCCTTTCCAGAACAGGCAATGGCTGTCAATTTCTTTATTTCCGGTCCATATATTGTAATAATGTGCGTATCCTTTATCTCACCAGCGATCTACAGCCGGACAAACCGGAAAAAAGCCCTGCTGACAGCCTGTGTGATCTTTACCGTTTCAGCGCTGCTTTTTACACGTCAGGTTAGTATTTATGGTTTTATCGCAGTAAATCTGATCTGTGGGACAGCCTCTGCTTATATCAATGTCGCGGCAGTTACGATGATCGCGGAGCTGTATGTCGATGAGCGTATCCGGGCAAAATACATGGGATATTACAATTCTGCCATGGCAGCGGCGGGGTCTCTTTTTTCAGTGGCGGCAGGCTATCTGGCACACCGGTCATGGGTCGGTGCCTTTAATGTTTACTGGACTGCGGCTTTGATGACTCTGATGGTGGCTTTGTTTATCCCAAGCCTTCCCAAAACGCTTTTCGACCAGGAGAAAGACAAAATGGAAAATGGCACGGGCATTGCCAGATTAGGCTCCAGGTTCTGGATAATGCTTTTAAATTTCATCGTGCTGGGCATAACCTATTTTGTTCCGGGTTTCTTTTTATCCTTATATATTGTAGAACATGGTCTGGGCGATGTCGGTTATGCCGGCATCGCACTTTCAGTCGATACCCTGGGCGGTGCCGTCTTTGCCTTTTTCTTTGATCGGACCTATCGAAAATTGGGAAGCTTTACCTCGGTTGTATCGGATGTCCTCATGTCTGTTGTACTTTTACTTTTATATCTTTTTCCGAACCGTTTTCTGCTGATTATAATTGTAACCCTGATGGGAGGGGCCTATATGACGTCCATTGCCTATGTCTATCAGGAGGTGACAGAGGTGGTACCCTCGGTATGTATGACACGCGCCATGGGAATTGTGGTCGGGGTCCAGTACATCGCCACCTTTTTGGCTACATATATCACCACCGGGTTGATGAAGCTTCTGGATACCGCTGAGCTCACGCCAATCCTTATTTTTCCAGTCATATGGATTCTGCTGTCTGCCCTGATGGAGTACCGCAGCGTAAGATGTGATCAGGCTTCCCGTTTCAGGGAGACTACTAAAACGAGCCATTAAAACTGAAAGTTTTCAAAGTGCCGGGTACTGTGATATAATAATCCTGAAAAACGAATCAGGAGGAGTATGATCATGAGCTGCAACACATGTCAAACACCCGAAACTGCCGAAGAGCGTATCTGCCGGAAGGATAAAAATGAACAGGGCTGTACCTGTACCGAATTTGGCTGTAAACAGCATGGCTACTGCTGTGAATGTATCGCCAAGCATCGGGGCCGGGGACAGATACCAGGCTGCCTGTTTTCCAAAGAAGGAGAAAAGCTCCACGACAGAAGCCTGGAAGCATTTTTAGAGGATGTAAAGAGAAGGCAGCAGGCTTAGGCCGCCCATTAAAAAGACCGATGGTTTTCTTTGGAAAAACCATCGGTCTTTTTCTTTTTGTGCCCGTGCTAAAACAAGCTTGACAAAAAAGAACGGCTTATCTATAATACTAAACAGATATAAAATGATAGGTACCTAACGATAATAAGCGTATTTATAAACTAAAAAAAAGAGGAGACTGCTTTGAATATCACAGATAATGAAATCATTGAGCTGTTTTTTAATGTTGCGAGAATGAACCGTTATATTCCATCCCGGGATACTGAGGGAGACAACCTGAGGCCATTTATGGGGCAATACCGGTGTTTGTTCTTTCTCGAAGACAAACATGAAATCAGCCAGAGAGAAATGGCTGATGCCCTGCAGATTCGCCCGCCTTCTTTAAGCGAGCTGCTGTCTAAATTGGAGGAGAAGGGATATGTGCAGCGTGTCCCGTCTAAAAAGGATAGGCGAAGCTTAATGGTCTCCCTGACCGCGGAGGGGATAGAGGAAGTAAAAAAAAGCCGAAAAAAGCAGAAGAAAGTACACAGCGATATGCTGGCGTCTTTAACAGATGATGAAAAGCGGACATTTTATGCTCTTTTAAATAAGATAAACAATCACAGCGCAAGAGGGGAAGAACATTGACCAACACCATTAACATTACCGACAGGAAAAGAACCCTGATTTTTATCAATATATTAATCACCTGTATTGCCTCGTCCATGCTGGCAACAGCCCTGACAACGGCTCTGCCGCCTATTATCAAAGCCTTCGACATCAGTGTGACGACAGGACAATGGCTCACAAGCGGTTATTCGCTGGCCATGGGAACCATGATGCCGCTGACAGCTTTTCTCATAACCCGTTTTCCAACCAGAAAACTTTATCTGTCCGCTATTGGCTGTTTTATCTTAGGATTGCTGCTCTGTGCTGCCGCGCCTAATTTTCAGTTCATGATGTTTGGAAGAATTCTTCAGGCCTGCGGAAACGGCGTCCTGACCTCCATGGCCCAGGTTATCCTCCTGACCATCTATCCGGTTGAGAAAAAGGGGAGCATCATGGGGTGGTACGGCCTCTCGGTTGGCGCCGCTCCGGTAATTGCGCCGACAATTGCAGGGCTTCTGGTAGACTCAGTGGGATGGCGGATGATCTTTTGCATTGCTATTTTTATTATGCTCATCTCGCTGGTCTTTGCCGTTTTTGTTTTTGATAATGTGCTGGAGAATGTTATTACCCGGTTTGACTTGCTGTCCTTTATCCTCAGTGCCTTTGCCTTTGGCGGCATTACACTGGGCATCGGAAATATGGGAAGCGGCGCTTTCGTCAGTTTTAAAATCCTCTTGCCCCTCGCGGTTGGCTGTACGGCCTCGGTCTTTTTCGTTCATCGGCAGCTCCATTTAAAAGAGCCCTTCCTGGAGCTGCGCGTTCTTAAAAATAAGGAGTATACCCTGAGTCTGATTGGCAGCATGCTGTTGTATTTTGTGATGATGGGGTCGTCCATCATCATGCCTCTTTACGTTCAGTCCATTATGGGCTATTCGGCAACACTCTCCGGGTTAGTCACCCTTCCCGGGTCGCTGGTTATGGCTATTGTGAGCCCTTTTGCCGGGAAGATTTATGACCGGATCGGAATCAAAAAATTATTTGTTGCCGGCGCGCTTTTCATGCTGACCAGTAATATCGGCATGTTCTTTATCACGATGAATACCTCTGTCTGGGTCGCGTCCCTTTACAATACGATTCGCTGTGCCGCCATTGGCTGCCTGATGATGCCGTTGGTAACCTGGGGCATCAGTGGGGTTAAAATTGAGCTGACCGCCCACGGCACCGCCCTCCTGACTTCGCTCCGGACAATTGCCGGCGCCATCGGTTCGGCTGTTTTTGTAGGTATTATGACCGCTGTGACAAACAGCTCCCTTACCAGCTATGGCGCGCGTGCGCCGATCCATGGATTAAATGTCACCTTTCTGGCCATGGCGCTCTCCACAACGGTTTTGCTGGCGGTTGCTGTATTTTTAGTGAAGCCGGGTAAAGAGTAGGCTTTATTGAGACAGACCGCTTTTTATCTTTGATTTTTGCTGAAATTCTTTGGCGTAAGGTGTATAATAGACGAGGAAAATTGACAGAATGAGGTGGAATGGATGGAATTTAGATTTGAAACAGAGCTGGGTGGTAAAAACGCCATGTTTGAACTTCGTACAGCCCCTTTAACCGATGAGGATGCCGCCAAGAAAACGACTTTGCGCGGTTATAAATGTGAGCAGGTCATGGTAAACGGTGAAGCCCTGAAAAATCCGGCTTTTATCAGCTGTTATGCCGAAACCAACAAAAAAGAAGGTCCTGCGCTATGCTTTAAGTTTGGTATGGCCAAGTGGATGGAAGAGCAGTTCGGCATTGAAAATAAAAAGGGACAGGCCCTCTATGTGGGTATCCCCGAAAACGTGCAGGCAGCTTATCTGGAGCAGATTGAAAGTCTTGATAAAGAGATAGAGGACCTGCAGGCAGAGGCCGAAAAACGGCGGGATGAAAATGACAAAAACGTGCGGGATGACGATATTATTGAGCTGTCCTACAGCCCGCGCTTTGTGGGGGTTCGTTACCCCTTCGATTCAAATAGGGAAAAGGCCGAGTCAAAAATATGGTCTCAGTTTGATGGTAATCTGGACCTGGACGACTGGATAGAAGTGAATTTGGAGCCATACTGCGTAGGGCTTGGCTGTGGCTGCGCAAAGAAGTACAAGGTTCCCTACAGGGAATACGCAGCACTGCTGGATGCGTATAAAGCACAGCTCTAAAAAAACCAGGACGCCTTCGTTAAAAGCGTCCTGGTTTTTTTAATACTAGTCATCAATACCGATCATGACAGAGGTCGCTTTGATCACCGCATAGGCGTCAGAGCCAACCTGTAAGCCCAGTTCCCTGATGGAATCCATGGAGATGGTGGAGGAAATCTGGTTTCCGCCGCCGATATCTAAAACAACAATGCCGTTTACGGCGCCTTCTTTAATCGAGACGACCTTTCCGGCCAATTGGTTGCGAGCACTTAATTTCATAAGAAATGCCTTCTTTCTATGGTTTATTTTATTATTATCATAATGAATATAGCTTAAGAATGACTTTAAGGAAAAGCGGAGTCCGATCTTTCAATGCTATCGGTCAACGGATGCCGGCAGCGCGGACAATCTCGGAAATGTCTGCCCATTTGTTAAGGGAGTAGATGTGCAGCCCGTCGATTCCGGCACTTATAAAGCGGTGAATCTGTTTGACGGTATACTCCATGCCGGCTTTTTTAAAGTCTTCAGGATTATCGCCATAGCGGGCAATAATTTCAGCCAGGTCTCTTGGAATGGAGCTGCCGTTGGATACCGCCATGCGGATGGTCGGGTCTTTAGCCAGAACGGGCATAATACCGACATCAATCGGCAATGTGATATGCGCTTTCCGGATTTTCTCGACCCACCACTCATAATGGGCAACATCGTGGCAAAGCTGTGTCATAATAAAATCAGCGCCGGCATCCTGCTTTATGCGCAGATGGGCAATATCTTCATCAAAGCTGCTGGCTTCAAAATGCTTTTCTGGATCTCCGGCCATGGCAATGCTGAACTCTGGAAACGCTTCTTTTATAAAAGAGATCAGCTCGTTGGCATAATCAAAATCTCCGCCCGTCGAAGCACTGCCCTTTGGAAAGTCGCCCCGCAGCGCCAGAATATGATCTACGCCCAGTGACAGATAATTTCTGAGTTCATCGCGGATCTTATCCTTAGAATTCCCAATACAGGTAAAATGGGTGATGGGGATCGTTGCGCCGCTGTCCTTAATGGCTTTACAGATTTCTACATTTCTGCCCGCGTTGGTTCCGCCGGCACCATAGGTACAGCTGATAAAATCCGGCTTGAACGCATAGAGATGATCAAGTGTGTCAAGCAGCGGCTCGAGTGGCTGGCCCTCCTTTGGCGGAAAAACCTCAAAAGAAAAACACATCCGATTCTTCATAATTTCTGGTATTGTCATAAAATCCCTCCATTTTTTTGATTTCTACTGAATGCGTAGAAGCTTAAAGCTTTGTATAAAGCATATCCCATTTCTCTGCGAATAAACAGTGTAAATGCAACGGAATTTAATCTAAAAGCTTAAGACGTTCATAAGTTTTTTTTATGGTTTGTATTTTGGTTTGAGGGAGGATTTTCTGGCAGTGTATCAAAAGCGAACAAATAAGTTGTTATACTTAAAAGAAAACGGTATAATGAAATTATAGTAATAAATTTAGAAATTTAAGACAGCGTGCATAACTATAGATAATAAAAATCAGTTTATTGTCAATAAAGTAATCATAAATGGAAAAATAAAAGGACTGAAAGGATGCAGGTGAACAGAGTGACCGTTAAAGTACAATATTCAACGATGATCGTAAAGAGTTTAGAGGAATCTGTGAAGTTTTACAGAGATGTTTTAGGTTTTAAAGAAGGGTACCATGTCGATCTTCCAAACGGCGGGTGCATTACCATCATGGAAAGTGAAGGTGCTAGTGTCGAATTGATCGAGAATACCAATTTTCCAGTAGGATTGTATTCAATCGGAACAGATGTGGATGATATTGATGAAACGATCCGACATCTTGAAAAAAACGGCTACCAGACAACCGGTCCTGTAATTCCCACTACAGTCGGAAAACAAACCTTTGTCTTAGACCCGAATGGCGTACGAATCTGTCTGATTGAGCACACAGATGAATATAAAGAAAAATATATGTTGGATGATTAAAAGAAAGCTGTCCAGATAAAAGGTAAGCCGAAATGGTGGGGTGCATTATTAAGCACCACCTGGAAAGTGTATCATAATTCCGTTATAAAAATAAGGAAAGACAAAAATTGGGGTATACTATCGGTTTAAAAACCAAAATCAGGGTATATTATTAATGCATACCTCTTACTTACATCTCCCCAAAATTTTCCTTATACCTTTTATTGTTAATATCCCCGGCTCCCCCAAGCCGGGGATATTTTCGTTTGATGTACTTTAGCCCGATTTAACAGAGCTTTAACCTTTTCTTTACCGATCCAAAACCAAAGTCACATTTTTCTCTGGTATGATTAATCTCGTAGTTAAGCACAACTTAAGAAATTAAATTTCAAAGGAGAAGAAATTAAATGGGATTAAAAAAACGTTTAGCAGGCCTGACCATGGCTTTAGTTGTCGGAACATTTGCATTTGCAGGATGCAGTGGCGGGGGAGACAGTACTGGAAGCTCTTCAGCGGCCATTTCTGGTGAAATCAATGGCGGAGGTTCCACCTCAGTCCAGAAAATCATCGAAGCGGCAGGCGATGAATTCGCGGCCCAGAATCCAGATGTCAAATTTACATACAGCGGTACTGGCTCATCTGACGGGATCAAGGGAGCAACGGAAGGCACCTATGCTTTTGGCTGTGCTTCAAGAGAACTGAAGGATGAAGAAAAATCCGGTTTGACCGAGCTGGTATTTGCCTATGACGGTATTGCCATGATCACACATCCATCCAACCCAGTCACCAACATCAACTCAGCAGACTTAACAAAGATTTATACTGGGGAAATCACGAACTGGAGCCAGATTGGCGGTAATGATGCCCCGATCGTTGTCGTATCCAGAGAAGATGGTTCCGGAACCCGTTCCGCGGTCGAAGAGCTGTTAAAATTTGAAGATAAACTAAAACCAGATGCTACCATCAAAGAAGGTAATGGAAACGTACAGTCCACAGTCGCTGGAAATGAAAATGCCATTGGCTATGTATCCTTAACCTTTGTAGACAACACCGTTAAAAAGGTAACGGTTGACAATGTCGAAGCTACCGTCGATAATGTTGTAAACAAAAGCTATCCGGTATCCAGACCGTTCCTGGCCGTTTATAAGACAGACAGCCTCAACAATCAGACAAAAGCCTTTTTAGATTTCTTAATGACAGATGAAGGACAGGCCATTGTAGAAAAAGAAGGCGGTATCAAGGTTGCGCTTGAACAGTAAATAAACACGCCACCTTCCCTCGTCCCCGGTTCGCCGGGGGCTTTTTTTGATGTTGGAAGCCTGTCTGGCCATTAAAAAGTTTAATGTTGTTTTTTGTAACAAAAAAGCATATGATAGGGGTAAGATTTTAAGAAGGAGGGAAGAAATGACAACCCTGAAATTGAATGCCGGCCCCTGCGGCTTTAACACAGTCATTAAAGCTGAAACCGAAAAGCCCTACAAGGTTAAGGTGACCGTTGAATCGGAATGCCCTCATTACAAGACAGTAAATGAGGACCTGAAAGAGCCGTTGGATGCTCTTGGAATCTGCTGTAAAGAAAAATATGACAGCAATACAGTTTATAAGATCTTTGCAAAGCATATGAAGCACCCGGCCTGTCCGGTAGCTGTTGGCGTGGTCAAGGCCATGGAGGCTGAAGCGGGACTGGCCTTAAAGACCGATATTGAAATGAAGTTTGAGTAGAACAGCATAAAGCCTGCCGGGTAAAAAGGCAGGCTTTTTTAAAAAGTTTTAAAACAGTGCTTGACTTTCCAGTAACTGGAATGTGTATACTTAAGTCATGTTCGAACAATGAATTGCAAAGGGAGGAACAAAAATGCTGACCATTGGTGCATTTTCAAAAATCAGTAATGTTACCACTAAAACTCTCCGGTATTATGATGAAATCGGCCTGATCAAACCGGTTTATGTCAATGATGAGAACGGATACCGTTATTATTCAACCAGCCAGCTGGAGACAGTTTTGCTCATAGGCAAGCTGAAATGGTATGGTTTCTCGCTGGACGAAATTGCCGAAGTGCTTAAGAATCCCGAGGATAACACCTTTATTCTCTCGCGGATCAGAGAGAAGGAGGCAGGTCTGAGGGAGGCGGCGCAGCATTATCAGATGCTTCTCTCTCTGCTGGAAAAAGATATTTCAAACTTAGAAAGAGGTAAACACATTATGGCCTATTTAGAACAGATTGAAGTCAAGCTCGTTGAAACAAAGCCCACGCCCATTTTATCCATAAGAAAGAAAATGAATGTCAGGGACTCACAAAAATATATGATGGAACTGATGACAACCGTTCAGGAAAAAGGATTGACACTTACAGCCGGCCCCATGAGCATTTTTCACGATGAGGTCTATGATCCTGAAAACTATGATATGGAGGACGCTGTCGCCATCAGGGAGGCGGAGGAAAGCACCCGCATCCTGGAGGGCGGCTTATGTGTCATGTCCGTATTAAGGGGAGCTTATACTGAACTGCCCTCTGTTTACGCAAAAATAAGAGAGTGGATTGAAGAGGAAGGCTACACTGTTTCGGGAGCCCCCTATGAAATTTATCAGACGGACCCCTCACAGGTACTGCCTGAAGAGAATATTACAGAGATTTATGTCCCTGTAAAAAAATAAACGTGAAAAGGGCCCTGGCTGTTTCGTGACAGCCGGGGCCCTTTATTACGGAAAACTATGCCAGATCACCGGCCGCCTTAACCTTCAGACGGCTGGTATTGCCGGGATAGTAGGCCAGAGGAACATCCTCAACATCAATGATGGCTACAGTCCCGGGGATGGCCCCGGCCGCAACAGCCAGGCTTGAGGCCTCTTCCCTGGCATTTTCCAGGGCTTCATCTCTGGGAACTTCATCGTAGGATACCAGTTTTTCATAGGTACCGCTGACCTTGGAGATGGCAGAGCCGATGGCATTGGCAATGCCAAAATGCTCTGGCTTTGCCACCTGGCGGGTACCCGCAAGCTCTTCCGGGACAATGATGGAGCCGCCTCCCACCAGCACCACGTCGATATCGTCGTTGGAAATTTTCATCTGATCAATACTGTCTTCGATCATTTCACGGATAACGGACATGGCCCTCTCGGCAAAATCCTGTTCAATGATATCCGCCTTTGATGGATCGCCCACCTCAGCCATACCCAGACGGACTGCGATGTCGGTGGCAGTTATGGTATTTCCGCCGAAAACCAGGGCTTTCTCAGTTATCTGATAGCCTACACTGTCTGGCCCGATTGTTATTTCACCGTTTTCTTCACGGACAATGGACCCGCCGCCAAGGCCGATGGATATAACATCCGGCATGCGGAAATTTGTCCGCACACCTCCGATGGTGGCGGAAACGCTGCTTTCGCGTGGGAAGTCATGCTGAATGACACCAAAGTCTGTTGTAGTGCCGCCCACGTCGATGACAACAGCGTCGTGGAGACGGCTCAGATAGGAGGCGCCGCGGATAGAATTGGTAGGCCCGCAGGCGATGGTGAGGATGGGATACCGTCTTGCAAAATCCATGGTCATGAGGGTCCCGTCGTTCTGGCTTAGAAAGACATCGGCGTTTTCGATGCCTTCGTCGGCCAGGCTTTTGGCAAAGCCCTCCGTAAAGCTCTCGGCAACTTCGTACAGGGCAGCGTTCAGGATGGTCGCATTTTCTCTTTCGATAAAGCTTAGTGTTCCGATTTCACTGGATTTTGAAATGTGAACATCAGGTCCCAGGACTTCCCGGGCCAGCTCGGCACAGCGCTCTTCATGCTCATTCCGTACGGGGGAGAAAACACAGGAAATGGCAATGGACTGGGTTTTATCCCTGATCTTTTCAAAGAATGTGCGCGCGGCGGCTTCGTCAAATGGGGCAATTTCTTTGCCGTCAAACTCGTAACCACCGGCTACTGTCGCAGTGGCAATGACAAAATCTGTCAGATCCTCTGGCCAGTCCACCATGGGCATGATTCCCTGCATGGCCGGTGCTGCCAGGCGGATTACGGCTACCGGAGCCAGTTTTTTACGCTCTACAATGGCGTTGGTACACTGTGTAGTACCAAGCATGGCATGATGGACCTGTGTGCGGTCAATATCGGCTTCACGGAGAACATCCTTCAAGGCGCCCAGAATGCCAGAATAAATATCTTCAGAGGTAGTGTGCTTAATACCTGCGATGATGTTCCGGTTTTCATCTACGATAACCGCATCGGTATTGGTGCCGCCAACGTCAATTCCTATTTTGTACATGATGCGTTCTCCTTTCCAGATAATCGTTCTTCCAGAGGAATATAGTCTGTATCACAGCCAAAATAACGCGGGCCGACCATCTCAAGCCCCTGTGGTGTGCGCCATAGATCATAGCAGGGCAGTCCCACAGCCATAACCCGTTTGCCGTATTTTAAGGCGTCAGTGGTCACCGGAATAAAGGTTTCCGTATCGACCAGGCAGATCAGGTCTGGAACCGTTGCCTTTATATGGCCGTTGACTGTTGCGGTCAGATTTTCATTTTGGAAGGTTACTTCGGCCTGCTGCCCCCGGTATTCAGAAATGCCGTCCAGCATAATCTGGCCAAGGTTAAAGGCGCCGGTGGTCTCACGCAGCACATCAGTAATTTTGCCTTTGAAGATTTTATACCCGCCGGTCTGCGTAAGAAAGCTTGCTTCGGGTGTTTGGCTTTTATCAAGCTGTTTAATGCCCCGGATAGCAGCGCCCAGCTTCTGGGAGCGGGTGATGATATTTTTGACTCCCCATTTTTTCATGGTGGCTCCATCCATGCCATACAGGGCAATACAGACAGACCCGCCGCAGGTCATAGTGACCGCCCGGGCAAGGTCTTCGGTCCATTTGTTTGTGATGGTTTCAAAAATACAGGTATTGCCTTTTTCATCGGTCAGGGCCATGGGTGTTGCGCTGACGCCGCCCAAGGTAAAGGTAACCATCTGGAGTTCTGGAAAGGCTCGCCCCATACCGTCAACATCCACGAGAGGGATGCCAAGCCGGGCCGAAGCCGCAATGGGCAGCATACTGTTGACACCGCCGGCTTCGATGGGGAAGAAGCCCTTGATTTCTCTGCCATAGAACTGGCTGACCATATCATAAAGGCGTTTGTACTCACTGCCGTTGATGCCTTTTTCGGCAAGTACAGTGGGTGCTCCCATCATGGCGATGGGAATAACCAGGTCATCGTCGGCGATTTCCTCAGGGTCAAGCATGGTGACATCGCCGCAGGTTTTGATGGCGTCCATAGCCATGAGCTTGCCAATATAGGGATCCCCCCCGCCGCCAGCCCCTAAAAGGGATGCGCCCAGAGCGATATCTTCAATTTCGTTAATACCAAGCGTTCTCAATTTTATTCTCCTTTTATCCGATTTATCTGCAATGGTTACAGTATAAACAAAGTGAAAATAAAAGTAATGGGCCAATGGGATAAAATAAAAAAGATGCTTTTGTCCAAAAGGACAAAGGCATCTACTGGCCATCTAACAGCCGCCTGACTGCCAGGGCTGTATAAAGCTGGTTGCTCTCCGGCATTTTAGTCACTGGATAGCCCAGAAGGCTGTTAATTTTATGGAGCCGGTACTTCACTGTGTTTTTATGCAGGTACAGAAGTTCAGCCGTCCGGCTGACATTGGCCTGGGTGTCGAGGAGATAGACTGACAGGGTTGCCAGCAGATCTTCCTGTATGGTGGAATCAGTATGGAGCAGCGGCTCAAGGGGAGCGGTGACCTGCCTGACCATGGCTTCACCCCTGGCGATAGTCTCGGCACAATCGGCGGTAAAACTCAGCTCTGCCTGGGAGAGAAAGGCGCTGGCAGGGTAGAGGATACGGGCGTTTTTTAGATGATTTTGATAGAGTAAAAAGCTTTTGCGCACACTGGAAGTATCGGGCTGGTTTGTAAAAAAGCCAAAGCTGACCGGAAAGGCTTCTTCCTCCAGACAGGCCATCAGGTTTTCGGCATGGGCCAGCATTTGTGAGGATAAAGGCGTGTCCTGGATAAAAAGCACCACTGTGTTGTCATAAATATCTGAGGGGCCTGCCAGATGCTGGCGCTGCATAAAATCGCGGCAGATTTTTAAAACCTGTTCGTTGAGCTGTGCCGAAGTGGTGGGTTTGAGACCATTTTCGGGCCGGACAAGCCACATGGTGTGAATCGACGCGACGTCAATGCCAAGAATATCGGCAAGGCGGCGCATTTTCAGAGGTTCGTCATTTAAAATGGAACGGATCAGCTCACTGTAGCCAATGGTGCCCTCTTTTTTATTCCAGATGTTGATAAAAAGACATAGAACCTCAGCAGCGTCCTCAAGAGCAGCCGTGCTTTGAACAGGATTTTCAGATACCAGCACCAGATTCATTTTGGGCGTATGGTCGGTCATAACCGGCAGGACAGTGCTGTACAGCGTTAGGTTTTCTTCCGCTAATACAAGGGGGCCGGAACTCAGGCCTTCCCTGGTGAGTTCTGGAAGAACATTGGCGATATACTCCGCTGCTGAAATAGGCCAGGCAGCAATTTCAGGGTGGGTGAGGGTATGGTCAAAAAGGATGAGAGAGGAACGCAGGCGGTCGCTGAGCATGCGCAGCACATTGCCCAGAGTACGTCTGTTGTCAGGAAGCTGGGTAATACGTTCCAGCATGGCGCTCACAAAATGCGGATCTTTGTTCTGATCCATAAAGATGGTTTCCATGGTCTGGGTAATAACCTCGCTGTATCTGAAATCCAGCCGGTTTTCCGGCATGCAGATAAGGGGAAAGCCCAGAGTGTCAGCCAGATCAACAAGCCTTTTATCAATGGAGGGCAGGTAAATACCAACATAATAAAGAATAAGGGCAGCCTCGCCCCCTTCACTCAGCCGTTTGAGCACACGGCACTGGGTATCGACATCGTCCTTTATATTGATAAAACCGCTGACCACAACCTCACTGCCCGGCACAAAGGATGGATTTTCAAAAAAGCTGTCCACTAGGGCGCCTGGATCGGCGTACTCCAGAACAGAGATGGAGCCCACAAAACGGCCAAGACCCGTGTGGCCGCCTGCCACGCGGGCTTCCCTGAGACAAGGCAGCTTTAATAAATCTGCTACAGTGACGCTCATTGTAAAACCTCCTAAGTGTTAATGCGATTATTATAACATAAAACGGCTTTTTATGCTTTCATTCAGCTTTAGCGTTAAATTTAAGACAATCCATCAGTTTTGTCACTTTTTTTGACAAATGTCCGGACTCGTAAGGTGACAGCCGGGCATTTGGGGTATTATACTTACCGTAACAAAAGTGAACAATCGAAGGGAGTTATGAATCATGAACAAAGATAAATTAGGTAAAGCTCTGGCTGCTGGTGCCGGTGCTGCTGCAGCAGCAGCGGTGGCGGCAACAACAGTGGCAGCAACTAAAAAAATGCGCAGACAGCAGGAAGAAGAAATCGAAAATGCGGTACAGAACCGTGATTACGGTGATAAACAGGTCTATTTTGTGGGTGGCGGCATTGCCAGCCTGGCCGGCGCTGCCTATCTGGTGCGCGATGCTAACTTTAATGGCGAAAATATCCATATTCTTGAGGGTATGGATATCCTCGGCGGGAGTAATGATGGTATCGGCACACCGGAAAAAGGCTTTGTATGCCGCGGCGGGAGAATGCTGAATGAAGAGACTTATGAAAATTTCTGGGATTTGTTTTCGTCTATTCCATCTCTGGACAACCCGGACCGTGATGTCACCACAGAAATCCTGAATTTTGACCATGCCCATCCAACCCATGCGCGGGCCCGTCTTATTGACAAGGATGGAAAAATTTTAGATGTTTACAGCATGGGCTTTAACAACGAAGACCGTATGGCCATGGCCAGGCTTTTGGCAACCCCGGAAAAGGATCTGGATAACCTGACCATTGAGGACTGGTTTAACCGTACCCCTCATTTTTTTGAAACCAATTTCTGGTATATGTGGCAGACCACCTTTGCTTTCCAGAAATGGAGCAGCCTGTTTGAGCTTAAACGCTATATGGAAAGAATGATTCTGGAATTCAGCCGTATCGAGACACTGGAAGGGGTTACCCGTACCCCTTACAATCAATATGACAGCCTGATTCTTCCTCTTAAGGCTTACTTAAAAGATCACGGCGTTCAGTTCGAGGTTAACACCAAGGTTGTCGATATTGACTTTAAAGACGGCGAAGGGATTACTGCCACTGCCATTCATGTGGAAAAGAAGGGTAAACCGGAAGAAATCACCCTGAAGGATGGCGATGTGTGCATTGTCACCAATGGCTGTATGACAGACAGCGCAACGCTTGGCGATATGAAAAAACCAGCGCCGGAGCCGGAAGAACCCTCCATGTCTGGTGAGCTTTGGGGTAAAATTGCCGTGAAGAAAGCCGGACTTGGCAATCCAGAGCCTTTCTTTGGTAACGTGCAGGAAACAAAATGGGAAAGCTTTACAGTTACCTGTAAGGGCAATCAATTCCTTAAGATGATCGAGGACTACTCCGGCAATATCCCTGGAAGCGGGGCCTTAATGACCTTTAAGGATTCCAGCTGGCTTATGAGCATTGTTGTGGCTGCTCAGCCGCATTTTAGAAACCAGCCCATGGACACCACGATCTTCTGGGGCTATGGTCTGTACCCTGACCGGGAAGGCGATTATGTTAAGAAACCGATGAAGGATTGTACCGGTGCGGAAATTTTGAAAGAGCTGATCCACCAGCTTCATTTTGAAGAACATGAAAAAGAATTGATGGACTCCGTTGTCAATGTGGTACCGTGCATGATGCCTTATATTGATGCCCAGTTCCAGCCAAGGGCCATGAGTGACCGGCCCGCTGTGGTTCCGGAAGGCTCCACTAATTTTGCCATGATCAGCCAGTTTGTAGAAATTCCTGAGGATATGGTCTTTACAGAAGAATACTCTGTAAGAGCAGCCCGGACCGCGATCTATACCCTGTTCGACATTAAGAAGCCCATTATCCCGGTGACGCCTTATAAGCGTGACCCCAAGGTTCTGGCAAAAGCGTTGAAGACAGCATACCGTTAAAATCAAAAAAGAAACGCCGATTTCTATGGCAGGCTTTTGCCTGCCTTTTGAGTGTCAAAAAACTGAGAGACGGAGCCTTTTACCTAAGGAAGAAAAAAGTGTCCTGCGGGCATTCCCCTCACAATAGTAACTTCTTCTCTAAAGTTGATGCTTTATCTCTCCAGTGTCCGGCTGTTCCGGTAGCGTGGCACGATTCCTGGCCGTTATCCACAGCGTCTGGACCTTTTTTCTTATCTGGATAAAAGGCACAGTCTCGGACTACGACACTTTTGACAGTCTCTGGCAGGCTTTTGCCTGCCTTTTTTATTGTGTAAAAGTAATATTCCCGGTATAATAGAGAGTAATAATAAAAAGGAGACGGTGTGGATGTTTAAAAAAATCATTAAAGTCGTATTTGCAGTGGTGATCGTCATAACCGTTGGGCTGGTAGGGGTATCCTTCTTCACCCCAAAGGATAAGGACGCCGTTACGGATGAACGGTTAAAACAGACAATGGCAGAGGATCACTTTTTATCCAACCCTTACAGCGGCTTTTCACAGCTGAATGAAGATGAGAGGAAAGCCTATCTTCGATTGACCGACAAGCTGGACAATTATGAGAGTACGGTAGAGCTTGGCGATAACAAAATATCGGTAGATAGCCTGAACCGTGTCTGGACAGCCATTCAACAGGATAAACCAGAGTATTTCTGGCTGGACAGCTACACCTATCACTATGACCAGGAAACAAGTATGGTGACAGATGTCAATTTTAATTATAATTATAATACCGATGAAATCAAACGGCGCCAGGGTGAAATTGATGCGGCGGTAACACAGATCAAGTCCGGTATTACGCCGGAAATGGATGACTATGCCAAGGTCAAGACCGTCCATGACGCTATCGTCAGCCATACCGAATACGATCTGAACTCAGAGGACAACCAGAATATATGCTCAGTTTTTTTAAATAACCGTTCTGTCTGTGCCGGTTACAGCAAGGCTCTGCAGTATGTGCTCAAAGACATGGGTATCTTTTCAAATTATGTCACAGGCAACGCGGTGGGCAGAGGCCCCCATGCCTGGAATTTGGTACAAATGGACGGTGAATACTATTATGTGGACGCAACCTGGGATGATCCAAGCTTTGACGACATAACCTGGGAGGACCCGGCCCTTCGTGCAGACCCACCGCTGAACATCGAGTATGTCTATTTTGGCCTGACAACAGAAGAACTTTTGAAAAACCATACCTTTGATAATACCCTGAGTACCTACCCGAGCTTCACGGCAACAGCGGATAATTATTATGTCCGGGAAAATATGCTTTTCGACTTAAATAGCGCAGATGAACAGACACGATTTATTGATACCCTGAGGGATACCCTCGACAACGGTGGTGTGATGGAGGCCCGGTTTACAGAGTCTGGCATGATGGACCGCGCCCTGACCGGCATTGAGGAAAGTGATATTTTAAATGAGTCTGGAGTCCGCTACCTGAGATATGATGAAAATCACGTGCTCATTATCTGGCGCCCCTGATATTACTTTTAAATTTAAGCTGAAAATGCTAAAATATGGCAAAATGCTTGAAAGAAAGGTGCCCCGGACTGATGATCCGGGGCGTGGCATGTCTTATGCAGTTAAAAGTAAAAAAAATAATGTCTCTTTTGGGCGTATTTCTGCTTATATCACCTGTTTTATTTTCACAGATGGTCATGGCGGAAGAACAGCCCACAGATACCCTGAATATTGAAAACGGCAATATCTCCATTTCGGAAGTGGGAAGAGCGACACAGGCGGGAAATACCTATACCTTTTCCAATGATAAAGGCCTCAGGCTGACCGGTACCAGTGACCAGTACGGTATCACCGTCCGTTACGGTGTCGGCACTGGCAACCCTGTCAATCTCAAGTTTGATAATCTTCAGATTGATACCAGTAAAAATGATTTGTGTGCCTTTTCAATTTTGGAAAATGCTTCGGTTGTCATTGAGCTGATGGACGGAACCGATAACCGGCTGGCCAGCGCGGATTATTATGCCGGCCTGCAGGCTCAAAACCTTGGCGGAAAGGCCGGAGAAGTCCGAATAACCGGAACAGGCGCCCTGACCGCCATTGGCGGCAGAGGCTCTGCCGGCATTGGCGGTGCCCAGAACATCACACACTGGTACGGAACAGGGGGAAACATCACCATTGAAAGCGGAACCATTACTGCCACAGGCGGTGAGGAAGGCGCTGGCATTGGCGGCGGCTACAAGGGAGACGGCGGTGTGATCCGGATTTCCGGCGGAACGGTAACCGCCCAGGGCGGCAAGAATGCTGCTGGTATCGGCGGTGGACATTATGGACTTGCAGGTAGCCTTGACACCACCTCTGAGAATATAACGGCCCTGGGCGGTGACGGCGCCGACACCATCGGAAATGGGGCGGACTACACCGAAAAGAACGCCGGTGAAACTGTCATTGATGTTCAGCAGTCAACAGATGTGAAGGTAGATGCAGCCCCAACAGCACGGCCCGCCCAGACAGCAGCGCCCAGGCAGGAAGAAGCCATACAGGATACCTCCGAGGCCGTCAGGAAAGCCGGGGCAGGCAGTATTATTCTCTCCTTTGGTTTGCTTTTGCTTCTGATGGGAGCAGAGCTTGGCCTGTGTAAAAGGATGGAAAAACACCGTCTGGAAGATGAGAACAGCCAGGGGCAATAGGGACCCTTAACAACCTAAATATAAAAAGTAAGGTAAGAAATGAAAGCAAAAGAAATTTTCAGCATTCCCAACATTTTATCCTATGTCCGCATTTTACTGATCCCGGTGTTCATCGGCGTTTATATCAATGCCCAGACGCCCCGGGATTATTATCTGGCGGCGCTTATTATTTTGATCTCAGGATTGACAGACTTTGCGGATGGTCAGATCGCCAGGCGGTTTAACATGATCACTGAGCTCGGAAAGGCGCTGGACCCGGTGGCAGACAAGCTCACCCAGGCAGCCATTGTTTTCAGCCTGATGTTCCGATATCAGGGCATGATCTTTGTGGTTGTTTTATTTGTGATCAAGGAGCTTTTCATGCTAATCAATGACCTTGTCCTTATGCGCAAGGGTAAGAAGCTGGGCGGCGCCATGTGGTACGGCAAAGTGTCCACGGCGGTATTTTATGTGCTCACCTTTATTCTCATTGCGTTTCCGGAAATCAGCACGGCCTGGGCTAATGTGCTTATGGGCGTCACAGGCTTTTTTCTGCTGCTGTCCTTTATTATGTATGGACGTGTATTTTTACAAATGCACCGTGAGGCGGCTGAGGAGAAAAAGAAACAGTAAAAAAACCGTGAAGTATTTTTAAATATGGTATAATGATATAGAAATGACAGAGACAGGAGGCATATATGCAGGAAAACAAAATTGGACGAAACGATCCCTGCTGGTGTGGCAGCGGTAAGAAATATAAAAAGTGCCACGAGGCAATAGATGAAAGGATAGCGGGCTTTGCCCTTAAGGGACATATGGTGCCCAGGCGGGGTATGCTCAAGACACCTGAGCAGATCGAGGGGATCCGGGTCAGCGGCAAGATCAATATCGCTGTTCTGGACGAGGTGGCCAGCCAGATAAAAGCCGGTATGACCACTGAGGAGATTGACAGGATCGTTTATGACACGACTGTTAAAATGGGCGGAAGGCCTGCGCCTTTAGGCTTTGAGGGCTTTCCAAAGAGTGTCTGCACCTCCATCAACGAGGAGGTTTGCCATGGTATTCCGTCAGAGCATATTGTGCTTAAGGATGGGGATATCATTAATGTGGATGTGTCTACCGAGTATAAAGGCTATTACTCAGACTCCTCCCGTATGTTTTGTATCGGAGAGGTAAGCCCCGAGAAGAAAAAGCTGGTCGAAGTGACCAGGGAGTGCATTGAAAAAGGATTGGAGCAGGTAAAGCCCTGGAATTTTCTGGGCGATGTGGGTTATGCGGTGCACCAGCACGCGCTTGAAAATGGCTATACCGTGGTTCAGGAAATCGGCGGACATGGCATTGGGCTCGATTTCCATGAAGAGCCCTTCGTCAGCTTTGTAACCAAGCCCGGCACAGAAATGCTGCTTGTCCCCGGCATGGTTTTTACCATTGAGCCAATGGTCAATATGGGAACTGATGAAATATACCAGGACGATGAAAATGGATGGACTATTTATACCGATGACGGCAAGCCCTCGGCACAATGGGAGGTTACCGTTGCCGTGACCGGGACAGGCCATGAAGTGCTGGTATATTAAAAGCAGGAGAACTAAAAAGGAGAAGGACCAGTGAAGCTGAAAAAAACAACCCTAAGCGCAGTTTTAGAACATTTTGATCTGAAACCATCCGATTTTGGAAGTGCGGTTGCCCGCGCCTCCGATGGCTACGCCATTGAAATTTCAGAGGATATGCTTTGGCAGAAAGATGTGATGCTGGTCTTTGAGGCCGATGACAGGCGGCTTTCCCTGCGGGTATATGTCCGCAGGGAAAGAGCTATGTACTGTGTGCGTGATGTGGTGAGCCTGACTCTGCTGCCCCGGGCTGTGGCAGTACCCGTGGAGTCGGTTCTGTTCTTTGATACGGCCGTGAAGGCCATGAAAAAGGAACCCTACGCAGCCTATGATGAAGAGGCTGAGGCCATTAAAGTATCTGATTTTCTCGATGGCTATTTTGAGGAGAAGCCAGAGTTTATCAAGGCAGAAATGATCGACGGACTGGTCAAGCGGGAGCAGTACTCTGTTTTTAGCAAGGGGTTTTTAAAGCTGACGGGAAAAAACGCCGTTCAGTTTACAGCGCCTGACTTGCCAGCCGGTATGCGGATGAAGGGCATACAGAACCTGCACATCGGCAAAGAAGTGTCTGTCAGCCTGAAGATGGCGTTTGAAAAAAGCGAGTGTTCGGAACTGCCGGGTAAAGACTTTCTGGAAGACATACTGCCAGAGACGGACTGTTTAAAGCTTATCGGCTCAGACAGCACTTTAGTTGAAATCGAACGTCAGGACGTGCTTGAGGCGCGGTTTTACCAGGAGACAGACGGGGCGGTATCCTGTGAAATAAATGGAAAAGTCTATAAAAATATCCTCAGGCTGGATTCTGGCAGGGAACGGCCAAAGGCCTCAGATCGTTCTGACCTTCCGTCTGGAAAAAAGCTGGTTATGCGTCTGGAGCCATCCTCTCAGATCGAGCCCTTTGGTGTCATTGACGGAGAAGCCTCAGAGCTTTACACACCAGGAGTCCTTTATCAAAAGGCCGGTACCCTTATGTTTTATCCACAGTGGGATGAAACAGGCGGACTCTGCGCAGTGGTCCCGGGAACCACTTTGACAGACGGCGCTTTCACCGGAGGGGCAGGCCGGAGCCATGCGGTTGGAAAGGATGGCGGGATGTTTAATATTGGCAGTAATCCCATTGAGCTTCGGGGAAATACGGTTTTTGGACGGCGTTTAGACGGCAGTCTTTTTGAGATGGCCGGCCTTTTCGTGAACGAACCGGAAACCACTGTCATGAGTACAGCCTGGGACGCCCTTGAATGTCTGAAAAATCATGAAAAAATCATGATTATTGAGCTGGACGGCTTTGGGCTGAATATTTACAGAAGGGCGCTGTCCTCAGGCAAGCTGCCCTTCCTGTCATCGCAGCCCATGCGGCCTGCCATGACAGTATTTCGGCCGGTATCGCACTCTGGACTGGCGGCTATGCTTACAGGAACAACGCCAGATGTCAATGGTATTCATAACCGAAAGGGCCGCATTCTTTTAATGCCCGATCTCTTTGAACGCTGTATGGCCATGGGGAAGGAGTGCGCCTATATCGAGGGCTACAGCAAGCTGATCAACACCTCAGAGGAGCCAGTGCTCAATCCCAGCAGGGGTGGCACCACAACAGATAAAGCTGTTTTTGAGTCTGCACTCAAGGCGGCGGAAAAACAACCCAACCTCCTTTTTATCCATTTTCACGGGATCGACGATGACGCCACCACCTATGGCCCCTATGCCAGCGAGACCATGGAACGGGTCTTGAAAAATGACATTATGGTCAGCCGTCTGGCAGAGGAATGGACTGGCAGCATTATAGTCACTGCCGACCATGGGCTTCATGAGGAGACAGGCTATGACAGCAGGGGAAGTCATGGCATATTCTGCGCAGAGGATATGCTGGTTCCCTATATTTATATTAAAAAGGACACTACAGAATGAAGATAAAGACAGAGGATGTGTGCAGCGCAGGCCTGATGACGGTTTGCGCGAGTTTTAAAAAGAGCGGGCAGGCTCCGGAAAACCGGCAGTATACTGGCGTTCCATTTAAAAGACTGGCAGAATACGCAGGACAGCCCCTATCAGAGGAAAGCGTCTGTGTTTTTAAAGCCCTTGATGGTTTCAGCATTGCCCTCGCCGGTGAGGAAGCAATGGACATAGAACAGTGCTTTATCGCGGTGAGCGAGGGAGGAGAAGCTTTGACGCTGGAGGATGGCAGGCCTTACTGTATGATGCTTATGCTGAAGGATACCACCAGCCAGCGTTGGTGCCGCTACCTTGATGAAGTAGCTGTCCGGGAATGATTGGGAGGAAAAAAGATGAAGGTAATATCCATCTGTGGTATTTCAGACAGCGGAAAGACAACGACCGCTGAGCATATTATAAAAGAATTGAGGCGGCGCGGCTACAGTGTGGGCTCAGTCAAGGAAATCCATTATGACCAGTTTAAAATGGATACAGAGGGCAGCAATACGGATCGTCACAGGCGGGCAGGTTCTCAACTGGTGACCGCCAGGGGAAAATATGAAACAGATATTTTATTTCAGGAAAAACTGCCGATTCGGGATATTCTGTCCTTTTATGACTTTGATTATGTGGTGCTTGAGGGCGTTGCCGACGCCGGGGTGCCAATGATACTAACGGCCCACGAAACACCTGAGCTTGACAATCGGTGGAGCGATTATGTTATCTGCTGTGCAGGGCGGATTGCCGGAGATTTGGACACCTACAGAGGCCTGCCTGTCTTTGATGCCAGAACTCAGGCGGAAGCCCTGGTCGATCGGATTGAGTTAAAAACCTACCATATCCTTCCGGATTTTGATAAAGACTGCTGTGACGCCTGCGGCTATGGCTGTGCTGGGCTTGGCCCTGCGATTTTAAAGGGCGAGGCCCGGGAAAAGGACTGTGTGGTAAGAACCCGGCCCGAGGTGGATGTGAAGATCAATGGACAGCCCCTCGAGATGGTTCCCTTTGTCCAGGATATTATCAGGAGCGCAGTGACCGGCATTGTGGGAAAGCTGAAGGGCTATGAGGAAGGGGCTGTCATTGAGATCAGCATTGGAAAAAAATAAAATCTTTGAAAGCCGACGAAATACTGTGAGCCTGGAAAAAGGGCAGATCAAAAAAGTTTTTAGCGACGCCGAAGCAGCACAGCATGAGTGGAACGTCCTCACACTTCTCCAGCTAAGAGGGGTGACGGTGCCGGAAGTTCTCGACTTGCGGGAAAATGTGCTGTATCTGCAGTACTGTCCCGGCCCATTGCTGCTTGACCGAGTGCTTGAGCTGGAGGAAAAAAACAGCGCGGAAGGTCTGTATGGTCTGTTTGCAGAGTTGGCAGACTGGTTTAATCAGTTTTACCAGGCAGTGCCTGGACATATCCGTGGCGATGTCAACTTCAGAAATTTTATTGTCGGCGTTTCAGGCATAACCGGCATTGATTTTGAGACGCTTCCAATCGGACAAAAAGAGACGGATATGGGAAACCTGCTGTCTTATTATGCAGCCTACAGTCCAGCCTTTACCACCCAAAGGACAAAGGGCGCAGTCATAATGCTCAACGCTTTTTCAGAAAAAATTACACTGGATAAAAGCAAGGTTTTGAAAGAAATGCGTTTTGCCTTTAAGCGTATGGAAATGCGGAGAAAGTGTTTTGATGTCAAAAGAGCGGAAGGATGGCTGAGAGGCTTTGAGAAAGAGGTTTGAAATGAAGGACAAACGATACCAGAAAAAACAAGTGCTGTATTTTTTATATAGAGGCGTAATGTGGACGCTTTGGCTCTTGATGTTTTGGAATATATTAATGCTTTTTAATGAAGCGCTGGCGATTGTTTATTTTCCGGCTTTGCCGGTATGGAATTTGTTTGTATTTCTTTTTATGCTGACAGCAGATTTTCTTCTTACACATTATTTTTTTAAGCGGTTTGAAAAATGGATTGGAAAGCACCGTTCGTTTAAAAACTATTTCAGGGAATTTCTGATTTAAAAAATGAATACTTATGTTATTTTCAATTGAATAAAAACCGCATGAACACCAATATTTACGGCGTTCGTGCGGTTTTTTATATTGCATCTTCTTTTTCATCGCGAATGTATTCCAGAATATCGCCGGGCTGGCAGTCAAGGACATCACAGATTGCGTTGAGGGTCGAAAAGCGAATGGCTTTAACCTTGCCGGTCTTTAAATTGGACAGGTTGACATTGGAAATGCCAACCTGTTTTGCCAGCTCGTTGAGGGATATTTTTCGATCTGCCATCACACGGTCCAGTCTTAAAACAATAGCCATAACAGCCTCCTATAAGGTTTCATCGGATTCCTGCTGAAGGTAAGTACCGTAGCGGAAGATGTAGGCAATGGCAAGAATGACAATACCGAAAAGCATAATAAGCATAGGCGTTGAGTTGTCCGAAAACCAAAGCGTGCTTTTAAAAAAGAGATTGGCAGCATAAATTTCCAGATTTCTTGGAATAATGGCCATAGCAACAACAAGGATACCTGTGAGACGGAGTTGATAAAAGGTTTTTATCTGAAACGGACTGATTTCTCTATTGATGCGCCGGAGAATTTGCCATACCAGAAAAAGTGAATAAAAAAGAAGTCCGTTTTTTAAAAGTTTGGTCCATATTTCGATTAGATAAGCAGCTTTTGCGGGATCAGGCGTCTCAGAAGGTATAAACAGAAGTGGGTCAAGGATAATTGTCCGCATGGATGTGAGAGAAAGCAGTTTAGTCATTGCGGCATTCTCTGGCAAAGAAATACTAATTGCAGCAAAATACTGATGATTTCTTTGAAAATTTGCTATTCCAATAAAAGCCTGATCATCTAGAAAGCTCATATAGACAGATAAAAATATCTGAACCAACAAAATACAGATACCAATAATTAAAACAAGTGCCAGAATATCACCGATTACCCAGCAGGAACGTTTTAAAGCTTTTAATTGTTTATCAATCATAAATTCTTCTACTATTTTCAAACAGGCAAATCCCAATGATCAAAAGAATAAGTGAAGGAAAACTGCCAATAACAGAGAATCCAGAACTGCCGATATTACCCAGGTCGATGAATGCAATATCAGCAAAAGAACCAAAAAACCAGTTATAAAGAAATGTCTCTAACGTATGGGGAACGGTGGCGATGATCATTAACAGGATGGAGACACAACGCAGTGCTTTTATTTTTTCTGCTGGAAGAGGCGGTTCAGCAGAAGTCATTTTGCTAAACAGTTTTCTGAGCTGCCACCAGATGACTCCAGATAAACAGGCGATGGACAGGTTGCTCCATAAAACAAGCTGAAACACAACCTTTGGATTTGAAGGTATATTTTTTGCAGAAAAGCTAACATGGTAGGATGGGTTTATCCAAATGGCAATTCTGCCAATAGCCTTAACAATAGGCTGAACAGACTCCGGATAATACTGGATAACCGTTTTTGTAATATCCGACGGTTTGGTAATTTCGGCCGCTTCATAAACCTCGCTGGGAACTGAAAGACTGAGGCCTGTAAAAGTTAATCCCGCAATTAAATTAAAAATACAAAGGGCAAGAAAGACTGTGACAATAGAGCGCAGAAGAATATAACGCTTTTTTAAACCGTTTTCCATAAGAACACCTCCTTTGTTTTCTTAAGTTCATTATAAAGCTTTAGTTGATGTGTGTCAAGTAAAAATTAATGTTTATCATTAAAAATTAAATGATAAAAATAAAAACATCCGAATTGTCATAAAGAAAACTTTTAAAAAAGCCATTCTTCAGACAAAAATCGAATGTTTATATTTATCATTTCAAAGAAAACTGCAAATGTATGCCAAACACATCATCGTCAAGCGACGCACTAATGCTGCCGCCCATGCGGGTGGCAAGGCGTTTGGCGATGGAAAGGCCCAGGCCGGTGGTCTTACGGCTTCTGGACACATCGGTTGTGTAGAAGCGGTCAAAAATACATGGAAGATCGTCGGGGGTAATGCTGTGCGTACTGTTCTCAAAGGTAATGTTTATGGCGCAGTCCGCTAATACGGCTTTTATGGAAAAATGGCCTTCGCCGTGGGTCAGGGCATTGCTTAAGATGTTGCTGAAAATCCGTTTGAAGGCATCGGCATCACCGGTGACGATAAAGGGATCATCAGGAATCTGGATTTCCGGTTCGCTGTCCTGACTGCAGAAATCATTGTAAAACAAAGCCAGCGTATCGCGCAGCACATTGCCGAGGTTGACTGGTTCCTCGGCAAGAACCAGCTCATCCGCCTCGATGCGCGCAAATTCAAAAAGCTGGTCTAAAAGCTTGCGCACTGCCTGAATCCGCTGCTGGACAATTTCCAGATACTCGGCTCGGGTTTCCTCAGGCAGATCAAAATCCTGGAGCATCTGGATATAGCCTGAGGCAGAAGTGAGCGGGGTACGCAGGTCGTGTGAAATGCTTGTGATGCTGTTTTTAAAACTGCGGTTTGCCTGAGTCATGCGGATTTCAAACTGGCGGTGGGTCTCCAGCAGAGTATTGATGCTTTCGATCAGAGCCTCCACCTCCTTATCGGGCATGGCGGCAGTGATGGGCAGGTTGGTATCCTCATTTTGTATAAAATGATTTTGCCGTATAATATCCCGGATCTGCCTTTTCAAAAGCAGACTGTGAATAATGGAAAAGAGGGCGGCTGCCCCGAGGATAATGCAGAGTATAATGAGTGATACTTCCATAAAAACCTCACATAATGTCCCGTTTTTTGAAAACGGCAATGCCTGCCAGCGTGGGCAATAAAATATAAACCACCATAAGCGCCAGGGCTTGAAGTACGACCAGGCCGCTGACTGTGTCAAATTCAAGGCTGGAAAGCGCTTCGGCGATCCAGATGGTGAGCAGGTTAAAATCTGTGGCGTGAAAAGCGTTGCCGACAGATAAAAAGGCGGTGACAAAAATAAGCAGACAGATGTTGACGGCTACGGTGGGGCCGGTCTGTTTGATGAATACAGCGGTCATGACAAAGAAGGAAGCCAGCCCGAGGTGCAGCAGGGTCTGTAAAAAGAGCCGGTAAGCCAGCAGACTGACAGTCTGTGAATCCAGGGAGCTAAAGCCCCAGCACAGGCCGCTGAACAGAACAGCGCTGAGTATGGCCAGCACAACGAGAAAGAAGGTTGCGGCCATGACGGTGATGAGTTTTGAAAGATAGATATCGCGTCTTTTAAAGCCCTTCGACACAGTGTTGCGGAGCGTTCCATCCCTGAAATCTGCACCGATGTACAGGGAGATAAAAACTGCCATTAAAACCGTGGTTACACTGCCGGAAAGAGCAGTTTCGATGAAGGAACTGGCATTGTAATTTTGCATGGCTTCAATCGTTTTAGCCAGATTTTCCGAGCTGTTCGACAATCCGAAACGGATGCCAAAGCTGTTGTTCTCTTCAATACGGTTCTCAGATTCCTGGAGGGCGGCAGGGGACATGTTTGAAAAAAGATCGGCGGAATAGAGCTGTCCAACAGCGACAAAGGCCATGAGCGCCACACAGAGGATCATGCAGACCCTGAAGGATTTTGCCTTAAAAAGCTTGAAAAGGTCAGAGCGCAGCAGGTTAAGCACGGTCTTCACCTCCCATCTTCGACATAAAATAAGCCTCGATATCCTGCCCGACCGGCGTGATGGATTCGACCAGGATGCCGTTTTGGTTAAGCTCCCGGTTGACAAAACCGCTCTGGTCCACATAGTCGAAAAGACGGATGGTGTTTTCTGGCAGAATGTCATAATTGTCCGTGCCCAGAAGGGTCTCGATGAGCATCGCGGCTTTTTTAGGCTGGTCCACAACCATTTTCAGGCAGCGCTGACAGCGTGTTTCCAGATCCTCCCGGTTAAACTCGTCAATGAGCATGCCCTCGCGCATGATGCCGAAGCAGGTGGCCAGCTTTGACAGCTCACCGAGGATATGGCTTGAAATAAGAACGGTCACACCCCGCTCCTGGCTGAGCTGTGTCAGGACAGTGCGGATTTCCGCAATCCCCCTTGGGTCGAGGCCATTGGTGGGCTCATCCAGAATGAGAAAGTCCGGACTGCCCAGAAGGGCCATGGCAATACCGAGGCGCTGGCGCATCCCCAGTGAGAAGTGCTTGACCTTTTTGCGGTCAGTGCTGCTCAGGCCAACGGCTTCGAGGGAATCGGCAACAGCGGTGCTGCTGGTGATGCCAAGCAGACGTCTGTGGGCCTTCAGGTTATCCGGAGCGCTCATGTTGCCGTAAAGCCCGGGCGCCTCAATGATACAGCCTGTCCGCTTGCGGTGCTGTTCCAGCTCTGTACTGTCAAAGAGGGTCATGGTGCCCTCGGTCGGGGGCATGAGGCCTGCGATCAGGCGCATGAGGGTGGTTTTTCCCGCGCCATTTCGCCCGATCAGGCCGTAAATATCGCCTTTCCGGATGGTCATATTTACATGGTCGACGGCATGGCGGCCCTCGCTCTTTCGTTTTTTATGCCGGGCAAATCCCGAGGGTGGAAAGATCTTTGTAAGATTATGGGTTTTCAGGATAGTGGACATGGTTTTTGATCCTTTTCTGTTTTTATTCAGGTGGCTTTCAATTTTATTGTAACACGCTGTTTTTTAAATTCTGTAAGCCAATCCTAAAGAAAAGATAAAGATTGACGCTATTTCATTTTAAAGCCAATGCCCCAGACCGTTTGGATATAGGCTTCGTCGGGGTCGATTTTAGCCAGCTTCTGGCGCAGGTTGCTGATGTGCACATTGATGGCGTTATCCTCGCCCAGGAACAAATCCTCCCAGACAGTCTCGTAGATGACATTTTTGGAAAAAACACGCTGTGGGTTTTGCATCAGAAGCTCCAGAATTTTGTATTCGCGCTTAGTCAGTGACAGGGGCTGCCCTTTCAGGTAGACTTCATAGGTAGAGGGGTTGAGGGTGAGCCCTTTATAGGTCAGGGTTTTGCCTGAAAGGCTTGTATTTCCTGAATTACGGCGCAAAAGAGCCTCGATACGGGCCAGAAGCTCTTCGTTGTTAAAGGGCTTGGTAATATAGTCATCTGCGCCGTTTTTGAGCAGGCTGATCTTGGTGGGAGAATCGTCCTTTGCGGACACGGCGATGACCAGGGTGTCCGAGGTCTGGCGCAGGCTTTTCAGCACTTCCTCGCCGCTCATTCCCGGGAGCATTAAATCCAGAAGGATTAAAGCATAGCTTTTCTTTTCAAGGCAGAATAAGGCCTCGGTACCAGAATAGGCGGTATCTGCCGTATAGCCGCTGTGTGTCAGCAGATCCACGAGCATGTTGCTGATGTTGACATCGTCCTCGACGATCAAGATATTGATGGATTCCATTTTGTTTGTCCTCTTTATTTAAATAGATTGATTTTCTGAAGCTGCCGGTACAAAAGGTTCGCCGCTACGCCTACCACGATCCCTGTCGGGATGGCGAGCAGCATAAGAAAGGGCAGATAAGACCAGAACAGGTTCATATTTTGTACCACAGCGGCCGCTACGGCCAGCTGGCCCAGGTTGTGGGACACTGCGCCGAGCAGGCTGATGGTGATGAGGGAGAGCTTTTCTCTGGCGGCCTTTAAAAGCAGGGCCATCACCCCAAGGCTCAGGAGTCCTCCGGCCAGGGAGTAGAGAATCGCGCTCATGCTGCCAAATAAAAAGCCGGATAAAAAGATCCGTGCGGTGACGATGAGCAGGGTCAGGGGAGTACCCAGAGTCAGCAGTGAGATGAGGGTCACGATGTTGGGCAGGCCGACCTTGGCTCCGGGCACAGGCATGGGGATGGGCACCAGGGATTCCAGATAGCTGAGAATTAAAGCCAGTGCGGTGTACAGGGCAATGACGACCAGGCGGCGCGTTTTGTTTTCCATTTTAAGGCTCCTGTATGATTTCAAGAATCAGCCGGTGGGGCAGGCAGGCAATGGTCTCTCCAGGGGACTGGATCGCCGGGCTGTGCACACACACCTGGTTATCGCAGTCTGCGCTTTCGACCCGGGCGCTGCGGTCTTTAATGACAATGGTGTTGCTGCCGAGATCGCTGGTGATGGTTTCGGTATGGTCCTGACTAAGCGGCAGCGTGCGGATAACCTCGCCGTTCTGGCTGACCCGCAGCATAAGGCCGGAGCTCTTGTTGTTCATGAGGTGGAAGATACCGAAGGCGATGAGGGCAACGGCCACAACCCCGGCAATAATGATCAGATCACGTTTTTTCATGTTTGATTTGTCCTTTGGTTCATTCTAAAGTCCATTTTAACGAAAAAAACAGTCTTGGTAAAGAGCAACTTTTTTGATATAATCACTTCTTAAGACGGGAGGCGACGATTTTATGGAAAATTATGATGATATCCGGCAGCTTAAGGTGACCACCGACGGCTATGTGGGAGATGGCTATGCGGCCTGTATTGATTTTGAAACAGGTAAGGCATGCTGGTCTGCCAGTGCGCTTTTTTATCAACCCCCCAAGTATTTAAAAACACTGGATACCGAGGCGCTGGACGCCTTTAAAAAAGGGATGGCGGAAGCTGGCGTACTGCAGTGGAAGAAAAAATATTATGATCTGAGCTGTCTGGACGGCCCAATCTGGGAGATGACGTTGGTTTTTGAAGATTCTGAGAAAAGACTGGGAGGCACCGCGGCATATCCTGAAAGCTGGGAAGATTTTTGCGTACTGCTCAGTGAAGCGCTGGGAAAAGACTTTAAATAATGGAGAATGAAAAATTCTCCATTAAAAAAGTGGCGTAGTCTGAGACTGCGCCTTTTATCCAGATAAGAAAAAAGGTCCAGGCGCCACGGTAAACGGCCAGGAATCATGCCACTTTATCGGAAGAGCCGGACACTGGAGCGATCAGGTATTTGCCTTACCTAATAAGAAGTGTGTGTAAAAGCAGTGGCCGCAGGACGCTTTTTTCTTCCTTAGATAAAAGGCTTCGTCTCTTGAGGTTTTTTGACACACGGTAATGGAGAATGAAAAATTCTCCTTTTTTTATATGTAAAAATCTGGCGACAAGGAAAGGCGGCGGCTAGAGTGGCGATTGGGGTGGCAAAAAATAAAAAAGCAGATGTTATTTTAACATCTGCCTTGTCACCAATTAAATGGTGCGAGAAACGGGAGTCGAACCCGTACGTGCGTAGCACACACGCCTCTGAAACGTGCTTGTCTGCCAATTCCAACACTCTCGCACAGCGCTCTTTTTTTTCTGAGCGGCGACTCATTTCCTGAGTGCTTGTATATAATAACTTTTTTTGTCCGCTTTGTCAACACTAATTTTAAAAATTTTTAACTTTTTTTTCGAAAATGTTTTTCAGCATAAAAAAATATGATTTTTCTGCATTTTAGCTTCAAAAATAAAGCGCTGCATTTGAAGAAAATCAATTAGTAATTGTAAAGTAGAGCAGGCTGAGATAAAATAGCCCTATAGCAAAAGGGAGAAATAATAATGAAAAAATGGGAAGATTTTTTTACAAAAGATATTTTAGATAATGGATATGAACTTTTTACAAACGACCAGGTTCTGGAGGCAGTGCGCTGTGATAATGGCTATGAGGCAGTGGTGCGCGATACAAAAGACTACCGGGTGATGATCGAAACAGAATTTGGCGAGGTCGCTGCCATGCACTGCGATTGTACCTATGCGTCAGAGGGCACTCACTGCAAACATATGGCGGCAGCGCTTTTTGCCCTGACGGAAAGTGTATCCGAGACGTTCAGGGACCCATGGCAGTTTGAAAACACTGAGCTGTACGCCCTTGTACAGGGGGCGAGAGAAAATGAGCTCAGAGATTTTATCTACGAGCTGGCCTGCACGGACAGGAACCTTGCAAACCGCCTCTGGCTCCGCTTTTTTAAGGGGGAGAGCATTGAGGAGCTTCGCCCTCTGGAACGCTCTCTAAACGCCATTTGCAAGAAATATCTGGGGCTGGAGCAGTTTATTCCATACTGGGATGTAAAAGACTTTTGTGAGGAGGTTGAGCAGTTTTATAATGATAATCTTGAGGCCCTGATGGTCCGGGAGCACTATGGGAGTGCCTTTGATTTTACCGCCATGGTTTACACCAAGCTCTGCCAGATAGAGATTGATGACTCCGACGGAGATATTGATTTTATTGCCCAGGACTGCGCAGAGGGATGGATGAAAATCCTGACTCATATCAATGATGAGGCAGAAGAGCGGAGGATGCACCATTGGTTTATGAATCGTCTGGGCGGCGACACGCTCGACTATCTTGAGGACTATGTCTTTGATGTCTTTATGAAATGGAACTGGAAGCCGGTGCTGCTTGCCGAGAGCATGAAAACCGTGGACTGGCTCATCCGGAACGCCACACAGGAGCGGCTCGATTACTGGCTTGAAACCTATGTTGTCTGCCGGGTACAGCTCATGGAAAAAATGGAGCTGCCAAGGGAAGCCATCGAGGCCTACCAGAAAAAATACTGGCGTTTTTCCGGAATACGGAATACCGCCATTTCCCTGAAAATCAAGTATGGTGAGATGGACGCCGCCATTGGGATGATCAATGAGAGTATGGAGATGGACCGGGATGACCCAGCCAAAATTGATGAATATCAGCGTGTGCTGGTTTGGCTGTATGAAAAGTTGGGCAGGCCCGAAGCCCTGAAAAAGGCACTGGCAGAAATGCTGGTGGGCGAGGATTTTGTCAATCTGGAGGATTTCAAAAAGCTAAAGGCTCTCTGCGGCGAGGCGGAATGGCACGAGCTTCGTGAAGAAATATTCAAAGCCGTGGATTATGGACATAATCTGCGCGACCTGTATGAGGAAGAGGGACTGTGTGAGCTTCTTCTGGAAAGCATCCGCAGCCAGGGAGAGCTTTCCGACTTGGATTACTATGAGGAAACGCTTAAGGCAGGATGCCCTGAGGACACTCTGGAGCTCTACGCCGAGCTTTTAAAGGCGATGGTTAAGAAGGCGGCAAACCGAAGAAAGTATCAGCAGATCGTGGATTATCTGAGAAAAATGCAGGACTACCCCGGCGGGCCAGAAAAAGTAAGGATCCTGACTGCGGATTGGCGTCTCCGTTATGCTAAACGGCGCGCACTTATTGAAGAGCTTGAAGAACTTTGACAAAATTTAGAATGCCATGGTGTTCCAGTGGGAGTACCATGGCATTTTTTGTTTAAAGAAACCATTCCGGTTCGGCCCGGCGCTTTAAGCCCTCCTCAAGCTCGTGCTTGTGGTAAAGGTAACCCGCGTCATCATAGTAACGCGCGTGAACCGGACATTTTTTTATACAGGCGCCGCATTTTATACAAATGCCTGTGTAAATCCGCACATCATCGTGGCTGATGGAGCCCATGGGACAAACCTCAGAGCATAGCTTACAGTCGGTACAGGTGTCGTCTGTAAGCGGTTTAACCTTGCGGATATCTACGGGAGTGCCTTTGCGGTCCCGCGGCTGATAATAGCCACGGTATGGGGCTGGTGTGCCCTTGACAGCCACAGGTGAGGCATCCTGGATATTGGTGATGGCAGCGGCTTTCTCATAGGTTAATCCGGCGAACACCCGGGCTTTTTCCATATCCTGCCCGTCCGGGCGTCCGGCTGCCAGTACATCAGAAAAAGAGTGTTCACCGATAAAGGCCCCTGCTGTAAACGTGTGAAAACCGGTTTTTTCAAGGATATCCCGAAGCTCGATCAGGGCATCGTCATAGTCTCTGTTGCCATAGAGTACCAGAGGAACAGCCGCGGCGCCGCCTCCCTCCAGGGTCATCAGGTATTTCAGCAGTACATTGGGCACACGCCCTGCGTAGACCGGTGTGCCGAATACCACCAGATCGTCAGCTTCAAAGCTTTTTGGCGCTTTTCGCTCCTCAGGCAGTGTAAAGTCAAAGATTTCACAGGGTCCCCCAAATTTTTGTGACAGGTTATCGGCAACCGCTGTTACCAGCCTTTTGGTGGTGCCGGTAGCGCTGAAGTACACGGCCCATACTCGATTGAATTTCATGATTTTTCTCCCTTGCGTAAAAAGAGTGGTTTTTATGCCTTAACTATATCAGAGGGTGAGATGGTTTTCAAGTAAAAGCCAAAAAAAGCTGGCAGTTTTCAGCTTGGGCCTCTGAAACCACAGGTTTGCGGTTTTCTTTATCCGAAGTTAATTTAAAAACAACAGCAGATACGTCGAAACGGCGTATCTCTATTGCTAATCTGTGGATAAGTAACAAAAAAAGGGGGTCAAAGGACATATATGTCCGCTATTTTGCCAAAAAAGCAAAAGTGGCGGCAGAATCACGGACACCCGTGTCCACCATTAATAATATATTAATAATATTATATATTAATCTTTTATTATTCATGAGTCGTAAGTTATCCACAGATCAGAATAGTTATGAAGTCTGCCTGGGCGCGTAAATAAGGTCGGTGATGCCATTATAGCTTTTAGTTTCGAGAAGCCTCAGCTTTATGGCTGTGCTGGCTGTTTCAAAGAGAGGGATGCCGTCTCCAAGGATTGTTGGAATCATTGAAAGATGAAACCGGTCGATCATGCCAGCGCGTATAAGGGGCTGAACCACACCGGCTCCACCGCAGATCCAGATTCCGCTGCCAGTCTCCTGTTTTAAGGCCCTTACAAGGCTACAGGTGTCTTCATTGGCAAATTTGACTGCCTTGGTCGAAGGAATACTTCTGTGGGTCAGGACATAGGTGGTGAGGCCGGTGTACGGCCAGTCCCCGGGCGAAAGCTCTGTGACAATCTGGTGATAGGTGTTATAGCCCATGACAACAGTGTCGATGTCCTTGATAAATTCAGAATAGCTGGTCATATCGTCTGCGTCTGGGGTATGGCCGCTCAGCCAGTCCACTTTTCCGTTTTTATCGGCAATATAGCCATCCAGGCTCATGGCAATAAACAGCGTTGTATCTCTCATGTTTTCCTCCTGCTGTGCGCTGTTTTTACGGCACACAGATTTTTATTATAACACATACCCAGAAAGGGACAGAACCTTAAGCATTTAAGTTTTTTGAAAATTTTGGGAACCTTTTGGAATTTTTTGCGATTGTATTAAGTGTAGGGCAGAATATAAAAGAATCCCGCTGTTTTCATTACAGCCAGCGGATGTTATAATGCAGGTAAGCAAGAAAAAGATTAAAGCCGAAAGGAGCAGTACCGATGAAAATGCCAGATACCATTGATGCCGACATGTTCGCTCCCTGTGGAATGAACTGCATGGTCTGTTATAAGCACTGTTACCATAAAAAGCCCTGTGCGGGCTGTCTGAACAGTGACAAAGGAAAGCCAGAGCACTGCAGGAAGTGCAGGATCAAGGCATGCGCCATGGAAAAGGGGGTTCAATATTGCTTTGAATGCGCAGCGTATCCCTGCAAGCCTGTAAAATCCCTTGAAAAAAGCTATAACACCCGATACCAAGCCAGCCTGATGGAAAACAGCCGCCGGGTTAAGGAATCAGGGCTGGAGGCTTTTATGGCACAGCAGAAGCAGTTGTTTACCTGTCCAGACTGCGGCGGGGTCATTTCATTACACGACGCAGAATGCAGTGCGTGCGGACAGAAGCTTGAAACAGCGGGCGGGGAATAAAAAAACTGCCCGGCCGCGCGGACAGTCCTTTATAAAAATCGGGCACACCGGTTAGATGGGCTTACCGGTAAAGGGGTTTCGCCCCCTGACAAAACAAAAAACAATGTGAATCATGCCCATTACAATACCGACAATCGCAATGCCTTCGGCAAAGCCAAGCCAGAAATCGGGCAGAAGGCGGCTCATAAACAGAGACATTGTAAAGCACAGCATTCCCACGAAATATAGAACCATCACGAAAGAGCAGTAGCCTTTCTTTTCAAAAAATTTCATCAGAGAATCCCTTCCTTTTCATCTTTCCTTTATGTTTTTTATTATAGCACAGAGAAGCCGAAAAGTCTAAAGCGATTTCATAAGGCTGTTTTGGGTATTTTATACCATAAATTCAATCAAATGCAAAGGAGAAAAAAATGACAGGCGTAGAAATCGATATGGTTGTGACCGACAGCCTGAAAGCCCTGGAGCTGTATGAAAAACTATTTGAGGTTAAGCGTATAGAGGTGACCGATTACCCGAAAGGTACCAATGAAGCAGTCTTTACCATCTACGATACCCGCTTCCACATGCTGGACGAAAACCCTGAGTACCAGCTAATCGCGCCAAAGCCCGGCCAGCCCCAGTCTGTCTGGTTTAATGTGCTGGTGCCAGACATTCAGGCGGTCTACGATAAGGCCATGGCAGCTGGCTGTGCTGAGATCCAGCCCGTTACCGAGATGCCTGAAATGGGCGCCGCAAACGCCATGTTTTCCGACACTTTTGGCTATGTCTGGATGCTCCACCAGATCCACCGGGAGGTGAGCTTTAAGGAGCGCTGTAAAGCCATGGAGGAAAAGCAGAAATAATAAAAAAGCAATCGGATTTCCGGTTGCTTTTCCAGGTTTTGCATTGAGGGAAAGCTTTATTCAGCACACCCCTTATCTGTTTTCAGAGATTAATCCGGTTGCTTATCCCTGTGTTCATGCAGCTTCCGCATAACCAAACGGGCGATGGGCTGTGCGAAGAGCGCCTCCACAGCAAAAGAGATGGCGAAATTGCGGGGCCATTTGTAAAAAAACAGGCGGATCGGCTCAAGGCTTATCTGACGGCTTCCAATCCAGGTACCGATAACGGTCAGGAAGACAGACATCAAAAAGACAGTGCACAGAATATTGACCACGATGTGGGCATTAAAGCTGTCATCCTTATCCACGATCTGCCCGGTCATCCAGTCGGCCGGTCTGTACGTCAGCAGCACCAGAGCGACAACGCTGAGCCAGATAAAAGGGATAACACGCAGGGTATCGGCCCATACCCCCAAATGAAAGCCAAGCTCAAAACAAGTGATAATCGGAGCAATAATGTTTACAGACAGGATGGAGATCACCCCAATAAACAGCACAAACTCTTTTTTGCTCCGAGGGAGCTTCATGTAAAATTCCATTTTTATTTCCTCACTTCTTAAATATTAAAACCAACGCAAAAAAATAAGCGTAAGACGAGAAATTGTCTTACGCTGAACCATTATACGCGTTTGTTAAGTTTTACAGTTATTATTATATCAAAAAGTCCAAATTTAAACAAGCTGTTTTCAGGTTTGAAAATCTGTTTTTTTATTGGCAAAAATGAACCGGCTTCCGATGACAGCAATAACAGCGGCCAGAAGCACATAGGCCAGACGAAGCTCAAAAACCTCAGACTGCTTCATGAACAGGGTGCTGAGCGCAATGGCGTAGCAGGTCATATAGGTGGCGCGGAAAAGATAGTTATCCACCGCGTAGCCAAGGAAGGTGCCAATGGAGAGAATGATCATATGTCCGGTAAAGCCGGTGATATAGTGGAGCAGAATGGCTGAGATAAAAACCCCGGCGATATTGCCGCCCACACGCTGTTTGATTTTGACCATGCTGTCCTCATAAAAATTGAGGGTCATGATAAAAACATTGAGGGGAAGCCAGTAGCCTTTCGGAATATTAAACACCTGCTCCAGGAAAAAGCTGAAGGTTACCAGCAGAGAGATGCGGATGGCAAAGCGGGTGAGACGGAAATCAAAGGTGCCGGATTCAAGGGGCTCGGAAGGGTCCCAGAACAGATGAAAGCGCAGCATGGCAGCCAGATTTTTAAAGGCACGGGCAGTCCCCTTTAAAAAATCGCGGGTCTTGCCGCCGAGGCGGACAAAGGGATTAAAAATGCGCGGATCAAGCTTAAAGCCCGTCTGCCTGCGCTTCAGAAAATACATGACCACAAGGCCAAGGGTCGCGATGGCACTGGAGACAACAATGGCCATCAGGCGCAGCCTGAGCTCAGGCACAGTGGTGGAGAAGCTCTGGTACAGCACAAGACCAAAGCCATAGCTGTAGTAAGCCTTTGAGGTGTCGGAGTCGGTGAGAAGAAAGACCATGAGATAGGTCGCGGCAAAGTCCAGGGTAACGCAGAGCCAGACGTTCATATCGGCCAGGTGGGCGGTGGTCGCCAGCACAAGGTTGATGAGCATGACGCTGTAGGGGTGCCAGCGGTCTGGCGAAAAGTCCTTGAGTCGGTTGAAAATAATGGTGAGTGGAACAGCGATGACAGCATTTTTATAGCCAAATAAAGCCATGTTCATAAAAAAGAGCAGCAGGCAGAGGGTGGTGGCTGGTATGGATTTCTTAGTTCCTTTCCAGGCTGCTTGCCACAGATGCTTAAAGTTCAGGCGTTTTATTTTTTCACTCATGACAGACTTCCTTTCATCATCATCGCTACCATAGTTTTTACCCAAAAAGGGAATTTTATTCGATTTATGTGCGTTAAACAGGCAGAATTGTGGTACAATAATTAACAGCCCCTTTTTCAGGGAATCCAAGCATCATTGATTGTAAAAGGAGATATTTAACATGCAAAATACAAACGATATTCCAAAAGGCCCCTTACAGCGGGTGGCCGCGATTCATGATATATCCGGCTTTGGAAAGTGCTCCATGACCGTCGTGCTGCCCATTTTATCTGCGGCAGGCATCGAGGTGGTCTGTATGCCTACTGCGGTTCTTTCGACCCATACCGGCGGCTTTGAGGGCTTTACTTACCGCGACCTCACCGAAGACCTCCCGGCCATTACCGAGCACTGGAAATCGCTGGATCTGCACTTTTCGTCAATCTACAGCGGCTTTTTAGGCTCACCGGAGCAGGTGGACATTGTATCTAATTTTATGGATACCTTTAATTCAGACAACACACTGGTCTATGTGGATCCGGTTATGGCTGATGAGGGTGAGCTTTACAGCGTTTTTGACGACCATATGGTGGATAAAATGCGCGAGCTCTGCGAAAAGGCAGACTTGCTGCTGCCAAACATCACCGAGGCATGCTTTCTTTTGAAGCAGCCTTATCAGCACGGTCCATACACCAGGGATTATATTGAAAAGCTTGTGCGCGGCCTGTCCGACATGGGCCCTGAAAAGGTCGTGCTGACTGGCGTGTATTTTGATAATGAAAAGCTGGGCGCCGCCTGCTATGACCGCGCCGAGGATAAGGTAGAGTACGCCTTCTCCGAAAAAGTGCCCGGACAGTTCCACGGGACGGGTGATATTTTCGGAAGCTTCTGCCTGGCAGCTCTGCTGAACGGTAAATCTCTGCTGGATTCCACACAGTTTGCTGTCGATCTGACCACAGAATGCATCCTCAGAACGGTTGCCCGTGAGACTAATCGCCGCGAAGGTGTGGATTTTGAAGGCGTGCTGCCAGAGATGATGAAACGTCTTGAGCTGGTCTAGAACAGAGAAGTAATTTAAAAAAAGAAAAAGCAGGTACGTCGTTTCGACGTACCTGCTTTTGTTCTGGGCAAAGCCAGTCTTTGTTTATTGTTCATCGAGCGTTTTAATCAGAGGGATCAGCTCGCTCAGATCCTGGATAACATAGTCTGCGCCGGCATCTCTGAAGGTTTTGGTTACCTTGTTGATGGCAGCGGCTTTGTCATCATCACAGAGATGATTAAATTCTTCCTCGGTCAGCCCCATCTCAGAACTTCCGCGCACAACTCCGATGGAGACAACGCCGGCGTTTTTTCCTTCCAGAATATCGGAGACCGTGTCGCCGATTTTTACAGCATTATGGACAGAATGAACGCCCAGAGTCTCCAGGTTTTTGAAAAGCATAAAGGGGTAGGGGCGGCCATAGTTTTCCACAGCGTTTGGGCTGTACCAGCAGTCCGGCGCATAACCCTTATCGGCAGCGATACGGGTGACTACGGCCATCATTTCATCGGTGTAGCCGGTGGTTGAGCCGATTTTCAGGCCCATGTCACGCAGGGCCGCAACGGTGTCCAGCACGTGAGGCTTGGGATCTGCAAACAGATCCAGAATGCTCATGAGCTTTTCCTCGAACTGGGCGTACAGGGCGTCAATATCCTCTTCGGTGTAGCCGCGCCCGTATTTTTCCTGCCAGAGACGGCTGATACGCGGCATATCCATCATGGTGTGGATATGGTCACGCTTGAGCATCCCCATGGGTTTTCTTGTTTCCGCCATGGTGGGCTCAATGCCGAAGCTTTTAAAAACCTCCATAAATGCCTGTACTGGAGCAAAACATCCGTAATCGACCGTTGTGCCGGCCCAGTCAAAAATAACCGCTTCAATCTTTTTCATCAATATGGCCTCCTAAGCGTTCTGTTTTAAATAATCATAAAAGATATTGTAGAGATTTTCAACATCTTCTTTATAAATTTCTCCGATATTGCCCATGCGGAAGGTGTCCACCTTGGTCAGCTTGCCGGGATAGATGGCATAGCCGCGTTCTTTGACAAAGTTGTACATATCGGTAAAGTCAAAGCCCTGCTCGGGATAGAGGAAAGTAGTGATAATGGGGGAGCGGTAGGCTTCATCAATATAAGCGTTGATGCCGAGCACTGCCATTTTTTCAATCAAAAGCTTATTGTTGGAGGCGTAGCGCTGATAACGGGCTTCGACTCCGCCGCGTTCCTCTAACTCATCTAAGGCTTTGGAGAAAGCCAGAACCGTATGTGTCGGGGAAGTAAATCGCCATTTTCCATCCTTGTTCATGGTCTTCCACTGGTCGTAAATATCCAGCGACAGGCTTCGCGCATTGCCCTTTGAGGCCTCGAGGGCGGCTGTGCGGGCCAGGATAAAGGAAAAGCCCGGTACGCCCTGGATACATTTGTTGGCGCTGCTGATCATAAAGTCGATATGGTCATCCTCTAACGGGATATCAATGCCGCCAAAGCTGCTCATGGCATCGACAATATAGGTTTTGCCAAATTCTGCGCAGAGCTCGCCGATGGCATGGATGTCGTTGAGAATGCCGGTGGTGGTTTCGCAGTGTACCATGGCCACATGGGTGATGTCTGGGTTTTCTGTTAAAATCGCGCGCACTTTGGTGGCGTCAGGGATTATGTTGTATTCCTCGTTGTAGGCAAGGTAGTTCAGACGGTGGTAGTCCGCGATGTCCAGCATGCGTTCGCCGTAGGCGCCGTTTGTGATGAACAGCACCTTATCCTTATCGCCGATCACGCTCGAAAGTACGGCTTCCACGCCAAAGGTGCCGCTGCCCTGCATGAGGATGGCGGTATATGCAGCCTCGCTGACATGGGCCAGCTTTAGCAGCTGAGCGCGGATTTTCTGTGTGATGGTTTTATATTCATTATCCCAGGTACAGTGGTCAAAGAGCATTTCTGCCTTTACCGCATCGCTGGTTGTCAGTGGGCCGGGGGTGAGTAACTTGTATTTTTTCATGAATGTTTTCTCCTCTGTAAGATATATCTTTGTATAAAATTTGTTTTTACTTGTTAAGTTTGCATTTCTCTGAAAACTCCTGGTGTTTTTGTAAAAGATCCACGGTCAGGGGCTCTGGGAATGTTTTGGGGTTTTTGGTGCACAGGGCAGGGTCGGTTGTTTCGCCGGGATACAGGGGCAGCGGATAGGTCTTGAGCAGCTCGGTTCGGGCGCTTTTTACAATACATTCAGCCATTTCTATGGCTTTGGCATTGGTTTTATCCCCTTTATTAATGACGGCGATGGATTCCGTGAGAGCATAACTGCCCTCAGACGGGTCGATGTAGTCGATGGGAAGACCTTCTTTTTTGGCCGCGACGGCCTGATGCCGAAGGCCGAAGGCCAGTGCGACCTCGCCGGCTTTTACCTTTTTAAAGGGGCCGGAGCCGGAGCTTTCCATGTGCGGCCCGGCATTTCGGATGATCCCTGTCATGATTTCAGCGCCTTCCGTCTCGCCGTAAGCGTCGATGACAGCCTGTACCAGAATCCAGCCAGTGGAGGAACCTTCAATATCCGGTATGGATACCTGGCCCGCGTACTTTGGATCAGCCAGATCCTTGATGGAGGCCGGTGCAGACAGGCCCTGTTCCCGCATCACCTCAGTGTTGACCATGACAGCGCCTTCCTGGGCTGTGATGGGGGAAGAATAGGATGGGCAGTCACCGCTCAGGGTGGTATGGTCAAAGCTCAGGTCAGAGAACATTTCGGATTCCTTTTGGGCAGTGTCCAGATAGTATGTGCTCATGGTCACCAGGTCGGCTTCGATTTTAGAGCCTTCGGCCATCATCCGGCCGCCCAGCTCGGAGGTGGCAAAGCTTTGGATGATATACTGGCCTTCGTAGCCGCCGGCAGTCAGAGCGTTTTCCATGGCGGTCAGGGCTTCGTCATCCGCATTGGAGTAGATAACGACTTTGTTATCCGCGTTTCCTGTACTGCACCCCACAGCGGTGAGGGCTGTGGCGGCAATGAGCAGTCCGGCAGCCAGGGCTTTTATAAGTTTATTCATCAGGCGGCCTTCCTTTCTGTTTTTTTCGACAAGGCTTTCAGGATCAGCTTGACAGCCAGGTTGGTGGCAAGAATAAGCAGGGATAAGACAAAAATCTGTTCAAAATCGCCGAAGTGCTGAAGCTGTTTGATTTTGGTGGTAACGACCATGGTGCGCGCGCCAACGATAAAAATGACAGCGGAGATGGTTACCATGGCGTTGATAAAATAATAGCTGAACATTTCAAAAACAGTGGACCAGGAGTTGGGGATTACAACTCTGAAAATGGTTTTTGTCCAGCTGTCACCCATGAGCATGCCGGTGGTTTCCCAGGAGGCGTTCATCTTTGACAGTGAGTTTTTGATCATCAGGTAAGGGGTTGAGAAATAATGGATAATGTTACAGATGATCAGTATAATAAAGGTACACTGGAGGCTGGTGCCGGAAAAAGCCAGGAGAAAGGCGATGCCAAGCACCATGCCCGGTACGGTGTTGGTGGTCTGGACCAGGCCGTCGATGGCGGCTTTGGAGGGCTTGCCCATTTTACTGCGGGCAGTGACCAGTGCGCTGAGGTAGGCAATGGCCGTCCCTAAAACCGCTGTGAGCGCCGCTACCAGAATGGAATTGAGGTAGACACTGGTCAGCTGGCCGCCAAAAAGAGTTTCCTTGATGTTGTCAAGCGAAAAACCAAGCTCATAGGGCCAGCTCTGCACAAAGGGAACAATAAAGATAACCGCGAAAATGGACAGAATACCGATCATTACCAAAGCGGACAGAACCGTGAAAAGGCCATCGCGTCCTTTGTTTTTTGTGAGCTCGATCTGGGAGATCTTGTTATAGCGGAAATTATATTTTTCCAGGTAGCGCAGGATCAAAATGCTGAAAACCGATGGGATCAGCATCATCATGGCAACAACAGCCCCCTTGCTGAAATTGGGGATAGAACCCAGCATCTGATTGTACAGCGTGGTGGCAACCACCTTGTACTCACCGCCAACCGATGCCGGAATCCCAAAGTCGGTGAAGCTCAGGAAAAAGGCCTGAATAAAAGAAGCCCCCAGGGTGGCGATCAGTGGCTTAAAGGTTGTGGTGAGAAAGGTTTTAAAGCTGTTGTCACCAAGCACACGGGATACCACAGAGAACTTCTTGTCAATGTACTTAAAGGTATTGTTAATGAGCATAAAGGCAATGGGAACCGTGTAGATTACATAACCCAGCAGCAGTCCGTTAAACCCATAAATCTCAAAGGGCTGAAAGCCCAGCAGCCGGGTGATCAGGCCCTGGCGGCCAAAGGAATAGATGATGGCGAAGCCATAGGTAATGGTGGGCAGGAGCATGGGCAGCACTGCGACACTGGAAACGGCGCTCTTGTACCAGCCGGGTACATTGGTGCTGTTGACTGTGTAGGCCAGCATAAACGCGATAACCGTGGTGACGAGCGCGCTGGTCCCGGCGATGATGAAGCTGTTAAGCAGGGCGTTCAGAAAGCCTGCGCTGCTCAGCACAGCGGCATAGCTTGCCAGGCTGAAGCTGCCGTCCACGTTAAAGGACTTGATGAGCAGCAGTGCCAGTGGAGCGGCAAGGAACACCGCGAAGATGGCGATGATGATCCAGAAAACAACCTTCAGCTCCAGCGGGGTACCCGTAACAGCCCGGCTCCGCAGCCTCGGCCGCGTTTTATCGGTGGCGGAATTACTGGGCATAGCATTCTCCGAACAATGAGAAGATATTGTTGCGCTTGATCATGAGCTGGTTGAGAATAAACTCCTGAACAAAGCTGTTGCCGGGCTTCGTGATGATTTCCTGCGGCTCGGCGTATTGTGAAATTTTGCCGCCGTTTAAAATGAGCACCCGGTCCGATAAGGTAAGGGCTTCTTCAGGGTCATGTGTTACAATAATGGTCGTCAGATCAAATTCCTTGGCAACTGTTTTGATCCGCTCCTTGATGGATTCTTTGATAACCCCGTCCAGCGCGCTCAGCGGCTCGTCCAGTAATAACACCTTTGGCTTCATGACCAGGGTACGGGCCAGGGCCACACGCTGTTTTTGCCCGCCGGAGAGCTGGTCAATGGGTTTGTCCAGATGCGGTCTGAGATCCAGAAGGTCGATGAGTTCGTCAACCTCCTCCTGGGTGGAAATACCCGGCTTGTTTTTGAGTCCGTATACGATATTATTGTAGGCATTCAGGTTGGGGAACAGGGCATAGTCCTGAAAAACAATGTTGAAGTCACGCTGTTCCATGGGTACATGGGTGATATCCTCACCATCGTACAAAAGCTGTCCCTCATCAATGTCGGTGATGCCGAGAATCAGGTTGAGGAGGGTGGTTTTACCGCCGCCGGATGGGCCGAGAATGGAAACAATTTCGCCCTTTCCGATATCGAGTGTGATGCCTTTCAGGATTTCTGTGCCGTCATAGGCCTTCTTTACATTTCTTAAACTTAACATAGTGTTATACTCCTTAACATTTTGGTTAAAACAAATGGCTTATTGGATAAAAGCGTTCTTTCAAAAGCCTAGGCGTATTTTAAATCTAAAAATCCCACAATTCAATAGACTTAACAAAGAGTTAACGGAATTTAACCGAAGCTTTACAAAATCATTGGTTTTACAAATCGCAGTCAGATTGGTATAATAATGAGAGAAAAGAATGAGAGAAAAGAATGGAATCTAAAAAATTCTTTATAAAAAATAAACAAATTCTTTGGTGGGGTATCCCTTTTCTGGCAGCTTTGGCAGTGGTGCTGCCCTTGCTTCTTAAGGATGGCATCCCCTTTGGAAATGATGCAAGCTTCCATCTTTCCAGGGTCGTCTCGATCGCAGAAGGTCTTAAAAATGGCATTTTTTTACCAGGAGTCTATGCCGATTACTTTAATGGCTACGGCTATGGCAACGGGCTTTTTTATCCGGATTTCTTTTTGTATATTCCGGCAGTACTGTCGCTTTTGGGCATGCCGGCCATCACGGCCTACAAGGCTTTTCTGATTTTGCTCACAGGCGCTATGGCCTGCACCATGTACCTTTCGGTCAAATCGGTATGGCGGTCTGATTTTGCGGCCTCGGCTTCCACTGTGCTTTACCTCCTATGCTCCTTTCACACCACTGACCTTTATCAGCGGTCGTCGGTGGGGGAGCTTCTGGCCTTTGTCTTTCTGCCGCTTATTGTGGCAGGCTTCTGGCAGGTGGTTTACGGCGAGAAGGAGAAGTGGCCCTTGCTGTTCAGCGGTTTTAGCGGTCTGGTGCTTTCACATGTCCTGACCGCCGTGCTGATGGGGGGATTCGCCGCTGTCTTTCTGCTGTTCAATATACCAAGGCTGGCGGCACTTGGGAAAGCAGCGCTTTGGAGCATTGTCCTGACTTTGTTTTTTCTGCTGCCCATGCTGGAACAGCTGGTGGTTAATCCTGTTTGGGGCGACACCGGACTGCTCGGGAGTATTTCGGACTGGGCCGTGCCTTTTAAAAATTTAATTCTGGCAATACCTCAAAGTATCGGCGAAAAATATGTACCGCCGGCGGGGATTGGTCTGGCGCTGACACTACTGATAATAGCGGGTTTGTTTTTTAACAGAAGTGACAGGTTGGTTCAGATTCTTTCGCTGTCAGGCCTGTTTTTACTGTTCTGCGCGTCAGTATATTTTCCCTGGCATTTGTTTGAGAATGTACTGTCAACCCTTCAGTTTCCATGGCGGTTCTATCTGTTTATCTCGGTGTTCTGGTGCTTTGCTTCTGGCAGGATTATTGAGAGCATGACAGAAAAAAGGGAAAACCAGGTGATCATCGCAGCCATCGCTGCTGGAATTATGTTCATAGCATATTTTGCAAATGTTGCGTATACTTATAAAAATTATGCGCAGATGGTTGTCAATACATACCCCACTTTTGCAGCAGGATGTGAGTATTTACCGGAGGATGTCACTTTATCACACATCCAGGAATCACAGAAAAACCATCAAAGCACTGTAAAACGCACTAATTATAGTTTGTATAAAATAGAATTAGAACGAAACGGTTCAAATGAACTGCCGCTCATTTATTATAGTGGGTATGAAGCCATGCTTAATGGCAATCGCGTCGAGGTTTACCGAAACGTAAATGGCATGGCAGAAGTAGCAGTTAATGAAACCGGTATGTTAATTGTCCAATACAAGGGAACGCCTCTCCGGCGTGTCAGTGAGACCATCAGTCTCATGGGCGTCATTGTGGGGATAGCCCTGCTCTTTAAAAATAGAAGAAAGGAAAATGATCAGAATGACAGAAAAGTTTTATCATCTCAGTAAAAAGGAAATCATTTTTCTGGTGGCAGTAATCCTGATTTACAGCGTTGTAGGCTACTGGAATCTGGGCTCAAGAGTTGAGCCCCAGACCTATTATGATATGGAGGAGGGGACACCCGCCGCAGAGTTTGAGCTTCAGAAACAGCCGGCGTCCATCGCGCTGTATCCAACGGTTAATGATTCCTCAAAATATGTGGGCATACAGATATTATGCTCAGATGATGGCGTGAACTGGAAACAGGCCTTTGATACCCGGGACGACGACACCGACTATACAGCGGCCATGATCTGGTACCACTACCCGCTGAACACGGATGAGAATACCCGGTACATCAAAGTTAAAAAGCTGGATACTGCCAACCGTCTGGTATTAAGCGAGGTAGCATTCTTTGACGAAAACGGGAACAGGCTGGCGGCAACGCCCCTTAACGAAGGTTCCGCGAGGCTTCTGGATGAGCCGGAGACAGTGCGGACCACCTCGGATCGGCTGAACAGCGCTTACTTTGATGAGAGCTATTTTCCCGCCTCGGCGCTGGAAATGCAGGATGGCCTGAGTGTGGCCGAGATGGATCATCCTCCGGTGGGCCGGCTGATCATTGGCCTGGGGATGGATCTTTTTGGCAGAACGCCCTTTGGATTCCGCTTTATGCAGGTGCTTTTCGGTATCGCCATGTTGCCGCTGATCTATTTCTTCGGCAAGGCACTTTTCAAATCACCGCTGTGGTCCGGTATTGCCACATTGCTGCTGGCTTTCGATTTTTTGCATTATACACAGACACGGATCGGAACCCTGGACGCCTTTCTTGTCTTTTTTATCCTGGCCATGTATGCCTTCCTGTACTTTTTTCACATCAGTACATCAAGGCCAGCCCGGTATGTGTTTTTGCTGCTCAGCGGGATTTTTACCGGCCTTGCCATTGGCACTAAGTGGTCAGGCTGTTACGCGGCCCTTGGACTGGCAGTTCTGTATTTTTACTGGCTCATCCGGGATATGGTAAAGGGCGATAAAGGTGTCCGGCGGCAAAGACTCGGCGAGTCCTTTTTCTGCTGCCTGGCTTTTATCGTCGTTCCGGTGACCATTTACACCCTGTCCTATATTCCTTATGCGGGCACCATACCCGATAAGGGGTTTTTCGAGGTGTTTTTCGGCCATCAGCAGCAGATGTTCGGCTACCACACCGGGGCTTCGACCCATTACCACCATCCCTATTCCTCCAAATGGTATACCTGGCTTCTGGCTTTAAAACCAGTGTTTTACTATTATCAGAAGGCGCCGGAAACCATTTATCTTTACGCGACTGGCAACCCGATGGTCTGGGGAATTGGCCTTTTCGGCACAGCCTTTGCGTTGGTCCACGGGATATGGAAACGCCATTCTGCAGGTATCGTCATCGGTGTTGGTTACTTTTCCCAGATGATTCCCTGGCTTTTTATCACGCGGGATACCTTTTTATATCACTATTTCCCGATGATTCCTTTCCTGATGCTGGGGGTGGCCTATCTGTTTAAGTACATGGGCTGTACGCCCCAGGCAAAGCCCTGGAAAAAAGCATATATCGGGCTGTTTATGGCCTTTACGGTCTTTTCATTTATCTGTGCTTTTCCGTTTATCTACGGCAGTCCCATGAAGTGGGAGACGGTGCTGTTTATGCGCCAGCTGTTTATGGTATTTGCCGGTGTGATGGGCGGCGCCCTGCTGCTGCTCATGGGCTATGATGTGTATCATCTGCGGCGCAAAAAGAAAGAAAGCGCCCTGCTGGATGAAAATAATGGAGATATGCTTTAAGACAGGGACTGATTATGGTATAATGCAGTGGGAACCATAAACAGGAGGAGACAATGCAACATAAAATTCAAAATAAGCTTTTGGGCTTTGTGCGGGTACTGGAGATTTTTATCGCCATCCTCATCGCCATTGCCATTATTATTTCAGCCCTTGCTCTGATTCCCGATCTTTGGCAGTTTATAGGAAATTATGGCGATTCGCAGGCCTTCCGGGTGTTTTTGGGTTATGCCTTTAACACGCTCATCGGCATTGAGTTCCTTAAAATGCTGATCAAGCACTCCACCGCGTCGGTCATAGAGGTTTTGCTGTTTGCCATTGCCAGGGAGCTGATCGTTGAGCACACCACGCCCTTCGAAAATTTGATGAGTATTATATCCATCGCCATCCTGTTTGCCATCCGGCGTTTCCTGTTCGTCTCAACCTTTGATGACGGAGAGGGCGGAGAAGGTATGTCCCAGGGTGGACTGATGTGGTTTAAGCATCGCTTTAAAAAGCACGAAGCACCAGCAGATGACAGCATTTTAGCTGTTTCTGAAGGCGCGGAAAACATTTTAAGTGACGACAAAGGAGAGAACAATCATGAAAACAAAAGTAGCAACAGATAAAGCCCCTGCGGCCCTTGGCCCATATTCTCAAGCGCTGGTAGTAGACGGCACTCTGTACGCCTCCGGGCAGCTGGGGATTGATCCGTCCACAGGCGAAATGCCGGAAGCCTTTGAGGCCCAGGCGAAACAGGTGATGCTCAACATGGGCGCAGTGTTAAAAGAAGCAGGATATGACTATTCTGATGTGGTTAAAACCACAATTTTTGTCGATGATCTTGCCAATTTTACTGTGCTGAACGACATTTACGGCGAGTATTTTACAGAAAACCAGCCGGCCCGTTCCTGTGTGCAGGCAGCCAGAATACCCAAGGATGCCAAGGTCGAGATTGAATTTATTGCGGTGAAATAATGAATGGAAAGCTGCTGCACAGAGTGCGGCAGCTCTTTTTTAACTGAGAAAGGAAGTAATTAATGACCCGTTTACTGGTACGCCTGTTTATTAAAGAGGGCGATAAAACCGGAGACCCGGATGTCCGACAGGCCTACGGTGTATTAAGCGGCGGTGTAGGCATTGCCTGCAATCTGCTGCTGTTTTTAGGAAAGCTTTTGCTGGGCTTTGTGACAGGCGCCATCTCTATTGTGGCCGATGCGGTCAACAACCTGTCGGATGCCGGCTCCTCCATCATCACGCTGCTGGGCTTTAAAATGGCGGGAAAACCTGCTGACCACGGGCACCCCTACGGCCATGGACGCATCGAGTACCTCAGCGCGCTGTTTATATCCGTTGCCATTATTCTTATGGGGGTTGAGCTGCTTAAATCGTCCGCAGAACGGATTTTAAACCCGGCGGAGACCTCGGTAAGCCTTGTGGTTTTTGTCATTTTGATCGCTTCGATTTTAGTGAAGCTCTGGATGTTTTTGTTTAACCGGAAGCTGGGCCGGAGGATCAATTCCTCAGCCATGGAGGCCACAGCCCTGGACAGTATCAGCGACAGCCTGGCCACGCTGGTGGTACTGATCGGTATGGCCATCAATTATTTTACAGGCTATGATCTGGACGGCTATATGGGTGTAATTGTGGCGGCCTTTATCCTGATAACAGGTATTAAATCTGCAAAGGACTCGGTTCAGCCTCTGATTGGCGCTCCTCCCGATGAGGGCTTTGTGGAGAAAATTCACCGCATCGTCATGTCCCATCCAGAGATAAAGGGAATGCATGAGCTGCTCATTCACGACTATGGCCCGGCACACGCCGATGTCTCCCTGCATGTGGAAATGTCCAGTCAGCTGGACATGGTCACCGCCCACGAGATTATTACCAGTATTGAGGACGAGCTTAAAAGCCAGTGCCACTGTGATGTCACAATCCATATTGACCCGATCGTGGAGGAAAAAACAGAGGAACAGTAAATCCATCGATGAAGGTACGTCGAAACGACGTACCTTCATCGTCTGCGCCCCTTGACTTTTAAAATAACTTAGGCTATGCTTAACCAATAGAGGAGGGAGAACGTTGAAAAATCCACGATTAGAACAAATTATTCAGCTATTGCAACAGCAGGGGACCGTTAGCGTTTCCCAGCTCAGTGAAATTTTTCAGGTAACCACGAAGACCATCCGCCGTGATTTGGAGCTTCTGGAATCCGAGGGAGAGCTTTTGAGAACCCATGGCGGGGCACAGCTTGTCAAGGAGGATATCCTCAGAGAAAAGCCTCTGGAGCTTCGTCTGAACATCGAGGCAGAGAAAAAGAAACGAATGGGGCTCAAGGCCACAGGCCTCATCGAGCATGGTCAGAAGATTTTTATCGGCGCCGGTTCATCACTCTATCATTTTACAGAGCATATTGACAATACCAAGCGGCTTTATGTTGTAACTGATTCGGTCACAGTGGTCAACCAGCTCAACAGCCGCAGTGAGATCGGTATCTTTCTGGTGGGTGGAGAAATCACAAAGCATACCCTCAGCACTTCGGGCACCATTGCGGAAAACACACTTCGGGATTTTTACTTTGACCTGGCCTTTGTATCCGCCACAACAGTGGATGAGCAGGGAAACCTTTTCCACCGCGGCCCGGCGGAGTACGGTGTATACCGGCAGTTGGCGAGCCATTCCAAAAGGCTGGTGGCACTCATGGACTCTGGCAAGCTTTTTAAACGTGATTTTATTAATGTGTCAACACTGCGTCCAGGCGATGTCCTGGTGACCGATGCAGAGGCAGACAAAGAAATGGTCAAGCACTATAAAGAAATGGGGCTGACCGTCATAATTGCTGAATAACAAATGATAAAACCGGTATGGGAAAATACGGAAATTTCCCATACCGGTTTTTTTAGTGCAAAAAAACTTAAGAAATGTTCAAAAAGGAAATATAAACCAAAAAAGCCTTGACAAAAAAGAAAAAATGTCCTAATATGTCCTTAAAAATAAACCTAAATGGACACAAACGGCTGACGTGGGAGAGAGAAGTATGAACAGCATAAAAAACACAGTAGAAAAAGCGCTCAGGGAAGCGTTCCCTGGGCTTGAAATCAAGGTTTCAGTCGACGAAAGGCAGATCGTAACACTGGCAGGAGAGTGCGGGGACTGGCAGCAGTTAATTGATGTGGGACACAGGGCAGCCAATGTGCCGGGAGTGAAAAATGTCGTCAGTGATATGTGGGTAAAAGGACTGGAGATTCCCAGAAAGGACTACCAGACCGGACGGGCAAAGGGCTATGAAGCCGGACTGGTGGGGGAAGCGGACATTGTCATTGCCGGAGCCGGTGTCATCGGCTGTGGAATTGCGCGGGAGCTGGCTAAGTATCCTCTGAAAATTATTGTTGTCGAAAAGAATGATGACGTCTGTACGGGTGCGTCTAAGGCCAATAATGGAAATATTCATCCGGGTCACGCGGCCAAAACAGGAACCCTTAAAGCCAGGCTCAATATATTGGGAAACCGGATGTATGACAGGTGGGCAGATGAGCTGGGGTTTGTATTTCAGCGGAACGGCCTGATGTACATTGCATGGGAGGAGGCTTACATCCCGGCCCTTAAGGAGCGCTATGACAAGGGTGTGGAAAATGGTGTGGACGGCATTGAAATGCTCGACGGCGAGCAGGCAATGGCCATCGAGCCAGAACTCAGAAAGCTGGACAATCCACCCATTGCGGCAGTCTGGCTTCCAAGCCTGGCTCATGTAGAGCCCTATGACGTCACCGTGGCACTGGCTGAGAACGCGGCCCATAACGGTGTTGAATTCTGGTTTAACACGCCGGTCTGTGATGTGCTGAGACATGACGGCAGAGTTGAAGGCGTGGTCACGCCAAAGGGTATGATCAAGGCGGGCTATGTCATCAACTGCACCGGCGTTTACGCCGATGATCTTTCAGAAATGGCGGGAGATCGTTCCTTTACCATTCATCCAAGAAAGGGGACCATCGCGATTCTGGATAAGGCCAAGCAGTATCCCTACAGGCCCCAGATGGGCTTTGTGGGAAACGCCCTTGAAAACCGGATGAAAAAAATCAAAAACGCTGAATCGAAGGGCGGAGGCTGCTGCAAAACACCAGAGGGAAATTACCTGCTTGGCCCGTCAGCCAAAGAAGTCTGGAATAAGGAGGACACCGCGACCGACCCGGATGGCCTGGAATATGCCATGAGCTGTAACCAGCACAAGAATGTGGGGCAGCAAGACCTTATCCGCGTTTTTACAGGAGTGCGGGCAGCGGATTTTAAAGAGGATTTTATCATTGAGATGTCTCCGGTGACCAACGGCTTTATCAATGTGGCGGGGATCCAGTCGCCCGGGCTGGCTTCAGCGCCAGCCATCGCCGAAATGGTCGAGAACATCGTGTTGGAGGATTCTGAGAAGAAAAACAGAAAACTCGAAGTCCGTCAGGACTATCAGCCGCGCGAAAAGCCAAAAACACTTTTCAGAAAGCTGCCGCCGGATGAGAAGAGGAAGCTGATCGAGAGAGAGCCTTCCTTTGGAAAAATTGTCTGCCGCTGTGAAACCATCACTGAGGGTGAGATATTGGAGGCACTCGACAGTCCGGTCATGCCGGCATCCATCGAGGCCATAAAACGGCGGACAAGAGCCGGGATGGGAAGATGCCAGGGGGGCTTCTGCCAGCCGCGGGTGATCGAGATCCTTGCCAAAAAACTTGGCAGGGACTGGAGTGAGATCAATTTTTCAGAACAGGGGACCAATTTTCTGGAAAAGATGAATAAATAGACACAAACGCAATGAGGGGAAAAGAGTAATGGATAAAAAATATGTGGTAGGTATTGACAGCGGCACACAGAGCACCAGAGTGATCATTTTTGATACCAGAGGCCAGAAGGTCTGTATGGGCATAGCCGCCCACCCGCCGTTAATTGCTGAAAAGGCAGGCTATGCAGTACATGACTATGACGATCTATGGAACGGCCTCTGCCATGCCTGCGACGATTTGTTTTCAAAATTCGAGGGTGACGTTCATGAAATTGCTGCGATCGGCTTGTCCGGGCAGCGGGGAACCACCTTTTTTGTCGGAGAGGATAACCGCCAGCTTTGCAGGCCCATCAGCTGGATGGATTTGCGGTGGCGTGAGAACGCTAGTCATTTACCGCCGTCCACTGAAGCGATGGACCCTTGGTGTGATTATCTCAGGAATTATTCAAGAATGAACTGGATGAAAACGAATTCTCCAGAGCTTGCCGGAAAAATACACAAATATCTGACGGCTCCGGGCTACATGGGCTATCAGCTTTTTGGCGGCTATGTGGATACCCTGGCCAACAATCTGGGAATGCCTGTAGACCGGGAGCAGTGGGCGCTTTATGAGGATGATGAGGTTTTTGAAAAAATGGGACTGAAGCGCAGTCAGCTGGCGCGGTTTGTGGAGCCTGGGCAGGTGATGGGTCATGTCACAGCGGAGGCGGCAGCGCTTACAGGCTTTCCAGAGGGCTGCCCGGTGGTGGCCTGTGCGGGTGATAAACAGTGTGAGGTTTTAGGCTCTGGCTCCATCAGTGACGGGCAGGCATACATTACACTGGGAACCCTGAGCGGCCTGGACATCGTAGGAGAAAAGTATATCCCAGATGCTTACAAAAAGCTGAAGCACCGCACCTATCTGGCATCTGTTCCAGGCACATGGCATGCTGAGGCGGCAATATCAAAGGGGTTTTGGCTGGTGTCATGGTTTAGGGACAATCTGGCTGAAGGGCTTGACGCCAAGGCGGAGAAGCTAGGTATGACCATTGAAGCCTACCTTGACAGGGAAGCAGAGAGCATTCCGGCAGGCAGCGAGGGGCTGGTGACGATTCCAGACTGGAAATCCAACTGGGATAAGCCTGCCGCCAAGGGTATGTTTATTGGTTTTGACCACCGCCATAAAAGAGCCCACATGTTCCGATCACTGATCGAAGGCATTGTGATGCAGCTTAAAGTCAGCACAGATGAAATGTGCGGCATCATTGGAAAATCCATCACAGAGCTTCGCGTGGGAGGCGGCGGGAGCAAGAGCGTCACAGCCGTACAGACCATTGCGGATGTATTCAATATTCCGGTTAAAAAATCTGTCGAAACAGAAACCTGCTCTTTAGGCTGTGCTATCTGCGCGGCGGTAGGCGCAGGGATCTTTCCGGATTTTCAGCAGGCTGTCGAAGCCATGGGGCAGCAGACAGAAACCTATACCCCGATCGCAGAGCACCATGCCGTATACCAGAAGCTGATGGACCGCGTGTTCAGCCAGTGCTACACCATTAATGAGGATTTATTGAAGGAAATCGCTGAAATAACGGCTTAGCCGTTTTAAATAAAATACACAACAGATTGGAGAAAGCGCATGAAACAGGAAGAGTTGATTTTAGGTCTTAAAAAGGTGGTCGGCGACGATCGGGTAATCACAGACGATGCCAGTATTGAGGTGGCATCCAGAGATTATATTGGTTTTCGCCGTTATCACAGGTCAGATGGGAAAATATGGGTGCCAAAGGCCGCCTGTGTTGTAAAACCCGCTGACACCCAGCAGGCTTCAGAGGTATTAAAATTTTTAAATGCAAACAAGGCCGATGTGGTGCCCAGAACCGGCGGTTCCAGCGTTACCATGGGCTTGGAGCCCGTGGAGGGCGGTGTGATTTTAGACGGCTCAGATATGAATGAGATTATTGAGATTGATGAGGAAAACCGGATTGTAACCGCCAAGTGCGGCACACCTCTGGAATACCTTGAAGAGGTGCTGAACAAAAAGGGCTTTACCACCGGGCACTATCCACAGTCCCTGCCCCTTGCCAGCCTGGGCGGCCTGGTGGCAACCCGGAGCATCGGCCAGTTTTCAACCCTTTACGGCGGTATTGAGGATGTGATCGTCGGGCTGGAAGCTGTGCTGGCAGACGGTACCATTGTCCGTATAAAAAATGTGCCGAGACGTTCCACCGGGCCAGATCTCAGACACCTGTTTATCGGCAGTGAGGGGATGCTGGGCTTTGTAACAGAGGTTTCCTTAAAGCTGTACCCCTACAAGCCAGAGAATAGATGGATGCGTGCTTATGGTGTTATCGGCATGAAGCGGGGGCTTGACTTTATCCGGGAAATTATGATTGCTGGCTACAAGCCGGCAGTGGTGCGCCTTCATGACAAATATGAGGTAGCGGAACGTATGGGAGCGCCAGCGCCAGAGGGTTATGCCATGCTTCTCTTTATCGCGGAGGGACCAGCGGAAATCGCGAGGGTTACAGGCGAAGCCATTGAAAAACTGGCAGGCGAATACGAGCTGTTAGATTTGGGTACCAAGCCAGTAGAGGTCTGGCTGGAAACACGAAACGATTCCTGCCCGAACATTGACAAGCCCATCAATTACAATAAGGGGCTGGTTTCAGACACCACTGAAATAGCAGCCAACTGGTCTGAAATCGGGGACATCTATGAAGCGATGATCGAGAGAATTCGGAATGAGATCAGCAATATTTCCTTTGTCGGCGCGCATTCCTCACACAGCTACCTTACAGGGACAAATATTTATTGCCGGTTTAATTTCTTAGCGGATAAGGGGGTCGATGCCGTACAGAAAGATTATATGGATCTGGTCAGCATTATTATGGAAGAGACACTGAAGCGGGGCGGAAGCATCGCACATCATCACGGCTCTGGGAAATACCGGACAAAATGGATGCCGCAGGAGCACGGCTCATCCTATGAATTGATGTATCGCCTCAAGGATGCACTCGATCCAAACCATATTATGAATAAGGGCGTATTGTTAGTCGAAAGATAATTTTAGGGGTAAAATTAAATATTTATATGAGGAGAGATAAAATGGGGAAATATGTATTAGTAATTGATGAAGGCACTACCGGCACCCGGGCTTTGATTTTTGATTCGGATTTTAACATTGCCGCCCAGGCCTATCAGGAATTTACGCAGTATACACCGCAGGAAAACATGGTTGAGCATGACGCCATGGAAATCTATGCCAAGAGTGTGGGCGTCTGCCGCGAGGCCATCGAGATGGCAGGACTTAGCAGTGATGATATTGCCTGTATGGGCATTACCAATCAACGGAATACCTGTGTTATCTGGGATAAAAATACCGGCGAACCGCTGTACAATGCCATTGTATGGCAAGACAGCCGAACAGGACAGGCCGTAGACGCCATTAAGCAGACCGAATGGGCGGAAAAGATTTTACAGGAGACCGGCAAGGTGATCGCGCCGCACAACAATGCCCTGATCATCAAATGGTACATGGACAATGTTCCGGAAATCAAAGAAAAAATCGAAAATGGCGAGGCGCTGTATGGAACCATGGATACATGGATGATCTGGAAACTGACGGGTGGAAAGACCCATGCCGTTTCCTGCTCTAACGCCTCCAGCAGCGGCTGTATTGATTTGAGAACCGGCGAATGGCACAATGAGTTTCTGGATTATATCGGTGTCCCGAAGGATATTTTTCCAGTTATTCAGTCAGAATCCTCCGACTATGGGACCACCGATCTTTTTGGCAGCGCAATCCCGATCACCGGGGCGGTTGCAGATCAGCAGTCCGCATTGTTTGCCCAGGGCTGCCTTGAGCCCGGGACCATGAAATGTACCAATGGTACTGGCAGCTTTATGGATATTAACATCGGCCCAGAATTTAATATTGCCTCAGGCGGTGTGGATAATCTGATCGCCTGGAAGCTTGGCGATACCATTACCTATGCGGTTGAAGGCTTTGTGTCTGTTACCGGCTCAGCAGTCCAGTGGCTGCGTGATGGCCTGAAAATCATTCGTAAATCATCAGATATTGAGGCTTTGGCGGCTTCGGTTCCAGATACCAACGGCGTTTACTTTGTACCGGCTTTGGTGGGACTGACCACGCCGCACAACGATCCCTTTGCCCGAGGTATGCTCATCGGCATTACCCGCGGAACCACAGAAGCCCATATCGCCCGTGCAACCCTTGAATGTATCGCCTTTGGCATCAAGGATATTCTGGATGTGGTAGAACGGGAATGCAGTGTAAAAATTGAGGAAATCAAGATTGACGGCGGCGCTTCTGAAAACAATCTGCTGGTTCAGATGCTGGCAGATTACTGTGACGCAAGGGTCTCACGTCCGGATACACTGGAAGCCACCAGTCTTGGAGCAGCGCTGATGGCAGCATTGTACGTAAATATGATCGGCCTGGAGGATGTCAAAAATGTATTGAACACAGACCAGGTCTTTGAGCCCAAAATTGACCCTGTGCTTCGTGACACCCGCAGCCAGGAGTGGAAAGAAGCCGTAAAACGTTCGCTGAATTGGATTAGACACTAACACTTAACCCCTGTTAGTATTTTATAAAAAAGGTTTTTGCTGGTTAATCGCCAGCAGAAACCTTTTTTAAATTGTTATGCCCAGGACAGGATACGTCGTTTCGACGTATCGTCAGTCTGTCAAAGAAGTGGAGCAACCCGAGACTGCGCCTTTTATCCAGATAAGAAAAAAGATCCAGGCGCTGTGGTAAACGGTCAGGAATCAAACTGCTTTACCGGAACAGCCGGACATTGACGAGATCAGGTATCAACATTCATGAAAAAGATACAGATGAGTAGGCAGTGCCCGCAGGACGCTTTTTCCTTCCTTAGGTAAAAGGCTTCGTCTCTCAGGTTTTTTGACCCGCTCAGGATACGCCGTTTCGACGTATCCTGTCTACGATGTGGCGGTGTCTCGCTTTGTAAGACGGCGGATTGCCAGCCCTGTGAAAACAAGGGTATACGCAGCGCAGAGGATAAAGAACAAAATATGCTCAAGTGGGCTGAGGGCTGCCTGGTTCAGCGCGCCAAAGCCCTTGACCAGCAGGGAAGTAGGATAGAGCATCCACAGGCCAGTGACGCAAAGCCCCAACCCCAGCACACAAGTGCCCAAACAGATGCCGATGGGCAGAGCAAAGCTTTTAACGATCATGGATAAATAAAGCTGAACGGCCGCTACTGCGATGGAGGCTGCAAGGCCGCAGAGGCTGAAATTTACAATATCCAGTGGAAAGCCGCCTTTGACGCCGAGGAGCAGTCCGGCTGTCAGATAGAGTATTACCAGAAAAGCCTGGACAATCAGGCTGACTGTGGAGGTGACAATAAGCTTTGACAGGATAACAGCTCCCGGTCGAACTGGGCAGGTCATCATTGCGTTCCAGTTATGGTTGCTCTTTTCAAGATGTATAGTGTACGCACAGCAGATGGAAATAATGATTGGATAAAAGAAATAGCCGTAAAACAGAGCGACCTGTGTCCAGAGACTGTACCACCCGTTGGTAAGCTCGTGAGGATTGGCAGCAAAGTTGCCGCTGCCAAGCAGAACACTGATCAGGGGCAGAAGGATTACAGGCAAAGCGATTTTTGAGCCCTTAAGCTTCAGGCTTTCAGCTAAAACAGCATTTTTAAACATAACAGACTCCTTTCAAAACTCTTTTTTGCTAAGGCAGTAACGCCCCGCAAGATAGAGGATAATGCCCAGAAAAAGCGCGACGGCAAATGGCCAGACAGGCACTGCTGTCAGCTGGATTTCCCCAGAGGGATATGCCATGACAGCCGGGGATAAATCCAGATAGTAGCAGGATAAAACCAGATGCCTCAAAGCGGAGGGAAGCAGGCTCCCCATGATTCCCAGAAAGCCGAAAACAATGCCTGCGACCATCACGATGAGCTGGTTTTTAAAATACAGCGCGATCGCCTGGAAAAGGGCGAGCAAAGCCGCGTTAACCAGAGCTGTCCCCACAAGGGTGGTCAGAAAGGCTGTGACGGGAAAGGAAACTGAGAAAGCCTTGACGAAAAAGCCATAGACGATCAGGGTACCAAAGGTGATGAAGGAGGATATTAAGAGCAGCAGGTTGCTGGCAGTAAATTTGGCAAGGTAAAGGCGGCTTCTGGTTTCAGAGGTGGTTTCCAGCCATTTCAGAGTATTGCCCATATGTTCAATATCGCATATGCGGCTGCTGAGCACTGCGGCGGCAATGGGAAAGAAAATCACCTGCATGGAGGTAAAGGTCATGAGCAAGGATTCCCAGGGGAAATCAAGCATTCGTCCTCTCGATAAATATTGGTCTGTAGCGGCAATGACCCAGACAGCCTGGATCAGCAGAATGGCTGTCGTTGTCAGAAAGATCCTGCGGCGTTTCAGTTTGTAAAATTCCAGTTTTAAATAGGTCATTATAACGCGCCTCCTTTACCGGTAAGCTTCAGGAAAATATCCTCGAGGCTCAATGCGTGTGTTTCAATACGGTAGACATCAATACCTTTTTCCATGAGCAGGCGGTTGATCCGCGCGGTCATTTTATCGTCAATACCATGGACAAGAACAGCGTCATCATCTATTTGTGGCTTCATACGGTGCAGAAGCGATTTTGTACCGACCGGATTGCTGGTTTTAAAAGCCACACTGGGGCTGCTGTACGCGTGCAGAGATTTCAGGCTCCCCTGAAAGATAAGCTCTCCATGATTGATAATGCCGCAGGTGGTGGCCATCTGGTCGATTTCGCTGAGCAGATGGCTTGAAATCATTACAGAAATGCCGTACTTTGAGGGAAGGGATTTGATTAATTCGCGGATTTCCTCGATTCCCGCAGGGTCAAGGCCGTTGGTAGGCTCATCGAGGATCAGAAGCTTCGGGAAGCCCGCGATGGCCATGGCGATGCCAAGGCGCTGCTTCATGCCAAAGGAGAACTGGCTGACTTTTTTGTCCAGCTGGTTGTCAAGCCGCACGATGCGCAGGGCCTCAAGGGCATCCTTTTCGGAAATATTTGAAAGCTTCTGCAAAATATGCATGTTCTCGCGGGCGGTCAGATGTCCATAATAGGACGGGGACTCAATGAGCGAGCCGGTATGCTTTAAAATATCCAGGCGGTTCTCTGCTGTGAAGGGTTTGCCGAAAACCGTAATATCGCCAGAGGTGGGATGCGCCAGGCCCAGAAGCATCTTCATGGTAGTGGACTTTCCGGCGCCGTTTGGCCCCAGAAAGCCATAAACCTCACCCTCACGTACTTGGAGATTTAAGTGTTTAACACGATAGATTGAATCGTATTCCTTGCAAAGTTTTTTTGTCTCAATAATATTTTTCATTTTTTCTACTCCTTTTTCTAAGCTGTTTATAGCTTACCATCGTCATACCACAGCTGCTTTACAGCCACTCTACTTTTAGTCTACTTTTTTGTCTGTGGCGTCGGCAGGCCCTTAGAATGTGGTATAATCCCTTTAGAACAGGAGGTAAAATTATGGATTACATCAAAGATAAAGGCATTCTTCTGGTTGACGATGAACCAGAGCTTTTAAAGCTGGTGCTTAAGATACTCAAAAATGAAGGCTTTGTGAAGGTTTATACAGCGTCGAGCGTGGCCGAGGGAATGACCGTTTTCCTGGAAAAAGCTCCTGATATGGCCGTGCTTGATGTGATGCTGCCAGATGGTGAGGGTTTTGAGCTGCTCAAATTCATCCGTGCCTCTTCGGATATCCCGGTGCTTTTTCTATCAGCCAGAGGCAATGCCGAGGACCGGTTCACCGGCTTTGGACTGGGAGCGGATGATTATATTATTAAGCCCTTTCTGCCGCAGGAGCTTGTGTTTAGGATCAATGCTATTTTAAAACGTGCCTATAAAAATGAAGCGCCGACCTTTACTCTGGCTGATGCCACAGTAGATCTGGACCGCGCTGAGATTATCAGGGGAGAGGAGCTTCTGCCCCTTACGGCCAAAGAGTATGCCATTCTTCAAAAGCTCTATGAAAACGCAGGGAAAATCGTAACCATCGGCGCCCTCTGCGATTTTGTATGGGAGGGCGACAGCTATGGCTATGAAAAACCGCTCATGGCTCATATCGGGCGTATCCGGGAAAAAATCGAGGCTGACCCCAGCCATCCAAAGTCACTTATTACAGTCAAAGGGCTGGGCTATAAAATGTTAGTAAATAAATAGAGGAGCAAGATTATGTTTAAGCATATCCGCTTTTTTTTCAGACGCTATATGGTTTTGATCATGCTTTCCATCGTTGTGCTCTTTGTCCTCAATCTGTATTTGGGCTATGCGGTCGCAGTCCATCCGGTAACTGGAAATCTGAAGGAGTCGCCAGGCGCGATTATCGAAAAGGTATCCGATGGCCTGCTGAAAAGCGAAAGTGGTACACTTGAGCTTTCGGAGGAGGGAAAAACCTTGCTTGCAGAGAGTGGCGCCTGGGCCATACTCATTGACAATGTAACCAGTAACGTTATCTGGAGTGACCACGCGCCGCCGGAAATACCCAGCCATTTCAAACCAACAGATATCGCTGGTTTTTCGCGCTATTACCTGAAAGACTACCCGGCCTTTACCTGGGAAAATCCCAATGGCTTGTTGGTTTTGGGCTTTCCAAAGGACAGCTATATGCGTCTCGGGGACAAGTATTACAGCATACCAGTGCTTCAAAAGACCATTACCCAGGCTCTGCCTCTTATGCTGGCGCTCAATCTGTTGGTGATCATGGTGATTTATATCATCAGCGGAACCCTGATGATGCGCCCTGTTAAAAATGTAGTAGCAGGATTAGAGGCACTATCCAGAGATCGTCCGGTTAACCTCAAAGAAAAAGGGGCATTCTCAGAGTTGTTTGCGAGCATTAATCAGACCTCGGTCATTTTGTCAGAAAAAAATGAAGCCCTTAAAAAAAAGGACAGCGCCCGCGCAAACTGGATTGCCGGAGTATCCCATGATATCCGAACGCCGTTGTCCATTATCCTTGGCTACGCCGAAGGGCTTAAGACAAGCGATGATACCGAAACCCGGCAGGCAGGGGAAACCATCAGCCATCAAACCCTGCGTATCCGTTCACTGGTCAATGATCTGAACCTGGCGTCAAAGCTGGAATATGAAATGCAGCCCCTGTGCCTTGAGCCCATAGATGTTATGGAATGCCTGCGCCAGGTTATCAGCGATACTTTAAACAATGGTCTTCCAGAGCAGTATACCATTGATTTTGATTACAGTGACGACTGCAGTGGATGTCTGGTAAAGGGGGATGCCAGGCTCTTTGAGAGGGCCCTTGTCAATCTGATACAAAACAGCATCCGGCATAACCCGGATGGCTGTGACATTCTGGTGAAGCTAGAAAAAAGAGCAGAGAATCTGGAGCTGGTAATATCGGATAACGGGATTGGGACCGGGCCCGAAAAGCTTGAGCAAATCCGAAACGCCACCCATTATATCCAAAACGAGCAGGAGAACGCTGTGCAGAATCACGGCCTTGGCCTTTTCATTGTAAAAAAGGTGGTGGGCGTTATGGCTGGCAAAATAACTTTTGAGAGTAAGAAAAACAAGTGCTTTTCTGTCAAAATTGTTCTGCCAGTGTTTCTCACTGCGCAGGGAAGCGATACAGAATTACCACGGGAGGAATAGCGCGTATTAAAAAACGAACGCTGACACAGTACAAAACTGCTCAGCGTTCGTCTCATTATTTTTCTTCTGTGATCCGTACATAAAAATGGCGGTTTCGAGGACCATCAAACTCACAGAAATAAATATCCTGCCAGGTTCCCAGCAGTAAACTGCCGCCCACCAGCATAATTGTCTCGCTTACACCAAGGGTGCTTGATTTTAAGTGGGCTGTGCTGTTACCCTCCGCGTGCTGGTATTCGGGAAGATCGGGATAGGTATGGCGCAGTCCGATAAGCATATCATGAACCACATCCGGGTCAGCGTTTTCATTGATGGTAATGGCGGCTGTGGTATGTGGCGCAAAGACTGTTACAGTGCCATCCTTAATACCACTTTTTTGAATGGCCTCCCAAACCTGAGGCGTAATATCGTGCATATTTTCACGGTCTGTTCTTAGCTTAAATTCATAGAGCATTGTCAGGAACCTTCTTTCATTTTAATTATCCGTTCATTCTTCTGGATTTATATTTTGCTGAAATAAAATAATTTTTTAATATTATACAATGTATTCTTGAAAATTATCTTTAAAAGGACGCATGCTTTTTCAGGAAAAAAGAATTGACATCTTGGATAAAGTGGATTAGGATATTATAAGATAAATATTGTCTGGAGAAGTATCGAAGTGGTCATAACGAGCCGCACTCGAAATGCGGTTGCCTTCCGGGGCACGTGGGTTCGAATCCCACCTTCTCCGCCATAAACTGCCTGAAATCAATGATTGAGGGCTTTTTTGTTTTCGCGTGACGGCAGCGGTCCCGGTGATATGAAGAGGTAAATAAGAATGTACAACATATTAGTCGTTGATGACAGAGAAGTTTTTCGAAGAAAGCTGAAGCGTATGCCCTATTGGGAGGAATGTGATGGAAAATTCAGGATCAGCGGCGAGGCTTCAAACGGCCTTGAGGCTCTTGAACTTCTCAGAAAACAGAAAATTGATCTGGTTCTCACAGACATCCGGATGCCGATGGTTGATGGGATTTCACTGCTTAAGCAGATCAAACAGGAGAAGCTTTGCAGCTGTGTTATTCTGCTGAGTGAATACGCTGAATTTTCATATGCAAGAGAAGGTATTTTAAATGGTGCCTTTGATTACATTGTAAAGCCAATTGATAACGCTAAGGTGGAGGATTCTTTTGAGCGGGCTTACACCTTTCTTTGCAGTATCAGCGAAACGGTGCCCTCCAGTGTACATTATATCGATGCCCTGGCAGAATATATCCTGAGCGGAAATCTGGATGACACCATGGTTTATGCGCGGTATCTTGATGATGAACTGGAAAAGGACACGCAGAGCAGAGAGGCGCGGGCTATCTGTATGAACGACCTGCTTAAAAAGCTCGAGGAGTCTCTTCTCAGCATAAAGCCTTATTTGAAAAAATATTTTATGATGAAGGATTTGTTTCATATCGACCTTCAGGAAGGAAGGTATGAAACAGAGGCGTTTACCTTTGCAGAATGGATTTCCCGGATATTTAAAGAGTTGAAGCCTTTTATCCCAAAAACCGGCAACCGAATGATTAGGGAGATGTGTGAGCTTGCACTTGAACAGCCAGAGGAAAAGCATAGCCTTGCTTGTTTGGCCAACACCTATTTTGTCAACCAGAAATATCTGGGAAGCTTATTTAAACAGGAAATGAAGGTCAGCTTTTCACAATATCTGACATTCTTAAAAATGCGGCGCGCAGAAATACTGCTGTCGGATAAATGCTTGAAAATATATGAAATAGCAGAGGGGCTTGGTTATGAGGATGTAGAGTACTTCAGTCGTATTTTTAAAAATACGACAGGCCATTCGCCAAGCAGCTATAGAGAGAATCTGCTCAGAAAATAGGCAGCTTTAATTACATTGTTATGGCGTGGGCACGCCTGACTTATTTCTGGAAAAAAGACAGATTTTGCATGGAATAATTTCCAGAGCACGTTTTCATCCTGTCTTTTTGAAATAATCTTTTGCCTAAATTGCATTCACTTTTGATAACCTTTCCAGTATCATTTAACCATAAGAAGTACATTGGTTATTAAGTTTTATTTTTCAGGAGGTAATTAAAATGTGTGATACTTTTGTAGCGTTGTCTGACGTTTCGGCATTGAATTCAGTTATTCTGGCAAAAAATAGTGATCGCCCGGCTTTTGACTGTCAGCCGATGGCTTATCATGAAGCAAAAACATTTGGTGATGGAGAAAAACTGCAGCTTGCGTACGTGGCAATTGATCAGGCTGGAGAACGGTATCGGACCTTTGGGTCGTCACCTTACTGGTGCTGGGGATATGAAGAGGGCATGAATGAGTTTGGTGTGACCATTGGCAATGAAGCGGTTTATACAAAAGATCTGACTGAAAATACAGAATCCGAGGAAGCAGGAAAGCCGGTCGACAAGGGAATTCTGGGTATGGAGCTTATCCGGTTAGGACTGGAACGGGGTAAAACCGCAGAAGAAGCCCTGGATGTTATGACAAAACTGGTTGAAGCGTACGGGCAGTGGGGCTCTGGCGTGCCGATGTCGGACACGGTTTCGGGCTCTTACAATAATTCTTATATTATCGCAGATAAAAAAGAGGCCTACATTCTTGAAACCGCTGGTAACCGTTGGGCTGTACGTAAAATTGAAAAAGGCTATGCTGCCATTTCAAATGAGGTCAGTATTCGCACAGATATGACAAGCGGCTGCAGTGATCTTATTGACCACGCGATTGAAAAGGGCTGGTGGCCAGAGGAAAAACGAGATGCTTTTGATTTTGCAAAGGCATATATCAATCAGAACAACCCACGCCAGCTTTCTCATATCCGCGTTCAGCGTGCCCGGCAATTACTTTCACAGGCAGCAGGCCGTGATGAAAAAATTGGTGTTACAGATATGAAACGTATTCTGCGCGACCACTATGAGGACACCTTTTTAGAAGGGCCATATTTCAATGCGTCGTCACCGGATTTTCTTACGATCTGTATGCACGATTCTCCGGCAGGATTCACCTGGGGGAATACTGCCTCCTCGATGGTAGCGGTTTTACCCGATGATGGCAAGAAGCTGCCTGTTATGTGGTGGGCGCCAGTGGTTCCATGCTGCAGCATTTATATCCCATTGTTTATTGACGCCAGAGGCTTGCCGGAATATTTACAGAAGGCAGGAACCTTTGGAAAAACCATGTGTGCACCGTCAGATGTCGACCGTGAAGACACCCATAAGGAAGGTTCATTCTGGTGGGATATGCGTTCACTGCTGGATGAAATCAACGGTGACGCAGATGGAGAAACCTACGAACAGCGCCATATGATTGTAAGAAGCTTATTTGATGAACTGGAAAGTAAATGGCTGACCGAGGTCGATGCTGTTGAGATGAGAGCGGCGGCATTGAAAAATGATGGAAAAGTGCAGGAAGCGGCAGATATGCTTTATGCTTATACCGAAAAATGTGTTGCGGAAGCGCAGGCAGCTATTGAGCGTGCTAAAAAGATGTTCCGCGTTTAAAAACAGATTCTAAGATCTGTGGAATAGCAGGATAAGCATAGCGATCCGGAAATATCCAAAATGAAAACAGAGGTTAAGAAAATGCCAAGTATCAGAGAAGACGCAGATTATATTATAAAAAAATCAATTGACGCCGTTTTGCCGGATGAAGCAGTCAAAAGGGCTCTTGAAAATAAAAATTTTGGAAATGGCCGGGTGCGGTTGGTAGCGGTAGGTAAGGCGGCTTGGCAAATGGCGCAGGCAGCAGATAAGGTGTTAGGAAAACGCATTGAGGCTGGCGTAATTGTGACAAAATACGGCTATAATAAAGGCCCTGTCGCCGATTATACCTGCATTGAGGCGGGACATCCTGTCCCGGATGAGAATTCTTTTAAAGGCACACAGGCAGCCCTTGAGCTGGTTAAGGGCTTAAGTCAGGAGGACACCGTACTGTTTTTACTCTCAGGAGGTGGATCGGCATTGTTCGAGGATCCAGTGATTCCAGGAAGAGAACTGGCTGATTTGACAGAACAGCTGCTGGCCAGTGGTGCGGACATCGTTGAGATGAACACGCTTCGCAAGCGTATGAGCAGGGTGAAAGGCGGGCGATTCGCCCTCGCCTGTAAGCCTGCCCAGGTATACTGTATTGTTCTGAGTGATATTGTGGGTGATCCGCTGGATATGATTGCCAGCGGACCAGCTTACCCGGATTCCTCAACAGCCGATGACGCTAAGCACGTAGCACGGAAGTATGGGCTGAAGCTTTCATCAGCTGCATGGGATGCTTTGGAACGGGAGACACCAAAGCAGCTTGACAATGTTGAGACAGTGATAACCGGAAGTGTGCGTGAACTCTGTACAGCGGCCAGAAATGCTGCAGAAGAGCTCGGCTATAAAACAGAGCTTTTAACAGATCATCTCGATTGCGTTGCGCGGGAAGCTGGAACACTGCTGGGGGATATTGCCCTGACACACCAGGAGACAACAAAAAGCTGTGCCTGGATCGTTGGTGGAGAGACTGTTGTCCGACTGACAGGTAAAGGAAAAGGAGGTCGCAACCAGGAGATTGCTCTGGCGGCAGCTGATAAGATTTCAGATTGTCTTGATACGGCTGTTTTCAGCGTCGGCTCTGACGGTACAGATGGGCCGACAGATGCCGCAGGTGGATTTGTGGATGAAAACACAAAATCAGCGTTATCCGAATTGGGAATTTCGATATTCGATACCCTTCAGGAGAACGATGCTTATAACGCCCTTAAGGCTTGTGGAAGCTTAGTGATGACCGGGGCGACAGGTACGAATGTCAATGATGTTGCAATGGTTTTGGTAAAACGTTAAGATAAGCTGTTGCCTGGAAGCATGAAGCGTGATACAGTATCATCAGGACTTAACAGCCTGAAAAAGCAGTGCCGGTGTTGAGCCGGCATTTTTTTGTTTGTATTTGGTCGGTTTGTTTGTGCAATTAACAAAGTATATGGAGATACAAGCCATGGAAGATAAAAAACAAATGGAAGAAAAAACGGCTGAGCAGCTCAATTCTTTTATCTATACCGTTGCCCACGAGTTGAAAACACCAGCCCGCGAAATCAGCCTATATGCTGAGTTTATTGAAGAAGATAACAGAGACCGGCTTGCGCCGCAGTCCATTGAGGACCTTCATGCCATTCGCAGAACCTGTGAGGGAATGACTGATATGGTGAAACGACTGATGGAGTACTCTAAAGCCGATCTTAAAAATATTGATCGGATACGCATTAATACACAACTGCTCATCCGCCAGTGTTTTGAGGAATTGATGCGGGCAGAGCCGGAACGGAAGGTTATCCTAAGTATGGAAGATTTGCCGGAGATTACAGGCGATCTGTTTCTGATCAAGCTGATGATCGTGAATATTCTTTCAAATAGTATTAAGTTTACAAGAAACAGAACAAAAGCGCAGATCAGGGTTTTTGCCACAGTACGTGATGGCGGTGTGGCGTTTCATTTTCGTGATAACGGCATTGGTTTTGATATGAACTATGCGGATCGCGTCTTTGAAGCATTTGAACGGCTTGAGAGCAATGAAACCTACGAGGGAAATGGTATCGGTCTGGCGACTGTTCGCAGGATTGCAGAGCGGTTTCATGGAAAGGCGTCGATTATAGGACAGCCTGAAAAGGGCTGTGAGGTGACCATTTGTTTTCCAGAAGAAATGACTTACCTGGATATAAAAATCGGACAGGACAGCCCTGTGGTTAAAATTGGCATTATCGGAGATTTGACAGGCATCGCCTCAAAGGAAGAACGGAGCAAGCAGGCGGCCTATCAGCTGGCAGTAAAGGAGATTAATGAGGCAGGCGGCATCGATGGAAAACAGATTCAATTATTGATTCGTGACGACCGTTCTCAGTCTGACCTGACAAACAGGGCGGCTCTCGAGCTCACTCAACAGAAGCATGTGGATGTACTGATGGGGTCAACACTGTCTCCCTCACGAGATATCATGCAGCGCTGTGCTCAGCAGACAAAGACGCTCTATCTCAATACCCAGCAGACCGAGGGTGGTGTTTCAGGGCACTATGTTTTCTGCTTATCGGCCATGCCGGAGCAGCAAATGGAAAAAATGCTGACTTACCTGTTTAAAAAGTATGGTTCAAAATGCTATATTGTGGCAGCAGATTATAATTATGGTATTTTATCTGCTGAGTGGGTGAAATACCTTGTGCCCAAACTGGGGGGAGAGGTTGTTGGTATCGAATATCTCGATGAAAAAATGATGGATTTTACATCAGTCATTGATCGTATTCTCCAGGTACAGACCGATGTTCTGTTTTCTATGTGCGTTTACCCCAACCAGGATCGTTTTTATCTCCAATGGCATGAGCGCGGACTGAATTATATTCCCAACGCAACCACACAGGTCGCCGCAGAGTACCCATTGAATGTTGAACTGAAAGCGCCAGTCCTTGAGAATATGTACGTGATGGCATCGTTCATTGAAGAATTAAAAACCCCAAAAGCGCAGCAGTATGTAAAGAAATTCCGCTCTGTCTACAACCATCAGAATGTACCATACATGAACATGGATACCGAAACCGCCTATACGGCCATGTACCTGTATAAACGGGCTGTGGAGATGGCCGGGACAACAGAAACCGAAGCGGTTATCTCAGCACTTGAGAGCGGAAATGTGTTTTTTGATGGCCCAGGCGGCCGTGTTACGGTCCGTGGGGAGGACCACCATACTATCCGCACTATGTCCTGCTTCCGCATTGATGAAGACCACCGTGCAGAGGAAATATTCCGAACAGGGCCTCAGCACTCCGATTATATCGAGTCGATGATCAAAAAGAACACTGGTGTGCAGGGAGGCATCAAATCACTGGGAATCAATGCAGAAAACCGCCAGTACAATATGCTTCTGGATAAGATCCGTTAGGCTGGCAGTGTGAGGTTATAGCGGTATTCTTCTCTTGACTTGAAGTGAATGCTCAGCGATATAATGACGAAAAGTTTTTCTTTTTCTTTTGAATTATGGAATTAAGTTCTATTATATAAAATGTCTCAATTAAAGCGGGACAGAGGCAGGCATTTGACAAAAACGAAAAATCATAGTATACTCTCTAGCTAGCTGGAATTTGTACTGCAAATTTAGTTTTAGGAGGAAATTTATGAAAATTGAAAAGATTATGACAGATGAAGCGAATATTGCAGTTGTTTCCAGTGAAGAGAGGATCATTGTAGATACGAACTCCGCACTTGATTTAATCATGACGGTACAATACGAAACCGGTGCGGACAGAATTGCGATTGATAAAGATGCTGTTTCAGAAGAATTTTTTATACTGAGTACAGGAATTGCCGGTGAGATCCTTCAGAAATTTATTAATTATCATATCAAAGCAGCGATATTTGGCGATTACTCAAAATATACGAGTAAGCCTTTGAAAGATTTTATTTATGAAAGTAACCATGGCAGAGATTTCTTTTTCGTGGCAACACGGGAAGAAGCCGTTGACCGGTTAAAGGAAAAATTATAGTATTAAGTGCAAATTCCAGATTTTTTAGAGAACTTAAACCTAAGGAGTGGCTAATGGCGTATATTATTTCAGGCGAGTGTATAGCCTGCGGCGGATGTGTGACAGAGTGTCCAGTCGAGGCAATATCAAAAGGGGATGACAGATATGTCATTAACACAGATGAATGTGTAGATTGCGGTGTGTGTGAGGAAACCTGTCCTACTGGCGCGATTATATCTGAGTTGGAAGCATCATCGCGTTAAATCGCGTAATAAAAAATGATTGAGCGTGTATTTTTAATATGCACGTTCTTTTTTGTTTAAAATAATAACGATAAACAGAATAGATATTTTCAACATGAGCTTGACTTGGAGTTCACTTCAAGTGTTAAAGTAATATAGAGGCCTGAAAGCACAGGTTGACGTTAGAAATTTTATAAGGAGTGTAAAAAATGAACGAAAATGATTATAAAAATCCAGGTATATTTCCAATTGGAGAAAAGAATGACGTCTTTGCGGAATACTTTGTTGGCCAAAGCTATCTGAGTATGCTGTCGACATCGGGTGTAGTGATTGGAAATGTTACCTTTGAGCCAGGCTGCAGAAATAACTGGCATATCCATCATGGGGGAGGCCAGATTCTTCTGGTCACCGGTGGTAAGGGATGGTACCAGGCATGGGGAGAACCCGCGCAGAAATTAAATCCAGGAGATGTTGTGAGCATTCCGCCAGAGGTTAAACATTGGCATGGAGCGGCAAAGGACAGCTGGTTTTCCCATTTAGCCATTGAGGTTCCGGCAGAGGACGCGGCAAACGAATGGCTTGAGCCAGTGGAGGACGAAGAATACGAAAAGCTTTGAGAAAAAAGAAACACAGCGCGAGATTAGAGACATCTCTTTCAGATATTCATAACTGGATAAAGAATATCCAATAGTATCCGCAAAAAACCGCTGGAATAGCAATCAGGCTATTGACAGTCAAAATAAACCGTGCTATACTACAAAGCAATTGAATAAGCAATCTTCAGGGCAGGGTGCAATTCCCTACCGGTGGTACAGCCCACGAGCCGTAAGGCATGATTCGGTGAAACTCCGAAGCCGACAGTACAGTCTGGATGAAAGAAGATAAACGATGGTTATGTTTTATTTGCTCTGGAATGATTTTATCATTTCAGAGCTTTTTAATTTTAAATATACCTTGAGTACAGGAAATTGACATCAAATGCCTTGAATGATTTTATTCAAGGCATTTTTCTTTTTAGGAGGTGTTATATTTGAACGACCAGGATTACATGCGGCTGGCTCTTGAGGAGGCTTGGAAGGGCTGTGGTTTTGTAAACCCCAATCCTATGGTGGGTGCAGTGATTGTAAAAAATGGCCGCGTCATTGGGAGAGGTGCCCATGAGCGCTATGGCGGCCCCCATGCAGAGCGCAACGCCATTGCTCACTGCACTGAGAATTTACAGGACGCCACCCTTTATGTGACCCTTACCCCATGCGGCCATTTTGGGAAAACGCCGCCTTGTACCGATGTTGTTTTAGAAAACGGCATCAGGCGTGTAGTGATCGGCTCTCATGACCCTAATCCTCTGGTGGCGGAAAAAAGTATAGAGATCCTTCGGCAGCATGGCGTTGAGGTAACGACCGGGATTTTACAGCAGGAATGTGACGCGCTGAATGACGCTTTTTTCCATTTTATCAGAACACATAGGCCCTACGTTGTCATGAAATACGCAATGACCATGGATGGGAAGGCCGCAACTGCTTCTGGAAAATCGAAATGGATCACTGGTGAGTTGGCAAGGGAGAGAGTACATCTGGACCGCAAGCGTTACACGGCGATTATGACAGGCATTGGAACAGTTTTAGCAGATGACCCGCTGCTCACCTGCCGTATACCAGGAGGTCGGAACCCCATTCGTATCGTCTGTGATACAAGACTGCGCATCCCATTGACAGCGAAGATAGTAAAAACGGCTGAGAAAACAAAAACCATTATTGTGACAGGAAGTGGTGATGATAAAAAAAGATTGCTTCTTAATCAGGCAGGGTGTGAGGTGCTCACGGTGACAATAGAAAACGGCAGAATTGACTTAAAAGCTCTGGTGAGACGGCTCGGTGAAATGAATATTGACAGTATTTTGTTAGAAGGTGGGCCACAGTTGAACAGCGCAGCCTTAAAAAGTGGGATCGTCAATAAAATACAGGCCTACGTTGCCCCAAAACTATTTGGAGGACAGCAGGCAAAAACGCCAGTTGGAGGAACAGGGGTCGATTCACCGGAGGCAGCGTGGCGTTTATCCGCACCAGTAATGACAAAGCTTGGAGAGGATATTCTTTTAGAAAGTGAGGTGGTTTCATGTTCACAGGAATTATAGAGGAAATGGGCACAGTCCAGTCTATCCGCCGGGGTGCAGCCTCAAGCTTACTGACGCTTGGGGCCAGGACTGTTTTGGAGGATGCTCAGGATGGTGACAGTATTGCGGTAAACGGTGTCTGCCTGACGATAACAGACTTTTCAGATTCATACTTTACAGTAGACGTCATGCATGAGACGCTGAAACGTTCCTCGCTCAGCAGCCTGTGTCCCGGAGATGCTGTTAATCTGGAACGCGCCATGCCCGCGTTGGGACGGTTTGGTGGTCATATTGTAGCGGGACATATCGACGGAACCGGTAAGATAACAGCCGTTAAAGAGGATGATAACGCCATTTGGTATACCATTCAGGCCAGTAGTGATCTTTTACGCTATATCGTTGAAAAAGGCTCCATTGCAGTGGATGGTATCAGCCTGACCGTTGCGGGCATAACCGGGAAGCAGTTCAGTGTCTCGGTCATCCCACACACCGTAAAAAATACCACATTATCTCAAAAAGGCGCTGGAGATTGCGTGAATCTTGAGAATGACTGTATCGGAAAATATGTTGAAAAGCTGCTGGGCACAGCGCCCCAACAGAGCGGCATTACAAAAGATTTTATAATGAAATTCGGCTATTAGGAGGCAGAAAATGATTGAATTTAATACGGTTGAAGAGGCGTTGGAGGATCTGCGTCAGGGCAAAATTATCTTAGTGACAGACGATGAGGACAGAGAAAATGAAGGCGATTTTGTATGTGCCGCAGAATTTGCGACAACAGAGAATGTCAATTTTATGGCAGTGTACGGTAAAGGGCTGATCTGTATGCCAATGGGTATTGAGCTGTGCAAAAAACTTCAGTTTCCACAGATGGTTTCTGATAATTCTGACAACCATGAGACAGCCTTTACGGTATCCGTTGACCATATTGATACGACCACAGGTATCTCAGCTGAAGAGCGGGGATTTACTGCACGCCGATGTGTGTGTGATGAAGCAAGGCCCGAGGATTTTCGAAGGCCAGGGCATATGTTTCCACTCATGGCAAAGAAAAATGGTGTACTGGAACGCAATGGACATACTGAGGCCACTGTTGATTTAATGCGCCTGGCAGGACTGAAGGAATGCGGACTCTGCTGTGAAATCATGAAGGATGATGGCTCTATGATGCGTACAAAAGAGCTGGCTGAGCTGGCCGGGAAGTGGAATATGAAGTTCATAACCATTAAAGCTCTGCAGGCTTATCGAAAAAGACATGACAGGCTGGTAGAGTGCGTCACCTCCACAGACATGCCCACAAAATATGGTGATTTCAGAGCTTTTGGATATGTGAACAGGATGAACGGTGAGCATCATATTGCGCTGGTTAAGGGCGATATCGGGGATGGCAGAGAGCTTCTCTGCCGTGTACACTCTGAATGTCTGACAGGGGATGCCTTTGGATCAATACGCTGTGACTGTGGGCAGCAATTTGCGGCAGCCATGACACAGATCGAAAAAGAAGGACGCGGTATTCTGCTCTATATGAGACAGGAGGGAAGAGGCATTGGTCTGATCAACAAGTTAAAGGCCTACGAGCTGCAGGACCGGGGAATGGACACCCTTGAAGCCAATCTGGCCCTGGGGTTTGCCGGTGATATGCGGGAGTATTTTATCGGGGCACAGATACTGCGTGACCTTGGCGCAAAAACCTTACGGCTTTTGACCAACAACCCGGATAAAATCTATCAGCTTTCGGATTTTGGTATGGATATTATTGAACGCGTACCAATCCAGATCGCCGCCACAGATTATGATTTGCGGTATCTAAAGACCAAGCAGACCAAAATGGGACATTTATTAAATTACTAAAATATTAAAGGAGAAAAACAATGAATGTATTTGAAGGAAAATTAGTATCAAAAGAAATCAAGGTGGGCATTGTGGCATCACGTTTTAATGAATTTATAACATCGAAGCTTCTTTCAGGCGCGTTGGATGGGTTAAGGCGGCACGAAGTTAAGGATGAGGACATTGATGTTGCCTGGGTGCCGGGTGCATTTGAAATCCCGCTCATTGCGTCTAAAATGGCAGGCTGCGGTAAGTACGATGCGGTAATCTGTGTGGGCTCCGTTATCAGAGGCAGTACATCCCATTATGACTATGTCTGTAATGAAGTATCCAAGGGCATTGCCCATGTATCCCTAAACAGTGAAATTCCTGTAATGTTTGGCGTACTCACCACTGAAAATATTGAACAGGCCATTGAACGAGCCGGTACAAAGGCAGGGAATAAAGGCTTTGACTGTGCCACCGGCGCCATCGAGATGGTTAATCTGATTCATGAAATTGAAAACTGAAGCCCCGCTGCTCATCTTTGATTATGACGGTACCCTGCATGACAGTATTGAGATCTATGCACCAGCATTCCGAAGAAGCTATAAGACACTGGAAAGACGGGGATGCGTACCGGAAAAACAGTTTACAGATATGGAGCTCAGCCGATGGCTGGGCTTCTCAGCTCAGGAAATGTGGCAGCTCTTTATGCCAGAGATGCCGCAAGAGTTCAGGAAAGAATGCAGTCAGATGATCGGTGAGGAAATGGTTCGTCTTACAGAAGAGGACAAAGCTCTTTTGTACCCTGGAGCCCTAAATATGCTGGAGCAGCTAAAAGCAGACTATCGACTCATTCTGTTGAGCAACTGTAAACGGCGATACATGGAAGCGCACCGCCGCTGCTTTGATCTGGATAAATATTTCGATGACTTCCACTGTGCGGAGGAATATCATTTTATCCCTAAATGGAAAATCCTCTGGACGATCCGAAATAACGCCGAAAAAGGCAAAGCTGTTGTAATCGGGGACCGGCTGCAGGATATGGAGGCGGCGCAGAAAAATGGACTGCCAGCCATTGGCTGTGCCTACGGGTATGGAAACAGAGATGAGCTTATTGGCGCCGCCAGAATTGTGAATGATTGTACGGCTCTTTATACAGCCATAAAAGAGACAGTGAGTCTCTGTACTTAACCTGAAAATTAAGATATTCAAATTGATGTGCATTTTCAATCGGGAATCTGTTATAATAAAAATCTAAGAAAGAAGGAATGTTATTTATGAGAAATGCACAAGAGTATAAAGGTTATTATTTGGATATTTTTTACACCGATGGATTAGTTAATGGAATTATCCAGCAGACTGAGGAAGAACTTCAGGGACTTACCTTTGAAGAGGTCATAAGAGAGTTTAAAAAGAAAGTAAACATGATCAGCTGATTCAGGGTTAAAAATTCACAAAAAGATATCCGTTACATAAAAAATTTATTACATCACATTGTTTTTTATGTTAGTATGGTTCTGTAAAACAATTGAATAAGAGTTGAAACTTTTTGGTATTTAATTGGAAACGACACATCTGTAAAATTGACAGATGACAACGAACAACACAGCTGTCGTTTTCAAACTTTTTTCGTTTTGTCAGAAAAGGAGAAATTTAAATGCCAAAAACAAAATTACAGAACATTATTTTTACACTTTTAATGGCCCTGGTTATGGTCTATGCCCTGATCTGCTACAATATTTCGCTGGACAAAGGCGGTCTGAGCAATGAGGTATTCCTGCTCGCTTTTCACGAGCTGATAATCATGTGGCCCATCGCAGTAGTTCTTGAGTTGTTTGTGGTTGAAAAACTGGCGCAGAAACTGGCATTTCAGGTTATTGCCACTGAATCCGCTGAACCGTTTTTTATCATTCTTGCCATATCAGCAGTGACGGTTTGTCTAATGTGCCCGATGATGAGCCTGATTGCGACTATTTTGTTCAAAAATCTCGGAAGTGAGATTATTGCCGCATGGTTTCAGACAACCGTCATGAACTTTCCAATGGCTCTGTTCTGGCAAATTTTTTTTGCAGGACCTATTGTGCGTTTCGTTTTCGGAAGGTTGTTCAGAAAGCAGCTGGCTGAAGAAATTGAATAAGTAATTATCTGAGTATCGGCAGGCCGAGAAGCCTTCACGGTGCTCTTTTTTATGGGCAGTGATTAATAGGAAAGAGCGCGGTCAGCAAACACAATTCCCTGTAAATGGTCGATTTCATGACAAAGGCATTTTGCCATTTCACCGCTGACATCCAAATGGATTACGACGCCGTTTTCATCCTGCGCGCGCACCTTGACAGCCCTGGGCCGCAGTGTCCTTATGTGACGCCCTGGGAAGCTCAGGCAGGATTCCATGCATTCCTGTGATCCCTCTGTGCCCAGAATTTCAGGGTTTACAAGCTTCAGGTGGTAGCCTGCGTAATTAATGACGATAAGCTGGAGAAGAATACCAGCCTGATTAGCGGCTAAGGCGGCAGCGCCAGGGGTGAGCTGCAGGGTGTCCATCATGGCATTCAGCAGACCTCGGATTGAGTCATCGACTACCTGAACCTTTTGGCATTTTTTCTTTAAAACAGGATCATCGTTATAGTGAAGCGGAAGTTTTGGCATGATGGTCTCCTTTGGCAGTTATTCTGAAAATATTGTATACCGAGGGATCAATGCTGTCAATGTTTCCCCTTTGCGTGATAAAAATGAAAAGTATGCTATAATAAGGTTAAAAATGAAAGCCTTGGGGAGGAAAGAATTTTGTACTATCGAAAAGCGACGATTGAGGATATTGACCTCTTATGTGAAATCCGAAAGACACAGTTAATTCATGAGGGACTGGATCCTGCAGTCAATATTGATGATGAACTTCAGGCCTTTTTCAAAAAGAGCTTTGAGGACAATACAATGATCGAGATACTGGCAGTGGAGGATGAAAAAATTGTCGCTACAGGTGCAGTCATTTTTTATGATTACCCTCCGAGCTATTCAAATAAGACTGGAATGTCTGCCTACATTACGAACATGTTTACAGACCCCGCATACAGAGGACAAGGCATTGCCACAAAAATATTAGATATGATGGTAAGGGAAGTAAAAAGCAGCGGTGTTACCATAATACGTCTTCGAGCATCAAAATTTGGAATGCCCGTCTACAAAAAATATGGTTTTGTCGAGGAATCGGACTGGCTGTGTATCAAGTAAATAAAATCATACTTGATTTTGGCAGAAAAAATATGATAGAATAAAGCTACCGAGTGGCAAATGCGTAAATCCAGGATTGGATTTACGCATTTTTTGTTGCAACGGATTAAGAGTTTATGGCAGCTTTTCTTAAAAGTCTCCAAAATATGAGCAGAGCTCAAAACAGGAGGTTGCTTTGAAAGCAGAGATTACAGAAAATAAAATGGGTGTGGCGCCAATTGGCAGGCTGATGTTAACAATGGGTGTTCCCATGATTTTATCCATGGTATTGCAGGCCTTTTATAATATTGTTGACAGCTATTTTGTGAGCTGTATGAGTGATACAGCCGGCATTACAGGAATGGGGGAATATGGTGTCAACGCGCTGACTCTGGCATTTCCAATACAAATGCTGATGGTCGGTATTGGTGTGGGAACGGGTGTAGGGATCAATGCCCTGTTATCCCGTTATCTTGGGGAAGGAAACAGGGAGAGAGCGAGTAAAATTGCAGGGAATGCCGTGTTTTTGGGTTTTTGTACCTACGCGGTATTCTTATCGGTAGGGTTATTTGGCATTGAGGCCTATATGAAATCCCAAACAAGCGATCCGGTTATTCTGGAAATGGGGGTTGGCTATCTTAAAATCTGTACGATTTTATCCTTTGGTTCGATTTTGTTTATGATTTATGAAAAGTTGCTGCAGGCCGTCGGCAGAACGGGACTTTCAACAATTGCGCAGATCGTTGGCGCGGTAACCAATATTATTCTTGATCCGATTTTTATTTTTGGCTATTTTGGCGTACCGGCCATGGGAATCGACGGGGCTGCCTACGCAACGGTTATTGGTCAGATGGTTTCACTGGTCCTGGGGTGTATCTTTCAGTATGGTTTTAATAAGGATGTGGATCCTGGCCTTAAATATCTGAAGCCGGAGGGAAAGATCATCTTGGAAATCTATAAAATTGGTATTCCTGCGATATTGATGCAGGCTTTGATGTCCTTTATGACCTATGGAGTCAATATTATTTTTGGCCGTGTATCAAGTTCAGTTGTAACGGCTTATGGGGTATATTATAAAATACAGCAATTTGTATTCTTTGCTGCCTTTGGTCTGAATAATGCACTTATTCCTATCATTGCTTTTAACTATGGTATGCAGGACAGGCAGAGAATAAAGGAGGGCATAAAATACGGAATGCTTTATACTATCGTTATTATGCTCATTGGGGCAGTCTGTCTCCAGATTTTTGCCTATCCACTAATCGGAGTTTTTGCGCTGTCTGCAGAGACTCAGGGCCTGTGCATCCGTGCTATCCGCATTATTACGTTCGGGTATCTTTTTGTGGGTGCGAACGTTGCTTTTCAAGGGATTTTTCAGGCGTTTGGCAATGGTGTGCGCTCGCTGATCATCTCGTTGATCCGTTTAATGGTGGTTGTCCTTCCCTTGGCCTACTATCTTACGACGTTTCCAAATGCACAGGATGTAATCTGGTGGGCATTCCCAATAGCTGAGGGGATCGCACTTTTGGTGGCATTGGTTTTTATGAAAGGCGTTGCGAAAGAAAAAATAAATGTGATACCAAAAAAATATTGACAGGAGAAGAATCATGAAAAAAATTACTACGATCAGCCGTGCCTGAGCAGGCGTGAGGAATGTCCCAGAATTACCACCTATCTTTAGACAGCGGGGAATTCGGCATTGGTAAATGTGTCGATATCATCGTGAATCTTGCGGAGAGCATTCAACGTCCGTAAAGTATAAAATTAAAAAGATGACTGGTGTTAAACACAAAACAAATATTCTCTTAAAAAAAGAACTGACAATAATTTTCTGTGAATGTTAAAATATAACTAAAGATCATACAAACGACAATAAAAAGCCTGAACTGAGTGAAAATCATAAAGATTAAAAAAACAGATTATATCTAATGCGATTTAACAGAAAGGATGAGAGGATATTGCTTAAAATTAATGACATTGTTTTGTATGAGGCAGAAGGCGTTTGTAAAATAAAAGACATCACCAAAGAAAACTTTGGCGAAGGAATAATGGAATATTATGTTTTACAGCCAATATATAAGGACAGTCTTATGATCTTTGTCCATACGGGCAATGATCATTTAATTTCAAAGATGCGCCGGGTTTTATCCAGAGAAGAAATTGAGAAAATTATCCTTACCATGCCGGAAGAAGAGCTGCTGAGCATTGAGGATGAGAGTGAGCGAGAAATAAAATATCAGGAAATTATTAACAGCGGTGACCGCAGAGCTGTTGTGAAGCTGATCAAAACCATTTATCTTCGTCAGAAAAATCGCAAAGAACAGAAGAAAAAACCCTACGTTATCGACGAACGTTTTTTAAAAGAGGCTGAGAAGCTTCTTTATGATGAGTTTGCACTTGTCTTAAATGTAAAGCCAAACCAGGTTTTACCCCTTATTATCAAACAGATTGAATATTCAAAAAAGGAGAAAGGCCAATGTATGCAGCCGGCGATTATATAATACTTGAAAAAGATGGAATCTGGCAGGTGTCAAAGCTTGAGACAGATGCTAAAAGCGGCGAGGTACTACGCTACATCCTCAAAAGCCCAAAGGAACCAGACAATACTAAAAATATTAAAGCGGACTCCAAAATGCTGCTCAGAAAGGTAATTTCAAAGGATGATTTGACAGATATTCTGAGCAGAATCCCATATACTCGAACCATTCAGGCGCCAAACAATAAAATTCGTGAAGAGCTATACGAGACAGCCATGGCGGCCTACGATGAACTGGAATGGATCCGTGTGATCAAAACGGCATATCTGAGAAAAGAGGAGGGTAGGCAGATGCCCTTTGAGGAAAAATACAGCCGTCAGGCCAAAAATTATTTTCATTTGGAGATTTCTGTGATTATGGACATTCCTTTTGATAAGGTGGAAGATTATATTGCATCGGCCATTGCGGATGATTTATGGTAATGTAGGCAACCAGAAAGACGGCTCTGTTATCCTAAAGCTTAAGAGACCGTATAATGCCTATGCCGTTGGCGATTATATGAACTAAAAATTAAGGTTAAAACGCACTCATGAACTGTTGTAGATCAGGAGTGCGTTTTTATTTTTGTTTATTAAGGATATTTTTAAACGTTAAGGGTAAGAATCTATAAAACAAAAAGCTGAATTCAAATAGATCTTTTTTGCTTTTATAAGCACGGCTCAATCTATAAATCTGCTGTTTTGTGTTATAATGGAAATACTATTTGAAAGCCAGGAGGAAAACATGAAAAAGAAGTCAATTTTCTCTTTGACATTGGTATTATTATTTTTTGTATCAACCGTTCTTTCGCCGGTTTATGCTGAATCTGAGGAAGAGCTTCAGAAAAAAAAGGCAGAAGCCAGTCAGAAGAAGGCAGAATACGAGTATCAAATTGATATGAAGCAGAATACTGCCGAAGGAATCGAAAATGAGATCAATAAGGCCGAGGAAAAGATTAAGACCATTACAGAAAAGGTGAACAGCTTTGACGGCCAGATCAGCGAGATCAATACAAATCTGGAAGCGAAAAACCAGCAGCTCGCTGGTACTCAGGCAAAGCAGGCTGAACAGGAAAAAGACCTGGAGGAACGCCTGAGAGTCATGTATATGTTTGGCAATGAGGGATATGCCAGCGTTCTCTTCTCTTCAACCAGCTTTACAGATTTTATCGCCAAGGCGGATATGGTTCGCCTGATTGCCCAGGCTGACCGAAACGCCGTCAACGCTCTGGAGACCACCGTAAAACAGGTCAAGACCCAGCAGGAAGAGATAAAAGCTGATAAGCAGAAGTTGGAATCCTTGAAACAAGAGCAGGAAATTGCCTTAGCCAGCCAGAATGATATTAAGGAACAGGAAAAGAAGCTCTTAGCTGAAAACCAGCATGTGCTTGATGAACTGCAGGCTAAAGCAGATGCTGAACAGGCAGTCTATGCTGCTGCGGATAACAGTTTAGCTGCCATTGCGGCTGAAAAAGAAGCTGAAGCACAGAGGAAACTGGAGGAATGGAAAAACAGCCAGAACGGCGGTAACAACAGTGGCAGCGGCAATGAATCCGGTAATACAAACGAGGGCTCCGGTTCAACGGAAGAGCCTGCGCCGGCTCCAGGTCCTGCCCCGTCTGTTGGTCTTATCTGGCCTATTGCTTCGCAATACCACCCCATTGAATGGGATGATATGTACGGCGATCGAATTCACCCAATTACAGGCGTTTGGACATGGCACAGCGGTTACGATATGGCAGCGCCTGAGGGAACCTCTGTCTTTGCACCAGGCGATGGTATTGTGACCTATGCTGACTGGAATGGTGGCTATGGTAAATGCGTTATGATTGCTGTGGACGGCGGAACCGTTTTGCTTGGTCATTTAAGCAGCATTGCTGTTTCTGAAGGTCAGTTTGTACGTCAGGGTGAACATGTCGGCGGTGTCGGCACAACAGGCAATTCAACCGGTAATCACCTTCATTTAAGTTTTCTGGTCAATGGGAACTATGTTGATCCATTAAACTATATGCACTGGTAATAAGACAACAATAAAAAACAAGGTACTGGATAAAATCCGGCACCTTGTTTTTTACTTTATCACGAGAGTTATTTGTTTTTGTACCAGACAGAGGCATTCAGGCAGAGTGCAAAAGAAACCCAGAGAATGTAGGGAATCATGAGTTTTGCGGCCGTTTTGCTTATCTTAGCGTATTCTTTAGAAGTATAGAGAATTGTCAGGAGAAGGATGGTCATTTCTATCAAAGCTGTGCCCCTTAAATGAAACTTGAAAAACAAAAAAGACCAGATGAAATTAAGACTGAGCTGAAGTCCGTCGGCTTTTTGAACAGTTGTTTCCTGTTCTTCATCAGCGGCTTCGAGAGCTTTGTATTTGGCAAGTCCCATCAGTGTATAAAGCGTTGTCCAGGCAACTGGAAATGCCCATTTAGGCGGTGCGAAATTAGGTTTATCCAACTCAGAGTACTCTTTGACATCTTTAGATATGGCCTTCCCAACTACAGAACCAATTGCCAGAGGGACAGCTAAACAGGCAGCCAGGCGTTTTGTGTTTGTTTTTTTTAGTAATTCAGACATGATAATCAATCCTTTCGATAATGTTTATAAATAATTTACCCCGAGTCTTTCCAGTAAAACTAAACGTACTAATAATCTGAAGTTTTACTAAAGCATGAGTTATCCTGAGCGCAAAAGGTATATATAGTAAAGAAAGTAAATAGAAAGCGAGTGGAAGAGCATGTATATATTGATCGGATCAGGAATTTTTTTAGCTGGCGTTTTTGCCGGTATTGTAATTACATCATTAATGGTCGTCTCAGGACAAAGTAATCGCAAACGGTTTTAATTTATACTATATAGAAAACAGAAGCAGATGGACTGCTTCTGTTTTTTTGCACAAAATTGGACTTAGCCGCAGGAATATGGGATAATAAATAAAAACATCACGAGGCAGAAATGAGAATAAATAAAATCGCATTAATCGGCGCTGGCGCGCTGGGTGTCCTGTATGGAAACCGTTTGACCGAAGCTTTTGGAAATGAACGTGTTTATTTTATCGCTGATCATGAGCGTGCAGCGCGTTATCAGAAAAATCCTTTTACTTGCAATGGAAGGATATGTGACTTTCGCTATGTTGAGGATGCTGTAAAGAATGAAACTGCGGATCTTATTATTATTGCGGTAAAATATACCGGCATTGACAATGCAGTAAAAAGTATCCGTAATTTTGTTGGTGAGGAAACCGTGATTATTTCTCTGCTCAACGGTATTGCCAGCGAGAAGGTGATCGCCGAGTCCTTTGGGCAGGAGCATCTGCTTTACTGTGTAGCCCAAGGGATGGATGCGGTGAAGGAAGGGCCGCATCTACACTATGATAACGGCGGTATTCTATTGCTTGGGAGCCAGGATAATACTAAAACAGCGCATTTGGAGGCCGTCGCAGAGATATTGGAAGAAGCAGATATTCCTTATAAAATTCCTCAGGATATTCACTATTGCCTATGGAATAAGCTCATGCTGAACACTGGTGTCAACCAGATTGCGGCGGTTTTTGCGACAAATTATGGAGGGCTGCAAAAAGAGGGCGAGGCCAGAAAACTTATGCTGAAAGCCATGGAAGAGGTAAGAACAGCGGCAGCGTACGAGGGAGTTCGCCTGACAGAATCGGATATTACAGAGTGGATGCGGGTTTTGGACACCCTGAATCCTGAGGGAATGCCCTCTATGCGGCAGGATACCAAGGCACACCGTAAAACTGAGGTGGATTTATTTTCGGGAACTATCTGCAGGCTTGGGAAAAAATATGGCTTTGAGACGCCAGTCAATGATTTTCTTTATGAGCAAATACTTAAAATAGAAGCATCATATGATTAAAAAGCCTTCATAGGGGTAAAATAAAAGCAGCCGTTTAAAACGCGGCGGGATCGAAGAGATCTCTGGGATACCCTTCAGTGTGACTGAGGGGTATTTTTTCGTGAAAAAAGCCAGCTTAGGCTGGCTTCTATAATCGGAAAAGTCTATCCATTAACGACTTCTCCGCCGTTTACATGAATCACCTGCCCAGTTACATAGCTTGAGTCACTGCTGGCAAGGTAGACATAAGCCGGCGCCAGCTCGTAAGGCTGTCCAGGGCGCTCAAGAGGAACATCTTTGCCGAACCGTTCAACGTGCTCTTGGCTGAAGGTAGCGGGGATAAGCGGCGTCCAGATGGGCCCAGGGGCAACGCCATTTACGCGGATCGATTTATCCAGAATCTCCTGATTACCTGACAGCGCACGGGTAAAGGAGACGATAGCCCCCTTTGTGGAAGAATAATCCAGAAGGGTAGAACTCCCGCGATAAGCAGTCACAGAGGTTGTGTTTACAATGGCTGCCCCTTTGCTGAGATGGGGAAGTGCAGCCTTAACCATGTAAAACATGCTGAAAATGTTTGTTCGAAAGGTTCGGTCAAGCTGGGCTGGCGTAATGTCAGTAATACTTTCTGCCACGTGCTGTTCACCCGCGTTGTTTACCAGGACATCAATACGGCCATACTGGTCAACGATCTGCTGGACGGCTTTCTGTGCAAAGGTATCATCACCGACATCGCCCTTTATTGAAAAACACTCTGCTCCCAGCTCCTTCACCCGCCTGACAATGGCTGCTGCGTCATCATCAGAGTCCAGATATAGAATGGCGAGATTGGCGCCTTCCTTGGCAAAAGCAATGGCTACAGCACCGCCGATTCCACTGTCTCCGCCAGTAATGACAGCGACTTTGTTTTTTAGCTTTCCGCAGCCCTGATATTCCGGGTTTTCCATTAAAGGCTCAGGGAAAACATTTTTTGTAGAATCGTCGATATAATAGCCCTTTTGAGGTACCTGAGTTTGTATGTTTACATGATTTTCATTTTCTTTTTTCATAATAGTATGCCTTTCTTTTAAGATATTTATATTAATTGGATACCCGATTCACCTTTTAAAGCGACAATAAAGTTTTTTGATTTTAGATTCACTAAAGCTTTTCCGTTTCTGAATAAAAGCTTGAACATTTGTAAGAAATGATAAAAGGACATGAAATTCGGGTAAACAATAGTTAACAATTATTAATGGAGGAACTTATTATGAAAGATGATAAAAGAATTGAACCAACCAATGACGGCGAAGGTGTAATTGAACAGCGTGCCGGTGAAAAGGAACGCCCGACCAATGATGGTAAGGGTATGGAAGGCAATGACAAGGATAAAAAATTCTTTGGCGCGAGAGCCTTAGAAGAAGACGAAAAGGAATAATTCTTAAGAGATACAAGCTGCGCGGCTGCGCAGCTTTTTTGATACAAAAAAAGAAGTCTGTCAGGACTTCTTTTGCTGAGGATCATAAATCCAAAAGCTGCCGATAGGCGTATTATTGTTATCAACCTGACAGCCAAGGGCTTCGGCTGCCTGCTGAACATCCTTTTGCGAGAAAATCTCAAAAATATTTACCTCTATCTGCCCATTTTCGTTAAATGCGTTTTTTACCATCTGGTCGGAGAGGTATTCTTTTAAAAATGTAGTTTTGTCCATGTTCAAACACTCCTTTTTCAAGTATAAATAAATCATACCCAAAACAGGTGAGAACAAAGCAGACGAGTCAGGTATTATTGGTTTTTCTCTTTTTCTTTCTGATATTTATAAACCTTCCAGCCAATGGGGATGGCAATAATGGCCAGAATGATTAAAATAAAGATAAGCCAGGTAAATGCTCGCTGCAGATAAAAAACAGAGGACTGAACAGCAAAACTAAAGCGAATGCCGACAACCATGCCAATGACAAAAATAATGGCGATTCCTACAACATATAAAATAATCTTTGTTTTAAAGTTGTTTTTCTTTTCAGGCTCTTTTTCCTGTTGGGCTTTTTCCATTTCTTGATCCTTCATAGGGACCTCCTTCTAACGTTTGATTTTAGTATAACCAATTTAGTTTAAAATTAACAGAAATTTCTAGTCAAACAGCGTTAAAATCTTAATAAATCTGTTGGTTAAATTTAAGAATTTTTAAGTTGTCTGTCGTGAGAGACAGGATTATACTGAAATTAAACTTAATGAATGAGGAAGAAAAAATGCGAGAGAGAATATTGATAATTGATGATGATGTGGAGCTTTGTTCCCTGCTTTTAAGATGCCTTGAGCGCGAGGGCTACGAGGTGTGTGCTGCCCATACCGGGGCTGCGGGACTAAACCGTCTGGATGAGAAAGAAGCCGTATTGGTTATTCTGGATGTGATGCTGCCCGAGATGAGCGGGTTTGCTGTTCTCTCCGAGCTCCGAAAAACAAAAAGTATTCCGGTATTAATGCTGACGGCCAGGGATAGTGAGAATGATAAGGTGCAGGGCCTGAAAACCGGCGCAGATGATTATCTGACAAAACCCTTTTCCATCAATGAATTCATGGCCCGCGTAGAATCCCTGATCCGGCGGTTTACTGTCTTAAATCGTGAAAATCCCTGCAAAGAAAAGAGCCTTATCTTTAAAGGCGGTTTGTTGATCAATCCGGTGGAGAGAAGCGTCAGCGTACAGGAAAAAGGAATCGAGCTGACGAACAAAGAATTTGACTTGCTTTATTTTCTGGCAAAAAACCCTGGACAGGTTTTTACGAAGAAACAGCTATACACACAGATATGGCAGGAGGATTATGCCTTTGATGATGGAAATATGATGGCTTATATCAGCAAGCTGCGAAGAAAAATTGAGAAAAAAGAGCAGGAGACAGCTTATATCCAAACTATCTGGGGGGTGGGTTACCGTTTTAACAAAGGGGCTGTTTTATGAGCGTCACAGCTTTAACCATCCTGTGTCTGGTACTTGCCGCGGTTGTTTTGATTCTGTGTAACCTGCTACTTAAAGTTAAAAAGCGCTTGATAAAAGCCTGTGCCATTCTTGAGGAGGTCGAGGTAGGCAACTTTAACCGACGAATTTTAGCAAGAAAAGGGGATATGACCGCAGAGCTGTGCTATAAAATCAATAAAATTGTCAAAAACAGTGAATGTGAGATTGCTTCGCTGAAGAAAAATGAAAAGGCAAACAGGCAGCTGATGACCAGTTTGTCCCACGATGTCCGTACCCCTCTCACTTCCCTTATCGGCTATTTAGACGTACTGAACAGCGGAAAGGTAGAAGCAGAGGAGCGAAAAAGATATCTGGGTATTGTCTGGTCAAAGGCTTATGATCTCAAGGACTATGTGGACATTCTCTTTGACTGGTTCAAGCTGGAATCAAAGGAATATCATTTTTATTTTGAAGAGCGCGGCATATGTGAGCTCACCCGAGATGGGATCATTGGCTGGATTCCGTTGTTTGAGGAAAACGGCCTTGATTACACGTTTCATATTCCAGATGAAGAATACAAGGTTTGGATTGATGCACGCTCTTGGAATCGTATTCTGAATAATCTTATTCAAAATGCTGTAAAGCACAGCGGCTGTTCCGCGCTGGAAATCGGCGTTGAGCGAACTCAAAACAGCATAAAGCTATGGGTAAAAGATGATGGAAGCGGCATTGTCCCCGACCAGCTTCCCTATATTTTTGAAAGACTGTACAAATGTGACACATCGAGGAGTGGTGGGGGCAGCTGCCTTGGACTGGCCATCACAAAAGAACTGGTTCAGGCAAACGGGGGAACCATTCAGGCAGACAGCGCTTTATGCCAGGGAACCATTTTTACTGTTACTCTGCCCTTGTGTTAAAAGTTAGAAAAAAGCAAGGTTTTGGCAATGGTTATACAAGCTGTTTTTCCTATACTGATAAGTAGAAAAAAACGAGGAGGAAAGCAGATGCAAAAACTGATCATTCAAACAAAAGATTTAACCAAAATCTATGGGGAGCAAACCGTAGCAGATCGTGTCAACCTTCATATAAGACAGGGCAAGATTTATGGCCTTTTAGGCCGAAATGGTGCGGGCAAAACTACGATTATGAAAATGATGATGGGCCTTACCCGTATAACGAAAGGAGAAATTGAAATTTTCGGCCAAAGAGTTGAGACGCATCAGAAAGACATTTATCCCCGTATTGGTGCGATCATTGAAGCCCCAGGCTTTTATCCAAATCTTACAGGAGCAGAAAACCTTAATGTGTTTGCCAGGCTTAGAGGAACAGTAAGTCTGAATGCAGTTAAGGAAGCGCTGGAGCTTGTGGGGCTTCCCTATAATGATAAGAAGCTTTTTTCAAAATACTCACTGGGCATGAAACAGCGCCTCGGAATCGCAAATGCCATCATACACGATCCCGAGCTGCTGATTCTCGATGAGCCAACTAATGGACTGGACCCCATCGGCATTACTGAAATCCGGAAGTTTATCCGTTTTCTAAGTGAGGAACGTGGAAAAACCATTTTGATATCAAGCCATATTTTGTCAGAAATCGCGCTTCTGGCCGATGATATTGGCATACTCCATAATGGTGTGCTTCTGGAGGAAAGCAGTCTGGCTACTTTGCAGAAAAAGAACGAATGCTACATTGCCTTTAGAGTCTCCTCGACTGCCAAAGCCGCCAGAGTGCTGGAGGAGTTTTTCGGAATCACATGTTATGTTATAGAGAACGACCACAATATGAGGGTGCTGGACACGAGCATGGATATCGCAGAGATTAATAAAGCCTTTATAATGAATGAAATCGCAGTGAGCCGGTCGGATCTGTGTGAGGAAACCCTCGAGGATTATTTTAAAAAAATTACTGGAGGTGAGGGGATTGCTTAGACTGATACAGGTCGAATTTATGAAAATCAAACGGCAGAAATTTATTATTTTGACCCTGCTGGCATCGCTTTTGGTGCCGTTTCCGTGGTGCATAGTGTGTATTCGTGACAACCTGGGCTTTCAAAACCTTTTTCAGGGTATGCTGGTTTACGGAGGTTTGCTGTTTCTGCCATGCGTGCTTTGTATTGCGGCGGCCACTTTGTTTTACAGAGAGGAAGATTATGACACCCTCAAAAATATTTTAATGGTGCCAGTGAGTAAAACCTCTCTTGTTCTATCCAAGATGACAGTACTGCTGGTCTTATCTGCGGTCTACTGTTTTTTAGGGCTGTTGGTCTGCATTCTTCTGAGTTTTTTTCTGCTGAACAGCGGACTGTCAGAGTTCAGAATAACAGCGGTGCAGGATACGCTGATGCTGGCTGTGTTTGTATTTTTGGCCATCACCCCTATGATTACAATCATGCTGCTGTTTAAAAAAGGATATATCTTTGCGGTAATCATATCCTTTATTTACGCCATCGTCAGCTTTTCGCTTCTTTTAATCGGTGTAAAAATTATGTTTCCCATGATGGCGGTTTTTCAGCTTGTTATCATGCAGCATAATTTGAATATCGAAAGACTGCCACAGGAGAGTATTGAATTTTACCATTATCTTATGTATCCAACCGGGGTATCGCTTGCCTGTTTGATTGCAGTAGCTCTGGCCTCGATCGGGCTGGCCGTCTTTATTTATAAACGACAGGAAGTTTAGGAGGGATTATATGAGTACTTTAATAAAGGTAGAAATTCTCAAGCTTAAGCGCTATGATATTTTAATTTTGGGAGTATTTACCACCTTCGGAACTGTGATGATCGCAGTATACCAAGCATGGAGTATGCGTTTTTATGGTATGGATTTTTCTGGGATAGCCGATTTTGTGCTCTGGGATGGGCTGACCCTGTTAATGCCCTTTACAATTACACTCATCGGTGGTTTTATTTTGAAGCGAGAACTCACAGACCACACTATGCCCGCTGTATTGATGGTGCCGGTTTCAGAATCAAAGCTGCTGGCAGCTAAGCTTATTATTACCGCTATTGTCACTGAGTTTTTAGTGCTTTTTGAGTACATCATGACCATTGGCGCGGCTTTTATGCTGGGCGTTGGCGGGAGTATCACAGGTATACTGCTGCTCAGCTATTTTTCTAAATTTATGCTCATCGGGATTACTACTTTCATCGCAGTGCTGCCCCTTTTTGTTGTCACAGCTTATTTTAGAAAAGGGTATCTGGGCAGCACCATCGTGGCTTTTTTTATGGGCTTTCTGGGAATTATGGCAGCAAACAGCCCCACCTTTGTAAATTTGTGGCCGTTGACCACAGGCCTAAGTCTCATTGATTATCGGAGCTCTGGGGCAAAATATGATTATTATAATCCCATCGTTTCCACGATGGTTCTGAGTCTTGTTTTGCTCTTCACTGTGATCATGGTACGCAGGACAGGGAAGCGGAAAAAGGACTTTTAAACCCAAAAAGGTGCCGGCATTTAAGCGCTGCCAGCACCTTTTCAGATTTCAGATTAACGGATAGCTTTATGCTTAATAAAGGTACCTTCTTCCAGCTCCTCAAAAGCATGCATAAGCTCATCGCGGGTATTCATAACAATGGGGCCGCCCCAGGCGACTGGCTCATCAAGACGTTTGCCGGAGAAAAAGACAAACCGGGAATCCTGTCCATCTGGAGCTTTAACTGTGATGGCATCACCAGAGCCAAACAGTACGGCCGTCTTTTCATCAATATTTTTCCCTTCGATCACTGCGTCACCTTGAATCAGGAAAATAAAGACATTGTCTTCCGTTTTAGTGGGAAGGGTAAGTGATTTTCCCGCCTTTACTGTAACATCGTAAAGAGTTGCCTGAATGTGACGGGGTTCTACGCCTTTGACACCTTCATATTCACCGGAAATCACACGGATCACTGCTGTATCACTTTCCTTTATTCTGATCATGTCGCCTGTGATATCAAAATAAGCGGGATCGGCCATTTTTTCATCTTTCGGAAGGTTAATCCAGAGTTGAAGCCCAAGCATGTGATCTGAAGGCTGTGGCATTTCCTGATGAAGAATACCACTTCCCGCAGTCATCCACTGGCTTTGACCAGATTTGATTGAGCCTTTATTGCCAAGGCTGTCCTGATGCTCAATATCTCCTTCGATAAGATAGGTGACCGTTTCAATGCCTCTGTGGGGATGGAAGGGAAAACCTTTTATATAATCGTCCGGATTTTTTGAATCAAAGGAATCCAACATTAAAAAAGGATCAAAATCCTGGACGTCATTGTTACCCAATACTCTTACCAGATGAACACCTGCGCCGTCAATGGCGTGCTGCCCTTTTACTGTTTTGGTTATTTTACGTTCTGACATAAAAACACCTGCTTTCGTGGTTTAAAATCATTTGTATTCCGTAATGAATACATCATGTAAGAATAGATTTACCCATAAAGCGAAGGTCTAATGGCTGCTTAAGAATTTATTAAGGTTTAAAAAGAAAATAATAGCTGGGCTTAGAAACCGTTTAAAAGGGTTGTGTCGCAGAGACCTTGCCCAGTAAGCGAATTTATGATATAATTTATAATCATTACGAAGTGTGGAGGAAGGGTAATGGATAAAAAAGATTATGAATTTGTTGACAAGCCTATGAAGAAAGCTTGCATTGATCCTGAACGTTATTATGGCGAAATGATGGCTATTATAAGATCCGGTGAAATCATTCCGTATCCCGCATATGCCGCCTTTACAACAACACCGGTGATTGAGCGTATCCAGAGGGCGTCTGAGGATGATAAGATCTGCATTGCACGGTATCTGTTTAAAAACGCACATAACGAACTGGAGGTCAACAATATTACAGAATTGCCCATGGCGATGATTAAAGAAATAAAAAAAGCCTTAGACTAGATAAAAAAGAGATGTACTCAGCTGCACATCTCCCGCAGGACCGTTTCAAACGGCCTTTTTTAATTGATACGGACGGCGCCTTCCACAACGCCTAAAATTTGTATAGTCTCTTTGGGGTAGGTCTCATCTTCATAAAACTCGGTGTTGAGCGGCTTTAGGATGATCGTATCCTCTGTAATGCATATCCGGCGCAGCCGCACGCTTCCATTTTCGAGAAGAACCAGTGCGTCCTGGCCATCGCTGCAGGTTTCCTGAAGGCAGACATTTAGAATATCGTCTTTATAGTAACGGTCAAACATGCTGTGGTCACGCAGAGTGACCATGATATAATCGCGGCCGTTCCGGCTTTTCCTGGGCAGGGTTTCCGCAGTGTATTCAGGAGGCTCTGGCGTTTCAACAGTGCCGTCAATATTGACGATGGCTGAGGTGATGTTAGAAGGAATAAAAAGTTCTACATTGTCATTCCAATTCATGTTTTAGTGACCTTTCTTTATAAAAAAACAACCTGTAAAAATATGTTTTCCACAGCGGCGTCCATCAATACCTGTCGCAGCTTTTCGGCATAAGGGCCCAGATGGGCTTCGGCGGCATTGAAATGAATTATTTCAAGTCTGGTGCTGGTACCGATGCCTGTGAGGGCGTCCCAGAGAGCATCAAGGTTTTTGCCGTAATAATCATGAATTTTAAGCTTTTTTTCAATATAAGTATGGGTGTCCTGGATGGTAACCATGTGCTGACCGTCAAGGGTAATAGTTTTCATGCTCAATCACTCCTTTAAAATGTAATTTCATCAAAGCTGTTGTAATGATCATCGGTATAATAAATCAAACCATCGTTTGAGTAAATGATCCGTTCCGCGCCCCGGTAGCCGCCTTCATAGTTGATGTCGCACTCTTTCCAGTTGCGGCTTTTAGCGTCAGGAAGTTTTTTATCATAGTTTCCAAACCGGTCACCGCCGATGCTTTTGCCCTTTGCTACCTTATCCAGATTTCCTTTCTGGCTGTCCCAGCCCAGCTTTTGAGCTTCTTTTTTAGTAATGAAGTTGGAGGGTAGCTTCTGATATGTGTGTATATAAAGCGCGACGTCCTCCTTGGAGGTGTAGGTGCCGTTTTCTGTAATTTGCGGGGTATTGCCGCTGGTAGTGCCTGTACCTGTTGATGATGTGCTGCTGCAGCCTGTTATCAGAAGTGCGATCATCAATAGCGGCAGGAGTGCTCTAAATAAACGCTTTAGCATTAATGATTTCCTTTCTTTAAAGTTTGCATCAATTATATCATAGTCACACTAAAATTTGAATGCTGTATATCCTATTGGATTTAAGGGGTTTTTAATAATCCCTCGTTATACTGTAACAAGTGTTAAAATTTTGTGAATACATAAGGGGAAAATGATGACTGAAGAAAGCTTTTTTGAAACAGCCGATGAGACATCCTTTGACGAAGCCTTTGAGATATTAGATGCTTCGTTTCCAGATACTGAAAAACGCTCCTATGAGGGGCAGAAAGCACTTTTAGAGCAGCCTGATTATAAGCTTTTGATTAAACGAACCGATATGGGCAGAACCATTGCGCTGTTGGGCGTCTGGGTTTTTGACGATTTTGATTTTATCGAGCATGCTGCAGTGTCTGAGAAGGCAAGAGGCGGTGGCATCGGAAGCCGGATATTCAAGGAATACTTTAAGGAAAATGACCGGATGATTTTTTTAGAGGTAGAGCATCCCAACGAGGAGGATGCTAAACGCAGGATCAAGTTTTATAAAAATCTTGGTTTTCATCTTAACCAGTATGAGTACTATCAACCGCCTTTGAGATCAGGCATGCCTGAGCTGCCGCTCTATGTCATGACCTATCCGGACCCAATTGATGAGGAACGTTTCGAGTACTGTAAAAGTGTTTTAATGGATACCGTTTATCACAAATCATTAAAACCGTGATTGTTAATACAAAAGCCTGCTGCTGTAGAATCTTACAGCGGCAGGCTTTTTATGTATCATTCGGCTAAAACATTCTTATAGGATGGGTTGTTTGCGAATTCGGATACGGCAAAGGAACAGAGCGGTGTAATTTTTTTACGCCTGTCTCTGGCGTACTGAACGGCCTTTTCCACCAAAGCGCCGCCGAGTCCTCTTCTGCGCGCGGCAACAGATACGCCTACATGCGTAATGATCCATTCGTCACCATTTTGAGTAAAATTCAATTCACCCAATTCGGTGCCGTGTTCATCAGTTGCCAGAATACGATTTTCTTCCAGTTGATACGTCATTGTAAAGACCTCCTTGGGATGGTTTATTAATGCCAAAAGGCATTATGCTTATTATTATACCGAAAATCCTTAAACTTAACCATAAAATGTGATATAATCATTTCAGGAAGAGGTAATCGGCTTCATATGGAAACATATGTATTGTATTTTTCAAAGAAGGGAAAAAACAATGAATGCGGAATACAAAAAAACAATGGACAAAAAGAAGCTTTGGATGCTGTTGGGGCTTATCGCTGCGGTGCTTATACTGTGTATTGCGGCAGTGATCATTTTTAATGTAAATAATACACCTGAAAAGGCTTTAAACACTTATGTCGAGGCAGTCAATCAACGGGATTATGAAAAAATGTACAGTCTGATCAGTGACGAAAGCCAAAATAGCTATTCTAAAGAAACGTTTATTGAGCGGAACAAAAATATATACGAGGGTATTGAAGCACAGAATCTGACCGTTACAAAGATACAAAACACCGAAAAAATTGATTCCGAATATATGAGAGTCACTTACGATTCTTCAATGGATACAGTGGCAGGGACACTCAAGGATCTGAATTTTGTGAATTTTAAAAAGAACGGCATGTTTAAACCTTACCAGATTGTCTGGGATTCTTCGGTCATTCTGCCAGCACTGCAGGATGGTGATAAGGTTAGTGTGGACACGAATGCCGCAGACCGTGGAAATATTGAGGATCGTAATGGAAATCTTCTGGCAACAACCGGTGTAGCTTCTTCTGTAGGGTTGGTTCCAGGGAAAATAAGTACAGAGACGAGGGACGCGGACCTGGCAAAGGTTGCAGAGCTTCTCGGTGTAACAACTGAAAATGTCCAGACCGCTCTTTCTGCGGGATGGGTAACCGATGAGACCTTTGTCCCCATAAAAACCGTGACTGCTGGCAATGCGGAGCTTGAAGCTGCACTGCTGCAGATACCGGGCGTTATGATCAATGATAAAACGGTCCGGGTTTATCCTTACGGAGAAAAGACATCACAGCTTACAGGTTATATACAAGGGATCAGCGCCGAAGAGCTTGAGGAGAAAAAGGACCAGGGCTATACTGAGGCCAGTGTTATCGGAAAAAGTGGTCTTGAAAGGCTGTATGATAAGCGGCTGAGAGGTCAGGAAGGAGCGACCATCTCTATTAATCATACTGAAAATAACGGTGAAGTAAAGGATATTGTTTTGCTGGAAAAAGCAGCTATCAGTGGAGAGAATATCAAAACTACCATCGATGTGAATTTACAGAGTACACTTTATGATCAGTTTGCAGGGGATAAGAGCGCATCTGCGGCCATTAATCCCAAAACAGGCGAAGTGCTGGCTCTTGTCAGCACACCGAGCTACGACGCCAACGCCTTTATTCTGGGGCTCAGCGATGAGCAGTGGCAGAGCATGAATGCCGACCCGGCCAATCCGCTGCTCAACCGCTTTGAAGCCACTTACGCGCCAGGTTCCTCCTTCAAGCCGGTGACTGGCGCCACTGGCCTGCAAACCGGTGCCTTTACGGCGGATGAGGACTTTGGCGCAAGCGGTCTTGTATGGCAGAAGGACAGCAGTTGGGGAGACTTTAATATCACCACGCTGGAAGAATACAGCGGATCGGCAAATCTGGAAAATGCCTTTGTCTATTCGGATAATATTTATTTTGCTAAAGCAGCTTTAAAAATCGGAGGAGACCGTTTTGCTGAAGAACTGAAAAAAATGGGCTTTGGTGAGGCTCTTCCCTTTGAGCTTGATATGACTGCCTCCCAGATTTCTGAAAGTGGCACCTTTGACAGTGAAGCTCAGCTGGCTGCAAGCGGATTTGGACAGGGACAGGTTCTGGTGAACCCGCTGCATATGGCTTCAATCTATTCGGCTTTTGTCAATGACGGTAGTATGGTCAAGCCTTACATTGAATACAGGGACAATGCGCAGGCTGAGTATTGGAAAACACAGGTTCTGTCAAAGGATGTGAGCAATACCATCCGCGATGACCTGGTACAGGTAGTGGAAAATCCGGCGGGCACAGGCCATGAAGCTCTAATTGAGGGCTTGAGCATTGCCGGTAAAACGGGAACTGCGGAAATCAAAGCGTCTCAGGAAGATACCTCCGGGACAGAGCTTGGCTGGTTTAATGCCTTTACAGCCGACCCTTCAAGCCCACAGCAGCTTATGGTTATCAGTATGGTCGAGGATGTTAAGGACCGCGGCGGCAGCCATTATGTTGTCCCCAAGGTTAAGACAGCCTTTGAGATGCTGGCGCGTTAATTTTTGGATTTTTATGAACATGGATTGACTTTTCAGTGACCGGATAGTTATACTTAAAAATACAACAGAGTGAAAGGACATTTTTAAAGATGAGTAAAGCACAATGGCGGGGTGCTACCCTGCTGGCGCCGGTACCGGCCGTAATGGTATCCTGTGGTACTATGGAGGAATCCAACATTTTAACCATAGCCTGGACAGGCATTATCAATTCGAATCCACCTAAAACCTATATTTCCATAAGGCCAGAGCGCCATTCCTATAAGGTCATAAAAGAAACCGGGGAATTTGTTATCAACCTGACCACTTCATCACTGGTGAGAGCTACGGATTTCTGCGGTGTGCGCTCGGGCCGGGATTTCGATAAGTTTGAAAAAATGGCGCTGACAAAGGAGTCTGCGGTGCATCTGAACTGCCCCATGATTGAGGAAAGCCCTGTGAATCTGGAGTGCCGTGTGACAGAGATAATCCCTTTGGGCTCTCATGATATGTTTTTAGCGGATATTCTGGCAGTTAATGTGGATGAACAATATCTGGATGAAAGAGGCAAGCTTCATTTGGATAAGGCGCAACTCATCAGCTATGCCCACGGTGAATATTTTGAACTTGGGAAAAAACTGGGCAGCTTTGGCTACACCGTTCGGAAGAAAAAGAAAAAAATCCGAAAAAAGAATGTAAAAAAATAGCAGAAAGTCTTCAATGTCGACTATATTTTAAAATAAGGTTGACAATGGAGACTTTTTCTTTTATACTTTTTTTAATTAAAGCTTAGGAGATTAAGATGGAAACAACGTTGACAAAAACCCGGTCTATGGTGCAGTGTGCATTGTTTGCTGCGTTAGTGGCGATCGGCGCCTTCATACAGGTTCCGGTGCCCTATATGGATTATTTTACGCTGCAGTTTTTGTTTGTGCTGCTTGCAGGTATGCTTTTGGGTTCTGCTCGAGGCGCCTTATCGGTAAGTGTTTATGTATTGGTGGGCCTTGTGGGATTTCCGGTGTTTGCGGCAGGCGGCGGCATCCAATATATTTTCAGGCCGAGCTTTGGCTATCTGCTCGGTTTTATCCTTGCGGCGTGGGTTGCAGGCTTTATCATCCAGAGAGGGCAGAAACAGAACTATGGCCGCTTTCTTTTGGCTGCCTTTGGTGGACTTTTGGCCACCTATGCTATCGGTTTGGTTTATAAGTATATGATCCTTAATTTCTACATGGCAGAGCCGACACCGTGGAGCATTGTTTTTTTGTCCTGTTTTCCCCTTGATCTTCCCGGAGATATTCTGCTCTGTTTTATTGGCGCGGGGCTGGTGCGCAGGATAAAACCATTATTGAGGAGAATATGATGAATATTGGTGATTTAGCAGAGAAAATAAAATACGGTTATGAGATCAGCAGGGAGGAAACACTGGAACTGGCGTACAGTTCCAGTACTGAAGCACTGAGTACATACGCAGGCGAGCTTAGAGAACAATTTTGTGGCAGAGATTTTAATCTGTGCACCATCATCAATGGAAAGAGTGGCCGCTGCAGTGAAAACTGCGCTTATTGTGCCCAGTCTGCATGGTTTAACACCTGTGTGGAGGAATATCCTTTACTTCCAGAGAAAACCGTGGTGGAAAGCGCTAGGTCAAATTACCGCCAGGGTGTTCATCGTTTTTCGATTGTGACCTCTGGAAAACGGCTTGAGGATGAGGAAGTGGACGCAGTCTGCCGTATATATAGAAAGCTTGCAAAGACCACCCCAATGGGGCTCTGCGCATCTCATGGTCTTCTGAGCTATGAAGCGCTGTTGAAGCTCAAAAAAGCCGGTGTAACACGTTATCATAATAATCTTGAAACCTCAGAGAGATTTTTTGGAAAAATCTGCACAACACATACTTATTCGGAGAAAAAGGCTGTCATCAGGGATGCCCAGAGAGCAGGCCTTGAAGTATGCAGCGGGGGAATCATTGGCCTTGGTGAATCCATGGAGGATCGTATTGACATGGCTTTTACTCTGAAACAGCTCAGTGTGAGCTCGGTGCCGCTCAATGTATTAAGCCCGATCCCCGGGACGCCTCTTGAAGGTAAGACAACCCTTGCCTATGATGAAATAGTCCGTACAGCCGCCATTTTCCGCTTTATTTTACCAAAAGCACAACTCCGTCTGGCCGGGGGGCGTGCACTGTTTCCAGATAAGGGAAAGCGCCTGATGAAAAGCGGTGTGAATGCAGCGATTTCAGGAGATATGCTTACCACAGCCGGGATTGCCACGCATGAAGATATTGCTATGATTAAGACCCTTGGATTTGAGGTGAAAGCAAATGTGTAAGGGGATTTTTATCACAGCTACCGGTACTGATGTAGGAAAAACCTATATCACGGCCAGAATTATTAAGGGGCTCATCGCGCAGGGGATAAACGCCGGATATTATAAAGCCGCGATCAGCGGCACAGAATTTGAAACTGGAACGAGGATCGCAGGCGACGCGGCCTATGTATTCCGCTTTGCCGGGCTTAAGGGTGATCCTAACCAGGCAGTGACGACATTGCTTGATTATCCAGCGTCACCACATCTGGCGGCACAGATGGAGAATAAAAGTATCACACTGGCGCCTATTCTACAGGATTTTGACAAAGCAGCCTCAGTTTATGACTATGTGGTTATGGAGGGGAGTGGTGGTATTATCTGCCCCTTAAACCTGGAGGGATCGACGCTTATGCTGACGGATGTAATAAACGCTTTGGCATTGGATATTGTGATTGTCGCAGATGCGGGACTTGGGACCATTAACAGTACGCTCTTAACTCTGGAATATGCCAGAAGCTTGAAAATAAATACACGCTGCATTGTGCTGAACCGGTTTGATAAAAACTCGACCATACACTGCGATAATAAAAAGGTGCTTGAAGCGATGACCGGCTTGGAGGTGCTGGTCTGCGAAACTCAGGGGAGCCTTGATATTTTGTCAATTAAAAAAATTTTACTTGCAAATTTACTTGACAGTATTTGAGACCTCCGATATAATTGATATTGTTAAAAGGGAGTAGTTGAAACGGTAAAGTCAACATACTGGTGCAGAGCATCTGGTTTTACCGCCTTTATTTATTCAAAGGTAATGAGACTTTTAGCGTATTTTTAGAATACGCTGGAGGTCTCTTTTTTGATGTTGAGCTTATTTTTTTGGAAAAATGGCAGCGAATAGGAATAGTAACGAAACAAATGCAGATTTCCAAGAAATTTGTGATCCCTATACGCTCTTTTAACAGGGTAAAAATTTAAAAAGGAGTATCGTTGATGAAAGCATTTCAAGAAACGACAAGTCAGACGCTTGAACGGTTAAATGTTGATCCGGAATTGGGGCTAAGCAAAAACCAGATCAAGGAAAGCCGTTTAAAGCATGGGGTTAATGCGTTCACCAAAGGAAAACCAAAATCTGTTTTCAAAAAGATATGGGATGCGGCAACAGAACCCATGATTGTTATGCTGTTGGTGGCAGCTGCAATTACTCTGGGTGTTAATTTTGTCCGCTATTTTACCGGAGGACAAACCGAATTCATTGAATGTATTGGTATTTTTGCCGCTATTTTTCTGGCGGTCGGCGTTACCGTCATTATGGAAGGGCGGAGCGAAAAAGCGTTCGAGGCGTTAAACCAGATTAATGAGGATGTGCAGGTCAAGGTCATGCGGGGGGGCAGCGTCACCCTGATATCCCAAAAAGATCTGGTGGTCGGGGATATTATGGAGGTAGCCACCGGTGATATGATCCCTGCTGACGGCCGTGTGATCGAGTCGCTGGGGCTGAGAGTTGATGAATCCTCTTTGACGGGAGAGAGCCTTCCGGTTAAAAAAGAAGCCGGATTGGTTTATGGTAATCCTAAGACTCCGGTAGCCGAACGTGCCAACATGCTCTACTCTGGATGCTTTATAACCGGAGGCAGCGGTACCATGGTTGTGACTGAGGTTGGGGATGGTACTGAGTTTGGAAGTATTGCACGTGAGCTATCCAAAACTGAAAAAGGTTCTACACCACTTCAGGAGAAAATGGACCGATTGGGGAAGCTCATTACAATTCTGGGTGCGACTGCGGCAGCGATTGTTTTTGTTATTCAGCTGATCATTTTTGCTTCAACAGGTACCTTTAATCTGGATACAGTATCTGAAGCTTTTATTACCAGTATCGTTCTGATCGTTGCAGCGGTACCTGAGGGGCTTCCGACCATTGTGGCGGTTTCACTGTCCATTAATATTATTAAAATGGCCAGACAAAACGCTCTGGTTAAAAAACTGATCGCCTGTGAAACTATTGGCTGTATCAATGTGATCTGTTCGGATAAAACAGGCACGCTGACTGAGAATCGCATGACGGTTACAGATATTTACTCAGATGGACACCTGATCACACCAAAGATTCTCGACAATGATGCTTTGATCCAGAATTTTACCATCAATAGCACAGCGGATATAGAGCAGGGGGACCAGCCAAAATTTATTGGAAACCCGACAGAATGTGCGTTGATCATGGCCTATGAAAAAGCAGATGCGCACCGTGCATCTTACAGCGATCTGCGAAAAAATGCAAAGATTAACTTTGTTTTCCCATTTTCTTCGGAGACAAAAAATATGACGACCATTGTAGAACGGGATGAGGGAAGTGTAGCCTACTCCAAGGGAAGTCCTGAAAAGATCATCAGCCAGTGTAGTCATATTATGATTGATGGACAGCCTGTTCCTTTTTCGGAAGAGCACATCCAGCAGATTGAAAAAGAAATGACTGGTTTTGAGAAAAAAGCCCGCCGTGTGCTTGCTTTTTCACACAAATCGCTTTCTGGTGTTCGGACAATAACCGAGTACGAGGAACGCCGTACACATATCGAGTCTAATATGATCTTTGATGGTTTTGTCGCTATTACAGACCCACTGCGCGAGGATGTCTATGAAGCGGTTAACCGCTGCCGTAAGGCGGGAATCGAGTTAAAAATTCTGACAGGGGACAATATTGTAACAGCCCGTGCCATTGCCGATGAGCTGGGCCTTCTGAAACCTGGAGACGCAGCGGCCGAGGCCCACAAGCTCGAGGATCTGAGCGAAGAACGCCTCATTGAGCTTCTGCCAAGGATCAAAGTTATTGCCAGAAGCACTCCTGTCGTTAAAATGCGAGTGGTAAACGCCTTAAAGAAAATGGGGAATGTGGTCGCTGTAACCGGTGACGGTATCAATGACGCACCGGCCATTAAAAACGCTGATGTGGGCATCGCTATGGGGATTACCGGAACTGAGGTTTCAAAAGAAGCCAGTGATATTGTGTTGCTTGACGATTCCTTTTCCACTATTGTCAAGGCTGTTCAGTGGGGACGTGGGATCTACGAGAATTTCCAGCGTTTCATCCAGTTTCAGCTTACTGTGAACCTCTCATCGGTTATCGTGGTGTTATCCTGTATTTTGCTTGGATTAAAATCACCATTTACCGCACTTCAGCTTTTATGGATTAACATTATTATGGACGGACCGCCAGCCCTTACGCTTGGCCTTGAACCGATCCGTGATGACCTCATGAACCGTCGGCCCATCTCCCGGGATTCCAATATTGTGAGTAAAGGTATGCTCTCACGCATTGCCTGTAATGGGATTTTTGTATCGATTGTTTTTATGATGCAGGCCCTGTTCAATATTCTGGGCGGCGCCGAGGGAGAACAGTATACCATTTTATTTACACTCTTTGTGGTCATGCACCTGTTCAATGCCTTTAACAGCCGTGAACTTACCGACACCAGTGTCTTTTCAAACTTCTTCAGCAATCGTCTGATGCTGCTGGTTTTTGGTCTGACTTTCATGCTGCAGGTGGTCATCACTCAGTTTGGTGGAATTCTTTATAATACCGTGCCGTTATCCTTAGGCATGTGGGTTAAGATCGTTACTTTAGGTTTATCGGTTATTGTTGTTTCTGAATCCTTTAAGCTTATCAAGAGAAAACTGTTTAAAACAGCATAAAATAAAAAGACTCTGTTTTTCTTTAATGGACAGAGTCTTTTTTTCTACGCTTTTTTAATTCTTTTCGTATGTTCAGCCAGATACGGATACTTGAGGAGACGATAATGATCCCCATGGCGAGTGCGCCGGCAATGCCAAGGGTATGCAGGCCTGTATTGATGGCATCATCCACACGTCCATTGATGAAATGTTCCATTGTATAGTAGATGCCGCCTCCGGGAACAAGAGGGATAAGGGCTGCTGCCAGATAAATGGTGGCTGGAGCTTTGAAACGCCTTGCCATGATTTCGGCGTAAAGCGACACAGCTAATGTCGCAATAAAATACTGAGGAATATCGTTGATAAAAAAGCCCTGCAGACCCATATACAAAAACCAACCTAAGGCACCGCCAAATCCAGCGATGACCAGTGCCCGACCGCGGATATTAAAGACGACACCAAAGGCGACCGTAGCGGCAAAGGCATAGAAGCATTGAAGTAAAAGACTGCTTTCCATAATCTATACCCCCAGAAAAGGACGCAGGAAGGTTAAGGGAATAGCGGCGCCTACAGCAATTCCGGCTCCGATCAGCAGAGCCTCTGTCGTTTTTGTCACACCGGCCAGCAGATCACCAGCGATAATATCCCGCATGGAGTTCGTGATAGCCAGTCCGGGTACCAGAGTCATGATGGTGCCAATAATGATTTTGTCCATATTAGCGGCAAAACCAGAGCGGACGAACCCCAGAGCGCACAGAGCAATCATTGCGCCGCAGATGACATTTTCAAAAAAAGCGTTGGTTTTGATTTTCTCCAAAGCGTTAAAAATCACCTTTGTTAGAGCGCTGATAAAAAATGCGGCAAAGGCGTCTGACAGCGTTCCTTTAAAAAGCAGAGTGAAAAAGAAGGCTACAAAGGAGAAAGCCAGTACCTGCTTGATAAGAGAGTAAGGAGGAAAACGGCGGATCGCCTCAATGCGCCTCTGAACCTCTTCGTAAGGCGGGATAGTCGCACACATTTCGCGGGATAGTGAATTCAGGCGCTCGACCTTATACAGGTCGGTTCCACGGCTGAAGATCCGCTTAGTCAGCGTCAATGGGGGATTGTCGCCGACACGGATCGTAATGATAATAGTTGTAGGAACCGCGAAAATCTCGGCGTTATCAACGCCATAAGCCTGGCAGATACGGCGCATGGAGTCCTCAACACGGTAGATTTCCGCACCGCTTTCCAAAAGCATATCGCCGATTTCCATGGCCACTGTGATGAGATGTGTAGGTGTCATGGCAGGCATTCCAAAATTGTGTCAAGAATCTGTCCCGCAACATTCTCCTTTGTCTGCTTTGGAAGTTCTGTAGCACGGTCTTTTGTGATAACAGTTACGACATTTGTATCCCCACTGAATCCAGCGCCTTCTACCTTTAGATTGTTTGCGATCATCATGTCAACATTTTTGCGTATCAGTTTGGCTTGAGAGTTTTCCAGGAGATTTTGTGTTTCCATGGAAAAGCCGCAGAGAAACTGCCCCGGTCGTCTGTTTGCGCCCAGCCAGGCCAGAATGTCCTGGGTGCGGTTGAGAGCAATGTTCATGGCACCTTCTTTTTTCTTTACCTTTTCATCAGAATAGTCGGAAGGGGTATAATCTGCTACAGCCGCAGCTTTGATGATAATATCCTGTTGTTCCGACCGGCTGGTGACCGCCTCAAACATATCTTTTGCGGAAACGATATCGACCATATTTACAAAAGGGACTGGAGGCAGCGCGGTTGGGCCGCTGACAAGGGTGACCTCAGCCCCACGAAGCATGGCATTGCGCGCCAAAGCATAGCCCATTTTACCACTTGAATGGTTGGTAATGTAGCGGACCGGATCAATGGCTTCACAGGTAGGCCCAGCAGTTATCAGTACTTTTTTTCCAGCAAGATCTTTTTCAAAAGCGATTTCCTTTAGAATATGATCGATCAGGACTTCTTCCTTAGGGAGCTTGCCATCGCCGATATCCTTACAGGCGAGAACACCGCTGTCTGGCTGAACGATTTCAAAGTTATATTTTCTTAAAATATCCAGATTGTCCTGGACGACCGGATTGTGAAACATGTTTGTGTTCATAGCTGGTGAGACGATTTTTTTGCAGGTGCAGGCCAAGGCGGTTGTGGTCAGCATATCGTCTGCCAGGCCATGTGCCAGCTTTGCAAGCACATTGGCTGTGGCTGGAGCGATCATGAGCAGATCAGCGCGTTTGGCCAGCGAGACGTGTGCAACATTGTAGTTGATGTTTTTATCAAAGGTATCGACGATACAATTGTTGCCTGTCAGGGTGGAGAAGGTCATTGGCGCAATAATTTCTGTTGCGTTGGGTGTCATGATAACATGGACGTCACATCCCCATTTTGCCAGAGTACTGGCGACATTTGCCATTTTGTAGGCTGCAATACTGCCACTGACACCAAGGATAACTGTTTTATTTTTTAAGTTCATCTTTTATGTACTTCCTTCGTTCAAATTTACTAGGAGATTATATCAAAAATAGAACCTTCCGTAAATGCAGTTTGGGTAAAAAAGACTTGAAAGCTGATCTTTTTTCATGTTAAAATAGTCACGATTAAGCATTGTATCCGGCTTGACTGGAACGATAGCAGGAGGAAAATCGAATATGAAAACACGAACGACCAAGGAATTGGTCCAATTGTCACTTTTTGTGGCAATCATTGTCCTGATGGCAGTTGTCCCATTTTTGGGATACATTCCGCTGGGTTTCACCCGTGCGACCATTATCCATATACCCGTAATCATTGGAAGTATCATACTCGGTCCAAAATACGGAGCATTTTTAGGATTTGTTTTTGGTCTCACCAGTCTCGTGAACAATACTTTTAACCCAACGGTAACCTCTTTTGTATTTACCCCATTTTATTCACTGGGAACTTATGATGGTAATTTCTGGAGTCTTGTTATTTGTTTTGTACCCAGAATTTTAGTGGGGGTTATTCCTTATTATATTTACAAGGGATTGAAGAAGGTAAAGGACAGCGATGCACTGGCTTTGGCTTGTGCCGGCGTTGGCGGCTCGCTCACCAACACACTGCTTGTTATGAACATGATTTATTTCTTTTTTGGACAGAGCTATGCATCTGCAAAGGAAATGGACATCTCAGCGCTTTATGGGGCCATTCTGGCAGTTATCGGTATTAACGGTGTTCCAGAGGCAATTGTTGCCGGGGTATTGACGTTGGCTATTTGCAAAGCGCTTTTAAAATATGGTGTTAAAAAGTAATAAATTATTTTATTTACCGCATTTTTTTAGAATGCGGTTTTTTTATTGTAAGAAGACCATTTACAATGCAGATAGTCTGGAAAAGGTAAGAGCGAAAAAATTTTATCGTCAGAATAATAAAGTAATATTGTTATATACTATTTGCTATTTGCAAGATAACCTATCTTAATCAATTTTTGAGTAAAATATTGTATAATTATTATAAAACTAAAAGGGATGTGATTGTTATGAATAATGAATTATGGATAAAGGCTGTTGAATTTCACGGACACGAATGTCCCGGGCTGGCCATTGGCGTCCGTGTCAGCGATGCGGCAAAAGAAATGCTGCGCATCGGTTCATCGGAAGATGAAGAGATTGTATGCGTTGCTGAAAATGACTCTTGCAGTGTGGATGCGGTACAGGCTTTGCTTGGCTGTACTTTTGGAAAAGGAAATCTATTGTACAGAAATACCGGAAAACAGGCTTTTTCGTTTTTTAACCGTGCCACAGGTGAAAAGGTGCGTATTTATCTGAAAGCCCGCAAAAAAGGGTTAATGAGTAAGCCTGAATATCAGGAGTACCTGTTAAACGCTTCGCTCGATGATCTGTTTGAGTATTCAACGCCAAAATTTGAACTTCCCGAAAAAGCCCGGCTTTTCACTACTGTCTTTTGTGAACTTTGCGGCGAAGGTGCTCCAGAGCATAAAATGCATTTACAGGAAGGAAAAATTGTCTGTGAGGACTGCTTCAAGCCTTACATCAGAGGCTGGTAAAAAAAAGAAGGCACCGGAATAAAAAATCCGGCGCCTTCTTTTTAATTTCGGCTGAGTTGGCGGTATCGGCTGATCATCAGGCCAACTGCGAAGATAGCAACGATAAAACCTGTCAGAACCAGCATATCGGCCAAAATAGGGGACAAGGCTTCCATGCTGAAGCTCTTCAGACCAATAATGGCATTGTTTGCTTTAATGTACCAGTAGGTTGGAGTAAAGCTTGCGATGGCCTTAACCGAGTCGCCCAACAGGTATTGAGGAACAAAAACACCGCTTAGGAAGCAGAGCCCGAGTGAGACCACATTGGCAACGGCGCTTTGAATATTATAGCTTTTTATAAACTGGCCTGTCAGAAAGGCAATGCCAAGTGCAGTAAAGGTCATGAGCAGAGCATTGACACTACAGAGCAAAACCAGCGGCAGATTGTCTGTCGTAATGTCGTAAAGCACAAAAGCAACCAGAAGCATAAAACCCCAGACAATGATACCAAAAATCGTGCTGGCGATTGCCAGCTGAGCATTAAAATTTTTAAGGCGCATAGGAGCACAGCTGTTACGGCGTTTGATATCCTGATTATTAAAGACCATCATAATCGATGAGATACCAAGAATCAAAACAGCCAGCAGGGCATAGGCCAGATAATTAAAGTAATAGGAATAGCTTGGAATCCCCTCCTCAATGGAAATTTGATCCAGAGTGACAGTTGTCTGATCATCCATACTGGCGGCTGTCTTTTTTGATAGCTCTGACTGGCTGATATCCGGAATCCCTTTTAGATAGAGCTGGGCCGTATTAAAATATTGGTTGACAAGCTGACCCGTCTGATACTCAAAATCACTGTCGGGAACTGTGCTTTCAATGATTTCGGGTTTTTCTCCTGCCATAAAGGCCTGAGTAAACCCTTCAGGAATAGTTGCGATATAGACGACCTCTCTGAAAAAAAGTGCATCCTTGAGTGTTGACGGATCATCCTTCAATGGGACAATGTCAGCATTCTGGTCGAGATAATCGGTAAAGCCACGGAGAAGCTCGCTGTTTTCATCGTGATTGATAACGGCCATCAATGGTTTTTGAGGTGTAAAACTCGTACTGCTACTTGTCTGTGACATTATTGAAAATAAAACAGCCAGACCGATAAAAATAACGATATAGATCATCATCTGCATGAGATTGCTTTTAATGATTTTAAAATAGGTTCTAAAGACTTGCATATTGCTGCCTCCGGGTAACATAGTATGTAACGGTAGAAAAAATCACTGCAAACATGCACAGAATAGCGATGCAGGTATAAAACTTTGGCCCACCGTCATAGTAATAAATACTGTAAAATGCGTTGGTAATCTGACTGACAGGGTTAACCACTTCAGCCCAAGGAGCACTCAGACGAATGCTGTACTTGATATCTGGCGACATCATACCAGCCAGAAACGACATGAGCATGGTGATTGCTACGAGGATGCCGGTCTTAAGGCCTTCGCTTCCTTTTACCAGAACACCGATCATTGTGCCGAAGGTAATGCCGCAGACCGATCCGACCAAGCTGATCAGAAGGATTTCAGGAATATGATTTCCCATCTCAACATCCAGCATAAAGACCATGTAGGCGATAAGGATAAGTATCTCAACAAAGTGGATAGTCAGTGTCGCGCAGAAGTTGATGCCCAGTAATTTGAGCTTATGTGTGGGAGCGACGGCCAGACGAGAAGCCTTGTCGGATAAATTTGCCTGAATATCAACCATATCCTGAAGTCCCAGAAATGCACCGTAAAAGCAGGCCATTGCCAAGAGCGCGTAATAGCTGATGAGAAGTGTGTTCAGGCTTTTGTCTGTCAGAGACCCAGCGACAGTGTAGTCTTTGGTGCTGCCAATCTCATCCATAAATCCCTGAGCAAAGGCCTGTGGATTTGACTGAGCAACATCAGCAACTGTGTGGTAAACCCGAATATACTGGTCTAGCACATTTTTGATAATCGTCTGATCGACACCAGATTCAGTCACTGTGAGCTCAGGTTTATCCCCGGTCATGGCAATGATGCCGGATACTGTACCATCAGAGAGCCATTCCAGTGCTTTGCTGGTATCTGAGGTCAGTGAGATCTTTAAAATAGACTCCTCCTCACTGGACACAGCTTTCATGGTTTCCTTGAAACTTTCGCTGTTTTGATAATCTTCATTATCAATCACAGCAACAGGAATTGCCTTGAAATTATGACCTGAGAAAATGTTGCTGAATGCAAAATGAAACAGGGTAGCTAGTATCAGCGGGAAGAGGAGGGTCCAGAAGACCAGTGCCTTGTCCCGTAAAAGGCATTTTATACGGTTGGTATATAAAAAGGAAAACATGTAAGGCCTCCTAATCTCTCAGCTCTTTACCCGTGATTTCGAGGAATACGTCGTTGAGTGTTGGCTCCTCAGAAGTGACACGGCCAAAGCTGATCCCATTATTTTGCAGATAGTTAAGCAGCTGCATCAGATTATTTTTCCCACCGGAATAATGGATTTCCAGAAAATTGTTCTGATAGTGTACCTTTGAAACAGAGTCTTGCGCCTCAATGATGCGAAGGTGCGCGTCAGAAAGATCAAAAATTTCGACATGTACGGTTTCTGCTGATCGAATCATGGCTTTCAACTCTTCCTTTGTGCCCATGGCCAAGGTTTTCCCTTTGTCCATAATGGCAATGCGGGTGCATATCTGCTCGACTTCTTCCATATAATGTGAGGTATAGACGATGGTTGCACCCTCCGCATTGAGCTTTTGGATACCTTCCAGAATAGCATTTCGGCTCTGGGGGTCGACAGCAACGGTCGGTTCATCCAGAATGATGAGCTTTGGCTTATGTGCAATACCGCAGGCAATATTTAAACGCCTGAGCAAGCCTCCGCTGAGTTTTTTTGGCAGAAAGCGTTTGAAGTCCTCAAGGCCGACAAAACGGATTGCCTCCTCGACCAAAGCTCGGCGTTCTTCTTTATCCTTAATGTAGAGACCGCAAAAGTAATTAATGTTTTCATAAACGGTCAGCTCGTTAAACACCGCGACGTTCTGCATGACAATTCCAATGTCCCTCTTGAGTGCATAAGAGGTGGGAGTCATGGGCTTTCCAAAAACCTCAATGCTGCCTTTGTCGTATTTGAGTAAGGATAAAATACAATTGATGGTGGTGGACTTTCCCGATCCGTTTGGCCCGAGCAAACCGAAAATTTCGCCTTCTCTTACCTGAAGATTAAGATGATCAACGGCGACGAGTTCACCGTAACGCTTAACTAAATTTTGAACATTGATGACCATGATGGTGCCTCCTGTATGTGATGCTTTTATTTTACGCTGCTGTATCGGCTTTCGGTAGTGTCTTACATCAATAAAACGTATGACAAATGTAATTAAGAAAATAAATTTGTGTAAAAACTAAAAGAGTGGTATAGTAAAGTATTAAGAATTTTATTGAGGAGGAAGTTTATGAACAGCCTGTTTAACCGTGTTACGCTATTGGTTTGTTCCTGCGCGCTGGTCGCTCTCGGCAGGATTAGTATCCTTTCAGTCGCTTCTTTTTTGGCTGCAGTGACAGTTTCGGCACTGAACTATTATTTTTCAAACCGATACTTTAAAATTGCGGCTATCGGCGTATTTACAATTGCTTCCTTTTACTGTACAGATTTTTTCTTTTATTATCCGCTTGTATATTATGATGCTTTCAGCAAGAGCGGCATTGGATTGTTTTTTCTGGCCGGTACAGCCCTTGTGGTTAATTTGAAAAGCTTGCCCTTTAATATTGGGCTGATCCTGATTATTCTCTTTGGTCTGTCAGGCCTGCTTCGCAGAAATGAGGAGCTGGTCAACCGGATGAACCGAGATTACCGGACACTTCGGGACACGACGCGTGAAAATGCAATGCTGTTAGAAAGTAAGAACAAAGACCTGATGGAAAAACAGGATTATGAGATCAATCTGGCGACTTTAAATGAACGAAACCGTATCGCTCGTGAAATACATGATAATGTTGGTCATCTGTTATCACGTTCTATTTTACAAGTGGGGGCGCTTATGGCAGTCCATCCAGAGGAGCCGCTTCAGGAAAATCTGGTTGAAATCAAGGATACGCTTTCCCAGGCTATGGACAGTATCCGGGATTCGGTGCACGACCTTCACGATGAATCCATTGACTGCCAGACACAGATATGCTCACTGATCGATGATTTTGATTTCTGTGAGGTTTTCCTTGATTACGGAATCGAAGGGAATCCCTCGAAGGAGCAGCGTTATGCCTTTATTACGATCGTAAAGGAGGCCCTTTCAAATGTTATGCGCCACTCGGACGCCAGCAGGGTAAAGATCTCTTTGAGAGAGCACCCAGCATTGTATCAGCTTATTATCGAGGATAATGGCACTAAAATGGTCTCAGGCCACAGCGGAATAGGCCTGCAGAATATCGCAGACCGGGTAGAGGCTCTAAACGGAAATCTGAACATTCGAAAAGAGCGTGGCTTTCACATTTTTATTTCTATTCCAAAGGAGGAACCCCATGAAAGTAATCGTCATTGATGATGACCGTCTGGTATCAGTATCCCTTAGAACTATTTTGGAGGCAGATCCTGAAATCGAGGTTGTAGCGCTGGGAAACAGCGGAGGAGAGGCCATCGCTTTATACGATGAGCATAAACCGGATATCCTGCTCATGGATATACGGATGGACGGTATGACCGGTCTTGAGGCCGGTGAGCTTATCCTCGCTGAGGACAGGGATGCCCGTATTTTATATCTCACCACTTTTTTAGACGATGAATATATTATCAAAGCGCTCAAAATAGGTGCAAAGGGTTATTTGCTCAAACAGGCCTTTGAGAGTATTGTGCCGGCGATAAAAGCAGTTTACAGTGGACAGAGTGTGTTTGGCGATGAAATTGTGACGAAAATCCCTACACTTCTTGGCGGCAAAGCGGCTGTAAATTTTTCCGCTTACAGCATCAGCGAACGAGATCTGGAAATTATTGAGGGAGTGGCTCAGGGACTGAGCAACCGGGAAATTTCAGAAACCCTTTTTCTGAGTGAGGGGACAGTGCGCAATTACATCAGCAATATTTTAGATAAACTGGAGCTGCGTGACAGAACCCAGTTGGCCATCTTTTATTTCAACCATAAATAAGGAGGTTCTCTCCATGGATGATGAGCTATTGAAAAAACCGGAAGAAAATAAAATCTTTTCTGGAGAAATTACACCTGAGGATATGGATGACTTATTGTATCCTCAGGAAGGTAACTCTGAAAAAAATAAAAAGCAAGTTAAAGAAACATTCAGATGGAAATTAAGCAGTGAAAAAGAGGAGCCCCGGGTTCGGCAGATGACCGACTCAGCAGCTCTCAGACTGATGGACCGTTACGCGGAAAAATCGAAAAATGCCGCTCTGGAGGCCGGCTCCGGGCAGAACGTTCGCCTTGAGCCCACGCTGATGATTACTGACAGCTATTGGTATGGCTCGTCCGCCAAGCTAGCTTTTAAGATTGGTGAAGACCGGCTTTACGTTGTAAAAGATTTGAGTGCTTTTATGGCGGCTTTTGAAAATGGAGATGAAATTAGGTATGGTAAATCCCTGATATTACGCCATTTTGAAGAAAATTTTGATGAGCGCGGCAGAAAGTATCTTCATTTTCTCAAAAGCTTTTATAACGAGAGCAACAACCGGGCTTTAGCCGTTTACAAAAAGAGCTTTAATGATAACGTAAAGTACATGTACCTTAACGGACCAACGCTTGACGCATATATGGCAATCTGGGACGAGGACCCAGAGATTCCCGTTGATATTGAAGGCTCGGCTATGTCCGCCACGATTGTTCATTCTAACGCACAGATCAGCATTCGGATTTCAGATACAGGTAAGTCCTACACCATCGAGCTTTTAAATGATGAGGCACTGGTATTAGATGGGCAGGAAAGGCTCTATATTTTCGAAAAAGGAAAGCTTTATTATTGTGACCCTTCCTACAGCCGCAATACGAGAGATTTTCTGAAGGCTATTATCCGCAATAAGCTGACGATGACTGTGATGAAAGAGGATATGAAGGGGTTCTATAATACGGTTTTATCCAATCTTGAACAGTATTTCTCCTTTATTTCAGATTGTGACATGAGTGCCTATGAGCCTAAACCTCTGGTGACTAAGGTCTATTTTGATGCGCCACAGGAGGACTTTGTAATGGGAAAGGTATTTTTTAGCTATGGCGATGAGGAGCATGAAGCATTTAAACCCAAAGACCTGATTAAAAGCCAGGATCTGCGCGGTGAGTATCGGGTAGAACAGCTTATAAAAAAATATCTGGACAGTTATGATGCCATCGGTAATTTTGCGTATATTGACGGTGATGAGAATAAAATCTTTGATCTTTTTAGTGAGGGACTGGAGACTATATCCTCAACTGCTGAAATTTTTGCGACGGATCAGTTTAAAGGCTTTAAAATCAAGCCGCCTGCTTCTGTCCGTGTAGGCATAAAAGTAAGCGGCGATCTGCTTGATCTGGAATTTGATTTGGACGGATTGGACATACATGAGTTGACCGAGGTGCTGAATTCGTATCGCCAGGCTAAAAAGTACCACCGGTTAAGGGATGGCAGTTTTATTAATATTCAAGATAATGCTTTAGGCGAGTTTTCAGAGCTGGCAGATGTATTAAACTTGAGCGCAAAGGAGATTGAGCGGGGGACCGTGTCGGTTCCGAAGTTCCGAGCGCTGTATCTGGATGCTCTGTTTAAGCAGAGCGAGGGAATTAAATATAATCGGGATACTGTTTTCAAGCAGATTGTCAGAGATATCAAGGATGTTTCTGATTCTGACTTTGAAGTGCCAGCCACGCTGAAGCCCATTTTGCGAAATTACCAGAAAACAGGTTTCAGATGGCTTAAAACCATTGCGGCATATGGATTTGGTGGTATCTTAGCGGACGATATGGGGCTTGGAAAAACGCTGGAAGTAATTTCTCTGCTGCTGTCTCAGAAAGAAAGCGGGGTTCAGACGATATCTCTGGTCATTTGCCCATCCTCGCTGGTATTAAACTGGGAAAGTGAAATCGCACGTTTTGCACCTGAACTTAAAGCAATTGTGGTCATGGGAACTGCTGCGGAGCGCCGAGATAAAATCGCCGGGGCGGCTGAGGCAGATGTGCTTATTACCTCATATGATCTGCTCAAAAGAGATATTTTGTATTATGAAGATTTGCATTTTCATTATGAAATCATCGATGAGGCCCAGTACATTAAAAATCATAATACGCAGAATGCTAAATCTGTTAAGGTGATTAACAGTGAGATTCGGTTTGCTTTGACAGGTACGCCGGTAGAAAACAGCCTGGCAGAGCTCTGGTCCATCTATGATTTTTTAATGCCGGGATATCTTTATACCTATCGGAAGTTCCGTGAAAAGTTTGAAATACCCATTGTCCGCGAACAGGATAAAAAAATTCTGGAACGGCTTAATAAGCTAGTGTCGCCCTTTATTTTACGCCGTTTGAAAAGTGATGTTCTCAAGGAGCTCCCTGAAAAGACTGAGACGACCATGTACGCATCTATGGATGGTGAACAGAAAAAGCTCTATCTGGCAAATTTGGCAAAAAGCAGAGAGGACCTTGCATATGAGCTGGACGGAGGAAATTTTGAACGCCGGAAGCTTATCATTCTGGCAATGCTGACTCGGCTTCGCCAGATTTGCTGTGATCCGTCACTTGTCTATGAAGATTATACAGATGTAAGTGCCAAGCTTGAGCTCTGTCTGGAAATACTCGAAACCTCTTTAGCTTCTGGACACAAGGTGCTTTTGTTTTCACAGTTTACCTCGATGCTGGAGATCATTGAAAGGGAGCTTGTTAAACGGGAAATTGGTTTTTACAAGATTACAGGACGAACAAAGGCTCAGGAGAGACTGCGTCAAGTCAATGCCTTTAACGAGGATAATACGCCAGTATTTTTAATCTCCCTTAAAGCTGGGGGGACAGGCCTCAACCTGACGGGCGCTGATGTAGTTATCCATTACGATCCGTGGTGGAATCTCAGCGCACAAAATCAGGCGACTGACCGTGCCCACCGTATAGGCCAGACAAGCAGCGTCCAGGTTTATAACCTTATCGCAAAAGACAGTATTGAAGAAAAAATACAAAAAATGCAGCAGGCTAAAGCTGAACTGGCAGATTCGATTATCCGTGAGGGTGAAGGAGCCATTGCCAGTATGTCTAAAGATGAGATTGTCGGACTTTTCGAATAGCTTAGAAAGGAAGTTCATATGGAAGAATACATGGAAGAATACATGGAAAATCTGGAAAAAAGTGCACTTTTTAAATCCGTTCAGAGGGATAATCTTTCTGCTGTGCTCAAGTGTCTGGGCGCTGTTTCAAAGCACTATGATAAAAATGAGCGTATCCTCAACAGCGGGGATGAAGTCATTGGTGTGGGAATTCTGGCTAAAGGGCATGCCCAGCTTATCAAAGAGGATGCCATGGGGAACCGCAATATTATCGGCGAGATAGAAGGGGGCGAGCTTTTCGCAGAATCCTTTGTCTGTGCGGGTATAAAGGAAAGTCCTGTAACCGTCGTGGCCCTTGAAAGCTGTGTGGTCCTTTTTGTTCAGGTTAATAAAATCATTGATGTCTGCAGTAATGAATGCAGCTTTCACAAGCAGATTATCAATAACCTTCTTAAGATTATTGCCAGAAAAAATCTGAATCTGAATCGAAAACTGGATTATCTGAGTTTGAGAACTACACGCGAAAAGCTTTTAGGATATTTAAATGACCAGCAGCGCCGAGCCGGGACTAACCCCTTCACGATCCCTATGAACCGGGTACAGCTGGCAGATTATCTGTGCGTTGACCGAAGCGCGATGTCGAGAGAGCTTGGCAGGCTGAGAGATGAAGGAATTCTTCGGTTTAAACGCAGTCATTTTTATCTGAGGAATATCGAGAATGACGCCCTATAGAGTACAAAAAAGCCGTCGTAAAACAATGGCGATCCCGATGGACAGGTGGAAGTCAGGGCGCCGTTAAAGACACCCAAAGCATTTCTGGACCGTTTTGTGATGGAAAAGTCAGAGTGGATTGAAATGGCCAGCGCAGAGGCCCGAAAAAGGCATGAAAAACGCCAGGCATTTATATTAAAAGATGGCTGTTCACTGCTTTATATGGGAGAAAAACTGCCACTGGTATGCTGTGAACTCAAAAAACCTCTTTTTGATGAGGAGTGCTTTTACATACCCGATAGATTCGCAGAAGAAAAGATTAAAGAGGCCGTTGTGAAATTATATCGCTCCGAAGCCAAAAGGGTTTTAAATGAGAAGGTCCATTATTATGCCGAGCAGATGCATGCGAGACCAACGAGTGTAAAAATTAATAACGCCCGTACACGATGGGGCTCATGCTCTGGAAAAAACAGTCTGAATTTTTCATGGAAGCTTATAATGGCTCCCGAAAGTGCCATCGACTATGTGGTGATCCACGAACTAGCCCATACCTTTGAGCATAATCATTCGGCAGCTTTTTGGAACATTGTCGCTGCATTCATACCGGATTATAAAATGCAGCAAAGTATTCTTAAAGAATTAGGGATTCTGTTGAGTACACAAAACTGGGAGGTCTGATCATCATTGTGTTTAAGGAATTTGCTCCCAGGTATATCAACAGAAAATTATTTTAAGGAGAGTAATAGTGAAAGAATTGTACGAGTTTGAGGCAGAGATTAAGAAAGTACCCGATATCAATGGTGCTTATATTGAAATACCATTCGATGTTAAAGAAACTTTTGGCCGTGGGAAGGTGAAAGTGCATGCTACTTTTGATGGCGAAACTTATGATGGAAGCCTGGTACGCATGAAAACACCTTGTCACATCCTTGGTGTTCGAAAGGATATTCGTGAAAAAATTGGGAAACAGCCTGGTGATATCGTCCACGTAACGCTCGAGGAACGAGAGAACAAATAGAAAATAAAATAATTTGCTTTAAAATACGAAAAGTTTTAACGATTTAAAGTGCCAAAATAAACTTTTGTGTTTGAAGGATTTGAAAAATAGTCTTTCAAATTTAGGTTTAAAAATTTCAAAAATTCATAAAAACTTAAGAAATATGCAAAAACAACAGATAAAGATTCATCTGTTGTTTTATTTTTTATCTTATTTTAAGGTTTGGAGGTTATAATAGATATATTATAATCTGATAAATAGACGAGGGAGAGTGAAAAAATGACAAATGTATTTTCAGAAGAAAAACCCGAAGTGCTCGACTATATTGAAAAATTAGAGAAAAACAATCATATTGATCCGGAATTGTTCGATAAATACAAGGTAAACAGGGGTTTACGTGACTTGAACGGAAACGGTGTTCTCACGGGATTAACAGAAATTTCTGAGATTATGTCCTTTATTATGGATGGAGACCAGAGAATCAACTGCGACGGACAGCTTTACTACAGGGGAATCAATGTTCAGGATCTGGTGAAAGGTTTTGTAAAGGAAAAACGTTTTGGCTTTGAAGAAGCGACCTATTTGCTTTTATTTGGCGAGCTGCCTAATAAACAGGATCTGGATATTTTTGTGAAGGTATTGTCGCATTACCGAACACTGCCAACAAGCTTTGTTCGCGATATCATCATGAAAGCACCCAGCCGCGATATGATGAATACTTTGGCTAGAAGCGTTCTCACACTTTACTCCTATGATGACCGTGCCAGTGATACGTCAATCCCCAATGTATTGCGTCAAAGCCTGGAGCTTATTGCTTTGTTTCCATTGCTCGCAGTATATGGTTATCAGGCTTACTGCCATTATGAGCTGGGACAAAGTCTTTATATCCATTCGCCGCAGCCAGAGCTTTCAACAGCCGAAAATATTCTGTATCTTTTAAGGCCAGACAGCAAATATACTGAGCTTGAAGCCAGAATTCTTGATATAGCCCTGGTACTTCACGCAGAGCATGGCGGTGGGAACAACTCAACCTTTACCTGTCATGTCGTTACATCCTCAGGTACGGATACTTACTCTGCCATTGCGGCAGCTCTGGGATCGCTTAAAGGTCCAAAGCATGGTGGGGCCAACATTAAAGTTTGTGAAATGTTTGAGGACATGAAGAAAAATGTCAATGATTGGAACGATGAAGAGGAAATCAGCATTTATCTGAGAAAGCTCCTGCATAAGGAAGCCTTTGATAAAGCTGGGCTAATTTATGGGATGGGCCATGCGATTTACTCTAAATCTGATCCGAGAGCCGAAGTTTTTAAAAAATTTGTACGTAACCTTGCGGAAGAGAAGGGACGTATGGACGAGTTTGCGCTGTATTCCAATGTAGAGCGTCTCGCGCCGCTTATTATTTCTGATGAAAGAAAAATGTACAAGGGGGTCAGCGCTAACGTTGACTTTTACAGCGGTTTTGTTTATCATATGCTGGAACTTCCTACTGAGCTTTATACACCGATTTTTGCAATCGCGCGTATTTCAGGATGGAGCGCTCACCGAATCGAAGAGCTTCTCAATGCCGGAAAAATCATCCGTCCGGCTTACAGAAATGTGCACGAGCGCAGAGAATATATTCCAATTAATGAACGTTGAAAATACTAAAAAGCATCAGGTTACAATCCTGATGCTTTTTTTAATTGCGGATCGCAACGGAACCCTTGTTGTAATACCTGGCAACACTGATATTCCGCCAATCATTTTTATCTGTCTTGATATCGTCGTAATAAAGAACATAAGGTTTTACTGTATAGGCAAGTACATCAGCATGATTAATGGACTGATTTTGGTAGATTTCCTTTCGTTCATTGGCTTCTAAGGCATACTGTGATGCAGAGCCGTCAACGAGTGACTGCAGAGCACTGAGACTTGTTACCGGTGTTTTAGCCATGGGAAGAGTCAAAACGAAAAGTATTATAGCAGCACTGCTATAGTACACTGGTCGCAGCGCTAATTTTTTTAATCGGGCGCGATTTATCCCGTTTTGAGCTTTTTTATTTTTTGGTCTTCGGTGGAATATCCATCCTGAAATATAGAAAAGCATAAAGCACCAGAGCCATAAAAAGTTAAAATACAAAATATTCATAATCCGCGTTTCCCAGATTAGGCTGCCTGCTCCCAGTGCATAAATAGGCGGTGTAAATCCGGCTGCAAAGACACAGAATGCGAGAATTAATACTGCAAAGGGATACCGGAAAGAAAAATGACTTTTGTACGCCAGTTTGACCAGAAGGACAGAGAGGATAAAAATACCTGCCGTAACTGGGATAGACATCCACTGCAGAAAATACTGTCCAGCATATTGAAAGGACTGTAAAATAGCAGAAATTGGAGAGGGTTGTGACGCAAGGGTCTTAAGTGTATCGGCCTGCCGTACGCCGTTACCGGGAGCAAGAGCGGAAATGAATAAGCCGACGAGTGAAAAAACAAAAACCAAAACAGTGCCAAAACAGTGTGTGTTTTTACGGTACCATAGTATGGTGGCCATTGCGGCCAGAAGTATAAGGTTCACCAGTGAGGATATAAAGTTACCTCCGGAAATAAGAAAACCGAGGATACATGCGCTGGCAAGGGCAAGATATTTGTGTCGCACAGGTCTTTTTTGATAGTAGATAAGCAGCAGCGCAAAAAGGGTCAATGACATAGCGTAAATAAAGGTATAGGAAACAGCGCCGTCAAACCAGTATAATCCCTGAACAGCAGAAGGCAGAAATTGAAGCTCTAATATTAAGAGTGCACAGCCGATGAAGAGCGTTGTATTTCGATCTGCGTTTAAATAATTTTCCAGCAAGACTTTTAAAAAGAAAAAAGTACCGAAGATAACAGATAATACCATAATGACCGGGACCCAGTGGTACAATCCGAAAACAGATGGCTGAAGCGCGCCCAGAAAGGTTGCGAAGAAATTGCCATCCCAAGTCATATAAGAGTGCACCATTTGATTCCAGGCAGTGAGCAGAGTCTGAAAAACAGAGCCGGTGCTCTCCCAGGTTTGTCGTGTCAGCAGCCCATAGACATAATCGTCTGCAGAAGGCTGATCATAAATCGAGATAGAGAAAATTGGAAGAAGCGTGGTTAAAAAAGCGAGAACGATCAGGAAATTTCCACCATTTTTTTTAGAGACAGGTGTCAGTAAAGCATATCTGTTCATAGCATTCTCCAGTTATAAATTATTTTTCCCATCATAGCACTTGAAAGATGAAAAAAGCTTAATCTTAAAACAGTTTAATATTAATTTTTTCATACAAAGCTTGACACAGTCACAAAAAGGTAATACACTACGTATATTAGATAATACATTACATAAAATAAGGAGAAAAAATGTATCGTAGAGAGTTAGAAACGATGGATCCTCGTTTTCGAGTTTTTGGAAGTCTTTTTTCGTTGGTAACAAGGCTGGAGGTCATGGGGAACAGTCAGGATTTCCTGGGAGAACTGACAACAAAGCAGTGGTATCTGCTTATTCATCTCATTACTTTTTTTAGAGAGCCGCCGACTTTGTCCGCACTGGCCGCTGAGATGGATACCTCACATCAGAATGCCAAGGCCATTGCCTTAAAGCTTCAGGAAAAAGGTTACCTTGAGCTTGTGAAAGATAAAAAAGATAAGAGGACCCTGCGGGTCATACCAGACAAAACAAAAATTGAAGCCTATGAAGCAGAAATGGGCGGTGAGAACAACGCCTTTGTCGAAAAATTTTTAAGCGCTTTGTCCGATGAAGAGCTTGAAATATTTGATCGCGCTCTGGTCAAATTAATGGAGAAGGCAGAGGATATTAGAAAGGAACGGATGATAAAATGAGTAAAATAGCAGTGGTTTATGCATCTGAATATGGAAGCGCAGAGACATATGCAGAATGGCTGGCGCAGGAGCTTGACGTACAGGCGCTTTCCATAAAAAAGACGAAGCCGGAATTGTTAAGCGAAAGTACTATTTTAATTTATGGTGGCGGTCTTTACGCCAGCGGTATTAAAGGGCTCAAAGAGTTCAAGAAAAAATGTGGGACATTTCAGAATAAAAAAGTAGTTATTTTTACAGTTGGGCTGGCCGACCCGCAGAAAACCGACTATAGTGAAATATTAAAAAATAGTTTTACAGAGGAGGAGAGGGGAGATTTTAAGTTTTTTCATTTACGGGGAGCTATCGATTACAAAGCGCTTTCACTGCCGCACCGTGTCATGATGGCGATGATGATGAAAATGCTCAAATCAAAACCTGAGTCCATTCAGGAAAATGAAGAGTTTTTTGCCAGCTACGGGAAAAGAACCGATTTTAAAGATAAAAAATTCATCATCCCTATCCTTGAATATGTTAAGCAGCTATCAGATTAAAAACAGAATTTAAGGGACAGCATCGTTATAAATATGTTATAATGCTTCCAGAATCCAACATACGAGAGGAAATACTATGAAAGTTATTATACAGGATTTGTCGGCGGAAGCTTTCAGTACGATCTGTCCGCCGTCTCTTGAGAATATTCAGGTAATCACAAACGAAAGTGATCGGATCAAACATTGCATTGGCTGTTTTGGCTGCTGGGTAAAGACACCGGGATTCTGTGTTATTAAGGATGGATACGGTGAGCTTGGAAAGCTGTACGCGAAATGTGACGAGCTGATCGTTATCTCAAAAGTGCAATACGGAGGATACAGCGCTTTTGTCAAGAATGTAATGGACCGGAATATTGGCTATCTACTGCCCTTTTTTAAGGTTCGTAAAAATGAGATGCACCATGCTGACCGCTATCCCAATCGGCTTAAAATGACAGTGATTGGTTATGGGGAAGACATTAGCGAGGAGGAAACCGAAACCTTTAAGAATCTGGTTTCTGCCAATGCTGTAAACCTTAATACGCAGGGCTATCGTGTGATTATGGTAAAGAGCCCTGAGGACATTAAAAATGTACTGGAGGCTCTGAAATGAAAATAACACTGATAAATGCCAGCCCTAAAAAGCGTGGCAGCTTTTCGAATTACATTCTGAATGAGCTGATGCCGCTTGTCAAAACAGAGGCTGATCCGGAAATTTTATCCATGTCTCTGTGGGATGATGATTTTTTCGATGATCTCTGCAGCAGTGACGCACTGGTCTTTGCGTTTCCCCTGTATGTGGACAGTCTGCCAGCAAGCTTTTTGCGTCTTTTAATACACTTTGAGGAAAAGCTTAAGGCTTCTCCGGCAGATATCTGCGTATATGGCATCGTGAATGCTGGATTTTTGGAAGGACATCAGAATCGTTACGCGCTTGAGATTTTATCACATTTTTGCCGCAGGGCAAAGCTAACCTGGGGCGGTGGCCTGGGGATTGGCGGAGGGCCTTTTCTTCATGGTATGGCGAATATCTCGTGGAAATTTTCTGCCAAACGTCCGGTTTATGAAGGGCTGGTTCAGCTTTCGAATGCCATTAAAAACGGACAGGCTCTGGAAAATGACCTGTTGATCACCCCAAAGATTCCGAGAAAAATATATATGGCCGCTGCAAACCATCAGTGGGTTACAGAAGCTAAAAAAAATGGGTTGAAGAAAAAAGAGCTTTACAAAAAGTAAAATATCCTAAAGTACCGGGTTTGTCTGCCGGTACTTTTTTAGGTTGACAGCAGACTTGACATGAGCTTCAAAATGCCGTATGCTGTTCTCATCATTGTTAAGGGAGCCCACAAATGAAGTATAAATTTCCAAAAGTAGGAATGCGAATGGTAAAAACAGCGGTAGCAGTTTTTATCTGTCTGCTTATTACCTTTATAAGACCTGAGAGTGTGCCGATATATTCAACCATTACGGCGGTACTTTGCATGCAGCCATATTTGTCAAATACCAAAGAGATTGCCATTAACCGAATCGTGGGAACATTGATCGGCGGTCTTGCAGGTATGCTTGTGCTTATGTTTATGCGGAGCTATGTACCGTGGCCCACGGTACAGTTTATCATTGTTTCATTGTGCATGATTCCACTGATCTATGTGACGCTGGTCATCAATCATTCGTCAGCTTCTGCTTTTACCTGCATCGTGTTTCTTGGGACAACCATTGCCGCAACACCGGGTACCGCGCCTTATATCATTGCCTCTTATCGCATGATTGATACACTGATCGGCATCCTGGTTGCTCTGGCAGTTAATGCATTTCATCTGCCGGTACACCGTAACCGGAGTGTCCTTTTTGTTTCAGAGCTTGACAATACTCTGCTGCATTCTGATGGAAAAATAAGCTCATATGCAGAATTTCATATCAACCGCATGATTGATGACGGAGAGTGGTTTACGATTGTTACAGACCGTACACCAGCCACACTTGTGCCTATTCTTGAAAATCTAAACCTGAATCTGCCCGTAATCGCGATGAATGGCGCTGTACTCTATGACGTTCAGGATCGTTCTTACTCTTTTTCACTGCCAATGGATCGCGAGGTGAGTGATGCAATCGAGAGCGTCTTTGAGGAGGAGGGCCGCAACTGTTTTGTGCACGCTATCATTAACGAGACCATGCACATTTATTACGGCGATTTTAAAAATACGGCTGAAGAACGTTTTTATCACCGGCTGCGCCGTACAAGCCATAAAAATTATGTTTTTGGCGGCTTGCCAGAGGATCAGCAGGCTGTAAACATTACCTCGGTCAATGAAGCATCTGTGAACAATCGAATCCGGAAAAAGATTGAAGCCTTGGAAATTGGCAACCGTATCGAGATTATAAATACACCCAGCCATGACGCAGAGGGTTACACGGTTATGGATATTTACAGTGCTGAGGCTACAAGGGAGAACGCGATCCTTAAAATGAAAAAAGATTTGTCGGTGGATCAGATTGTAGCCTTTGGCAGTTCAAGTCTGAACGTGCCGATTTTTAAGCTCGTCAATCGCGCATATGCGGTGGATAATGCAGCGCGTGCGTTAAAGGAGGCTGCGACCCAGACCATCAGCAATAACGACAGTGACGCAGTCGTGAAAATGATGGAAAAAAAATTTTACCGTAAAAAGGGTATTTAGCCCAATTCCGGCAGTATAAACAGGGAAGGAATGTTAAATGGAACGAAGAAGACTGTTGATGGCGACAAATATTCCACTTGAAAGCCTTAGTATTGTTATTTCAATTTTACTGATAATCTGTATTATTGCAAGCAGGGAGCATACAAAACTCAACCGCCTTTTTTTGTGGATGCTGGCCGTAAATGCTTTTATTTTGGGCTGTGATATTTTTATTTGGGTTGCTGGCGGCCATCCACAGCTTGTATGTGCGATGAAAGTGGCAAACTTTTTTGTGTTTAATTTAGGATATCTTCTTGTAGCACTGTTTACCGCATATATGGTCACCTACATACGCGGAAAGGGAAGTATTGTATCTGACAAGATCGTTCCGGCAATCACTGCTCTTTGTGGTGTGGCTGTTCTGCTGGTAATCATTTCAATGTTTAATAATATGTTTTTTTATTTTAGCGAAAAGGGTTATTTTATGCGGAGCCCGCTGCATTGGATCAGCCTGGTATACCCTATTATCATAATCTTGCTGGACATGGTAATCATCCTCAAGCATAGCAGAAAGCTTGGCATAAAGGATACTTTTGCGCTTTTATCCTATGGCATTTTACCAGCTGGAGCCATTGCTGTACAGATTTTTATAAATGGCCTTGCACTGGCTTATCCAGCTACTACGGTTTCTCTTTTGATCATTTATGTCAATATTCAGGTAGAGCAGAGCAAGCGGCTTCGTGAAAAGGAACTGGAGCTTACCCAAAATCGTATTGCGATGATGTTGAGCCAGATACAGCCCCACTTCCTCTATAATTCACTTACTTCCATCGCTCAAATGTGCAAGGAAACACCTGATAAAGCTGGCGAAGCGACCATTGCATTTGCAAATTATCTGAGAGGGAACTTGGACTCTCTTACGCAGAAAGGCATGGTACATTTTGATAGAGAACTGAGGCATATCAAGACCTATCTTTCGTTAGAAAAAATGAGGTTTGAAGAAAACATACAGATCGTTTACTCAATTGGTACAACAGATTTTATGCTGCCTTCTCTGACGATACAGCCATTAATTGAAAATGCAGTTAAACACGGAATCTGCAAAAAAGAAAACGGCGGCACTATCTGTCTTGAAACAATGGAAACGGCCGAAAACTATACCATTAAAGTATCAGACGACGGGGTCGGATTTGATATAACGGCACTTCTTCCAGATGAACGACAGCATGTTGGTATTGAAAATGTGCGTTTTCGTCTTGCAGCCCAATGCGCTGGAACGTTGAAGATTGAGAGCCAGCCCGGAAAGGGAACTATATCAGTTGTTACGATTCCTAAAACTAAATAAAAATATGGCAGTAAGTTTAAAAAGAGCTTACTGCCATATTTTTGTTAAAAGGTTAATTCGATATGGTCCTTATTACAGTTTTTACACTGAATTATTATAGACTTGAGTGCATTATTTTCGATGGTTGTCTCGTCAATGGAAAATTTGTGTTCATTAAGAATTTTTTTAAAATCTACCACGCTGTTTGGCTTTTTATCAATTTCGACTTTGTTTCCGCAGACACTGCATTGAATAATAATTTTCATAGAAATCCTCCATTTATTATATAGGGTTAGGTAAGCTTACAACTCTATATCTACCCTTTAAACAGAGAAAACAACAGAATCAAAGCCTTTGGTCCAAAACGATCCGTTCGTTTTTTCCAGACATAAAAGCAGATAATGCGCGGTAATTTTTAGAGAAAATGCTGCCCTTTTTCCAGATGAATGCAAAATCATGGGTGATATCAAACCCCTGGATAGGGATTTCCCTTAGCGTTTTGCCTGCCAATTCCCGGCCAGCAGCCACTTCGTACAAAAAGGTGACTCCGCAGTTTTTTTCGGCCATTTCTTTTAAAGCATTGACATTATTAACCTCTATAACTTTTGAAAAATCTGTAATAGCATAATTATTCAGTTTCAGGTATTGTTCAAGGATATTACGGCTGCCAGAGCCAGGCTCCCGCACTAGCAGCGGTTTTAAAAATAAGGCTTCAATGGGGCATTGGGCTGGCAGTGCCTCAGCGTCTGCGCTTTGGACGGCAATAAAACGCTCGGTCGAGTAGACCGCATAGTCATAATTTTCTTTGGGAAAATAGCCTTCGATGAGAGCAAAATCAAGATCATTGTTGTCCAGCTGCTTGAGCAGTGACTGGGTATTATCGACCGAAACACGTATTTTGGCTTTGGGATACTGCTCCAGACAACGTGATAGGATACCGCTTACCACGAATTCACCAATGGTAAGAGTTGCTCCAAAATTTAATGATCGAATATGCAGACGGCTGTTTTTCAAATGTTCTCTCAAAATCAGATCATCATGCTTCATGGCAGAAGCGGTGTGGAGCAGGGCAGTACCCTCAGGTGTCAGTTCCATTTTTTTGCCATGAAATTCAAAAAGACGAATGCCGTAATCCTCCTCGATGAAATGAATATGCTGTGAAACAGCAGGTTGTGTTATGCTAAGTGCTTCTGCGGCACGGGTATAATTCATGTATTGACAAACTGTTAAAAAGGTATTGATTCTAAAATCTAACATTTCGGCCTCTTTCTTGTACTTTTGTTTAACTATAACATATTTTTATGGCAGTATAAAGATAAATAATTTTTCATTATTGATAAGACGTGATATCCTTCTATCATAGCATAAAACATATTTACGAAAGAGGAAAAGACATATGAATTTTATCACAAGAAGCTGGAAAGGTATCCTGCTCTGCCTCGTTATCGCAATACCAGCATGGTTTGCAGGACAGGCGGTTCCCGTTATTGGCGGCCCCGTCATTGCGATTCTGGCAGGAATGGTGATCACACTCTTACTAAAAAATAAAGAGCCTTTACAGGAGGGCATCACTTTTGTCTCAAAAAAGATTTTGCAATATGCGGTTATCCTGCTTGGTTTTGGTTTAAATCTTTCGGTTGTTCTTGAAACGGGACGGCAGTCTCTGCCCATTATTATTGCGACGATCTCGACTTCTCTGATCCTTGCTTTTGTTCTGCACAAAGCGTTGAAGATTCCGGGGAATATCTCCACACTGGTGGGAGTTGGCTCCTCAATCTGCGGCGGGTCAGCCATTGCTGCGACTGCCCCGGTTATTGAGGCCAGTGATGAGGAAGTGGCGCAGGCCATTTCAGTTATTTTTCTGTTTAATGTACTGGCAGCGGTTTTGTTTCCGGCCTTTGGCACCATGCTTGGCTTTTCAACCACTGATGGTGGAGCCTTTGGTGTGTTCGCCGGTACAGCCATTAATGACACTTCGTCCGTTACTGCAGCGGCTGCAACATGGGACAGTATGTATCATTTGGGAACAGCGACGCTCGACAAAGCCGTTACGGTGAAGCTGACAAGAACCCTGGCCATTATTCCGATTACACTGGTACTGGCTTTCTGGAGAACACGGAAGGAGGAGGAAGCCGAGGGCGGTAAGGTAAGCTTTAAACAAGTCTTTCCGTTTTTTATTCTGTTCTTCATTCTGGCCTCGGTCATTACAACCGTAATGACCTCCTTCTTCCATGTTCCCATAGAATTCTTCACGCCGCTTAAAGAGCTGAGTAAATTTTTTATTGTTTTTGCCATGGCAGCCATTGGCTTGAACACCAATATCATTAAGTTGGTGAAAACAGGTGTGAAACCAATTTTTCTGGGGCTTTGCTGTTGGATAGGCATTACTTTTGTTAGTTTAATAATGCAGCATTTTCTTGGAATATGGTAATAAATTAAGGTTAAGTTTCTTTGAATCAAGGAGGTTTTCAAAGTGAGTTATGCATTAAGTTTTTCTGAGGCAAACAGTATTTTCAATGCACTGCAAAAGGAGTATGAAATCTGGGCGCCTAAACGCTTTATCGGAAAAGGACGATATTCTGATACGGATATTATCCGTTACGATAAGGTAGGCTGTGTTGAAGAAATTGAATTTAATGGAAAATCTGATTTCCCGGCCAAGGAGGTATTGACACCTGTTTCCGAATCGCTGTTTTATTTTACGGAGGATGCGTTCATGGAAAGCAGGGAAACCTCAAAAAAACTTTTGATTTTCATGCGTCCCTGTGATGTTCATGCAAAGTACCATCAGGAAAAGATCTACCTGGAAAATGGCGGGTTTGAGGACAGCTACTACAAGCGTATGAATGAGAGAGTAAAAATTGTTTTGATGGAATGTAAGGAAGGATGGGACACCTGTTTCTGTGTAAGTATGGGGACTAACAAAACAGATGATTATGCTGCGGCTGTTCGCGCGGAGCAGAATACTTTAAGCCTTGAAATCAAGGATTCTGAGCTGCTTCCTTATTTTGAGGGCTGTGCGTCCTGTGATTTTAAACCTGAATTTATTGAAAAAAACGATCTGACATTGGAGGTTCCGGAAATTAATGACCGGGAGGTTCTGGCTAAACTGAAAGTTCACCCCATGTGGAAGGAATTCGATAAGCGATGTGTCTCCTGCGGTGCCTGTACGTTAGCATGCAGCACCTGTACCTGCTTTACAACAACTGACGTCATTTACAATGAAAATACAAATGTCGGTGAAAGAAAGCGTACTTCTGCGTCCTGTCAGATCAGCGGATTTACCGATATGGCTGGTGGTATGTCTTTCAGACCAACTGCTGGTGACAGAATGCGCTATAAGGTACTCCATAAATTCCATGATTATAAGGCACGGTTCAAAGACTACCATATGTGTGTAGGCTGTGGGCGTTGTATTAGCCGTTGTCCAGAATTTATTTCAATCACAGCTACAGTTAATAAGATGGCCCAAGCTATTGATGAGATACAAGCTGAAACAAAAGCACAGGAGGTACGTTAAAATGGCAAACATTATGCAGCCACAGGCCTGTAAAATTATGGATATCAAAAGAGAGAGCCAGCACGAGTATACATTTAAGGTAAAAACGGATATACGCCCAAAACATGGCCAGTTTTTTCAGCTTTCACTGCCCAAAATTGGTGAAGCGCCTATTTCGGTGAGCTCATTTGGAGAAGGCTGGTTGGATTTTACAATTCGTTCTGTTGGTAAGGTAACAGATGAGATTTTCGAAAAACAGCCTGGTGATGAGTTGTTCCTGCGCGGCGCCTATGGCAATGGCTGGCCGATTGACCAGTTTAGGGGAAAGCATATGGTCATTATTACTGGCGGTACTGGTCTCGCGCCAGTTCGCAGTATGCTTCATTTTTTTACCAAAAATCCAGATTATGTTGAGAGTGTTAACCTGATCTGCGGTTTTAAAAATGAAGCTGGGATTGTTTTCCATCAGGAGTTAGAAAGCTGGCGTCAATCCTTTTCGACTCTCTATACCCTTGACAATGAAAAAATCGATGGTTGGCATAAAGGTTTTGTAACAGAATTTGTCTCACAGGTGCCTTTTTCAGAATTTGGTGATAATTATGAAGTCGTACTTGTAGGTCCGCCACCAATGATGAAATTTACAGGTATTGAATGCAGCAAAAACGGCGTACCGGATGAAAAAATCTGGCTTTCTTTTGAACGCCGTATGTCCTGCGCAGTAGGAAAGTGCGGACATTGCCGGATTGATGAGGTTTATGTCTGTCTGGATGGTCCTGTATTCAATTATACTCAGGCTAAGTACCTGGTAGATTAGTGAAGGGAGCTGCAAAAAATGAATCATGATATCGACGTTAAAAAAGTACGTACAAACTGCTTTAGACAGTCTAAAGTACCCGGTGAATTTATGCTGCAGATGCGTGTGCCAGGCGCAGTGATTGAGGCAAAGCATCTGAAGGCGGTAGCCGAAATCTGTGAGCGCTGGGGCAATGGCTCCTTTCATATGGGAACCCGGCAGACTCTGGATATTCCAGGTGTCAAATACGAAAATATTCCTGAAGTAAATCGTTATATCAAATCATATATTGAAGAGGTTGATGTGAAAATCTGCGATTGCGAGATGGAGGCAGACGATTACGGATATCCCACCATTGGAGCCCGGAATGTAATAGCGTGTATTGGAAATACACATTGTATTAAAGGAAATACCAACACCTATGAGCTCGCAAAAAAAATTGAAAAACTGATTTTTCCCTCACACTATCACATTAAAGTTGCTGTTGCAGGTTGTCCAAATGACTGCGCAAAGGCTAATTTTAATGATTTTGGTATTATGGGTGTTAACAAACAGGTTTATGACTATGATCGCTGTATTGGCTGTGGCTCCTGCGTGGATGCTTGCCAGAGTCATGCCACCGGCGTGCTTACACTCAATAAAGACGGAAAAATTGATAAGGATGCCTGCTGCTGTGTAGGCTGTGGTGAATGTACTCTGATCTGTCCTACTGGAGCTTGGACAAGAGATCCCAAGAAATTATACCGCGTGACCCTGGGGGGACGTACCGGCAAACAGAGCCCACGCTCGGGAAAACTGTTTATGAACTGGGTAACAGAGGAAGTCGTATTGGGAATGTTTTCAAACTGGCAGAAATTTTCAGCCTGGGCACTGGATTACAAACCTGAATATCTCCATGGCGGACATCTTATTGACCGTGTTGGTTACAAAGAATTTATCAAACACATTTTTGAAGGAGTTACCTTTAATCCTGAGGCAAAGGTTGCAGATGACATTTATTGGGCAGAAAATGAACAGAGAAGCAATATACATGTCATGCCTTTATCACAGCATAAACACGCAGGGCCACAGGAATCCAAATAAAATTTTAAAATCTCTGTATAAGAGGCGCGGGTATTTGTCCCACGTCTCTTTCTGTGTTAAGATAAGAGTAATCGGTAAACAGGAGGTAGAAGCATGAGAGTCATATCATTGAGGGAAGAGCCCGCTTATACACAAGCTGCCATCGGTTTTTTTCAAAGCCGGTGGGCGACAGAGCGCAGTAAAATGATTTATGAGGACTGCATTGTTCATGGACTTACAACAGAATCACCGCTGCCGCGTTGGTATCTTTTGCTTGAGAATGATACAATTATCGGCGGAGCTGGACTGATTACCAATGATTTTGTGAGTCGTATGGATCTATGGCCATGGATCTGCGCTGTTTATATTGAAGAGACACACAGAGGACATGCCTATGCGTTGCGTCTGCTTGAAAGGGCTCGCGAAGATGCCGGGAAGGCCGGATATTCTTATGTCTATGTCTGTACAGACCATGTCGGCTTTTACGAGCATTACGGTTATGAGTGTATTGGCACAGGCTATCATCCCTGGGGAGAATCCTCCAGAATTTATCGGGCCAGCACCGAAAAGGCAGAAAATATAAACGGTGCCGGAATATAGGTGAAACTGGTGGAAAATTTAAAGGAGAAAAAGCTAAATGGTAAAAAATGAACGAGCGTATCCGCAGTTTTCTATGTGCGGTCTTAATTGTGGCCTGTGTCCTATGTACCATGTGAGAGAAGCCGGCTGTCCCGGCTGTGGAGGAAAAGGACATCATTCCTGTGCGATTAAGAGATGCGGCCAGGAACATAACAATGTCGAATTCTGCTTTCAATGCAGAGATTATCCCTGCGAACGCTATGAGACAGTCAGTCCATATGACAGCTTTATTACATATCGCCACGTGTTAAAGGACTTTCAAAAAGCTGAGCATGACGGCCTGGAAAACTATAAGATAATGCTGAATGAAAAGATTGAAATTCTGCATTATCTTTTAGAGCATTATAATGACGGCAGACGGAAATCCTTTTACTGTACGGCTGTGAACCTTTTAGAACTTGAAGATGTAAAAAGTGTGATGGCGCAGATAAAGGAAAAAATTACCGGAGAGACACCAATAAAAGAGAGCGCTAAACAGGTTGTCAAATTATTTCAGACCATGGCGGAAGAAAAAGGAATATCATTGAAATTGAATAAAAAGAAAACAGAAAAGGCAAAATAATCTTGAAATTAAAATATCAGAGGGGTGAAAATGTATCTTCGTGAAACTGAATTTAATGATTTAGAAAAAATATGGAATCATTACGACAAAAAAGTCCTATTCAGGACTTTTTTTATTATACTTTTTAAGTTTTGGCATAAAGCGTTTTACAAAGGTTCCCTTACCACGTCCTTTAATGTAAAACAGACCAAAGATTGAAAAAACGACCGCCCCGATAAAGTTAACAAAGAGATCGGACATGGTGTCGATCAAGCCAATGTCAATATAGCCGCCATAATTCCATGTTTGTCCATTGACGACGACACTCTCAATTGGAATGGTGACCGCGACATTTTTACCATCAGGATTAAAAATCACCGAACTGATACTGTGGATAATGGTATCCTTCTGCATATCCGTATGAAAAAACCAATCCGCTGCAAATTCAAAAAATTCCCAGAGAACGCCGACCGTCATCGAAAAGCAAAACGCAAAGACTGCCACAAAGACGGGGGACAGGCTAAGGCTGAAATTTTCATTCTCGTTAAGAATATCGATGAGTGAAAAGCCAATTGCAGCCATCAGAAAGCCGTTAATAGTATGCAGCATTGCGTCCCAATGGTCAAAAATGAGGTAGTATTCCTGAATTTCACCAAGGATTTCAGCAGAAAAGATAAAAAGAAGTATAATAACCTCCAACGTGGTAGGCATTTTGATATGCAGCTCTTTATCTACAAAGGAAGGAATCATAAATAAAACCAGCGTAAACAGGCACAGAAACACATTATCCCAGTTTTTATTTATAATTTGAGCAATCATCACAACAACAACCATGGCTCTCAACAGCAAGTACAGCAGAAATTTTCCCTTGTTTTCCTGAATGTTTTTAACAGATTTTTCTTTTGATGTCTTATCCTTTTTCACAAAGTGCTCCTTTTATGTAATCTAATGATAGCATTATATCACAAAGGAGCAGAAAGCAATATTTATTTGTCCCGTTCTGTCATTATAGGTAAATAGTATGTTTTTAAAAATCTTGACAAAGCCGTTAAAGTCGGCAATAATGAATTTATTCACTGATACTACTGGAGGCCTATTATGTCACAACGCCGAAATCATATGCATAATCATAGAGGAAGCGCACCCAACAGCCCAACCCGCCCGCGCATATCAAAAAAACCGATGGAGCGCCGTCAGGAAATTATTCGAACGGCCTTTGGGCTGTTTTCTGAGAAGGGGTTTGAAAATACCACGATTCAGGATATTGCGGCACAGATGAATGTATCTGTGGGGCTGTGTTACAGATATTTTAAATCGAAAACAGATATTTTTGAAGCCGCCTGTGAGTTCTATGCGACCGAATCGCTCCGCGAGACTCAGATTCTCAATGAACCTGATATGCCTGCGGTTGATAAGCTTCATTATTTTATACAATATCTTTTTGATTATACTCTGAAGCATAAGGAGTTTGAAGCAAACTATCACGAAAACAGTGAAATAAGAGCCAGCCGAATTGATAAGGTAGCGGCTAAAATGGTGGAAGATCTGATTCCGGTTATACAACAAGGAATTCGTGAGGGGACATTTCATTGTGAAAACCCGGAGACGACCACAAGGTTTATCGTTTTTGGTATGCTGCACACCTTTCATGAGGAGATTCCAGCAGAAAATATTGAAGCTTACATACACCATTTCGTTATCTTCATCCGAAAAATGCTGGTCGACCTGTTAAAAATTGACAACCCTGAACAGCTGCTGGTATGGGATGAGAAGAATAAAAACTGATTTGTGAAGCCGCTTGGTAAAAACTGAGCGGCTTTTTCATTCTTTAATGAGTGAATATATTCATTTTTTATTGACAATAAAATCAAGCTGGGTTATCCTATAAATGAATGAATTCACTCGAATACAAAGTGAGGAGATTATCCATGTCAAATTATTCAGCAGGAGAAAATTATCTGAAGGCTATTCTGATTCTTCATCAGCGACTCGATAAAGTGCGAAAAACAGATATAGCCGATTTTCTGGGCTATACCAAAGCCAGTGTCAGCTATATGATTAAGCTTTTGGAGGAGAGTGATCTGGTCAGCGTGAAGAGTAATAATGTTTGTTTAACACAGACGGGACTCAAAAGGGCATTAAATATTTATGAGCGCTATCTGCGTATTCGTGATTTTCTTGTCTATTTTCTGGGAATATCAACCCAAACGGCTGAACGGGATGCTTGCCGATTGGAGCATGTCCTTAGTGTGGAAACCTTTGAAGCGCTTAAAATGAAAGAGATGACAGCATAAAAAATGGGACCTTTACAGGTCCCGACAAAAGGTATGAAGCTCTGCTGCAAAAAGCAGGTGTAGTGAAATGGTAAGCTTCACTACAATGTGATATTTGTTCCATTATAATCGATTTCATCTCTTTGTGCAAGCATTAATTCCAAGCATCAGGCAGATTAAAGCTTTATTGTTGCTGCCTGGATTTATCATTTAGAATATGGCTCATAATACCAGTTTTCTGAATGGCTGCAACCAGGACAGCCCCAAGAACCACACCGCCGATACAGCTGATGAAAAAAGGTATTACGTAGGCGAATAGAGCTGCTTCCTTTCCCATGACGATAGTCGCAATCGGGTAAGCCGCAAGTGCCCCGAGGATGCTGGTGCCCAAAAGTTCGCCAAGATAGGTGAAGGTCAGCTTTTCAGTATAACGAAACACCAAACCGCAGAGAAGCGCGCCGCACATACTACCGGGGAAGGCCAGAAGACTGCCGGTTCCAAGCATTACCCGGATAAGACTGGTGATAAAAGCCATTGAAACGCCATAAAAAGGACCGAGGAATACTGCTGAGAGAATATTGACCATATGCTGAACCGGAAAACAGCGCGCCGCCCCCAAAGGAATACTGAAGGGTGAGCAGACAACCCCTACAGCAATAAGAATACTGGCCATTGTCAATTTTTGCGTACGATTTTTTTCCATAATAGAAGCCTCCAGACAAAAAATGGGATACGCCTACGTGGCGTACCCCATAAAATACGATGTTGTCCCTACGTTGGCATTATCCAAATCAGGTTTTGAGTCGAAGCGACAGAGCTTCCTCTCAGCCCGCTGCGGCGAGCTCCCCTTGTATGATTCTATTTTTATTATAGCTTTTTTTGAAAAGAGATTCAAGCCTGTCCAGTTTTTTCTGAAGGAATCTTTGTGGTTTCAAAAGCCCTTTTAAGTGTTTCGCCAGCTCTGTGAATTTCAGTTTTAATGTGTTGCCATTTTTCTGGAGAAACGCCTTTTAAGCTTAAGTACATGCTTAAATGAACAGCTGATGCTAAAAAATGACGGCTTTTATCCATTATTTTTTTAAAGGATTCTTTTGATATAAGCTTTTGATCTTCTGACAGGCTCTCCAGCTGATTGCTGACCAGATGGAGGTTTAACAGGTTTTCGTAAAGCAAGGGACCAGCCTCCTGCTTTTCAGCCAGGTTCCACAGATTATAAAGAATAAATAAATCTGATTTAAAAAGACTCGTGAGCTCATATCGGAAGACATCCTGTTTGCGTGTTCTAAATATGAAAATCCCCCCAAGTACAGCGATAGAGACACCGCCGATAACACAGAATACTCGAAATAACACCAGATCCATGACGCCCAGCTGGGGTAAAAACATAACGGAGGTCATTTGTGTACTGATCATGGTGCTGACAATTGAACTTTTTATGGTCAGCATAAAAACCAGCCCGACTGCAACGGTGAGCGGCAGTCGTATTGAGGCGGGAATATATTGTGTGACAAGAATAAAAAATAGCATTCCCAGAATTGTACCGCTCACTTTATAAGCTGCTTTTTTTAGTGTGTCACGGATGTAAATGCTGGAAGATAAATAACCCATAAGTGGTATCCAGTAGCCGTGCCATTCATGGAGAGGAATATTAAACCAATGGGGGATAAAGTGTGCAATGATGGTGCAGACGGTGACAATAACAGCAGTCTGGAGTGCGAAACGCATCTGGAAAAAATCAAGGCTGAACCGATGCTGCAGTGTAAAGGCTTTATATTGGAGTCCCGTCTTAATGGAAGTGTTGAGATCCCTGTAATGACAGTCATCCATCAGACGCTCCCGAAGGGATTCCAACACCAGCAACAGTTCCTGATTTATCTGGTCGGTACTTAAAGTGGTTTTTTTCAAAAATGCCTGTAAATCTGCCGCCAGTGCTTTGGGATCAACGGCCGCCTCCAGCCGTTGACCTAAAATAGAGAATTGAGCCTGATCAACTTCCGAAAGCTCTTTTACAGAAGCACTTAAGGACTGCAGCACCTGTCCGAGTTGTTCGAGGCAGAGCATCAAGCCATAAGAATATTTCTGGCTGCCATTCATGAGTCCCATTTGTCTGAAAACAGCGGGATAAATATTACTGCTCAGCTTCAGAGACAGAGCATCAATTTTTTTACCAACCGCTTCGTCTTTGGAGTTTTTTTCTTGTCCCAGCGTTCTAAATCCAGCACCTGTGCAGCTGAGCGCTTCCTTTACAAGGGGATTGAAGGGGCCTGCCTTTTGACGCTTTTGCAACAGTATGCTTATTCCAATACAGATGACCAGACAATAAAGAAGTGCCAATATACGGATTGGGAGGTCTGCCAGTGTCCCAGGGCTGATCTGTACTAGGATAAATGCCATACCGGGGATGTAATAGTTTGTTTTCAAAAACTCATTGGCATCGGCATAGATCAAAAAGAAAATCAGCAGAAATCCTATAATAATCAATGTTGCAAAATGCATGGAGACCAGAGTCCCTAGAATGGCGTAGCCAACCAACCAAAGAGAATCGAGGAGCATGTTGACAATGGAGAGGCGAGTTTTAGCCATGGTCTGCGTGTATAAGAGAAAAACAAGAGCGATAACCGCATTATTTCTGCCGAAAAGCAGAATGACCGTTCCCATAAGAAACAAACCGAAGATAATGGCTGGCAATGTTTTGGGCAATGCCTTAAAGAAATTTTTGATGGCTTTTAAAATTGAAATCACTCCTTAAGGGTTTTCTTTTAGAATACCCTTTTAGGACAAAATAAAGCAATAAAAAACGGTTCTGGCATTTTCCGGAACCGTTTTTACACTTTAAAAGAAATTCATTACAAATCCCATAATCATCCCCAGCAGACCGCCGAGCCATATGATGGCATTCAATTCTTTTTTCATGATGCTCAAAATGATTTTCTCCATCTCCAACACGTCAAAGCCATTGATTTGGTCTTCTACCAGCTGAGGAATATCCAAAGCGATGAGCGCCTTGGATAAGTTGTTTTCGACCAGATTGTGATAGGCCTTAAGCAGACTCTCTTTTACCTTCGGTACACTTGAACCGAAACGATCGTAGAGCTCAGCCATACTGTAATCCAGTATTTCATGGCTCTCGCGGTCTACCAGATTGCAGATCATTTCCTCGCCGCGCTCAAAGACCATGTTGTTGACCGTATCCTTAAGCTTTTCACGGATACCGATCATGGTGTTATCACTGACCATAAAAGAAAAAGCTGAAAACAACGAATTATTCTTGATTTCATCCATCGCGGCATCGGCTACCATATCGCCGACGTCCATCTGGCATACCTTACGATACAGCAGTGCAGTTGCCTTTTCAGTAATTGTATTTGTCAGCGCTTCTGTTTTTTCCTCGTCGGTATAGTGAATAATAATTTCGCGAATGGTCATAGGGCTGTCTTTATAAGCCTCGATTTTATGATCGATGTAGCCGCTGATTTTAGCATCCATTTCCGGTGACAGAAGCCCGCGGCTCAGAACTTCTTCATTTACAAGTGTAGATCCAATGACAGCCCCCACAGATTTTGCGATTCGCGGTTTTTCTTTTGGAATGATCCCCGGTGTGAAGGGAAGCGTCCATCCTAAAATTTTGACAGGCTTCAGTGGCCGGAATAACATGCGTATGGCAATCCCGTTGGTGATAAGACCGATAACAGCACCGACCAAAGGGCCGATTAGAAAGTGTAGATCCAATATGATCGCTCCTTTAATAGAATGATTGGTTATTATAGTATTATAACGATGACGCTCATAAATGTCCATCCTCAAGTTTAACTTAAAACCATTTAAATTTACATAAATATTTTCAAAAAGGTGTTGAATCTTTTGGTGTTTAGGGGTATACTGTGTATAAATTAAACATTTAAAGATGATGACTGGGAAGAGTAAGTTAAATGAAGGTTACAGAGAGCAGGCATGGTGCTGGAATTGTCGCAACCGATATTTAATTGAAGACCATCCCACGAGTTGGCTGTCAAATGCAGTACCGGAACACTGTCCGTTATCAGTATCAGAGTGGGTATACCATGTATACCAATTTGGGTGGAACCGCGTAATGAACGTCCCATTGTCGTAGACAATGGGACGTTTTTGATATTCCGCCCCATTCAGAAAAAATATTTATTTAATCAATATTAACGTATCAATTTTATGGAGGTAATCTTATGAACATAACTTTAAAAGACGGTTCTGTTAAACAGTATGAACCTGGTATCACTGTTTATGATGTAGCGAAGGATATCAGCGAAGGTCTAGCACGCAACACAATGGCCGGTGAATTAAATGGCGAGCTGGTGGATATCCGCAAACCCATTACGGAAGACAGCACACTGAATTTATTGACCTTTGACTCTGAAGGCGGCAAACATGCTTTCTGGCATTCCGCGTCCCATCTTATGGCTCAGGCAATCAAGCGGCTCTGGCCTGAAGCGCAGTTAACCATCGGTCCGGCGATTGACAATGGTTTTTACTATGACATTGATTTAGAGCATACTTTAACCCCAGAAGATCTTGAGAAGATTGAAAAGGAAATGAAAAAAATTGTTAAGGAAGCGCCGGAAATTGAGTATTATACCAAATCCAGAGAGGATGCGCTGAAATGGGCAGAGTCAGAGGGCGAAACCTATAAAACCGAATTGATCAACAATTTGCCGGAGGATGCAGTCATTTCATTCTATGGACAGGGCGAATGGGCCGATCTGTGTGCAGGCCCGCATATCCGAAACGCATCTCAGATCAAGGCTTTCAAGCTTTTAAGTCTTGCAGGCGCTTACTGGCATGGCGACGCCAATAACAAAATGCTCCAGCGTGTCTACGGGATTGCTTTCCCGAAAAAGTCAGAACTCGATGAATACTTACAGCGATTGGAAGAAGCTAAAAAACGTGACCACCGTAAACTTGGTAAGGAATTAGATCTTTTCTCAATGCATGAAGAAGGGCCAGGTTTTCCATTTTTCCATCCTAAGGGAATGGTTCTGCGTAATGAGCTTGAAAATTTCTGGCGCAGTGAACATACGAAAAAAGGCTATAAAGAAATCAAGACACCGATTATGCTGAACGCAGATTTGTGGAGACGCTCTGGCCATTGGGACAACTATAAAGAAAATATGTATTTTACGGAAATAGACGGACAGGAGTTTGCTGTCAAGCCAATGAACTGCCCAGGCGGTATGCTTGTCTACAAAACAAGACAGCACAGCTACCGTGAGCTGCCACTGCGCATGGGCGAGCTGGGTCAGGTACACCGCCATGAGCTTCACGGTGCACTTCATGGCCTTATGCGTGTTCGTACCTTTACACAGGATGATGCACATATTTTCCTGACTATGGATCAGGTAAAGGATGAAGTCATTGGAATCATTGATCTGGCAAATGAAATCTATGATATTTTTGGCTTTAAATATAAAGTTGAGCTCTCTACCAAGCCTGAGAAGGCCATTGGCAAAGATGAAGACTGGGAAGTCGCGACAGATGCACTGCGCGAAGCGCTTGAAGCCAAAGGAATGGATTATCAGCTGAATCCGGGAGACGGTGCGTTTTATGGTCCTAAGATTGACTTCCATCTGGAAGACAGCATTGGACGCACCTGGCAATGCGGTACGATCCAGTTAGATATGCAGATGCCGGAACGTTTTGATTTAACCTATGTTGGCAGTGATGGAGAGAGACATCGCCCGGTTATCCTGCACCGTACGATCTTTGGCAGTATTGAGCGTTTCCTTGGTATATTAATCGAACACTTCGCAGGAAAATTCCCGCTTTGGCTGGCTCCAGTACAGGTACAGCTAATTCCGGTATCCGATGCACATGACGCTTTTACAAAAGAAATAGCCGCAAAACTGGAAGAAGCAGGCATTCGTGTAGAAATTGATTTCAGGGATGAAAAGATCGGCTATCGTATCCGTGAAGCACAGATGCAGAAAATTCCATACATGCTGGTCATTGGGGATAAGGAAGTTGAATCAGGACGTCTGAGTATCCGTAACCGCGATACCGGTGAGCAGGAAACTTTGAAAATTGATGAGTTTAAATATCGTCTGGCTCAGAATATTGCCCAAAAATCGCTGGTTTTAGATTAATTTTAAAAAGTGCTTGACAATTATTTATGGCTGATATATACTTATTAAGCAAACAAAGTAGAGGTGTCCACTTCTCACCTGGTCTTCTAACAAGGCGGGTTCATAGCAATTTAAGTAATTGATTGTTTAATGCAGGTGGACCATGTCTACCTGCATTTTTGTTTTAATAAATTCCTATAAATGGAGGTGTATTACTATAGCAAGAGAAGTTCAACACGAAATTAACGAGGAAATCCGCGATCGAGAAGTCCGCGTAATTGATGCAAACGGAGAAATGCTGGGCGTTATGCCAACCAAAGAAGCACAAAAAATGGCAGATGAAAAGAGTCTGGATCTCGTTAAGGTTTCTCCTAACGCGAAGCCGCCAGTCTGCAAAATTTTGGACTACGGTAAATTCCGTTATGAAGAAATGCGACGTGTTAAAGAAGCAAAGAAAAACCAGAAAGCGGTTGTTATCAAAGAAATCCGTATGTCTGTACGGGTTGAGGAACACGACATCATGGTTAAAGTCAAAAACTGTATCAAGTTCTTAGAACAGGGCAATCGTGTCAAAGTATCCATCCGTTTCAGAGGCCGTGAAATGGCTTATACGGATCAGGGTAGGGGTGTTTTACTTGACTTCGCTGAACGTGTAACTGATTATGGTACGGTTGACAAGCCACCAAAAATGGAAGGCCGCAGCATGGTCATGTTCTTATCCCCTAAGAAGGATAAGTAAGCTAAGCCTATAATGGTATAACTTGTTATACTTCATTATATAAATAAAATAAAAAAATAAGTTGACGAAGATAGGGAGGAGGAATCGACTATGCCAAAAATGAAATCCCATCGTGGTGCTGCAAAGCGCTTCAAAGTGAAAAAATCAGGTGTGATCAAACGCGCTAAGGCTTATAAAAGCCACATCTTAAATAAGAAAAGCCAGAAAAGAAAGAGAAATCTTAGAAAAGCTGGTTACTTAGTACCAAGTGACGCAAAAGTTGTCAAAAAAATGTTAATGAAATAATAGTGAGCAAGGAGGAAAATTTTAATGGCTAGAATTAAAAAAGGCGTTAATGCCAAAAAGAAGCATAAAAAAGTATTAAAACTTGCAAAAGGCTATTATGGTGCTAAAAGCAAGTTATACAGACCAGCGAACGAAGCAGTTATGCGTGCACTTCGTTCTTCTTACAGAGGTCGTAAAGAAAAGAAAAGAAATTTCAGAAGATTATGGATTACCCGTATCAATGCAGGTGCCCGTATGTATGGTTTAAGCTACAGCAAATTCATGTTTGGTCTGAAACAGGCTGGCGTTGAAATGGACCGTAAAATCTTAGCTGATTTAGCAATGAATGACATTAATGCATTCGCAAAATTAGTTGATGTTGCAAAAGCACATCAGGCTTAAGCTTTAAGAACCAAGACAAAAAACTTCTCAGTCCTTGGGAAGTTTTTTTTATGTGATATTTTCACCATGTTGGGTAATAATCTCCTTTAGAAAGATATTGGTTGCGGTAAACGGCCTTGCTTTTTTTTGACAGAATGGTACAATAGGTGAAAGCAAATAAAATATTTACTTGGAGCAGACAAATGATAAACATTGTTAAAAAAGGTGGCCGTATGACTACCTTTATGCGGCATCGTTCTCCAGCCGAAATTCTGATGTTCGGCTTTGCAGCAGTGATATTTCTGGGGGCAGTGATTCTGAACCTACCAATCTCCAGTGCCTCCGGTCAAAGTCCGGGATTTCTAAACTGTTTATTTACAGCGACCTCCAGTGTATGTGTTACAGGATTAGTAGTTGTGGATACTGGAACTTACTGGTCTTTGTTTGGTCAGATTGTCATTATTCTTTTAATTCAAATCGGTGGTCTCGGCTTTATGTCTTTAATGACTATTTTTTTCGTATTGGCGGGTAAACGCATTACGATTAAAAACCGTCTGCTTATTCAATCCTCTGTAAATTCAGACAGGGTACAGGGGGTTGTGAAATTCACCAAATACATTGTCTTTTCCTGCCTGGTGATTGAGGGAATCGGCGCGTTGCTGCTGTCCTTTGTTTTTGTTCCGGATTACGGGTTGGGGAAAGGTATTTATTTTGGTATCTGGCATTCGATCTCCTCGTTCTGTAACGGTGGTTTCGACTTGATCGGCGGCTTTCAGAGCTTTACAGGATATGCCAATAACTTTCTGCTGAACTTTACTGTTTGTGCGCTTATTATTGTCGGCGGTCTGGGTTTTGCAGTTACCAGTGAAATCGTCAGCTATCGGACAACCAGACGGTTGAGCATGCACTCTAAAATTGTTTTAAGCATCACCGCTATTTTGGTAGTGGGCGGTGCTGTCCTTTTTTATATTTTTGAGCATGCTAACCCTGAAACAATGGGGAATTTGCCATGGTACGGGAAAATTTACGCCGCTTTTTATCAGTCTGTAACGCCGCGTACAGCTGGTTCCAACACCATTAGTCAAACAGGGCTCAACCCGGTTTCTAAGGTGCTGACGATTGTTCTGATGTTTATCGGCGGTTCACCCGGATCAACGGCAGGTGGGGTTAAAACGACAGCTGTGGCTATGATGGCTATCACATTGTTTACTGAGCTGATGGGCCGGAAGGATGTCACTTGTTTTAAACGTCGTATTCCAGAGATCACGATTAAGCGGGCGGCATGTGTGCTGACCATTGGTATTTCCATCATTATTGTTATCATTATGGTTTTAATGGTCTGCGAACCTGGAGCTGACCCAATGGCCGTTACCTTTGAGGTATTCTCGGCTTACTCCACTGTTGGTCTTACCTGTGATTTAACACCGCACCTACATGCGCTCAGCAAGGTTGCGTTGATTATTACAATGTTTATCGGACGTGTCGGGCCACTCACGATCGCTTATGTTATTACGAGAAAAGAAAGAAAAGAACTTGAGAATAAAGGCCAGTTTAAGCTGCCTGAAGGCAATGTCTTGATTGGTTAAAAGGAGCATAAATTGAAAGAAAAACAATTTGCTATTCTGGGGCTTGGCCGTTTTGGCGAAGCGCTCGCCATCACTTTGAGTGAGTTAGGATCAAACGTGATCGTTGTTGATAAGAATGAAGAAAAGGTGCAGAATATTGCCAACTATGTCACCTACGCTGTGCAAGCCGACGTTTCGGATATTAATGCTCTGAAGTCTATCGGATTAAAAAATGTGGACGCGTGTGATTATCTCTATTACCTCCGATATCAACAGCAGTATCATGGGTGTTGTCAACGCGCAGGAGCTTGGGATTCAGGAAATTTATGGAAAAGCCAACAATGCCCAGCACGAAAAGGTTCTGCTCAAACTGGGGGTTAAAAAGGTCTTTTCACCAGAACGTGATATGGGGGAACGCGTCGGCCACAGTCTTTATTCCGGTGATTTTATCGATGCACTGGAGCTTGATACAGACCATTCGATCGTTGAGGTTGACGCCTTGCATAAATGGGAAAACCAGGCCCTGGAATCACTGGATATGCGTACAAAGTACGGGCTCAATGTCATTGCGATCCGGTCTCAGGATCATTTAAATGTTTCGCCGGTGGCAACAGATGTTATCCGGGCCGGCGATAAGCTGGTCGTGATCGGAGATAATGCAGATATTAATGATGTCACCCGCCTCTATCAGTCTGGAAATTAAAATGATGGGCCAAGAATTAATTACATCACGCCAGAATTTGACGGTTAAGAATGTTATCAAGCTAAAACAGAAAAAAAACAGAGACCGCGAGAAACAGTTTATTCTGGAAGGAAACAAGCTTTTCATGGAGGCTGAAGCCTGGAATGTGGCGATCACTGCGGTTTATGTAACGCCGCAGTGGATTGAGGGAGCTGAAGAGGCTGTAAAGTCAGCTTTTAAACGTCTGAAAGACATGGGTATCCCGGTTTTCACTGTTGACGCCAGCGTTTTTGAAGCCATGTCGGCTTTAAAGATGCCGGAAGGTATTTTATGTACGGCAGATAAATTTGATACCTCTGAAAAATTTTTTGAAAAAAAATGCAAAAAAAACGGGAAAAAATGTCTGAGTTATGTTATATTAGATGATGTGCAGGATCCGGGCAATGTTGGAACCATTATACGTACAGCGGATGCCGCTGGCTTTGACGGTATTATCTGCTCATCAAAAACCGCAGATATATACAATGAAAAAGTTTTGCGCGGGGCCATGGGGTCGGTGTTTCATTTGCCGGTGCTTCAAACCTGTGCCCTTGAAGAAACGGTTCTTTTTCTAAAGGAGCAGGGTACACGTATAATCGGGACTTCGCTTCAGGGAAAAACTAGTCTGTCTGCTTCGCTGGCTGCACAGAAAGCTGTGGGCATTATTCTTGGCAATGAGTCAAAGGGAATGTCAAAGTGTATTGCGGACCTCTGTGATGACTTATACAAGCTACCTATGTACGGACATGCTGAATCTTTAAATGTTTCGGTAGCGGCAGGTATTTTGATGTACGATATCGCGCGGGCGATGCACGAATAAAAAAGAATATGATAAAGACGATGATGGAGAAAGTAGGCGGCACGCCGCTCACTTACAGAGAGAAAACCCCGGCGGCTGAGAGGGTTTTGGTGAACAGTGCTACTGAAGTTCCCTCCTGAGTTTTGACTGCCAAGGCACATGGTGCTTGTAGTGGTCAACGTCAACGTGACGTTATACGTGAGGGGCTGCACCAAATAGGTTGCGGCAACAAAGGTGGTACCGCGGAATCTATTCGTCCTTTATGCAGTTTTGCATAAAGGGCTTTTTTAGTTTGCTGCCGCGATCCGATAAAATTGTTATTATGAAGAAGGAGATAAAAATGCAAGAGGAATTAAATCGCATCAGAGAAAATTGTTTGGAAGATCTGAAAACTGTCGGCGATATGAAATCGCTCGATGACATCCGCGTAAAATATCTTGGTAAAAAAGGTGTTTTAACCGCTGCCTTAAAGGGAATGGGCAAGCTTTCCAAGGAAGAGCGCCCTGTTATTGGCAAGCTGGCCAATGAGGTTCGGGAGGAAATTGAAACCGGACTGGCAGGAAAAAAGGAAGCGCTGGAGACAGCGGAAATGATGGCAGCCATCGAAAAAGAAAAGCTGGATGTTTCTTTGCCGGGTAAAAAACCTTCTGAAGGCAATCTGCACCCTTTAAATATCATCATTAACGATCTGGAAGAAATCTTCCTGGGAATGGGCTTTTCCATTGCCGAAGGGCCAGAGATTGAATGGTCAAAATATAATTTTGATTATCTTAACATGCCACAGGAGCATTCGGCCAGAGATTTACAGGAAACCTTCTATTACAATGACGAGGTTGTCTTAAGAACTCAGACTTCACCCGTTCAGGTTCGCGTTATGATGGATGAAAAGCCGCCACTGCGTGTTATCTCTCCGGGTCGCGTTTACCGTGCCGATGAAATCGACGCGACTCATTCACCGGTGTTCCATCAGATGGAAGGGCTTGTCATTGATAAGGGTATTACGATGGCCGATTTAAAAGGAACCCTTGATATGTTTGCAAAAAAACTTTTTGGAGAAACTGTTCAGACTAAATTCCGCCCGCATCAGTTCTATTTCACCGAGCCAAGTGCTGAAATGGACGTAACCTGCTTTAAATGTGGCGGCACCGGCTGCAAAGTGTGCGGCAACAGTGGTTGGATTGAGCTTTTAGGCTGTGGGATGGTACATCCTAATGTACTGCGCCACTGCGGCATTGATCCGGAGGTTTATAGCGGATTCGCTTTTGGCATGGGCCTTGAACGTGTGGCCATGACCAAATACGGAATCAACGACTTACGTCTGCTTTTCGAAAACGACATGCGTTTTCTGACACAATTCAAATAGGAGGAGCCCCATATGTTAGTATCACTCAACTGGTTAAAAGAATATGTAAAAATCGAACAGGACCCCAAAACTTTCGGGGATATCCTGACAATGTCCGGCACAAAGGTGGAAACCATTGAGCCCATTTCGGATGAAGTTTCCGGTGTTATCACTGGTAAGATTGTTAAAATTGAAAAGCATCCTGATGCTGATAAGCTGGTTGTTTGTCAGATTGATGTGGCAGCTGCGTCTCCTTTGACCATTGTCACCAGTGCGACCAATGTTTTTGAAGGGGCGGTTGTCCCGGTTGCGGTAGAAAACTCAGTGGTAGCTGGTGGGCATAAAATGAGCCGTACCGATTTTCGCGGCATTATGTCCTATGGCATGATGTGCTCTGTTGAAGAGCTGGGGATGAATACAGATTTGTTTTCCCCTGAAATTAAAAATGGTATCTATATTCTGCCTGAAAATACTGAGCTGGGTGTTGAGGTGCGTGAGCTGCTCTGGATTGATGACAGCATCATCGAGGTGGAATTAACGGCTAACCGCGGAGACTGCCAGTCTATTTATGGCATTGCACGTGAAGCTGCGGCAGCGCTTGACGAGTCAGTGGCTCCGGTTAAACTCTATGATAAAAAAGAAACTCAAAACCAAATTGCCGATTATCTGAGTGTTAAAGTCGAAACCGAGCTGTGTCCGCGCTATGTGGCTAAAATGTTCAAGGTTAAAAAAATTGAGCCTTCTCCGCTGTGGATGCAGCTTAAGCTTTTAAACAGTGGAGTCCGCCCGATTAACAATATTGTTGACGTGACAAATTACGTCATGTTAGAGCTTGGGCAGCCGCTTCATGCCTTTGATTACAAGAGCCTTAATTCTGACGAGATTGTGGTTAAAACCGGTAATAAGGAAAAGACTGTTGTCACACTGGATGACAGGGAACGTAATATTGATGAATCCATGATGATGATCACCAACGGAAAATACCCTGTGGCTGTCGCTGGGATTATGGGGGGCGCTAACTCAGAAATTACAGAAAATACGGAGTATGTTGTTCTTGAATCCGCCTGTTTTGACAAAACCAGCATCCGCTTGACATCTAAGAAGCTTGGCATGCGTACGGAGGCTTCTGGGCGCTATGAAAAGGGCATCTATCCGGGTCTTGCTGAAACCGCAGCTCTGCGTGCAACCTATCTGTTTGATCTGATCGGTGCCTGCGATGTTCTGGAGGGGATGATTGATGTTTATCACAACCCAGAAGAACCGCGTGAGGTTGCTGTGAATGTGGACTGGATCAATCGTTTCATTGGTATCGATCTCTCTGAGGATGAAATCATCCGTATTTTTGAAAGACTGTTCCTGACCGTTGAAAATATGGGCAAAGGCAATCTGGTTGTCAAGGTACCCGACTACCGACAGGATCTCGAAATTCGTGAAGACCTGGCAGAAGAGGTTGCGCGAATTTATGGCTATAACAGGATTCCAAGCACCATTATGGGCGGGACTACCCTTGTCGGTGGAAAGAGTGCTAAACAGAAATACCAGGATATGCTTCAAAGTCTTCTGGTAGGCGCTGGATATTACCAGACCCTTACCACCTCTTTTACCAGTGTCAACCGTATCAACGCTTTAAATATGGACTGCAGTGACGAGCTGGTTCCGCTTATCAACCCACTTGGTGAAGAAAACAGCATTATGCGTAATACACTGGTAGGTCACCAGCTGGAAGTGGTGAGTTTAAACCATAACCGTAAAAATCCACAAGGCCGTTTCTTTGAATTTGCCCAAACCTACCATAAAAATTCGAATAAGGATGAACTGCCTGTTGAGCGCAAGCACTTGGTCATTTCTTCCTACGGAAATACTGATTATTTTGATATTAAGGGCGTTGTTGAGCTCCTGATTGACCGTTCGGGTATTGCTGGATACGACTTTGTTCTGGCTGGACCAGACCTCTATCACCCAGGCAGAAAGGCGGAGATAAGAGTGGGGGATACCCTCGTTGGACAGATAGGGGAGATTCATCCGATGGTTGTCAAAAACTATGATCTGCCGAAACGTACATATGCTTGTGAGCTGGACTTTGACGTAATGGCCGGATTACAGCAGGACGCCATTAAATTTGTTGAAATGCCCAAGTATCCTGGTTCTTCAAGAGACATCGCTCTTGTCCTGGATGAGGACGTGCCGGCTTCAAAAATTGAGGCGACTATCAAAGCTCACGATACAGGTATTATGGAGAATGTTGAGCTTTTTGATGTATACCAGGGCGAGCAGATTGAAAAGGGCAAGAAGAGCCTGGCTTATTCGATTTTATTCCGTCATCCAGAAAGGACATTGACAGATGATGACATTAATCCAGTAATGGACGAAATTTTATCTGACCTCAAAAATGGATTTAATGCCCAATTAAGGGATTAATATGGTATAATAGTAGTGTGTTAAGATCGTATAAAGATTTTGCGAATCGCGTTAAGATTATATAAAGATTTATTTGCAGGAATTTACCGGGGCTGAAAAGCCCCGGTCTTAATGCATGAAATTTAAATACCAGGCAGCACCTTCGTCTGCCTTAGCAATAGAAGGGAAGAGAATTATGAATAAGAACGATTTAAACCGCAGTATTATAGCACTTTGCCAGCTAAAGGGCATTGGCCGAAAGAAAGTAAAAACCATTTTAAAATCCGTTGATAATCCGGCGGACTACCATCTTTTAGAGCTGGTTGAAATCGGTATATCTTTGAATGTTTTTTCACGCAATAGTACGATCGGTACCTTTTTAGATGCCCGAAAGCGTGCGGATGAGATTTTAAAATGCTGTGAAGAAAATGATATCAAGATGATCAATTCTTATTCTGAGAATTTTCCAAAAGCATTGCTTTTTGAGGATGGTCCCGATCTGATCTATTATAAAGGCGATTTGTCACCTCTTACCAATATGAACAGAGCGGCCGTTATCGGCACCCGTGTACCGTCAGACATCGGCTATCATTTTGCCTATAATTGCGGTAAAAGCCTGGCAGAACAGGGCTATACAGTTGTCAGTGGACTGGCTCTTGGCTGTGACACCGCAGCACATCTCGGTTGCCTGAAGGCCGGAGGAAAAACCGTTGCCTTTTTACCGTCAAATTTAATGACCATTACACCTCGCGAAAATATGGAGCTCGCAGAACGTATCATAGCAGGGGGAGGCTGTATCATCAGTGAATTTTCTCCTCTGTCCACTTCGAACGCCTATATGTTTATTGAAAGAGACCGGCTTCAGGCAGCGGCTTCTAATTTTGTGCTTGTATCTGAATTTGCCCGAAACAGCGGGACGCTTCATACTCTGCATTTTGCCCATACCTATGGGAAACCGATTTATGCCGATGATGCCATTGTCAAATCCGATGTCGATGGCTATGACGCCATGACGGAGGAAGGAATTGCGTATCAAGTTGGCAATATGGAAGAAATTAAGCAATTTATCCTTAAAAATCGACAATAATTGTAATATTTTAATATTTTATTTGAAATTTCTTACAAGATTACTTATAATGATAGAAAGAGAACTAATTAATTTTTATATACAGGAGGTAAGTTAATTGCCTGAAGAAAAAAAAGTTGTCGAACTTCGCATCTTAGAGAATGATTTTTCTGTAAAAGCTGGGGAAAGTGAAGATTACATCCGCGAAATCGCAACCTTTGTCAACGATGAACTGACAAAGGTTAAGGAACGCAATCCTTTCACAAACCACATCCGCATTGCAATTCTTGGCTGTATGAACATCACTGAGCTTTTATTTGAAGCTAAAAAGGATGTGATCATTGCTGAGCGTAAGCAGGAGGAAGAAGCCAATAATATTAATCTGGTAAAGGAAGAGTTAAAGACTGCTGGCGAAGAAATCAATGAACTTAAAGAGAGTAAGCTTCAGCTTGTCGAGGAAAAAGAACAGCTTCAAAAAGAAATTGAGGAAAAGAATGAGCTGCTCAATCAATACCGTGAACATCTGAAACAAGCTAAAATCGAAAGTGAATCTAACCGTAAGGCGATTCTTGATCTCCAAAACCAGCTGTTTGAAAGCCAGATTGAACTGGTAAAGGCAAACAAAAAAAATCCTGAAGAGATTGATCAGGATACACTTCAGACGGATATGGAACCAGAAGGCTCTTCGAATCGTCCGGAATTGTAAAATTAAAACCTCCAGCCAAAAACTGGAGGTTTCTTTTTATGGTTTTACATTTTGCGTAGAAGCCCGGTTACACGGCCCAGAATCTGAACCTCGGTATCTTTAAGTTCTCTCGGCTCAAAATTTGGGTTTTGAGGCTTCAGGATAACGATATCCTGATCACGGTAGAAAGTCTTAACGGTTGCCTCTTCATTTTCGAGTAAAAAGGCAACGACAATATCTCCATCGTTGGCGGTGTTCTGTTTTTTGACGATAATGTCGTCTCCGTCCAAGATTCCTGCATTGATCATACTGGTGCCTTTAACTCTCAACAGAAAATGTTCGCCGGTGCCGACAAAGCTAAGGGGAAGAGGAATCTGATCCATGACATCCTCAGTTGCCAGGATCGGGTCACCTGCAGTGATTTTACCAAGCAGAGGAAGTGTGACCATCTCCCGGTCAGTCTGGAAGTTTTCAAGACCGTCCTCGTTATCCTTGTTAATAACATCAATGGCACGCGTTTTGAGTGATGTTCGTCGAATATAAGAATGCTGCTCAAGTGTTTTAAGGTGAGAGTGCACCGATGACGTGGATTTAAAACCTACAGCCTCACATATTTCACGGACAGAAGGCGGATACCCACATTCTCTGGTCTGTTTTTTTATAAATTCTAATATTTGTTTTTGTTTTTCGGTTAAATCTTCGTACATTTTTGATACCCCCAGGTTTGTTGGGTTTATTATAACATAAAAGAAAAAAAAAGTAAACATTTGTTCTCGAAAAATGAAGCCATGTTTGTTTATTTTTTGTGTCCGGGGTTTCGTTTGGCGAGGGGATTCTGGTAGATCGCCTCCCGAACATCATCTACCTCGATGTGTGTGTAAATTTCTGTAGTGGAAATACTCTCATGGCCCAGGACTTTCTGGAGCGTACGAATGTCTACCTGTCCATATTTATGCATCAGCGTGGCGGCAGTGTGACGGAGCTTATGAACAGAGATCTTATCCGCATTCAGGCCAGCCTTTAAAACATATTTTTTTACCATCGACTGCACTGTACGGTTGGAAAGAGGGGTCTTTCGTTTGCTTAAAAATACGTAGGGCACCTCTGTATCTTCAGGCCGCACAGCCATATAAGCCTCCAGTGTTTCGACACAGGCATCGTTAAGCCTTATATTCCGCTCTTTATTACCTTTACCTACAATATGGATTGTTTCTTCCTGGATATCCTCAATTTTAAGGTTAGTTAATTCGGAAAGGCGAATTCCGCAATTTAAAAACAAAGTGATGATCGACAGATCGCGCTCATAAAATTCACCGTCAACAGCATTTAAAAGGCTTAAAGCTTCATCGAGGGTAAGATAGACTGGGTCTCGTGACTTAACCTTTGGTATTTCAAGACGCTGTGTCGGATCGTCCATTTTAGTGTCAATGACTGTTGTCAGATAGTGGTATAAGTTTTTGATGGCTGCGGTTTTTCTTTTTCGGGTTGAATCAATGTTGCTGCGTTTGGAGGTAGCGTAGCTCAGAAAAGCGTAAATATCCGGAAGCGTTACCTGTTTAATGACTCTCAGATCCACATCATCTATGGAAATGGTGTCGAATTCGGCCTCAGGATCAACCATCTGAAACCGTACCTTTAAAAAGCGGAAAAACTGCATCAGATCATTTCGGTATGAAATTAATGTGTTTGGTGAAAACCCTCGAATGGAGAGCAGATAATCGTCGAGTTCATCGAGAAGGGGATTATGTTTGAGGTCCATTTTATATATTCCTTTCAATCGCTATAATTGCGTATAACGTAGGTTATACGCAATTATAGCAAAAAAAATAACAAATATCAAGATTTTTTAATTTTATCGTCCAATTCCATTTAAAAACGGCTTTATGAAGAATTAAGTTACTTTGAGAAGCACGGCACAATTTTGCGCCGTGCTTCTTTTAAAATAAAACGCGCCTATTTATGTTTTAATTTTTCCAAGGTCTTACCTTCTCAAGCCAGCCATGTTCGGACCAGTATTTACCATCGTAGTATTCTGGATCATTTCTGCGCAGTGATTTTTGAATCATACGGCAAAAATAGAATTTCATCTTTGTGATTAGATTTGTCTGAGCAGGTTTCGTATAATTGATGCGGAGAAATTTTCCGGATAGCTTTTTCATCTTTTTATGAAACTTAGTCCGCTTTTTTTCGGTAAGCCGATCCCAGATGATATCACCCATCAACGCGCCTGTAAAGACGCTGATTTTTGATATTCCCCACCAGGAAAGGCTGTGTTTTATATCCTTTACCGCAGATTTTGCCCCGGCTCCAAGGCATTGAACGATGATGACAGCCCGCTTTCCAAACATTTCAGGAGCAGGCCGATGCGGCATCCAGCGATAGGCAAAGTGGTCAAGCAGTGCTTTCATGGCACCTGTTGTGTGAAAGACATAGGCTGGTGAAGTCATTACGATTAGATCAGCTTTTAAAAGCGAGTTTTCAATGGATTGTACATACTCTGCGTCTTTACAGGTTTGTTCTCCTTTCAGGCAGCAATTTGTACAGCCATTGCAGAAATGAGGACAGTCTCTTGGTAGATAGTATTCCATGATCTCAGCATGCTCTTTAAAAGGAGCTAAAAACATTTCTTTCAGACGATAAGTAACGCCGTGCTTTTCGGTTCCGTTTATAACTGTAATTTTCATGGGTTATATCTCCAAAATATCGTGTAATATCTGTGTATGGAATGCGCTGCGTGTTTCTTGTACGGACAGGTCAATTCCCTGGGTTTGTAAAATCACTTCACATCTTAAAAACGCCTGCTGCATCGCTGCAATCAGACAGTATGTTTTACGTTTTACAACTGTCTTGTCCCAATCTGGACGGCAGGCAGAAACAAGTGGTAGATAGGCTTTGTAAGTTCTGTGCGTATTATCGTTTTTTTCGGGCGAGCTCAAATCAGAAAGAATGGAAATTTTTGATATGGCATAATGATCAAATAAGAAAGTCAGTGTCATATTGCCAAGATAATCCAGTTTTTCAAAAGGAGCAAGCCGGTCTGTCTTTTCCTGAATCGAATGAAAGTGGTCAACGATACCACTGATCATACGCTCCACACATAATTCTATTAACTTATCCTTGTTTCCAAAATGGTAATTGACAAGCCCTAACCCAACATTTGCTTTTTTACAGATTTCTCGTACAGTTATTTCATTCAAACTTTCGCCCTTCTCACTGATAAGAGTAATTGTCGCCTCAATAATAGCTTCTTTACTATCCATTGTCGCCTCCCTGAACGTTGTTCAATTTTATTATACTGAACAATGTTCAAAAAGTCAATTTCAAGAGCTGTTATAAGTTGCTTGGGAACAAAAAAGAAGATAAAACTGATTTCAGTCTTATCCTCCTTGTATTGTTAATTTTACTTGTTATTACGACGATTCCCTATTTTATTTATCTGCCAATTTAATTCTCCTGTGAGAGAAACATGGTTTCCAAAAGGTGGATCCCTGTTCTTGTTTTAAAGAGACGGTCACGTATGCTTTCGATTTGAGAAGGTTTCATGCTGTCCTCGTAAATATTGACCAGAAAGTCCGCTTCGATGAGCACCTGGTAATCAACTGCTTGAATACTGCCGTAAGTATGATGGTTAGCGATCAAAAAGCTGACGCGTTCCATGATTTCATCGGATACGTTATATTTTTTTAAAAAAAGACGAGCCACAGGAGGTCCCTCGATTTCCTGGTAATTTCCGGCACTGGAGCCATATTTTTTCACACTTGGCTTTATACCGATATCATGCAAAACAGCTGCGATTTCAAGGGTATCTTGCGTTCTTTCATCTAAGCCCTCCTGTTCCGCAATGATTTTGGCAAAGGCATGAACCTTTAAAAAGTGTTGAACACGGCGGGGATTTCCTTTTTCATATACAATCATTTCGCTTATTAAATTATTCAAGATGTCTTTCATTTTTATGCACGTCCTCCTTTATATAAGCATTTTACCATGTAACATAAAGTCTACCGCTGACCAACCGTATTGTCAATGAAGCAAAAACAGGAATACAGGGAAAAAATTGACAAAAAAGAAAGGCCTGAGCCTTCTTTTTTTTAATAATGCTTTACTAATTTATTTTTTAAGGGTACTGGCATAACTTTAATAATGCCAAAGACCACCGAAAAGCAGATTGCCTTATCCAGCAGATCCGTAATAATCTGAGTTGAAAAAACTGAGGTGATAATGTTGACGCCGGAGTTCTTCAGAACAGCTACAATAAAGCTGGAGCCTGATGAGGTAACGCCGTTAAACACAAAGGCGACGATAACAGAGGACATGACTGAGACAAACAAGGTTACAAGCACAATTCCCAACACGGATTTTAAGCCTTCAAAACGGCCGCTTTTAAACAGCAGCCCTGTTGATACACCGGCCACTATCTGTACTGGTAAAAAGTAAAGAGAAATCGGATCAATAGTTGCGCTGTTAATCAATGCGGTCAGGCCGCCGACGACTGCTCCTGCTGCCGGTCCCATAAGCACTGCGGAAAGCAACGTACCCATAGAATCCAGATATACTGGAAGCTTAAGTACGAGCGCGACAAAGCATCCTACAAAATTTAATCCAACAGCCATGGCCATAAAAACAAGCATATTGGTTGTAAGCTTCTTCACAATAGCCACCGCCTACTCGTAGCCGTATTTCTCATTGGATAAAACGGATATTATATCCGTTTTATGCTCAGGAAAAAGGCGTGTCATAAACATTTCCATAAAGTCTTTGGCATGTACCTGGGTAAGGACAAGGCAGTTCGGGTCTTTTTTGTAAATACCACCTACGTCTACCATGCTCATCCCGATCGCCTTGCCTTCGGTGACAACATCTACATAATAGGCCTTCCCTGAACAGACGGAGGGATCAATAAAGTAAGCGATGGCCAGAGGGTCATTGATGACGCAGCCGAGAGTGCGCTCCTGTTCCCAGTGAAAATCCAAATAAAAACGGGTGATATCGACGATAAAATCTGCCACTGGATCATTAAACTGGCGTAGCAGCTCAATATAATTTGGTGTCAGAACGACTTCCCGGGTGACATCCAGCCCAACCATCGTAATGGGCCGGTCCAGTTGGTTCAGGACCATTTCAGCAGCATCAGGATCTGCCCAGAAATTAAACTCAGCCACCGGTGAGCAGTTTCCATGGCTTTTAAAAGCCCCGCCCATTAAAACAAGCTCATCCATCCGACTTAATGCAGATTTATCGGTCTGTAAGGCCAGCGCGATATTGGTTAAAGGGCCAACGGCCAGAACAGAGACATTATCTTCTGTCTTTAGAGTATTCAGAATAAAATCGACAGCCCCCTCACGATAACGGACATCTTCAATTTTTTCAAATTTAACACCGCCAAGGCCATCCTCGCCGTGTGTTTCCTCTGCAACAACCATATCTCTCAGAAGAGGGCGCGTCGCACCAAGATAAACTGGAATATCCAGACGGTCCATCACCTTTAAAATATGGAGCGCATTTTCAGCGCACTGATAACCGTTGATATTACCGGATACAATAGTAAGGCCTAAAATTTCCAATTCCGGAGAACGGCATGCCAGCATAATGGCCAGAGCATCGTCAATTCCCGGATCGCAGTCAATAATTACTTTTCTTCTTGTCATGATATTTTTCTCCTCGGTTAAGTTCAACCAGCGGATAAACGCAAAAAGGGCGCACGTGTAACCGTACGCCCTTTATAACGCTCTTTCCTTAGTTTTTTATAGAGGGATGGTTACGAACCTCTCCGTTTTAAAAACGGTTAATATGTGCAAAACAGCTTGCTTTACAGACAGCGCAAGCCATCATTTTCTATGGATACTATAGCATATTTTAAAAAATTTTACAACCTTCTTAAGCCAGGCGCTCCTCAATGAGTTTAGCCAGATCTGTGGCAATGCGGTTAAGTTCAGACTGGTCTTTGCCTTCAATCATGACACGCACCAGAGGCTCCGTGCCTGATGGGCGGATTAATACACGCCCCTGGCCGTCAAAATGCTTTTCAACCTCTGTGATTCGCTTCTGGATAATTTCATCTGTCAGGTAGTCATTTTTAGTCTGATTGGTCACTTTTGCATTCACAAGCACCTGTGGATAGGAGGTCATTAAGGACGAAAGCTCAGCTGAGGTGCGGGTTTCTTCCTTTAAGATCGTTAAAAGAGATACTGCGGTTAAAAGACCGTCGCCGGTGGTATTATGATCCAGCAAGATAACATGGCCAGATTGTTCCCCGCCGAGATTATACCCTTCTTTCAGCATTTCTTCCAGAACATAGCGGTCGCCGACATTTGTCTTAACACTTTTGCAGCCGCAGTCTTTCAAAGCGATATCGAGGCCGATATTACTCATAACGGTCACCACGACTGTATCCTTTTTCAGCCGGCCCTCCTGTTTCAGCTTTGCGCCGACCAGATGAAGGATCTTATCGCCGTCGATGATGCGGCCTTCATTGTCAACTGCCAGACAGCGGTCTGCGTCACCGTCAAAGGCAATCCCGATGTCGGCTTTTTCTGAGAGGACATGATCGCTCAGCTTGTCAAGACAGGTAGAACCGTATCCGTCATTGATGTTTTTGCCGTTTGGTTCATGACCGATCACAACCACATCGGCTCCGGCTTCCATGAAAAACTTCGGCGCAATGCGGTAGGAAGCGCCATTGGCACAGTCCAGCACCATACGGATACCGGAAAAATCGCAGGCGAATCCTTTTGTGATGTGCTCCACATAGATTTTTTCAGGCTGCTCAAGGGTTTCGACTGAACCATCGGTCCGGTCATTGATTGTAAGCTGGTCAATGATACATTTTTCAATCTGATTTTCTACGTCATCAGAGAGCTTGTAACCTGCGCCATTAAAAAATTTAATCCCATTAAACTGATAAGGGTTGTGCGATGCGGAGATGACAATCCCGGCATCTGCCTTGATCTCGCGGGCAATGACCGCGACAGCGGGTGTTGGTATAACGCCTGCCAGTACAACTTTACCCCCTACCGAGATAATACCGTCTGTCAGAGCTTTTTCAAGAGGATCGCCCGAAATACGGGTATCCTTCCCAATAACAATTTTAGGATTATGGCTGCCTTCTGATAATATATAAGCGCCATAACGTCCAAGCTGATAGGCTAATTCTGTGGTTAACTCCTCACCAAAGACACCACGAACACCATCAGTACCAAAAAATTTTCCCATTTTTTAACCTCTATTCCATAAATCAAATAAAATCAAATTCTATTATAGCTTTAAAACAAAAATAAATCAATTCATTTAAAGGATTATATCATGTTTTACTTATACTCGATGATTCCGCCGCCTAAAAGCCTGTCCCCGTCATAAAAGACTGCAGACTGCCCGGGCATAGGCGCTCGAACAGCTTTTTCACACTCCAGATAGCCTCTGCGGTCACCGGACAGGTGGAGCCTTCCCGGATAAAGGTAACCCCAGCGGCATACTTTAAATTGTATTTCTCCTGAATATAAGCTGCCGTCAATAAAGTGAAGTTCTTTTAAAAAGATTTTCTTCTGATAAAGATCGGATTCCTCACCGAGAATAACCTCATTAAATTCTGGACGCAGAGCAGTAACAACATATTTTTTTCCGGAAATCACCGGAACGCCGCGCTTTTGCCCAACCGTATAATAATAAAAACCGTTATGGCTGCCGAGAATTTTACCAAAACGATCCCGAAAACGTCCTTCGGGCATTAACGGTATTTCTTTTTTTATGAAACGGGCGTAATTTCCGTCCGGGATAAAGCAGATTCCCTGGCTTTCTTCAGATTTTGGAATCGCTATCCCCTCCTTCTCCAAAAAAGCCCGCACCGCATCTTTTGACTGAAAAGCACTCAGAGGAAAAATAAGACGGCTCAGATATTCCTGATCAAGGGTATAGAGATAATAGCTCTGGTCTTTTCTGCTATCCTCACTGGTCTTAATCTGAACCTGTCCATGACGTTTTTCAAGCCTTAAGTAGTGGCCAGTCGCGATAAATTCAGCCTCTTTTTCATTGGCGTACGCCATCAGCCCTTTGAATTTCATCCCTGCGTCACAGCGGACACAGGGGTTGGGCGTATGACCTCTGAGATATTCGCTTATAAATGGTTTTATGACCTTTTCCCTGAACTCACGCTGCCTGTTGATGCATTCATGCTGGATGCCGATTTGTTTTGCAAGGACACTGGCTTTTTCGAGAAGGTGTTCATTTCCAAAAAAATCAAAGGTTACGCCCAGTACCTCATAACCTTTGTTTTTTAAAATCAGAACAGCGGCAGCACTGTCTGCACCGCCGCTGAATCCCACAATTACTTTTTTATTTTTCATTTATCTTTTACAATTTGTCAGATGTGTTGTCTTTTTCAAAATAAACTGTTTTTTAGTCTCAAAGGATTTTTCTTCAAGCGTCATATTGACAGAGAAGTTTTCCAGGTCTGTTTCCTGATTATCTGCAATGATGCGGACAAAGGCTTCGGTCATCCAGGGATTACAGACAAGCACCGGACCAAGGGTATTTGTAAAGACCGCGTTTTTGATCTGGACGCCCTCATTGGTGTCTTTGCCGTTATTACCGTATCCATAGTTCAGCTTTCCAAAGGGCTCGTCGTCGCCGGTCAGTCTGAAATCAGCCATCTGGATCTGGTTCCCGATGATTTCCATTTGTGAGCCATTCAGGTTACAGCTGAAATAAAGATCATCACCGTAGACGGCTTTGTTTTCAGTGGTTTCCACATCAATAATGCCCAGGCCTTTGACGACACTGCCGTCATCTCTCCTGATTTCATTGCCCCAGAGAGCAATGCTGGTTCCAGTGACAAGCATGGGACGGCCAGCCTGAATGAAGCCGCGGAGTGAAAGGTCATAAGGCTCCAGATAATCAATGATGGAAGAAAAAGAAGCGATCTCTCCCGGTGAACAGAATAAGAAATCATAATCCATTGGTGTGAAATCTTCAGTGTCAAAATCAATTTTTTCGATTTCCACCTCAAACCCTGCGGCTTCGCCCATACGCTTTAAAGCCAGAACATTTCCGCGGTCACCGTGGAGGTACAGGGAATCGGGAAACATCCACCCGATCTTTAATGTTTTTTCATTCATTTAATTGCCCTCCTCGATGTATTTTTTCATTTTATTAAAGGTTTCAAGCCATGTAATCAGATAAATATTTGAAGTATCTGCTTTTTCAATTTCTTCAAAAATCGTTTTGATATCATCGGTATCCTTGATGGCGATTTTTGACGATTCAACGCCTTCGTAAATCAACCGGTTGGCGGTATCATAGCAGACATTTTGAGAGAAACAAAAATATTTTTCAACATTCGATTCCGCAAGTGGCTTGAAGTCACAGTCAAAGCTGTAAAAGGTGTTGGTATAGAATGGGATAAAATCCGAAACCGCATAGAAGCCAAAACAGACCATTTTTTCTTCCTGGTCTGAAGCCATGATGTTTAAAGCGCTCTGGAGTGTATCCGGGTTTTCCTGCTTGATTCGCATATATTTAATGGTTTTATCCTTGTAGTGAAGCACCTCAAAACGGCCGCCAATGTTTTTAAAAGAATTAAAGGCAGGGACCGCGTCCTTGACAGAGACGCCGGCAAAGCGTTCGCAAAGCGCCAGAGCACCGCTGTAGTTGTACAGCATAAACGGCAGGTCATAGGGCATATTAAAGCTTTCATCCTCAACGGTGAAAGTCTTATTTTCAAAATCAACATCCTTCACGGCATAATGGGGTGCCGCTTCACTGGAATACCCGCAGTTTGTACAGGTAAACGGACCGACGCTGTCGATGGTATAATAGTCAAAATCAACCTTATGGTAGCATTTTGGACAGGCGCAGGTCGGATAGGTTTCGTCTTTTTCAAAGGATTCAGAATGCTTTTCCACGCCATAATAAGTGACATGGTCGGTAAAGCGTTCAAAGGATTTTGTTCGAGGCTCTTCATTATTTAAATATAAATGCATTTTTGGATTCATAAAAGAGGTGAGCTTGCGATAGATAAAATCCGGGTCGCCGTTGCGCTGAACCTGATCCTTCTGCAGATTGGTGATTAACATGTTTTCAGCTGGCAGCTGGTCATAAATAAGGGGTAAATAACGCTCGTCTGTTTCAAAGACAAAATAGTCCGCCTTGAGTTTTCCGGTCATTGTCGATTCTTTTGCCAGAATGGTGGCGATGCCGGGCAGCAGGTTTGCGCCCTCCAGGTTTGATACAACGGTTTTTCCGTTTTCCCGTAAAATATGAGCCACCAGGTTGGTGGTGCTTGATTTACCATTGGTTCCTGTAATAAAAACAACCTTGGAATAGTCGATCCCCTTGAAATGCTCGACCATTCTCGGGTCTACCTTTAAGGCCTTCTCTCCAGAAAGGTTAGAACCTCTCCCCTTGCTGACAAGATTGATGAGGCCGTTAATGGCTTTAGCGTACCATAACGCCAAATAAAACTTCATACTTGTTCCTCCGTTAAACTAATCGTTAAAATATTGGTTAATGTCAGACAAATCATCTTTGTTAAAATCAGATACTAAAACTTCATGACGCTCCAGGTCGACTTTATATCCTTCTTTAATGGGCGCTCCTCCATAGCTTGAGACCGGTTCGCTTATAAAAACACCGTCCTCCCGCTCAATCACGGCTACTGTACCTTCAATCCGGTCCACAATCCCAGTCATGATGATTCCTCCTGTTTTTAACCCCTGTCCTAAGACAGAAGTATTGTTTCAGCCTTCCGAACCACAGGTATCCAGTTTGGCTTCAACTATAAAATTATAATATAAGGCAGCGGATAAGTCCAATCATATTTCCAAACTTCTTGACAAAAAAATTTACAAGAGGTATATTAGCAGTTAGCAGCTTAAAAAAGAATGATTGAAAGAAAGGAAAACCATGCTGACACTCGATAAAATCTATCATGCTTCCTATACGTTAAAAAAAGTGATTCGACCAACAGATTTGATATACGCCCCGGGGATCAAATCGGATGGAAAAATTTATTTAAAAACCGAAAATCTCCAGGTGACCGGCTCTTTTAAGGTGCGGGGCGCTTACTATAAAATTTCCCAGCTGACCGATGCGGAAAAGGAAAAAGGCGTTATTGCCTGCTCGGCCGGAAACCATGCCCAGGGTGTGGCCCTGGCCGCGACTAAAAATGGTATTAAATCCCTGATATGCCTGCCAGACGGCGCCCCGATTTCAAAAGTTGAGGCCACAAAGCATTATGGCGCCGATGTCTGTCTTGTTGAGGGTGTCTACGACGATGCGTATCAGAAAGCTCTGGAGCTCCAGCAGGAAATGGGCTATACTTTTATTCATCCCTTTGACGATGAGAATGTCATCGCCGGTCAGGGAACCATTGGCCTTGAGTTACTGGATCAGCTTCCGGATATGGATGCGGTGATTGTTCCCATTGGCGGCGGCGGGTTGATCTCGGGCATTGCCTTTGCTATCAAATCTTTAAATCCGAATATAAAGGTCTATGGCGTGCAGGCCAGCGGCGCTCCAAGCATGCTCAACTCCATCGTCGATAAACAGATCGAGCGCCTGGATGAGGTATCGACCATTGCCGATGGCATAGCGGTAAAGGAACCGGGCAAGCATACCTTTGAGATCTGCGGGCAATATGTGGATGAAATAGCAACGGTCACAGACGATGAGATATCAACTGCAATTCTTACCCTCATTGAACAGCAGAAGCTGATTACTGAAGGCGCCGGGGCTGTATCTGTCGCGGCCGCTCTGTTCAACAAGTTTCCCATCAAGGGCAAAAAGGTGGTCTGTTTGTTGTCAGGCGGCAATATTGATGTCACGATCCTTTCACGGGTTATCAAACGCGGTCTCCTGAAATCAGGCCGTACCTGTTCATTAAATATTGAGCTGGTCGATAAGCCCGGACAGCTGAAGGGCGTATCTGCTATCATCGCCGACATGGGCGGCAACGTGGTATCCATCCACCATGAACGTGCCAGCGAGAACGCAGATGTGAACGGCTGCTACCTCAGGATCGAGCTTGAAACACGAAATTATGACCATATCCACCAAATTGAAAACGCCCTTAAGGACGCTGGATACCGGCTCAAAGACAATTTACAGTAAAAACGGATAAAAAAAGAGAAGCACTTGCAGGCCTTTCAAGCTGCAGGGGCTTCTCTTTTTTTACTTTTTATCGGTTAAGCCATGGCTTTCGAACAGGGATAAAAGCGAATCAATATCAGAATGGAGATCAATGGTGGCGTTTTGTTCAAACTGGCTGATATAGTTGTTGAAAGACTCGATGATCGTGTCAAGGCTGGCCTCAATCTTTTCCCTTGCATGTCTGTTTTCAGCTGTCTCTTCCTCAGTCTGGTTGAGATTATTATAAGACCTTATAATGTCCAGTGTCATAGGAAGATAGTTGATCTCAAAAGAAAAATGATACTCCTTTGGATTTTCCTCCATATGGCCCATGATTTTTTCGGTAAGGTTTTTGATGGTTTTAAGCTTTTCTGAAACCTCGGGGTTCTTCGTGTTATGAATGGCTGTATCCAGACAATCGGTTGCTTCCTTTAAAAGCTTTTTCTGTTCAAGAACACGTTTTTTATCTGCGGAGAGGCTGTCAGATAAAATCTCATCAGAAAACAGTTCAGGACAGAGTTTATCGGTGTTTTCGTTATAGTAATTTAAAACAGCCGTTTCATTGACGGCTTCGCCGTCAGCAGCTGCGTTAAAGGGTTCGTCAGCTCCTGTCGGCAGAAGTCCGTCCTTTAGCTTAAAATCAATCATTTTTTTGATGGCATCCTGTTCGGCCTTTTTTACTGAGACAGCGGCTCTTCCGCGGTCATTGACCAGCGCAAAATTGTGCTGGTCATTAAAGCCTTCCGGATAAATGGTGTTTTCCAGCATCTGTTCCGATTTCTTGATAAAAGCAAGAGGCTCTGTAGTGAAATCTCCAGGAGTCGTTTCGACATAACCCGAGAGTCCTTTCTGGGTTTTTACAAGATAGTAGGCATTAATATAGTACAGCAGCCATGAAAAATCTTTAAAAGACAATTCTGAGTGATGCTTTTTAATGACTTCGGCACAGCCTTCGGCGGAAGGATTTTTGACCTCAGGATCAATTACCGGGTTATCGCTCAGGTCAATGAACAGGTTTCTTTCCTTGGCCCGGTACTGGACAACCAGGTCAGGCACTGCGGCGAAGCGGTTATCGCTCAGATCAAGTACAAAGGAGTAGAGGCTTAGGATGAAGCCGCCTTTATATTTGTTATTCAGACGATTGATATCCTCAAGGTTAAAGGGAATTTCCTGAATAAGGTTATGGCTCAGATCTGCTTCCTGTAGCTTGAATAAATATTCCATGCCCTCCAATGAACGAATCTCCATGCCTGACGCCTTCAGACTGCGGACTTCCTTTAAATCATCAATGGTCACAGTCTCGTTAATGTTTGATAACTTTTTTCCTGCACGTTTATTAAGCTCATTTAACACGCTGTGTGCGAGATTGACATCCGGAAAAATTTCGCCGAGCGGCATAGGACGGCTTAAATCCAGTTTTCCAGGCTTGTAAGAGGCCTTGCCGCCAAATAGTTTTTTAAAAATTCCCATATGATCGATTCCTTTCTTCGTATTCAATGCCTCATGGCTTGCAGATTCCACAGGGCGTATAGCCCTGCCCCACAGCATCATCACGGGTTTCAAAAGTGGTCTGATTATCTGCTTTTGGCAGCCCGCTGCAGCTTGTAAGATGAAATTTCTTTGTTTTTGTGTTTCCAATATAGACGATAGGTTTTACCGAGATGGCCGGGGATTCATCAGCAGGTGCCGGGTTTTCCATTTTGCCGCTGTTTTGTGTGATGAAGCTGATCCCATGGCCGTCGCTGATGGCCACCACATTGCCCTCTCTATCCGTTTGGAAAATGGTTTTTCCCTTCAGTTTGTTTAAAGTGTTTTCGCTCGGGTGGCCGTAGGTGTTATCCCGTCCAACACTGATCACCGCGTACTGCGGATTAACAAGGGAAAGAAAAAGTTCCCCTGTAGAGGTATCGCTTCCATGATGGCCGACCTTGAGAACATCGCTTTTAAGCTTTAACCCTGCCTGAGCGATGGCATCCTGCTCATCTTCATTTTCCCCGTCACCGGTAAATAAAAACGATGTCTCGCCATAGGCTACTCTGGCGATGGGCGAATAATCATTGAGCTCTGCATAGCTTTTCCCTTCAATTGGAGAAAAAAGATCAATAGAAACAGTATCGCCTGCCGGGATACTGACGCCGGCATAGGCGGCAGTGGCTTTTAAGCCTTTTTCACTCATAGCTTTCATAAAGTTTTCAAACAGCATCGTATTGTGTGCAACCTTTGGTAGATAGACGCTTCCGACAGTGTAGTTTTTTAGAATTTTTTCAGCAGCCCCCATGTGGTCACTGTGTGGATGGGTGATGAGCATAACGTCAAGCTTTTCGACTTTTTGAGCCTTCAGGTAAATGTTGATGGTATCATAATTCTCTGGATTGCCCGTATCAATCAGAATATTTTTATTGTCTGGCGTCTGGATCAGGGTACAGTCGCCCTGCCCTACATCAATATAGTGAACCCGCAGCGTTCCCTCCGCATCGACGGAAAGCCCGGGGTCATCCTTAAGCGCGGAGCATCCGAACACCGAGAATGCAAGAAAGACTGCAGTCAGCAGTAGGCCTAAAAATTTATGTTTTGTCACGATTCTTCCTCTTTTTTAATGGTTTGGTCAATTAATTTTTCCTTTGTATCTTCTTCCCTCGCCTGCTTTTCCCGGTTTTGCTGGCCGATGCTGTAAGCGCCGGAGATAATAGCGCCGACAAAGCAGGCTGTGCTGAAAATGCTGGTAACTGAAATAACAATGGCGGTAAACTGGCTGTAAAACATGCCTTCCACGCGAACCGGATAAATATCGCCATATCCGATGGTAGAAAAGGATACAAACAGATAATAGAGCAGGTCCAGATAGTCTAGAGGCCGTTCTGTGGCGTGCTGAAAGAAAAAGGGGTTGGTTTTCCAACAGCTGTAGATCATTAAATACAGGATTCCCAGTTCACATCCCATCAACGCGCCCATACCCTTTATGATACCAAAAGCCTCGCGGTTTCTTCGCCGTTCATTGGTGGGCTTCATTAAAATGTTGGGATTGATAATGGCGCGGATCATGACAGAAAAGCATAAAAACAGGGCAAAAAGGAGTCCGATAAAGGTCAGAAGAAGACTTGGCCGAGATACAAAGCTGGCAAAATAAACAAAGGAATGGCCCAATAGCAGATAAAAAATAACATCGACATAACGGCTGACCATGTCATCCTCAAATTGATCAAGCCCTACAAAAAGTTTTTGCACAAAATACATGATTACAATGAAGACGATGAAAGTAGCCACCAAACCCAGAATCTCGCGCACAGTGACCATATGGCTCATGGAGATAGCAATAACCGAGATGATTAAAAGCAGGGCGTTTACGGTCAGAAGCCCGTGACGGTCGTAATAGCGGGTTAATTTTAAGAGATAGCGGCGCACTGGACGGATCCGTGTCCCGGCTTCCATATTCTTGCGCAGAAGAGCTTTGTAGTGCTCTCTGTTGATATATAAAAACACCTCAAACAGAAAAAGACAGAGGACAAAAATATCATAAAAAATCAGAATGGCGTTGCCGTTTGCCAGAGTCTGATGCACGGTCAGATCATTTACTACATTATCCATTCTACGTACCTCTCTAATGTTTATTAATGAGCGCCAGTTTTTGTTTACGGGTGAGGCTTTTGATCGCGGCTTCACGCCGCAGCGCGTCGCTTTTATTGTCAAATTCCTCTTTGTATACCAGCTCAACCGGTTTACGGCTTTTAGTATACTTGGCACCTTTGCCGCTGTTGTGGGCTTTCAGGCGCTTTTCGATGTCGGTTGTCCAACCCGTATACAAGCTGTTATCTTTACATTTTAATATATACACGTAGTGTTTGTCCATAAACAGTATGTCATCCTTAACGATATTTTTCATTAAAAAAGATCCCCGGAGGGATCTTTAAATTCCATTTGGGACAGTCCTAGAATTCATTTCTTGGTCTTCTGGTAGACTGTTTTCTTTTAGATCTGCATTCTTTACATCTTTTAGGTTCGTTATCGAAGCCTTTTTCTTTGTAAAATTCCTGTTCACCAACAGTGAATACAAATTCAGCACCACAATCCTGACAAACTAAAGTTTTATCTTCCATTGTGTCTAGTTACCTCCATTTAAAATTTCTTGTACAGGGTCTGATTCAGTTTTTAAATGGAGTAGATGTTTCAGGACATGGTAACCATTTGAAATCAATGTAATCATTACTATACTATGGGTTTATTATACACTAATTATTTGTTGTTTGTAAAGCGATTTCTACCAGAATTGTGTTAATTTTACATTTTATGTTTTTGTTTTTTAAAGGGCACAGCGCAAAATTGTGCTGTGCTTACCATGTCTGTAAAATGAAAAAAACAGTCACTGCATAGCGTTATGCAATGACTGCCTTTGTATTTGTTGAAATTAATCACGAAACGTATTAATTTTGATTTTCCGATACCATCATTTCCTTAACCTTCATCAAACGGGTAATGTTTCCACGCTCGTTATCTTCCAGCTTCATGGTAATGTACTTGATGGTTTCCAGCATTTCCGGAATCATGACGTGTTCCAGTGCGTTGACACGGCGTCTTGTCTTTTCGATTTCATCAGCCAGCATGTTACAGGTTTTTTCAACCTCTGCCAGCTCGATGAGCAGCGGTAAAAGAGCTGCCATGTCCAGTACCGCGCCGTCCAGCTCGCCTGATGTAAAGGCAAAGCCGTACGGCAGATCTGTACCGCCTTCAATGGCTGTGTACTTGATGGTCGGCACATCGACATTCATGATGTTTTGTTTTCCAAGCTCTATGGTCGCTTCACGGGCCGGACACAAAAGCGCCTCGGTTACCGCTGCCTCGCCCATTCTGGCGCCGGCAATGGCAAAACGTCCCATGGCAGCACCCAGCTGCTCTTCAATTTCTTCCCGGAGTTCTTTATTTCTGCGGATATATCCCATAAAACGCCTTACCATTTCGTCCCGTTTATCCTTTAAGAGCTTATGGCCTCTTGTGGCTGTTTTAAGCCTTTTCTTGAGACGGGTCAGCTCCATCCGGGTAGGATTTACACGAATAGCCATGGCTTATTCCTCCTCGTCTATGATATCATTGTCTTCACTTAGCGGAGAGGGAATGTATTCATCAATATATTCGTCCTTAATACGTTTGAGCTCTGTACGCGGCAGGATGGATAAAAGCTCCCAGCCAATGGTCAGGGTTTCTTCGATGGTCCGGTTGGTCTCAAAGCCCTGGGATACATAGCGTTCCTCAAATTCTGTTGCAAAGCGCGCGTAGATTTTATCGACATCAGACAGCGCTGCGTCCCCCAGGATAACAGCCAGTTCCTTGGCGTCCTTCCCACGGGCATAGGCTGAGAACAGCTGGTTCATGGTATCAGCGTGATCTTTACGGGTCTTGCCTTCCCCGATTCCCTTATCTTTAAGACGGCTGAGCGATGGCAATACATCGATCGGAGGCTCAATCCCTCTTCTGTACAGATCTCTGGATAAGATAATCTGGCCTTCGGTGATGTACCCGGTTAAGTCGGGAATTGGGTGAGTTTTATCATCTTCAGGCATGGAGAGGATTGGAATCTGGGTGATGGAGCCTTTTTTACCTCGCATACGGCCGGCACGTTCATACAGGGTCGCGAGGTCGGTATACAGGTAGCCAGGATAGCCACGGCGGCCTGGGACTTCCTTTCGGGCTGCGGAGACTTCACGCAGTGCCTCGGCGTAGTTGGTGATATCGGTCAGGATGACCAGCACCTGCATATCCAGCTCATAGGCCAGATACTCGGCACAGGTGATTGCCATACGTGGTGTGGAAATACGTTCGACAGCCGGGTCGTTGGCGTAGTTCATAAACAGCACTGCACGTTCGATAGCGCCTGTACGGCGGAAATCCTTGACGAAGAAGTCTGCTTCTTCAAAGGTGATCCCGATGGCGGCAAAGACAACGGCAAAACCTTCGTCGTTGTCGAGAACGCGGGCCTGGCGGGCAATCTGTGCCGCCAGCTGCGCGTGCGGCAGACCAGAGCCGGAGAATACCGGCAGTTTTTGTCCACGAACCAGAGTGTTCAGACCATCGATGGCAGAAACGCCTGTCTGAATAAATTCAGCAGGGTAATCGCGGGCAACTGGGTTCATCGGTGAACCGTTGATGTCCAGTTTCTTTTCCGGAATAATTTCCGGGCCGCCGTCGGTTGGGCGTCCCATACCGTCAAATACACGGCCGAGCATATCCTTGCTCACGCCGAGCTCGATGCCGTGGCCCTGGAAACGTACTTTGGAGTTTGAGATTCGCAGGCCCTGGGAGCTTTCATAGAGCTGTACCATTGCTTTATCGCCATTGACCTCGAGAACTTTACCAAGACGTTTTTCACCGTCGGCCTGCTCGATTTCGACCAGCTCGTCGTATTTTACACCTTCTACATGGTCGACCAGCATCAATGGGCCGACGACTTCACTAATGGTTTTGTACTCTTTATTCATCGTCACCACTTCCTTCCATCAGTGCTAAGAATTCTGCTTCCATTTCGGCGGCAATGGCCGGGAAGCGTTCTTCCTTCTGGTCTTCCGGTACGTATTTCATACGGGCAATTTTTTCTCGGATATCCATGGTAATGATTTTAGCAAAAGGTACGTTCAATTCAAGGGCGGCAACGCCTTTTTCGTACCAGGCCAGAATCATACTCAGCATGGCGTATTGTTTTTCAAGAGAAGAATAGGTATCAATATCGTCAAAAGCAGACTGGTGCAGGTAATCCTCACGGATCGACTGAGCGCACTCCAGTGTCAGGCGGTCCTTAAAGCCCAGGGCGTCTACCCCGACGAGACGGACAATTTCATCCAGCTCAGCTTCTTCCTGAAGGATCTGCATGGTCTGGCGAACATGAACAGACCAGTCGGTCTCAACTGATTTGTCAAAATAAACATTCATTTTGTCACTGTACAGCGAGTAGCTCTGCAGCCAGTCAATGGCTGGGAAGTGACGTTTGTACGCCAAGTTGGCGTTCAGGCTCCAGAATACCTTAACGATACGCAGGGTTGCCTGGGATACGGGTTCGGAGATGTCACCACCCGGAGGTGATACGGCCCCTATGGCGGAAATAGCGCCATAACGATCTTCTGAGCCAAGGCATTTGACAAAGCCTGCACGTTCGTAGAATTCTGCCAATCTGGAGGAAAGATAGGCCGGGTAGCCTTCTTCACCAGGCATTTCTTCAAGACGGCCGGACATTTCACGCAGCGCCTCGGCCCAGCGTGATGTGGAGTCGGCCATAATTGCCACTTTATAGCCCATATCACGGAAGTATTCCGCGATTGTGATACCGGTATAGATGGATGCTTCACGGGCGGCTACGGGCATATCTGAGGTATTTGCGATAAGAACGGTACGCTTCATCAGGGACAGGCCGGTACGCGGGTCATGCAGTTCCGGGAATTCCATCAGAACATCGGTCATTTCATTACCACGTTCGCCACAGCCAATGTAGACAATGATGTCGGCATCGGCCCATTTTGCCAGCTGATGCTGTACAACGGTTTTACCGGAACCGAACGGTCCTGGAATAGCGGCGATACCGCCCTTGGCGATCGGGAACAGCGTGTCAATGACGCGTTGGCCGGTGACCATGGGTTCATCGGGTGCGATTTTTTCTGTATAGGGACGGCCGCGTCGCACTGGCCAGCTTCTGAGCATGGGCACTTCCACGATCTCTCCGTCCTTTTTCTTAATTCTGGCAATGGGTTCGACAATATTGGCTTCACCGTCGAAAACCCAATCAACGGTTCCTTCCAGTTTTGGCGGCATCATGATTTTCTGAAGCACTGCCGGTGTTTCCTGTACAGTACCGATCACATCGCCGGGTTTTAGCACATCGCCTTTCTGGCAGGCCGGTACAAAGGGCCATTTCTTTTCGCGGTCAAGCTTGGGAACATCAATCCCTCTGCTGATACGGTCTCCGGATTCGTTGTAAATGGTGGTCAGCGGTCTCTGGATACCGTCAAAAATACTTTCAATCAGGCCAGGGGCCAAATCAACGGACAGGGGTTCACCTGTCACATATACGGGTTCGCCTGGGCCTAGGCCGGCGGTTTCTTCATATACCTGGATAGAGGCTCTGTCACCTCTTAATTCAATTACTTCACCAATGAGTCGTTTTTCACTGACTCGGACAACGTCAAACATCTGAACATCGGCTAGTCCGGTTGCTACAATCAGCGGACCGGCAACCTTGACAATTGTCCCTACTTGCTTCATGGTTGATTGTTCATTGGGCTGAATCATCGTTCTATCCACCCCTTTCTATAGTTTATAAAATATCTGCGCCAATGGCTTTTTCAATGTTATCCTGAATCCCCTTCATGCCTAATCCGTTGGTTCCAAAACGGTTTGGAATTGGGATGATAGCTGGAAAGGGCTCTGTTTTATACTTTTCGATGGCTTCCGGCACCAGGGCAGCGGCCTGTTCGGTAATGTAAATGACAGCCGTTTCTTCTTTGGCCAGCGCGTGGATGGCTTTTTCGATATCCTTTGCTGCATTGGCATAAACGGTGCGAACCCCGAGCGCCTGAAAGACCATGATGGAATCCTGATCGCCGATAACGGCTAATTTAGCTTGTTCACTCATGATTTCCTCCTAAATAACGCCGAGTTCCGCGAGCGGTATTTTAATACCGGAGCGTTTACCCGCAAACATGACCCGAAGGGCCTTTCCTTCAGCCTGACGTTGGAACAGGTAATTCGCGATGGGGCCGATGCTGAAGGAATCACTCCTTCGTTCGTGAATCATGTTGAAAGCCGCATCTTCAAATTTCTGTTCGACTTCTGACAAATTTCCATCCTGTGCATAGCGTTCAAGAACAGACTTGATCAGAATACTGTGTTCTCCGTGTCCCAGCTGTTTTGCCAGCTGTTCATTTGGAATATCCGTTGCGTCAAGCAGTGCCTTTTCTTCGATTTCACCGCCTGGTATCAACAGGGGTTTTACCTTGAAGGTCCCCCAGTCCAGAACATTGGCTCTGAGCACTGTCAGAATATTGGTAAAATCAATTTTTGCTTTGTAATATTTTTTCAGCAGCTCACTTGAATGCTTCTGCTGTGATAAGGTTTCTAAGATCTGTGCATAAGCCGCGTTATCAATGGTCACACTGATGACTCTTGGGTCAGTGATATCCTCAAGACGCTTCAGTGGCTCTCTGAAGCATTCCGGCAAAAGACTGTAATCACCGTGCTCCAGGGCTTTCTGAAGAATATCCAGTGGAATGCCGCCGCCTTCAAGCAGAAGGTTTTCGACTTCGACCCGCTGCAGCTGTCCTTTTAAAATAGCTTTGATGTTGTGGACATCTGTTGGGATGAGCAGAAGATCCGTTACCGTTTTATCCGGGGTGATCTCATTGATGAGGTTCCGGGTCTTGGTCAGCTCTGCGTCAATCAGGTTATCGAGCTGGCTGTGGTCCTTGGCTTCTGCGCCATAGCCGATTTCATCCAGGAGCTTGAGCGCTTCGGTTTCATCGGCCTCCCAGAGGCGGTTCCAGCGTGTCCGGTCGATAAGGCCTGCTTCCTGCACCTTGATACGCCCTATTGCATAGGGATAACTGGTTTCAGACATGGCCTACACCTCCACTTCAAAAAGCATTTCTGCAACCTCTCGCTCATATTTTTCGCGGGCGTCATCGATGAGAACATCGAAGGAGCCGTTGACATCGCTCATTTCGCCGATGAGCATAACACCGGATTTAAAAGATGCCGGAGTTTCGTCAAGGGTCAGCTCTCCAATTTTTCCGGCTTCCTTAAGGGCGGCGTTCAGCTTGTTCAGCAGACCGTCCCTGTACCGCTTCATATCCTTTTCAGGGACTTGCAGTTTTTCGGTTCCGGTTTCAGAGCCATTCACGACAATCTTTGTCACGAGCGCTTCGTAGCGGCTTTCGTCAAGGGTGTCGAGAGCTGTTCTTGCTTTGTCAAAAACTTCATCAATAACCTTACGTTTGACGGCCAGAATGTTTTTTCTGGAATCCAAACGGGTCATCAGCTGGCTTCTGCGGTGGACTTCCTCCACATCGGCCTTTTCTTTATTTTTTAGCGCGTTCAATGTCAGCTCTGTACGGCGCTCAATGGCGGCCACAGAGGACTGAACCTTTTCTGCCGTTTCCTGTTCGATCAAAGCCACATCTTCATTGGCCTTTTCCAGGATTTTTTCAATAATTTTATCGGCACTCACACGCTGTCACCTCACTTTCACGTGTTTTGCAGTTCTTATAACTGGATGCTGTAGATTAACAGGATGGATACGAGCAAGGCTAAGATCGCGTAAGTTTCTACGATCGCGGTAATGGTGATCCCTTTTGCGAAAGCAGATTCATCCTTGGCGGTCATATGAATAGACGCTGCAGCGGCTTTCCCCTGGGCAATCCCGGAGAGTAAGCCAACGATGCCGATTGGGAAACCGGCAGCCAGGAAAGACATTCCCTGATATAAACTTAAATCAAGAGGGGTGCCCCCTAAAATACCGATCTGAACCATGATAAGAACCGCTGTCAGGAATCCATAGATCCCCTGTGTGCCTGGCAGTGCCTGGAGTACGAGCATTTTACCGAACATTTCCGGACGTTCCGCAACAACGCCTGCTGCGGCTTCACCACTAATCTGAACACCCTTGGCAGAACCAATACCTGCTAAACCGGCAGCGATTGCTGCACCAAAAATAGCTAATGCTAAACCTAAAGACATGATTTCATTCCTCCTAAACTTCTTTAGAATTGTCAATGACATCTATTGATTTTGTCTGAATTGCCAGTGGTTCGAAGTTATAACCACCGCCATCATAAAACTTATTAAAGAATTCAATATACTGGAGACGGCTGTCGTGTACATAAGCGGACAGGAGGCTCATTGTGATATTGAAAACATGGCCGATAAAGTAGATCACAAGGGACAAGATAAACCCAAGCACATTGATCTGCACCATTCCGGCCAGAATATTCATAACCATGGCGATAACGCCGGTGGCCAGCCCTAAAGCAAGAATACGGGCATAGGACAAAATATCACTCAGGTAGCTGGTGACATCGTAAAGGCCCATAATACCGCCGAATGCCTTGCCCACAATATTTTTCTTTTCACGGCCTGCTGTAAAGAGGATAATGACCGCACCCACAATGGCGAGGACCATTCCCACGGTTCTGGTCTGTTCTAGAAAGATCAAACCTGCGCCAGCAATCAGCAGCATCCAGCTGACCTGATCAAAGATCGCGTCCAGCACATGGCCGGCGCGGACCTGCTCTGTGATTTTGATGGCCATACCTGAGAAGATATGGAGCACCCCGATCACCAGAGAAAAGACCAGCATTGCTACCGGGTTATCCAGCGGCGAGAAGAGAATGGGATGAAAAGTTTCGCCAAAATAACTGCCGAAAAGTATCCCAAAAATCATGGTTGTAATGCTGGAATAAAACAAAAGTGTAACCAGCATACCAAACTGTCCCTTTGGTTTCATGATCTTTTTCATGAGTCCAAAGATAATGGCCATGAGCGCTCCGTAGCCAAAGTCCCCCATCATCATCCCGAAAATCACCCAAAACCACGGTGCGGACACTGGTGTAGGGTCGATAGTTCCCGGCTTTGGTGGGGAGTACATATCTGTAATTGACTCAAAGGGCTTCCAGAACTTTTTGTTTTTCAGTGCTGTCGGGGGCTGTTCGCCTTCCTCTGGGTCACTGTATTCCAGATCATATACGTCTGTTACCTGGCTGACGGCATTTTCAACCGATTCCATCCGGTCATTTCTTACCCAGCCTTCCACACAAACCGTTTCAACCGTTTCCATGAACTTTACAGACTGGCGTTCCTGCTCGGCTTTATACTGTTCACTCAGGAGTTCAAGCTCCTGCTGTGACCCGGCCAGCTCAGCCATCTGTTTTTCATAGGATTCAATATCCTTTTCCAGAAGCTCAATTTTTTCCTGATTGCTCTTGCTGATTTCAGACGCGGTTCCTGTTACTCTCGGGAGGGAAGCCTCCACAAAGCCAAGAACCTTGATACTGTCTGAAAGAGCGGCATCGTCCTCCATAAAGGAGACAATCAGAGCTGCCTGTCCTTCAGCGGTTTTTCCGAAAAGCTGAATTTCAGCATTGTGTTCCGCCACAGCGGCAACGATTTCTTCATGGACGAGAGGCGGCAGATAGCCAATATGAAAATTGGTGTACTGCGTTGGTCTCAGCTCTTCGATGGGAACATCCATCGAAAGCCATGGCTCCAGCTGGGAGCACTCGGATTTCAACGTCATAATTTCAGAATGTGCTGCTGAAAGCTTATCTGAGATCGCTGAGGTTTCCTGAACCAGAGCCTCGCCCTTTTCGTTACGCTTAATAAACTCATCGTAACCATATACCGGGCGGTCGCTGAAAAAGCTTTTCTTTTTCTGATAACGCTGCATAAACCGCAGCATGGCATCTGCCTGCTGTACGTCTAAATCAATCTGTTCATTTTTTGCGGTTTGTTCTGTCTCTTCGTCGGGTGGAATAGCCATGAACTCACCGCACCTCTGAAGTGAAAGCAGAAGAGCTTCCTTATCTTCCTTCAGGGCAATGAGCTTTGCTTTTTTCATTGGAATAATCATTGCGTTTCTACCCTTTCCAAAATAAATTCAACCGCCTTCGGGATACGAGTCCTGGCATTTGCAGCCATCTTCTCATCTGCGAGACTCGCATCGTGAAGGACGCGTTCCATTTCTTTTTCGGCCAATGCCTCCTCCTGCAGAAGAACTGCTTCAGAAGCTTCCTTGGCCTCAAGAATTAATGCGTCGCCCTTTTCCCTGGCTTCGGCCTCAGCCTGACGCAGGGTTTCGCGCGCTTTTGCTTTTGCCTCCGAACGCATTTCTGCTGCACGCTCTTCAGCCTTGTTGATTGAATCCAGAATCGACATTTAATCACCACCTTTACTCTCAAATTCACACAAATTCAGATTTTCTTTATTCTTTATGACCGCTTCTGTCTTTATACCCAGATTCTTTCAGCAGCAAAAGAAATAATTGGACTTAAAAGCAATCTTTTTTGTTGACGTTTACAGGCTTGTCTCTAAAATAAAAGACAGATAACATCTTTGACACCTGTTCGTTTCAAAAAAAAATTTAAAAGAAAACCCATGATAATATATTATCATGGGTTGAAGGGGTTTTCAACAAGAATTTATAGACATTCTCCAAAAATTTCAACGGCCCGATCAATTTCTTCTTTATTAATAGTTAATGGGGGAACAAATCTTATGGCGTCACTGCCTGCCCCTACTAAAAGAAGACCTTTTTCCATCGCTTTGTTTATAATTTCGCCAGTAGGGACTGAAACAGCGACTCCGATCATTAAACCCATACCACGCACATCCGTAATGCATTTATGTTCCTCTTTAAGTACACGCAGCTTTTCTGTCAGATAGTTTCCCTTTTCAGCTACTTCGTCCAGAAAACCATCGCCGGTGATCACGCTCAATACATAGCGGGAGGCAGCCGAGGCCAGTGGATTACCGCCAAAGGTGGAGGCGTGGGTGCCTGGTGTAAAGACCTGAGCCACCTTATCACAGGCGATGATGCCGCCCATGGGGAAACCGCCTGCGATGCCCTTGGCCATGCACACGACATCCGGTTTCAGATTGTAGTGCTGGTAAGCAAAGAATTTTCCGGAACGGCCCATACCACACTGCACTTCATCAAAAATCAAGACGAGATTTTCGTCGTCACAGAGCTTGCGGACTGCCTGTAAATATTCATGATCTGCCGGATAAATGCCGCCCTCGCCCTGGATGGGTTCAAGCAGCACCGCACAGGTTTTATCGGTCACCGCCGCCTTTAAAGCGTCAAAGTCATTGAAAGGTACGTGTGAGATGCCCGGTAGCATGGGCGAAAGGCCCTTGTGGTATTTTTCCTGGCCGGTGGCGGTGATTGCGCCGTAGGTACGGCCGTGGAAGGAATGATCCATGGCGATGATCTCAACCGCGTCTTCACTTTTAAACTGCTTGGCGTAAATCCGCGCAAGTTTTAAGGCCGCTTCATTGGCTTCGGCGCCGCTGTTACAGAAAAAAACTTTGTCCAGCCCGCTGGCCTTTACCAGCATTTCCGCCGCGTCAATCTGAGGCTCGGTCCAGTAAAGATTGGAAACATGCATGATTTTCTGGCATTGGTCCGCGATGGCGGCATTGAGGCCCGGGTGGTTATGACCCAGACAGTCTACCGCGATGCCGGCTACACAATCCAGATATTCTTTTCCGTTCACATCTTTTAAAACACAGCCATTGCCACTCTCGAAAGCAATGGGAAACCGTGCGTAGGTGGGCATGATCACTTTCTCTGCCCGATTAATCAGCTCTTCACTTTTGTTCATGTCTTTATCTCCTAAATGTTTATACTTATACCTGTGTCAGCGATTGGCGGATCATTGTCCCGCAGCCTGCCGCGGTAAAGAGTTCGAGCAGCAGCGAGTGCTCAACCTTCCCGTCCAGGATATGGACAGAATTGACCCCAGAGCGAATCGCGTCCACAGAATTTTCCACCTTCGGGATCATGCCGCCAGATATAATCCCTTCTTCAATAAGACGTTCAACCTCATCGACATCTAACCTGCGGATAATAGAGTCCGGATCATTGGCATCCATATAGACTCCGTCAGTATCTGTGAGGTAAACCAGCTTTTCAGCCTTCAGCTCTTTGGCGATGGCATAAGCCACATGGTCTGCGTTTATGTTGTAGCTCTGCCCGTATTTGTCGCTGCCAATCGGGGCAATGACTGGAATATAGTCGCTTTTGAGCAGTGTCTGAAGAAGGTCACTCTTTACCTTGACAATATCGCCGACAAAACCGATATCCAGGCCATTGACAAATTTTTTTCTCACCTTAAGCATGCCGCCGTCCTTACCGGAGATGCCGACCGCGGTGATATCACGGTCTTCCAAAAGCTGGACAATTTCCTTGTTGATTTTACCGGAGAGCACCATCTCTGCCACTTCGATGACGTCATCATTGGTGACGCGCAGACCGTCGATAAACTCAGTCTGAATATCCAGATTGTTTAAGAATGCGGAGATATCTTTACCGCCGCCGTGGACCACAATCGGGCGCAGGCCTACCAGCTTCATGAGGGCGATGTCGTCCATGACGGATTTTTTAATATCATTGTCATACATAAAGCTGCCGCCGTATTTGATGACAACTGTCTTCTTTCTGAATTGTTTGATATAGGGCAGCGCCTCGACCAGGATATTGGCCTTTTCGATGTACTGCGCCATGTTCTGTGTATTATCTGACATTTTTACTTCCTTTTCTGATTGATTGTTTTGTATGTGAATTAAGAGCGGTAATCGCCGTTGATTTTAACATAATCGTAGGATAAATCGCAGCCCCAGGCAGTCGCTTTATCTTCGCCCTCTTTGAGGGTTACCATGATGGAGATTTCTTTTTCAGACAGCACTTTTTTAGCCATATCCTCATCAAAAGCGATGGGTACCCCTTCGTTCAGGAGTGTGATCATCCCGGCGCTGCTGAAGAATACCAGGGTGACCTTAAGTGGGTCGAAAACGACCCCGGATGCTCCGAGTGACGAAAGAACACGGCCCCAGTTAGCGTCCTCTCCAAAGAGAGCGGTCTTTACCAGACTGGATTTAATAACGGCTTTCGCCAGGGTACGGGCGTCTTTATCTGTCGCTGCTCCAGAGACACTTACCTCAACAAATTTGGTTGCCCCTTCCCCGTCACGGATGATGGATTTTGCGAGGTGCTCATTGACATAATAAAGAGCCTCACTGAATACGGCGAAATCCTGTGAGGTTACGTCATTAAGAGTGATCTCTTTGTTTCCTGCCTCACCGCTTGCCATCACTACAACTGTGTCGTTTGTGCTCATGTCGCCATCTACGGACATCATATTGTAAGTATCCTGGGTGATTTTAGCGAGCAGCTTCTGCAGACATTCTGGTTCAATGGCGGCGTCGGTTGTAACGTAGGAAAGCATGGTGGCCATGTTTGGGCAGATCATCCCTGATCCTTTGGCCATCCCGCCAATATGAACCGTTTTTCCGTCCAGTTCGATCTCCACCGCAATGGTTTTGGTAGTAAGGTCTGTGGTGATAATGCCATGCGCCGCGTCATCCCCATGCTGCGCATCATCCCCGAGCTCATTTACCAGGGTCTGCACACCTTTTAAAATTTTGTCAATGGGCATCACCACGCCGATGACGCCAGTGGAGGATACCAGCACGTCCTGTGTGCTTACGCCGAGAAGCTCAGCCGCAGCACCGGCGGTCTGCTCCACATGGCGCATACCGGTTTCTCCGGTGCAGGCATTTGCGTTTCCGCTGTTGACCACGACCGCGCGCTTATAAGGTGACTCGGTCATCACTGCCTTATCCCATTGCACAGGCGCTGCCTGAACCATGTTGGAGGTGGTCATAATGGCTGTTGCAGCGGGCTTATTCGCAACCAGAAGCGCCATATCCTTATTTCCGTTATCCTTTATACCGGCGGCAATACCGGCGGCTTTAAAGCCTTTTGCGGCTAAAACGCCGCCATCAATTATTTTCATATCGTGTTCCTTTCACAATTAAACCGGGAAATCTGTAATAAAGTCGATTCCTGTTTTTTCATCAAAACCAAACATAAGGTTCATATTTTGAACAGCCTGTCCTGCGGCGCCTTTTACCAGATTATCTATGGCGCCAACGACGATCACGCGGCCTGTGCGCCTGTCAACCTTCAGGCCGATATCACAGTAATTTGAGCCTTTTACCCATTTGGTTTCCGGGAGCCTATCTTCTGTCAGCCGTACAAAGTATTCATCCTTGTAGAAGTCACGGTAAACCTGTCTCAGACTTTCCTCATCCATATCTGTGGTCAGGTTCGCGTAGCAGAGTGCCAGAATCCCGCGGTTCATGGGTGTGAGGTGCGGTGTGAAAAGCAGCTTCAGGTCGGTGCCTGAAAGCAATCCCAGCTCCTGCTCAATTTCCGGCGTATGGCGGTGTGATCCGACTTTATAGGCCTTGATGGATTCATTGACTTCACAATAGGAGAATGCGGTGTCACTGCTTCTCCCTGCTCCGGTGACGCCAGACTTTGCATCGATGATAATACTCTGCGGATCAACCAGATGGTTTTTAAGCAGCGGCGCCAGGCTCAGAATGCTGCAGGTGGTGTAGCAGCCCGGATTGGATAACAGACGCGCGCCCCGGATGTCCTCGCGGTGCAGCTCACACAGGCCATAGACGGCTTCCTTCAGCAGCGCTTTATTATAATGGTTGACTTTGTACCATTCTTCATAAATATCCACGTCCTTGAGACGGAAGTCTGCGCCGAGATCAATGATCTTTGTTTTTTTGAGGACATCTTCGGTCACTTGCTTTGAGGCAATACCGTGAGGCAGCGCCATAAAAATCACGTCAGATTTTTCGACCAATTCGTCCATATCCGCTGTTTCACACAGGGCATCTGTTACATTTTCATAGTTCCTATAGATATCTTTTAAAGGCTGCCCCGCAAAGCTCCTTGAGCCAACGGATACGACTTCCACCTCCGGGTGTCTGTAAAGTATTCTGAGTAATTCCTGTCCGGCATAGCCGGTTCCGCCGATAACTGATGCTTTAATCATAAAATCTCTCCAATTTTAGGTTTATTTTTTATCATACAAATGGTACAATAAATTTTCGATAAATCATTAATAATGAACAATTAATGCTGACCGTTTCATTTTAAGCCGGAAGACTTAATTATTAATTGTTAATGATTCATTTACAAAATAGCTTTTGTGAAAACTATTTTGTAATTATACCCCTAATCATTTGAATATTCAAGCACTTTTTATGAATATTTATAAATAATTTACGCATATTTTTTCAAATATTCCTTGCAATTTCGGTTTTGGTATTGTATAATCATTCACAGATTGTAAGTGCAACACGAGAATAAATCAAATGAAAACAATTAAGAGGAGGCACAGTGTTATGAGTGCAAAAAAAGTTATTTTAGCCTATTCAGGCGGGTTGGATACCACAACCATCATTCCGTGGTTAAAGGAAACCTATGATTATGAAGTTATCTGCGTATGCGTCGATGTTGGACAGGGTAAGGAAACCGAAGGTCTGGAAGAACGGGCTTTATCCTCCGGCGCCAGCAAATTATATATAGAAGATGTTACCGATGAATTTGTTGAAGAGTACTGCTGGCCGGCACTCAAAGCTGACGCCGTCTATGAGAAGAAGTACCTGCTGGGGACTTCCCTCGCCCGTCCGCTGATCGCCAAGGTATTAGTGGATATCGCTCATAAGGAAGGTGCAGAAGCCATCTGCCACGGCGCTACCGGTAAAGGAAACGACCAGGTTCGTTTTGAACTGGGGATCGGTGCTTTAGACCCACAGCTTAAAATTATCGCACCGTGGCGTATCTGGGATTTACAGTCCCGCGAGGACTGCATGGACTTCTGCATTGAACATGACATCAAAGTCAGCATGAGCCATGACCAGAGCTACAGCCGAGACCGCAACCTGCTTCACATCAGCCACGAAGGCCTGGAACTTGAAGATCCTTCACTGGAACCCAAATATGACCATCTGTTAAAATTAACCAAAACACTGGAAGAAGCGCCAGATACTCCGGAAGAAATCGAAATCGAATTTTTAAACGGCGAACCTATCAAGATCAACGGTGAAGCTATGAGCCCGCGCAAAATTCTTGAAACCTGCAATGAGATCGGCGGGCGTAACGCCATCGGCGTGGTCGACCTTATCGAAAACCGTGTGGTTGGTATGAAATCCCGCGGTATCTATGAAACCCCAGGCGGCACCATCCTGTACCGTGCCCATGAAGAGCTGGAGCACATGTGTCTGGACCGTGAAACCTTTGCCTTTAAGCAGCAGGCTGCCGTAAAATTCGCGGAAATCACCTACAATGGCCAGTGGTTTAACCCGCTGCGTGAAGCATTATCCGCTTTTGTGGATGAAACACAGAAAACGGTCACTGGTGTTGTAAAATTGAAGCTGTACAAGGGCAACTGTATTTTGACCTCCGTATCCTCCCCCTACTCCCTGTACAACGCAGAGATCGCAAGCTTTACCACCGGGGATTTATACGACCACAAGGACGCCGAGGGCTTTATCCACCTGTTTGGTCTGCCGCTTAAGGTGCGTGCTCTTATGCGCATGAGCCATGAAGAAAAGGAAAAAGAAGCAGAAAAGGAAAATAAATAATGAGTAAAATGTGGGGCGGTCGATTTAATAAAGGAACGGACGCGTTAACAGACGATTTCAATTCCTCTATTTCTTTCGACCAGCGTTTATATAAACAAGATATCAAGGGCAGCATTGCCCACGCAAAAATGCTTGGGAAACAGGGAATTATCTCTGTTTCCGAGTCCGAATTAATTGTCAAAACTCTGGGTGAAATTTTAGAGGATATCGAAGCCGGAAAAATTGAGTTTTCCATTGATATGGAAGATATCCATATGAATATTGAATCCATACTCACCGGGCGCATTGGTGAAACTGGAAAGAAACTGCATACTGGCCGCAGCCGTAACGATCAGGTTGCCACCGATATGCGTCTTTACGTTAAGGATATTTCCATGGAGCTCAAGGACTTGATAAGGGCTCTTGGCCTTACACTGCTGGATATGGCCAGCAAGCATACCAAAACCATTATGCCGGGCTATACGCATCTGCAGCGGGCTCAGCCCATCACCTTCGCCCACCACCTGATGGCTTATGTTGAAATGTTCAGACGGGATATGAAACGTCTTGACCAGGTATACGACATGGCAGATACGCTTCCACTCGGCTCAGGCGCTCTGGCCACCACCACCTACCCGCTGGACCGCTACTATGTTGCCAGCGAACTGGGTTTTAAAAATGTGTCCATGAACAGCCTTGACGGTGTGTCTGACCGGGATTTCTGCATTGACTTCCTGGAGGCTGTGTCTGTTTTCATGATGCATCTGAGCCGTTTTTCTGAAGAAATTATTCTGTGGTGCTCCTCAGAATTTAACTTCATCACACTCGATGATGCTTTCTCCACCGGCTCCAGCATCATGCCCCAGAAGAAAAACCCGGATATTGCAGAGCTTGTCCGTGGGAAAGCCGGCCGGACCTACGGCGATCTGTTGGGATTTTTAACGACGATGAAAGGGATTCCCCTGGCATACAATAAGGACATGCAGGAGGATAAGGAACCTGTCTTTGACGCCTATGACACGGCTAAAATATGCGCCATTACCTTTGAGAAGATGATCGGCACCATGACGGTCAACGGTGAGGTGATGTGCAAGTCGGCCGCAGGTGGCTTCTCCAACGCGACTGACGCTGCCGACTGGCTTGTCAAGCACGGCGTAGCCTTCCGCGATGCCCACGCCATTATCGGAAAGCTGGTTTTCTACGCACTGGAAAAGGGTAAAAGTCTGGATGAGCTGACACTGGAAGAATACAATGCTGTCGACCCGGTTTTTGACGAGAGCATTTACGAAGCCATCGACCTGCAGACCTGTGTTAACCAGCGCGATATTGTCGGAGGCCCGGCGGAGAGCACAGTCCGCCGCGCCATCGCCGTTAACCGAAGCTTATTTCAGAAGGCATAAAATAAACCCCAGGCACACAGTATTTAAACTGTGTGCCTGGGGTTTTTGATGTTAAAGTACTATTATAATATTTTCCTTGACTATCCCCCAGGGGGGTGCCTTACAATAGAGAAAAGACTAATCCACTAACAGGAGGAATAGACATGCATATTAAAGAGGCCTGCCGATGCTGCCGTTTGACGAAAAAATCCATTCAATATTATGAGGAAAAAGGCCTGATCTGCCCTCGAAAGCTTGAAAATGGGTATCGGGATTATAGCCAGGCGGATATTCAGACGCTCAAGGAAATCTCGGTGTTCAGGAGTCTCGGAATGAATATACGGGAGATCAAAGGAATTTTGGAAAGTGCCGATAAAAAGGCCGTCCTAAAAAAATATCAATATCTGTCTGATTTAAAACAGAAGCGACTTGAATTCCATCGGGAATCCCTTGTCAACCTTGTGGCGGATTATGATATTGAGAAATTCTTCCAAAATCTGCATATCTGCGAAAATGAATGGTATACTGTCAAAGAGAGGCTGCTGCTTGCTTTTCCCGGAAACTATGGTCTGTTTATCGCACTGCATTTCGGAAAGTTTCTGAACGGAAAAATTGACACTGATGAAAAGAAAACAGCCTACAGAGCAATACTGGAGTATCTGGACAGCATCGAGTTCTATCTGGACTCTGAGCTATCCGACCTTTTGGAGGAGATAACAAGTGACATGGACCCTGAATCGATGGCAGAAGAAACCAGCCAGGCTCTGGATACTGTCTGTCAGGACATCGACACTTATATAGCGGAAAATGGTGAGGCCATCACTGCTTATCTGAAATACAAAAAATCCGATTCCTTTCAAAAAACACCGGCTGCCAGGCTTGAACGCAGACTACGTGAGTTTCAGAATGAAAGCGGCTATACTGAGGTTTTTATCCATAATATGGAGCGGCTCAGCCCTGAGTATGAAGCTTATCTTGTCCAGCTGAAAGAAGCCGACCAGCTGTTGAAAGAAAAGTTTCCAGAGGCTGAGGATTTATACAGGGATGAAATGTAAAATGTAAAATGAGCACGGCGCAAAAATGTGCCGTGCTCAGAGTGCAGACAAATTTAATGGGATTGTCTGTTTATTGAGCCGTCCTTCTCCACAGCAATTGGTTGTTTTCAAAAAAAGCGCTAATCTCATTGGAGTCTCTCAACCATGAGAGATAAGAACGAACGGTACTGCCAATAAGAACATACTGTTCAAAATTCATCGTCAGGTTATAATCGGTAAACAGCTTTTGCAAAAGCGTTTCAAAGCATAAAGGCTCGACGCATCGCGCCGCAATATTTTCGGCAATTTCTTTCACCTTGTCGATATTGTACTGGGCCAGCGGCGCAATGTCCTCAGTGGCTTCTGCGTGGGCTGGCACAAAAATTCTGGCCTTTAGTTTTTTGACCTTCTCCAAGGTAGTAAGATAGGCGCCGACATCATAAATAAATCCGATTTGATATTTGTCCAGCGTTTCACGGCTGGAGAGACAGTCCGCCAGATAGACGACATTATCCGGCGTGCGGAAACCGACCATATCAAAAAAATGACCTGGCAGCGGAATGATTTCGAATTTATTGGGCAGTACCTCTTTGGTAAGATACTCCGAATTGCTTGCCTGTGCCATCAGAAATTTATGCCTCAAGTCTTTACATGGATACCCGCCGTACAAAAAAGAAGGTTCTAAAATGGGGTGTCGTGTAAAGTCACATTCAATTCCCGGCGCATAGATTTTACAGCCTGTCTGTCCCTGTAAATATTTATTGCCGCCTATATGGTCGGCGTTCGAATGCGTATTATAAATAGCGGTCAAATGCCATGCATTTGCTTCTAATATCTGGCGGACCTTGCGTCCGGCGTCTTTTTCGTTTCCACTGTCAATCAGACAGACTTCTGTGTCATTCAGCCTTACCAGCCCTATTTTTGCAGGACTTTGAATGTAATAACTGTTTTCTGAAACCTGAATTAATTCATACATGACAGGTAACCTCCTTTTATCCAGATAAGAAAGAGCATCAAGTTTAGTGAAGCTGTCGCGATTGTCATGTCATTAAAAGCCGAGGAGTGCGATTTCAGACAAGGCTGTATCATATTCGCCGTCCTCAGGACCCGAGTAGGTATCCTCAATGGTAAAGCCCAGGGTATCGCCGCCGTGGACGGTCACCACCTCGGGCAGTGCAAAGTACTGTGCGCCGCGGTCATTTTCCAGCTGGAGGGTACAGAGGGGCGAACCGTCATACAGGTGCACCTTCAAAAGGCGTACCCGCCCGTTTTCGGCAAAGGCTTTGTCATTTTTACAGTAGCCGTTTCGGATGAGAAAGCCCTTCATCTCCATGCTGTGGGCAGGTGTGATAAGAAGCCGCTCACCCACACCGGAGCCGGACGCGCCCTCTACCCAGGCGGTATCCAGGCTGTTATCCTTCAGATTTTCGGCGCCATAGGAAATCCCAGCCATGGGTGGCTTGGTCGAGGAAGCGCTGATCTGATAGTCCTGTGTTCTCGGGATGTTTTCTCCGCCTGAGGCAGCCCGCAGGATTCCATAATCCTCATACGCCTTGGCCGAGCCGGTGTCAATTTTCGAGGTGTCGGCAGTGGGTTCGGCTGTAGCGGCAGGTGCTGGCGTCTCCCCTTTCTCCTTTCCTTTGCCACCATCGGTGTAAATATTGACACAGCCTGAAAAACAAAGACAAGCTGCCAAAATGAGTGCTGTTGCTGTTAACCTTTTCACTTCGGATTCCTCACTTTCAAAAGATTTTCTTTTTTCATCATAGCACCTTTTCATAGACCTTGCAACTGAAAAATGAGCACGGCACACTTTTGCGCCGTGCTCATTTTTTCCGGTTTTCATAGTCCTCCATCTGCATGCGGTCCACAATTTCAAGATCACGCATGCCAGCCCTGGATTCCATGTGGTGCCGAAATTCGTGCCGGAGTGTTTTTTCCATCTGGTCTTTTAACGCCTCATCACTCAGATAGCCATACACCCGCTCAAAAGAGCCGTAGTAAATGACGATATAGCGCCCCATGACCTGGTCGCGATGATACTCCCCCATGATGTAGAGGTCGTCCCCTCTGGCTTTGGGGTGGCGTTTGGCTTCTGGAAGAAGCAAAATGCCGCCGTTCAGCTCTTCGTAAAAGGCTGGCGGCAACGTATTGGCAATGGTGTCCAGCGCTGCCTCAAACTGGTCAATATCCATCATTTTTACCCGACTCCTTTCGCTAATGCAATTTTGTATTCTTTACGGCGGTTCTTTAGTATGGTATAGTAAGAATATCATACCATGACATAAGGAGACCAGCAAATGAATTGTAAAGAAACCTTAAGCAGGCTGGATGCCCTGGGCATCATCTATGAAAAAATAGACCATCCCGCAGTTTATACCATCGAGGAGATGGATAATCTGGGGGTTACCTTTAAATGTAATGTGGTTAAAAACCTGTTCCTGCGTGACGCCAAGGGAAAGCGCCATTTTCTTGTGGTGCTCGACAAAGACAAAAAGGCTGATCTGGCAGGAATCCGCGAACAACTGGGCTGTTCAAAGCTTAGCTTTGCTTCGGAAGAGCGGCTGATGAAGCACCTTCAGCTGACCAAGGGCGCTGTCACCCCACTGGGCGTGTTCGGAAACCCTGAAGCCAATGTGGAGGTTCTTCTCGATAAGGATCTGGTGGGCTGCCCGAACCTTGGCGTGCATCCCTGTGACAATACGGCTACGGTTGTCCTCAGCTATGAGGATCTCGTTAAATGTATCGAAAGCAATGGCAACAGCATTGCATTGCTGAATCTGTAAAGGAAAGGTGAATACAAAATGCGTAAAGCAAACCGAGAGATTAAAGACGAACAGCTCATGCGCCAGACTCTTGAGACAGCGGATACCTGCCGTCTGGCATTGAATACTGGCAGTGCGCCCTATATCGTTCCGCTCAGTTATGGTTATACCCTGGAGGACAATCGCTTAATCCTCTATTTTCACTGCGCGGATGAGGGACGCAAGCTTGAGCTCATGACAGCTGATAACCGCGCCGGATTTGAACTGGACTGTGGACAAAAGCTGGTGACCGGGCCGAAAGCCTGCCATTATTCCACTCAGTTTATGAGTATTGTGGGATGGGGGCTTTTGGAAAGGCTGGCTGAGCCTGAGGCCAAAAAGGCTGCTCTCAGTCATTTGATGCGCCACTACAGCGGTCGAGACGACTGGGATTTTGATGAGAAGGTGCTGAACCACACCACCGTTTTAAAACTGACAGTCCATGAATTTACTGGCAAGGCCAACCGAAAGGAGCGCGTATGATTCTATTCAGCAGTGACTATTGTGAAGGAGGGCATCCGAGAATTATGGATGCCCTGGCCCGCACCAATTTTGAACAGACCGAGGGTTATGAGGAAGATCCCCATTGTGACAACGCGCGAGCCTTAATCAAAAGGGCGATCGGCTGTCCGGATTGCGATATTTATTTTTTATCTGGCGGTACCCAGACCAACATGACATTTATCGCCCACGCGTTAAAGCCGTGGCAGGCTGTGATTGCGGCTGAAACCGGCCATATCTGTACACATGAGACCGGCGCCATCGAGGCATCTGGCCATAAAATTATCGCTGTGCCATCAAAGGACGGAAAACTGACCCCGCAGCTCATCCAGGCCGCGGTAGATGCCCATACCGACCACCATATGGTTGCGCCTAAAATGGTCTATCTCTCGGATTCAACCGAGATCGGTACAATTTATACAAAGGCCGAATTATCGGCCATACGGCAGGCCTGCGACAGGAACAGCCTGTACCTTTATATGGACGGCGCTCGCCTTGCGTCTGCCCTCACTGCACCAGGCAATGATCTGGCGCTCACAGATTTCCCAAAGCTCTGCGACGCGTTTTATATCGGAGGCACAAAATGCGGGGCTCTGTTTGGCGAGGCGTTAGTGCTGGTTAACCCGGCATTGGCAGAGGACTTTAATTTTACTCTGAAGCAGCGCGGCGGCCTCTTTGCCAAGGGACGTATTCTCGGTATCCAGTTCGAGGAGCTTTTTAAAGATAATCTTTATCTGGAGCTTGGCGCTCACGCCAACGGGCTGGCAGCCCGGCTGAAGACTGCCTTTGAGGAAAAGGGCTTTTCCTTTCTGGTAGATTCTCCCAGCAACCAGATTTTCCCGATTCTTCCCAATGAGCTGATCGCTGAGCTGAGGCGAAAAACATCCTTCAGAGATCAGGAAACCATTGACGAGGGGCATACAGCCGTACGGTTTGTGACCTCCTGGGCCATGACCGACGACATGGTGGATTCGTTTATAAAGGATTTAGACAGGCTGTGCCATGAATAAACTAAATCGGACGTTCAGGGTATTTCTTTTGGTCACCGGGATTGCGGCGCTTGCGATCCGCCTTTCCACCCTGGTCGTTGACACTTCGCTGTCCATTGATTTTACAGAATTCCAGGCCTTTGCGCTTGTGAGTTTTGCCCTGTACGCAGCCTTTGCGGTTATCACCCTGATCCTGTCTTTTTTAGCGCTGAAAAAGACAAGCGGCTCAGCCGTTCCCGGACAGATTCTGTACATTGCCTGTCTGTTTGTGCTGCTGGCCGTTGTTTTAAACCTGCCAGCCTTTTTTAAAGCCGCCGCTTTAGATTTTTCGAGTGCCACACCAGCTTTTGTGGCGGTAAATTCGCCGTTTCTCTTTAATTATGGGAAAGGCTTTGGCAGTATTGCCATCGGTGAGTTCACCAATTATTTTCTGGGCCTTGCCGTTACAGTCAGTATGGTCATGGGGATTATTGCGCTGGTGCTGCTGGTGTATTCTGCCAGAGAAACACGCGGCTATGGCCGATCTGCTGCTTCCCGCAGCACATCGATGCCGGGCGCCCGTTCTCCCAGACAAACCAGAAGAGATGATTACCGCAGACCTCGTACAGCCGCCAGCCGCGTGAGTTCTGCGAAACAGGTGGATATCTTTGACAGCAGCAACGATTTTTTTTCGCGCCATACCGAGGATGACATCTTTTAACCTCATTTCCTGTATTTTAAGTTAAGGGCATTGCTAAGTCAATGCCTTTTCTTTATAATAAGATTAAATGAATCCTGAAAGGAGTCTTTTATATGAAATTGACTGTACTTGTTGATAATCATACCAGCATTGACCACTATTACCTGGGAGAGCCAGGCCTGTGCTACTATATTGAGGATGAGGACTCACGCTTTCTTCTGGATACAGGTTATTCAGATATTTACATCGAAAACGCCAGGCGTCTCGGTATTGATTTATCCGATATTGATACCATCGTCCTCTCCCACGGCCATAACGACCATACCGGAGGGCTTCCCGCCTATTTTGAACACTTTGACAACCCGGGGCTTAAAATCATCGCCCACCCAGAGGCCCTGTCTGAAAAACAGTTTGACGGCGAAAACATCGGGATGACCCTGTCGGAAATGACACTGCTTGAAAACAGCCAGCTGATTTTGACGAAGGCACCTTACAAGGTCAGCCCAAATTTTACTTTTTTAGGCGAAATTCCGCAGCTTACAGACTTTGAGCCGCGAAAGGCCATTGGGACGACCACGGCAGAAAACAGTGAAGGCGAATCCGATTTTCTGTTCGATGATTCCGCGTTGGTCTATACCACGCCTGAGGGGATATACATTGTGACGGGCTGCTCCCACTCCGGGATCTGTAATATTGTGGAGCACGCCAAAAGGGTTACAGGCGACAGCCGGGTGCTCGGTATCATCGGCGGCTTTCATTTATTTAAGCTGGGAGAACAGGTTGACCAGACGATCCAGTATTTTAAAGACAACCATATCAAAAGCCTGCTCCCCTGCCACTGCACCTCCTTCCGGGTGAGAGCGGCCATCCATCAGGAAGTTCCTCTTAAGCGGGAAGTTGGCGTCGGTCTGACGCTGGAGTGGTGAAGTTATGGACGATAAGGTTCGCTGGACTGCCAGCCAGAAAATTCTGCTGGCACTTACGCTGATCAGCTTTTTCGGTTTCATCATTTATCTGGTTCTGTGCTGGGACCAGATCCCGGAACGGCTGGTCTCAAAATTCAATGCCGGGGGCGAGGTGATCCGCTACAGCAAAAAAGCCTTTACGCTGGTTCCCATGATCATGATTGAGAGCATCCTGTTTGTGATCATCACCATTATCAGCTTTTTTCCGGCAGCGGTGACCAATATAAATGCCACAAAGCATATACAGGATGATCTGAACATTTATAATCAATCCGCCCTGGAGCATATACGCCTGCTGACACGCACCATTATCCTCATTTCGGATCTGCTTTTTGTCAATCTGTTTAACACGATCTTTCTGTCCATGATTTATTCGGACAGCGTTCTGGTACAGCACAGAGTGACACTCTATATTATCATTGGCTTTGCAGTTTTATTTGCCGGGGCGATCCTCTTTTATTATTTTCGTCTGCGGCAGATTATGAAAGGACATTCACGCTGAACATGAAAAAATACACGACGCTTCTCTTTGACGCTGACGGCACTCTGATGGATTTTAAAAAGACCGAGGCCCAGGCCCTGGACCAGACCTTCAGAAAATACGGCATTCACCCGACAAGGGAGATTCTGGATCTTTACGCAGACATTAACCACGGCCTCTGGAAGGATTTTGAGCACGGCCTGATCGACAAAGACACACTGGTCACCAGCCGTTTCCAGCTTTTGTTTCTGGAGCTTGGACTGGATATTGACGGAATGGCTTTTGAGGCGGATTATCAGCCAGCCCTGGGACGGGGCGCTTTTCTCATCGACGGCGCCTATGACCTCTGCAGGGCTTTAAAAAAGGATTTCAGGCTTTATATTGTCACCAACGGCGTCTCGAGCACCCAGTACAGCCGTCTTTCGGCTACAGGGCTTGACAGGCTCATGGCGGACATCTTTGTCTCTGAGGACGCTGGCGCTCAAAAACCCCAGAAGGACTTTTTCGACTATATCGCGGCCCGTATTCCAGACTATGATCCCGGCGAGGCGCTGGTGGTCGGTGACTCTTTAACATCTGACATCCAGGGCGGTATAAACGCCGGCATTGATACCTGCTGGTATAACCCTGACAGGGAGAAGAATCTTCTTGATATTCACGCTGATTATGAAATACACACCCTTGAGGAGCTTCCAGCGCTTCTAAAGCACTGAAAACCAGAGTCGGAAAATGACCGCAAGTAAAATCAAGCGGCGTACGTACAATTTCTTTATAATAGAGAAAGAGCGGATGAAACGAGGTGGACAGATACATGTATGAATGGCGAAAGCAGATTCAGACCATTGTTGATGAAATTGACAAATGCATTAAAAATTATAATGATGAAGCCCTGACACTGCGGTTTCTTTCCCAACATCTGGGCTATTCTGAGTTTTATACAACAAGGAAATTTAAAGAAATATCCGGTATGTCCTTTAGGGATTATCTGAGGCACAGAAAGCTGGCTTTTGCGCTTAAGGAGGTTCGGGACAGCGAAAAAAGCCTTTTGGATATTGCTTTCGATTATGGCTTTTCGTCCCATGAGGCTTTTACCAGGGCTTTTAAGAAAACCTATGGTGTAACGCCAAGCGAATACCGGAAAAATCCCAGGCCCGTCATTCTCCGTACAAAAATAAACCCCTTTGACCGCTACTTTTTAGGATTTGGAGAGATTGGCATGATAAAATCCACAGAAGATATTAAAATCTATTTTGTAACCATCCCCGCGCATAAATTTCTGCACATTAAAAACTATGAGAGCAACGGCTATTGGGATTTCTGGCAAAAACAAAGCCTCATTCCAGGACAGGACTGCGAAACAATCTGCGGTCTGCTCGACAGTATCAAGGGGAAGTTGGATGATGTCGGCGGGAGCGAGACCAACAGCGGCAGCGGCCAGATTATGGCGTACATCAATGACCCGGAAGGAAGACTCTGTGATTGGGGTTTTCCCCGCACGGAGTGCTATGGTGTACGGCTTCCTATTGACTATCAAGGCGAGGTTCCGCCGCAAATGCTCATGATGGATGTCCCTGAGGCCGAGTATCTTGTTTTTGAGCACGGCCCCTTTGACTATGAGCAGGAAAACCGTACGGTAGAGGAAAAGATTGAAAGGGCAATGGCAGAATTTGATTTTACGGATACCGGCTACCGCTTTGACACTTCTCCGGGCCGGATAATTTATTTATATTTTAATCCAGAACAATTTTGTAAGTATGTCCGGCCAGTGCGGCGATAAGCGGACAGGTATAAGAAAGCCGGTATCCCATAAACTTTGGGATACCGGCTTTTTTTAGTTCTGCTGATTTTTCAGGCTGTCCTTGATGGCGTTCAGGATATCTGCGCTCATGATGTTGCCAAAAACAGCGTTAACCGCGTTTGTATCAAGCTTTACGATCCATTTTCCGTTTTCCTTTACGACCGGGAGCTCAAGCTCAGTGGTATTGGTTTTTCCCTTTGCCTCCTTTACCAGGTTTAAAAAACGGTCTTCAGAGGGTTCTTCGCCAATCAGTTTATTGATGACCTGGGAGAGGTCACGGTTGGTAACCTGCACCTTAACAGTTGCTTCAACGCCGTTAGTCTGGCTGTCAAGAATCTTATAGGAAAAGTCTTCCGTCAGATTTGTGAGGAGCTCCTGGGATTCAGGGTCCTGCGCGTCGGTGAGCAGCTGATTGTCATTCGAAGTCAGGCCGCTCAGTGCGCCGAATTCGCTGCCAAGGCTTATCTTGACGTTTTCATTGAGGGTTTTTGCATCTTTGTCCTTAAGAGCGTCAAATACGATTTTTACCGTTCCCTCCGGGGTTGATGGGTCTGCTGTTACTTCCATACCGGCCGTATCGCCTGGCTGGGTCGTATTATTCTTTTTTACACAGGCTGTCAACGAGAAAACCATGAGTGCCGCAATGGCAAGGGTTAAAATTCTTTTTGCTTTCATATCATTTACTTCTCCTTATCATTTGCCTCTATTCTATCAGAATTTTCCTGAAAAAACTTATAATTTCAGATTTCTTCAGAATTCTTTAGAAATTAATCTGAAAAATAAAAAAGAGCCCGAAGGCCCTTTTTTAATAATCTTTCAATTCTGTATTGATGTTTTCTGTAATATCTTCACCGAACCATTTCTGAGACAGCTCAGCTAATTTACCGTTGTCTCTCAGTTTCTGAAGTGTTTCTTCGATTTTCTGAGCAAATTCGGTGTCGTTTTTACGCATGGTAATACCAATGGGCTCATTGGACAGCGTTTCAGAAGTAATGCTGTAAACATCTGGTTTTTTGCTGGTGTAGAACTGACCAACCGGTTTATCAGTTAAGATATAATCAATGGTCTTTCCTTCCAGCGCGGTGAAAGCATCCAGCATCGCGTCAAATTTGCTGAGGTTCATGTCAGTGCCGTTTTCAATCATTTTTTCAGCGGCATAGTCAGAGGTAGTTTCAATCTGAACACCTACTTTTTTCCCTTTCAAATCATCTGCGGTTTTTGCTGGTGTGCCATCATTTCTGGATACAATGACAATACCATTGGCAGTATAAGGTGAAGACATATTGAAAGTTTTCTGACGTTCTTCTGTGATACTGGTCCCTGCGATGATCATTTCATACTGGTTTGAGGTTAATCCATTGAAAATACCGTCAAATCCGGTATCGACCCATTCCGCTTTAACACCAAGTTCCTCTGCAATCGCATTTCCCATATCAATATCAAAACCAACCATTTCATTGTTTTCATCCCGGTATTCAAAGGGAACATAGGTTGCATTGGTACCGATTTTTAGTACACCGTCTGCCAGCGGATCTTCTGCTGTTTTACCGCCGCAGCCAGCCAGTGTCAGGGAAGCTACGAGCATCAGCGCAACAGAAACGCCGACTAGTTTTTTCTTCATTTTCATTTCTCTCCTCCTAATGATTTTAAACTCAAGTCTTATTATACAGCATTATGCATAATAATTCAAGCATTTAAGCAGATGGCGGATTCAAATGAATAAAAGTGCACTGATTATACGATTGTATACAATATTTTTACTTGCTTTTAACGGATGTTTATGCCTGCTCCAGCGCCTTTAGAGCCTCAGACAGCTGGTCCGGACAGGATGTGGTTTTATATCCGCAGGTGATACCGCTGAGTTTTGGAATGACATCCTCCACCCTCTGGCCTTCGACCAGAGCAGAGATGCCCTTGGCATTGCCATTACAGCCGCCCAGAAACTCAAGGTTCCTGATAATGCCGTCCTCCACATCAAAGCTGATGGAGCGGGAGCAAACGCCCTGTGTTGTATATTCGTATCGCATGATAATCTCCTTTGTATTTAAAAAATTCCAGAGATAACCTTACCATAAATTAATTTTTTTGACAAGCGCCTAAGTCCAAAAGAAAGCACAAAAAATAACTAGAACCGATCTGCTCTTTATGACTTCTGGCAAATCGGCTCTAGCGTTCAATCTCGGTTAGCATGTCTTTCGGACTCACTCCCTTCAATTGATTTTCAAATTTCAAAATCTTCTTCTGTTGTTAAGTAAACACCATCCCAACCTTATTCCCTATTCAATTGTAATCCTCTACTCGTATTTTTCAGTGCATCCTGTGTCTATCTTTTATTATTTATCTTTGCGAGACGCCTTACTCAACAACTTTCACATTTAAGACTCTATATGCTGTAAATGTAATACTCATTGTCCTTCAGATTTGTCTTCACACTCTTTAAGGTTACCTACTAAATTACTTTCGATTATCCGTTTCAATTCTTCACTCAACCGAAACATTAACGATAATTTGTGTTAAATAATTATGATCAAAATATATGATTAACGTGCCCTACTGTTTTATAATGAATTATTGTTTCCGAGTAAGTCACTGTTGCTCTTTATAGTTTAATCCTTGGTCGTTGGGACTTATTTACTTTTCAATGACCTTCCAAATCTGTCATTTTCAACTTCTGTTGATCTTGATCTTTGATTTATCTATATTATAATACGATTACATAGAAATGTAAAGGTTTTTCTTGTAACTAATTTGTAAAATTTAAGAAATGTTTAATTTCTACGAAATCTTGAGAACCAGTATAAAGGCCATGCCGTTTTCAAGAATCTCGGCTGACAGCTCGCCTTCCATCTGCCTGAGGTACAATCTGCTGATATAAAGACCCAGCCCGTTTCCACTCTGGCCCTTCGCATTGGCGCCTCTCCAGAAGCTGTTAAAAAGGCTGGCCATCTCGCTTTCATCTACAGGCCTTCCAGTGTTTTGGATACGGATAAGCTCATGCCCTTCTTCGAGTGCGCACCGGATTTGTATCGCGCCGCCGTCCCCGTATTTTACAGCGTTTTCCACAATGTTTCCGATCACCTCTGTCAGACGGTCGGGGTCTCCATGTACCAGCCGGTTCTCATCACAGCTCATCGTAAAAAGAATATGACGCTGCTCCAGCTGGGCGGTCAGGCTGTTCCTGATCTCTCGCATGAAATCAGCAATATAGAAATCCCGGTTATTGATCTGGACTTCGCTGATGGCTTCCGAGGAGCTTTTGATAATCTCATTGACCAATCCCTCGATCTGCACAGCCTTGTCCTCGATTAAGTGGGCGCACTCCTCCTGTTTTTCGGGTGTCTGGTATAAATGCGTGTAAAGGGCGCCTGCATAAAGGCGGATAGCGGCCAGTGGCGTCCGGATATTGTGAGACAGGGAGGCCACCAGGGTTTTACGGTCACGCTCAAGGCTCAGGCGCTTCTGCCTTTCATCGCTGAGAGCCTCACGCAGCATGTCTAGTCCCCAGATAAAACGGCCGAAATACCGGTTTTTTTCCTCTTTCAGTCCTTCACCCAGCTTTCCCTTTGCCAGCTCTTCAGGAAGCCTTGAAGCCCGGTTAAAGGGCTTTAGTATTTTCCGCTCCACATAGATAAGCATACCCACAGCGGCCAGCGTGATCAGTGCCACGGAGAGGGCGGCAGTCTTTACAAGGAGGTAAAGGCTGTCCTGTTCTGGCGTGTAGGCGAACCGGGCATAGCCGGATAAAGTGCCGCCGCGGTAAATGGGCATGACCTTGTAATCCTTAACCATGCCTGCACCGGAGAAAAATGCCGATATTTCCTGCGCATCAGCCACAGCTGGCAGCCAGTCATAGTTTTTTACCCGCTTCATCTGCGGGAGCAGCGCGCCGGCGCTGTCATCGTCCATGGAAAGAGCGTTTGTCAGACGGTTGATTTCTACAAGATATTCACGGCTGCTCTGCTCGAAATGAAGCTGTGTCTGTGAGATCAAAAATAAAACCGCGGCAATCCCGCCCAGAATCAGCGTGAGGATCAGAAGCCTATAGCGTCTCATAGCGGTAGCCTACCCCCCAGACTGTTTTGATACGCCTGGGCTTTTTGGGATCGGCCTCAATCTTTTCGCGGAGCTTGCCAATATGGACGGTTAAGGTGGAAGGCTCACTGAAGCAGTCCACGCCCCATACCATGTCAAAAAGCCAGTCCTTCTGCAGTGTTTTGCCGGCGTTTTCCAAAAGCAGTACCAGAAGCTCATATTCCTTAACCGTCAGACTGATGGGCGTTTCATTCAGACATACGGTGCGTGATGCGGTGTCAACCACCAGGTCTTTATCCCGCAAGAAAGGAGTTTCCGCCTGTTTCCCATAACTGCGGCGGAGCTGTGATTTTATTTTAGCCAGGAGCAGGCCGATGGAAAAGGGCTTGCCCATATAATCGTCTGCGCCCAGGTTAAGGCCTGTAATCTGGTCATCGTCACCGCTTCGGGCGCTGATAATGATCACTGGCAGGCTCTGGGTGCTCCGGATTTTCGTGCACACAGTAAAGCCGTCGATGTCTGGCAGCATAATGTCCAGCAGCACCAGTTTTACGGCTGTGTGCTCAAGAAAAGTTAAACCTTCCTCCCCGGTGGTGCACCACTGTACCAGATAGCCCTCTCTTTCCAAAAAGTCTTTTATCACAGCTCCCAGAGACCTGTCGTCTTCAATGAGCAGAATATCCCTTGCCATACGCCCTCCTTTGTTTTTCGTATTTTACCACCCCATGTCCATAAGCCACTGGTTCAGGCCGCGTTCCCTTTCTCTGGGATCGTTAGCTGTCTTTGCCGGATCGTATTCACCATTGATATTCCCATCTCTTATATAAAACACCCGGTCGGCCCGGGCAGCCACAGCTGGATCGTGGGTGACCACCATGAGGGCGGTTCCCTGGGCATTGACCTGATCCAGCACATTCATCACCTCCTGAGCGGCTCTTGAGTTCAGAGCCCCTGTGGGTTCATCGGCAAAGAGAATCTTTGGCCGGTTGATGAGCGCGCGGCAGATACAGGCCCGCTGAAGCTGGCCGCCTGAGGTTTCAGAAATATCATTATCGGCCAGCTCCATGATACCAAGCTGCTTCATAAGCGCGTCAGCATCGGTGTTTATCTCGGACCGGCTGCGCTTATTCGCCATATAGGCAGATAAGATGATATTATCATAAATAGAGAGATTTTTCAAAAGGTACATCTGCTGGAAGATAAACCCCATCTCTGTCAGTCTGAGAGAGGCCATGACCTCCTCCTTCATTTCGGACAGGCTTTTTCCGTCGAAAAATATTTCTCCGGCTGTGAGCCTGTCCATGCCGCTTACAGTGTAGAGCAGCGTGGATTTCCCGGATCCGGAAGGTCCCATCACCGCGGTATACTCTCCTTCCCCAATGCTCATGTTCACGTTGCGCAGCACATTGTTCTGCTGCTTATTGACAATATAAGTTTTACAGAGGTCCTTTACCTTAAGTAATGTTTTCATGCTATTCTCCTGTAATATCCCAGATATGGATCTGTTTGATTTTGCCGCAGCCGGTGAATACAGCCGTCATTACCACCACTAAAAGCGACAGCGGGCAAAGAATATAGATTTCAAAAAAGTTTCCGTTAAAGCTGATGTGTCCCCCAACGCCAAAGAGGCTGAACAGGCCGTTCATCATCGGTTCTCCAAAGACGCCGGAAAGAATACTTCCCACAACGGCTGAGGCCGCCAGCACCAGAAATACCTGAAGTGCCAGTCCGGTTTTAATCTGAGCGATACAAAAGCCGCTGCTCCTCATGATGGCAATACTCTGCTTTTGTTCCAGAATCCTCAGGCGGATAAACAGGGCGGTGATCAGGAATACAATGAGGGCGATGATCATCAGAACGATCAGGACAATGGTGTTGAGCTGGTCTGCAAAGCCGCCGCTGTACTGGGCTGAGTAGTCGGCCGGACTCATAACTTTCAGATCCTTATGGTTTTCCTTTAAGGTATTGACCATGGTTTCGTGGTCCCCTGTGGGCATCTTTCCCACAAAGTTCACATTATAACCCTGTTTGAGGGTGTTATCCGGCCCCAAGCGCAGCACATTCCCAAGATTCATGCCGCTGTTGTACAGGCCTGTAATGATAAAATCCCTTTCCGCCTGTCCATCGGTTGTGATCCGTATGGTATTTCCAACCGTTTTGCCATAGCGTTTTGCAATGCTTTCGGTGAGGGCAACCTCATTGTCCAGCCTCGGCGCTGTCCCCTTTGTATAGGAATACTGATCCAGGGGCCAGGCCATCATGGTTTCGCTGACGGTTTCCTTTGTTTTTTCATCGTCTGTACTGATTTTAACCGGGGAAATATACTCGCTCTGCAGCTCAAGCCCGGGGATATCCTTTCTAAGCTCCGTTTCCATGGATTGGCGCATGGACTCAATATCCGATGTATCCATATAGGTATTGCTGCCGGCGACATAAAAGTCACCGCCACTCATACCAAGGTAAGTCATCATTTCTGTGCCTGTAATAAAATGCCGGAGATTGAGCGGAATAATCATCACTGCGATGCAGAGCATAAAGGTGATGGCCAGTACCGTATAGCTCTTGAAACGAGACAGAAGATCGTTTACGGCCATAAACACCACTGGTGGCATTTTCTTTCTGCGGTACAGGACACTCCGCCCAACAGGTTTAAAGCGTTCCCCTGTACTGCCCTGGCGGATAGCGTCGATGGGTGAGATTCTGGCAAGCCGCCTCAGACAGATCAGACAGAACAGAAGGGTTGTGCCGATGACCAGCGCAGCCCCGAGCGCTGCCATAATTATGCCTGAACCATTTTGAGGTATGATCAGAGATTCAGAGATGCTTTTGGACATATAGCGAACAAAAGGAATACTGAGCAGAAAACCGGCCAGCCCCGCCGTAGCAGAGAGAATAATGTATTTTGAAAGGTACAGCCGCCTGATCTGGTGGTTTTTAAAGCCAAGGGCCTTCATGACGCCGATTTCGCGATAATCGTCCTCCACTGCCGAGACAATGGTGAAACGTAAAATCAAAAAACTAATGGCTATCAGAAAAACACAGACCAGAAACAGAAAAGCCGCCACAACGCCATCCACAGCCATATAGGCTACGCGTACCAGCTCTTTGGTCAGGTTGCCCACATCCGGCAGTCCTGCGTCACTGTAGCTGGTAAAAAGATCTGTGTCCCTGGTCCCCGGGGTGGTCTGCACAGAAAGCAGGCTTCCCTGCATTTGGCCGCTGTCCTCTGAGTATTGCCTCAGAAGCTCAAAATCGCTGTCAGATACCATGAGCCTTTTTACACCGACCATGGAAGCTCCCCAGGCGGCGTCCTTTGTAAAGGCCCTGATGCGGAAATCTTTCTCCGTTTTCCCAATCCTTACCTTTACGGTGTCGCCCAGTTCCAGTTCACATTGGCTTTTCAAGTATACCGGAATGGCGATCTCACCGGGGTTGAGCGTAAAGCGTGTGTCCTGCTCGTTAAAGACGAGATTCATGTCCTCCGGAATGGTCTGGAGATAAAGCATTGTGGATGAGGAGACTTCTTTTTCAGAGGCATCGCCGGTAAAAATAAGTTCCTCGGGCTTTATACTGATCACCCGGGCATTTTGATAATCTGTAATGATTGGGCTGTCTTCGGCCCACTGCTGTATTTTATCGGTCATTGCCGCTTCTGTTTCTTTTGGATAGCTTATGGTGAAGCCAGCATCCGATATTTTGGCCGTCTCAAAGAAATAATTCAGCGCTGTGGTTGTTGTGAACATGAGGTTCATGCTCCCTGCCGCCAGCATGGAGGCCAGAGCAATAAAAACCAGCAGCACAATATTGGTGGTTTTCTTTTTTCTCAGGTCATTTTTGAAAATTTTGAAAAACAAATTGACACCTCTCTCTTAAGTGATGCCCTTAGTATAGACGGAAAGTTATTAAAAAATCCTAAAGTGCCAAAGAATTTTGAAAATCGAAAACGCCCAAAACTGTTTTTTCAAATAGCTTTGGGCGTTTTCGATTATTCTGATTAATTTTTCTTGCACTTACAGCTTGCCAGAACAGCCTCTTCATTTCTGGATTCTCTGGATTCCTGAAGCGGATTGTGGTAGCCGGCGCCTGGTGCTTTGTCTACTGCGTTTTCGTCCAATAACGGATTGGCGTACATTTCAGCCTTCACTTCACTGACAGTTTTTTCTTCAGCTGGCGCTTCTGGCGCCATATCGTTTGGGTCATTCTTCTTGCATTTGCAGCTTGCCAGAACAGCCTCTTCATTTCTGGACTCTCTGGATTCCTGAAGCGGGTTGTGGTAGCCGGCGCCTGGCGCTTTGTCTACTGCATTTTCGTCCAATAACGGGTTTGCGTACATTTCAGCCTTCACTTCACTGACAGTTTTTTCTTCAGCTGGCGCTTCTGGCGCCATATCGTTCGGGTCATTCTTCTTGCATTTGCAGCTTGCCAGAACAGCCTCTTCATTTCTGGACTCTCTGGATTCCTGAAGCGGGTTGTGGTAGCCGGCGCCTGGTGCCTTGTCTACTGCGTTTTCGTCCAATAACGGGTTTGCATACAATTTTTCTTCCTGTGATCTCATTTCTCTTACTCCTTCAACTTTTTTAAATTTTACGGTAATTGTCTTTCTGATTAATTCGTAACTTTTTTTGTTACTGTTTATACTGTAATTATATTTGTTACATATAGATTTGTCAAGCATTTTTTTAAATTATTTGGAATATTTTTTAAAAAAGAATGAAAATAAAAAAAGCCCACCAATTTCACATAGAAATTAGGTTTGGCTTCAAAAAATAACTAAGACCAGTTCTACTTCGTTTCGGCGTTTCTGTAAAACCGGTCTTAGCGTTCAGATTCAGTTAGCATGTCTTTTGGACTCACTCCTTTCGAATCTTTAAACCAAATATCAAATTTTTCATTCAGTATCTCTATATCTTTTTGAATAGTTCCTCAACTTGCGATCCTTACAGTCCTTTACTGGGTTACACGTTCAAAATCCTTTTTGATATGGAACACGTTTATGTAATATCACCTACTCCATGGATTCTTCGACGCTTAAGTCTCTATATGCTATAAGTCGTGTACTCCTCCAGCTTTAGGCTATGCCCTATCTGATTTTCTACTTATGTACTTTTCAAGCCAGCAAGTGATACCATTAGATTGTTGTTATCTTAGGGTTTATTAAATTCTGAAATTCCATTCGACCATTAACATCTTGTTCCGATTATTGACTTATTGCATCAACATCTTATTATGGATATTTTTGGTTTTCCTTTTTTTCATACTTCTAATAAAAATCTTTTGGGGTTTACTTCTTTTAGGTGTTGATACAGCCTATTTTCAATAATCACCTTTTTGATTTTCATTACCAAAGCTGAGCTTCTATTCACTTGTTAAAGACCTTTCAAAGATTACTGATGTTTCTTTGATCTTTGATTTGTCTATATTATACCACGATTTCAACCTTTGTAAACGGTTTTTTCGTAAACAAAACGTAACAGTTTTGTAAACGTGCACATTAAAGTGGTAAATTACTGCAGAACCCTCTGTTTTAAAGGGTTCCGCAGCTTATGATATTGCTTAAACGTTTCTGTAAATACGATCAGGATTTAAGGTTCAGCGCTTCACGGGTCATGACAATGGTCGGGTCTATGACAAAGCAGGGTTTTACGGACTGGTTAACAGTCTGCAGAACCAGCTCGGGCTTTACGCTCTGCTGCTCAAGGTATTTAAGCCTGAGCTCAAGCTCGGCATTTCCTTCCTGTATGGAAAGAACCCGGATATCCTGGATAAAAGGCCGGATATTTTTGGGAACCAGCTTCCCCTTTTTATTTCTTTTTTCAAGTATTACCTCATCAAGGGACTTGTAGGTATTTAAAATATCCGATAGAGACGCCTCATCCATTCCGTCTTCCAACGCGACATCAATCCGGTAGCGGCTGTCTGTTAAAGATGCGCTCAGAGAGGTTTTTCCCTGGGGGATTCTTCTGGCCTCCACCACTTTCAGGCCCTCAGGCAGTGCAGCGTTCAGCCTTTTGGTAAATTCCATCAGATCAATATCGCGGGTCAGCACCACATCACCGTACTCGCTGTCGCTCATGAGCCCGACAGACATGGCCAGGGCAAAGGACAGTTTAGGATGTGGGTTAAAGCCGTTTGAGTGGGCAATATTGAGCCCGGCCCGGCGAAAGGCCCGCTGGAACAGACGCTGCTGATCTAAATGCGAAATAAAGCGCAGCTCCTCGCCGCGTGTGAATTTAAACCGTATAGTGCTCATGGCATTTCCATCCTTTACTGAATTGCATGACGCCGCAGTTGCTACAGCCCTCACGGCAATAAGGCGTCAGAGCCTCTTCTGTTGATTTTTCCCATTCCTTTTGCAGGAATTCCTTTGTCACACCGATGTCAATAAAATCCCAGGGCAGCAGTTCATCAAAGCTGCGGCTTCGCAGGGCATAGAAATCCGGATCGACCCCGGCCTCCTCAAAAACAGAGAGCCATTTTTGATGGTCGTAATGCTCCTGCCAGCCGTCAAACTTACAGCCTGCCTCGTGGGCTTTCAGGAGCACCCTGCCCAAACGGCGGTCACCCCTTGCAAACACGGCTTCCAGATAGCTCAGGGAGCCGTCGTGCCAGTTGTAGGAAATTTTGCGGTCTTTAATCAGGGATTTCAGCATTTTCTGTTTTTCGATAAACTGGTCACCGGTATTTTGTCCAAACCACTGGAAGGGGGTAAAAGGCTTGGGTACAAAACAGGAGGTGCTCAGCACAATTTTCACGGCTTTATTGCGTTCTTCTCTCGGCACAGCGTAGTATTCATCCAGAACCTTTTGCCCCAGGTCAGCGATTCCGGCAATATCGGCTTCGGTTTCTGTGGGCAGGCCGATCATAAAATAAAGTTTGATATGGCCCCAGCCGCGTTCAAAGGCGGTGCGCACTGTGCTTAAAAGATTTTCCTCGGTCACCCCTTTATTGATGACATCCCGCATACGCTGGGTACCGGCCTCCGGCGCAAGGGTGATGCCGGTTTTCCTTATTTTCTGAATCTGCTCCAGCATATCAATGCTCAGGGAGTCGATGCGCAGCGACGGCAGAGATACACCTATACATTGGTCTTCATAATCAAAAACCAGATCCTCGATCAGGGTCTCAATTTTTGAATAGTCACCGGAGCTCAGTGACGCCAGTGAAATTTCCTCATAACCTGTTGTTTTAAGCAGGGTCTTAATCCCCTCCTCGATGGTGTTCAGGCTTTTCTCGCGGATCGGGCGGTAGATCATTCCCGCCTGGCAGAAACGGCAGCCTCGGCCGCAGCCTCTGAAAATTTCATAGCTCACCCGGTCGTGGACGGTTTCGGTGTAAGGCACAACATATGCTTTGGGATAGTAGGCATTATCAAGGTTTTTTATAAAACGCTTGCGAATTTTGCGGGGCGCTTCTCCGATAAGCGGTGTGAAGGCCTTTAAGGTGCCGTCCTCATGATAAGCCGCTTCGTAAAAGGCTGGGACGTAGACCCCCTCGATGGCCGCTGCTTTTTTCAGATAATCTTCTCTTGTACCACCCTCTGACTTAAAGCGCCGGTATGCGTCCATGAGCTCAAGGATGGATTCCTCGGCCTCACCGATGACAAAAATATCCACAAAATCGGCCAGTGGCTCGGGATTGTAGGCGCAGGGGCCGCCCGCCATAATAAAAGGCATATCCTCGCTGCGGTCTTTTGAGAGCAGAGGGATGCCGCCAAGCTCCAGCATATTAATGAGATTAGTGTAGCTCATCTCGTACTGGAGGGTAAAGCCCACAAAATCAAACGCTGAAATGGGGTCCATGGATTCCAGCGCGTAAAGTGGGATCTCCCGGCTGCGCATCTGCTCCTCCATATCTACCCAGGGTGCAAAGACCCGTTCACACCAGATATCCTCTTGGTCGTTTAGCAGGCTGTACAGTATTTTCATGCCCAGATGGGACATTCCCACCTCGTAGGTATCGGGAAAGGCAAAGGCGTACCGGATCGTGGTATCCTTGAGGTCCTTATGGACGGCTCCCACCTCATTGCCCTGGTAGGTGATGGGCTTTGTCACCAGGGGCAGCACCTTTTTATTGATTAATTCTTTATCGTAATGCATTGGTTCCTCTTTGTTTTTTATTTCGTTAGCCCTCCTATCTTACAATAAGTACGGATAAAAGTCAAAAAGGATTCAAAAAAGCACAGCGCAAAAATGTGCTGTGCCCTTGTCCGGTTTATGGTTCGACAATATTGAAAAAATACTCAAAGGTCACCATGTGCTCTGTCAGTTTTTTTAGGATATCCTGATCTCCCTCGATCCGGATGGTCTCCTGCTGTTTGGCTTCATCTTTATTCAGAATGGTAAACATGGCAACCCTCGGCAGTGTCAGGGTTGCGTCTGCGTCGTCTGCCTGTACGCCTTTCTGGTACAGAAGCACACCAGAATCCACACGCAGCAGGTAGGGATCGGTATCGGTGAAATTGAGGTTGATTTTCAGGTTGACGTCCTGCGCCGCGTTGGAATCTGTCAGGATTCCCATATAATCCATCATCATCTCAGGCGTCATGGACTTTTTGAGGTCTGCACTGCTGTTGGCTTTGAGGGCTGTATCGGTTATGGTCCCCTCTCTCAGCTCTTTAGCGCCGGACAGATAAGCGTTGCGCCAGGTGCCCGATTCCGCCTGATAGCCAAGCTGCTCCAGAGCGTCAGCGCACAGATAGCGGGCTTCCTGATTGTCTGGATCGGCAAAGACCAGTACATTGGTGATCTCAGCGACCCATTGGTATTCGCCCTTGTCAAAATCGACCCTTGCCTTTTTGAGCACCTCGCCGGTATCGCCCATGTATTCGACATATTTTTTAGCGCTGTCGCTGGGTGTGAGCGGGTTCAGGTTTACCGGATTGGCGTCGTACCAGCCCATGTATTTCTGGTAGACGGCTTTGGCGTTATGGGCAACCGTGCCGTAATACTGGCGGGTATACCAGTTTTTTTCCAGAGACTCCGGCAGTGTGATCATGTTGGAAATTTCATCGGAGGTATAGCCCTGATTGATATACATCAGGGTTTGATCATTGATGAACTTATACATGGCCGCGGTGTTTTCCAGATAACGGTTGATCACGTCATTTCCCCAGTGCGGCCAGTTGTGAGACTGGAACACCACCTCCGCGTCTTTTCCGTAGCGGGTCATCGCCTCCATGATATACTCGGCCCAGGCGTTGCCGTCGCGTATCTGGGCGCCGCGCAGGGTGTAGAGATTGTGAAGGGTTCCGGTACAGTTTTCAGCGATCCAGAGCGCCTTTTTATCCGCAAACCAGGTGTTCATTTCCACAGGGGCTTCGGTTCCCGGTGTCAGCTGGAATTCCATGGTCACGCCGTCCACTGTCCGGGTTTCACCGGTCTGTTTAATGGTGTCGTTGGGTGAAATGTACGAAATGGTTCCGGTGGACTGCCCCATTCCGATACCGATGGACATGGAGCCAGTGGCGCTGTCATCCAGAATGGTGCCGTACTGATAGCCCGCGCGCCGCCCCATAGCGTTGCCGGCATAGACGTTTTCGCTGACCGCGTGTTCCTCAAAGCCCTCGGGCACAATGATGGGGATGTTTCTGGACGCAACCTCCTCCTCACTGATAATGCCCTTGATACCGCCGTAATGGTCTACATGAGGATGGCTCATGACCACAGCAGTGACGGGTCGTTCTCCCAGGTTTTCGTTGACCAGCTGCATGGCCGCTGCGGAGCACTCGGTGCTCATGAGCGGGTCGAAGACAATCCAGCCTGTATCGCCCTTGATAAAGGTAATATTGGTCATATCATAGCCCCGCACCTGATAGATACCGTCAGCCACCTCAAAGAGGCCGTATAAATGGTTAAGCTGGGTATTCCGCCACAGACTGGGGTTGACTGTGGCGGGCGCGTCCGCGTTCTCCACAAAGCTGTAGGCCTTCTGGCTCCAAACCACCTTGCCCTTTTCATCTTTGAGCTCAAGGGACTCTGGCGCCGCGATGAGCCCTTTTTCGGCAAAGGATTTTTCCTGCTCGTCGGAGAAGTCCAGCAGGGCGTAGACCTCTTTGTTTTTATCCTGAGTGGTTTTGGTGGCTTCCTTGGCTGAGGCATCAAGCGGCGTCCCTGTTTTTCCACCTGTACAGGATGAAAATGTAAACAGCGCAGCCGTAAGTCCCACGAATATGAATAGCTTTGATCTTTTCACTTTGCTACCTCCTATTTTTCTAATATTTTAAAGGCTTTTTCTCTGTTTGTCGAGCTTTTTTCGTCGTATCAGATAAACCACTGTAAACGCCGCAGCCAGAGCTGTCAGCAAAGCAGCTGGCAGTAGAGCGCCTGAGCCGGAGGTTATACTGACAATGCCAAAGAGTGAGAGATGATTTGTCACAACATGATACCGGCCGTCTGAGTCCATTTTTGCAGTGTATATCTCGGAATTTTCACTGGACTGGTGAAGAATACCGATTTTATCCGTCTCTTTGTCTGTAAATGGGAATGCCAGGTCCAGTGTCCCCTCAAAGGGCACATCACCTGTCGGCGTGGTCAGAGAGATATCGTACAGGCCGAGCAGTCCGCTGTTTTTCTCTAGCAAACTCTGATAATCCGGCGAGGAGGCTTCAATCGGTGTGATGGTCAGCACAGCCGCAGCGTGGATCTGTTCTCCGGTCAGGCTGATACCAGTGGCCGGATCCTCCAAAATACGGGAGCTGTAAGTGTTCTGATTGATATATGGCAGCCCAAGGTTGATCTTGTCATCACGGTGCCAGTAATAAGCGCCCTCTGTTACCCGGCTGTTGAGCTGGTCTTTAAAAGTATCCGTCTTCATCTCGCCTACTGGAACGGACTGAGCTGTGGCGTTTCCTTCACCGCTCGCGTCATCCATGCTGTTGTCATAATAGCAGGCGTCCAGGGTTTCAGAAATATTTCTTCCGGCAATGGCCCCATCGGCGCCACCACTGGCATGGCCGCCAAAATAGACATTGCGCATTGTCCCCTCATTGTTTCCGGCAATGCCGCCAGTATAGAGTATTCCCTCAATGTCCGCTATGACTGTGCCAAAACTGTTGCGTATTTCTCCACTGTTTTCTCCTGCCAGCCCGCCGGCAATCTGGGCGGATACCCTGCCCGCCGACGATGTGTTGATGATTACACCGCTGTTTTTTCCGGCAATACCGCCGGCAGCAGTGCCTGATTCAATGTGGATATTCATATCATCCAGATCTGGCGCGTCAGCGTTATCGGTCAGAAGATGGCCTGCACCGGCCTGGCAGTACTCAATGCGGCCCTCGTTGATGGCGGCAACAGCCCCGGCGTAAGCGGTGCCCGATCGGATATCTGTATCAAAAATTCTCAGGTTCTTTACTACTCCCTGAGGCCCGACGCGTCCGAAAAGTCCCTGAAGCCCATTGCCATCGGCGGTCATACCGCTGATGCTGTGGCCTTTTCCGTTAAAGGTGCCATTGTAGGCGTTGACTGCGGTGCCGATGGGCAGCACCCATTCCTCGCCGTCCGCGTCAATGTCATTCATAACGGTGAAGTTAGCGTGTGCATAGGTCTCGGGCTCTTCTGCCACGGCTTTGGCAACGCGTTTCAGATCCTCAAAGGTATAGATGTCTGTGGGTACGATTTCTTTTGGCCCGCTCTGGACATCCATTTTCACAATGCTGCCCCGCTCATTTATCACGGGAGTGGTCTCCTCGGTTTTTTTCCCGGTGGTAGCCCGCACCGTATAATTCTGGTAGGGCGCGGTGAAGCTGAATTTGATGGTATTGTCCTTCTTTTTAAAATATTCGAAGGCATCAGCTGTCAGCAGTGTATCAAGAACCTTTCCCTTGGAATCGAGCAGCTCCACACTTTGCACGCGCTCGTTTTCAGCCAGACCTGAACAGTCAACCGTCAGGGTCACAGGATGCGAAGCAAAGGAAGAACCATTGAGGTCATAGCCATTTTCATCGAATAACCGTACAACAGTGCCCTTTGCCGATTCTGCTTTGGCCATATAACGGGGAAGTGAACTTCCCATCATAAAGGAGAGAAGCGAGATACCCCTCAGTTCTTCTTTAAAATGTTCCTCGCTTGCCACCATACTTTTGACCCGCTTATTAATTTTTGAATCGCTGTCGTCCAGCCGATAGCCGGTGAGTCCATCAATGTAGTAGTATGTGCAGCACCAGCTGCCGTTTACCTTCACGCCGCCTTCAATGGAGGTGTGATCCGCTGCAGAATCCCATTTGTTGATTACTGCGTAATCAACACCCTGGGGCAGATGCTCAGCCTTGATGCCGCCATAGTTTACCAGATAGTCCACAATACTGGACTGTCCTGACAATCGGTAAGCCGGCGTATTCAAAAGATATCTCAAGGAGCTGGCCTGACTGATACCCGTATAATTATAATCGGCAGAGTACTCTAAGTTAAGAAAATCCTGGCTCACAGTGCTGTACTCAAAATGGTCGACCTTTCCGCCGCTTGCGTGGTGGACATACTCCTGGTCTAGCTTAAACAGGGCATCGTGAGTCAGATAATCAAACGCATTCCCCTCTTTTAGGAGTACAAAAGGGGAAGCAGCACCCAGGGCTTTCATCTGATAGGCGGGCATTTCCGGCTTTGTCCAGGAGGCGCTTCGAACAATGTCATGAGGCCGGTAGTAAAGATTTGGCCAGAGGCCCTTGCCTTTCATGTGCTCGATGCTGGAGGTTTCATAGCGCAGCGGCAGATCAATCTCTGCGTCATAAGAGCGCATCAGCCGGTCGGTATAGGTTTTTCCCTGGGAGGAAATATCATTGATGGACTGAACCGTCTCATTGATGACGGTCTCCTGCTCAGTCATGAGCTTGTCCAGTGTGTTGGTGTCCACATTGGCGGAGACATTGTATTCTACCCAGATATGGTTGACCATGGACATATAGATAAAAGGCTGGATACATTCATCCATCTGCTGAAGCAGAATATCACACTGCTGGTGCTCAAAGGCGACGGTCTGATCTGTGACGCGTTTGGCGTTATCCAACAGAGTGATACTGTTGGTAGGGCTCAGCACAGGGTTGGGTTTGCTCCGGTCATAGGAGGGATAATAGCGGCAGGCATACATCGCCATTCTGCGCAGATCGCTCTTAAAGCTGATGGGATCGCCAGTCTTGGTGGGGTCGAAATTTTCCGTAAAGTTGACGAGATACCCGTTCATCTTATGCATTTCACTGTCCATTGTCTCGGCATCCCCATCCTCCAGGGCTTTCGTATACTTCTGGGAGGCGTCCAGATAATTGGTATAATCGGTGTAGGCGCTCTCATACTTGCTCATGATTTCTGAGTATTCCCGCCGGTTATTATACCAGATGTTCTCATTGATCAGCTTTTCCAGCCCGCCAACCAGAACATCGAGTTTATCGCTGATGGCATCCATCTCTTCCTGTAGGGCGTCCAACTCACCCTTCATCTCCTGGCACAGCTTCAGAATCTGGGAGGTGTCCTTTCCGGAGGGGAAAGTCAGGAGATCGCCCATGGTCGAAAAGAAATTGACGCCGGTTTTATCCGCAGCGTAATAAAGTCCGGAAACAACCCAGCCGTCGATAATTTCAATGCTCTCATCCGCAATTTTGGTGACGATATAATCAGTGACCGGGCCTCCTGTAATCTCGTTGTTTTCCGGCTCTGCAAAAACCGGAGAAACCGCCGATAGGGTCCACATTGCAGCGAACAGCAGTGTGAAAATTTTTAAAGCTTTACGATACCGCATGTTCTCATCTCCTTAGGAATAAATTGATAATTCATTATATCGGATTGCAAAGCTTTCTTAAATCATCCGGTATGAGGTTTTGGAAAATTTTTCTTTTTTATTAAAATCGGAAGCTCTTACAATTAAACATGGATAATTTTAAACGATTATGATAAAATTTGATAAAATGACCTTAAAAGGAAATACCTATGAATAATACGACATTGAATTTTCTGAATGATAAGTTTGAACCCAACCTGCTCCCCGAGGTATGCGCACCGCGCGGCAGACTGCTGACCGCCTTGCGCAGGGCGGAAGCGGGGCGATTTATTTACATCGGGGCTCCGGCTGGAAGTGGAAAACCGTCTCTGCGCTTTTATGGCTCAACGCTTCAAAGCGGAAACCTGTCTGGATTGGTCTTGATCCCTATGACAACACGCCGCCGATATTTTATAAACAGCTGGCCACAGGGCTTTTTTCATTGCAGCCTGAAAACGAGGCCATGTACAGAGTATTGGTAAGCCCTGCCTTCTCAGCCTCGCCGGTGGAGCACACGGTGCGTCTCATATCTGAAATGCTGCCGGATAATGGCCAGTATGCGCTCGTCCTGGACGATATGCACCTGATCACCAACGCGGAAGTCTTAAAATCCCTTCCTTTTCTGCTCAGGCGGCTGCCTAAAGGTTTTGTCGTCCTTCTGCTCTCCCGCCACAATCTGCCGGAAGCCTTTACCTCGCTGGTTTCGAATGAGAACACCGGCATTATCACTCCCGAACAGCTTCGATTTTCCAGAGATGAGATACTGAGCTATTTTGAACGCCTGGGCTTTCCCATCACACAGGAGCAGTCTGCCTTTGTGCTCGATGCGACAGATGGATGGGCTATCGGTGTCAACGCCATGGCAAAATCGGGTGAAGTCCGTCCGGGAAAGGGCGGACAGGATTTTGCCTGGTATTTTGAAACCCAGCTCTGGGACAAATGGGAGCCTGAGCTGCGGGAATTTTGTCTAAAAACAGCCGTCGTCAATGAATTTGATCCCGAGCTTGCCGAGGCAATGACCGGCCGCGCGGACGCTGCGGAAGTCATGTCTTATTTGAGCCGCACCAACTCTTTTTTAAGCCTGCTTCATGGAAATACTTACCGTTTCCACCATCTTTTTCAGGATTTTCTAAGGGAACGGCTGCTTAAAAGCGGTATTAATGCTACTTCCCTGTATAAAACAGCGGCAATGTATTACAGAGACCGTCGCGACTATTCCCGGGCGCTGCGATTCTGGATGGACAGCGGTGATTATAAAGGCATTGACAGCTATCTGTATCTATTTCTCTTTGAAAATAACCGCGGCGTGGTGGCCGAGTATGCAGATTTTCTGCGCGCTTTTTTTGTAAAACCGATCCCTGAAAGGGCTTACCGTGAATTCCCGGCACTCCATGTCCTGAGCGCATGGTACTACTACCTGACCAGCTGCTATGAGGAATATGGCCGTCATATGGATGCCATTATAAGAAAGCTGCCGGCCATCGCAAAGGCAGACACCAAATTTGTGGAATACGCGATTCTGGCCTACAGCGTAGATCATCGGGTGAGTATGCGGACCAAGGTGCGCCGTTTCAGTCTTTTCAGCCGGTTTGTCCAAAAATATACGCCTGGGGGGCTGGCCACCTCCATCGCATCCTTTACTCACAATCTGCCTTACATGCACCGAAGTAATCTTGACTATTCGGAGCTGTCCGCTGACCCGGGCATCCTGGATAAAATCGATAAAACCTTTGCCCCTCTTCTGGGGGAGGAGTGGCTGTATATTCGTCCCGGGATTGAGGCCTGTTTCATGTATGAGCGCAGCCAGCTGAGCGAGGCACTGGAGCAGCTTAAGGTGACCACAGCCCATATGTCTGAGGAAAGTAAAATTGAGGGGCGTATCTGCGTGACGCTTCTCTGGCACCGTATCCTATGGCAGCTTGGAAGGTTTCAGGAGGCCGAAACTGCATCGCGTGAGCTGACGCTGCTGGTGGATCGGGAGGCACAATTTTTTCTGCCAAACCTGGCGGCCTACCAGACGCGTCTGATGCTTATGGATGGCGATGCACCATCGGCACGGGAATGGCTTGATCACTATTTTGTCGTTGAGACCAGTCACATTGAGTTGTTTCGGGTCTACCAGCACTTCACAACAGCGCGCGCTCATATTATTTTGGAAAATGCAGAGGAAGCCCACAGACTGTTAAGCCTTCTTCTGGACTACGGTGAAAATTTGAACCGTCCTCTGGATGCTGCCGAAGCAGGTACTCTGCTGTCCGTTCTAAAATGGCAGCAGGGAAGCCATGAAGAGGCTGCAGATTTGCTGGAAAAGGCGCTGTCCGTTCTTCAGCCCTACCGCTTTATCCGAGTGGTTGCTGACGAAGGCGCCGCAGTCCTCCCTGTCCTTAAACGACTGATGACCAGGGTAGAAAAAGAAAGCTACGAAGGCCGCCTGACGCGCGCTTTTGTCCAGGAGCATATTCTGGCTGCCTACAGCCAGTCCAAGACGCACAGAGGATTGCTTTCCAGGCCAGCCACCTCCCCAAAAAATATTAAACTTTCCAGACAGCAGAAGTATATGCTCGAGCTGTTGTCCCAGGGCTATAGAAACGCCGATATCGCCCGAATCACAGGTCTGGCGCTTCCAACCATCAAAAGCCACACTTCCCTTGCCTACAAAAAGCTGGAGGTAAATAACGCTCTGGATGCAGTGCTGAAAGCACGGGAGCTGGGTATCATAAAATAAAAGTAAAAAAAGCACAGCGCATTTTTGCGCTGTGCTTTTTCAATCATCAATGCCAAGCTGGGTTTTATACATGCGGCTGTAAATGCCGCCCAGGGCCATGAGCTCCTGATGGCTCCCCATCTCGGCGACATGGCCATTTTCCAGCAGGAGAATCTGGTTGGCGTCCCGGATCGTGGACAGTCGGTGCGCGATGATGAAGGAGGTTCGGCCCTCGGTAAGCCGCAGCATGGCTTTCTGTCTCCGGCTTTCAGTCCGGGTGTCGACAGAGCTGGTGGCCTCATCGAGGATGAGGATGGGCGCGTCGGCCAGAATCGCGCGGGCAATGGTGATGAGCTGGCGCTCACCCTGGCTCAGGCTTCCGCCGCCGTCGGTGATAAGGGTCTGATAGCCCTCAGGCAGGCGGCTGATAAAACCGTGGGCGCCTGCGGCTCTGGCTGCTTCGATAACAGCGCTGTCCTCTGCATCCTCCCGCCCATACCGGATATTTTCAAGAATACTCATATGAAACAGCGCTGTATCCTGAAGTACAACGCCGAAGCAGCGCCTCAGGTCCTCCAGTCGGTAATCCCTGAGGTCATGGCCGTCCAGAAGAATCTGTCCATCTGTGACATCATAGAAACGTGTCAGGAGACTGATGATCGTGGTTTTCCCGGCTCCAGTCGCGCCGACGACCGCCATGCGGGTTCCGGCGCTGGCTTTAAAGCTTACATCCTTAAGGATGGGGATGTCTGGATCATAACCGAAACAGACATGTTCAAAGGCCACGTCGCCTTTTGGACTGACAATGGGCAGTGCGTCTGGAATATCAGGAGGTTCCGGGATCTCATCAAAAATTTCAAAAATCCGTTCGGCGCCGGCCACAGCGGTCTGAAAGACGTTATAGATGCTCGCGATATCGTTGAGGGGGCGTGTAAACTGTCTTGAGTAGAGCAGAAAGCTCGAGATGGTCCCGATGCTCACCATTCCTCTGGCAGCCATGACACCGCTGGCAATGGAGACCGATATAAAGCTGAGGTTTTTAATCACATTCATGAGCGGCATGAGATAGCCGGACCACACCTGTGCCTTGGTGCCAACATCGCAGAGCGCCGCGTTATTTTTCTCAAATTCCTCGATGACCGCCTCCTCTCTGCCGTAGGCCTTAACCAGAGTGAGCCCCGAGATGGTCTCCTCAATTTCTCCATCCAGACGGCCCAGAGCTGCCTGCTGCTTTTTAAACAGCCTGCGGGTAACGCGGGTGACGGTGCGGGTCAGTAAAAAGACCAGAGGCACCACCGCCAGGGCGGCCAGTGTCAGCCACACATTGAGGGCGAGCATAATACCGAGGACTCCCGCAAAAGTAAAGACCAGCATCATGAGCTGCGCCAGCGAATCTGAGATGGTGGAGCTGATATTGTCGATATCGTTGGTCAGGCGGCTCATGAGATCACCGTGAGGGCTTCGGTCAAAGAAGGCCAGCGGCAGGTCCTTCATCACGTCGAACAGTGCTTTGCGGATATAACAGATCATGCGCTGGGATACTGAGGCCATGATGTAGTTCTGGGCAAAACGGACAGCCCAGTCACCGATGTAGGCCAGGAGCAGAAAAGCGAGGAGCATGACGGACAGGTGGCCGTTGTTGATGCTGTCAATGATCTTTCCGATCAGCAGAGGTGTCAGCATGGCAGACAGTGAAGCCAGCCCCGACAGGGTAAAAACCAGCCACAGGCCCTGACGGTGGCCTTTGGTCAGGCTCCAGAGCCTGGACAGTGTCCCTTTCATGTTTTTAGGCTTGACCACCTCAGCCATCCTGTGTTTGCCGGGAGAGCGTTTGACTGGGGGCAGTCCTGCGGGATCAGCGGCTGGCATGTTCATCATCTCCTATCTGGGATTTATAGATTTCACGGTAGACCGGGCTTTCCGCCATAAGTGCTTCATGGGGGCCGAGCCCGGAGACGCGCCCCTCATCCATGCAGAGGATTTTATCCGCCCGCATGACCGAGGCGATGCGCTGGCTGATGAGGATCACCGTGGTTCCTCTGGCGTATTCCTGGATACGGTTCATAACAACCGCCTCGGTGGTGGCGTCAAGGGCGCTGGTACTGTCGTCCATCACCAGTATGGCGGGATGGCGGATCAGCGCTCTGGCGATGGAGAGCCGCTGCTTCTGCCCGCCGGACAGGTTTACACCGCCCTGCCCCAAAACCGTGTCGTAACCCTTGGAGAAGCTGTTTATAAATTCATCGGCACAGGCCGCATGCGCTACGGCATCGAGTGCCCTATCGTCAGCGTCAGGATCTCCCCACTTCAGGTTATCCCGAATAGTGCCGGAGAACAGCAATGACTTTTGGGGGACCATGCCGATGGCTTCGCGAAGCTCGGAGGTTTTCTGGTTTCGCACATCCCTTCCCCCCACGAGCACCCGCCCTCCGATGACGTCGTAAAATCTTGGAATCAGGCTGACCAGAGTGGATTTGCCGGAGCCTGTTGCCCCGATGATACCCAGTACCTGGCCGCTTTCAAGACTGAAGGATACATTGTCCAGCGACTTTTCAGGTGAGTGAATATAGGAGAAAGAAACATTCTCAAAGGCCACGCTGCCATCAGGCCTTTCGGCTATGGGCATTTCCGGTTCGCGCATGGCGGGCTTTTCAGAAAGAACCTCCTGCACACGCTCGGCCGAGGCCGTAGCCCTCACCATTGTGTTGAGGATATTGGAAACCATGGACAGGGCAAAGAGCACCTGAGTCATGTAATTAACTGAGGCCATAAGCTTTCCCACATCCTGCTGTCCTCCGGTGCCGCCCAGCCACAGCAGCACCACAATTCCAATGTTGACCGTCAGGTTAATCATCGGCCCAAACACCGCGGTCACCCGGGTGGCTGAAATGCCAGACGCTGCCAGCTCCTCAGCGGCAGTGCTAAAACGGCCGGTCTCATAATCCTCTCGCCCAAAGGCCTTGACGACCCTTATGGAGGTCAAAAATTCGCGGCTTACGCTGTTCAGGCGGTCCAGCCTGCGCTGAAGACGGACAAATCTCGGGTAGCCAAAGCGCATATTCCCGGCGATGAGCAGAGTCGAGATGACCAGGATAACCACAATCATAGGGATCTGTCTCGGCGTCTGGGTTACAATGAGGATAATGGCGCCGATACAGGTAATGGGCGCCTTGACCAGAATACGCATGGTCCCATTGATAAAATTCTGGATCTGGGTGACGTCGTTGGTGATGCGGGTGATCAGCGAGGCAGGGTGAAATCGGTCGATATTTTCAAAGGAAAAGGACTGGATTTTCTGGTATAGCTCTGAGCGGAGCTCCTTTCCAATCTGCTGGGAAGTGCGGACGGAAAGATTGTTTCGGATCACTGCGCCCGCCGCCCCTATAAAGGCTACCCCCAGCATAATGCCCCCAAAATAGAGCACTGTGCCCACGTCCTGGTTTTTCACACCGTCGTCGACAATATGGGACATGAGCGTAGGCTGGAGAAGGTCGCTGAGGGACTCGACCGTCAAGAAAAAGATGGCGGTGAGAAACAGTCCCAGATGTTCTTTGATTTTGGTTAAGATCAGCTTCATGGTAATTCCTGCCTTTTATTTTCAGATAGATACTATTGTAGCATAAAAAAACAGTTAAGGGGGTAAAAGTAAATCCGTTATTATGCTTTTCAGGGCATTTTTATGTTTGTAACAGGCGTGGCTTTATTGATTGAAAAAATTTTTTGAGGTTCAAAAGACCTTATTCTATATATTTCCTTTAATTTGCATTAATTTTGTGTTAAAATTGGCTTGTTTGTGGAAGCAAATATAAAAAAATAAGGAGGAGTATTTATGGAAACAATCGATGTTGGTTTCTTATCGCTGTTACCACCGATCATTGCGATCGTTCTGGCGTTATGCACCAAAGAAGTTATTTCATCGTTGTTAATCGGAATACTTTCAGGGGGACTTATCTACGCGTTAAACACAGGCGGCGGCATCATTGAGATGAGCAGCGTAGCCTTCGGCGTTACTGCTGAGACCGTTGGTTCGCCTGGCAAGTTTAACATCATTCTCTTTTTGGCCCTGCTGGGGGCGCTGGTTTATGTGGTCACTATGGCCGGGGGCTCAAGGGCCTACGGTAACTGGGCTTCAACCAAGCTGAAAAGCAAGAGAAGCGCACAGCTGGCTACCAGCTTTCTGGGAATGCTGATTTTCATTGATGACTATTTCAACTGCTTAACGGTCGGTACCGTTATGAAACCCGTCACAGACAAGTACAATGTATCCCGTGCAAAGCTGGCCTATATCATCGACGCCACCGCGGCGCCGGTCTGTATCATTGCCCCGATCTCAAGCTGGGCGGCGGCTGTCGGGTCAACCCTGTACGAAACCGGTGCCTTCACCAATGAATTGCAGGCTTTCTTCGCGACCATCCCATACAATCTTTACGCTATTTTATCCATTATTATGGTACTGGCGCTGGCCGCAACTAACCTGGAATTCGGACCGATGGCTAAAGAAGAGTACAAGGCTGAGAAAAAAGGCGATCTTGGCGCTGTGAGCGATGACCTTGAAAGCAATCAGGAGGTTTCTGATAAAGGGACTGTCTGGGATCTGATCATCCCCATCGGCGCGCTGATTGTGTTCTCAATCATTTCCATGCTGTGGAACGGCGGCTACTGGGCAGGCGAAGGCCTGACCATCGGTGAAGCCTTTGGAAACTGCGACGCCTCTGCGGCTCTGGTACTGGGCGGCTTCTGGGCGCTTGTTGTAACCTTCCTGCTGTTTATCCCGAGAAAGCTTGTGACCTTTAAGGAATTCATGGGCGGCATCGGCGAAGGCGTTAAGAGCATGGTTCCGGCATACATTATCCTGACTCTGGCATGGACCATCGGTTCCTTATGCCAGGATTACCTGGGTACAGGCATTTACGTTGGCCAGCTTGTAGAAGCCAGCAACCTGCCGATGGGCCTGATTCCAGCCATTGTATTCCTGGTAGCTGCCGGCCTGTCCTTCTCGATCGGTACTGCCTGGGGAACCTTCGGGATCTTTATCCCAATCGTTGTGTTCATCTGTCAGGCATCCGCGCCGGAGCTGATGGTTGTTACCCTGTCCGCAACGCTGGCAGGCTCTGTTTTCGGAGACCACTGCTCACCGATCTCCGACACCACCATCCTGTCTTCTACCGGGGCGGGCTGTGACCATATCAAGCATGTGGCCACCCAGATGCCTTACGCCTGCCTGGTAGCGGCGTGCTGCTTTTTCGGCTACATTGTCGCTGGATTCTCGTACGGCAACATCGCCCTGACACTCGGCACCGGCATTATCCTGCTGGGCGTTACCCTGTTCGTGCTTCACCGTCTCTCCAGCAGAAAACTGGAAAGAACAGAAGTGACTGCCGAGCCGGAAGCTTAAAGCAGACCATTTGATTTTGTGGAGAATCCAGAACTTTCGGTTGTGGATTCTTCATTTTTTTACCCTTAATAAAAAGAATTTTTCAAGCAAGTCGTTTACAGATATGTTATAATAAAGAAAAAAAGGGGGCTTGAAAATGGGTGAAAAAGTATTGTTTAAAGAGTGGCTTTGTGCCAGGTACTCAGGCGACGCGTCTTATTTTGGTGACCTGGCAAAGGATGTGGCCGAGGATAAAGGCTTTCCGGACGACGGCTCAGCCGATGATTTTATCAGCTATATTGAAAGCCAGGGCGCCAGCGAGGAAGCACTGAAGGTGATGAGCGACGCCTACGCACTCTTTATAAAGGGTGATAACTAAACCAAAGAGAACCTGTCTTTTAAAGATGGGTTTATTTTTTTGCCTGGAAGGCACGGCGCAAAATTGTGCTGTGCTTCCCTACCGCCTGCGACGGAGTCTTTTTTGGATATTTCGGCCCAGATCCCTGAGCCCCGAGCTTTTCACAAGCCGGGTCGGAAAATCCGGCTCACGGTCGTAGACAATCTGAAAATACTGGCTTTTGTTCTCTGCATCCATACTGGTAAAGGCGATCCCGTACTTCAGCGCGCCCTCTTCGTTTTCAGCCACACGGGCCATCCGGGCATCCATACTGGCACGATAGCGTTCTGTCCAGACAAGAACTTCCAGCGGCAGACTTTGATCCAGTATTCTCCCGTCATCGAGCGCTATTCCCATGCCCCTTTCGGAGATATCAAGGGTGTGGCCCGAAAAACGTCCATAAGGCGTCTTTACTACGACAGGTATATTCGCGCTAAAACGCACGTTTTTCCGGCTGTTTTTCCGCCCTAAAATGAAAAATACGGCCATGATAAGGATAAAGGTGTTGAGGATCAGCCAGCACATGACCACCAGAGCTGCCACAAAGCTGGCAGGCATCCAGACCGTGTAGCACTGGTAGATGGCAAAGGCAGACAGCAGAATAAAGAACAGGTGCGGGAGCGCCAGAGTAAAATTGCGTGAGTCAGTCACTGCGTCCTTACGGGTGACAGAGAACTTCTTTTCACGTATGCCCAGGGTTTCCAGGATAATGGGAAACATCAGGTATGGAAACAGAGCGGTGTCGATAATATTGCTCCACCTTGTGCTGCGCATACTGCCGGAAAGAAAACGCAGGGACAGACCGTAGAGCAGATAGGCAGGTATTGAAAAGATCAGAAGCTCAGGCACTGTACAGTCCACGATAACGACCTGAAAAAGGGTGAAAAGGATCGGGGCAGAAATATAGACAAAACGTCTGAAAAAAGTCCACCAGTATAAAAAAGAGCTGTAATAGCTGAAGCGTGTTCTGAGAGGCAGACCCATATGCCTGAGCCAGCAGGATTGGCGGAGGGTCTGGATGCACCCTCTTCCCCACCGCCTGCGCTGGCCGATAAGATCCCGCAGGGTGGCCGGTGCCAGCCCGTGGGCCAGGACTGTCGGAATGGCATAGCACCGGTACCCGGCAGCCTGGATGCGGATACCGGTGGCAAAGTCCTCGGTGATACTGTCCGTGGCAATTCCGCCAACCTCTGTGACAGCCTGGCGTGAAATAAGGGTATTTGACCCTGCGTAAATAGGCGCGTTGGCGTAGTTTCGGTTGACATTGACCTCCTTGAAAAAATAATCCTGCTCGTTGGGCAGCTTTTCCTTAGAATACAGGTTGTACTGGAAAAGGTCGGCGTTGTAAAAGCTCTGGGGTGACTGGATAAAGCCGACGGGGCCGTTATCCAGGAAGAAGTACGGCACGGTTCTCATGAGAAAATCGTGGGTGGGAATCATATCCGCGTCAAATGTGGCGATGAGGGGGGAATGGGTTTTAAAGATCGCGTTGTTGAGATTTCCGGCTTTTGCATGCTGATTTTCACGAAGGCCAAAATAGCCGGTGTCCATCTGCTCAGCGAGCGCAGCAATCTCTGGGCGGTCAGAGTCGTCACAGAGATAGATATGGACTCTGTTTTTGTCCGGATACACCATATATTTGCAGGCGTTGACGGTTTTATAAAGGAGCTCTGCCGACTCATTATGAGTGGCGATGAAAACGTCCACCTCCGGGTAATCCGCAGCCGGATCACCGGGAGCTCTGACAGAGCGGACCGGGAATAGTTCCGGTACAGCTCGAAGGTTTCCACTGCGCCCGTAAGCTCTGTGATAAGCAGGATAATGCCAATGACTGAGGCCAGCGGGCCAAACCGGAAGGGCAGTGTAAAAAGGATCCGCCAGCCGAAATAGATGGTCATGGCAGCCATCGTGAGTATAAAAATTGTCTTTTTAATCCGTGTTTTGTTTTGTTCTTTCATGCTTTCCTCTTTAATTTTATGTCTCATTTAAAGTTTACCCTCAGACGTTGCCGGAAAACAAAAAAAGAAAAGCGGAAACCCGTTAAGGTTTCCGCTCGGTTTCCTATAGAAAAAGGGGAGTAATTCTAAAGGAAAAAGGATTATATGTGATATTTATTATTATAGAGTTATCGATCCCAAGTTGCAAGGCCAAATTTTGCAATATCGTTTGCAGATTTTAATTTGTGAACTGAGATAAATAAAAAGAAAAACCTGTGAACAGAATGCCTCTGAACATCAGGTTTTTCTTAGCTTTCAAGGGTTTTTTCGCCCCCTGTCAGATTCCAAGATTTTTATTGGCGGTTTCCATCATCAGCTTGATCCGGTTGATCTGATTAACCTCGGAAGCGCCGGGGTCATAATCAATGGGAGCGATATTGGCCTTCGGATAACGCTTGCGGATCGGCTTGATCATCCCCTTGCCCATAACGTGGTTCGGCAGGCAGGCAAAGGGCTGGACACAGACGATATTTTCAACGCCCGACTCGATGAGCTCCATCATTTCAGCGGTCAGGAACCAGCCCTCCCCGCCCTGGTTCCCCAGCGCGATGAGCTCCTTGGCTTTCTCCGCTTTTTTATAAATGGTAGAAGGCGCGTGGAAATGACGGCTCTTATCCAGGGCTTTTTTCATATTTTTACGGTACATTTCCAACACCTTAATCCCAGCGACGCCCGCAGTCTTGCCCGATTTGCTGCCGGACAGCTCGTCATACTTGTAAATCGAGTTATAACAGCAGTACAGGAAGAAGTCGATGAGATCCGGCACCACCACCTCGGCCCCCTCGTTCTCCAGCACCTCGATGAGGTTGTTGTTGGCGGTCGGATGGTACTTGACCAGAATTTCCCCGACAATGGCGACCTTGGGGATTTTTTTCTCAATTCTCGGCAGGCAGTCAAAGTCCTCGACAATCTGAGTGACATTGCGCTTAAAGACCGACCATTTCGGCTTGCGGATATCAATCTTGACCCGCTCCTTCCACTTATTATACAGGGCCATAGCGGAGCCGGGCACCTGCTCATAGGGCTTGGTGGCGTAAAGCACACGCTGGAACAGGTCGCCGTAGACCATGCCGATCATGGCTCGGTTGGCCAGGCCCGGCGTGATCTTAAAGCCCGGATTGTCCTCCAGGCCCACCAGGTTCAGAGAGATAACCGGCACCTGCTCCATGCCCGCTTCCCTCAGCGCCTTGCGGATAAAGCCCACATAGTTGGACGCGCGGCAGGGGCCGCCGGTCTGAGTCATGAGCACAGACACGTTGTCCAGATCATATTTGCCGGATTTCAGCGCCGCCATGATCTGACCAGTGGTGATGATGGTCGGATAGCAGGCGTCATTGTTGACATAGGTCAGCCCTTCATCCACAGCCTTCTCATCTACGCTCGGCAGCACCTCGACATTATAGCCGCTGGTGGCCATGGCGTCCGCGATAAACTCGAAGTGAATCGGCGACATCTGGGGCGCCAGCAGCGTGTGGCGTTTGCGCATTTCCTTAGTAAACACCACCTTTTCAGGCAGTTCTTCACACGGGAGCTTGACGTGGTTCTTTTCACGTTCCTCCATGGCAGCCTTCAGCGAGCGCATCCGGATACGGACCGCGCCCAGGTTGTTGACCTCGTCAATTTTGATGAGGGTATAGATGTTGCCCTTGCTTTCCAGGATTTCCTGAGTCTGTTCAGAGGTGACCGCGTCCAGGCCGCAGCCAAAGGAGGTCAGCTGTACCAGCTCCAGAAAATCATATCGGGCGACAACTTCTGCTGCCTTGTAAAGGCGGCTGTGGTATTTCCACTGGTCAAGCACCCGGAAGTTTTCTTCGTCGATGTCTGTGACCAGATGGGCAATGCAATCCTCGGTGAGTACCGCCATGCCAAGTCCGGTGATGATGTTGTCGAGCCCGTGGTTGATCTCAGGGTCGATATGGTACGGCCGTCCGGCCAGCACGATGCCTTTTTTATTGTTCGCCTTCAGCCATTCAATGGTTTCCTCGCCCTTTGCGCGCATGTCATCTCGGAAGCGGTCCTTTTCGCCCAGGGCCAGCTTGAGGGCGACGCTGATCTCTTCCTTTGGAATACCCAGTTCGCCAAAGATTTCGATGAGCCGTCCCTCCAGCCGTTTGTGGTCATCCAGCGCGATGAAAGGATTCAGGAAGGTCACGTCGTTTTCCCTCAGAGATTCCATATTGTGCTTGATGGTTTCTGGATAGGACATGACAATGGGGCAGTTATACCAGTTGTCCACTTTTTCAAATTCCCGTTCCTCATAAGGGATGCAGGGATAAAAAATGGTTTTGATCCCCCGGTCGATCAGATCCTGGATATGGCCGTGCACCAGCTTAGCGGGATAGCAGACCGATTCGGATGGTATGCTGGCCATGCCCTTTTCATAAACCTTACGGTTGGATTCCTCAGACAGCTCGACCCGGTAGCCGAGGCTGGTCAGGAAAATAAACCAGAAGGGATAGTTCTCATACTGGTTGAGCACACGCGGGATGCCAATCACACCGCGGGACGCCTGGTTGGTGGGCAGCGGCTGGTAATCGAAAACACGCTTGTATTTATACTGATACAGGTTGGGCAGATCCTTGTTTTTACGCCCCTCGCCCGCCCCAATCTCGCAGCGGTTGCCGGTAATGTGCCGGCTGCCGTCATTAAAACGGTTGATGGTGAGCAAGCAGTTGTTGCTGCATCCGCCGCACCTTCGGTGGCTGACTTCAACCTCAAAGCTGTAAAGCCTGTCCAGATCCAGAAGCGTGCTCCTGTCCCCCTCGGTATAGTTTTCCCGGGCGATCAGCGCCACCCCGAAGGCACCCATCAGCCCGGCGATGTCGGGCCGCACCACGTCCTTATCGGTAATTTTCTCAAAGGCACGCAGCACTGCGTTATTGTTGAAGGTACCGCCCTGGACAATGATATTCTCTCCCAGATCCTTGGGATTATGCACCTTGATAACCTTTTGCAGGGCGTTCTTGATGACCGAATAGGATAAGCCGGCGGAGATTTCTCCAACCTCGGCCCCTTCTTTCTGGGCCTGCTTTACCTTGGAATTCATGAAAACCGTACAACGTGTGCCCAGATCTACTGGCTTTTCGGCTAGGAGCGCCTGAGACACAAAGGCCTCCATGCTCAGGTTCAGGGACTTGGCAAAGGTTTCAAGGAAAGAGCCGCAGCCTGATGAGCAGGCTTCATTGAGAATGATGCTGTCAATGGTACCATTCCGGATCTTCATACATTTCATATCCTGTCCGCCGATGTCCAGGATAAAGTCGACCTTTGGCATGAAATATTTGGCGCCCTTATAGTGAGCGATAGTTTCAATTTCGCCGATATCTACTTTGAGGGCTGTCTTAATCAGCCCCTCACCGTAGCCGGTGACTGCGGATTTCCCAATGAATGCGTCGTCGGGCAGCTTGTTATAAACATCCTCCACAATCTTGATGGCCTGACCCAGGGGGCTGCCCTCGTTGCTGCCATAGTAGTGATACAGAAGCTCACCCTCACGGCCAATGAGTACGGCCTTAGTGGTGGTAGAACCGACATCGATGCCCAGAAAGCACGCGCCGGTATAGGCTTCAAGGTTTCCCCGCTCCACACGGTCCTTTTGGTGACGTGAGAGGAAGCTGTCCAGCTCATCCTGGTTTTTAAAGAGAGGGTCGAGACGATTGACCTCGCTGTCACCCGCCCCGTCAGTGTTCTGCACCCGTCTGACCAGCTCGGAGAGCGGCAGTGTGCCGTATTTATCGGAGGAGTAAGCAGAGCCCACAGCCACAAAAAGGTTGGAGCCTTCCGGGAAGATCACCTGCTCTGGCGACAGCTTCAGGGTCTCAATAAAACGCTGTCTGAGCTCAGACAGGAAGTAAAGCGGGCCGCCCAGAAAGGCGACATTTCCCCGGATGGGGTGTCCGCAGGCCAGGCCGCTGATGGTCTGGTTGACCACTGCCTGAAAAATGGAGGCCGCGATGTCCTCCTTGGCTGCCCCCTCATTGAGCAGAGGCTGTATATCAGTTTTGGAAAATACCCCGCAGCGTGAAGCGATGGGATAAATGGTCTGGTGGGTTTTCGCCAGTTCATTGAGGCCGGTGGCATCCGTTTTTAACAGGGTTGCCATCTGGTCAATAAAAGCCCCGGTTCCCCCAGCGCAGGTGCCATTCATCCGCTGCTCGATATTGCCCTCAAAGAAGGTGATCTTGGCATCCTCACCACCCAGCTCAATGGCACAGTTCGTTTCGGGAATCAGCCTTTCAACCGCGACGGTCCCGGCCACCACCTCCTGAATAAAGGGAATGTCCAGCCATTTTGAAATCATCAGCCCGCCGGAGCCCGTCACACAGACCCTGGTCGTAATGTCGCCCACCTTTTCAAAGGTTTCCTTTAAAAGCTCTGCCATGATCAGCTTGATATTGGACAGATGCCTTCGGTATTCTTTGTAGATAATCGTGTCGTTCTCGTCCATTACCACCACCTTAATGGTGGTTGAGCCTACGTCCAGGCCCATTTTGTAAGTTTTGTTCATGTATTATGCCTCATTTTTATTAATCATCAATCATTATTTGTAATGCTTGCTTATTATTGCGCGCTCTCGATTTTTCCCAGCCGTTTATAGAGCGGTTTATAGCGCTTATACGCTCTTTTGTACACCTTGCGGTATAAATCTGCGTAAAGCTTGTTTTCTTCGGAATCTGGCAGGAAACGGCGTGATTTTCGCACCATCTCCGCTCCGGCTGCCTCGAGGTTCGGGTAAACGCCTAATCCCACATAGGTAGCCATAGCGCCGCCGAGCCCGGTTGTCTCATAGGTCTGAACCCTGTAAACCTCCCGGCCAAAGACGTTGGCCATGATCTGGGCGATATTGTCGCTGCGGGAGCCGCCACCGGACAGGCCGATAGTTTCCACCCGTACGCCGGATTTCTTTTCAATGGTTTCAAGGCCTTCCAGGAGCGCGAAGGCCAGTCCTTCGATGATGCTTCTGTAAATATGGTATTTTGTGTGGCGTTCGCTGAAGCCGATAATTGAACCCTTTGCCTCAGGCTTAAAAGATTCCTGACCCCAGTAGGGCTGAAGCACCAGGCCGCCAGCCCCCGCAGGCACAGTAAGCAGCTGCTCATTCAGAAAATCGAGCAGATTCTTACCCCGCTTTTCGCAGTCTTCCCGCTCCTTACTGGCAAATGTTTCGATAAACCAGTTGATCATCCAGAAACCGTGGTAAACGGTGATTTCAGGGTTATAGGCCTCTGGGTCCACCCCGGGGAAAGGCGGATAAAAGGGAACCAGTTCGTAATAACGCTTGGAGGTCGTCTCCACAGTAGCCTGGGTGCCAAGAGATACGCTGGCGCAGCCCTCGTTCACACAGCCCACACCAATGGTCTCACAACCCTTATCGGTGCCGGAACCTACGAGGGGCAGCCCTTCTGGGAGCCCTGTTTTTTTGGCAGCCTCGGGTGTAATGACACCGATGACCTGGCAGGAATCCACCAGGTCACAAAGCTTTTCGCGCTCAATCTGGATGATCTGGCGCTTGATTTCGTAAGGACCGCACCATTTCTTATGCTTGAAATCAAAGGGAAAGTGGCCCGCGATATTGGAGGTCGCGTCCACCATCTGGCCGGTCAGTTTATTGATCAGGTAAGTCGAAAGAAAAATGTATTTATCCGCAGTACTCCAAAGCTCCGGCTCATGCACCTTGATCCAGTGCGCGTGCGTGCCTGTATTAAAGCTCTCAGTAAAGGCTTTTTTGCCAGCTATCCAGAAGGCAAAACGGTAAGGCTGAGGAATCGTCAATGGTTTTTCCAGCGTCCGCCGGTCCATCCAGCTGATAAAATCCCGCAGTCCCTCGCCTTTCTCGTCCACAATGGTGGCGATATCGCGCTGCACCGCGATATTCATACCCGAAAGCGCCGCAATGTATTCAGGATAGCGGCTTTTCATCTCCAGGGTAACCGAAGCCAGATCGTCCCAGAACATGGCCGGCGGCGCCTCCACGTAATGCGGCTTCTTAGAGTAGTATCCCTCAAACCTTTTCTCGGTTTTCGCCAGCGCCCGGCCTGTTTTGTCAAATACAATGGCCCGAACGCCCTGGGTGCCACAATCAATGGTTAAAACTAATTCCTTCTCCAAACCTTAACCTCAAAATCAAATTTCTTCTTATTTATTATATAGCACTTCTTAAACGACCACTATTATAACAAATCTTCAAGAATTTATCAAAGTTTTCTTTAGAACTATTTAAATTAGGAAAGGGTTACAATTAATTGAAGTTTTCCCCAGGTAATTAAAAACTTCTTTCAGTCTTTTCAGTTATAATAAAAAGAAACCGCAAATTACGGCGAAAAACCGGAGGTTCCCATGAAAATAAAATTTGCCTGCTGTCAGATGCCGCTGACAGCGGATAAGGAAACAAATATGAACACTGCTGAAAAAATGGTTCGTGCCGCTGTGGAGGATGGAGCCGAGATGGTGCTGCTGCCAGAAATGTATGTATGCCCCTATGCCGGAAGTGATTTCCTGACCGCGGCCGAGCCTGCGGACGGGCCTGCCAATACCCGTATGTCCGCCCTGGCCGGTGCGCTGGGAATCACTCTGTTTGCCGGCTCCATCCCCGAGGTGGAGAACGGGCATATCTATAACTCTTGTTTCGTATTCGGTCCGGATGGCAGCCTGCTTGGACGGCACCGAAAGGTTCATCTTTTTGATGTTGACGTCAAAAATGGCATCTCCTTTAAAGAGTCACATGTATTAACTCCTGGTGATTCCATCACCGTTGTAGAGACCCCCTTTGGCCCTGTGGGCGTGGCGGTTTGTTTTGACATCCGGTTCCCTGAACAGTTTCGCATTATGGCAGAACACGGGGCAAAGCTGGCAGTGCTGCCAGCCGCCTTTAACATGACCACCGGGCCGGCCCACTGGGAACTGGCACTGCGCTCCCGCGCTGTGGATAACCAGTTCTATATCGCGGCCTGCTCCTCTGCCCGGGATGAAAACGCCAAATACGCAGCCTGGGGACATTCCTGCGTGATTGATCCCTGGGGCGATAAAATCGCCGGTCTTGATGAAAAACCCGGAACGGTCTCGGTCGAAATCGACACTCGTGTCGTTGACACAGTCCGGGAGGAGCTGCCCATCCTGTCAGCCAGAAGAACAGATTTGTACAGAGTGGAAGAAATAAAGTGATTGAGCTTATTTTCGGAAACAGCTCGGCTGGGTGCCTGAGCTATGCAAAGTCTATGAAACATGGACAAGAGATAAAAGACACATCTATGCTGCGGCGCAGTGGCTATACCATCCCCACCCACTGGCCCGGCCTTTCCATGGACGGCAGCCCCGAGGACGTGGCGCCCCTGTGGCAGTCTCTGGACATCGGGGCGCTCGACAACGCTGAAACAAGAGAGGGTACCCGGCTTTCTGTGCTGAAAACCCTGTACGGCGATTCGCCCGGCGTGGCTGAGGAAATTGCGGGGCTGAACCGCAAAACCCTTGACCGGCTGGAAAAAACCAGAGAAACCCTTGAGCCTATCCGCGTCTGGCTGTCAGAAAATGATCCGGCCGAGGTTTGTGGTTTTCTTTTCATCTGTCACTTTTTCAGGGAGAGCCCGGTTCCTTTATCCGCAGTCTTTGTCTCCCGAAAGACTGTATTTGAAGGAAAAGCACGCCAATATCTGAGTACAGGCGAGGTTTTTCCCGAGGACTTCGGGATACTTGCGCAGCTTGAGGAGCCGGTCAACCCCATCCAGCAAGAAGCCTGCGCGGCGCTGTGGGAACAGCTCGTCAAAGAAAACGCCCCTTTGCGCGCGGTGGTAAACGGCCGCGTTATGAGTGTGCGCGAAGATTTCTATGACGCTGTCCTCCGGGCAAATATACCCGACGGTGACTTTTTAACCGCTGTTGCCATCGGCAGAACCCTGCTCCGCGTCAAGGGTGTGAGCGCGCAATGGCTGTTCATGCGGCTGCAGGCCATGGCTGACGCCGGGGATCTTGAGGAGGTTGCTCCGTCAAAGGATGAAAACCCATATAGCGGGGTCATGCGGCGAAAAGACTGAACAACGTAAAAACGACCGGACAACTCCGGCCGTTTTTGTTTCGTTTACGGATCTACTGGTCCTGGTGGGAATAATTATTCCGCATTTTCACATAGAACAGGCGCCAGTATATCGACTCAATCAGGTTTTTTAACACTATTTTTCCACCCTCGATTCTTTAGTTTTTGTAAACGAATTTGTACTTGTATTATATACCCTGAACTCAGAAAAATCAATTGTATTCAGAAAAATACACCCAGGCTTTAAGAGAGACCACTCTATAAGGTTGTGTTACGTAATATATGCAGAAGATACCTGCTTTAATATTGTGTTTTGCACTTGTTTGGTGTATGATATACAAAAGCGGAGGTGTACAATGGATAAAAAACATACCGTCGATAAACAGGTCTTTGGCCAGCGTCTAAAATACCTGATGACGAATTTCAATGAAACCACCTATTCGATGTCACGGAAGTTCAACCTTTCTCCCCCAAGTATTTCACGTTATACCCGGGGTGAGATGGCTCCAAAAATTACCACCATCCGGGAGATGGCAGCGTACTTTGATGTCAGCCCCCTGTGGTTGATGGGCCGTCCGGTCTCTATGTATGAGCGCGAGGTACTTAGCGACACTCAGGCCTTTGGAGCGGAGGTGACACTTTCGGTTTTCGGGAGTATCAAATATCAGCTGCCGGTTTTTTCCAACGAGAAAACAATCCACACCCTCACGCTGCCCAGCGACCAGCTGGCAAAATGGGGCCCGGTCTTTGCCATGGAGATCACAGACGCCAGCATGGAACCCACACTGATGAAAAACGATTATGTGGTGGTCAAGCTCAACACCTTTTTAAAATCCGGTGATCTGACCGCGCTGCATGTGGGCGAGTCGGACCTCAAGATCCGGAAGGTCTCTTTCCGAAAAAATCAGGTTATTCTTCAGCCCCACAATCCTGCCTTTGAAGTGGAGATTTATGACCTTAATAAGGATAATGTTCAGGTCATTGGTTCCGTTGTTTACCAGAAACGCGTCTATGAGCGCTTCTTTGAATGTTATTAATTTTATTTATAGGAGGATTTATGAAATCTTATCGAAAAGAACTGCATTTTAACCTGCCGACCCGCAGAGGTCTTGTCAATATTACACCGGATGTCGAGGCAGCACTGGCCGACAGTGGAATCCGTGAGGGCCTGGTGCTGGTCAACGCCATGAACATCACCGCCAGTGTGTTCATCAATGATGACGAGAGCGGCCTGCACCACGATTATGAGGTATGGCTCGAAAAACTGGCTCCAGAAAAGCCCTACAGCCAGTATCACCACAACGGTTTTGAGGATAACGCTGACGCGCATCTCAAGCGGACCGTCATGGGCCGCGAAGTGGTCGTAGCGGTCACAGATGGCCGTCTGGATTTTGGAACCTGGGAACAGATCTTTTATTTTGAGTTTGACGGCAAGCGCGATAAGCATGCGCTCATTAAAATTATTGGCGAATAGGCAAAGCACGGCGCAAAAATGCGCCGTGCTTTTTTAGTAAACCTCTTGTTTTTTGTAGGACCAGACTGTCAGCACGCTGAAAAGCGGGATCTCCACCGCAGCAAAAAGGACATAGGCGTAAGGCAGCCACAGGGTAAATGCGCCACCGTTTAAAAATTCCAGGCTGTTTTGAGACAGTGTCTGATAAAAGCCATTGCCAGAGATGATACCACCAGAAGGCAGCAGCGAAGCCAGCCCTCCCTCCAAAATATGGAGAAAAGAGAGAAAAGCGGGCAGCAGCGCGATCATTACACTTCCCGCCAAGGCGGCCACTGGTGATCTGCATCTTGAGGATACAAATACGGCGCAGGATGCCGTAGCCAGTAAGGTAAGAATGCCCGACAGCACTGTGGCACCCATAACGCCGCCGATCGTCATTGGTGTGATTGCGGTTGTGAAATAGCGGGTCTGAAGGGATGCCTTTAACCCCTCCCAGCCAAATAGCGTATTCAGTGAAACCAGATAAATTCCGGTACAGACCATTACCAGCAAAAGAACCAGGGTATATACTGCTAATATTCGGGCGGTTCCAAGCTGTTGCCTTCCATAGCGGCAGCAGCGCTGAATATCGTCGGCCCGGCTGCTGTAATCCTCTGAAAAGACCGGTGCGGCAATGACCGCACAGAAAAAGACCAGCACAAACAGAAGAAAAACCAGAAATTCCGGCCCATCGCTGTCGCCATAACCATAGGCGTAATAAAACGGGGTTCTAACCCTTTGGTTAATGTTTTTTACGTTATCCTGGACCGCGGGTGAATCGGGGTACTGCTCATCAACGGACTTTTCAATGATTGTTTCACGCTGCTTGTAAAAATCCGCAGCCGTTTCAACAGATACATCAAGGGTATCGTAAGTATACAGCAGCAGCCGGAGCACAGGAGACAGAGGCGCTGTTTTCTTTTCTCTTACAGCGTCCGGTATCTGGCCCTCCGGGTAATCTACTGCAGTATCCTGATAGACTTTAAGGGATGCCGCCAGTTTTTCCGGCGTAACGAAGCCATATGACGGTTTGTAGACCGTTTTTGCGTGGGCGATGGCATCCAGGCCGCTTCGATATGCCCGGCTGCCATAAACGCCATAATCAGTGTTTGATATGACCACATACACCAGCAGGACAGCAAACACGACTGAAAGGGCCGACAGCACCTGAACCGTACGGTTCAGGCACAGCCGTTTAAATTCGTGTAAAAAGACTTTTATCATGGCCGCTCCCCTTTCACCGCTCAGGCGACCTGCCGTCCCTTGTGGGACAGTATGGTCAGCAGGATAAACAGCGGGATCTCCACTGCAGCAAAAAGAATATAAGCGTAGGGCAGCCATAGGGTAAAGCTCCCAAGGTGAAGGAACTCAAGGCTGTTGAGTGTCAGAGCGTAGTAAAAGCTGTTCTCTATGGCCGTTCCGCCTGAGGGCAGCAGCGCGTACAGCCAGCTTGCCTTAATGCCCGCGAACCCCAGAAAAACAGGCAGGAGGCTGACGCAGAAGCTGACGATGAGCGCTGTTGTGGGCGATTTGCACCGGGAGGACACAAACAGGCTGCAGGAAGCTGTGGCCAGCAGGGTGAGAATACCGGCAAAAAAAGTCATACGCATCATATCGCCCACGTTCATGGGGGCGATACCCCAGGCCGCAAAGGCGGTCTGAAGGGAGGATGAAAGCCCCTCCCAGCCAAAAATGCTGTTTAAAATAATCATATAAACGCCCATGCTGGCGACTGCTATGGCCAAAACCAGGATAAGCACCGCCAATGACCGCGCGGCGCTCAGCTTGCCCCTGCCGTAGCGGGTACAGCGCTGGATATCATCGGCCCGGCTGTGGTAGTCCGCGGCAAAAACCGGCGCGGCCATGGCGGTGCAGAACAGCCCAAGAACCAGGAGCAGCAAAACAATGATATCCGGACTGGTATCCCCATAGCCGTAGGCATAATTGAAAGGGGTTTCTACCCTGCTGTTAAGTTCCAGTGCCGCCTGCTTTGCCTGTGGCGCGTTGGCGTATTTATCCGCCAGCTGGTTTTCAATATTGTGGAATCGCTGGGCGTAGAAACCTCCCACCTGGTCGGCGCTTGTGATTTCAGAATCGTCAAAGGCGCTGAAAATCCAGTTGAGGGCCGGCTGAATTGGCGCTATTTTTTCTTTATAAACCGAGGCCGGCATTTTTTCCTCATAAGCATTTGATGTATTGATATAGGTTTCAAAGGCGGACTCCAGCTTTTCAGGTGTAACCGCCCCATAAAGAGGGCTGTAGGCTTCCTTGACCGCTGCGACTGCCTCCAGGCCGATTTTGGCGTCTGGGTCATCCCGGCGGCCGTAGCTTACGTTGTCCACCACCATCACGCAAAGCAGCAGAGCAATCACCAGAGACGCGGCGCATAGTATCCATACCATACGGCTTTTGAAAAGGCGTTTAAATTCCATACAGAGTACGTTAAACATCACTGCACCTCCTCTGTTCCTGAATCTTCCGGGAAAAGCCAGAGGTATAAGTCCTCGAGACGCGGCGTTTCCGGCGCTGAGCCCGGCAGTACCGGGTTTTCGGCCAGATAACGAAGCGAGGCCCGCCCTCCGGATTCGCTCCGGATATTGGCGACACGGACAAGGCGTTCGCATTTAAACAGATCGCTTTCAGGCACCTCGGTACGCCATACGCGGCCCTTCATGGCAGCCACCAGCTCATCGGTGCTGCCTGCCGCAATAATCCGTCCCTCTTTCATGACAGCGTTTCGGGTGGCAATGTTTTCTACGTCGGATACAATATGGGTGGAAATAAGGACGATTCTCTCCTGGGCAAACTCGGCCAGTATATTTCGGAAACGCACCCGCTCGCCCGGGTCCAGGCCGCTGGTGGGTTCATCCAGAATCAAAATTTCAGGATCATTGAGCAGGGCCTGGGCAATTCCTACTCTGCGCTGCATGCCGCCGGACAGCCTGCGGATCTTTTTGTTTTTCACATCGCTCAGCGCAAGCACCTGGAGCAGGCTCTCGATTTTCCGGGAAGCGTCCTTTTTGCCAATCCCCTTCAAAGCGCTCATATATTCCAGATAATTTTTTACTGTAAATTCAGGATAAAAGCCAAAGGTCTGGGGCAGATACCCGAAGATATCCCGGTAGCTCTCCCCCAGGTCGTCAATGCTTAGACCATCGTAAAACACACCGCCGGAGGTCGGCTTTAAAATGCCTGCCACCATGCGCATCATGGTGGTTTTTCCCGCACCGTTGGCACCCAGAAGCCCCCAGATACCCGGCGTTAACTTCAGGCTGACACCGTCCACGGCCAGCTTATCCTTATATCGTTTAGTCAATCGGTTGATTTTAAGTTCCATCGTTTCACTTCCTATTCAATGTTATAATCTCTGATGAGCTTCCGGCACTGTATTAAAACAGCCGCGCCGCAGAGGATCGCGAGCACAGCCAGCGCCCCGGTCTGCTGATAGATGCCTGGTTTCAGGCTTCCGGCCAGCCACAAAGCCAGAAAAAGTACGCCGCAGAACAAAGTGCCAAGGAACAGCAGGCGCTCTCCGGGCGCATGCCGGATAATCAGGAGGCTGCCAAGGCAGGCGGATAAAAAAGGCAGCAGCAGATACACTGCAGTGTCCAGCCCGCTCAGGCTGGTCTGCCAGATGGCTGCGGCAAAGGTAATGGCCAGAATGAAAAAGTCCGCCAGTCCCAGGATGAGCAGCCGGCACAGGATGAGGCCGGGCAGGGATAAACGCGTTGCTGCCTCCATCTCAACCATCCGGTATCTGAAAGAGCGGCTGATGCCCGGCAGGCTTGTAGCTGCGATCAGCACTGCGCACAGGCTGAGCACCTCTGGCAGGTGATGTGGCTTTATGGCGTTTAAATCACCGCCGAGAATGCTGTTTAAAACCAGAAAGAGGGCAAACAAGACGCCGCCCTGCAGAAGCCAGACCCAAACGCCGCAGAAACGTACCTGCGCAAACAGGAACGCGGGAAAGGATATTTTCTGCCGCTGCCTGCGGCCGGTATAAAGCCTGTATGCAGCCTCCTTTGTCGCTTCCAGATGTTCCTCAGATACCGGAACCGGCGCTTTTAAGGTACTCCTCATTTTCTTTTCTAATTTATGATTCATGGCATAGCTCTCCTTTTAGCAGCTGTTTTTTAATTTTTTTCAGGGCTGCCCGCAGGCGTGACTGTATGGTGCGCATTGGCAGCCCGGTGACCTCCGCGATCTCCCGCAGGGTAAGGTCCTGAGCAAAGCGCAGGAGCACCAGTTCACGGACTTCATCCGGCAGATACTCCACTATACGGATAAAATCCGCGTCCGATTCCGCGAGGCCAAAGCCGGCTTCATCATAGGTGAGGTTTTCCGGCAGAGGCTCTTCATTGGATTTGCGCCACGCGTCGCGGCACACATTGGCGGCTATTTTGTAGAGCCAGGCTCTGAAATGCCCCTGGTGCCGGTAGGCATCCCAAAAACGCACCACTTTCAGAAAGGTTTCCTGGGTAGCGTCCTCAGCGGCGGTTTTGTCCCTGGTGTGCCAGAGGCAATACCGGAAAATATCCGGATAATAGTCATTAATCAGCTTATCCAGTGCCTGCCGGTCTCCATTTTCAATTTTTCTCAGTAAAATATCTTCACGCGTCAAGTTTTTCCTCCTCCGGGCGTCCCCTTGTATTATATAACGTTTGAACAGGCCATGAGGATTTAATTTAAGAAAACTTTTTTTAAAAAGAGCACAGCGCAGAAATGTGCTGTGCCCCAGCGTATCAAAAAACTGAGAGACGAAGCCTTTTACCTAAGGAAGAAAAAAGCGTCCTGCGGGCACTTCCCCTCGCATGTATCTTATTCATGAATGTTGACCCTTGATCTCGCCAGTGTCCGGCTGTTCCGGTAAAGTGGCACGATTCCGGATCGTTTACCACAGCGCCTGGACCTTTTTTCTTATCTGGATAAAAGGCGCAGTCCCGGGCTGTGCGTTACAGATATTGACGGTAAAGGATCAGGGAGAAGTGGCCGATAAAGCTTGGAGGCTCTTCTGGCAGGGGCTTACCAAAATATCGGACAAGCTGATCGAGAGTGTAAGCGCTGAGGGGATCGCCCCGCTCAGCCCTGAAGATTGTTTTATCGCTTACGCCCACAGCTTCTGCCAGCTGAGGCTGGGTAAGGCCTCTGGCGTTTCGATTGTCGCGTACCCAGCGGGCAAGCTCAATGCTCATTGTTCGTCTACCCACTGGAGCCTGAGCTTAAGACCCGGTACATTGTCCTCGGCATGCCCCAGGATATCGGCAAAGGCATCCTCGGCCTCGGAAAGGGTGCGTGCCATCAGGCTGATGTGCAGGGCACCCTCGGCCATGCAGTCATACTCGGTGTAGGCGGGGTTGGTGTCGAAGCGTTCGCCGTAAAGATCCGCGTAAGTATCTTTCAGTAAGCCCATTTGGCTTCCTCCTCTCTTGCTTTCTGTTCTCTTAAAGCCTGTTCTGCCCAGAAACGCTGAATATCATTTGGGTATTTCAGGGCCAGTTCTCTGCGCTCCTCCTCGGTGAGGGCCGGGGGAATCCAGAATCCGCAGGGATTCCCGGACTTAGCGGGCTTCCCGCCGTTATTCCCTGCCGCCGTCCATACCCGCAGACTGGTGTGGTCCTCCAGACAGATGGTGGTCTGGATTGTTCTGCGGTCAAAGGGCTTTAAGGCATATTGATAAATGCCGCCGGCCTTCCGGTAGTCGATACGATCATCCCGGATCAGCCGGCTTCTGTAGTAGGCGACCTGCCGCCGGTCCTCAATATTCAGAAAGGCCTTGAGCCCGGGATTATCCACCTCAAACCATACGGGCCAGTGCCAGTCGCCGTCTGGATCTCTGACAGCGCTCTGGTTGTTCTGGTACAGCAGATAAATCCAGAAACCCTTGTATTCCAGCCCTCTTTTGGGATGGCGGCTGAGCCAGGCAAAAAAGGCGAGAAATTCAGCGAGCAGATTCATGCTGTCCACGCTCCAGTACAGGATACAGGTTGTTTTCTGCAAGCAGATCGTACAGGAAACGCCGGCCTTTCGGTGTCCACTGCAGGCTCTCCACCACCTTGGCGGTGCCATCCTTTTTATAAATGGTGTCGGTCTTGGTAGCCGCGTAGCCGTCGGCCTGGTAGTCCGAGTAAAGATACCAGCGCTTGCCGATGCGGTACTGTACGCCCAGGCTGTGCAGGAGTCGGTTCATAAACTCGGCGGTCATACCGTAATCCTTGGCGATACCGGTAATGGGTGTCAGGCCTTTATTGTCGAGTACTTTTCTGGCATAGTCGGCTTCAGGCTTCAGGTTTTTGATGATGTCTCTTGCCTCCAGTACCGCCATGGCCATAAGGGCGTCGCCCTCGGGCAGCGCTGGCGCCTGGTTTCGCAGCTTTTCCTCCATCTGGTTAAAGGCCTGCATATAGCGGATCTTCCATTCCAGCGCCCGGGAGCCGGTAAAGCTCATGATGAGCAGGGTGAAGCCATCCCGGGTGATCTGATAAGCCTTTCGCTTTCTGCCCGCCGCGTCGGCGTAGGACCAGGGGATAAAAAGACCGGCGCAATTCTGCGCTGTGGTCTCCCGGTTAAGCTGGGCAATACGCCGCAGCACACTTTTGTGCTCCTTGCCAAAATCCACGGCTACCCGGCGGCTTGATACCACAGGCTGCTCGCCGCACAGGGTGACCACCACATTGGCGCATTCCATGTCTGTCTGCGCCGTATTTTCCGTTATTTCCTGATTTTTTGCACCATGAACAAGGCCGCGGGTGTTTCCCGGGCGCTCTCTGTTGTCTTTCATCACTGTACCTCCAGTTTGATTTAAAAATTTCATCGCTTTTAGGATGATACAGACATCTTAGCACGCAGACTCAGCCCGTGTCGTTGCATTTCCAGTACAAAGCGCCAAAACGGTTAACGGTCATTTTGAGTGCCCGGAGATACCAGCGGTCAAATCCAGCCACAGCGTTTCTTAGAATAGGCCATAAATCCATGGCTTTACACTCCTCTTTACAAATGGACAGATGAATTCCCATCTGAGTGAGAGCCCACAAAAGCATCATGAGCTGGTCTGCTATTTTTTTAAGCATCCGTTTTATCGTGCTCGGTGAACAGGGCACCTCGTTGCTGCCGTCGGCGACCGCCTGGTGCACTTCGGCGTCGTAACGGCCGTAAGGCACCAGTATGTCTGGAAGGTTGCGTTTAGGGTGGTTATGGTTGTAGCAGGCTTTATCATCACAAACGACACGGCGTATTTCGACCTTGCTGAGGGTGCCGTCCATACCGGTAAAGTTCCGTCTGTCTTTACCGCTTAAACGGTCTCTTTCGTGCATGGGAGCGCCGCAGTCCGGGCATCGGGGCATTTCATCGTAAATGAATTTATAACAGTTCAGTGGGGTTCTTCCATCCTCCTTCAGGGTCTCCTCCACCAGCTCCAGTTTTCCCTTTGAGATCAGCATTCTACTGCTCCCGGTGGGATGTTAAGTTTTTCACAATAAAAAAGGAACCGCTGGCGATCAGCCTTCAGTTCCTTTTTGGGTGACAGCAAGTGTCCCTTTAGTGTTTTATTCGATTATGCCCGGTGTGCAGTGGGAACAAAAAGATGTAAGCACTTCCCTGCATGACGATCCCCTTTATTTTAATTCAAGTATGATAATTTTCTCTTTAAGTAATGTGCTTTTATTTTAACATATCTTGATTAGAACAGGCAATCTTTTTTGGCGTAAACTGCGAAATTTCCGAAACTGCTTCAAGTCCTCGCGCTGGTACCGGGACAGCGCATTGCTTTCAGGTCTGTTCTGAATTATAATAGGGTTACTCTATGGACAGGAGGTTCATATCATTGAGAACTTTTGAATTTAACGGAGAAAGGTATGCGCGGGCTTCCAGACATCAGAAGGAATGGGGCAGCCGGCTGATATCCGGGCTCAGGCTCAGGGGTTGTGAATCCATTCTGGATCTGGGCTGCGGCGACGGAGCGTTAACAGAAAAGCTGGCGTCACTGGTGCCGGACGGTGCAGTTCTGGGCATTGACGCGTCACAGGGAATGATTGACGCTGCCAGAAAACACGCACGGGACAATCTGAGCTTTCGTCAGGAGGACATCAACAGCATGGATTTCTCGGATGTCTTTGATGTCATTTTTTCCAACGCTGCACTGCACTGGGTCAAAGACCATGACCTGCTTCTGAAAAATGCCCTGGCTGCTTTGAAGCCAGGTGGCTTGATTTCATGGAATTTCGCAGGTGACGGCACCTGCTCCCACTTTTTTGAGGTCATTCGTGAGCTAATGAAAGCAGAACCTTACAACGCCTGTTTTCAAGAATTTATATGGCCCTGGCACATGCCGTCAAGGCAGGATTATGAAGATAAAGTCCGAAGCGCCGGCTTTTCTGAGTTTGTGGTGCTGGAAGAAAAGGCAGATCGTTTCTTTTCGGATGCTGATGAGATGATCCGCTGGCTGGACCAGCCAACCCTTGTTCCTTTTATGGACGCTCTCCCCGAAACCTACAAGTCCGACTTCAGATCGAAGGCTGTTCAAGCCATGCTTCTCAAAACACAGCAGGCTGACGGCACCTGCTTTGAGACCTTTCGCAGGATCAAGGTGACTGCGGTAAAGTAAACAAACGCACACAAATCTAAAAATAAAACAGCTCCTCGAATTTCTTGTCCAGGGCAATGCACAAAATTAACGCTAATTTTGCCGTTGGGTTAAACTGGCCCGTCTCGATGGAGCTGATGGTGTTGCGGGAGACACCAACCAGCTCGGCCAGAGCGGACTGGGACAGTTTCTTTTCCTTTCGGATTTCCTTTAAGCGGTTTTTTAGAATTAATTCCTCGTTCAAGACCCTTTACCCCAGTACAGACAGTACAAAGCTTGCGAGTGATGCCAGAGACGCCACCCCGCCCGCGATGGTTGTGACAAGATAAGCCTTTTGTTTTGTAAAACGGTATTTAGGATAGGCCTCTGCTGAAAGGAAGGCCCAGAACATGGCCATGGGTGCATAATTTGGCTGGCCATTGAACAGGTTAAACAGCACAATAAAGATAAAAATAGCGGAAAATGCCATTACCCCAATTCTGCGTCCTCTGTTTTCAGCCTCAGTCATGCCCTCATCCTTTTTTTCCTGACGGCTTTTAGCTAAAATTTCTTCTTTATCCATAATGCTCATCCTCCATCTTTCTGCCAAGTTTTATTGGCACTATTATCATATCACCGCCAAGTGTACTTGTCAATATTTTCGCCGGATTTTCTGGACAAAATAAAAAAGCAGGAGAATGCTCCTGCTTCAATGTGGCAAAAACCTGAGAGACAAAGCCTTTTACCTAAGGAAGAAAAAAAGAGAGCTGCGGGCATTCCCTCTCATAACAGTATCCTCTTCTCTAAAGTTGATGTTTTATCTCACCAGTGTCCGGCTGTACCGATAGCGCGGCACGATTCCTGGTCGTTATCCACAGCGCCTGGACCCTTTTTCTTATCTGGATAAAAGGCACAGTCTCGGGCTGCGAGCCTGAAGCAGGAGAGTACATCTGTTTTTCTAAAGACTCATATTAACGCACCGGCGTATAGTTGATGTGCCCCTCCTCGTCAGTGGCTTCCAGCTTGAAAATAACCGGCCGCAGCCCGTCATTACAGCTGCAGATGGCTACGCCGGGTTTTTTGATCCAGTCGCCGTAATAAAACAGCTCTTTATCCGCGCCGTGGGCCTGAAGCAGGAGAGTACATCTGTTTTTCTAAAGACTCATATTAACGCACCGGCGTATAGTTGATGTGCCCCTCCTCGTCAGTGGCTTCCAGCTTGAAAATAACCGGCCGCAGCCCGTCATTACAGCTGCAGATGGCTACGCCGGGTTTTTTGATCCAGTCGCCGTAATAAAACAGCTCTTTATCCGCGCCGTGGGCCAGAGCAAAGGCGTACTGGTAGATCGCTTTCCAGGCCTCATCACAAAACCCCTCAGGCTTTGCGTAGTCGGCATAAAAGGTCTGTCCCTCCCTGAGCATGGGACAGGCGGTAAGGCCCTCTACCCCGTACTCCTCTGCCAGATCCTGATTCAGCATTGTTCTGAGAACAGTGATCTTTACTTTTTTCATGATGATTTCCTCCTTTAATTTTAGAATACAGTTGTTCACTCAGCTTTTTTTGCGCCCCTTCTGTTAGGCCGGACAGGCTTGCTTTTGCATGTCAGATTCGCCAGATAGACACCGCCGATGACAAAGAAAGCTCCTGCCGCCTGAAGCGTGGAAAATTGTTCCTTCAGGAAAAACACGCCCGCCAGAATGGAAACCACGGTGGATATGCCCACAAAGGACGCTGAGCGGTTGGTACTAATCGTAGCGATCGCCAGATTGTAAAGTAAAAAAGCCAGGATTGAGCAGCCAATGCCCTGATACAAAACCGCGGTTAAAAGAGCGGGATTCGTAAAAGGCGCGGATAAAAATTCCGGCAGTGTGCCGGTTCTCAGGTTCTGGACAAGGGCGGCAGCCGTAAAAGCGACGGCGCCGAAGGCGATCATCACATAGGTTTTTTCCGCGCTGGAAAAGGAAACCGCTTTTTCAGAGAAAACAGAATACAGGCTGTAGGAAATCACAGCCATGAGCAACATAAGATACCCCAGCGGGTTAAAGGAGGCCTCCATCCCCTTGGAGAGGACACAGACCATCACCCCGGCCATGGTGACGCACACTCCCGCTGCCTGCAGCTTTGTGGGCTTTTCCTTTAGAATCAATCCCCCTGCCACCAGGGTCGCTGCCGGTATGACAGAGAGGACTGCGCCGCTTTCCGAGGCGGTGGTCAGGTTGATGCCCACGGTCTCACCTACAAAATAGATCACCGGCTGGAAAATGGCAATCCAAAATAAAGGCAGCAGCCGCTTTCCTCTCAGGCTGATCTTAACCACTCCCACAGCCACACACAGATTGATGACCAGAAAAGCGATGGCAAAGCGCCAGCTCAGCAGAGTGAGCGGACTCACCGACGTGGTGGCATGCTTGGTAAATAAATAGCTCAGCCCAAATAGTATCTCACAGAAAATGGCGCACAGGCAGCCTTTGATTGTTTTCTTTTTTTCCATGATTCCCTTGTCTGACCTTTCATTATATTTTTAAATAGAGAAATAATGGGAGTGTCTGTGCTTATCGTTTCCTCAGGACGCTTATGGCAGCGTAGTGCAGGACCTTAAATTTCTCTGGCGCGGCCGTGGCCAAAAGACGTCGGTGTTCCGCATCAAAGGCGGCGATCGCCTCCTCGGGCAGAGACGCCTCGATCCCTCGGCAGGCTTTCATCCGCCCGTTCCAGCTCTCCCGGCTAAAAGGCACCCTTAAGTCAAAAACCTCCTGGTTTTCAATGGTAAAATACTGGCTGTAGATTTTGGGTATGGCAATGGGGTGTCTTTTTTCTCCGCAGCCGGTCCATTCAGGATTATACTTTAAAACAAGAGCCTCGCTCTGCCCCGCAACGGGGTCTTCAAAAGGGAGCCAGGCCATGTACAGGACAATCACGCGCCCCTGGGGGCAGAGTATTTTAGACAGTCTGGGCGCGAGGGCTTCATGGTCAAAGTAGGTGAAGCACTGACACGCGGTGACCACATCAAAACTTAAGTCTGGAAAATCCATTTCCTCGGCAGGCATACAGAAAAAGTCAATCTCTGCCCGCTGCTCCCCTGCCAGGAGGATGGCCTGCTGAATCTGGTTTTCCGAAATATCAACACCTGTAAAAGCTGCGCCGTATGGATATAAATTGCGGGGCAGCACGCCGGTGCCAGTGCCCATATCCAGCACACGCTGGCCTTTGACGCACGCGCCCATGTCCAGGATTTTCTGATAAAACTCGTGGGGGTAGATGTCCCGGTATTTAGCGTAATCCTGCGAGGTACGCCTCCAGTCAAAGCCGCGTCCGTTGTCGATCTCTGCTTTTTTAATCATGTCCCGCCTGTTCTCTCATGCCTGTAAACCGCATGTCCTTTACACTTCAAAATCTTCTGAATTAAAATTACTGTAATAGCTGCCTTTCGTGGCTGTGAATTTCAACACACAGTAGTCAGGGTCCGTAACGCCCTTACTGTAATACATGGTATCACCGTCCCGCCAGATCCGCTCCTTGGCCTCGGGCGTCTCTAAAACCTCGACGGTTCCGCTCAGGCTAGCTCCACGGAAATAACACCTGTCGACGAAATAGATACTCGCCTTAGGGTTTTGACGGAAATGCTTTACCTTATTGGAGGAGGTATTGGTGGTAAACCAGAAAGTTTTTATCCCCTCCCGCTCTCTGGGCTTCAGCATGGCCCTTGTGACCGGATACCCCTCCCCGTCAATATAGCTGATCAGAGCCATACTGGCTTTATCCGCCATATTGCCGACTGTCTGTTCTGGGTTTCTCATCATTTTTGCAGCCTCCCTGCTTTATTCGACTTTTTGACTAAGGTAAGTATAGCATAAAACAAGCCTGATAAACAGGCTATTCCTCTGTTTATCAGGCTTCTAATGGGTCAGAATATGCTGCGCACCTTTGGTACAAGGTAATGGCTTCCGCCACGGTCCTTGACATCCTCGACCATGCTTACTACCAAAAGCTGCTCTGGACTGTCCGAATCCGCAATAAAAGCGTTGAACCAACCAAGCTCAGTGCCGCTCGTATCCTCCTGTGAGGCTTTGATTTCCGCTGTACCCGTTTTACCTGCCAGGGTCACACCATCCAAATGGGCTTCATGGGCAGTGCCGGCCGGATTTTCAATGACCTGGATCAGATCGTTGCGTATGGTGTCGGCGGCCTCCTTAGAGAAAGCGTCCGGATACCAGAACTGCGGGGTTTCACTGTATTCTAACACGGGTTTAATCATACTGCCATCATTGACAAAGGCCGAATAGACTGAGGCCATGTGTACTGGATTGACCAGAATCTCCCCCTGACCATAACCGCTCTGAGCAAGCTGTCCTTCATCCGCGAAATTACCGGAATTGGAAATCTGAGACTTGGCCAGTGGCAGCGGGAAGTCCAGTTCCTGACCAAAGCCAGATTTTTCCAATCCATTTTTAAAAGCTGCACCACCCATCTGCAGTGCTGCCTTGGCAAAATAAATATTGTCTGAGTAGACCAGCGCGTTTTCAAGATTAGCCGGCCCGTCATATCCCTGGAGGGTCGTGATCAACAAGTCTCCCCAGGATGGGTCTTTCTGCCAGCTGCTACCGCTTGGGCCAAAGTCCGCATTGGGGTCAAGCTTCCCGCTTGTCATGCCTACCCCCGCGGTCAGTGGTTTAAAGGATGAGCCCGGTGTGTAGGCGGACTCAAAGCGGTTTTGAAGTGGCATGGAGGGATCCGAGCTCAGCGCGTTCCACGCCTCCTCGGAGAATCCGCTGATGAAAGTATTGGCGTCAAAGGAAGGCGTACTGACAAGTGCCAGCACCTCTCCAGTTTTGGGGTTTATGGCTACAGAGCTGCTTCTATCTGATGCAAACTGATCATAAATTTTGGTCTGGAGTGAAGCGTCAATGGTTACAGTGATATCCTCTCCCTTTTCGGCCGGGTCCTCGACCACTGTCCATATTCTGGGCCTTTGAATCCAGTTCCCCGCTTCATCCTGATAATTATCAACGCCCTGGTCAACCACAATCTTACATCCGTCCTTCCCGCGGAGCCGGCTTTCATAGGCGGCCTCCAGGCCTGTCTTTCCAATGACAGAGCTCTCCGTGTATCCTTTCTCCTTGCGGTCCTCCAGCACCTCAGGGGATATACTTTGTACATAGCCGGTCAGCTGAGAGGCCTTTTCACCATACGGATAAGTCCGCACCTCGGTTGTATCCGTATAGATGCCGGCAATGCCCAAAAGCTGTGCTTCGAGCGCCGTGTCTGACAGATCAATGGTGGCGATAGGCACACGCACATCATCGGTCACCCAGCCCTGGGAAAGCTTTGACTGGATATCCTCTGTTTTTATGTCAAGCAGAGCCGCCATAGACTGAAAGTCTGCGTCCTTCGTCTCAGCATTCAGCTTCCCAGGAACAATGCCAACCTCCAGAACCTGCCCTTTTCCCGCCAGGAGATTTCCATTGCGGTCATAAATGCTGCCGCGTTCCGCTGTGGTCGGCACCACAGAAACCGTCTGCCACTTTGAAAAGCTGGGAAGAATCATCCCCTCATTCCATTCGATGGTCCAGCCGTTTGTTTTTTTGGTGATGCGCGCACTGGTTCCGCCCTTATAATGGCCCGCGACGGTGTCCATCTCATAATCATATTTGAGATAGGTGTAATTATCTGTGCTCTCATCGCTTTTTACGATATTGCTTATTTTTATATTGCGCGCCTCAATGCCGCCGTAAATATTTTTGTACTGGTCAATAAAGGTCTGCCGGTCTGCGTAGCCCTTGGCTTTATCGGATAACAGTTTGTCATACACCGCCTCATAGCGGCCTTCATTGACATATTGGACATACCGGTTCAATACCCTTTCCGGTGTCTGCCGGTTACTCCAGACAACCAGACCGATCAATACCACCAACAACACAACGCCGCCAATCATAAAAGGCAAATACTTTTTCATACGGTGCATTTTTATCCTCCTCTATTGAATTTATAACAATTATATCACATTTTATCTCCGAAGGCACGTTGTAACTGAAGACTGAAAAAGCACAGCGCAAAATTGTGCTGTGCTCAGTTTATAACAGGTTTTTATTCCGCCCTATTCGATTATTGCAGCCCTAATTTTCTGGTTTACAGCGCCGTTCCCTTTTTAGGAATAAAAAAGCCCGACATCTCTGCTTTTTCCAGTGTAAGCAGCTTTACTTTTTTATCAATGCCTCCCGCGTAGCCTGTCAGGCTGCCGCTCGTTCCCACTACCCTGTGGCAGGGCACAATAATGGAAATCGGATTGTGTCCCACAGCGCCCCCGACCGCCTGCGCGGACATTCTGGCAGCGCCCCTTTGCTTTGCGATTTTATCCGAGATTTCCCCGTAAGTCATAGTTTCCCCAAAAGGAATCGTAAGCAGTATTTCCCATACTGCCCTGCGAAAGGGGCTGGCATCAAGCAGCAGCGGCGGTGTAAAATCAGGTGACTTCCCCTGAAAATAAATATCCAGCCATTTTTTTGCCGCATCAAAGACAGGCAGTTCCCCCGCTTCGTATTGCTCTGGCAGCGTATCCCCAAAGTATTTCTGTCCGTCAAACCAAAGCCCCGTCAGCGCTGAGCCGTCGCTGGCCATTGTAATCCCGCCCAGGGGCGAAGCGTATTGACAAGTATAAATCCTTACATCTGACATTTTTTATCCTCCTGCTTTCAATCATTCTGCGGCTTTACAAGCCTTTTTCTTTTTAACAGGCTTTCTCTTTGGCGCATAATCTTTCATCTCGGGAACCGCGCCGCCTGCTACGGCCCAAAGGTACAGGCTCGCGACACTGCAATAGGGACTGTAGCGCCTGCGGTACCGCTCAAAACGTTCCCTGTCAATCTCCCGGTGATGGTACACCATCCGCAGGCCGCGCCTGATGGCCAGATCGTCATAGCTGAAAACATCTTGACGCTCCATACAGAAAAGTAAAATCATTTCTGCTGTCCATACGCCAATGCCCTTTAAGGACACAAGGCTGGCGATGGCCTCCTCGTCGGATTTATCCCAGATTCCCTCCAGATCAAAGGCGCCGGTCTTAACCTTTTCTGCAAAGTCGGTAATATACTCCGCTTTGCGGAAGGTTATGCCAAAGCCCTGCAGCCTGTCGATGCCTGCGCCTAAAATGACGTCAGCGTTTAGCACACCGAAAGTGTCGTTAATCCGCTGCCATATCGTCGCCTGAGCCTTTGTTGAAATCTGCTGGCCAACAATATGGTGAACAACCGATGCGAACAAATCCGTATCTGCGGCGCGCTCAATTATACCAATTTTCTCAATGACTTCACCCAGTTTTTTATCCTTTTGCTTCAGATAATCGGTTGCTTCTGTGCCGTAGCGGAAATTCATTTGCCGCGCACCTCCAATCTTGACTTGTACGATTACAATATAACAAATCCAAACGATATATTACTAAAATATCGCCCAATGACTCCTCCAGACAGCTTATTTATTTAACACGTATTCGTCAATTCTGCGAACAATGCTATTTGTATATGGAGTAAAATATTTATTCCACACACCACTTGCCGTGGGATTAAAGCTTTCAAAATCAACCCCTAAGTATCGTACCCCCTGCTGATTTAACTGTCTTATCACATAATTTAACAGGTTCTGAAAAATGCCCTTTCCACGATATTCTGACAGGCAGAACGCTGCGCAGATATTTTTCATTCCTTCTACTTCTGTAACAAAATTCTCGCCAGTGTTACTGACAGCAATAAACGAAACGGGCTTCTGATCAATTTTCGCAACATACACTTTTGAACTTTTACTTTTTATTTTTTCTGTAATCCATCTTGAAAAACTCCGTTCTCCTGTATATAAAAAGCATGGACTCTTTCCTAAATGCTCGGACAGCAGTTCATACATCTCCTTAATTTCCATCATTTCTTCTATCGATAATTCTTTTAATGTAAGTTTTTTCTGTGGCAGACTTTCAATATTATTACTTATTGCTCTTATTGCATCAACGCACCGAATACCAAATCCGTACATACTAAATGCATGTAACGCTTGTTTATCGTGTGCATACATTGCAATTGCATGGTAAGTAATTTGGTGCTCTATCCATTTTTCTGCAGCCGCTTGATATAATTTCTAATAGATCAGTTTTCTTTTTTCAGATACTGCACCATGAGCGTAGATTGGTGAAAAAGTACCTTTTGCGGTTGATCCGAAAGCATGATCCCATGGGCTGTAACAGCATAAAAACCCGATCATTTTATAATCTTCAAATGCTGAGACTCCTAATCCATTCTCCGAAAAAATCCGTAAATCGGGAATCTCATTTATTCGTGGTAATTCTTTTACAGATTTTTGCTCTTCATAATAATTTTCCAGAGCAATTGCCATTGCCTCTTTGATGTGTTCCTTTTTAAAACTTAAAATTTCCATGGATACCCTCCTTGTTTAGTGACAAACGGAGAGTCAGTGCTTTTTCTCTCCATGATTGAATTGGACAATTATTATTTTCATTTCACATCGCCTCGTATGTATCACAGAATGTCAGAATTCTTCTATAAACATTAATTCCTCCGGACAGATTAAAATAATCTTTGTTCCATTAACACGACTATTAGCTCTAAGTTTAACGTTTCACAAAAAACTCAACGACTTCGATCTCTTGATCCATTCTTTTATTTCCTTTTTTAAAACCACATTTTTGGGTGTAGAAGTTTAGATTTTCTTTTTTATCAACAGGCGTAATCAGAGTGATCCGTTTCCAATCAGAACATAAGGATAGCATATACTGAAAAGCATGTGTACCAATTCCTTTTTTTTGATAGGGCGGTATAACACAAAGACAACCTAAATAATATGAACCATCCCCTTGATTTTTAAAAGAAATAACACCTACAGGCGTGCTTTGACAGCTTATAATATATTTAGAAAAGGTTGAAATTGATGTTTCCATTTCTTTTTTAGATTTTCCATAGCCAGGACATTTGCCATAATGAATATAATCTTCGTAAAATGCTGAGTTATAAAGACTTATCAGCAAAAAAACATCCTTAATACCGGCTTTTCTGTATGTCAGCATACTGAATACTGCCTCCGTTTTTGTATGAGTTTCTCAAAAAATTTCCAGTTGTTTTTTTTGCATTTCTCAATGCGTATAATCAATAAAGCGAATTTTTTCATCCTTCAGGTCTTTCTGGACAATATCCTTCATTTTCCTGGCGAATGGACATGGATAACCAATAGGGTTTCCGTTTTGGATACAGGAGGCAAAGGCGATGGTGTCCGCCCCTCTTTTCACAAGCTCTCTTGCCCTGAGAACGGCTTTCTTTCCAGGGCACCCACCACAGCTGGTAAAGCCGATAAGCTCAATATCCTCTGTTACACTTTCAAAGGCGCCTTTTCTTTCCTTAATCACTTTAAAATCCATGGTTCCCGGACAGAAATCTTCTGTCTGCATGCATCGGATAATACCTAATTTCATCGTGTGTTCTCCTTTCACCTCTCAGCGTCCTCCTAATATCTGAACCCGCTCGCCCTCGACAAAGACAGTCTGGCGGTCGTTGATTACCTTTAAATCCAATGCCTTGCCATAATCCGCCACGATCTTTTCGACACTTTTTTTAAACTCCCGGTTCTGAGCGTGGGGCAGCACATAAAAATCAATCAGGTTCAGGCCAGTATAATCCTTTAAATCCGGGGCCTTTTCCACCTTATCCATGATGGCGGAGTATCCTATGTCCGGCGCGGCCACAATGGCGCCGGCCGATTCCCCAATATACAGCTTTCCGCTGTTTACTGCCTGAACCAGCAGCTTGTCTGCGCCTGTCCTTCTCAATTCCTGAAGCAGAAAAAAGGTATTGCCGCCAGTGATGTATATACAGTCATTTTTTTCTAATTTGCCTTTTATGGTTTCATAGGACGCAGTGGAAATTTCAAGCTCATCCACCAGCATTCCAAGCTTTTTCAGGCGCCAACGCCCAATTTTCACAAAGAATCCCAGAGGTTCCACCCGGCTGGCGGTTGGAATGTAGGTGACGGTTTTATTTTTGAGCCCAGGCTCCACACGCTTTAATAAATGCTCAACGTTCTGGAACATTGAGACAAGCAGCATTTTTTTCATTCTTTTCCTCCATAATAGAAAACGAACCTGCCCGGCGCCTTAGCTTCCCAGGCCTTCATAGAAATCATTGAGGCAGTCTGCCAGTTGTTCCGGCGCGTCGGTATTGACCTCATGCCCGGCATTTTTGATGAACTGGAGCCTCGCGCCTTTTATCCCCTGCGCAAGCCGGACCGCGGCCTTTTTATTCGCTTTGTCCCGGGCACCGCAGAGCACCAGTGCCGGGCATGCGACCTTTCCCAGCTTTCCGCTGAAATCCAGGTCTGCCATGGAGCTGGTCAGCGTGATAAAATCATTTTTACTAAAACCGGTGCTCTCAAAGGAGTGTTTTGGCATGAGGCGGAAAAACCAGTTTTGCAGCTTCAGCAAATTCCCGGGCATTTTATCCTGTCCTGCGATGAGCACCAGGGTGCTCACATTCTCGGGATAGTCGATGGCGTAGTTCAGGGCCAAAACAGCGCCCAGCGAAAGGCCGCACAGGCTTATCTTATCCGGGCAGTGGCCGCAGTATTCCACAAGGCTGTGGTACAGGCCGGTGTAGGTACGCTCTTCGCCTTCCAGGAAGGTGGATAAATCCGGGCACATGATTTTCCCGGCACCAGCCGATAAATAGTAAAGCAGCGGGTCCCAGCTCAGTTCGTTCTGGCCGAGCCCGTGAAGAAACAGGGTGGACATATTCTGATTTCCTCCGGTTCAGTAAGTATGGCTTTAGTATAACATAAAACGAGAGGCACGGCGCAAAAATGTGCCATGCCTCTGTTTTGATCATTCTATAAATTTTATTTCAGCTGTCCGGTACAGCCCTTTTGTATGGCGGCGAGATTCCGGGCGATTTTTTCCCTTGGCCAGTTCCACCACCTTATTTCAAGCAGATCGGTAATGGTCTTGTCAGAAAAACGCTTTTTAATGGGCCGGGCGGGCACCCCGCCCACGATGGTGTAAGGCGAAACATCTTTTGTGACCACCGCCCGGGTGCCGATGACTGCCCCGTCACCAATGGTCACGCCGGCCAGTATGACCGCCTCATAGCCGATCCAGACATCATTGCCGATGACGATGTCTCCTTTATTGTCCCAGGACGCTGCCACGTCTCCTGGGTCGAGGCCCCACTCCTCAAAGAAAAGCGGGAAAGGATAGGTTGAGAGCGAGCGCATGGTGTGGTTGGCGCTGTTAAACAGAAAACGCGCGCCGCAGGCGATGGAACAAAATTTCCCGATCAGCAGCCGGTCGTGGTTTACAGGGTACTGGTATAAAACATTGTTTTTCTCAAACAATGCGGGGTCTCCGGTAAAGTCATTATACATGGTATAATCGCCAACCGTTATGTTGGGGTTGGTGATAACATTCTTTAAATAGATCGTTTGTCTGTCACCCGTACGGGGATAGATCTTTTTCTCTGGAATAGTCATTTTATCCTCCTGTTATGTTAAAATGATTTGCACGCTATTCCAGTCATTACAATGCAGCGTTTCAAGAAATACCACCTCTCTTTTCAGTTGCTTCAAGCATAACACAGATGCCGCTACTCCACAATCTTTATTTTACCCCAGTGCCGCTTTACTTTAACCGCATACTTGAGGGTATAAGCGGCGCAGCCACCAGCCAGGGCCTTTTGAATTTCCAAAATTTCCTGCTCAAGGGCCTCTTCATCCCGATACCAGCCCAGCACAGTAGTATTTTCTCCCCAAAAAGAGCTGCTGTCCACGCCGAACAAAGCGTACTTAGCCTCATCCTTCCTTGTCCTGAACCGAGGTGATGCCTGCACACGGTAGCAGTTCACAATTGATTTTCCATCAAAAGAGGCGATTAAAATCCGCCGGGCCTGATCGCTGCCTTTGATGCTGGCGCATTCCTCTTCACCGGCACCTGTATTCCCGCCCATCAGACGGTCCAGAGAGACCGATAACACCTCTGACAGCAAAAGGAGCTTCTCGACCTCAGGATAGCCATTTCCCTGCTCCCATTTCGATACAGTCTGGCGGCTGACTTTCAACCGTTCTGCCAGCTCCTCCTGGGAGAGGCGCTGCTCCCTCCGGATCTGCCTTAAATTATCGCTAAAGCCCATGTTTAGACACCTCCATCTTTTTTCTTCTTATTTTAACCGAAAGCGCCCCGGCCGTCTACCAGCTGCTGATTGCATATCCGCAACCTGAGGTGGCAGCCCACAGGCACAGATTTGCATCACGACTCTGCCTGCCCCGCCATGAGAGGTTCGATCTCATCGAAAATACGGTGCGTAAATAGCGTAACCCCCAGCATGATGAGCGCCGCCGCGTAGAATGGCAAGTAAGCGCTGTTTCCAATATGTTCGAAAACAATGCCGTAAATAAACTGCCCCACAGGATTAGTGCACATGCAGACACACAATACACAGGAGACTACCTTCCCGGTCAATTCCCTGGGAGTGAGCATCTGCAGACAGGTCATAAGTTGGACGGTAAACAAGGTCGAAAAGATCAGCAGCAGGCTGGACCCGGCAACCAGAACCGTATAGACAGCCATGCCGCTTAATACCTGGAGCGCCACGCCCACCACACCGACAGACAGAGCGCACCCAGACAAAAGAAACGGCATGGAGCCTGGTTTCAGCCGCTTTGCGAGAATTCCCGCGAGCAGCCCGCCAAGCACACTGCCACCTGCCATGATGCCCTGGGCAAACCCATAAAGGCGGTTTGCGATGGCCGGCTCAAACCCCAGGCGCTGGGTGATCAAAACCGGGGCTGCAATTAAAACCAGGGTTGTCAAAAGCAGATTGACGCACGCAAACACCAGCGGCATCTTCCACAGGATCGGCCGCTCATTGAAAATAAAGCCGAAGCTCTCCCGAAGATCACTGATACCTATGGAGATAATGTTTTCCCGGCTCTGTATCCGCTTAAAGGGCATGTGGATAAATGTTTCCATAACCGCTGACGCGAGAAAACAGCCGATACTCACATACAGAATGGGCGTGAGCCCCACCACAGAAAACAGGATACCGCCAATGACAGGCCCGGCCATGCTCGCCAGAGAGCTGATTAGATCGACCACTGAGTTCCCCTGCATGATGTGATCTGCCGCTACCAGATCCGGTACACAGGACTGAACCGCGGGCTGGTAAGCGCCCTGTATGCCGTACAGGACAATCATTGTTACAGCCATAAGCGGTACGATGCTGACCTTCCCAACCAGAAGGCAAAACAGCATCGTCAGCACAGCGGTACCGAAATCCAGCGCCACCATGATGTTCTTTTTATTAACCCGGTCGGCAATGATTCCCCCGATGGGAAAGAGTAGAATCATGGGGATAAAAGAACAGGCCAGGACGGTTCCAAACAGAGCTGATGAGCCAGTTTCGTTGAGCAGATAGAGCGGCAGAGCATACCTCAGAATCTGATTGCCAAAAAGCGATATGATCTGGCCAACGGCGACCAGTATAAAATCCTTGTGAAAGATTGATTTTCTGTTCATTGTTATTTATTCTCCTTTAAAGACATCTTCCATTGCAGTGGTATTTCATTTTTGATTCCTTGGAAACATATTTATCATACCATCATTATGTTTCCTTGTCAACAAAATACAGGCAATAAAAATGCAACCTACCGCGTTGGCGCCAGACTGCCTGTGCTTTTTAAGGAGTTAAACTATTTTTCTTTGCGCCCGGTATCCAGCTTTTCGATCTCTGCATCCAGATGGCCGGCATATCGTTCCATAAAGCTGAGCATGTCATTGAGCTGCTCCTCAGTGATGGTTTCAAAAACGGTCTTGTCCCGTTCCTGAAATTCACGGTGCAGGGCTTCATGGACAGCGTAAACCTCTCTGCCCTTTTCCGTCAGCCTGAAGTAGATTTCCTTTTTATTATCCGGCTTCTGATAGCTTTCGATCACACCCTTTTCCATGAGCTTTCGGGAAATCTTGCTGATGGCGCCCCGGGTCATGTAAAAAGATTCGGCGAGCCTTGTCACGTTGGCATCGGCATTCCTCCCAATATATTCGATGAAATGCACCTCGGAAGGCTTATAGCCCTTAAGTGCGACCTCCATCTTAGATTTATTGAGCCAGGTCATCTTGTCCATCAGTTCCCTGAAGCCCACCAGCACCTGTTCCTGTTTGTTCACGGCCTGTCCTCCCATTTCTCTGTTATTCACTCTATTATATTAAACTTTTGTTTCTATTTCAACAATATCCTGAAAATTTCGGTAAGAGGGCGTAATCATGATAAGGGAGCACAGCGCAAAAATGTGCTGTGCCCCGTAGATTTTCCGTCAGACTTCCAGCTCAGTCTTTCGGACAGTTTTATCAACGTATTCGTAGCTCTTGAGCTTCTGGTAGGCAAAGCCGCCGGGGTGGAAAATATTCTGTGCGATGACGATGTCGGCCGCTGCGGTGATCTGCTCATGGGTGAGGCCGTCCAGATAGTCGGGCAGGCTCAGGGTATCTGTATCACCGTTTTCTAACAGAAATTCCAGATCCAGGCTTTTTGTGGTGACAGTTTCCATTTTTTCTCCTTTCTTGTTTTTTATTTAATCTTAACACCGGGTCAGGCGGTTTCAATATTATCGTAATACATCACATTGGTAATATCGCTGATGATGGGGTCCATCAGAGTGCCCAGGGCTTTGGCGGTACGCACCACTGCCTCGGGTGTGGCAATGGCTTCATCGGTACTCAGACCGCTGAAGGTCTTGAGCTTTTTCTTGATCTTTCCGTTAATCTCTCCATAGTTCAGATTAATCTTAAGCTCGTTTTTTAGCTTCTGTCTTTCATAGGCCATCGAGGGGATCTCCTTTCGTTTTGATGGCTTTAGTATATCACCTGTTTGCTCCCACTGCCTATGGACAGCTGGCAGTGGCGGGTTTGTCGGATTTGTCGCATGCCGATACATCCCTTAAGTTATTTACTATTTACGCATTTATATTTATTCTAATAGGAAGAAAACCGCCGCGTGTCACCGGGCTGTCCATAGACGTGAAAAAAGCCGTCCGGATTTTGTTAAGGCTGGACGGCCGCTAGTGTCGTTCTGAGGACAAGCGCGGAATGCCTACTCCTGTAAGGCCCTCGGAGTTTTTAAACATCTTGCCTCTGTCCTGATTTGACATGGGAGGAGTGTCCTGTTTAACCTTCCTGCCTTGCGGGCTTTGAATTAAAGGCTGTCAAAACCGCGTCGCATCTCCTCGATGAGTTTCTGGGTTGGGTAACTTTTATTGCTTTGGCTGTATACACAGCCGCTTATAATGCGTATAATTATAACATAACATTCTTATTTTAGTTGGTATCAGGAGGTCTTTATGCATTTTCTTCAAGGGCTTACCATGGGCCTGGCCTACGTGGCGCCCATCGGCCTTCAAAATCTGTTCGTCATCAATACTGCGCTCACACAGAGCCGCAGGCGTGCTGCCGCTACAGCACTCATCGTTATCTTCTTTGACATCTCCCTGGCCCTGGCCTGCTTCTTTGGCATCGGCGCGCTCATGGAACAGTTTCCCTGGGTTCAGAAGCTTGTGCTGCTGGCGGGCAGTGTCATTGTCATTGTTATTGGCGTTGGCCTGCTGCGGGATAAGGGAACCCTGGATACCTCCGCGGAGGTGAACCTGCCGCTGCGCCAGGTAGCGGCCACAGCCTTTGTGGTCACCTGGCTCAACCCCCAGGCCATCATCGACGGCACCATGATGCTGGGAGCTTTCCGGGTCACCCTGCCCGCAGAGCAGGGCCTCGCCTTTATGGCCGGGGTCGCATCAGCCTCCTGCCTCTGGTTCCTGGGCCTGACGGTTTTCATCACCCTGTTCAGCCATAAATTTAACGACCGGCTTCTGCGGGCCATCAACGTGGTCTGCGGCGCGGTCATTATTTTCTACGGCCTGAAGCTGCTTCTCAGCTTTATCAAAATGGTGTCTTAAGCTGCCTTTTTTGCTGTGCTGGGCTTTAACCAGGTACACCCCACTGCGTAAGCCGGCTGAAAACCGCCTGGTCGCAATGGCTTTAGAATATTTTATTTCCATAACAGACCGCCGTCATACACTGCCAGAGGAAAGCAGTTATACGCCCTCCATCTCATCCAGGGCATTGCCCGGCGGTACAATGGGCAGCACATTGGACTCAGCCTCAAGCATAAACTCGATGAATGCCGGACCGGCAGCGTGGCCGATGGCTTTTTTGAGGGCCGGCTCTACATCCTCTGCTCCGGTAACCCGCCAGGCAGATATACCATAGCTCTCAGCCAGACGGATAAAATCCGGCGTGTACTCGGGACAATCCCCGGACGGCCCGGAGCAGCACTGTTTGCAGCTTCTTCTGGCCCGCAGGCAGGTGCTTGAGTAACGCTTTCCGTAAAACAGCTCCTGCCATTGGCGCACATTTCCCAGCCAGCCGTTGTTGAGCACACAGAGGATAACAGGCAGGCCGTAGACCACAGCGGTGGCCAGCTCCTGACTGACCATCTGAAGCCCGCCATCTCCCATGATAGCCACAACCCGCCGTCCCGGATTTCCCAGACTGGCTCCGACAGCAGCAGGCAGCCCATAGCCCATGGTGCCCAGACCGCCGGAGGTGATGAGCCGCCTGCCGCCGCTTTGTTCCAGAAACTGGGTGGTCCAGAGCTGGTTCTGCCCCACATCGGTTACCACAATGGCTTCAGGCAGAAGTGTGCTGACCGCTTCGATGATCTGCTGTGGCGTCAGCCCCTTACCTGCCATGCCAAGCGGATGCCGGGTCTGCCAGTCTCTGATCTGGCGCTGCCAGCATCCGAACTCCGTTTTGTCCATCTGCCTGTCCAGAGCAGCGAGGGCCTTCCCCGCGTCTGCTGTCACGGCCAGAGAGGCAAGTACATTTCTGGACAGGATCGAGGGCTCAATGTCGATATGGATAAGCTTTGCGTGTTTTGCGAAATCTGCAGTGCGCCCGGTTATGCGGTCATTCAGGCGAGTGCCCACCGCCAGGAGCACATCACATCCCGACACTGCCGAGTTAGCCGCAAAGCTGCCGTGGATGCCAATATTGCCTGCAAACAGCGGATGCCTTGTCGGCAGCGCACCCCGGCCCATAATGGTGGTGACAACCGGAATCCCGGTCTTCTCCGCAAAGGTCTGGAGCGCGGCAGAAGCACCAGCGATATGTACACCGCCGCCTGCCAGAATCAGTGGCCGCTGGGCCCTGGTTATCATACCGGCCGCCTCTGCCGCCCATGTGTTACCTTTCAGCCCTGGGTTTTCTGATCTTTTTTCAGTTCTGGAAGGTGTATAGTCTTCACTGCCAAGGGCCTGTTGTACATCCTTTGGAATGTCGACCACAACCACACCTGGCTTGCCGCTTTTAGCAAGACAAAAGGCTTTTCTGATCTCACCAGCCAGGTCCTCACGCCGTAAAACAGTGACCGCATATTTCGTGATGCTCCCCACAATACTCACAATGTCAACCTCCTGGAAAGCGTCTCTCCCCAAAAGTCCAGTTGCAACCTGGCCCGTAAAGCAAACCATGGGTACGCTGTCATAATTGGCAGTGGCGATGCCTGTGACCAGATTGGTGGCGCCGGGCCCGCTGGTCACCAGACAGACCCCTGTCTTTCCCGTAGAGCGCGCGTAGCCGTCAGCCGCGTGGGCAAGCCCCTGCTCATGCCTTGTCAGGATCACCTCGACGGACGGGTGGTCATACAGCGCGTCAAACAGGTCGATGGCCTGCCCGCCGGGATACCCGAAAACCATGTCAACGCCCTCTGCTTCTAAAGCCTTTGTAAACAAGGCCGCTCCTGTTATTTTCATTATTCCCTCCTGTATTGCAAGTGCTTGCTTGCATTATGGTTATTTTTTTGGCACCTCCGGAAAGAAGGTGCCGTACTTTACTGCTGCTCAATGCCTCTGACAAAAAGAGCGGCGCTTTTTTCGATGTAGGCCTCCTGCTCAACAGGAGACAGCCGGTTCTCGAAGGACGCAGTGAGAAAGGTATAGCCAAAAGTTGCGGAAAAGATGGTCATAGCCAGGCTGTCAAAATCCATCGCTGCAATTTTCCCCCGGGCGGCCATCTCCTTAAAATACGCCTTTAAAGCGTCCATAAAAGACTTTGGGATTTTCATTATCAGCGGGGCAGTCTCCTCATAGATCTGCGGTGCCCGCAGCCCGATGGATAGCCCCACAAATTCGGCTGTGATCCGTTCCAGATAGGTGCGCATAAAAAGCCTGAGATCCGGCTCAAGTTCATAGGACACCTTCTCTAAAATACCCGGCCCGATCTCAGGCAGCCAGCGTTTTTCCTCCATGGCGCTCAGGATAATATCCTTTTTACCTTTGAATTTGCGGAAAATAGTGCACTCGTTCACTCCGGCCTCCCGCGCGATATCTTTTGTGGTGGTAGCCGCATAGCCTTTATCCCGCACCAGTCCCATGGCCGCGTCCATGATTTTCTGTTTTGTCTCGTCCAAAGCCTCCGCCTCCAATGCAAGTGTTCACTTTCATACATTATATACGAAGGCGCATGCCTGTGTCAACAAGAGAAAAAGCACAGCGCAGAATTGTGCTGTGCTTTTCTGGAAAATGAACACTATTTGTCTATATACACAATATGAGCCTCAAATTGCTTCAGCCTTGACAAAACGATTATTAAAAATTAAAATGAGGGGTAAAAATAACCCAGAGGTGTAACGTGAAACAAATATGGAATATCTTTAAAAGGGACGTCCAGCGGCTTTGTAAAAATCGCTTTGCGCTCATTGTAACCATCGGCATTATTGTTATCCCCTCTCTTTACGCCTGGTTTAACATCGGAGCAAACTACGACCCTTACAGTAATACAAAGGGGATCAAGGTCGCTGTGGCCAACGAGGACACCGGAACCAAAAACGCAGCCACTGGCGAACTCAACGCTGGTGACGAGATCATTGCCAATCTCAAAGAAAACGACCAGCTCGGCTGGACCTTTGTCGATACTGAGAAGGCGGTCGATGGCGTAAAATCCGGCAAGTATTATGCGGCCATTATCATTCCCGAAGATTTCAGCAGCCGGCTGACTGATTTTTTAAACGGGCGGATCGAGAAATCCGAGATTATTTACTATGTTAATGAAAAGAAAAATGCCATCGCGCCAAAAATTACCGATACCGGCGCACAGACGCTGGAAGATGAGATCAAAAGCACTTTTTCCTCTGTGGCGTCCGAGAGTGTGTCAAAAGTCATGGCCGCCTCGGCAGTGGGCATATCTGGAAAGCTCAACCAGGCCAGCGCGGACATCACCGTTGCCATCGACACCACCCGGGGCGATCTGGACACCTACCGTGTGCTGCTGGAAAACTTCAGGGGAACCATCTCTGATGGCCAGGGCAGCATTGATGGCGGTAAGGCTACGCTTGACAGTCTTAAGGACGCCGCCGCCTCGGGCCAGAAAGGACTTGAAAGCGCACAGGCCCGTCTAAGCCAGAGCCGTGAAAGTGTTGGAAAATTTTCTGGCAGCATGTCAAATATCCTGAATCAGGGGCAGAGTGTGCTGGGGCAGATAGGCGGCACGGCCGCGTCTCAGTTGGGGAACCTGGAAGCACAGGCCCTTGAGATAAACGCAGGCTTTGAGAACAGTATCACCTCTGCAAAGGAGATGCTGACCCTCAACCAGGAGATTGTGGACGCGCTGAAAAAGCTTAATGAAGAACACCCTTCCCCCGAGCTTACCAGACTGATCCAGTCTCTGGAATCGGAAATCGAGAGCCAGCAGAAAATTCTGGACCGCCTGGATACTGGAAACGCCAGCGTTAAAAACATGATTACACAGACCTCGGAAACGCGCAAAAGCCTGAACCAGATCGCCACCGACAGCGGCAGGGCTCTGGGAGATGTTAACACCAATTTTCAGCAAAGCCTTCTGCCGCAGGTCAACCAGACCCTTGACAGCTTTGCCGCCCTCTCCGGGAAAACCTCTGGGATTCTGTCCGGGGTGACCCCGGCGGCGGGCCAGCTCCAGGGCATCCTCGATGACCTGGGCACCGCGCTGACTGAGGCAGAGAACGCTCTCGACAGCACCCAGGGCGCTCTGGTGGACCTCACCAGCCAGCTCAGCCGGGTCTCCACAGATTTGAATGCCATCAAAAACTCCAGGCTGTACCAGAATTTTCTCTCAACCACAGGTATAAAACCCGAGCAGGTCGCAGCGTTTATGGAATCACCTGTGGAGGTCGAAACGGAAAAGATTTATCCTGTTGCCAATTATGGTTCTGCCCTCGCGCCTTTTTACAGCAACCTGGCCATCTGGGTCGGTGGTATTGTTCTCATCGCCATCTTTAAACTGGAAGTGGACGAGGATGAAAACATTAAAAACCTCACACCCACACGAGCCTACTTTGGCCGGTGGCTCCTGTATATCACGGTTGGCCTTTTGCAGGGACTGGTGGTATGCCTCGGAGACCTGCTCCTGATGAAAATCCAGTGTGAAAGCCCACCGGCTTTTATATTCGCCGGACTGCTGGCCTCCTTTGTCTATGTGAACCTGATCTATGCCCTTTCGGTTACCTTTAAGCACATCGGAAAAGCCATCTGTGTTATTCTTGTTATTTTACAGATTCCCGGCTCTGCGGGCACCTACCCTATCGAGATGACGCCGGGCTTCTTTCAGGCGGTTCACCCTCTGCTGCCCTTTACCTATGGCATCAACGCCATGCGTGAGGCCGTGGCGGGCATCTACGCGGCGCACTACGTTTCAGACCTGCTTCACCTGCTTATCTTTATCCCTGTGGCATTGGTCATCGGCCTGGGGCTCAGGCCGATGCTTTTAAACCTCAACCACTTCTTTGACAGGCGGCTCTCCGAAACTGAGATGATGGTCAGCGAGACCGAGGGCGGTATCAAACAGAAAAAGGACCCTATCTCCATCATCGCCAGAGCTCTTGCCGTGGAGGGCCGGACGACTGAAGAACGGGAAGCACGCCAGGCGGCCTTTGAGGAGAGCTACCGAAAAAAGATAAAGGCAGGCTTCCTGCTCATGTTTATTTTGCCCCTTGTTTTCATGGTGCTCATGTTCAGCCTGGACTCGAAAATTATCTATCTGGTGCTGTGGATCATATCTCTGATTGGTATCTCAGTGTATCTCATCTGTCTCGAGTACTTCCGGGATAAAATGCGCAAACAGTTTGAGATGGAGCAGCAGCTCTGCGGCATGACCGATGAGGAAATCCGGGCAATGTTTAAGGCTGACTGGAAAGGGACTGAAAAATGAAAAAAATCTTGAAAATCTTTATGGGAGACGTCAGCCGTATCCGGAATAACACCATTGCCCTTATTGTCGTGATGGGTGTCTGCGTGGTGCCTGCCATGTATGCCTGGTTTAATATTGCGGGGAGCTGGGACCCCTACAGCAACACAAAAGACATAAAAATCGCGGTTGCCAACACCGATGCCGGCTATCAGGGCGACATTCTCTCTGTAAGCATGAACGTGGGCGATGAGGTGGTAAATGCTCTGAAGGCCAATGACCAGATGGACTGGCAGTTTACAGGCAGGGACGAAGCTCTGGAGGGTGTGAAATCCGGCGCCTATTACGCCGCCATCGTGATCCCCGAGGATTTCAGCGCCAATATCATGAGCCTGTTTTCCCCGGATATTAAAAAGAGCGCGATCATCTATTATACCAATGAGAAGGAAAATGCCATCGCGCCCAAGGTGACCGATAAAGGAGCCACCGCTGTCCAGGAGCAGGTCAACAGCCTCTTTGTGGAAAAGGTGTCCGAGATCTCCCTCGAGGCGCTGCAATCTGTCTATCAGGCAGCGGATAAGCAGGGCAATCAGTCCCTGACCGAGAGTCTCAAGACCAATCTCCAGCGCATAGAAGCTGAGGTGGAGACCTCCGCAAAAACGGTGCGGGCCTTTGCGGCCATGACTGACTCTACCCAGAAAGTTTTGACCTCGACCACTGGCTTTCTGGAAACCTCTGGGAACAGTGTCTCAGAAAGCTCAGGCATTCTGCAGGAGGCAGAGGGCACAGCCCGGGGGCTTCAGGGCGCGATGGACACGGCCTCCCAGGGCATCGAGACCGTCTTTGACGTGAGCGGTGAGAGCTACCAGAAAATATCATCCGAAATCGACAAGGCTTTCGCCTCTGTGGACAAAAATGCCGGGGAGGCTGCCAAAAGCTTAGACAGTCTGGCCGATGAAGTACAACTGCTCATCAACCATTACACCGAGCTTCGGGACACGCTTCAAAAGCTCAGCGATGAATTTCCGGATATGGCGCCCGCGCTCCAGCCTGTGATCGGCAAGCTCAATCAAATCATCAGCCAGCAGGAGGCCCTGCGGGACAAGCTGACAGAAACAGTGGAAAAAATCTCTGAAACCACCGGCATGGCAGCGTCAGATTATCAAACCCTCAAGGGGCTCACAGACCAGGCCAGTAAAGTCATCGGCGACGCAAAAACAGACTATCAGACAAATCTGAAGCCGCAGCTGGGAACCCTGTTTTCAAGCCTTGATTTTGGCAGCGGCGAGGTGGCCGGTATCCTCGGCCAGCTAAACGGCAGTATCCGCGACATCGCGTCCCTTTCCGGCGAGACTGCCTCAGACCTGGGTACGGCGAGAGATCTCCTGACCCACTCGGCCGATCAGCTGGACGCTGTGAAGGCAAAGCTGGACAGTGTTCTCAAAGAGGTTGAAAAGGCCGCCGCCAGCGGTGACATGGCTGAAATTGAGACATTGCTCTCCGGCAGCCCCGCTGAGCTCAGCAGCTTTTTGGCCGCTCCGGTCGAGCTCAAGACTGAAAAGATATATCCTGTGGCAAATTACGGTTCCGCCATGGCGCCGTTCTACACGACGCTTGCCATCTGGGTCGGCGGCGTTGTGCTCGTAGCCATGATCAGCACCACCGTTTCGGAAAAAACGGAAAAAGCCCTCTCCCTGAAGCCCCACCAAGCCTATTTCGGGCGGTACATCACCTTCCTGATTCTGGGGCTGATCCAGAGTACCATCATTGTGCTGGGAGATCTTTTCTTCCTGGGAATTCAGTGTGAGCATCCCATACTTTTCCTACTGACAGGCTGGCTCACAAGCATTGTCTATGTCAATCTGATCTATACCCTCACGGTCTCCTTCGGTGACGTGGGCAAGGCCATCGCCGTTGTCCTGATGGTTATCCAGGTGGCAGGCTCAGGCGGCAGTTTCCCCATCGAGGTGCTCCCAGAGTTCTTCCAGAGGCTCTACCCGCTCATGCCCTTCGCCCACAGCATGAACGCCATGCGCGAGTGCATTGCAGGCATGTACCAGAACACCTACTGGATCGAGATGGGCTATCTAGCCATCTTCCTGATCCCTTCCCTGCTCCTCGGCCTTGTGCTCAGAAAACCGGTTATCCGGCTGAACCACACCTTTACCGAGAAGCTGGAAAGCACACATTTAATGTAAAACATAAAAGAGAGCACGGCACATTTCTGCGCCGTGCTCTCTTTTTACTCACTTATTTTTCTCCAGCCTGCTTTTCCAAAAGATTAACCGCGTCATCATTGATGTAGCGGTACCGTTTGGAGGTGTGATGGTCGTGGTAAAATACCTGCTTGTCCGAGTACATCCTTTCATCCGCGGCGGTAACAGCTTCGTCAATGCCCGACCCGCAAGGCGTCCAGTATGCGCCGATGGCTGTGCTGATATGAGAGCTGTGGTCAAAGTAGGCGCGCAGTTTTTTAACCTTGTCAAAGAACGCTGCCTCAGTGTCTCCAAGGGCGATCACCACAAACTCGTCCCCACCCACGCGGTAAAAATTGCTCTCGCCAAACCCTTCACGAATACACCGCGCGCATTCAACCAACAGCCGGTCTCCTTTTCCATGTCCATACTGGTCGTTAACCATCTTCAGGCCGTTCATATCCAAAAAGACAATGCCCACCGAATCCTCATAGTCCGAAAAAACTTCAAGGTCCTGTGTATAACGGTTACGGTTGTAGAATGAAGTCAGGGTATCATAATAACTCAGCTTGGTCAGCTCGGCCTCATCCTCGGTACGCCGGATAGCAAGCATCAGGAAATAGCGCAGAGTTTGCAGGATCGAGACTGCATTCTGCATCAGCTCTGGAGGCGGATTGTCCACGCCGATACAGGCGTAGAGTTCGCCGTCCCGTTCCAGCGGAACCGCCACAAGCCGTTCAATGTTCTGGAATGAGAGGACTTCATATTCAAGAGGGGCAATGACCTTAAGGCTTTCGCAGTCGTCAACGACAATACATTCCTGCTCGACAAAAGCTTCAAACCAGCGGTTGAAGTAATGTCTTGGAATAGTCTGCAGCTCCTCCTGTTCCGATTCGATACCTTCGGCGCACCACTCATAAGTGTTTTTCAGAAGCTCACCTCTCAGATCAAAAATATAGCTGCGGTCTGCCCCAAGAAATTTTCCGATACGCTCCAGAAAAAGAGGAATGGCCTTGGACAGGTCATGGTTCTGGTAGAGATCACGGATACACTCCACAATAACCTGCTCGCTTTCTAGCATGTTTTTCAGGTTCTGCTTTTCCCTCATCGCCTCGGTCAGGTCAAAGGCGATCTCGAACCGGGCTGGCCGGCCCTCCCATTCGATCAAACGGTCTTTTAAGAGGTAGTGCCGCCCGGTCAGGGGGTTGGTATGCTCCCAGTTATAATATTCTTCCGGCTTCAGATTTGGCGTTGAGCAAAAAGGACAGGGAGTGTCAAACCCTTGTAGCAGTTCATAGCACTTCTTTCCCTCTGTATCCTTAAAGTTAAAGGTATCCTTACCGGCCTTGTTAATGAACAGCAGGTCATAATTCTCCAGATCAGAAACATACATGAGCTCGGGCAGCTCATCGAGCGGTGCCCGAATATCGTTCAGCATCCTGAGGATAGCGGGAAATGCCAAGGCTTCCAGTAATACCGTAGCTGTTAAAGCGCTTGTTCAGCTTTTTGCAGATGGCCGAAACACGTCTTTCAATGTCCTTCTGGTCGATGATGTCATGGAATAGGATCAGGAACTCGTCACCACCTACACGCCCCACCAGATCCGTATGACGCACGCTGCTGGTCAGGATTTCAGCCACTTCCTTAAGTACCATATCCCCAAACAGATGGCCGCGCTCGTCATTAACCGACTTAAAATTATCAACGTCGGCAAAGCAGAGTGCCGCATTCTGTACACGCCGGTCCTTGAGTACCAGAATCGACTGTTCCCGCATGGCCCTCTGGTTTAAAAGCCCTGTAAGCGGATCGCTTTCCGCTTCTTTTTTAAGCATCAGATTACGCTGCTTGCTCTCCTCAACATTGATGAGCTTGCCGATATAGCTCACGCATACCGGTTCAAACTCCATATCCCAGATAGGGTAAAGGTACACCTGATACCACTGGAAGCCCTCCCCGTCCAGATTGATGCGCAGTTCCGCCTTGCAGGTCGGCCTGTCTGGTGTAATGCGTTCAAGCTTTTTAAAAAGTCGGCTGTGATCCTCGGCGTTGACCAGCGCCTCATCTGACAATAGCCGGCTTATCTGCGGAAACACCGGATCTCTTCCGGTCAATATTTGAAAACGGTCAGAAAAAGTCAGCTTGTCTGCACGCAGATCATATTCAAAAATGAGCTCATCAGAAAGTTCGGACAGTATCTGGTACTTCTGGCGCTCCTGTTCTAACAGGTATAGGGTCCGGCTTGAAAGATCGCCGTGAGCTTCTTTTTTCTTCTTTTCGGGGATGGATACCTCACCGGGTGCAGTCACTGTCGATGTCAGCATTTCGCCGCCCTTCATAGAACGGTTAAGCTCGGGAAGCGCTGTCAGAAAGCACTTGATCAGCTGTGGGTTAAACACACCGCACTCTCCGTCCAGAATCATCTGAACAGCCGTCTCATGGGGGTAAGCGTCCTTATAAACCCGTTTGCTGGTCAGGGCATCGTAAACATCGGCTAACGATACCGCCTGTGCCCAGATAGAGATTTCGTTGCCCGACAGGCCGTCGGGGTAGCCGCCCCAGACTGTGTCAAAACACAGTCTCTTGTTGGTGACTCCGTCCCCAAACCCCTGGGTAAAGGTTGAACTTTGAAAAAAGAGCAAAAAAAGAAGCGCTATGCTCGGATTGCTTGGATTAATGGCTGGATTCCCATGATATGGATGGCTCTTTTAAGATTAAAGGCAAGAAAAGCAAGCGCAATCTCACCTTCTACCTTTTGCTTGCCTTTCAGTAAAAGATAGGAGATGCCCATTGCGCGTTTTACGGTTCCAAAGGGGTGCTCAACAATGGCCTTTCTTTGTCGAACGATCTCTTTATTTTGAAAGATGTGAACTTTTCGAAGGAATAAGTCGGAATCATCGAAGGCCTTGGTGTATTCTGACGGTTTCATGACACGCTCGGCGCGGTAATAGCGCATTTTTGTACATTTTTTAGGACAGTGTCTACAGGCTTGTGTATTATCGTATTTGGCAACATGTTTATTTTTATTATAAGTACAGGGCCTTAACACTTTTCCTAGTGGACAGATGAAAATATTACGCTCTGGAAGATAAATCGCGCGTGCAACGTTCGAATCATAGTCGGTAATCTTTTCAGTATTTGCCGCATCTGTAGGAATACAAAATTCATAATCCCCTCCAGCAACAACAGGACGATGACCACTGAGATAAAGTTGAGCCACATCACTTACACTGTCGTAGCCGTTATCTGCAACGACGGTCATGGCGGGCACTTCCAATAAATCTGCCGCTTTTTGAGCTAAAGGACCCATTAAATTTTTATCCTGAGCTTGATTTTCAACCGTGAATTCAACAATCATTTTGTTTTTACTGTCGACAGCGGTTTGAATATTCAAACAGACATCAAGCCCGTTTTTAGTTTTCATCAGACGGCTATCGGGATCGGTAAGCGAAATTTGGGTTTCGTCGCTTTCAGCGAGCTCCGCTAAAAAAGATTCATAAAGTGTTTTGCGGTCAGTGAGCTGATGAATAACTTCGCTTATATCGCTGGATATTTCAGAAGTGCTTTGATTTTCAAGTGCATCATTCTGATTTAAAGCATCAAGATAGCTTTCGATTTTTTCTTCGATATGCTGAATCCGATCCTTTAGTTTGTTTTTGGTGAAGTTGCGGTCTTTGGTATTCCAGGCTTTAAATTTGCTGCCATCAATCGCAAGCAGTTCTTTACCGTAAAGCTCCCATTGGGTACAGAGCTGTACAAAGTTTTTAAAGACATTCTTAAGTGCCGTTGGATTTTGCTGGCGAAAGCGGGCAATGGTTTTATGATCCGGGGAAAGTTTTTGAAGCAGCCAAATCACTTCGAGGTTTCGTTTGGTCTCAATTTCCAGACGCCTGGAAGAACGCACGTGATTCATATAGCCATAAATATAAAGTTTTAGAAGATCACGTGGCGAGTACATCGGGCGGCCTGTTTGATTGGGTTTCCACTTATTAAATCCGAGATTTTCGAAATCTAAGGTATCAACATAAGCATCAATGACACGTACAGGATTATTTTCATCGACATAATCCTCGATACAGTCTGGAAGTAACATCCCTTGATGACGATTATTTCCAATAATGAAATCCATAAGAATACCCTCCCGATTATTTTAAGATTATGTATTAATTATACCACGATTTTGGGGATTTAGGTGGACTTTTGACACAAACTCGCCCCCATCCCACCGTTCATGGTGGTGGCGGCAGATATCGTAGCAGTAATCATAATAAGCCAGATCCTGGACGCCGGACAGCTCCATCAAAATCTCGCTCCCCCGGGAGGTGTGAGTTTTCATGATCTCAAATTCCTCATCGGTCAAACGGCCAGGCTTGTTGAGAATATTGTCTGGTATGGCCACCTTACCAATATCATGCATGGCCGCCGCCTCAGAAATAATCTCAATCAGAGAGTCGGACAGTCCGTATTCACTGTGGTTTTTCGCAAACTCAGCCAGCAGCAACCGGGTGATCACGCGCACGTTATGTATATGGGAAACCGATTCGGTATTTTTAAATTCAATGATACTACTGAGCGTATCAATCATCTGCGCACTGTTTTCACGCATTTTTTCTGCCTGCTCCCGCAACGCCCTTGTCTGCTCAGCCACCAGCTGACGCAGGTGGAGCTTCTGGGTATACTGCTCAATGATGTTGTGGACGCGCTGGATCACAATATTGGGGTTAAAGGGCTTGGTGACGATATCCGCTGCCCCCATCTCATAGCCGCGCTGCATCACACCTTCACTGTTCTCAGCGGTGATCATGATGACCGGCACACGTCCAGTCAGACTCATACGCTCCATTTCTTCCAGGACGCCAAAGCCGTCGAGCACTGGCATGATGAGATCCAAAAGCACAACTGCAATATTATCGCTCTCCCGCTCCAGGATTTCCAGTGCGTGCGCACCGTTTTCAGCTTCATATATGGTATATTTTGTCTGGAACATCTCGCACAGCAGCGCACGGTTCAGCTCCATATCGTCAACGATGAGTATCTTTCTTTTTTCTGTCTGATTATCCATAAACAGCCCCCTTAAACGGACTTGAGTCTCTCTGTATACTGCTTTGTAATAAATCTAAATTCATTATAACTTAATCACAGAAAAAGTTCAACTTTTAGCGCACATTTAAAAAAACCTCAGGATATTTTACCGAAACAGCCCATAAAAAAAGGCCCTACAGGCCTTTTTAATCTCATCCGCTTAATTGACAGTGGCAATCACTGCGGCCACCATAACCGCCATAATATCGTCGATATATCCAACCATCTCCCGGATTATTTTGCTGTCCTGCTGGTTTTTGATGGCCTTTAGTTTTTCTTTCATCCGATCATTTTCGTGCCTTGAAAAATACGGCTTAAGATTTCTGGTTTCTTTCAAAAGGCTGGCAAGAGCCGCGTCGTGCAGCGAGAGACTTTCCGCCTGAATGGCCGCCGCTTTCAAAGCCTCGATCAATGCTTCCTTATAGGTTTTTTCAGGCACAAAGAGCTCCCGATTCCCGAAAAGCCCCCCTTTACCCTCTGTAGCGGCTCCGGCCACTCTCAGCGAATTTCCAGTGTCCGCCAGAAGCTGATTGATACGGCTGCTGGAAAAGGACATACAATAATCCTCGATCACCTTGGTAACAGAACGGGACCTATCGGCGAGGTAGGCGTAGAGCCCATCCAGATGGCCGAGGCTGTCTGGCAACGGACCGACGACTTCCACCTTTTTCCCTTCAATCTTTATAATGCCCTCCAAGAGCAGATCCATTATTCCTGCGGCCACCAATCCCGCCTTTGTCTCTGTACTATTTGTCATTGGCAGCTTTCCCTTATCGTTGGTGGTTAAAATCAAATATTCCTGTGTGAGTGCTTTTCTTTCCATAGCGCTTCTCCTTTTCTTAAATGTCTGCCTTCAGTATAGCACAGGTTTAACCAGGGCTAATATATATTTCGCTAACGGTTTATTTCATTTGTTTTCACTAGGATCCGGCTTACACGGTAAACATTCACCAGATACCCCCCAGTGACACCCCAACAGTTTTGGATGTACCTGTCTGGTAATTCTACATGATAAGCATTGTCAGAATGACTGTGTGACCGCTGTACAGCAGAATATTCCAGACAAAGCTGAACTGCTTCTCATATTGGCGTGTCCAGTCTATTTAGACACCATTATACCAAATAATGAAATAAGAAACCATAGAGGGGGGATAATCTATACAACACAGGAGCGTGGAGCACTTCAACCAATGCATCGATTCGCTGTTTTTACGATGCAAAATAACTCTAACCTGTCCTTTTATTTTGATTATCCCCTCAAAGAAAAGTGATGACATTCTTATTATACAAACATTCGTTTCAAAAAGCAAGTATTTTAAGAACGAATATTCTTCTCATGGCTTATCACTGCCAAAAATCTTCTATAACACTACATCATCAGACTTTAATGAAAGAAGCCCGTGATCCAAGATCAGAGGCTTCTTTTGGGGAGAGTAAATTGGGGGAGAGATTAATTGATTTAAGTAAGAGGTATGTGTGTTCAGTTATATTGATACCCGGAAACCTGTATTATAAACATCTTATATTGCAAAACATATCTAAACCTTAACTTAACTGGTCTTGCAAAAGCCCAGGATATCTGATATATTAAAATAGGTGCATCTAACATTTTCAATGAGCGCGATACTCTCCTATCCCTTGGTAGACCGTAGCTTTTGAATACTCCTGTTAGGTGCACTTTTTTACAATTGTTTACTTTAACAGTAATGGAAGAAATGAGATGATGTCAAAGGCAACATGCGCTGCCCAGGTTGTCCATATTGAATTGCTCTTTTTGAACGCCTCGTTTAAAATTAACCGTGGTGCCACAATTGTAATCAGTATTTGAAGTACATTGTATTCATATGAGGCAATATGCCAAAAGGCAAAAAGAACGGCACAGACCAGAGAAGCCTGCCAAAATTTCCAATTTAGTTTCTTCCAGAGCGCAAATAACAGCGTGATGCTGAGCAGCTCCTCCCCCATCAGCATAAACGGTATATGCGTCGCAACATATCCCCAGGTAATCATAGAATTAATCGCATTTTCAACTAGCGCTTCCCCGCTGATAAGCTGCCATATTTTACCGAGGGCAAAGGATGCGACAAGCAAGGAGGGAATTGTTATCAATGTCCATTTTATACTGAAATGCTTGAACCATTCAATAAACTCATCCTTTAGCACAATAAAGGCCAGTATTCCAGTCAGAAATAAATTATATACTGCAGAAATCGGGTCCAGTATTTGGTAGCTCACAGGAAGTAACCTGAGGCATTGGTATGTTACAGCGATTATGATGACGCCCAAAATAAGAATAATGGCGCTTCTGTTTTCTGCTTTTATTTTCATAAGATCCTCCGTAATATTTTTATATTGTACTATATACCGTTTTATATGTTTTATAACACACTCTTCCGGAGGAAAAGCAGCAGAATTATGCTATATGCGGATATGCTTTTACCGAAAATGACGGTGAGTGAGACACACGCTCCCCTTTTTAATATAAAAATATACAGAATTTCTTGACAGATTCATCCCTTTTACTTTAGAGTATAGAAAGGATAGCCGCCATTGGCGAATAAGCCCAACAGCAGATTATTTATATTAGCGGAGGAATTAACGCATGCAAGACTTTCTCAAAAAATTGACAAGTGAATGTAAGAATACAGAGCTGCCCGAAGAATTTAATTATTTTGGGAAGCTTGTCGGGAGCTGGAAAATCGACTATATTGATAACAGCACCTCTCGCACAATTAAAGGCGAATGGCATTTTTCATGGGTTCTTGAGGGAATGGCAATACAGGACATCATTATCCTGCCCGGTTATGAATGCGGAACGACGCTTCGCGTCTATAATCCTGGCACGCATGCCTGGGATATTGCCTATTGTTTTACGGGAAAAATCATTCGGCTTGAAGCAAAAAAAGAAAATGGCTTAATCATCCTTACGGACATTGAGAATAAAAGGAGAAAATGGGTATTTGCTAAAATCGAGGATAATAATTTTCATTGGCAGGACGTTACTGTAAAAGATGACGGCGAATGGCATATTAATTTTGATTTATATGCCGAACGCATTTAAGGAGAAAATAATATGACAGTTGCACTCGAACTAAAAAATTTAAAAAAAACCTATGAATCAGGGGTCGTAGCGCTGCGCGGCATTGATTTAGTTGTGGAACAGGGCGATTTCTACGCACTCCTTGGACCAAATGGCGCTGGAAAATCCACTACCATCGGAATCGTTACCTCCCTGGTCAATAAAACAGCTGGGACTGTGAAGGTATTTGGATACGACCTCGATAAGGATCTTGTGCAGGCAAAGCAGCAGATCGGCCTGGTTCCACAGGAGTTTAACTTCAACCCATTCGAAACAGTCCAACAGATTGTCGTTAATCAGGCTGGTTATTACGGCGTCCCACACAAAGAAGCCCTGAAACGCAGTGAAAAATACCTCAGGCAATCCGGACTGCTTGAGAAACGCCATGAACGGGCACGGATGCTTTCAGGAGGGATGAAGCGGCGCCTGATGATTGCCCGGGCATTGATGCACGAACCACGCCTGCTTATTTTGGACGAGCCTACCGCAGGGGTCGATATTGAATTGAGACGTGAAATGTGGGATTTTCTAAGAAATTTAAATGCACAGGGTACGACCATCATCCTGACGACCCATTATCTTGAAGAAGCAGAAATGCTTTGCCGCAATATCGGAATCATCCAATCCGGTGAGCTGATTGAGAATACCAGTATGAAAAACCTTTTATCAAAATTACAGTTTGAAACCTTTATTTTTGATTTAGAGCCTTTTGAAACCAGGCCTGTTATCAATGGATATAAAAATTATTTTGAGGACAGCCGTACTCTCGTCGCCGAGGTCCAGCGCGATCAGGGAGTCAACGGAATCTTCGAACAGCTCACGAATCAGGGAATAAAAGTCGCTTCTATGCGAAACAAATCCAACAGGTTAGAAGAACTGTTTTTAAAAATTACCGATGTTAAACATCAATCGGAGGAAGAAAATGTTTAAGCTTTATTTTACCGCACTAAAACGTCTGGCAGCAAAAGAAACCAACCGTTATCTGCGCATCTGGGTACAAACCCTGGTGCCACCGGTCATCACTACCTCATTGTATTTTGTTATTTTCGGAAATCTGATTGGTGGGCGGATTGGAGAGATGGGTGGCTTTTCCTATATGGAATTCATTGTTCCCGGGCTCATCATGATGTCTGTCATCACCAGTTCCTACAGCAATGTCGCCTCCTCCTTTTTCTCTCAAAAATTTCAGAAAAATATTGAAGAGCTTCTGGTTGCACCAGTACCGACTCAGGTTATTATTCTGGGATTCGTCACCGGCGGCCTGGGACGAAGCATCATGGTTGGAGCACTTGTCACTGTGATTTCGTTATTTTTTGTACCCCTTCATGTCTTCTCCTGGCCCATCATCCTCATTACCCTGCTTATGACTGCTGTTTTATTTTCGCTGGCTGGACTGCTCAATGGAATTTTTGCCAAATCCTTTGATGATGTTTCTATTGTGCCAACCTTTGTGCTGCAGCCACTGACGTACCTGGGCGGTGTGTTTTATTCCATTTCGATGCTGCCGCCGATCTGGCAGGCCGTTTCAAAGGTTAATCCCATTGTCTACATGGTCTCGGGCTTTCGTTTCGGATTTCTTGGCGTAACAGATGTTCCGATCGTATGGTCCTTAACAATCCTTGTCCTTTTCATCATTGTGCTTTACGCCATTTGCTGGTATCTCATTGAAAAAGGGGTCGGCTTGAGAAGCTAACCCCTTAACAAAAGAGAATCAAATCATTCAAAAAAGAAAAAACCCTTTCAAAAAGCCTGTTTAAGCGTTTGAAAGGGTTTTTCATTTTTGTTTAAGGTTACTGAGTCTGTCTTCAATTGGATGATCAATACATTGCTTTTCCTCATATATGATATATTAAGATATTTCATGGACTTTCTTTTTAAACTCCCGTACAACTTCCTCAACCGTCAGCCCCTGGAGTCGGTCCTGTGTCTGTTGAATAATGCCATTTACAACCCCATCCTTGTAGAACACATCCAAATAGTAGCCTTTATACTCTTGCGCGATTATCATTTTTATCCCCCATTTTAATTTAGATACTTCAGATCATTGAGTATTTCTTTTTTCTCTCCCGAAGGGTCACAGACAATGGCTGTCCAGCGTTTGGTCCTGTTGTCGAAAAGCAGCTCTGCGTTTTTTTGTCTGTTATTACAAGATAACGAAGCCCAGGCGACCCGCAGCGAATAAAACCATTTCTTACTTCCTTGATCTCCTTCATCTCGTATTGCTTTCCATCTGCGCAGAGACTTTTTGGGATGTATTTGTTACGCATTTTCAACAGATCCACTCTCACATTATTGTATTTATGCCTCGTAAGCTCACTTCGTCGGAGAACATTTGCACCTCTATTATAGAACGAACGTTTCAAAAAGACAAGCGAGTTAAATTCTATCTATTCTTAGGTTTTGTTTTTGCGAGAAGGAAAAGCGCAAATAAAAAACCCCTTCTTCATGAAGCAGATCGCTTACATTAAGAGGGGGAATAAATACTAACTAAATCCTTAATCCATAATTTCCATGGGTTTTCCGCAGCAGAAAGGGATTAATTCACCTTCTTTTACAGTTTGGATTTTATTACAGGTTAAGCAGTAAACCTGGCAATCAAAAGGTGCCCGGAGTTCTGGTGCAGCTTTTGCTTCTGCTTCTGTTAAGCCGCCAATGTGAAAGCGTGCCACATTGTTTTCAGTTGGGATATATACGCCGATCGGTGACAATTTCTTATTATCCCCTACGCAGTTCCCCATTTTAATCCAAAGTGCTTCAAGTTCAGCTGTTTCAATTGGGTTTTCTGGAATAAATTCAACAACAGCCTTATCCATATTAATTTTCATAATCTTTTCCTCCTTCGTTCTTCAATAGATGTATTTTATTGTCCTTATTATAGCACCTATTTTAATTTATGTCTATTATTAAATAGGATACATTTTAATATAATAACAATTCTGCCTTCTTTATATAAGAAGCCCTGCCCAAGGAGCAGGGACCTAAAAAAGAAAAATCCCCTTCAAACAGCCTGTTTAAGCCGTTTGAAGGGGTCTTTCGTTTTTGATTCATGTTACTAAGTCTATAAGCCGAGTTCTGTCTTAGATAATCATCTGTCTAGATCCATTGTTACCAATGGATTCAAGCGACCTACCATTTGGACGGCGACGAGCAGCCGCCTTTTTTACATCCGTTCTTGGTCTTGCACCAGGTGGGGTTTACATAGCTGACGGATTACTCGCGCCACTGGTGAGCTCTTACCTCGCCCTTTCATCCTTACCGGCCAGGCCGGCGGTTTACTTTCTGTTGCACTTGCCTTGGAGTCACCTCCACCGGGCGTTACCCGGCACCCTGCTCTGTGGAGCTCGGACTTTCCTCAGACAGCTTACGCTGCCCGCGATTATCTGGCTTAGTAGCTTAGTAAGTATACCCCAAAACGCCTGTAAAATCAACGTTAATTTTCATTTTTTTCGGCGTTATCCTCTACGATCTTCATTTCAAACCAGAAATTACTTCCCATCCCTGGCGCGCTGTTAACACCAAAACGAAGATGATGCAGCTCCATAATATTTTTAACAATGGAAAGCCCCAGCCCGGTTCCGATGGAAGCCTGCTTATGAGCCTTGTCAATTTTATAATAGCGGTCCCATACATAGGGCAACAGCGCTTCCGCAATGCCATCTCCGTGGTCCAGCACCTCAATCCTTACTGTATCTTCTAAAACGGTCTGGCGGATTATAACTTCTTTATCCTCACCTGCATAGTTGACGGCATTATTTACCAGATTGTAGATGACCTGTTCCATTTTAATCTCATCGGCTTTTACAAAGACATCCCTGTCCGCCTCAAAGCGTATATGATACCCTTCCTGCTCGATGAGCTTGGTATATCTTGTGAGAATCCGGCGGATGCTCTTGGTCAGATTATACGGGGCTTCATTTAAAACCTGTACACCGGCCTGAAGCTTGGAAATATCCAGCATATCATTAACCAGACTTGTTAAACGGTTGGCCTCATCAATGATAATCTGCACGTTTTCCGGGGTGTTTTCTCCTGGAATATCCCGCATCACCTCGGCATAGCCGGTGATCATGGTCAGGGGCGTACGCAGGTCATGAGAAACATTGGCGATCAGCTCACGCCGTAGATTTTCTACCTTTGAAAGCTCCTCAGCTGCATAATTCAAGGTATCGTTGAGCTCTGTAATTTCCCGGTAGCCTTCTCCGTCAAAGTGAACCTCCACATTACCCTTTGCGAGCTCCTTGGCACTTTCATTGATCTTGATAATAGGTTTTGAAACCTTCCTCGACATAATGGCCGCAAAGATAAGAGCCAGTACCATAAATACCACACTGATATAAAAAAGCTGGGAACGCAGGGTCTGTACGGTGGCGTTGACAGGCGAAATCATGGTGTTAAGCATGATTACATACTGGTTGCCGCTGCCGCCTGTAATGATCTGGGTGTAAATCAGATTTTCATCCCGCTCAAATTTCTTTTCGGGAATCACGCCCTGGCGGCCATCACTGCTCTGAATATTTATCAGCTGGTAGCTGTCCTTGGAAAAACTCTCAAAATAAGAGCCGCCGTGCTGCTTTGCCTGTAAGTACAGGTTCGCCAAATCCTGGGCAGTCATCTGGTGCAGCACACAGCGCGGAACAGTGTCCACATTGATCTCCACATTGTTTTGGGTATCGGTGATTTTCGCACAGATATTATTCCGCCCTGCCACCTCGGTTACAATATTACTCAAATCATTGCTGTCAATATTGGCTGAGATGGTGTTCGCCAGAGATTTGAGCTCACTGACCTTTGTCTGGCGGTAAAAGCCGTTTAAAAAGACAATCTGGAACAGCCAGATCACAAAGATCATTACCGCCGCAAAAAGGGCAATATAAGCGAAAAGCTTCCATTTAATGCTGGTATTCTTAAGCCTCAAAGCGGTATCCTACTCCACGCAGTGTCACGATGCACTTGCTGTAATCGCCCAGACTTTTTCTCAGCAGCTTAATATGGGTATCCAGGGTGCGGTCATCGCCGTAAAAATCATAGCCCCAGACATTGGTGATGAGCTTTTCCCGCGTCAGGGCAATGCCCCGGTTCCGCACCATGTAAAAAAAGAGATCATACTCTTTTGGCGTCATCTCCACCGGTTTTCCGGAAATCGTGACACGGCGTCCGGCAAAATCCACCTCCAGATCTCCGATTTTTACCACATCCTTGTTCTCCTGAACACCGCCTCTCCGTTTGAGAATCGCGCCTACACGCATCATCAGCTCCTTGGGCGAAAAGGGCTTGACAACATAGTCGTCAATGCCCAGTTCAAAACCGTGGATCCGGTCATACTCCTCACCTCTCGCGGAGAGCATGATAACCGGTGTATCCTTATATTTGCGGATCTCCTTACAGGCTGAGAAGCCGTCAAGCTCTGGCATCATAATATCCAGAATAATGATGTCAAAGTCCTGGCTCTTAGCAAGCTCCACCGCCTCCATACCATCAGCGGCCTCAACGACCTCATTGCCTTCAAATTCCGCGTATTTTCTTACAATCGCCCGTATTTTCTCCTCATCATCAACCATTAAAATCCGGTACATTTCTTTACCTCGTTTTTCTGTTAGTTATTCGTGGTTGGTGTTTCCTCTCCCAGTGTGGCGTTTAAGGTCAGCATACTGCCATTCCGCTGTACTTCTATTTTAACGGTATCGCCCACCTGATGGCTCTTGATGGCTGTCTTGACATCTGCGGCACTTGACACAGCAGTGCCGTCTACGGAAACGATCATATCGCCGGACTGAATACCTGCGGCTGACGCTCCGGAATTATCCGCCACCTTGGCCACATACACGCCCATTTCAGAGACACGATACTGCATGGCGGTTTCAGCTGAGTTGACATCCACCAGAGACACACCAAGGCTTGGGCGACCCTTTACATAGCCGTTTTGAGATAAGGATTCCACCACTGTTTTTACATCATTGATCGGAATGGCAAAACCAAGGCCTTCTACGCCAGTTCCCGTTGACTTGGCATCCACGATTCCCACCAGCTCGCCATATTCATTGAACAGGCCGCCGCCAGAGTTACCAGGATTAATGGCCGCATTAGTCTGAAGGAGGTTCATGGTATCCCCATCGATGGTGATTTCACGGTTCAGGGCAGAAACAATACCATCGGTAACCGTTCCGCCCAGCTCTCCAAGTGGGTTTCCGATCGCGACAACGGTCTCGCCCACGCTCAGCTTATCTGAATCGCCCATGACCGCCGGCTGCAGATTGCTCGCGTTAATCTTGAGCAGTGCCACATCCGAGGTAGCGTCAGTGCCGACCAGTGTGGCCTCGTAGCTCTCGCCAGATTTCAGAGTTACAGTAATCTTGCTGGCGCCGTCAATGACGTGGTTATTGGTCACCACATAGCCATCATTCGTGACGATAACGCCGCTGCCCGCACCTTCGGATACTGCCTGCTGAAGCCGGCTGTCTTTAGTCACTGTTTCAGTCTTGATTTCTACGACAGAGTTTCCCGCCGATTCAGCGATCTGCTGGGTGGTCATGGCACCGGAATTACTGGTTTCACTAGAGTTTGTGCTGGTACGCTCTACGGACTGGTACATCACGCTTTTATTGTTACCGCCAAGGTTGCTGGCCAGCATACCGCCGCCAAAACCACAGGCACCGGAAAGCACCAGGCCCACTGCCATCATGGCGCCGGTTTTTTTCGCGAATACATTTTTACCCGCAAACCATTTTTTCTTTTTCTTCTGGTCACCGTCAATAGGCACCAGAGCGTTTTCTACCTTTGGTTCTTCATCATTATTGTTTGTAAATTGATTATTCGTATATTGATCGTTCATTTGATCCTCCATTTATTTAAGTCGCATATCGCTTTTATTTTTGTTGATAGCCTTATTCTAAATGGAGAATGTGACGGTTTTATGAACGCTTCGTGAAAGGGCGCTGAAATTTGGGCTTTTTTCGCATTTTTTACACGGTTACCGCCATCTGTATCCTTTCTTCTTTATTTTACCCCAATCACTGCTTTAAATCAATGACTGGTAAATTTTTAGAAAAGCGCCACAAAATAAGATGAACGTGCTATAATAAGATTAAGAAAGGAGATATAAGAAATCAAGATGTTTGAAATGGTTATTTTAAAGGAGGTAAGCCGTGAAAATTGAAGATGTCCTGCCTTATATCCGGGATAAATCCGCCTATACATTAAAGGAAGCAGAGGAGCTCCGCCTGCTGACCTGGGATGAAATCAATAAAGTCCAGGATCTGGCGGAAAAAAACAAGAATTTTGAGACTATTCAGCTCTGCATTACCTGTAAGGTACTCATCCAGAAGCTGGCTGATAATCCCGAAACTTACAAATTAAAGATCGACCCTGACGACGCACATTAAACACAAAAATTTTTGAGAGGAAGGAAATTATCATGTTTACATTTATTATTATCGGTATTGTTATCATTGCTGTGGTTATATTATTACTAACCGGCTATAAAAAAGCCCCGCCCTCCGAGGCGCTGCTTATTTCATCGCCTTTTTCCCATCCCATCAAGGACGCGCAGGGAAATGTTATCGGCACCAGCAAGATCAAGGTAGTGCCGGGTGGCGGGGCTAAAATTGTTATTCCCTATCTGGAAAAAGCTTATCGCCTGAGTCTTTCTACAATGCAGGTAGATATAGATACCTCAGAATACATTCCTACCAAGGACTACATTGGTGTCAAGGTCAACGCTGTAGCCAATGTTAAAATTTCCAGCAAACCCGAGTATCTGCTGTTAGCCGCTGAACAGTTTTCGACTAAGCGTATTGATGAAATCCGCGATATGGTCAAGCAGATTCTGGAAGGAACAATCCGAAGTGGTATGGGCGGCCTCAGCGTTGAAGACCTTGTTCAGAACCGCGAAAAATTTGCCAACCAGTGTGTCACTTCTGCCGAAGAGGACCTTCAGAAAATGGGGATGGAAATCATTAACCTGACCATTCAGTCCTTTACAGACAACAATGAGGTTCTTAAAAACCTGGCGGTTAAAAACTCTGCCGAAATCAAAAAAGAAGCGGATGTGGCAAGAGCACAGGCTGAAAAGGAATCCCGGATCAAGCAATCCCAGGCCGAACGCGAGAGCAAGGAAATTGAACTGGCCAACCAAGTGGCCGTCGAAGAAAAAACCAAGGAAAAAGACGTACAGATTGCTGGCTATCATCGTGAGAGCGCCATCGCTAAGGCTCAGTCTGATGTGGCCTACGACATCGAAAAAGAAGAACAGAACAAGGCACTGGTCAGTAAGCAGCAGGAAGTTGAGATCATCAAGGCTCAGAAAGAGGTTGAACTGAAGCAGCAGGAAATTCGTATCCGCGAAAATGAATACATGGCGGATATTGGGAAGAAAGCCGAAGCCGACAAAGCTAAAGCAGAATTCGACGCGGACGCCAAGCTCTATGCCAGCCAGAAGGAGGCCGAAGGGATCCGTGCAATTGGCGAGGCCAAAGCCGCTGCCATCGAAAAGGAAGCTCTGGCCATGCGAAAAATGACAGGACCTTCTGTTGTCAAAATGGTCATTGAAAAGCTGCCTGAAATGGTGGAGGCAGCTGCCAAGCCGATGGAAAAGGTGGACTCTATTACCATGTACGGCAACGGAAACGAAACCAAGATGGTTCAGGATGTTACCGGCGCCGCCAGCCAGATTTTTAACGCAGTCAAGGATGGCACCGGCCTCGACCTCAAGGATCTGATCTCCAGCTGCCTGAGCGGCGAAGTTCTGGATGATCTGGAGGATACTCCGCCCGCTCCCGAGGCATCATCAGAAAAAAAGACACAACCAGATGCTGCGGCTGAACCAAAACAAACAAAGCCAGCGCCCGCTTCTGAGGAACCTGTTGAAACACTGACTCCTGATCTGGATGAAATTTCGACGCTTGACGCTTTGCGCCAGATGGCAAAGGATGTCCAGAAATATGACTCGGAGCGCAAAAACAAATAAGAAACAAATAAAAACAGCAGATTCCCGGATCTGCTGTTTTTATAATACATTAAAGTATATCGAATAAAGCACACTCATAGGACTTCAACTTTAACTTAATTTCAGGTTATACCTGTTATAACTTTAATTCAATATGAATCTGTCTCAAATAGGTGTATTATATATGTAGCGAAAGAAAACGCTGTATCGTTCTTATTACTACACCCCCGCAGAACAGTTTTGCTTTGCGACCGTGTAAACGCTATTATTTTTCTATTTACAATTGAATAAGGAGGGAATATCATGGAAGTCACTATGCTTTCATACATGTCTGAATTTATCGGAACTGCACTACTCGTATTATTAGGGGACGGCGTTTGTGCTGCTGTAAACCTGGAAAAATCTGGTTTTAAAGGCGGCGGCGCTGTTTACATAATGCTTGGCTGGGGTCTCGCAGTTATGTTGCCAGCCATGGCCTTTGGTGCACAGTCCGGTGCACATTTTAATCCCGTTCTGACAGTCGGTTTAGCCGTTATCGGTGCATTCCCGTGGGCAGCCGTCCCGGGTTACATCGTAGCACAGATGCTTGGCGGTTTAGTCGGCGCAATCCTTGTCTGGGTTGTTTACAGACCTCAATTTGCTGCCACCGAAGATGCGGATACCATTAGAGGTACTTTCTGTACAAGTCCTCAGATCCGTAATATCCCCCAGAATATCCTGTGCGAAGCTGCAGCAACCTTCGCACTGGTATTCTTTATTGTAGCTGTCGGCCATGCAGGCATGACAAATGTGAGTGATGTTGGTTTGAATTACTTCTTCGTATACGCCATCATCATGTCCTGTGGTTTCTCACTTGGTGGTACCACCGGATTTGCCATGAACCCTGCCAGAGACTTATCTCCACGTATTGCTCATGCTATTCTGCCAATTCCGAACAAGGGCTCCTCTGATTGGGGTTACGCACTGGTTCCTGTTGTTGGTCCATTGATTGGTGCAATCCTGGGTGCTCTGCTTGCCAGCGCAGTCGTTTTAGGATAATCTTCTTTTTATAAAACTTATACAGCGAACTTTCCAAAAAGACCCACCCGATTCAATCGGATGGGTCTTTTTCTTTACCCTCTGTTTTCTCCAGAGCTGTTCCGGTATAAATAATAGCGTCACCATACTTTTCTTTCAGCTTGTCCATGGCGGCCTCGACTTTTTCCAGCTTTTCACGCTTCTCAAAGCTGTCTGAACCAAAGAGAGTTATCTGTTCCGGTTCACAGGTGTCTGCGCTCACCAGGTTGATCCCCGTTACCGTAAGCATACGAATTCCTTTGGTGAAATCCCAGTATTTACCGACCAAAGTGACTGCCGCGTCAAAGATTTCCTTGAACAGCTGAGTCGGATGGCTCAGGGTCATCTGCCTCGAAATCTGACGGAATCCCGTATCTTTTATCATTACCTGCACACCGCGGCATTTCAGGTGGTAGCCTTTAAGGCGCTTGGCAACCGTCTCTGCCAAAGGATAAAGGCCTTTTTTTACCTCCTCCATATTTTCAAGGTCTTTTCCAAAGGTGTTCCCATGCCCCACAGACTTAACCTCCCGAGGCTCGGTGGCTGAACGCACTGGGCTATCATCCAGTCCATTGGCATAATCGTGGAGCATCTCCCCCATCTTGCCCATATCATGAGAAAGCACAGAACGATCTGAGACAGCCAGATCGCCAATGGTCCTTATGCCATAGCATTTCAACTTTTTGAAAGCGCTCTTGCCAACATAGATAAGATCCGTAACTGGCAGGGGCCACAGCAGTTTTTTATAGTTCTGCGGTGTAATAACGGTCACCGCGTCTGGTTTTTTATAGTCACTGCCCAGCTTGGCAAAAATTTTATTATAGGAAACGCCTACCGAAATGGTCAGTCTGGTGCGCTCCTTGACGGTTTCGCGCACCAGATCACCCACGACGGTACCGCTGCCGCCAAAAAGATGCATGGTATCTGTTACGTCCAGCCAGGACTCATCAATGCTGAAAGGCTCTACCCGATCTGTAAACTCGTTATAAATCTCATTGATTATTTTTGAGTAATGGCGGTACAAGTCGTGATGGGGCGGCAACAGGATCAACTCAGGACATTTCCGCTTTGCCTGGTATACGGTCTCTGCAGTCTGAATTTTAAATTTTTTTGCCGCTTCATTTTTAGCCAGAATAATGCCGTGGCGGTTTTCCGGATTACCACAGACGGCCACTGGCTGCTCCTTAAGTTCCGGATGAGATAAAAGCTCTACCGACGCGTAAAAGCTGTTCAGATCACAATGAAGAATTCGACGAACTTTTTCCATTTTCTCACCTCTGAGCATTAAAAGTTTACAGCAGAGCACGGCGCAAAAATGTGCCGTGCTCTGCGGGCTACTAAAAAAGGGCACATACAGGACTGTACGCACCCTTTTCTGTCAGCTTTATTATTTGTCTGCCGGTTCCCATTTACAGCGAACTGGCGATACGATGGCGCCTTCAGCTTTTAATTCTTTAAAGGCTTTATCAATCTCTTTGCGGTCAACGTCCAGCGCTTTCTGAACAGCGCCGACATTCATCGGCGCACCGTTTTCACGCATGGCTTCCAGTACTTTTTGCTTTAATTCTGCTAATTCCATATTTTCCTCCTGCTTATTCTTCCTCGAACTCATTCAGCTCAAAAAACTCATCCATATCCTCATCAGATAATTCCGCGGCCATTTCAGCCTGATCCTTGGCAAGAGCTTCCGAACCTTCCTCAGGCGCTTCGGGCTCATCCTTCTTTGCAAAATGATCACGGATTTTCTGCTCAACCGCATCGGCAAATTCCGGGTTTTCTTTAAGGTATTCCTTCACCTTGTCTCGTCCCTGTCCCAGGCGTTCCTCGCCGTAGGAAAACCATGAGCCGGCCTTTTTAATAATATTCAGCTCAACCGCTATGTCCAAAATATCCCCTTCTCTGGAGATACCCTCGCCGTACATGATATCAAACTCGGCAGTTTTAAACGGTGGCGCCATTTTGTTCTTGACAATCTTAGCACGGGTACGGTTCCCGATCATATCGGTTCCTTTTTTCAAAGTTTCAATTCTGCGGATATCCATCCGGACAGAGGAATAGAATTTCAAAGCACGGCCGCCAGTTGTAACCTCTGGATTTCCGTACATAACCCCAACCTTCTCGCGCAGCTGGTTAATAAAGATCGCCGCGGTATTGGACTTTTTGATAATCCCTGCCAGCTTTCGGAGGGCCTGGGACATCAGTCTCGCCTGAAGCCCAACATGGGAGTCCCCCATTTCCCCATCAATTTCCGCACGGGGTACCAGAGCCGCGACAGAGTCCACAACGGCCACATCGATGGCCCCGCTCCGCACCAGGGCTTCAAGAATTTCAAGCGCCTGCTCACCTGTGTCCGGCTGGGATACAATCAGGTTATCCACATCCACACCGAGGGCTTTTGCGTATACGGGATCGAGCGCATGTTCGGCATCGATAAAGGCCGCGTTGCCTCCGGCCTTTTGGGCTTCCGCCACAATATGAAGGGCAATAGTGGTTTTACCGGAGGATTCTGGTCCGTAGATCTCAATGATCCGGCCACGGGGAACCCCGCCAATTCCAAGCGCCATATCAATACCGATGGATGAGGTGGAGATAACGTCAACGTCCATCTTCGCACTCTCGTCTCCAAGACGCATGACAGCTCCCTTTCCAAAAGTTTTTTCAATATTCTTTAAAGCAGCGTTTAAGGCTTCCTGCTTTGCGCTGTTGTCAGTTTTTTCTTCTACTTTTTCTAATGGTTTGCGTTTTTCAGCCATACTTTTCTCCTCTATTTTCACAAAGCGTTCTGTGAACGTTCGTTCTATCACTATCTATATTATAAAGAAATCATTCTGTTTTGTCAAGGATTGCTTCGCGAATTAAGTGAAAAACTTTATTGGCGGTGCGCAATTGAACAATCTTTCGACTGCCTTCAAAGAGATATTTTTTAATGGTGGTTTTTCCATTGGCGCAAACCCCGACGTATACAAGTCCCACGGGTTTTTCTGGCGATCCGCCGCCAGGCCCGGCAATACCAGTGACAGACGCAGTAATATCACAGCCTGAAATTTCCTTAAGGTGCTCGCACATCTCCCGTGCGGTCTGCTCACTGACTGCGCCATAGCGTTCAAGCGTTTCGGCCCTCACCTTTAAAAGCTGCATTTTAGCTTCATTGGAGTAGGTAACCAGTCCCATTTTTAACGCCGCTGAAATTCCGGGAATCTCTGCCAGCTTTGAAGCCACGAGACCTCCGGTGCAGGATTCTGCCAGAGCGACAGTCAGGCCCTTTTCCATTAAAAGTTTACCGACCGTCACATCCAGGCTGTCCTGGGAATGTGTGAAAATATGATCGCCAAAACGTTCGATGATGATCTTCTCATACCGGTCCAGCAAAGCGTTAATGGTTTCAGGATCATCCCCGTTGGCCGTCAGGCGGATCATCACCTCGCCCAGCTTGGCATAGGTGGCAACCGTTGGATTATCCTGCCGGTCAATGATATCCATGATGGTGTCCTCAACAGTGGATTCACCAATATCCGAAAGATTGTAATAGCGTGAAATCACGAGCTGGTTTTTCAGCTGGTGCAGGATGGGTTCCACACAGTCCTCATACATGCCCATCATTTCATGTGGTGGTCCCGGCAGCATGATTACAGTTTTTCCGTCCTTCTCAATCATAATTCCCGGAGCGGTACCTCTGGGGTTGGGCAGCATGACGCCCCCCTTTGGCACGTAAGACTGACGCAGGTTATTCTCTGTCATTTCTACCCCGCGGCGGTCAAAAAACGCTTTGAGCTTCTCGACAATTTCTGGCCGCTGTTCCATTTCCATACCAAAAATTTCCGCAATGGTCTCCTTTGTCAGATCATCCTGGGTCGGTCCGAGGCCGCCGGTCGTGATAATCAGGTCACTGCGGGTCAAGGCCCGCATAATGACAGATTTCAGACGCCCCGGGTTATCACCCACTGTTGTATGGTAAAGCACCGAAAAGCCATTTATAGACAATTCCTTGGACAAAAACATAACATTGGTATTTAAGGTGTCTCCCGTTAAAAGTTCTGTTCCAACTGAAACGAGCTCACAATTCATAATTCCATCTCCTTATGTCAATTCAGCCGGGATTCATAAAACTCCGGCCCTTATCATTATACTGTTTCTGGTAAAATTCTGCAATGTTATTAAACTTTGATTCAGAGTTGTTTATCTGAATAATGACAAAGAATCCTTCTCTAGATGCCCTGATCCTGATACTCTGTGAATCTTATCGCATCCACACATCTTCTTACTTCGGTACAAATCCTTCTATATTTTTTATCTCCACCGAGATGGTACCATCTGGATTATTTCTGAATTCTACAATGTCCTCCCGCATGAGGTAGTCCGTTGGAATCGAGAGCTCTATGCCTGAGACAGTAACAAACTTTTGTTTCTTAAAGATTTTGCTCTCAATATTATCGCTTACCTCTACTTTGCGCTGGGTAAGCCCTTTTTTGGCAGCCTCCTCCCTGAAGCGTTCCTTCACTGTAAAATCATCGCCAAAGGTGGCTTGGGCAATACTGTCCATATCAATGACCGAGTCCGATTCGTAGTCGTCGGCGATGACCCGCTTGACGGTATTCAGCTTTTCAATGTCGCCGTTATATTCGCTGGCAATAATTTTTTTAACGGTCTTTTCCACAATATCAAATGTCTGTTTTTCGGAGAGCACATCCTCACATAAAACCAGACGGTTGGAGAGATAGTACTCCTTTTTGTCATCAATCTCAAACTTTTTTTCCTTTAGAAAAATCTGACCGGTATTTAAATTGATGATCACAAACTCATCCAGCCGCTGCCCTTCTGTGGGCAGTGAGCAGGGCTGACGAAGAATATCATTTAAACGGCCGTCCTCGTGATCGACATAGTGGATATAGCTATGCTTGTAATTCAGCTTTAAAACACCCAAATAAGGCTCTCCGTCGCCAATAAAATCGACCACCAGCAGATCTGCCGACGGCACCCCGACATTCTCCACCATAAAATCAAAGAGCAGGCTCGCGATTTCCTGGCTGACAGATGTAAAGCTTTCGTCATCCTTTTTATACTGCTGTACCAGCTCACAAAAACGGCTTGGCGGGTCCACAAACTGGGTTCTCTTAATATCCGGATCCTTCATCGCCCGGGTCAGATGTTTATACAAGTATTCCTGAATACCGATGGGCAGCCCCAGCAGTGTATCCGAAAGCACCGGAATCCCCGCGCCCGTATCCAGAATGTGTAAAATTGCTCTTTTAACATGAACGTCAATTTCCATAAAAACTCCTCACACAAAAGCGCGGCTTCCGCCGCGCTCGTTTGTTATTCTCATTTATTTACTTTCAAATGCCTACATACTTCTAAAGACACCCTTGTTCAGTCTGAAATAATCAATACCTGAAATAAGGGTCAGGGCCAGGGCAACATAAACCATGATGTTACCGAATAGCAGCAAGGCGGGGAATGCCATAACCGGCCAGTTGACCAGCAGCAATGCGATGATTGCAATCATCTGGGAAATGGTCTTGGCCTTGCCCCATTTGCTGGCAGCAATGACAATGCCGTCGGAAGCCGCCAGCGTCCGGAGACCTGTAATGGCGAATTCGCGGGCAATGATGATGATAACCACCCAGGACGGGATCATCTGCAGCTCAACCAGACAGATAAACGCTGAGCAGGTCAGCAGCTTATCTGCCAGCGGATCCATAAATTTTCCAAAATCCGTAATCAGATTCCGGCTTCTGGCAAGATGCCCGTCCACCGCGTCAGAGGCAGAGGCGACAATAAAAATCACCACCGCAATGGGCTCGTGGAATGGGAAATTGACCAGCAGGGCAATAATAAAGAATGGAATCATAATAATTCGGGCCATGGTAATTTTGTTAGGTAAGTTCATTTTCTACATCTCCTATCAAATCATAATCCAGTGTCTGGATTATTTTTACTTTATAGAAATTGCCAATGTCTAATACCTCTTCCCCGCTATTGGCAAAAACCATACAATCAATTTCTGGTGCATCACCATAGGTTCGCCCGGAATAGGTTCCCGGCGCCTCCATTTCCTCTATTAAAACGTCCAGGCTTCTGCCGACAAAGGCTTCATTGGCTTCAGCTGTTATGCCCTCCTGCTGTCCGTATATTTCATTCCAACGTCTTTCCATAACCGCTTCATCCACCTGATCCGGAAACTCCGCCGCAGGGGTTCCTTCCTCCTGCGAGTATTTGAACACACCCAATCGGTTGATTTTAAGCGCTCTTAGCGAGGCGAGCAGCCCCTCATGGTCTTCCTCTGTCTCACCGGGAAAACCAGTGATAATCGCGGTCCTGAGTACCGCGTCAGGCAGCTTTTCGCGGATCAGCCCGATCTGTTCAAAAAGATGCTTTTTGTTAACTGGACGCCCCATGCGTTTTAAAATTTTATCCTCAGTATGCTGGATGGGAATATCAAAATAATGGCAGAGGTTGTCATGGCTGGCGATCACATCCAGAAGCTCTTCTGTGATGCCCTCAGGATACATATAGAGCAGACGTATCCAACGGAAGGAAAAATCCTCCGACAGCCACGTCAGCAGCCCTGCCAGATTTATCTCTCCCTCCAGGTCGTTCCCATACTGGGTGATGTCCTGGGCGATAATGATCAGCTCCCTGACACCCTTTTTCTCCAGATAAGCCGCTTCTTTATAAATAGCCTCTGGACTGCGGCTCCGGTGTCTTCCACGAATTTTGGGAATCACACAGTAGGTGCAGTGATGGTCACAGCCTTCACTGATTTTCAGATAGGCTGTAACGGTGTTGTCCTCGATATAGCGGGGCATTTCTTCCACATAAGGGCGGTCGATATTTCCAGAGAGCGTTTCTCTTCCCCTTCCGCCTTCAATATCTTTAATCAGGTCAATGATGTTGTCAATATGCCCCACGCCTAAAAAGCCGTCAACCTCAGGCATTTCCTCCGCAAGCTCTTTATGATAGCGCTCTGCCATACAGCCTGCTGCTATCAGGATCTCACACGGCCCGCTTTCCTTATAGCCGGCGTATTCAAGAATATACTCGATGGATTCCTCCTTGGCCGCCTGGATAAAGCAGCAGGTATTGACCACAATCACTTCAGCCCGTGCCGGGTCGGGTTCAATGGTATAGCCGTTTTCCGCGAGCATTCCCAGCATCTGCTGAGCGTCTACGGTATTTTTATCACAGCCCAGGGTTGTGATATGGATTTTCTTCACTCTGTCACCTCCTGTAGTATTCTTCCTGTGTCATCAGCAGGGTTCGCGGTTTGCTGCCGTTTGGCCCTGAGATAATGCCCTTTTGCTCAAGGGAATCAATAAGCCTTCCCGCCCGGGCATAGCCAACCTTCAGCTTACGCTGGAGCATGGAGGTCGATACCTGATTATAGGTAAAGGCTGTCTCCACTGCCTGGTCAAACAGCGGGTCCAGGTCATCCTCTTTGGCTTCCTCTTCTTCCTGCGGCTCGTTAATCGCCTCCTCAATCTCATCATTATAGGTTGGCTGTTTTTTGGGTTTGACCGCATTGATTACGCGGTTGATCTCCGCGTCAGATACAAAGGTACACTGTACACGCAGGGGTTTTGATTTTCCGACGGGGTAATAAAGCATATCCCCCTTGCCCAGCAGCTTTTCAGCCCCGGCCATATCAAGAATGGTTCGGGAGTCTGTATTAGACGCCACCGAAAAGGCAATACGGGATGGAATGTTCGCCTTGATCAGCCCGGTGATCACATCCACCGAGGGTCTCTGTGTCGCGATGATCAGATGAATCCCACAAGCTCTGGCCAGCTGAGCAATACGGCAGATCGCATTTTCACATTCCTTGGGCGATGTCATCATCAGGTCGGCCAGCTCGTCAACCACAATGACGATCCGCGGCAGCTTTTCTCCGCCCTGGCCAGCCATCAGTTCATTATACCCGTCAATGTCACGCACGCCGTTTTCCTTAAACAGCTGATAGCGGTCTGTCATTTCCTTAATGCCCCAGTTCAAGGCATAGGATGCCTTCTTGGGGTCTGTGACCACTGGAATCAGAAGGTGCGGTATGGCGTTGTACTGGTTCAGCTCGACCATTTTGGGGTCAATCATGATAAAGCGTAAATCCTCGGGTGAAGCCTTGTACAAAAGACTGATGATAATACTGTTGATGCACACACTCTTACCAGAGCCTGTGGCACCCGCGATAAGTACATGGGGCATTTTGCTGATGTCCCCGATAATGTTCTGGCCAGACAGCGTTTTGCCGAGCGCGAAGGGCAAGGGCCCCTTGAAATTTTCAAAGGCTGGTGTCTCAATGATCTCGCGCAGCCCGACAATGACGCTCTCCTCGTTAGGCACCTCAATGCCGACCGCAGCTTTTCCTGGAATGGGCGCCTCAATACGAATATCCGAGGTTGCCAGATTCAACGCCAGGTCATCTGCCAGATTAACAATCTTATTGACCTTGACACCCGGGTCTGGCTGAAGCTCAAACCGGGTAATACTCGGGCCAACATCCACCCCGACGATTTTGGCATGTACGCCAAAATTAGAAAGTGTTTCCTCGATAATCTTCGCCTTTTTAACCACTGCGTCCTTTCTGTTTTTAGAGCCGGAGGCTGGCGGATTTAACAAAGTCGTTTCCGGAAAATGATAAACCTCGTCAGCCTCCATTTGAGGGTTTACAGGGTTCTCCCCGTCATCGGATAAATCCAGAAGCTCATCCACAATTTTATTCTGCTTCTGCTTCTTTTCAGGAAGCAGAAAAAGGCTTTCCTGCTGTTCTTCTGGCAAAGTCTCGTTGGAATCCTCCAGGGGTTCCGATTCATCCAGCTCTTTATTGACATCATCAATAAAATCAAGAATCTCTGTATCAATCGAAACCTTTCCGGTCTCTGAGCGCTGGAACAGGCCATCATAGCTGTCGCTCGCTGGCTCTTCCTGTTTTTCCTTATTCTTCTTGGCAATTTTGCTTTTTTCACTCAGTTCTTTTGAAAGCTTGCGTTCTTCTACCAGATCGTCAACCTTATTTTTCAGAGGTGCGACACCAAATTTGTTTTCCTTCATTTTCTGATAATACTCGTTAAAATTTGCCCGTACAATCAACAGGGCTTCGGCGACAGACGCCAGTATCAGAAAAACAATCGTACCGACCTTGGTCACCAACATCTGAAGGAAATAGGAAAGCAGTATCCCGATAATTCCGCCATAGCCGCCATAACTGGCCACACTGAAAAGATCGAGCACGCTGTAGGTCATAAGCCTTGGAATATTCAGGCTGAAGACCACCATCAGATTAACCAGCAGTAAAAACACCATGACCAGTGTCTGTATGTTTCCCTTATGCTTGTCAAAAAACAACATGATTCCCCAGGCGATCATATAAAGGGCAATCATGATGGTTGTATTGCCAAACATATAGGTAAAGATAACCTTCCCCACAATTTTATCTAAAATTCCGGGCGTTGCTGTCAAAAAAGCATAGCCGACATAAAGGCCCAGAACGGCCAGAACCGCACCGGTTATTCTCTGCTTGACCATCGGGCTCATGCCAGCCTGCTTTTTAACGCGGCTGCCAGCACGGGCCTTTGACACGCCTGCGCGCTTTTTAGCCGGTTTCTTTTTGCTTGCTGTTGCCACCTTATTATCACCTCACTTACTTAATAAAAAAAGGCACAGATCTTCTGTACCTTGTATTCCTACATACCGGAATGTCCAAATCCACCGTCGCTGCGTTCTGTTTCTGTCAGAGCCTCTACACTGTCGACCTCTACAAAATCAGCAGTGACATAGGATTTTATTACCATTTGCGCGATGCGGTCACCGGGATGAATGGTATGGGAAAAGGCCTTCAGATTTGTTAAAATAACCTTTATTTCACCACGGTAGTCTGAATCAATGGTACCAATCCCATTGACCAAGGCAATGCCGTGCTTCATGGCCAGACCCGAACGCGCCCGGATCTGAGCTTCGTATCCCGGCGGCAGTTCTAGATAAATTCCCGTCGGAATCGTGTAAATATTCTGGTTTGAAATCTCAATCGGTTCGTCAATATCCGCGTATAAATCCACCCCGGCGGCACCGGAGCTCTGATACTCCGGCAGCGGGTATTTGGATGCGTTGTATATTTTTACCTTGCACTTTTCCATATTATAACACTCAATCCTTAGGTAAGCACGCTTTTCTTGATAAATTGATGCGGCCCTTATCGTCAATTTCAACAACCTTGACGGTTACGACATCACCAAGCTTTACAACATCCTCTACGGATTTCACGCGTTCCTTGGCAAGCTTTGAAATATGGATCAGGCCGTCTTTACCACCTGGCAAGGATACGAAAGCACCGAAGTTCATAATCCGAACAACCTCGCCTGTATAAACCTCTCCGACTTCCACTTCCTTGACGATATCTTCAATAATCGCCTTCGCTTTATCTGCGGCAACACCGTCTTCAGAAGCGATATAGATGGTGCCATCGTCCTCAATATCAATCTTAACGCCGGTTTCCTCAATAATCTTATTGATGACCTTTCCGCCTGATCCGATAACGTCACGAATCTTGTCAGGGTTAATGGTCATGGTCATAATACGCGGTGCGTATGGTGATAACTCAGCGCGTGGTTCAGAAATTTCTTCATTCATGATACCCAGAATATGCATGCGGCCAATGCGGGCCTGTTCCAGTGCCTGGGTTAAAATCTCTCTGTCGATACCGTGGATCTTGATATCCATCTGAATCGCGGTGATTCCGTCTTTAGTACCGGCAACCTTAAAATCCATGTCCCCAAGGAAGTCTTCCATACCCTGGATATCTGTTAAAATCGCCAGCTTTTCATCTTCCTTGATCAGCCCCATTGCCACACCTGCAACCGGCTTCTTAAGCGGTACACCCGCTGCCATCAGAGCAAGACTGCTGCCGCATACGCTGGCCTGAGAGGTCGAACCGTTTGAACTTAAAACCTCAGATACGACACGGATAGCATAGGGGAATTCTTCTTCCGGAGGAATCATTGGCAGCAGCGCGCGCTCTGCCAGTGCGCCGTGGCCGATTTCGCGGCGGCCCGGGCTTCTCATTGGTCTTGCTTCGCCAACACTGTAGCCTGGGAAATTATACTGATGCATATAGCGTTTTTCCGTATCGTTGGATAAGCCATCCAGCACCTGAGCATCCCTCAGGACACCTAAAGTAGCGATGGAAAGCACCTGGGTTTCCCCTCTGGTGAAAAGGCCAGAACCATGAACTCTCGGGATATAATCGATTTTTGCAGTGATCGGACGAACTTCATCCATCTTACGGTTATCGGGACGGATACGGTCTACCAGAATCAAACTGCGGACTTCTTTTTTCTGCAGAGCAGTTAAAATTGTATCAATATCATTTAACTGTTCAGGATAAAGCTCGCCAAAATGTTCAACAACTTCAGTCTTAACCGCATCAATATTTTCAAGACGTTCTGTTTTATCTTCAGTGTGAACGGCTTCATGCATTTTACGGCCCACAAAAGCTTCTACCTCTGCGGTCAGCTCGTCTGTTGGCAGATAAAGAGTATAATCCTTCTTTTCCACGCCGACGGCTGCGACGATCTCTTCCTGGAAAGCCACGATTTTCTTAATTTCTTCATGCGCGAATAAAATCGCTTCCAGCATGGTTTCTTCAGAAACTTCGTTGGCGCCAGCTTCTACCATCATGATGGCGTCCTTGGTACCGGCAACGGTCAGGCTTAAATCGCTGACTTCGCGCTGGGCTTCTGTTGGGTTCAGAATAAATTCACCGTCGATCAGGCCGACAGCTACTGAACCGGTAGGACCGTCAAAAGGAATGTCTGAAATGCTGAGGGCAATGGACGCGCCGATCATTGCGGCGATTTCCGGTGCGTTATCCTGCTCAACAGACATAACCGTAGTGACCACCTGGACATCATTGCGGAATCCCTTGGGGAACAGCGGACGAATTGGGCGGTCAATTAAACGTGAGTTTAAAATTGCTTTTTCAGAAGGACGGCCTTCTCTTTTTAAAAAGCCACCCGGTATCTTACCAACCGCGTATTGTTTTTCTTCATAATCCACGCTCAGCGGAAAAAAATCCATGCCTTCACGGGGTTTTTTAGATGCAGCGGCTATGGCCAGAACACTGGTTTCACCATAGCGGATCATTGCAGAGCCCTTAGCAAGCTGTGCAACCTCGCCGATTTCCACGCTAAAAGGGCGACCGGCAATTTCTGTTTCAAATATTCTCATTAATACCTCCAATGATATCAGCCGATTTACGAAGCGGCTGGACTCCGTTTATTTCAAAACCATCTGCACAGATGTTCGAAAATTCAAAGAAAAAAGGCGGAATACTCCGCCTCACAGTACTATTTTCTCAAGCCTAATCTCTGAATTAATTCACGATAGCGCATGATATCTTTCTTTTTGAGATAGTTTAATAAACCTCTACGCTGACCGACCATTTTCAGAAGACCTCTTCTTGAGTGATGGTCTTTTTTATGAACGGCAAAGTGTTCATTTAAACCATTGATTCTTGCTGTTAAAATAGCAATCTGTACTTCTGGAGAACCAGTGTCACCTTCGTGTGTCTGGTACTCTGCAATAATGCGTTCTTTTTCTTCTTTTGAAATCATTTGTGTCATTTCTCCTTAAATTATAAATAGACTCCGTAATCACAGTATTTCGTTGGAGTTTCGAAAAACCAAGAGAACGGGCTTAACGTAATAATGATACCATAACCGCAGAGCGGTGTAAAGTTTTTTTATCAGAGTTCCGGGATTATTTCTCCTGCTTCATATTCTGAAATCAGTTTTTTGCAAAGCTCAATGGTTTTTTCCATCGAATGGTTTCTGGCTTCCTCGGACATATTTTCAGCCATCTGCTGAATAATGTATTTATTCTCAATGAGAAAGTCGACCATGGAAGTCAGCTCCTTGATCTTATCTACCTTGATGGCCATGCCGCTTTCCACCAGGTAATCCGCGTTCTCCTCCTCCTGTCCCGGATAATAATACGGGATAATCATCGGGATGCACTTGACAATCGCCTCTGTGCTTGTCAGGCCGCCTGGCTTGGAGATAATGGCGTCAGACTCATCCATAAGCTCGGGAATATTGTCGACAAAGCCATGAATCTCCACCACCTTATCTTCTGTTTCATAGACCTTGTTTAAAAACTCTATGGAGCGCTCAACCTTTTTATTGTTGCCGCAAACCACAATAATTTTAATTTTTTCCTGAACCTTCATCAGCGCGACAAAAGCCTTTTCCATCTGTCTGGTCCCCATACTGCCCGCCATGAGCAGAATTGTACCGCGGATGGCCGGATCTTCGATCTCGGCCTTTTTCCTGGTGTCCTCCACAAATTCCTGTCTTATGGGAATGCCAAAGGGATAAATGATATCCGGGTTTACACCCTTTTCAATCATGGTTTCTTTTGTATATTCGCTGCCTACCACATAGGCATTAATTTTTTTATGCAGGTATACGCTGTGGATTTTATAGTCTGTCACAAAAGAGAGCACTGGCAGGTCAAAGGCCCCGTGCTCTTTTAAAGTTCCTAAAATATTGGTGACAAAGGGATGAGTTGAAATCAGCAGATGTGGCTGTTCCTTCTGAATCATGGGAACGATCTCTGGATTCATTACCTTTGTCATCATTTTAAAAATATTCTGCTGAAAAGGCGTCATATGATTAAACTGGTTATAAATCTGCTCATAAAGCTTTGGCACATTTTCAACCAGCTGCTTATAGCCCTTTGTTACGATTTTGTCTAAAACGGCGCTGCTTTCCTTGAAGGCATCATAAACGTCTACCTCAAAACCATATTCGGATAAAGCCTGGGCAATAGATTTTGCCGCCAGGTTGTGTCCCGCACCGGTGGATGCTGTGAAAATAAAGATCTTAGACATTGACCCCTCCAAATTTTTCGTCTGTTTTATTTTGTTTAATGCTTGATTTTAGTCGTCAAAATCCTTGGTGAAACGGTACTGTACTTTCATTAACTTACCGCCGACTGCCTTTTCACGGCGTTTTTCTGCCACATAAAAAGCGCCCAATACGGTCAGCATACCAGCTGCTACTGCAGACAAACTAATCATTACTTTTTTTAACATTTTGGACCTCCTGTAAATCCTGTTTAATAAAAAATGTTCCTATTTCATTGCCTTCTAAAATATCATAAATCACTTTGACATCCTCACCGGATGCGATGATCGTGTCTATTCCTCGGTCAGTGGCGTATTTTGCCGCTCCGATTTTGGTTACCATGCCGCCTGTTCCAAGGCCGGAGGTAGAACATCCCGCGCTGCTCAAAATATCGGAATCAATCGTCTCAACGGTCTGGAGCAGTCTGGCATCCTCATTTTCATTGGGATTTGAGTCGTACAGCCCATCCACGTCTGAGAGAATAATCAAAAGGTCAGCATCCACAATATCAGCAGTCATGGCAGACAGAATATCATTATCCCCAAAGCACTCCTCTTGAATTTCATCCGTAGCGATGCAGTCATTTTCATTGACGATCGGGATAATATTACGGTTTTTCAGCGCCTTGAAGGTGTTGATGGCATTGTTTCTTTTAATGGAATGTTTAAAAACATCCTTGGTCAGCAGAATCTGTCCCACATTCTGGTGGTATTCATCAAAGAACTTATGGTAGATCTCCATCAAAAGTCCCTGTCCTACCGAAGCGGTGGCCTGTTTGGCCTCCAGTGTCTTTGGCCGTTCCTTTAACCCCAAACGGTTCATTCCACAGCCGATGGCACCCGAAGATACCAAAACCATCTTCCTCCCACTGTTTTCTAGGTCCGTCAAAACCCTGGCCAGCTGGTCAAGCTTTTTTAAATTGAGGGTACCATTGGCATGGGTTACCGAGGTGGTCCCCATTTTGATGACAATGGTCTCTGCTTCCTTAATTGTCTGTCGCATTTAATGCGCCTCCATTTGTCTACTGTTGTCTTCCACTCAGGCGGCTTGGTCCATCCATTCTTGATGAGTGACTTTTGCCGTCAGTCTGGTGACTATTCTGAATTCTTATCATATCAAACTTAACTTAATTTTGCAAGTTTGTTTTATCATACTACGCCGGGTAGTCCTTCTGTTTTTCCATGCGTTTTCTACTTATTTATTGTATCATAACTTTTAAACTTCTTAATACTCAATCAATAATTACTCTTTTTTCTCTCCGCTTATCCTATACAAAACTAAAGCCTTCCTTAGAAATAGTCCAGCGATTGTTTTTATCGATTGTCTGAGGGTATATAAGAACTAACAATTCTTATTAAGGAGGCTTTATTATGAGCAAAGATACAGGATTTGTCGATCAGGCAAAAGGTGAAGTGAAAGACCGTGTTGGCGGTGCAACAGGCGACAAAGGCCTACAGGCCGAAGGCATGATGGACAAGGCAGCCGGAAAAATCAAAGAAAAAGCAAATGACATCAAAGAAAAAGCAAAAGATGTTGCTGATGATGTAAAAGATCGTCTGAATAAATAAAACATTGACATAAAAAACCGGGATATTCCAAGCTGAATATCCCGGTTTATTTATTTTTTTGATTTTCACTTAATCAACTGCAGCCTGTAGTGGTGCCACAGTCCATACAAACTTTACAGGTACCGTTGCGGACCATGCGGTCACTGCCGCACTGGCTGCACACTTCCCCATAGAGTTTTTCACCTTCAATTTCCATTTCCATCTGAAGCGGCACAGTTTCCGGTGTCGGAGCCGCTGCGCTGGCGTCTATCTTTGCAAGTGGTGCCTTTGGCTTCACCTGGCATTTGGAATAATCGCCGCATTCAATATCAATCACCTTGGAGATCAAGTCAGAAATAGAGGACGCGTATTTAATGTACGGATGTCTCTGTACAAAGCCTGACGGCTCGTACTTCTGGCCTCTCAGCATAATGGAAATTTTTTCCGGCGGGATATTGTACTGAAGCATATTGGAGATGGACTTGGACAATGAAGCCAGCAGCCCTTTAACCACTGTACCATCCTTATCGGTGGATACAAAAATTTCTGCAATTTTACCATCATCGTAGAAACCGATGGTGATATAAAGCTCGATATCGCCGATTTTAGCCGCATGGGTACGGCTCATACGCATACCGTCTGGCTTACGCCGGTTGGGTACCCCCTGATTACAGTCTCGGGCAAATTCCAGGAGCTCTTTATAAGAACAATCCTCCAAATGCTTTTCGCCTTCCTCCTGCTTACCTGAGCTTAAAGGCTGTGAAGCCTTACAGCCGTCGCGGTAAACGGCGATGGCCTTGGCACCGGTAGTATATGCCAGAAGATGAATTTTCTTAACATCCTCTATCTCTGCGTTTGACGGCAGATTAACCGTCTTTGAAACCGAGCCGCTGATCATTGGCGTGATGGCTGAAACCATGAGCACATGGCCCTCTGGACGGATGGTATTAGCTGTATCAAAAACCGGAATATGCTCTGGCTTGATATGCGGCGCACCGGACAGTGTGTCATGGCGCAGATAGCCCTTTTCGTCCTTATCCAGCATATAGCCGAGAATATCGGAAATTTCTTTTGGCTTATAGCCCAGATTCTTGAGGGCAATCTCCATCACAGGGTTCACGATTTCCATGGAACCGCCGCCTACCAGCTTTTTGAACACCACATGATTGTAGAAGGGCTCAACGGAGGTTGCTCCGCAGTCCATAGCGAAGGAAATGGTACCGGTCGGTGCGATTACACTAACCTGTGCGTTGCGGTAGCCGTTTGCTTCACCATAATCAATGGCATCCTTCCAAGCGTCCTTGATACGGCTGCTGACATTCAGGAAGCCCATATTTTCTAAAAGCTCATGATTGATTTTAAGCGGTTCGTAAGTCATTTCCTCATAATCATCGGTCAGATGGCCCGCGACACGGCTGTGATTGCGGATAACACGCTTCATATAGGGGCTGTTGATCTCATATTTCGCAAAAGGACCAACTTTTCCTGCCATCATCGCTGAAACATAGTAGGAATGCCCAGTCATAATACCGCATAAAGCCGCGATCAGGTTACGTGCTTCATCAGAATCATAGGGATAGCCCAACGCCAGGATCAGTGATGCTGCATTGGCAAGGCCCAGGCCTGTTGTGCGGAAAAGGTAGCTTTTTCTGGCAACATCTTCTGTCGGGAACTGTCCCCAGTAAATGGAAGCCTCCAGCACCAGCTGGATCAGTCCTGCCAAATGAGAAAAGCGCTCGATATCAATTTTGTTGGTTTCCGGATCAAAGAAACGGAAAATATTGATGGATGCCAGGTTACAGGCAGTATCATTTAGGAAAGCATACTCTGAACATGGGTTTGTCGCATTGATCCGGTTTTCTTTTTTGGAGGTATCGCCGTCCTCACCGCCGGGACAGGTGTGCCAGGCGTTAAACAGGTCGTCGAACTGAAGTCCAGGGTCGGCGCAGGCCCATGAGGCTGTATTAATTTTCTGCCAGAGCTCTTTAACGGATACTTCGCGGTTAACCGCGTCGTCCACACGGCCATTCAAGGTCATCTTGTGATCGGGCTCGTGCTCAAGGTTGATGACAGCGTCCATGAACTCTTTATTCAAACGGACGGAGTTGTTTGAGTTCTGCCCCGCAACCGTGCGGTATGCCTCGCCATCCATAGAGGTATCATAGCCCATCTTTCCAAGGGCGCGGACTTTATCTTCTTCCTTAACCTTCCAGTCTACAAATTCTTCAATCTCAGGATGATCGACGTCTACAATGACCATTTTGGCCGCACGTCGGGTTGTACCGCCGGACTTAATGGCACCCGCATTACGGTCAAGCCCCTGCAGAAAACTCATCATTCCTGAGGATTGTCCGCCGCTTGACAGCTTTTCATTCACGCCGCGAAGCGATGAAAAGTTCGTGCCAACACCAGAGCCGCCTTTAAACAGCTTGGTTTCACTCACATAATGCTCAGAAATGGAGTGATGGCCGAGCAGTTTATCCTCGATGGATAAAATAAAGCAGGCGCTGGATTGTGTCCGGGTATAGCGGTCGTCTGATTCTTTAACCTCACCGGCTTCCTCGTCATAGTAATAAAGATCGTCCTTATCACCCTTGATACCATAGCTTCTGGCCAGACCCGTATTGAACCACTGCGGTGAATTTGGCGCCCACATCTGTTTCAGCAGGGCGTAAACCATCTCATCGTAAAAAATCTGCCACTCTTCCTCAGTCTCAATGATGCCTTCTTCTTTCAAAGCATCTGCCCAGAAGCCAACCATACGGTCAGCCACTTCACGCATGCTGTGTTCATAGCCCAGACCGTTAGGGATTCCCCGTCGTCTGAAATACTTGCTGGCTATAATATTGCAGGCATTTTGCGAATAATCAACTGGAAATTCAAGATCTTCCATGGATAAAATGGTCGCGCCCGTCTGATAATTTGTTAAATTGACGTCAACATTCTGCCACTCGAAAAGATCGTAGACAGTCTTATCACTGCCCTCCAGCTCTTTCGTAAAATGTCTTTTAAATAGATCTTTCAGCTCTTTCAATCTTAAACTCCTTATAAAATCGGTTTGTAAAGGCGTACACAAGATGTGCTGCACCGATTTCTATTATAACATATATCTGGTATAATACGTGGAATAAATTCTTGTAATCCACATCAACTTTCTTGTAAAAAGAAAACAGAAACAGTAAAAAGAGACTCTCTGCTTTGAGAGTCTCTTTGAAACACTAGTCAGAATCAGGCTTTTCGGTTTTCTTCCTGTTCTTCTAAAACATCTAAATCTACGGCAGCGTTGGTCGCCGCTTCTTCAGTTCCAATAACATCTTTTTCAAAGGTACCGGCTTCATGGGTTTCTTCCACTGAAACAGATTCCATTGCATCATCTGTCAGGGATTGACGTCTGACATCAGGCTCTGCTTCGCAGATGGATTTTTCCTGTCCAGCAACAACTACTTTTTTATGATTTGACATCTTCATGTCTCCTTTCAAAGTTTAGTTGCCTTTCTTATCGTCTCCACCCATTTTAACTTTCTGTCCTACCTTGCTCTCAGTACCAGCTGCAATCCGCTTAATGTTGGCGCGGTGCTGGAATACTGTTGAGCAGCAGAGAAACAAGGCAAAAACCAGTTCAGGTGTAAAAACAGCCCCATGTGTAATAAAAATGCTCTTAATAAGAACCGCAATCGGAAGGGATACCATCCCAATAATGGAAGTCAGTGACATCATTCTGAAAATGGCCAGGAAGATCAGACCAACGGCAATACAGATTAAAGCAATCTGCCAGTCAAATACGATAAACACGCCGATGGAGGTAGCTGTTCCCTTTCCGCCTCTAAAGCCAAGGCAGACCGGCCAGTTATGACCACAGACCACTGCAATCCCCGCAGCCGCTACCCAGGCTTCACTGAAGCCGAGCAGTCTGGCGGCAAGAATCACGACAGAACCTTTAAGCGCATCCAGAATAAAAACAGGAATGGCGTATTTCAGGCCCATTGTCCGGAGTACATTTGTTGTACCCGCGTTACCGCTTCCGTAATTACGGACATCCTCACCCTTTACAGCGCGAACCATAATATAGGCAAAATCAAGATTGCCGATAAAATAGGCCGCCACAACCAAAATCAAGCCAATAAGTATACTCATACTAAACTCTCCTCACACATAATCCTGAGCTACTGCTCTCTAACGCGCTCAATAAGGATCAGGAGTTTTTCAATGATCCGGTCATAGTTCTCTTTTTTATGGGGAACAAGGCAATTTGTACAGTTCTTTATACCCTTTTCCGTGTATTCAAAACCACCGCCGCAGTCCCTCCCCAGCGCATATAAAGGACAGTAACAAAACAAACAGTTAAACTCATCTGGGGTTTCCGTTTTGTGACAGGGAAAGTATTCACAATCCCTGTTCTGGAAAAATTTAAAGTTTTCTGTTTCAAATTCTTTTTTACACATAGCCTTTTAGTTGACGGCGTCCATTCCGACAGCCATTGCTTTAATATTCAAATCAACAAATTTAGGTTTTACATTATTTCGGATGATTTCATCCCAGTCAATATCCTGAAGCCCCATGGATTTGATGATGGCTCCCAGCAGAATCACATTCATAACCTTGAGGTTGCCCATCTCTTCTGCCAGAGCAGAAGCGTTCATCACGCGGACATTGGCCTTTTCCTGCAATGTATCCAGGATTTTTTCCGGATAAGTCGCTTTTCCTATAACAACCGGCAACGGCCAGATCTCTGCATCATTGACAATAATCTTTCCGTCTTCCTTTAAAAAATCAATATAACGCAGCGCTTCCATTTTTTCAAAGGCAACGATAATATCCGCTGTTCCCATCTCGATAACCGGTGACTGAACATCATCTCCATAGCGAACCTGAGAAGAAACAGAGCCGCCGCGCTGGCTCATGCCGTGAATCTCACTCATCTTTACATCATAGCCGGCTTCCATCAAACCAGTGGTCAGCAGCTTTGCCGCTGTGATGGTTCCCTGGCCGCCAACGCCAACCAATAATATATTTTTTGTTTTCATTCTACTTTTCCTCCTCTACATAAATGGCATGTTTCGGGCAGATTTGCAGGCAAACCTCACAGCCCAGACATGATTCTTCCAGAATACCGGATTTTTTCGGTACGGTAGAGTTAAAGGCTAAAGCAGGACAGCCGGATTTCAGGCATTTCTTACAGCCAATACAAAGATCGGTATCGACCTTGCAGTGGCGTTTGAAGGCTTCCGGGAACTCTTCCTTATCGGCCTGAGAGAAACGCTTGAGCGCACACGGCCAGCGTGTGATAATGACAGAAGCTTCATCATTGGATAGGCCCCAGTCAAGGGCCGCGTCAGTTTCCTCCAGATTGTTTGGATCGACTGTGCGGACATTTTTAACACCAAGTGCGCGGACAATGGTTTCGATATCCATAATCGGTGCTGGTTCGCCCTTTAAGTCAAAGCCACTGCCGGGATTTTCCTGATGGCCGGTCATACCGGTGATGCGGTTGTCTAGGATAACGGTCAGAACATTGCTCTTATTATAAGTAACATCCATGAGACTGGTCATTCCAGAATGGAAAAAGGTTGAATCACCGATGACAGAAACGACCTTCATGTCGTTATTCTTAATGCTCATTGCCTTTGCCACACCGTGTCCTCCGCTGATGCTGGCGCCCATACAGATCATGGCGTCTGTTGCATTGTACGGCGGTGTCAAGCCTAAGGAATAGCATCCGATATCACTGAAAATCATAATATTTTTACGGCGGCCCAGCTCATAGAAAATACCGCGGTGTGGACAGCCTGCACAGAATGCCGGCGGACGGCCGACAATCTTCTCAGGATCGGGCGCAATGGTCACTTCGCTTTTACCGTAGAGGACTTCACGGATACGTTCCGGTGTCAGCTCTCCCATGGTCGGGAACAGGTCTTTTCCGATAACGTCAATGCCCATGGCCTTGATTTCGGTTTCAAGAATGGGATCATTTTCTTCAAGGACATAGATCTTTTTAACCTTACCTGCAAATTCAGCGATCAGCTTCTTTGGCAGTGGATAAGAAAAGCCAAATTTCAGATATGAGGCTGTATCGCCAAAAACTTCCTTTGCGTAACGGAAGGCCACGCCAGACGCGATAACGCCAATTTCCTTCTGATTGTCTTCGATATAGTTCCATTTAGAAGTTTCAGTATATTCTGCCAGCTTTTCAAAATTTTGGGCAAGCTTAACCTGCATGACGCGGGCATGAGCTGGCAGCGGACAGTTTTTCATAATATCTTTTACATATTCTTTATCGTCCACTTCCACGCGGTCTTCACATTGGACAATGGATTTGGAATGGCAGACACGGGTGGTCATGCGGTAAAGCACCGGACAGTCATAGGTTTCACTTACTTCATATGCATCCTTAAGCATATCTTTGGCTTCCTGGCTGTCGGATGGTTCAAACATCGGCATTTTAGCGTGGCGCGCATAATTGCGGTTATCCTGCTCGTTCTGGGATGAGTGCATGCCTGGTTCATCGGCAGTTACGATAACAGAACCTCCGTTAACGCCAAGATAGGCAAAAGTAAAAATCGGGTCAGCCGCAACGTTTACCCCAACATGTTTCATTGCAGCAAGGGTACGGATACCGGCAATTGAAGCACCTGCAGCCGCTTCAACCGCTACTTTTTCATTTGGCGCCCATTCGGAAACAATGCCATCATAGGTCGCTACATTTTCAAGGATTTCTGTACTTGGTGTTCCCGGATAAGCAGTAGCAAACTTAACGCCGGCTTCCCAGGCTCCACGGGCAATGGCTTCATTACCTGTTAATAATTTCTTCATATTCTCTCCTCTCCTGTAAGGGCGGGAACCGCCCGTCCTTGTGACAGAATAAAATTTTACTGTTTCATAACTTATTTTTATAATTATACACTAAACCATACACGAATTCAAAGAATCAATCTCTGTTTCATGTTTTTTATAAGGCACATTAAACAAGGCCGTAGCCCTCAGGATGTCCCTGATGCCATTTCCAGGCGGTTTCTATGATGTATTCAAGTGATGAATTGACCGGTGACCAGCCCAGTGCTTTCTGTGCTTTTTCTGAACTGGCAATTAAGACTCCCGGGTCGCCTGCCCGGCGGTCTGCGATTTCAACCGTAAAGTCTTTTCCGGTAACCGCTTTAACCTTTTCAATGACTTCCAGAACTGAGAAGCCATTGCCGTTGCCAAGATTATAAACATCACTGGTTTCGGATTTCACCAGATCCTCCATGCCCAGAATATGGGCCTCCGCAATGTCCATGACATGGATATAATCGCGAATACAGCTGCCGTCTGGGGTATCGTAGTCATCGCCAAAGACATAAATCTTATCGCGAATGCCCTGAGCTGTTTTTAAAATCAGCGGGATCAGATGGGTTTCAGGCGCATGGTCCTCGCCGATCTCCCCGCTCGGGTGTGCCCCGGAAGCGTTGAAATAGCGGAACACCTTGTAGTGAAGTCCATAGGCAACCTCCATCCAATGCAGCATTTTCTCAACAGCCAGCTTTGTTTCACCATAGGTGTTGGTGGGATGCTTGGGCGTGTCCTCATCAATGGGAAGGCGTTCCGGCTCTCCGTAGGTTGCCGCGGTCGATGAGAAAATAAAATGTTTAATATCATTGTTGACCATGGAACGCAGCAGGCACAGTGTCCCGTAAACGTTATTGTCATAATACTCAATGGGCTTTTCCATGCTCTCACCCACCAGTGAATTCGCACAGAAATGCATGACACAATCAACCTCATGGCGTAAAAACAGTCTCTCAAGACAGGCGGCATCACGAATATCGCCAACCTCCAGTGCTGCCTCTTCTGGAACCGACTGGCGGTGTCCGGTGGATAAATTATCCAGTACCACGACCTCGTAACCTTTATCCAAAAGCACTCTGACTACATGGGAGCCGATATAGCCGGCCCCGCCGCAAACTAAAACTTTCATCTATCTGTCTCCTTATACTCTGTCAATTCTGCTTAATAATAGCGCATAAAATCTTCATTGTAATTTGATCGAACATACTCAATCTCCGGATCGTTCACATTTTCCCGAAGCAGGTTTTCAAGCAGGCCCACGACCATTTTTTCTGTCCCGAAGTGACCGGCGTCAATGACCCACAGGTTATTTTCAGCCGCTCTCTGGGCGTCGTGGTATTTCAAATCGCCAGTAATGTAAACATCCGCCTTTTTGACCTTTGCCAGTCCGATAAACTCTGCTCCGCTGCCCGTGCACAGAGCCACCTTTTTGACTTTTGCCGGCTCATTCCCCGCCGCCCTCACATGGGAAAGATTCAACGCTTTTTTTACATGCTCAATAAAGGCAACGGGCGCCATGGCTTCTTTTAAGGTGCCAATTTTGCCAAGGCCATTCTGGTTTAAAAGCAAACCGTTCTCAAGGGGATATAAATCATAAGCCATCTCCTCGTAAGGATGGACTTTTTTAAGCTTTTGAATGAGGGTTTTCATCATCTTACCGTCAATAATGGTTTCCACACGATCTTCTTTGACGGTTGCCACCTCACCCTCCTCACCGATAAAAGGATCTGTACCTTCAAGGGGCTTGAAGGTTCCCTGACCTACGGTGCGGTAGGTGCAGTGGCTGTAATTGCCGATAAAGCCAGCGCCGCTGTCCCCCATCACTTCAACAATTTTATCCGTGTAATCCACAGGCACATAAACCACGATTTTATAGAGCTTATCCTCATCGGAAGGGTCCAGTGGCTGGCGTTGCTCAATGCCGAGTGTTTTCGCGATATAATCATTGAGGCCGAGCTCCGCCTTATCCAGGTTGGTGTGCGCTACATACAGGCTGATATCATTACGGATCAGCTCTGCCACAATTTTTCCCTTCAGCTCATCGGTACAAATGGATTTGATGCCATTAAAAATAAAAGGGTGGTGTGCAATAATCATATCCGCTTTTTCCATAACGGCTTCCCGCACGACAGCCTCTGTAACATCTAGCGTCAGCAATACTTTCTTTACTCTTTTCTGAAAAGAGCCGATCTGAAGGCCGACGTTATCCCATGATTCCGCGAGGTTTCTCGGAGCCACAGTCTCAATCACTTTTGTTATTTCACTGCATTTTACAGCCATTTTTCACCTCCATCAGCGCAGCCGCAATGGCTGTGCTTTTATGATACTGTTTTCTGGCCATTTCTGTCTGCTTGTTTTTTGTATTCTCAATTATTTTATTTTCAAGCTCCAGCTTACGGTCGATCAGCTCTGGCAAAAGCGGGTGTTTACGCCTTTTGGCCTCATAGCCAATCAGGTAATCCAGATCGTTTTCAATGGACATTTTACCCTTTTCAGCTACTATAATTTCATAGACCCTGCGTTCTTCTTTTGCCAGATCCTCATTTACAATCATAAAGCCATTGTCCTCCAGAAAATGCCTGACAATAAAGGCGTTGTTCATGGGCTGGAGCACCAGGCGTTTTGCCGAGGCCGCCACCTCTTGAGATTCTGTCAGAAGATCTCTTATCAGGTAGCCGCCCATGCCCGCCATGACAATCGTCCCGGCTTCTCCGGGGCTTAAGACAGAAAGACCTGTACCCAAACGCGTTTCAATCTGCTTCTCATAGCCCGACCGGGCCACAAGCTGCTCTGCTTTCTTGAGAGGCTTTTCATTGATGTCCGCCGCGACGGCGCAGGGAATAAAGCCCTGCTCCATTAGATAAACAGGCAGATATCCGTGGTCTGTACCGATATCTGCCATGCTTTCATTTTTTAATACATTATCTGCAATCACCTGCAAACGTGGTGTCATCATTTTAGGTCAAATAATCCTTTAATTTTTTACTTCTGCTCGGGTGTCTCAGCTTTCTGAGCGCCTTGGCTTCAATCTGACGGATACGTTCTCTTGTAACATTGAACTCCTTGCCAACCTCTTCGAGGGTACGGGCGCGTCCGTCATCCAGTCCAAAACGCAGGCGCAGTACTTTTTCTTCACGCTCGGTCAGCGTGTTGAGTACTTCCATGAGCTGTTCTTTCAAAAGAGCATAGGACGCTGCTTCTGAAGGCGCCGGGGCATTGTCATCCTCAATGAAGTCCCCCAGATGGCTGTCTTCTTCCTCGCCGATTGGGGTTTCCAGGGATACCGGGTCTTGAGCAATTTTCTGAATTTCTCGGACCTTTTCTTCTGAGAAGCCCATCTCTTTGCCGATTTCTGCCGGCGTGGGTTCACGCCCAAGCTCCTGAAGCAGCTGTCTGGACACACGAATGAGCTTGTTGATGGTCTCAACCATATGCACAGGAATACGAATGGTTCTGGCCTGATCCGCAATGGCGCGGGTGATGGCCTGACGAATCCACCAGGTCGCATAGGTGCTGAACTTAAAGCCCTTGGTATAGTCGAATTTTTCTACCGCTTTGATCAGGCCAAGGTTTCCTTCCTGAATGAGGTCCAGAAAAGACATGCCGCGGCCCACATAGCGTTTGGCGATGCTGACAACCAGACGCAGGTTAGCCTCAGCCAGCTCTTTCTTGGCTTCGTCATCGCCAGCTTCCATACGCTTGGCAATGCCCATTTCCTGTTCCGCAGTCAAGAGCGGCACCTTGCCGATTTCCTTTAAATACAAGCGCACCGGGTCATTGACACTGACGCTATCCCCCAGGTCTATATCCTTGACGGGATCCTCCTCAATCTCAATTTCTTCCAGCTCTGCCACATCAATGTCGATATCCAGATCAATATCATCGGTCTCAATATCCATATCCTGGAAGGTTAAGTCAATGCCTTCCTTCTGTAAAAGCAGATAGATGGAATCAATCTCTTCCGGGTCCAGATCTGTCTTTTCAAGCACTTCCTCAAAATCGGCGTTGTTTAAGGAACCCTTTTCCTTGCCGCGCTTGATCAGTGTCTGAACTTCCGGCATTGCCTCCAGATCGGCGATTGCATCAACCTCGTCGAGCAATTCCTCCATATCTGGTTTTACTTTTTTCTTCTTTGCTTCAGCCATTTATATCCTCCTGACTTTCGATCATAACTTGCTACATTTCTTTTTTCAATGTGATCATTTTATCCATTAAAACGGCGGCTTCTTCCTCGCTCGCTTTACTGATTTCCTGTTTGATCCGCTCTATTTCGGCAGACCGGTAAAAATACATGATGGTCTTGATACATTCCTCAAGCTTTGCGCCTTCGATGGGGGTATCGTCCATCAAAATAGCGGATACTGGCTTCACCTGCTCCACATCCTCAAAATGATTCATGAGCGCTGCCGGCGACAGCTGCTCTCCTTTTTCAAACAGCCCTGTAATAAGCTCATAAAGCTCTCTGAAAAACCCCGGACTGAAGTGCTCTGCCCTCAGCCTTCCAGATTTAAAGACCTCCGGCTCCATCATGCCCTTTCTCAGAAAAAGAATCTGGGCTTCCTCATAGGCTTTTGGCATTTTCTGCCAGTAGTCAACTTTTTCGCCAACATCCTCTTCTGTCAGATCCATGGGCTTTTTGCGGTAAACCTCTCGTCTTATAACTTTCAGGTCAATCCCGGTTTCTCTGGCAAGGCGTTTACTGTAAAGATCAATCTGAACCTCATCGGAGAGCTGTCTGAGTACCGCGATGGCCTGATTGATATATTTAATCCGGCCATCGGTCTGGCTGAGATCAAATTTCTTTCTCAGAAGACCGATTTCGTACTCGACAATGGTGATGGCTTCAGTGATTTTTTTTTCAAAGGCATCTCTGCCATGCTTCTGGATATAGGTGTCTGGGTCATCCTCAATGGGTAACCTTAATATTTTAACATTCAACGGTGTATTTTTCAAGATCGTTATGGCTTTTTGCGTAGCGCTTTCTCCGGCAGCGTCGCCGTCAAAGCAGAGCACCACCTCACCCACATAGCGCCCCAGAAGAGCGGCATGATAAGCCGTAAAAGCGGTGCCGAGCGCAGCTACCGTATTGCGCACGCCGTGTTGATAAAGTGAGATCACATCCATATAGCCTTCGACGATAAGCATCTGCCCACCGACGATGCTGCTTTTAGCGTGATTCATATTAAAAAGCTCGGTTCCTTTTGAAAAAACCATGGTTTCCGGTGAGTTCAAATACTTTGGTCCATGATCATCCTCATTGATCCGCCTGCCGCCAAAGCCGATAATCCGGCCTGTAGCGTTCAGAATCGGAAACATGATGCGGTTCCTGAAGCGATCGTACATGCGCCCATTTTCACTGCGCATCACAAGTCCGGAATCCAGCATCTCCTGATCAGTATACCCCTTTTGGCGCAGGAACCCCAGAGCGTTCTGCCAGCCGTCCGGCGCCAGGCCCAAGCCATAAGCCTTGATGGTTTCCGGCGTGATTTTACGGCCCGCCAGATAGTACTGCGCGTTTCGGTTCTTTTTAAGACAAAGATAATAATAGTTGGCCAGCTCACGGTGCAGTTCATAGAGGCGTTCTTTTTTTCGGTATCGTTCACTATCCTCAGCACTGCTGCCGTTTTCTGGAAGAATAATATGCGCCCGTCTTGCTAAAAACTTCAGTGCATCCACAAAAGGAAGATTTTCAATGGCCATGACAAAGCCAATAACATTCCCTCCTACGCCGCAGCCAAAGCAGTGATACAGCTGCTTGTCCGGCGACACTGTAAAAGAAGCGGTCTTTTCGTTATGAAAGGGACACTTGCCCTTATAGGAGCTTCCAGCTTTTTTCAGTGTCACATATTCTGATACAACGTCGACAATATCGTTGGCCTGCAGCACCTGGTTAATAACCTCTTCACTATAACGAGGCGCCATCTTCTCACCACTTTCCCTGTAATATCTTATATTTGTACCAAAGGTACTTTAATACTATTCTTTTTTTTACATGAATATCCTTTAAAAAAGAATAACTTTTTTTAAAACGTAAAAATGCAGAGGATTTTCTTAATTTTTTTAAGGTTTAGCCGTCTTTTATTCTCTTGTGTTTGTGCTATAATATAAATACTATAAGGAGGATTACATGACCATACGCGAAGAACTGTTTTTGTTTGCAGAAGATGATTATCGCAGATTTCAGCAAAAATTACTGCCAGATTATTGCGAATTGATAGGAGTTCGTCTCTCCGTATTAAGAAAAATTGCGAAACGTATTGCAAAAGAGAATTATTTGCTTTTTTTGGCCCAAGGACCTGAAGAATATTTTGAAGAAAAAATGCTCAAAGGAATGGTAATCGGCTACCTGAACCCTGAAAAAACAGGACTGGATTCTATTCTTGAATCTGTCAATAATTTTATACCCAAAATCGACAACTGGTCTGTATGCGACAGTTTTTGCAGCGGTTTGAAATGTGCTAAAGTCTACCCGGAGCAGTTCTGGACATTCATTTATAAGACACTTCAGAAAATTATTGAATCCAGACAGGTTTCACCAGAAAAAAAGAACCGAATAAAACTGATGAAAAAAAGAGGTTAAAGCGCCCCTTCGATTTTCAAGAGCTGTTCCTTGATATTTATTCCTCCGGCATATCCCACCAGCTTGCCATTTGAGCCAATCACCCGATGGCACGGTATAATAATGCCGATAGGATTGCGGTTGTTCGCCATGCCTACAGCCCGGCAGGCTTTTGGATTACCAATGGCTGCCGCTACCTGTCCGTAGGTTTTTGTCTCACCATAAGGGATCTGGCGAAGCGCTTCCCAGACCTTTTTCTGAAACGCTGTGCCTTCTGGCGCCAGCGGTATATTAAACGCTGTTCTCTCGCCGCAAAAGTATTCCTCAAGCTGGTTAAACGTTTTTTTGATCAGCTCTGTCTCAGACACATCCGCATTTTTTCCAAATTTTTCCATTTGAAATCCAAGCCTTATAACTGCAAAGCCGTTATCTTCTATACCCAGCATTCCCAGACTGGTTTCATAATAAAATACATTTTTCATGATCTTTTCCCTCGTCCTCCTTTGGTTAACTCGTCCACCCCTCCTGCAGGTGCAGGGCTTCCCGAACGGCTGCTTCAACGGTTTGGCCGATCAGCTCTCCGAGCTTAAAATGCTTCCCGGCGTCTGTCATACGCAGTCCTGAGCCGGGCCGCGCAATAATAACCACACCGTCGGTACCGGTGCCGGTCGCTCCATTTTCTGAAACCACACTTTTGCAGCCCAGACGTTCAAGCGCGGCTGTTTTAGCCTCTGTACAGGTCATAAAAGCCTGAAGCATGGTGCCATCCGGTAAATCCGCGCCGATTGCAAGAATCACATTGATAGTTCCGCCAAGTATGAATGGCCGGCCATCCTTCTGGTCGAGGGTAGCCCGGTCACCCGCCCGCAGAGCATTCCCCGACACGCCTGCTGTCACCAGCGCCGATACCGCCATCGCACCGTAAGCGGCTTCACAGAATGCCGCATTGCGGATCTGTGCCGCGGTAGTCAGCCCGGTAGTCTGGCACGGCGGCAATTTTAAAATACTTTCCGCCACAATCTTCAGATGCTCCTCATGGGTAGGGGCCAGCATTTCACAACGCTTGGTTTTTTCTTCCTGCTCGTCATAGTTAAACACAAAACTCAGATCACTCCTCAGTCCGCCATTTAAAAGCGAGCTGCTGAGTACCCGCCGCTCATCCTCAAGAGTGATAATAGCGGCCCGGTGGTCAAGACGCGCCGTATCGCCGGTTGCCAGCTTATATTCTCTCATTCTCACTATCCTTATCCTTTACCCCATCATCTGCCGGTACCAAAAAATAACACATACCAGAAAAACTCCGTTTAAGATGTCTGCCAGCATTGCAGCCATATCGGCCACATATATATAAAAAAGGCCGAGGCAGATACTGATAACCGAGTAGATGATAATATTAATAAAGGCAGCGGTCGTGATGGCTCTGAGGTCTTCTTCATTCATCCACCCCTGAAAAACATGGAGCCCCATGGGCACCACAAGTACGATAACCTGAATGGTATAATATAAAAATAGTAAATCACCATAATCCTTAATGACCATTCCTGCTATTTTGGCATAAACTAAAAAAGCAGCGTAAAGAACGCTTATCAAGCTGATAAAGAAAAAGATTTTTCCTGTTTTTGTCATTTTTTGTAGCATTGTTCTGTCCTGATTTTTCATAAAATGTTTTTTGTGACTATTATAGCACAAAAGATTGCAGTCGGGGAACAATTCTAAATGTTGACGTATACAACATCCTATTATAAAATATAAGGAAAATAAGCTTTAGAGCTTTAAAGGAGGATTCAGAATGGCAACACCAAAATTATGGTCTCTGCTTGCAGAACTAAAATCTCCGTCCTACAAATGGGTAGACCTGACCCATGCTTTTGATGATGACAGCCCACACTGGCAAGGCTTCCCGGCCATGACAACCAAGCTTGTCTATGATTACAAAAACGGTGACATCTTTCAAACGCAGCAGTTTACCGTTGTCGGCCAGTATGGCACCCACGTAGACGCACCCATTCATTTCTATCCGGAAGGCCGGACATTGGATGAAATTGAGGTGACCGAGTTCACCTATCCCCTATGCGTCATTGACGTGCATAATCAGGTCGCCGCCAATCCCGACTACGCGCTGAGCATCGCGGATATCAAAACCTTTGAAGAAAGCTACGGGCAAATCCCAGACGGTGCCTTTGTCGCCATGCGCTCGGACTGGTGTAAACGCTGGCCTGATGAAAAAGGCTGCATGGAATTTGACGAAAAGGGAACTGTCCACTATCCGGGCTGGAGCCTTGAAGCCATTAAATTCCTCGTTGAAGAACGCAACGTCGGCGCCATTGGCCACGAAGCCTTTGACACCGCTCCGCCAGCCCTTGAAGAGGATAAACCCATGGAAAGCGAAACCTATATTTTAAGCCAGAACCGTATTCAGATTGAGGTCATGGCAAATCTTGACAAGGTCCCGCCAGCTGGCGCAATCATCTTCTGTACCTTCCCCAAGGCAAAGAACGCGTCCGGTTTCCCGGCAAGATGCTTTGCCCTCTGTGAAGCCTGACCCGTTCGAGGTACGTCGTTTCGACGTACCTCCTTTATTGTTCAATTTCCACCTGACCGTACAGATACCTCGAAGTATCCAGCAGGTGCCCGTAATCCTTAAACACCTCATCGACAATGGTGTTGGATTTTTTCACAATCTCTTTGATTTTTGGTTTTCCATAGTTTAAATCCAGCGCAAAACTGTAGGTTTTTACCATATATTCAAAATAATCCTGATAGCTTAGGTTCATTCCGTCGTTAATATTCCACTGCAGGGCCCTCTGAACGCCAAAAATTGTTCCAAGAGCCAGCTTAAGTTTCTTTTCATAGGGGATGTCCTCTTCCATCAGTTCCATCAGCGCTGCGTATTCATGCTTCTGGTTTCCGTCATAAATAGAGGCCTCAAGAATATCATCCTTCATAATCTCAGTTGTAAAGCGCGCCATCTTATAGTCATGTTCACGGATTCTCAGCGTCATATTGGTAAAACAGAGGACATAAAGCAAAATATCCTGGTCCGGTGTCAAATAATTTTTGAGATGGGCTGATAAAATAGTATAGTCCTCTTTCAGAATTGCGACAGCAATATTGCGCTTGCTGCTAAAATGATAGGCGATCAGCCCAAGGCTGACGTTAGCCTCTGTGGCAATCCGGCGGTTGCCAATGAGGTAGCCTTCCTCCAGAAACAGCCGCTTAGCTGTTTCATATATTTTCTGCTTGCTTTTCTTCCCCTTCATTCCCGCAACCTCCCTCGGTGTCTCTGTGATTTAATTTAAACATATTTTTTATCCTTAATCAAGCCTTTATTCAAATAACTGGACGCGTTCAAAAATTATTGACTTTAGTAAAAAATAATGTTATTATTATTTTATAACAAAACTGAACGCGTACAGTAAATAATCTAGGAGGGTTCTTCTATATGAGTGAAAATCAATTATCTGCTGGAGTACTTTCAAAAAACAAGCTTTTTGAAGATGTGTTTGACGGAAAGGTTCCTAAGCGTGTACCACGTCTCGTCTTTGGTGATAACGCTTTCTGTCTTGAGTATGCCGGTTATGATCTAAGAAAAGAACAGTACAGCCTGGTGAAAAATCTGGATGCCATCGACCTGGCAACAAAAGATTTTGATTCCGATGTTGTTTTTGGTATGTTTTTGAGAATGCCGCATCTTTACAAAATGCTGGAGGCCATTAACTTTGTAATGGGTACAGACGGCTTTATCCAGCATCCTGAGGTCCAGGGCTTAAAAGATGATGAGTATGATGACTTTATCGCTGATCCCATCAAAACCCTTTGGGACAAAGTGCTGCCAAGACTGTACCCTGCTTTGGCAAAACCAGGTTTTGAAGGCCAGAAGGCCCTGTCCAAGGCGTTCTACACTTTCTTTACCTCCATGGGTGTCATGCAGCAGGGCTTTGGCAAAATTGCCGAAAAGTATGACAAATCCGTCTATTCTATGGCCCCCGCCGCTTCCTGCACCCCGCTCGACATCCTTTCCGACCAGCTGCGCTCCTTCTCAGGCATCAGCACGGATATGCGCCGTCGTCCCGAAAAAGTAGAGGCCGCCTGCAACGCACTGCTTCCTGTCGCGATCAAGGCCGGCTCCGGACCAAACGCCAACCGCTATGTACGGACCTTTATTCCTCTCCATATGGCGCCGTATATGCGTGAAAAAGATTTTAAACGCTTCTACTGGCCGACTTTTAAAGCCTATGTTGAGGCGCTGGACGCAAGAGGTATCGGCGCAAACCTGTTTGTTGAACATGACTGGATGCGCTATCTTGACTATCTTAACGAGCTGCCACCGCTGACACATATGAGTTTTGAGTTTGGCGACCCCAAACTGATCGCTGAAAAAGTGGGAAAACGCCATGTTATCTCTGGTCTGTACCCGCTCACTCTGTTGAAAACAGGAACTGAACAGCAATGTATTGACAAGGCAAAGGAATTGATCGATATTCTGGCGCCGGGTGGACAGTACATCTTTGCGCTTGATAAAAACCTGCTCAAGGCCCGGGATATTAATCCTGAAAATCTAAAAGCAGTTCTGAATTTTGTAAAAGAATACGGAAAATACTAAGGAGGGTTCATTATGGAAGATTTTAAATCCGAATATTATACAGACCTTAAGGAAACCATGGAAAAATATGATATTCCGCCGGAAGCAGTCGAGTTTGCGGCTGAACCGATGCAGTCGCTCGAGGAAATGTTTTTCTCTTTTGCAAATTATCTGATTTCATAAACGAAAAGCCAGGATATCTCTCAATGAGAATCCTGGCTCTTATTGATTATTTAAATAAAATTGCTTCTTAATCATCACATTTCGCAAGTGCTTTTGCGGCTAAATCAGCGGCGATAAAACTATAGAACATCATAATAAAATCTCTCCTTTCTCAAAGCACTATTTTTTCTTTGCTTTATTAACTGAATTCTAGTTTACACTCTATTCCGCTTTTGGTCAAGCATCATTTTCATTTATTTACAATTCGTTACAATTTTTTACAAAGATGCGTAAAAAGGCGATTGCTGTTTTTTTCTTGATAATGCGTTTACAGCCGCTTTAACAAAGGCTTTGCAATATTTTTTTATTAATTCGTTAAATTTTAAACGCATTTTTTACAACAATTATAGTTAAGAATTTATTAAGTTTTTGTTTGGATATATTTATACTGGCAAAAAAACACGTCAAGGGTAAATTTATGTCTATAAGAAAAATATTTTTTTAAACTCGCTTATAAATTATTCTTCTTAGAATTTTTAGATTCCATTGTTTCACAATTTTCTATTTCTTCTTAAGCCGCCATCCATAAGGGTTTGTTCTCAACTTCCAGATAACGCAGCAGTTTTCAGTTAAAAACATTATTTCTATTTTGATCTGCTTTTGGATTCTCACCGCAAATATCCACCCCCAGGACAGCCCCTTTATTAAAAAGACAGCTTGCCATTTTTTGAAATTGTTCTAGCTCTCTGTAGAGATCGTCAAAATTAAAAATTGTTATTTTCATTTTTCACCTCACTGCAAAAAGAGGGATGTCCTAAAACATCCCCCTGGATCACTGTTCCTATTCGTCTTATATACACTATGAACTTTTCCTTTGCGGGGATTTTCACTTCATAATATACCTTTAATCTATATTAATATTATATTCAAACATAATATTAATGTCAACTCAGCCTTTATGCTTAGCAATTGCCTGTATAAACATATTCCAGATGATTCCTTGCGATCTCAGCCAGCCGGCAGACTGTTTCGATCTCAGTCGGGCCTCTGTCCAGCATTTGATAGCATGGGAAAAACCGCGACACATGCAGTGGGATTTCAGGATTAATACCGGCCAGCCACTCTGCCAGTGCGTCCATTTCCTCATCACTGTCATTTTCTCCGGGAATGACCAGCGTTGTTACCTCAACATGGCAGTGTTCTACCGCCAGGCGGATATTTGCCTTAACCGTTTTAAAATCGCCGCTCACCGCCTCATAAAAGGATTCATTAAAAGCCTTTAAATCAATATTCATGGCGTCGATCAAAGGGAAAAGCGCTTCAAAATAGTTTGAACAGATATTGCCATTGGTCACCACCACATTTTTCATGCCTCTTTCATGGATCAGCACTGCGCAGTCCCGCACAAACTCATAGCCGATCAACGGTTCGTTGTAGGTATAGGCAATACCGATATTTCCTGCTTCTTTCAGGCTTTCCGCCTTGTCCGCCAGCATCTCCGGCGTGACATGGATCGTTCGGGTGTCGCGTCCACTCATGGAAATCGAGCTGTTCTGGCAAAATGAACAGCGAAGGTTACAGCCATAGCTGCCCACTGAAAGAATTGAGGTTCCTGGAAAAAAACGCTTCAAGGGTTTCTTTTCAATGGGATCCATAGCTGCTGAGGTAAGTCTGCCATAGTTTTCACAGACAATCCGTCCGCTATTGTTGCCCCGGGCCTGGCAAAAGCCTGTCCGGCCTTCCTCAATAACGCAGTGGTGAGGGCATAAATCACAGGTTAGCTTCATGAATGACGCACCACCTCAAACCGTTCCAGTTCACAGGTTTCATCAACTGGTATTCCGGCTTTTTGCTTCACAATGGCGATCTGCTGTTCCACACTGTCTACGCCATCAAGGTTCGGCAGGAGTAATCCCCGCTTGTGCCCTTTTGTAACGATCACCCCATAGCGGCGGGTATCAAGAGCATCGGGCGAATCAATGGCCTCCGGCGGACTTAACACATCCACACTGTAGACAAGCTCTTTCAACTCTGAAGCCTTAACCTGCGGAAACCGTGGATCTGACAGCCCTGCACTGACAGCATTCCTCAAAATTTCTTCTGCCACGCTGGCCGTTACTGGAGAAATTGTTCCGATACAGCCGCGGAGCTTTCCATTTTTTTTGAGGGAAACAAAGACGCCTGCCTGCCTGTTTGTCAGCTCTTCTGGCAGGTCTTTTGGCATCTTGGCCGGCATGCCAGTCTTTATGTAGGCTTCAAGCGCATAACGCGCCAGACGGACATAAGCATCCTCCTGGCTTTTCAGGTCTTTCAGCCGATTTCTTTCCTGTTGTTCATATTGCTTTTCAAAATGGCGGTCTGAATCCTTGCTTACTGGGTAAAAGGCCGCTACCGCATAACCTACCCCAAAGGGGCCTTCATAGGACAAAAGCTCTGGGTCTACTGCCATTCCGTCCAGTGCACCCGCCATAATGGCAAAAGAACCAAGCCCACATTCGGCCGCCCTTTCACAAAAACCCGGCTCATAGGTCAAAAATCTCAAAAAATCTGCATGCCTCATGGCTGTTGTCACATCTGCGTCAAACGCTGGCCCTTCAGGCGCAAAGCCGTAAGGCCCGTCCGCCTTTAATTTATGGGACAAATCGCCGCTGGCAATGATCACAATCCGGCGGTCAAGCTTGTCGGCCGCCTTTGCAATACTCTCGCCAAAGCGGTAGTGGTCAATCATCGGCAAGCCGGACAGGCCTATACGTACCACTTCAAAGGAAAGGTTAAAAGGTTCAAGAAAACGCAGCGGAATCAGCGTGCCGTGGTCAAGCCTTGAATCCTTTTCGCCGAGCGTCCCGGCCGGGATACCATCCTCCTCTGCCTGAATGCCAATGGATTTTGCAAACACTTCGTCATAGGAGGCTTCTACCGTAACACCGCTGACACCAAAGGCACGCAGATCACCCCTGGCTCCGCTCCCCGGCGAAATATGAAAATAATCGGCATACATGATTGAATGGGGAGAGGTCATCACGATGGTTTCCGGCTTTAGCTCTGCAATGTGTTTTGCCACAGCCCTGTAAGCCCGGGCTGTTTTTTCAATCTTCTGTTCCTCGCCGCGCCCCACTTCCGGCAAAATAATGGGTGGATGCGGCACAATAAAAGTACCAACCACAGACATCTTCAACACCTCTTTTTCTTTTTAATATATCACAGCAATAAAAAAATCTCCTTAAGTTTCGACAATTTCTTTAAACCTTAATTTTTTATACAGCAATAAAGAGTACAGCCTTTTCACAGGCTGTACTCTTTGAGGTGAACATTTATAATATTTTAAAAGCTTTTAGACCATCGCAATGGGCCTTACGTACATTCCTGTCGCGCATTTAACCTTTGCGGGCAGGCAGATGAAGCAGAATTCATAGCATTTATCCTTTGCCAGCTGGTCCAGCTGCAGGTATTCGATAATATGAACAGCCTGCTGGATCAGCAGATAGTGGTGCACTGGCTGCGGGTGCTCTGGCACAGAGGATGAACCATCTGCGTTAAAGCCGTCAATACAGGCCATATCATCGCCAACAAGGAAAGCACCATTGCCTTCTACCAGGTATCTGGCGGCGGAAATACCCAGGCCGGCATCACAGCAGGCTTCAGGTCCCGGCCAGTTTTCACCGGTTCTCAGCATTACAGCGTCACCTTTTTTCAGCTCAACGCCTTCCCATTTCGCGCAGCCGTCGCAGTCCTCAGCGGTTATAATATAGTTGGGGTCCAGCCGCTCTACTCCCTTATAGCCTGCAATGTCCAAAAGCACGCCCCGCATCACCATTGGCGGAATCTTAGAAATATCGCATTTAACCGGGCCATAATTGGTGCTGTAACGGTCGGCGGAGTAGCCATTATACCAATGGTTATCCTCGCCGGTTGTCCAGTGGCACAGTGCGTCAATATGGGTGCCCGCATGGAGCGGCGCAATGAGCATTTCCGTATTGAGCCCCATTTTATAGCCGTCCTTGCTGCTGTCCAGCATTCCCCCGTCTTCAGACCAGTTGAACTCAGGACTCAGCCCGCTGCCCTTCATGTTTTTACGGCCAGACGGCGACGCGTAGGCTAATATATCGAAACCGCAGTGCCCTGCCCAGACAGGCATGCCCTTAAAACGTTCGGTCTCCAAATCATATATTTTCCCCTTTTTAATGTACTGGACTGCCTTCAGGACAAGTTCTGGTGTCAGATCATTCATGACGCCGACTTCGTCTTCTTCACCCCATTCACCCCAACGGTTGCTTTCCATCCAGCTGTTATCATAGTAATCTTTCATTTTACTTCTCTCCTCTATCTCTGTTTAAAATAATTTTTTCATATATCCCTGTTGATCCCAGTTGATCTGCACTTTTCCCATGATTTCAACCCTGCCCTCAAGCTCTGGCAGCAGTGTTTCTGAAACGATAAGCTCCTGCAGCTCCAATGTGTTTTTAGCCAGAATCATTCTTGCATTTTGAGCTGTGACATACCGGTTACAGCAATTCAGCGCGGTTTCAATCGCCTCCCGGTCGCTCTGTGCGACAACCGGCATAAATCCACGTTCCAGAAACCCTGAGGTCATTGTGTTGACATAGGTAGGCTCAAGATCAATCTTTTCATACATTCTGCGGGTAATCAAATCCGCGATTCCCACACCGATGGCATTGTGGTGGCTTTCTTCGGTCAGATCAAGGCAGACTATGCGGTAAATATCCGGAAGCTGGTCCGACATATTCCGAATAAGGTAACGGCCGACAATGTTGGGATCAATCCCTGTTCCGCTGATGTTTTTGCCCATTTCCTGTAAAACCAGAACATCCAGCTTATCACAGGGAAGCGCGGGAAGAAGCGTCTTGGCCTCCTTCAGCAGCTCACGCTCACGCGCTTCAATACACTCCACAGGAAGCACCTCAATTTTAGCTGTCCGATCCTGCTGGTTTTCTAAAATGGCTACCCCCATCAAAATCGGCATTTTATCCATGATAATCCGGGCCGATTCTGGCATGAGAACACTCAGGCCATAGACGCCCCGGCGGTGGATGGTGGATGCGCCACGCTGTTTTCCAAGCCCAATGACCATCTGCTTCATGATGCCGCTCTCGATTTCACCATGAAAATCTGTGTGCGGCTTAATCCGGTTGACCATAATGATACCATCCATTGAGCAGGCATTTTGATCAAAATGTACTGGTACCCCCTCTTTTGTATAACCGATCGTATTCGTTTCCATCGAGGAAAGAATTGGCGCGCCCATGTTCTCTTCGGTAATGCCATAGCCTTTCAGAACTTCCAGCTGCCCCTCTGCCGTGGCGCCGCCATGGCTTCCCATTGCAGGAATGATAAAAGGCTCTGCCTTACTTTCCCTTACAAAATCTACTACTGCCTTTACAATCCGGCTATAGTGATAAATTCCGCGGCTCCCTGCCGCGATACCAATCCGGCTGCCTGGCTTGATCCGCTCTTTATAGCGGCTCATCTGGCGCACAACCGTATCTTCTGGCTCCTCTAAAAAAACAGTTCTCCACTTTTGCCGTATGCGGTACAATTCTGGTATTAATGACGGTCCAAATTCAATCAACGCATCCCCTCCTTTACCTGTACGTTGTTTTCAGGAGAGGTTGTTTCATTTCAGAACACATTTGGTTCTCTACGCTCCCTCCCTTAGGTCACACGTATTCTATCACCATGATTTAGGGACTTCAAGAAAGTAAAGAGCCGAAAGTGTTTTATTATAAATCATTTTTCAGCTTTCGCCAGAGTGTGCTTCTGCTAATCCCGAGCCTTTTTGCCACCTTGGACTGGTTATGGTTTTCCCGCTTCAGTAAAATCGTAATAATATCCCGCTCAATGTCTTCCAGAGGCTGGTCGAGATTTAACCCTGTATTTTTTTTTTCTTTTTCCGCCGGATATCGGTTTTGGTTTTTTAAAAGATACCCAAGCCTGTCCTTAGATATATAGAGGGTATTGGACTCTAAAACCAGCTCCTTGACCAGATTCCGAAGCTCCTTAATATTAAAATGCCACGGAAGTGTTTCTAAGAGACTGTAGGCTTCCTCCTGAAACCCAACAATTTCTTTGCCGTATTCGCTGTTAAACTGTGTTATAAAAAGACTGCTGAGATTGCGGATATCTTCTTTGCGGTTCCGCAGTGGCGGCAAGAAGATCTGAATACCGCTGAAAAAAGTATACATTTCAGAGTGAAGAATCCCCTTTTGGATCATTTCCTCAAGGGATATTTCCGAGGACGCCAGGAGCTTCAGCCTCTTAATCGAGGCAGCCTGATGCAAAAAAGACAACAAAAGAAGCTGTGTGGACAGATCCAGATGATCAATGTCATTAAAAAAAATAATTTTGGATTTTTTATTATCAATGAGTGAAAACAGCGTGTCAAAGACTTCGTCACTCTCACTGCAGTTCAGTGCCATGCAGTTCACCTGGATGAATTCTTTGTTTTTTTGCTGTTTTTCACGGTGAATGGACAGGGCAAAATCCTCCCGGCCGGTGCCCTGCTCACCATAAATTAGAATCGGCTTATAGTTCTCGCAATTTGCCTGTGCTGTCTGTATGGCCCTCTTCATCATCGCGTTACTGCTCTCAAACCGGGAGAGAATCATCGTATTCCTGCCAAAATCATTATCCAGCTTGATAATATTTTTTTCCTTTAGCCGCTGGCTCAGGTATCGTTTTCCATATAAAAGATAGCGCTTCTCTTTCCCCTCGATCAAAGATCCCTCGACATGCCACAGCTCATCGCCCATCGTCAGATTAAAAACAACATGCCCTTTCAGATCAATCTGATCCTTGTAGCGCTGGATGTCAGAATGGGCTTTAATTCCGTCAAACATCTCCGCTTTGTCATTGGTGAAAAAGATATTCCCGCCCTCATCAAACACATCAATGCGAACTGCCTCATTGGCGATAAGCTTTTTATAAAAATTGCGCTCTTCACGGAGATAGGAAAGCTGTCCATACATTTTCTTTGCCTGCTCCAGCGCCTTGGAAACACTTTCTCGGCCAGAGGTGATCATAGCATGGTTCAGCCCGATGCTGTCCGCTGCCTTTGCTGTGATCACATCGCCGGCGACAAAATTATAGCCCTGGCTCTGCAAACTGGAAAGCATGGGAAAAAGCTCATTTTCGCTGTTGATCTCAAAACAGTCAATTTCATACTGGAGCAAATCGCACAGCACATAAATACTTTTGATAATGGCCGAAAAACCCACCACAGCTGTTTTTCCCGTATAGGTCTGAAGCAGGCGGATCAGGCGCACCATATCATAACCGGAAATATCAATATAAACAACCGGGATATGGGTCGCCTCCTCAATCAGACCAGCGGTGCGCCCCCGGGAGATCACAAAATCATAAGCGTCATCCTGATAATGCTCCTTAAATATTTTCAGGCCTTCATACATATCGCCGACAAAAAGGTCGGCCGAAATATTCGGCTCCTGCTCAAGGACTTCTGCCACTGTTTTCATCAGGCCTTTGTAAGGCAATATTCCAAGAATTTTCATAAAACGGCTCCTGTATAGGCTAACATTCTCTCAACCACATCTTCTCTTCCCAATCCACCGGCCTTTGAAATGACGCGGTAGCCTCCTGTCTCGGATAATACCACTCCCGGCTCAATTTCCTCGACTGGCCTCAGCTCGCTGAGCTTTAAATGGTTAAGCACTGCCAGAAGTGTATCCCCGCCAAAAACAGCAAGATCCTTATAGCCAAATGTTTCGGCCGCGAGCTTTGTAATGTAGCCCAGCCGGTCTGCAATCAGCGCTCTCTCTGAGCTGTGTCCAGGCCGGAAAGGACTCTCACTTTCAACATCAGAGCTCGCCAGGATCATTGTATGCCCAGCCTGGCTTTCCATATCTCTAAACAGCCGGTTCAACCCCTGATACCCATTTTCACTCAGATCAAGATAATCCGAAAGCTTGAAAAGGGGAATGCCCAGGGCCTTCGCTTGTTCAAGCTGGCGTGCCGAAACCGGACAGATGCTGCCACACATTAACAGTAAAGGCCGCGGCATCTTCAAAGCTTTTGTCGCCTGTGTCTTCATCTCCAAAAGCGACGGCAGAAAGGCTGCGAAGCCCGCGCAGCCGGAAAAAACACTGAGATGGCTGAAGACTTTTAACTGCCCGGCAATCTTTTCCATCTCTCTCTGGCTCCCGGCATCAAAAACATAGATCCCCTCTGCTTCCAGATCAAGGCGCGCAAGCCCAGTGACTGGAATTTCATAAACTGGAATCGCGCACTGGCTGTGAATGATCTCTGAAACACGACTGGAAATGACTGGATTAAAAGGATCCTGCGCAAAGGTTGTCTCTGAAAGCGGCGTCTTATCAATATACTGCAGGCCGCCCCATGTGTACCTTTTGTTTTCCGGATAGGCCGGCACCAGCATTACCTGTTCTGCTTTCATTCCCTTCATGCAGCCGTACAGCTCTGCCCCGATGTTTCCCCTGAGGGTTGAGTCTATTTTTTTATAAAGAAAAGGAACGCCCGCTTTCTTAATACTGTCTGAGATCTCATAAAGCCTTTGGCCAGCCTTTTCTTTTGTTAGATGTCTCGACTCTGTGTTGATGACCAGCACCTCGCAGTCACTGCCTGCGCACATGCAGGCATCAACCTGCTGCGTTACAATGGTATTGATCCCCAGCTTTCCAAACTGTATGCCTGTATCGAGCGCTCCGGTAAAATCGTCCGCCAGCACGACAAGCCTGATCATCGCCGTTTCTCCCTGCCGCGCGCCATAGCTGCCGCCATGTGCAGCGCGTCAATCATGGATTCCTCATTGGCTTTTCCTGTCCCTGCCACCTCAAAGGCGGTTCCATGGTCTACGGAGGTTCTTATGATTGGCAGGCCTACCGTACAGTTCACACCGCTCATACTTGTAAAAGCGCCAGTTTCAGCGTCCATCTTAAACCCGCAGAGCTTAAGCGGAATATGCCCCTGGTCATGATACATGGCCACCACCATATCATAGGCGCCGCCGAGCGCTTTTACAAAAACCGTGTCCGGCGAAACTGGGCCAATGACCCTTATGCCTGCCTTTTTAGCGGCCTCTATGGCTGGAATAATCTCAAGGGCTTCCTCATCACCAAAAAGGCCGCCTTCTGAACAGTGCGGGTTAAAGCCTGCCACGCCTATTCTGGGAGAATCAATCCCCAGGAGCCGCAGCGTTTCATTCGCCAGACAGATCGTGTCATAAATCCGGTCTTTTTTAACCATATCGCACACCTTGCGGATTGACGCATGAGTAGTCACGTGGATCACCCGAAGCTTATCACTCGTCAAGACCATACGATATGTTTTTGCGCCAGTATAATGCGCGAAAATTTCAGTATGCCCCGAAAAATGATGCCCGGCAAGGTTCAGCGCTTCCTTGTTAATCGGGCCAGTCACAACACCGTCGAGAATGCCCTCCATTGCAAGTGTAATACCCTTTTTTATAAATTGGAATCCCGCGTCGCCGCAGCCCGCGTCAACCTTACCGTACTGCCAGCCATTCTCCTTGAAAATTTCCATATCAATATATGGCAGCGCGTCTTTCTCAAGATGAGCCAGGGTTTCCTTTAGGCTGTCCTCCTTGACGGCGACCAGTTTCTTTTCAATTTTCGTGATTTTCAGAGCATTTTCCAGTACTTTTTTATCCCCGACAGCCACCGGGCTGCACACTCTCAAAATCTTCTGACAGGCCATCGCTTTCAGTGTGATCTCTGGGCCAATGCCTGCCGGATCACCAATCGTAATCCCTAAAATAGGCTTCATATTCTTCTTCCCCCTTTTTAAAACTGTTTGAATATCAAACACCTTCAGGTATATCCTTTTCTGGTTTTTATACTATCGGATTCCATATTCTTTTTCAATCCGCCACATGTTTCATAACGAAACATCTCTCAAACGTAAAGCCCGCCGAGAAAATAAAAAAGCACAAATGCTCTGAGCTCTCATACTCAGGCATTTGTGCTTTTTATTATTTATAAAATTCTAGAATACCAGGGACCGGTCCTTGAACCAGAAGGATTTTTTATCCCAGGTGTACTCCAGTTCTGTCCCCATTTTCTCAAAAAAAGTATTGATCACTTCATACAGGGCTTCATTCGCCTTGGGATCACCAGCATTGTTCAGGCTTTCGATCCACATGCTCTGGGAACCGCAGGCATCGCTCAGATGAATTTTATAATCCAGATGTTTTTCCTGTAAAAGCTGATTTAACGCGCCAATTTCTCTAAAAGTAACAATCATATAATAACCTTCTTTCCTGATTTGTATATTTTAAATTTTTATTATATTTTTTATCCTATGAATTAAGACCTGCCAGTTGAACGCTGAAGCGGTCGCCAATTTCAAAATTCAGCGTTTCTACGACCTTTCTGGATTTTCGCAGATTATCCTGAATCCGCTTTTTATCAAGTACCAGGAATCGGTAATACTCTGTCAGAAAAATATCAATCGCGTCGCCATAGGCAATATCAATCTTTTTCCCAAGAATATCTCTGAAAAACTGAATCTCCATTCCTGATGTCAGAGAGGCGATGGCGTCAAAGTAGGTCTTATCCTTAATCATCGCGCTGGTCTCAAACTTCAGACCGTTCTCGAATCGCTTCTGTATGAAATAATCTTTTAAATCAATGGTCATCTGCGCAAAACTTTCGAGAATCGAAATATCTTTATAAAAGCGCTTTATCTCCTCATTGGCGTTTATACACTCGAAATAAGCGCGGTACTCAATCATATCTACGAGCAGATAATCATTTTTAGCCGTATATTCCTTCAAAGGCTCCTCAAGCACCAGGGCAATATCATTGACAAAATCCTTGAAAATACTGATTGCCACAGATTCCTTGCCCTCAAAATAATAAGTAAACAAGCCTAATTTTGATTCTGCGTCTGTAATAATATCTTTAATGGTCGTCGCGCCATAGCCCTTTAAGTAAAAAAGCTTTTTCGCACTATTATACAGCGAAGTCTTTGTCTCAGTTCCATTTTTATAGTTTGCCATAATTCACCTCATGTTTATTATAGCATGACTTTTTGTAAAAAAAAGATAAATTTAAAAAAGACTTGACAAATTTGTACACATACTATATATTGTAATCATACAATATTGTATATATACAAATCGTGAAGGGAAAATTTGAGATGGAAGAAAAAATTGAGCGGATAAAAAGTACAATGGCTGGAAAACCCACCGACAGGGTGCCCGTGATACTGGATTTTGAAATCAGCTATGCCTGTGAGTACGCGGGCATTGATTTTCTGGAAGCAACCTGGAATTATGACAAAATCATTGAAGCCTATGACAAAATTTTAGACACTTTTGAAATGGATGCCAATCTGGGCATGGGGTGGCTTCCTCCCCAGCGCAGCGAAATTTTAGGGAGTAAAACGTGGATTCAAAACAGGAAAAACGGAACCATGCAGCATCCTGAGGTCATGAGTCTGAGTGAGGATGATTATCCTGCACTGATTAAAGATCCTCTGCGCTGCATTGTTGAGAGAGTACTCCCCGGCATGTACAGCGCCCTTGGCAAGGACAGCCTCAAGGACATTACAGCCATTTCCAAAGCTTTACTGTTTGAAAAAAGGCAGGTCGCAGATTTTTATAATAAGCTCTATGACCTTACTTACGCTAAAGGCGTTCCCATTTACTATGGCACCATGTTTTATGCCCCCTTTGATCTGCTGGGCGACCATTTGCGCGGCATTACTCAGATTTCTATGGATCTTCGGCGGAAAAAAAGCGAGTTGGAAGCCGCCTGTGAGGCTCTTGCGCCGGTTATGACCGACTATGTGGAAAATACTCTGCCCGTTGACGCCGATGGTATTTCCTGCGCCTGCTCCTGGGTACACCTGCCGCCAATGATCAGCCCCAGGCATTTCGAGAAATTTTTCTGGCCTACCTTTAAAAAGTTTTGTGACGCGCTGGCTGCAAAGGGGCATACCCTGTATTTACAGTTCCAGGGCGATTACACAGACGGACGCTATTTTGATTATTATTCCGAGCTTCCTGAAGGAAAAGTTATTTTGGCTGTGGAGCACCAGGATTTTAAGAAAACAATTGACATTCTCGGCTCAAAAAACATGGTCTGCTGCTCTTATCCTCTGGATTATCTGACGAATTATTCTACAAAAGAATGTCTGGAAAAAGCCCGTGAGCTTATGGATATTGGCATGAAAAGCAAACGGTTTTACTTTGGTTTTAACAAACCTGCCTTCAGCTTTAAGGACGCGCCGCCTGAAAAAATGAAAGCAGTGATCGATTTTGTCAATGCGTATGGAAAATATTAAGGAGATTAGCGATGCTGGAAGAAAAAGAGAAAATTGAAGTTCTGGTCAGTGAATATAATGAAATGTATCAAACACTGATCCGGGATTGTATGACCGAAACGGAAAAGGAATTTGAAACCTTTATTTTAAGCTTAATTATGTAGGGAGTCTATAAAATGAACGAAGTAAATAAAAGTAATTTTACAAAAGGAATTATCTATGGCGGGATTGCCGGTGTTTTGTGGGGAACCCTTGGCGTTTTTATCGCATTACTCCAAAATCTGGGGCTAAACGATGTGGCTGTCTCCTCTATGGGGCCAATGATTGTTATCTTGTTCTATGGGATAAAAACCCTGATCAAAAACCCAAAAGCCTTTAACATTGGGTGGAAACGCGTACTGATCGTCCTGGTGGGCGGCGGAATTGCCAACGCAGTGTTCTACTACTCCTACGCACGAGCTCTCAATTATCTGAGCACCGGTGTTTTTTCCATCCTTGAGTTTTCCCATGTTTTTATCCTGATGCTTCTGTCCTCCTTTATTTTTAAATACAAAATAACCAAAGGCAAGATTGCCTCGCTGGGACTGGCTATCATCGGTCTGGCACTGGTTCTGAATGTCTTTTCACCCGATGCCTTTATTGCACCCTCCGGTATTATGTGGATGGCGCTTAACTGGGTAGCCAACTGCGCTATTGCCCTGATCATCAAATGGGCTTTAAATAACGAGATTGACAATGATGTGGTCATCACCTATTATAACCTTGGAGCGGCTTTGATCTACTGGGTCGTCTGCCCTCCCTGGGCTGTTATTGGGCAGATCGCTTCCGCCCAGAATGTCCTGCTTCTTATTCTGATCATCGCTGCCTATGGGCTGCTGACACAGATTCTTTCATCTTATGTCTGGGTAAAATCCTTTTCGCTGGTCGATCCTGCCATCACCAACATGATGAATGCTTTCTCACCGATCACGGCCTCAATCCTCGGTTATTTTATCTTTGGACAGGTCATCTCATTGCCGCAAATCATTGGTATTGCCGTTGTCATTCTCGCGGTTGTTATCCTGAACAAGACTGGAGCGGCTGAAGAGCTTTAATCCTATTCGACATACACAGCGCTGATATAAAAAAGACATTTTCCACACAGTATAACTGGGAAAATGTCTTTTTCTATACTTTTTATGATATTAGAGCCGGATTGCTTCACCAAGGGCTTGAACAACCGCCGGATCATACAGGCTGCCGCTTTCCTTACAGATGTTTTCGTACGCTTCATCTGGCTGCCTGCCCGACTCCCGCAAATGGTCAAAAGCATTGGCAACTGCACAGACTCTGGCAATGACAGGTATATCCTGTCCGCTTACCATTTTGGGATTATCCCTGCCGTCATAACGATAATGATGGAAACGGCAGAGATCTGAAGCGACACTGCAGAAAATCTGTTCTGCAAAACAGGTCGTTTTTGTTTCATAAAGATTTCTGAAAAACTGCGCGCCCATTGTACAATGGCCAGGAGTCTCTCCTGTTTCCGCTTTTCCAATGTCGTGATAATCTATCGGAGACATTTCTTCCAACTGCCAGATTGAAAGCAGTTCTTCACGCCCCAATTCTTTTATTATTTTCCTTATCCAGCTGCCTGTACGCAGGCAATGCTGCCGAACGCTTTCTGAACAGCGCTCAAACTGAGTCTTAATCAATGCTTGCATGCTCTCTACCTTTATTGTGATTCCTTAGAATACAGGGTATATTTTTAAATGAAAGTTCGTAGAATACCATATTTCACGACAATTTACGCCGCTTTTCCATATATTGTTGAGTTTAGTTTGTCCAAAAGCACCATCTCTTGTTTTTTATGGAGATCTGTAATATGCAGATAGATGTTCATGGTGACAGCTGTTTCCGAATGGCCCAGGATTTCACTGATGATCTGTATGTCCATTCCGCTTTCCTTCGCCCTGGTCGCAAAGGTGTGCCGTAGATCATGAAAACGGTAATTATCTATTTTCAAGGCAGAAATAATCTTTTTAAAATAGCGCTGTATCGTTCTTACATCATAGGCTGAGCCACCTTTTTTTGCAATTACAAAAGCTTCCGGTTTTACACCCTTTTTTTCATATCCTTTGAGTGATTTCATTAAAATGGATGTAATGGGAATTGATCGAAAGGCTTTTGGGGATTTAGGCGTGCCAATCTGGTTAATGGTTTTGCGCTGGCCGGCTTCATGATTTTTTACACGCTGAACATTTCTGCGAACTTGAATAAACCCACTTTTCAGATCAATGTCCTTCCATTGCAGCGCCGCAATCTCACTGATGCGCATCCCCGCGAAGAGACCGAGCTGTACGGCAAGGCTCAGGCTATGCTCATGTGATAAAAGCCAGTGTGTCAGGGCTTTTTGATCCTCAATTGTTAAAATTTTTCCTGTTGTGGTCTGCCATTTTTTCTGAATGACAATGTGCCCACAGGGATTTTTATTAATCAATCCCGTTTCCACTGCCTTTTCCATAATTGATGATAACCTGCCGATAATGCCCTGAATCGTGGATGTCTTAAGGGCTCTTTTCTCCAGTTTTTTTACAAAATCCTGTACTACTTCACCGGTCACAGTATCCAGCCTCAGACCACCGAGTTCAGGTAACAAATAGCGTTCAATAATACGCTGATAATTGGTGAGTGTAGACTCCTTAATCTTTCCTTCATTGCTACGTTCTCTTATCCATTCGCGGCTGAACGCTTCCAGCGTTACTGATCTTTTTGAGAAAAAACGACGAATTGATTCTGACCACATTGAAAATGTCTTTTTCATAATCATGCCTCCCTACTAAAAATTAATTAGAATTTTGCTAGTAATAGCAATTTATAAATGATATAATAGAATCCATAAAAAGTAAAAAAATGACGTAGAATATGGTATTCTACGATCTTTATTTTTACCGCTTACATACACTTCATATGGATTGTTTTATACTAAAAGATAACTCTGTATTGATTTTTATCTTTATACTTTTAATCTGTTTTCTTCTATAGGGCGTGCAATAACACCTGTCACAAACATACCGATTTCATCAATTAATTTTATCGTTATTAAAGGACCACAAAAAAACCGGATTGCTCCGGCTTTTTAATTTTACTGTATTGTTGAACAGCGCGCTATACAAATGCTTCGGTTCTATGGTAAAATGAGGGCAACTCATGTAAATCGTGGAGGTTGGTTTTGGATCAATTCGCTTTTGCTGCACTGCTTTCACTTATTCAGCTCCTGCCGGCGCTTTTTCTATACTGCGCAGTTTTTAAAGGCAATTTTCGGTTTGGTACTGGCGTTAATATTTTGATGGTTGCTGTGCTCCTGATTTCAAGCACTGTCACCTATGCTGCTGTCTTTACGCTTAATGTCATGCCCGATTCCGGCAATGCGCGGATCGTTGTCAGTGTGTTATTTAATGTCACCATCGGCCTGATCTTTCTGTTAAGTGTTAAAGAAAATTTTTTCCTTAACTTTTTTGTGGTATTTATTATTAAGAACTATCTGGATATCGTGGTATTTTTCAGCCAGATATTCTGTAAGCCTTCTCTGCTCGCTAACCCATTTTTGTCTGCTTTTATTCAGTTTTTAATTTTTGTGTTCACGCTGCCCTTTGTTGGATTCTTCACTGTAAAAGTCATTAAGCCCACTATTCTCGAGACAGGCAATATGTCTTACTGGCGGTATTTATGGATCGTTCCCGTCTGCTTTTTTCTGCTGTACCGGTTCTGTATCTATCCCGGTTCTTTAAATCTTACATCTATTCCAGCGCATCTTTTGCCTTTTGTCTGGTTTATCGGCACTTTTTTAACCTATTATGTTATTTTAAGGCTGATCCAGGAAAACCAGCGGACTGCTGAGCTTCAAAACAAACTGGAAATATCAGATTATCAGGCCAGTATGCAGCATGAACAGTATAACCGCCTGAAAAAAAATATTGAGGAAAACGCGAAGGCCCGCCATAATCTGAAGCACACCCTGCTCATGCTCAAAGGCTATGCAGAAAACAGCGCTTTTGAGCAGATCGACACCTGCCTGAGCGTCAGCCTGCAGTCTGCAGAATCGGACAGGGAACTGCCCCTATGCAGCAATGCTGCCATTGATGCCATTGCACAGCATTATGCCGCTCTCGCACGCCAAAATGCCATCGACCTGCGGATTGACATTAAGCTTCCCGATCCGCTGCTTTTTTCTGAGGGCGATCTCTGTGTGGTTTTTGGCAACCTGTTTGAAAACGCCGTGGAGGCCTGCCTGCGCCAGAAGGGCACAAACCGCTTTATTTATGTAAAGCTCGGTATCTCGGGTAAAGGTTCGGTAGTGATTTCCATTAAAAACAGTTATGATCATACAATCTGTAAAAAGGACGGTGCCTTTATGTCCTCCAAACGCGATGCTGAGGGGATCGGTATCCACTCGGTTCGACGGATAACTGAGAAATACAGCGGCTTTGCAAAATTTAATGATGACCCTCATGTATTTGAAGCCTCTGTTCTCCTTAATCCTGCCGCGCAGACGGCAGGCCGCCGGTAAACATCATAAAAACAGCAAAGTGTTCAGACAATAAAAAAACAGAAGCGGTTTTGTGCAGCACCGTTTCTGTTTTTTGTGTTTTTATTTCAACTGTATTATCTAAATCTTTTCTTTTTCTATGAGTGTTTCCGGAGGATATTTCAGGCTATTTGGCAAAACGAAGTAAAGCAATGCGATGATACCGGCCGTGGCAATCACATCAAAAACTTTGATGACCATGGTGCCAATGAAGCAGGCCAGCACCCAGGGGATACCGGCAGACACCGCTAAATCATAAAAATAAACCTCCCAGGGATGGGTAAGCGTCCCGCCGGTCTGCCAGATACTGAGCAGGGCGGACAGGACACCAGTGACTAAAACCAGCAGGCCCATGGTTGGAACTGTGCGCTTCCAGTCGATCTCTCCGTTTCGGCGCATATTCACCCCCACCACCAGGGCGGCGGAGGCACTGACCGCATAGAAAATCAGCGAGCTGCTGCTGTAGTTAAACACTGCCAGCCCAAAATTATTCACAAGCCCCACCAGAAGCCCGGCTGTGGGCTCAAGCAGCAATGCTGCCAAGACGGTGCCGGACATGTCCAGCCAGAAGGGCAAGTCAAAATGCATTGAGAGAACATAGAGCAGCCGGTTCATTACAACGCCCAAAACCATGATGATTAAATAGCGTGTCTTATTACTCATTCTGTTCCTCCAGTTCCTCCTCGATGACTTCCTCAAGGTTCTTCCCGTCTTTTTTAGCCTTTTCAAGGCGTTCCAGCTCTTTCGCACGTCCGATTTCATCCATAAACCCTGCGGTAACAACACCGGCTGGCATTGCGATCACCGCGATACCAAAGAGTGATGAAATCATACTGATCAAACGCCCCACCTCGGTGACGGGGTATACATCCCCGTAGCCAACAGTGGTCAGGGCAGTGGTTGCCCAGTAGAGCGCCTCGAAAAAATTATCAAAGGTGTCCGGCTCATAGGCAAACATGGCCAGCGCAGATACAAAGATATAGGCCAGCGCGATGATGAGCACATAACCCAGAGTTTTGCGCTCATTTTTGAAAACATTGGCTACGTAGGAGAAGGTCTTGGAATAATACAGCACCTTAAACACACGCAGCACACGCAGAATACGGAAGCCTGCGCCCAGCAGTCCCAGGGACGGCAGGATTGAAAGCAGGTCGATCAGCGCAAAGGGTGTAAAGGGATAGGCCACAAACACCCAGGGTGAGTCTTTTTTAATCTTGTAATCATAGGTAATCCAATTAAAGATATAATCGGTAAAAAGAATATAAACAGTGATGGTGTCAATCATCACCAGCAGCGAATTGGATTCCTTAAACATGAGCGGGCAGACACTGATGAAGGCTACCACCATGATGAATACATCATAATATTTGCTGATAACATCTCCCGGCTCCGCTTTTTTAACAATTTTGTATATCTGTTCACGCATAGATCAACGCCCCGGTCCTTAGAACATATACGCAGATATGGGCAGGATGATGTTTCCGGCTACAACAAGGACGACAATGGTGTAGAACATGATGCGCCCGTAGAAGCTTGCGAAATCACGATCCTCATATTTGTTCCGAATCCGGTTGATATTGATGATTGTCATCGCCACTGCCAGAATGGTCACAATGCCGAAAATATTGACAAATTCAAGCAGACCAAGCTGAAGGGCATCCGGAAGCAGGTTTGCCCCAACCATAATATTGGTAACGGTCCCGAAAAGGGCTGCGGGAATCATGCTGAGCGGGTCGACACGGTGATAGGTACAGATAAACAGGGTGATGAGTACCCAGGTAATGGTTCCAACCAGCGCGATAAAGCATTTGACATACAATCCCATGCTGTCGCGGTTGAGCTCCAGCGCGGTAATATGCTCTGAGTTGATGATGCCTCCCGGTATCTCAGGGTCGCCGTGGTTATTGTCGTATTCGATCATGGTTGTTCCGGTTTCATTGCGCCTCAAATCATAGCCGGAGATTCCCAGCGAGCCGTTAACGCCGCTGTTTTCACTGTCGTTAACAAATACAACCTCATCCACCGGCAGTTCGGATTCCACATACATACGAAGCTGATGGGATTCCAGCGGGAAACGACGGTTCCAGTAGTTCTTAGTAATGGACACATCACACCGGACCGCCTGATAATTTTCGCCATTTTCATGATAATTTTTAACGGTTTCTGTCTTGTTAATGGTTCCTTTATAGATACGGAAATGCTTGGCCATATCCAGATTATCATTTCCCTCCCATTTAAACCAGATCAAAACCACCATGCGGAAGCTTGAAGTTTTCAGGTTGACTTCCTTTAGGTTCTCGACATAGGTACCGACCTGCACCCTGGTCGCATTCTGATCAAACTGAGCCGCCCTCTCCTCAATGTCTTTTGGCGTCTGCAGCATTGAAACCCAGTAGTCATCTTCTGCTTTTTTGTCGGTGTACATGGTTACCGCAGCGTACGCCAGAAAAACAACAATGACAATAACATAGGTTAATAAGCTGAAAAGCAGTCTCTTTTTCTGCCAACTTTTCAATTCGCCGAATTTCATTTTTCTCTCCTCTCGTCTTTTAAAATCTATTTTGAATACCTGCTTGGGTATATCAAACATAAAAAGGGAGACAACCTTTCCTGTCTGCCGCAAAGCGGAATCGGAACACCATTGTCTCACTGTTTCTAACTTCATGCAGCGCGGGCAGGGTTTACTGCATTACGATTGGATGAGAGGATATGTGTTCACACTGTGAAAGCATATTGATGTAATACAAAAACAGAGCGCCGCGTTGCTATCTTAATGGATGAAAAGCGTCTGCTTCTCATTTTCTTAAGATCTTATTAAGTAACACTATAATCATAACTGTCTAAAAAAACAGAATCAACACTCTTACCGAAAACGTCTTTTTTTTACCAATTTTGTCATCTGAATTTCCAGTCTTTTTTAACATAATGTGTTAAAATTTGATTGCAATAATTATGAAAGGGGGATGTCTTTATGAAAATCGCGATTATCGATGATTTAAGAACAGAATGTGAACTGCTCTCCGAGTACATCCACCGTTACTGCGCCGATCACCAGCTTGATGCGGAGGTTACGCTCTTTAAAAGCGGCAGCCATTTTCTTGAGTGCTTTACCCCGCACACCTTTGATCTTATTTTTTTGGATATTTACATGGATGGTTTGAATGGCATTGAAACGGCAGAAAAAATCCGTGAGACAGACAGCGATTGTCTGCTCATTTTTTCGACCACCAGCCAGTTTCACGCGGTAAAGGGATTCAGGGTCCGGGCTTTCGACTATCTGGTCAAGCCTTACAGCTATGAGGTTTTTGAAGAAACCATGCGCTATTGTGACGAAACGCTGTTCAAGCAGAGCCGCTACATTGAGGTGAAGGAAGGGCGGACCCATGTAAAAATCTTTTTAAAGGATATCGTTTATACGGATTACTCCAACCACTATATCTACATCCATACTAAACGGCGCATTGTCAAATGCTATATGCCTTTTTCAGATTTTTCGGCGCTGCTGCTGCCCTATCCTCAGTTTGTCAACTGCTACCGAAACTGCATTGTAAACATGGATGAGGTCGATGTGCTTGACGAAAAGGATTTTGTCATGCTTTCAGGCGAACGGGTACCCATCAACCGCGGGCTTCGCACAGAGATCAGGCAGCGCTATGCCAACTATGAATTTGACAAATTAAACAGGAGGCTTTGATTTTGGACGCGCGAATCGCTGTTGTGACCTGCCTTGCTCAGCTTATCCCCTGTTTTTTTTGTTTTTTTGCAGTCTTTATCGAGCATATTCGGGTTCCCAAATGGGTTTGGTTTGTTATAATGGTCTCTACCCTTGCCTTCAGCGTGTTTATTACAAATATTTATTTCACGCCAGGCAGTACCTTTTACAGTATCCGCGGTGTTCTGAGCTTTGTATTCCTGCTCTTTATCGTTGCAGCGGCTCTTTTCTGTATACGGGATAATTATTTTACGAATCTTTTTGTTTTATGCTTTCTGACCAACTACAACGACTATATTCAGCTTCTGGCAAAAACTTTTAATATTGTCTGGAGTAGTCGTTTCGGCCCTTTTGATTATCCGCTTGATTTTACAATCACCCTTGTGCTATTGGAATTGGCCGCTTTTCCATTCCTGTTTTGGTTTATGCAGAAAATTATCAAGCCTGTCATCGAGCAGACCAGCGACATGCACGCATGGCGTTACCTTTGGATCATACCCATATCCTTTTACTGCATTTTCCGAATCGGCCTGTACCCCACCTTCTGCGACAGCAGCCTTGTCTGGCACAACAGCCTTTTTTTGCTGCCTGTCGCGTGGATTATCGGTACCATCATGACTTACTACATTGTCATGCGCACTCTGTTAGAGAGCTTCACCAATTCCAGACTGCAGTCAAAGCTGAGCGTTATGGACCTTCAGATCGAGCTTCAGAAGGAACAGTACGAGCATCTTCAGAAAAATATTGAGGGGACGCGGGCTGCAAGGCATGACCTCCGGCATAACCTGCTGGCTCTCAAGGGCTATGCCGACCAGAGAGACACCACCGGGCTTCTCCGGTATATCAACCATTACCTGAAAATACTCGACACCGATGAGGTGACTTCCTTTTGTGAAAACTACGCGGTCGATACCATCCTGCGTCATTACTACCTGATGGCGCACAAGGCCGGCATTGAGGTTGGCATCACTGTCAATCTGCCAAAGGAACTCCCTATCACCGAGATGGACGCCTGCGTGGTACTGGGAAACCTTTTGGAAAACGCCCTGGAGGCCTGCCTGCTCCAGACAAGGCTGCACCGCTTTATCCATGTCAGCATCGGTATTGCCGGACAGCGGATGGTGGCCATTAACATAAAAAACAGCTACGAAAATGAAATCCGACAGGAAAGAGACATCTTTTATTCCAGCAAACGCGATGGCGAAGGCATCGGGCTCACCTCTGTCCGCCATATTGCTGAAAAGCATCACGGCTTCGCCCATTTTGACTACGCCGATCATATTTTCAAAGCCTCTGTTTTACTGATGCCGGACAGCAAAAGCAAATAAAAAACTCCTGCCAAATGCAGGAGTTTTTTTGTTTATGGCTTCAGATAAACCAGGTAAAATACATCAGGTTGAAAGCATGTCTGCCCTTTCCATGAAAATTCCCCGTTTTATGGAAAAGGCACAGCGTCAAAAATCAATGACCGGCGCTCTGGATAACACCGGCCTTCCAAAAGCATCATATATGGAGGCACGTTTTGGAATATGATCAAAATGAATCGGACCAACGTTTTCAATCAGCTTGATGCACCCGTCCCGGCTGCCAAAAATCGGAATTTTTTCAAATGATTCTGCTGTTATTTTCTGATGCCGCCCCCCAGTTTGAGATTGTGGTATATGGCCAAGGGGGGCCGGTCCGCCGGCCGCAGTGATGAAAATGATAATGTTAAAAGCGTGTTATTTTTTTGAACCAGTTCTATGGCTTCAAGGTGATGAAGCTGTCTGGAGGAGTCCCAAAATCACAGCCCCGCTGGTTCGGCAGGACTACCCCTCATGACTGTGTTCCATAGCACAGCCATTTTTACCGGCGCCATCAGAAAAATCAGAAACAGCTGATGTGTCATGAGATTTTTTTAAAAAAAGCCTCATCTCCCCATCAAAAACAATTTGCTGCATTTTTTTACAAGAACACAGCGAAAAACTTGTTTTCATTATAAAAATGAAAATAAACAGCACAAATGGAGCGTCTACAACCAGACCAGAGATTTGATTTGGTATGGATGAGAGGATTTTATACTTGCTTTCACAAATATAGTCAAACCTCTGGAATGGCAGGGTGTGCTTATCTCAAAAGGCGTGAGCATATGGGGCTCTTCCTTTTGTGATCCATCGGACAACTAAATTATAGCACTTCAAGTCACCTTATTGTAAAATATTACGGTAAAAAATTACCCGTTTCGGTAAAACCTGGGGCAACTATCACTATTTGGGTATATGGTTGACGGATACTCTAGCTCTGTATTACACTTGCTTATCCATCCCTTTTCCATTATAATGAAATGGAATACAAAGACAGGAGATGACCTTTTGAACGCTTTCAGCCAAAAAATCTATTTAGAACTGCCGGCACCGGGCCAGGTCGACATCACAGCAGACCGCGAGCGGCTTCTGCAAGGCCTTGAAGCTACCTTTTCACCGCTGGCGCTCTCTTATAAAACCTATAAAAAATATGCTGCCGTCTGTCGGGAATCCGATTTCAAGGTAACCTGCACCCTGGTTTACGCCGGAAACCACTGGGAGCTGACGCGCATTGAAGCCGGCGACACCACCGCACAAAACTACGGTCTTGCCGTGGATCTTGGCAGCACCACGGTTATCATGCAGTCCATTGACTTAAATACCGGACAGGTGCTGGCGGAAAAAAGCCGCTTTAACAGGCAGATTGACTACGGCGATGAGATATTGAGCCGCATTTTTTACACCAAGGGCAGGCCCGACCACCTTGACGAGCTTCAAGCCAGCACTGTCCGTACTTTCTGCGACCTGCTTAACGACCTCGCCGCCCAAACCGGTATTGCGCCAGAAGCCTACAGCATTATGATTGTATCCGGCAACACTACCATGTCCCATCTTTTCCTCGGCATTGACCCCTGGCCCATTTTTGAGGTTCCTTTTACCCCCATGTTCAACCATACTGATTTCATACCTGCCGACGACCTGAGCCTGCCCACCGGCGGACTGGTTTACTGTATGCCCTCAGCCGCCAATTACCTGGGCGGTGACATCATCAGCGGACTGCTGGCCGCCCGGCTCGATAAGCAGAAAAAGCCTTCCCTATTTATCGACATCGGTACCAATGGTGAGATGGTGCTGGGCGATGAAAACTTTCTGATCGCCGGGGCTGGCGCGGCAGGGCCTGCGCTGGAGGGCGGTATCAGCAAGAGTGGCATGAAGGCCGGACCGGGCGCCATCGACCATGTGTCCATCACGGAGGGCGTTCTGAGCTACACTACGATTGAAAATGCGCCGCCTAAAGGCATCTGCGGCTCTGGCATTGTAGATCTGCTGTCAGAAATGCTGCTGAATGGCTGGATTGACTTTTCCGGAAAGTTTAATCCTGACGCCACAGACCGCATCGAGGCCACCGATGACGGCTATGCCCTGCGGTACGCCGACGCAGATGTGACCGCCGACGGCGCCTCGCTTTTTTTCAACCAGACAGATATCATCCAGTATCTGGACACCAAGGCCGCTGCCAACACCATGGTGGCCTACCTTCTGGAAGCTGCGGGCCTTGGGCCAGAGGACATTGACCAGGTCTTTATCGCCGGAGCATTCTGCGCCCATATCAACCTGGAGGCAGCGGTCAATATCGGCCTCTACCCCGACCTGCCAGCCGAACGCTTTACGGTCCTGGGCAACAGCTCTTTGACCGGCGCCAGAGCGCTATTATTGGATTACACCCTTTTCGATACTGTGGGCGCACTTCAGCACAACATCCAATATCTGGAGTTTGGCGCGGCATCGGATTTTCTGACCCGTATGTTTGCCGCGCGATTTCTGCCCCACACCGATCTGAGCCTCTACCCCACCGTGCGGCAGCGCTTAAAAGAACGCGGCGTCCTGCGCTGAACACAAAAAATCCCACGAATCATTCGTGGGATTTTTTAATGCTTATTCCTATCTTTTTCCGGGCATCTCAAGGCCTTCCAAAGCCTTGTTGATAAAGTCATTAAAGGGTTTAATCCGTCTGAACACATCCACGGCCTCCTCTAAAAAGGCCTCGCGGTCCAAAAACAGGTCTTTTCCTATAGGGTACTCCACATACCATGACTTATGCTTTAAAAGTTCGCCATAAGGATGTTCTTTATCGTAACCACGCGGCACATTTTTAAGCTTTTCACCCTGGAGCGTCAGCTTTTCGCAGAAAGCCGGCGACTCTAAAACACTCTCAAAGCTGCTGCCCTCCAACACAATCTGATCTCTTATACGCCTGGTAATCTCGGGCATTTTGCCATGAAAGACGCCGCCGCCCAGAAAAATCTGGCCTGGCGATACAAAAAGATAGTCCCCCACTGGCACCATCCCCCTGCCCTCCGGCGAAATATGCGCGCGGAACGCCGGCGTGTAAGGGCTTTTATCCTTGCTGAAGCGGGTGTCCCTGTTGAGCCTGAAAACAAGGTCGCTGGGATTTATGAGGCCCAGGCCGGGCTCGTCAGGCAGCAGCTTTTCCATTAAATCTGACACAAGGCTGACAAAGGCGGCGCGGGCGGCCTTGTACTCTGGCTGATGGCTGTGCATCCATTCCAGCGAGTTATTATCCCGCAGCTGTGCCAGGAAATCCAGCATTTTTTCACAATCGTTCATCTTATATCCTCCCTGCTTCCTGAATCGAGGCCATTGAGTCTGAAGCCACCAGGCTGTCGATAAAGGCCCGGGCATTTTCCGGCACACGATACTCTGGCAGGCTTTCAAACACACCGGCCAGGGCGTCCATGTTTTCCATTTCCCTTTTACAGACCTCTAAAGCGCTGTACTCCAGTCGCGCAGGGTCCAGGCGCTTCTGTCCCACTGCGTAGCCAAGGCGCTTGTTACAGGCGCACATGCCGCTTCCGCTGAGGCCGCAGTATTTTTTCAGGAAGTCATTGACCTGTCTGCGGATGCGGGAGAGCTTCTGGCGGTAGTTTTCCGGCGTTGTGTCAAAAATATCCGCTCCCATGGCGCTGTCAATCCTGAACATGGCGCCCAGCACGTAGATGCAGCGGCTTTCTGCGTCCAGGCATTGCAGCATGACATTGGTACAGGAAAGCTTCAGCTCCTCGGCCAGAAGCTCGGCGTCCACCCCAGCCTGGGGGTCCGGGCAGCGCTCGGCCATGCCCTGCTCAATATCGCGGGCATAAAAATCAAAGGTGAGGGGCTGACGGTCAAAACGCGAACGGCGGTAATCCACCAGATAGTTTTTGGCGATGCGGTAAACCCAGGTGGAGAAAAGGCTCTCTCCCTTGAAGGACGACAGGCTTGTCATAACACGGATCATGATCTCCTGGGTGGCGTCCTCGGCGTCCTCAATCATCCCCATCATGCGCAGTGACAGGTTAAAAACCATATCCTGGACCGATTCCAGCACTGTCCCCAGTGCGTCCTTATCCCCTTCTACGGCGCGTCGGATAAAAGTGTTCATCTCTTTTTCTGAAATCATCATGTTTCCTCCTTTATGCTTATACAGGATTAGACGACCGCCAAAGTCCGCTGTGACAAAATTTAAGTATTTTTTTCGCTTTTTTGGCGCCTAAATAAAAAGAGCAGCCTCTAAGCCGCTCTCACTGCCGTTTAACCGGCGAATACATAGCCGTTTTTACTGTTTTTCTTGCGCGCGTACAGGGCCTGATCGGCCGAACGCACCAGTGCGCTGTAGGTGCTGCCGTTGTCCGGCGACTGGGCAATGCCAATGCTCACAGTGATGCTGCAGCCGGGAATATCCATGACAGGCTGTGTGACAATCTCACAGAACTTTTGCGCAGTCTGGCCGATGCCTGCCCGGTCAGCTGTCTTTTCTGCAAAGACCACGAACTCGTCGCCGCCCACACGGCCCATGATGCTCTGGCCGCCAAAGCTCTCGCGTATCCGGTTGGACAGGACCTTGAGCACAGTATCGCCGGCCAGATGGCCGAACACGTCGTTAATCTCCTTAAAATCATCAATATCAATCATCAGCAGCACACCCCTGGTGCCCTGCTCGAGGCAGGTGTTGATCTCCTGCTCGACACTGACCCGGTTCAAAAGGCCGGTCAGCGAGTCCAGCTGAGCCAGCCGCCTGAGTTCGTTGGTTTTCTGCTCAAGGGCGTGACGGAATTCCTCGTTGCGTTTTTCCGTAATGGTCTTAGGAAAGAACTCTCCCTCCAGCTGTTCTAAGTTTGGGACTGAGTGGTGCAGGTGGATAATCTTAAAGGTATCACCGCTTACCCGCAGTGTCAGGGAAAATCGGGTGTGCATGGCCGCAACCAATGGGTTGTCACTGGCCTCATGGGCGTCAAAGCCTCCAAAAACAACGACAAATTCGTCACTCATGACCCGTACCTCATACCACTGGTCATCAATGGTAAAATGGCCGCTCCACTCCTTAGTCTCACCCAAGAGCGCTGTGCGAACCTGTTCCAGACTATAACAGATTTCGCCGTCTCCGGTGCCGATATAGGAAGCGTTGTCATCAAATACACTGGTCAGCTTCAGCAGATCGCGGTTGATGAGATAATCCTCCCATATGGATTTTGCAAAGGCGACTGCCTTTTCCTCAATCTTTTTCATATACAGGCTCCTCAGTTTCTCATTATATCTATTATACAGTGCTTTTACGCCTGGGGCAAGGATTAATTAAACCATCAGAGTGAGGGTTCTGTAAGAGATTGATACGCTCCGCCTGGAGGTACGCCGTTTCGGCGTATCTCCAGTGAATGCTGAAAAAGGATGCCCCTAAAAGAGGGCATCCTTTTTTACTGTTAAGATGCTTACTGTTAAATGTTAAAAATTTTTTTGAAGGGTTATTTTCTTAAATGATTGATTCAATTGATGAGCAGCCAGCGGCAACCTGCCGCCGGCCATAGAGGGGTGATCATTTCACTTGGAGAATGAAATCATCGGGTTACGCGTCAGGCGATGCGTCAAGCTTGCCCTTTCGGTGGGCTTTAATATATTTGCTGCAATAGTTATCCTTGCCCAGGAGGGCTGTGGCGGTGATGATATCCGCCATCATTTTGCCATTGGTGGGGTCAAGGACGTAGCCGTCCATCCCCAGGGTCATTGTCTGGACAACAAACAAACGATTGAGGATGCTGCGGTTCGGCAGGCCATAGGAAATATTGCTCAAACCGCACATAAAGTGTACATCAGGGTAATCCTGCCGGATCTGCCGGATGGTGTCAAGCACTTCCTCTCCGGCGCTGGTAACGCTGCTGATGGGCTTGACCAGCGGGTCAAAATACATGTCGTCATCGGCGATGCCTTCGGCCTTAAGCTTGGCATGGAGGTTCTTTACAACCTTCATGCGGTCGGCTGAGGTTTCGGGCATACCAGTGGAGTCCATGCACAGCACGACGATTTTTGCGTTATACTTTTTAATCAGAGGAAGAACCGATTCGTAACGCTCGTCCTCGTCGGAGATGGAATTGATCATGGGACGGCCATTCTTACAAAGCGCCAGACCCACGTCCAGCGCCCTGGCGTCGGGGCTGTCAATGCACAGGGGGGTGTCGACCTCGTCCTGAACAATGTTCACAAGCCATTCCATTATTTCCAGTTCATTCTTGACCATATTACCACAGTTGACGTCGATATAGGTCGCACCGGCGTCTGCCTGCTTTCTGGCAAGCTCCCGGATGAACGCTTCATCTTTGTTGTTTACCGCCTCCTTGACTGCGGGGCGGCTGGTATTAATGAGTTCACCAACAATTGTCAGCATATAGGATGCCTCCTGTTCGTCAAAATTTTATTCGCTGTCTGCTACATTGCCATCATGCGGTCGCAAAGCTCAACGGCGGTGGAGGCGTCCTCTGAGTAGCCGTCCGCGCCCACATCATCGGCAAATTCCTGTGAGATGGGCGCGCCGCCGATGATGATCCTGACATCGCCCCGGACGCCTGCGTCGTTGATAACCTTGATGGTATCGTCAATCTTCATCATGGTGGTGGTGAGCAGTGAGGACATGCCTACAATGTCCGGCTTGTGTTCTTTGATGGCTTGTACAAACTGGTCTTCCTTCACATCCACACCCAGGTCTACTACGGTGTAGCCCCGGCTTTCCATCATTAAGACCACCAGGTTTTTACCGATGTCGTGCAGGTCACCGTTGACGGTGCCGATGATGACCTTACCCTTGGTGGGCATATCCGCATCGGTGATCAGGGGCTTAACCACCTGCATGCCTTCGTTCATGGTATCCGCGGATTCCATGACTTCCGGGACAAACATTTCACCGCTCTTAAACAGCGGCGCGACAATGTTCATGCCGCCGATCAGGCCGTCGTTGATGATGGTGGCAGGGTCGATTCCCTCATCCACTGCCTTCTGCACCAGATCCTTGATTTCATCCAGCTCGCCGTCTAACACACAGTTTTGAATATCTTCTAAAATTGCCATTTTTATATCCTCCGATTTTTGTTTTTATTCCTGATTAAAACTGCTTACCTGCTCTTCCGGCGCGCAGTGTGTACTAAGCCGCACCGGAAGGAATTATCCAATTTTTAAAAATGTTTAATAGTGAATTTTTTGTTCTGTTTTTAGATTATTAATATCAAAAGTTAAGCCTTTAAGCCGTAGCCTTCAGGATGCCATTTGTCCATGTCCAGCTCTGGTTTGATTTCTGCATAGAACTGTTCCGGATCGTCTGGAATCTTGTCCACTGCTTTTTCCATCTTGTCGAGCCATTTCATGTCGCGGCGGTCAGCCTTAACCTTTTCGGCCTGGATGGCGTCGCGCAGCTCGTTAATGGTTAATTTGGCGGCCAGTTTGGTTCTCAGGAAATTATCCTGCTCTTTCACCAGCCCGCCGGCGATCTTAATCACAACATCGGGTCTTAAAACCCATGCCTGGACATCCAGCGGCGCGTCAGATTCAACGAGCAGGTCGCGCATCATAAGGCCCTGGCCCTTTTCCTTGGCCACGTTCATGAGGCGGCAGTCGTACACAAGCTGCTCCATGCCAACTACAGGCGCCATTTCGGATAAAAGCTTAACCTGCTGGATGGATTCATTACTCCAGGTATCGGCCACCGCTGCCGCGATGTTGCCAATGGGGCTCAGGTGGGCGCCAGCAGCGCTCTTACCTTCCATGGCGATGGGGCTGCCGGTAATGGCCTTGAGGTATGGGCCTTCATAGGCGCAGTCCTTGCTCGGGCCAACCGCGCCCTGTTCAAAGGCCACCAGCGCTCTCGGCACTGCCACAACACGCATAACGGCTGCGAACACATGGGGGATAAAGCCTTTTTCAGCCAGCACCATGGCGGTGTTGGCAAAGCCGCAGGCAGAGTCGCCAGCGGCGAAGCAGCCGTTAGCGTCGGATAATTTAACCAGGTTGCCCCAGAGGTATTCCATATCACGGCAGCCCAGCACGCCCATGGCGAAAATGGCTTTTCGGATATCGGCCTTTACGAGGGCTTCGTCATTGATTTCCTTACCCCCGGTCGATTCGATGGATAAAAAGTCCGATCCATCCTTGGCGCACTGTTCGTACAGCTCCAGCATGGTATCCCAGTACTTGCCGCCGCGCATGACCGGAGGACGGCTCATTTCGCGCAGGTCGTTGGGGGTGGTCCGCAGTGATGCCTTAAGACCGTACTTGTCTGCCGCTTCCTTAATGCCATTGATTAAAATACGGTTGGCGTCAATCCCATATTTAGGATGCTCGGTAAAGTCCGGCACAGTTTCAAATTCGACCAGTACGCCGGGCGCGTAGAGCTCTGCCGCCCTTTTGAGCACACCGTCAATGATGTTTGAATAAATGCCCAGAGCCTTGTTGATGGTCGCATCGTTGACATCCATGCCTGGAAGCGTGAAGTTGATTTCCGGATAGATGGTGCCGCCGCCGATGACCATGCCGCTCTTGGTGGTGACTGGGTTCGGGCAGGAACCGTAAATAAAATCATCCAGATTATTAATTGCCAGTTTATCAAATTTCTTTGCCATTTTTGTATCCTCCACTTTTTAGTTCGTTGAATGCTGAAGGGAGTCTTTGTAACAAGGGTTGATGACAATGAACCCGGCCATTTCCACCAGGCGCCGGAAAATCGCATTCCCGTCCCCCTGTCCATCTCCATAAACAGGGCCAAGGGCAATGGCGCCAGACTTCAGGTCATCCATTTTGCTGCCGACCACAGGTTCCAGCCGTTTTTTTACCTCTTTAAAGAGCTGGCCTGCCAGTAACAAATCCCCTGCAAAGTATTCCCCAGTCTCAAAAAGTGTTCCGACCTTCTCCGTTCCCCGACGGCAGGCTTCAATCACATTTAATCCTTCTTCCCTCGATGGATCTAAAGCTAAAAATTCATCCACAAACACTATGAGCTTTTCTTCTTCCAGATCTGCCATCAGATTTGTGATTACTTTAAATTCCATAAGAGCCTCCCTAATCCTAAATTATACTTTTTTAATACATCTCTTTAACGCTTTAATACACTCCTCTTTATTAAAATATACATCATTATAACCCCGCGGGACTTATTAAATAATTATTTATGATATTATAATACACCCAGCAAGGCTTTCTGTCTTTGGACGATTCCTATACTTTTCGGTAATATCTTGCTTTTTATAATTACTATACTAAAATATCATTAAAAAAAGACATTGTTATTTTAAAACATCGTCTTTTTAAGAATTTAAATTGCGCCAGCGGTCTTGTATCCGCAGCTTTAATGGCTTTTGACTTTAGCAAAAGCATTCCGAAATTTTTCATTTTCCATTTTCAATTTTCCATTTTTATGGTGATGGCCGTGGCAGATGGGACAGTCCTCTCCATCGTGGTGATGGTGTTCATGAGCTTCCTCTGTAAAAGTTTCTGTCACCCGCATGACCACCTGGCTATAGTCCTTCTCGACAAGCAGCCAGGAAAGGTTTAAAAGCTTCCGGCTCTCCCCGGCAGTGATGCCGCTGACCAGGGAATTGATGACCATCTCCACCTGGCCCGACATTTCCTTTCCGCCGGTGTACTCGTGATGGACGCCGGACAAGGCGTTGACACAGCTGAACTTGATAAAGGCTGTGTCCGAAAGCTCTGCCAGCCCCTTGATATGGCCGATAAAGGTCTTTTCCTTTTCAGAGATGCGCTTAGCGTACACGCCCATCAGGCTGCCGATCATTTCCTCCCAATCCTCTGGCGTCATAGGGCCGTCGGATTTAAACTGAAGCTTGAAAACCGCTGGAATAAATTCATTTTGATACATTATTTTCTCCTGCCTAACGGACTAAATATGTCTTGAATGCCGGTGTCAGCCCAGTGCTGACATCCATTTTAAAGACCGGCAGCCTGTCCTCAAGCTCCCGGACCATGCCCTCCGCCTCGCGCACAGCGCACTCGGGGGCCTCATCAATCTTGTTGATCACCACCGCCCGGGCCAGCCCCAGGGAACTCCTGAGCAGGCTGTTCAGCCGCACGCGGTACAGATCTACCCGCAGCGGGTCAAAGATAAACACATTGCGGATATCCTCGGGCGTGTACCCGCAGTTTTCCATGGACGGGTACATGGAGGCCGGATCGGCCATGCCGGACGGCTCAAACAGGATATAGTCAAGGCCGTCGTATTCTGTCAGCAAATGGTTGATGGTGGCCTCCAATGTCACCTTGAGCGTGCAGCACACACAGCCGCCGAAGAGATCGAGCACGTCATAGCCCAGCTTGCGCATCTGCCGGTTGTCGATGCCCACCTCGCCGATCTCGTTGACGATGATGGCGCACTTTTTATTTTCCGCCGCCAGCAGTTTGATTGTCTTAAGCAGCATGGTTGTCTTTCCTGAGCCTAAAAACCCCGTAAACAGGATGATATCCGGCTTTTTTTCACACATTTCTCACACCTCACTTGTCCCAAAATAGCCGCTGCCCCTGCCAAGAATATGGTTGACCGTGTCGATGGCCCCAAAGATATCCTTGCCGTAGCCGTTGGCGCCCACCTCGTCGGCAAAGTCCTGGGTGACGGGCCCGCCGCCCACAATGATCTTCACCTTGTCCCGGAGGCCTTCGTCAGTCACCTCCTGGATCACATTGCGAATCTCGCCGATGGTGGTGGTCAGCAGGGCAGACATGGCTAAAATATCCGGCTGGCATTCCCGGATGGCGACCACAAAGCTGGCGGGCAGCACATCGATGCCAAGGTCGATGACCTCATAGCCCTCGCCCTGAAGGCTCCAGGTGACCATGTTCTTCCCGATATCATGCAGATCGCCGGCCACCGTGCCGATGACCACCTTACCCTTGTGATGGCTCATGGCCTTTGTGAGCAGCGGCTTGAGCACATAAAGGCTGGCGTGCATGGCCCGGGACGACATCAGCACATCGGGGATATAGATCTCCCCTTCTCTGAACTCCCGGCCGATTTTGTCCATGGTCGGAATCAGCGCCTTTTTAATGATGGCTTCCGGGCCGATTTCAAGCCCCAGGGCGGCCTCGGTTTTGCCCTTTACATACTCTGCGTCACCGTCCACCAGGCCCTGCTGTATTTCCATAATAATCTGATCCATGCGTTTTCCCCCTATCCACATGCTCTGCACGCCTACCGGCTCTGCCTGAACTGCGTCGGCGTCATGCCTTCATTTTTTTTGAACACCTTTGAGAAATAGCTCGCGTCACTATAGCCCAGCCGCACAGCGATCTCGTCGATTTTATACCGCGTGTTGCCCAGCATCTTCTTAGCCTCGTCCAGCTTGACCCGTGTCACATAGTCCATGACGGTGATGCTCTGGCTCTCCTTGAAGATCCGGCTGACATAGTACGGGCTCAGATAAACCGAATCCGCGATTTCCTCGAGGGTCAGGTTGCGGTTATAATTGTTGCGGATAAAACCCTTGATGCCCTCGATGGCCAGACGGTTCTTGGCCTTGCCGTTGGTCTGAATCTCTTTAAAATAGCGCTCCAGCACCTTCAGCGCCGCGGTATTGATCTCCTCGGTCGAATAGCAGGTGCCCAGCTCCTGCATAAAGGCCGCGTTGATGCCAATGGGCCGTTCCGAGTTGACCCCGGCCTCCACCGAGGCCCTGGACACCACGACCACCAGCTCAAAGACCCGCGCCCGGACCACGGCCAGATTACTCTGCCCGGTATCGGCAAAAATGTCGGCCAGCATGACCTTGAAAATTTTGCGGCATTCGTCAAGGTCACCCAGCTTGATCTTGCCGACCAGGCTTTTTTCCTTTTCGAGATAATAGTTCATGCTCTGGCTGTTCAGCTTTTCCTCCAGGCTTTTGCGGGTGGCGATCTCGTCATTTAAGAGCGTCTGCTGAAGCTCAAGTTCTTTTTTGCGCTGCATACTCTGCCAGGCCGCGTTCACGATGTAATTGGCCATGACCGACAGCAGTGAGGCTGCGCTCTGCACCTTTTCACCCGACACCACCTGAAGCTCCTTGGCGGCCTTAAACAGCGGCTCAAAATCGTCGGTGAGCAACCGGTTCATTTCCTCAAGCTCGATCCAGAAAAACTCCTCAGGCTCCCACATGAGCACCTGCCCGCAGATAACGCTGCCCAGGTGCTCGCCGTCCACGATGATGGGCGCCGCCCATTCCACCAGGCCGCCCGGGCACCTGAAGATATAGGGCTCGTTAAACAGGGCCGCCTGCTTGCCCGCGCGGGCGTAAGCGCCCTTGCAGCGCTGGATGCCCTTCTGCTTCTCCAGCTTCCAGATCAGCTGGCAGAAGCTGCAGTTGATCTGGGCGTCGGCCTTTGAGAAAATCGAGCGTCCTTCTGTGTCCACGATGTTGGCGGTCAGGCCTGTCACATTGGTAAAGGCGTCCAGGATCTCGACCAGCAGATTTTTATCCACCAGCTGCAAAAGGTGCGCCCGTGTGGACGGCCCGTTCCGGCCCTCCCTCGCAACGCTGTTTTTCATTTCCGCGCCTCCTTGTTTTCGTTTTCATCTTCCGCTATCTTTCTATCTATAGTTATATAACAAAAAACGCGCTGTGGATAGGAAATTTCTTGTCATTTTCTGTACTATTTTGTGCTTCCTTCATGGCGTGGAAAAAGCGGCAAAGGACACTCTGGTCTTTTACCGCCTGATTGAATTGAATTTCTATTTATTTTTGTGTGTATTTTTCAAAGTGAACCCGGTCAGCATCGTACCGTTCTTCCACCTCATAGGGCCGTTTGGCATAGCCAAAAGGAATGATGGCGTAGGGACGGATGTTATCCGGCAGGTCAAAGACCTTTGTGATGTGGTCCATGCGTTCCTTAAGTGGGGCCACACCCAGCCATACTGCGCCCAGCTCCTGGCTCACAGCCTCCAGCAGAATATTTTCGCAGGCAGCGCCCAGATCCTGTTCCCAGTGTTCCGGGAAACGCATTTCATCGGTGTTGCCAAGCGCCACGATGGCCGCCGGCACCTTGGCCACAAATTTGGCGTAAGGGTCGGTTTCGGACAGCTGTTCCAGTGTCTTTTTGTCCTCGACCACAATGAATTCCCAGGGCCGCTGGTTTCCGGCAGACGGTGCCTGCATGGCTGCCTTTAACAGCATTTCTATTTTTTCCTTTTCGACCGGCGCGTCTTTAAACACTCTGACGCTGGCGCGATTAAAAATCTCGTTCATATCATATCCTCCTATGTGTTAAGCTATTATAACTATTATATACCCAAATTCAAAAAAGGAAATGAAAATTTTTAAATTTCAAGCCGTTTTTTTCAGATAAAATCGCAGACGCGCTCAGCCAGCACACTGCTCCCTGCCGCGGGTCTCTCCTCAGCCAGGGTCTGAACGGCTGTCACCGCAGAAGCGGCCGCGCTTCCACGGCTCTGAATGAGCGACTGTGTGGATTGAAATAGCCCTGCAAGGGCAGCGGTCATTAAAATCAACAGCGCGAGGACCATAATGGTCAGCTGGTCTGTCTTTTTTGTCTTCGTCATTTCGTACACCCCCAAGGTTTATTTCCTAAGTATGTGCTTAGTATAACAAATCATTGTGATCTTTCTGTGAATAAATTCTGAAATATTTCTGAAGAATTAAATTTCCACATGGATATAGCCGCTGCTGTAATAGGGCAGCACGTTCAGCCCGCAGTCCTTTGCCCCGGCGGCCAGATCCCCGACCCCCACCCCAGGGCAGTACAGGTCCGCCGCACAGCCCCGCTTGTGGAAGGACCAGCTGACGCCTCCCACCTCCTCATTGCGGGCCTCGCACCGCACGCCCGAGGTGATGATGACCGGCCGCCCAAAATAGCACCGCAGGGCTTCGATCTTCTCTAAAAGCTCCGGTTCCACAGCGCAGGGCCAGCCGTCGCAGTAGCCCGGGCAGTCACACCGGTATTCCTCCATGGCAAAGTGGGGCGTTGCCATGGGGGGCGTCCGCGCTTCTGCATCTCCACCTGGCAGGGCGCTGTCACTGTCCTGAGGCGGCGGAAATACCGGTTCCCCGGACTTTTCGGGTACGGGAGCGTCTGTTATCCCTGCGGGCGGGGCCTCTGGGATGGCGGCATTCTCAGCTCTTTTGGGGCCAAGGCTTCCCAGAAACATCATTGAAACCACCGCGCAAACCATGACCAGCCCGATGATAAATGTTTTTTTCAATCTTTTCATGTTTTCCTCCCTGTTTGATCAATAAAAAAGGGGCTTTCGCCCCTTCTCCTACACTGCTTCCTCGATGACCACATCGGTTTTGGTGGTGTCGGTCCGGACCGCTCCGGTCACCTTGACCAGGCCAAAGCCGTCGGGCAGAAAGGCGCCCTGGTCTAAAATAGCCTTAGCCCCTGTCCTGATCTCGGCATCTGTGATGCCCTCCTTGTAATCGGGAATGGTGATTTTAAATTCCTTCCCGTCCGCGCGCTGAAAATAGATGGTTAAATCTTTACTGGTTGCTGCTGCCATGTTTGTTTCCTCCTGATTTTTAAATTGGTGGTTCTGGTTTAAATCGCTGCTTTTTTAGTGGAAGATTGAAGGTGAAAAGTGGAAGGTTCTGGTACAAATCAGCTTTGCGAATTTGCCCTGTAATCTTCCATTTTCAATTTTCAATTGGTGAAAGCGGCCTACGCCACTTCCACCATCTCCTCGGCTGTCACCTTCACCTGCTTTTCTCTGATGGGCTCCTGCATGCCGGCGATGGCTTTGGCGGTGCCTACAAAGGACGCGTCGGTGACTGCGGGATCGACATCGCCATAAGTCTTTGAGGACTTGACGATCTTTCCTTCCCTCTCGCCATGGTTGACGGTGATCTTCATGCCAACGGATTCTACACTTTTTTCAATGGTTGCCATTTGCTGTACCTCCTGATTTTTGATTTGGCGTTTCGGCCTTACACTTAATACAATCGCTCAAAAATCAAAAAGGTTCCCGGATTTTTAAAAAAATCAAAAAATTCTGTTCAGCACGAAGGATACCATTGTTTTTTTATATTCTTTTTATAAATCTGTGGTATGATTAAAAATAAATACAAACGCTATGAATTGGAGGCGGCGGCCATGCTCTATTTAAAGGCATTGAACACAGCGGATACCCGGCAGGAATACCAGTTTTTTCAGGAAATCCAGAGTGAAAGCGGCTTTTTAAACCCATATCACGGCATTTCCTACAGCGATTTTGTCCATCAGGCGGTTCCAGAGCGCATTGACGCCTCCAGAGGCATTGGTGTGGCCGAGGGCCTTGTCCCGGACACTTATTTTTTCCTGTGGGAGGATAGAAAGATCGTCGGCCTGTTTAAAATCCGGCATTACCTGAACGATTTTTTAAAAAAGGACTGGGGTCATCTCGCCTATGCCATTCTGCCAGAATACAGAGGCCGGGGCTATGGCACAAAGGGTCTGGCGCAAGCTATTGAAGTCTGTAAGGAACTTTTGCCGCCCGATGAGGATGAAATTTATCTGTCCTGCTATCTTGACAATACAGCCTCTTTAAAAATAATGCTCAAGAACGGCGCCACCATCCACCACCGCAATTCGACAGACTGTTTTACACGAATCAAAATCCGATAAAAAAGCCGGAGCCTTACACTCCGGCTTTTTCAGCTATTCCAGGGCATCCCGCTGCTGCCGCAGAGCCTGAAGCCCACGATGAAGCCGGGTTTTGACGGTGGCAGGCGCAACACCCTGAATACCGGCGATGGCCTTCAGGCTTTTGCCGCCATAGTAGTGCAGGCGCAGCACCTCTGCCCGCTCTGGCGGCAGGGCGTCTACCATGGCCCGAAGCCGGGCGCTGCGGTCAGACGCCTTGTCAAGCAGGCATTCCTCGGGCGTGGGGTCCGGGTCGGCAATAGCTTCATCCCCGGGCAGAAGCGGCCTTGTCTCCATCCTGCCGCTTCTGGCCGCTCTGCGGCCCGCGTCGGCAAAGCGGTAGCGCAGGCGGGCGCTTAAAAAGGCCGGAAAGGGCTGGCTGCTCCCGGCCCGGTAATCGGCTGCGGCCTCCAGCAGGATCACACCCCCGTACTGCACAGCGTCCTCCAGGCTGTCGTGATGGTGCCTGTATTTGGCGGCCTGCTTGTAAATCAGCGGCTTAAAGCTCATGAGAAGCATTTCCTTGGCGGTCTGGTCGCCCTCGCCGGCCCTGCGCACCCACTCATCCAGGGCGCTGTATTTTTCATCCTTCAAGTAATTCCCCCTTTTGGGCTGTTCGTTTAAAACAGCACATCATCCTCCCGGACATCCTGTATGGCAAACATCACCTCGGGATGGGTGCCCTGCAGGGCGGCCAGGTAGTCGTTAAACTGATCCTCCGCGTCCTCCGCATCTCTGGCGTGAAAGCCAACCCGGACACAGCACTCTGCCGTGACCACATAGTCTCTTTTCCGCCTCACAAGATTTCCTCCGATACCGTAACGATTTGTGGACAAACTGTACCTCCTGAATAATAAAAGATTAATATAGTATATTATTTAATATATTATTAATGGCGGACACGGGCGTCCGTGATTCTGCCGCCACTTTTGCTTTTTTGACAATATTGCGGACATAAATGTCCCTGAATCCTGTTTTGTGAAATTTTCAGCCCGACTTATCCACATGCCCGTAAACGGACACCTGCTCACCGGAAAGATTTTCAAGAATTACAGGGGCCACGTTGTCGGCAAAGGGAATCAGCGTGTAAAAACCAACCTGTCTGTTTTTAACGGCCCGCTGGTATTTCAGACGGCCCGAGGCCTCCAGCTCACTGCGATAGCGGCGGATATGGCGTTCAGAGCATTTTAATACCTGTTCCAGCTGTTTTGGCCGCACCCAGAATGCCACCCGCCACAGCCACCGCCCGTCTAAGGACGGCAGCGCGCAGGCATTACAGCGGTACAGCAGGTAATGCCACAGTGCGATGGCCCCGGGCGACAGCTTTTTCTCATCGGGCAGACTGGCGTGCCATTCATAAAAGGCGTCGAGCTCTGTGAAATAGTTTATAACGCCGCCTCCCTGTCCCGGGCTAAAAACCAGTCCACCAGGCAGGCCTGGCCTATGGGTGTGACACGGGTCACCGACCAGAGCGCCTTGCCCTCCCCGCCCAGGGGCCTGTCAAAGAAACCCTCCTCAATCTCAAAATAGCCCTGCTCCATGGTCCATTGAAGCGGCTTGTTCCAGCTGCCTTTCTGGGTGCTTAAAAAACCGCCTTTGCGCAGCTTTGTAAACAGGCGGTTCCGCCCAATGTTCACGCCGTTCTGGCGCAGGAGCTTAGCCATGTCCCCCATGGAGATGGTACCCTCGGAGGCTGTGATGGCCTCGCCGAATAGGGCGTTTGGCGTAAGCGCCTTTATCCGCATCTCCAGCTTGTCCACTTTTGCGCTCAGAGCCTTGTTTTTAGCGGTCTCCGCCCTCAGCATGTCCATCAGCTCCCGCATGGCCTCGGGGTCGTCCTGCACCCGGTCCATCACGTCGGCCTCCATATAGGCCCCGTACCTGCGGATACTCGGCAGAATGACCGCGGTCACATAGCGTTTGAAGGTCTGGGCCTCCGGTCTTGTGCTGCCAAAGATCAGCGCGTACAGGCCGCTCTCGTTGATGACCAGCATGTTCTGAGGATGCCCGTTGGCGTCGGAGATACGCCGTTTCGACGTATCTGCCGGGTTGACATGGCGCTTTACAATGCTTGAAGCGTCCTTGCTGTAGCCAAGGGCAGCGCACACATCCGCGGCCACCAGCCATTCCCGGACCTCCGTGCCGTCTGCGGCCTCCCGCTCCACCAGCGTGCGGATTTTTCCGAAAAGAGCGCTCTCAAAGGTCTGGGTAAAAATTGCCGCGGCCATTTTACATTTCCTCCTTTTCGATCATGACAAAATACTGCTCCTCATGGTCGAGGATTGTTTTAAATACCATGCGCCCCATTTCGACGCTGTCCAGCAGCAGTTCCACGTCGGTGGTGGCCCGCAGAGCAGGGTTTCGAAGCGCCTCCCAGTCCTTTTCAAAAAGATGATTTGTCTCTGTGCCCGGCACCTCGGTGACCGTACAGCACTCCCGGCTGCCGTCAGGCTTTATGTTTTCCAGAACACACCCGCCGCCAGGGGCCGTCACATAAAAATCATAGGGATTGCTGCTCACAAACATGCGAACCTTTGAGATTTCCCGCACCAGGTTCATCCCCTCTAAAAACGCCGGCGTCGCCTCAGGCTTCCAGCCCTCCGGACGGCAGACCCTGGGGTTGTCCACCGAAAAGACTGGTGGGATAAAGCCCGGCACTTCCTCCGTACTCGAAAGACCCAGGTACTTTAAAAAGCTCGGAAGCGGCGTCAGCTCTCTGGCCGGTATATGGGTCTTTTTCGCTTCGCTCGCAGCTGCCGTGGTGGATGATGGTTTGTTTTGGTTCATATCAGAACCTCCTTAAAAATTTTTCTTCAGCGCTCACCGCTGAGGTTGAGATCATTATACGAAATTGCCCCGCTGCCGTCACCTTTCATTCAGCCCCCAAAAAGGTCTCTAAAACGCAAAAAAAGCCCCATATCTGAGACTTTTTTGCTTTAAAAAGATATTATTTTGTCTAAAAAGCGGTCTTTTTGAGCTTTTTCTCTTCCTGAAGGCAAACATTAAAATACTCACACCGCAGGCACTCCCCGTCCCGCACAACGGAAAACCCACTGCCTGTCAGCAGGACCTGAGCCGGCAAAAGCGCCCTGCACAGCGCAGAACCCTGTTCGATCTTCCGCTCCATGGCCATGCTGGTGCCGGCATAACAGACCGCCATTCCGCTCTCAGCCACAACACACCCACGCTCTTGGTCGTGCTCTTTAATTAAAAAAAATCCGGTCGACGTAACTGTTTCCCGTTCCGTCACCGGGGAGGCTCGTGTGAGCAGGCATAACCTGAAGGTTCTTGCCAATATAAAAGCAGAGGTTCCGCTTAGTTTTAAAGCGCTTGGCGTTAGCCCGCCCGCAGGCCCCCATATCCTTCTTAAAGAGACGCCCGACAAGGTTAATCAGACGCTTAGGCGTGCAGGGCCAGAGCGTGACCGAGCCGTCCCGGTACACAATGCCCGTCATGGGATCAGTGACACTGCTGAGGTTGATATACGCCACCGGCAGCCCCAGCTCCGGATCGCGCACCAAACGCTCCAGCTGCTCCTCCGTCAGGTAAAACTGCCCGTCCCCCAGCCCAAAAGCCGCATGCTCCAGATCAATGCCTGGAAAGCACTCAAGATTGTTGAAATTGTACATTTTTGCTCCTCCAAAGATATAATATTTATTTGAAAACCGGTTGAACCTGTGAGGTAAACGGTTTACATATGATGAAAAAACCGGCAGGCGGGAGATGCCGCCTGCCGGGTGGGGTCTCGATAAGAATGGGGCAATTATTAACTTTTTAACAATTTTTTAATTTTAGGCTTTATCTTACGTGGAATAATTTTATTCATGTATGCTCTTAATATTCTATGCCTGTTAAATCTTTTTTCAACAGCAATATAACCTCGTTCTTTATATAATTTTAGTATTTTATCGCGTTGCTTCCCTCTTTGACTTGGATTTTTTAATTGCTGGTTGCCTTTCGCTACTTTCTCAAACGTTGACGGATATAAATACAGAACATCTTTGCACTTATCAACTTGTTTTTCCCCTTTTTCTGTATTCACCAAAATACAAGAAATTCCTAACTTTTTATCTAAGTTACCGCCGTTTATTTTCAAATATTCTGGATGCTGCTCTTCAATTCCCCAATAATCACCAATCGTGATGTCTCCTGGACGATTTCTGTTGGCATATTTGCATGAATAACAACTGTCTCTATGAATCTCTGATCTTAAAAACATTGTATAGTAAGAAGAATCTAATGAAGGAATCAATAGAGTTTGAACATCTCTTTTATCGTCATTATATATTACTTTTGCTGTATATCCTTGATTTTTACTTTTTTCTCTAAACTTAAAGTTTTGAATACTTCCTTTTATTTTATTTTGCAACATGGTTATATAATCTTGAAACATTTTTAAAGAGGGAACCCCATGACAGACTAAGTCAATCGTCAATAAATGATCATAGTCTTTTTGAAGAAAGCCTTTTAAACCGGCTACCTGGCAAGGCGTTCCTGAAAACAATATAAATTGTCCATTCATCAATTTATCTTTAATTTCTTTATATGTATAATTTATGTTGCTCTGTACATATTTTGATCCCAATAATTCATGTAAATCTTCAACATTATCGACACCTTTATGTTTTATAATTAAATTATTATTTACATAAACAATACCCGCGCCATATACAGTACCTTTTTCAGCGAGAACAGACTTTGCAATAGCAGCAAAAACACCACCGGATGCCGATTGCTTAATTTTTTCAGCATCTCTTTCTGCTGCAGCATAAACACAAATAGCACCAGAAGATTCTTCCTTATATTGAAACGCACAGACTTTTTCGCACAGGCCACAGTCAACACATTTCTCTGAATTAATTTGTGGATATAAAAATGAACAATCATCCTCAACCATTTGTATAGCGTTCTGTGGGCAGATATTCATGCATGCACCGCAAGCAGAACATAAATATTTCATTGATTTTCTCCTTTTGTTGTTGTTATTTTTTTGAGTATATTTTTTAATATTTTTTTATTCATTATTATACAAATACACATACCAAAAATCAGAGTTACAATATGTAAAAAAATATTAGTACTGTAATAACAAATAGTTGAGATACTCATGAAAAACAGAAGAATAAACAAATTTTTATTTTCAATCTTGACTTTAAAATACTTTTTCATTTGAAACATTCTAATAAGCCATTGAATAAAAAAGGACATAGCCGTTCCTAAAGCTGGTCCATAGAGTCCAATATATTTAATCGACAATGTTGCTATAATTACATTAATACCTGCTGCTATCACCGTAGTTGTAAAAGCACCATTAGTTTTTTTAAAAACTAAGTAGGCGCTACCGTAAAATTGCGAGAATGCAGAAAAAATTGCACCCAAAAGTAATAATGGATTGTAAAGATATCCTTCTTGAAAACCATCAGAAACAAGTAATGGCATAACCAATCTAATTATAGGCAAAATCACAAGATATCCCCCCAACAACAAACGCATATAAGTATTAAATGTCGTGGAATAAAAATCATCTCTGTATTTATTGTTTTTTTCTATTATTGCACTTTCTTGCCAGGCGAGTTGAAATACACTTGTTGCAAATGTTAGTAATTGTGAAAATTTACTTGCTATAGAATAGATCCCGTTAGCAGTAGCCCCCAGAAAAAAAGTAATTATATATCTATCTGATGAAGATATAAGCCACCAACAGATACTATTCGGAACTAAAGGTATGGAATATTTAAATAATTCTATAAAACGGCTTTTGTCAATATTTTTTATGGAAATTCTTTTCTCCACACGTACATAATATTCTAGATATATGCTTGCAACTAAATATGATATACAGTTGGCTAAGAGCATACCCTGTACTCCTAAATGCAAAACTAATAATGCCACAACTTGACATATTAACATTGTAAAAGTATTAATCACTCCCGAGAGAGCAAACTGTGCATTCATTTGTTCACACCTTGAGAGTTTTTGCATATAATTAAAAACTATTGCTGAAAAATAATTAATATATATATATAACAAATATTTTAAATTGGGAATCATATAATGAAGCATTACGATAATACATGCCAACACTACTAACCCAAATAATAAAAAAGCTGTTACGGTTGATACTGTTTTTTCTTTTTCTTTTTCAGAAGCATGAAATAAATATCGGAACAAACCTTCAATAAATTGTAAGGTAAACACAGGCGTTATCAAACTTATTGTTGTAATTATAATATCATAATAACCATATTCACTTGCCAGTAATGAGGTTGTAATAATAGGAAGAATAAGCATTTGTAACACTTTGCTCATTAAATTACCTAGCATATAAATTATTGTTCCTTTTGCCAGTCTCTTAGAGGCATAAACATTACCATCCATTGTATACTTTACCTAACTTTTTAATCACTTTCAAACAAGTTTAACTAACGATTAAATGTTAGAAACTTTAACAGTTATTTTTCTGAGCTTTTTCAAGATTTAAATTAATAAAGCTTTTCGATTTTTTTCTCGCATTTTCTATCCAATTATCGTAATATTTATAATCAATATCTTGTATTAGCACTTTTGTAATTTCATCTTTTTTGATTCTATCACTCATATGTATATTATCTAACAAATACTTTACTTTAAATCCATTTTTGCTAATTATTGTTACAAATTTTTTGTGTAATATAAGGGAAAAAATCGTTCCATGAAAAGTATCAGTAACGACATATTTAGCGTATTTAAACATTTCCAAAAATTCTTGTGGTGAAGCTGGAATATTTTCATCACACCAGCTATGATAATACCCACAAGATATAATGTTCAACTCTTTTTCCTTAGAAAACTTTTTAAGCTGAGATATCGTTTTTCTTTCGTTTATTAAAGAACCGTAAGCATATATTAAAATATATTTTTTCCCTCTCCATTTCTTTGAATCCCATGCAGAAATTTCTTTTTCGAAGCCGTAGCACAAAACAGGATCGATATTTTCTGTCATTTTAACTGAAATATTAAGCTCTTCACATATTTTTTTTGTATTTTCATCTCTATAACCAATAGCTTTCATTTTAGATAAACCCTCAACAATCTGGTTATAGTGGTCATCTGTTTTTATTTCGTTAATCGTTGTATATCCAAAACTGGCAGCATATGAAAAAATATAATTTGATGGTACCCCAAGTCCATACATATATGGATTATATCCTTGCGTAATATCGAACACCATATCGCTACCAATATAAACTGCATCAAGATTTTTTTCTTCATAAAATAGTTTTCCAATAGGTAATTTATTTGTCACAAATTCTTCAAAATTTTTAATTTTCTCTTTATATAGTTTCTTATGATGATAAAACCATATTGCCTTTTGAGGTGAGAATGTTTTTACTCTCCTAAAAAATTTTTGTAATTTTCTTTTATCCTCATACAAATTCCACGAATAATTCAATATTTTCGGATCATATCCAAGAACTTTAATAATTTCACAAGAAGCATAAGCTTGTAACACTGCACCATGATTAATTGCTTTATGCCAAGTTAATATTCCTACTTTCAATATATTTTCCTCTCATATGATGATTTTTTGACGTTATACTCAAAAAACTTAATTTATTTATATTATTTTTTTATTTTAATAATTTTTTTAGTTTTCTTTCATACACAATTCGTATTAACAAAAAAACAGGAATAGCTATATAGAAAAAACTTCTTATTAAACTTAAGAAATCGTTTCGAACAAACGTTAAAGTAGCATTAAAAAAAATAAGTGTCATTGCTACTTTGTCAGGTTGAATTTTAGCTGTATCTGTGTCTATCATAGTATATATTTTTCCAAATATAATTCCAATGATAACTAAAAATAAAAAACCAATTTCCCCAAAGTTTTGATATGCCTCGGCTGTAACTGAGAAGCCCGGTCCATATGTCATATTTAAAACAGACATTAACCAACTCGACCCATTTGCATATAAACGTGCTGGATGGATTGACCAAAAACCTAAATTTGGTATTATTGTTGTCAAAGCATATAAATATGTTGAACCATATTTAAACCCCAATGCGGGCATTATTGAAAACAAAGAGCATAACGGAAACATACTTCCACCAAGCTCACTAATTGTGGTCAAAAACAAATTTTCTTTCCCAAATGAGGCTATAAATTCCGTTAAATAAAGAGAAATTGATCTATTAGGGAGTCCTCTTACATTTCCAATAACAGATAACAATGAAATAAAAAAATATCCAAAAATTATTAATTTAAATACAGCTTTTTTATCAAGCTTTTTTATTAAATAATGAAATACGCAAATAATCGTAATAAGTAATTTGACAGCATCGCTACGGCCACCAATATAAAATTGCTCAACCATATATATGAACATTAATCCTAAATATATATTACGTTGCGTTTTCTTTTTTGAATCGCCAATTACTAAACAAATAAGAGCTGGCACAAAGTATGATGAGACAAAATCTATAATTCTCGATCCTAAAGCACTACTTACTACTTCTCCTCTTACACCCCCTACGCCATAATTATATAACGCGCCATAACCACCTTGTGCTACTGTTTCAATTGTCTTCAATGTATTATAAAAAAACGCTGGCATAGACACAATCAATAAAATTATTCCAGTAAATCTAATGGCAGAAAGCAATATATCACCGCTTACTTGATTGCAATTTCTTGGATTATTATTCTTTAATACTAAGTTCGGTTTTTTCTTGCATATTAAAAGAGCTCCAAAATGAAAGGCTAAAACTGATAGCAATGTATATATCTGCGCATTAACTAGTGTATTATAGCTAAAAATATTTGTTAATGCCCCCTGTTGGTCAACTGCATCAAAAACAACAACTAAGCTTTGCCCAAAGTTAAACAAAAAGAAAACTACTATCTGCGCAGTATATAAACAAATCACTTCATCTCTAATTTTATACCATGAGAAGATACACCAAAAAAGAACCCCCCATCCAATAACTCCCCAAATAATGTATGTTTTTTCTAAATTATTTACTCCTCTTAATGTGAAAAAATAATTTATTATAAAAATAACTCCACAAAAAATACACGTTAGGATACTAAAGACTACTTTTTTAGTATTAAATGATATTGTCATTTTAATTTTCTAGCTTTCTTTTAAATAATAACTATATTTACAGTACTCATCTTCTAACTTTCGAGCAACTTGCCTTATATCAAATCCTTTTTGAATAATATTTCTTTTCGAATTGATTCTTTTGTATTTTTTTTCTTTATATGCTAAAATATTGTTAGCCCATACAATTGGATTATCACTAATATCTTCAAAAAAAACATTATCGCAAATTTTCACAGATTTTGTTATATGATCTGAAATAAAACAAGGTAGACCGGACACTTGTGCTTCAACTAAAGTAACGGGAAAACCTTCATAAAAAGAAGGAAATACAAATGCGTCCATTGCTTGCAAATAATCTTCAGGATTCTCTACCAAACCAGTAAATTTTACATTATTATTTAAATCATATTTATTTACTATATCTTGGATATGAGCTTTCAGTCTTCCATCTCCTACAAGTAACAATAATAATGAAGGTTCTATTTTAAGCATTTCCTTGAATATCTCTATTACATACTCATGATTTTTGACCTCGACAAAGTTCCCAATATGTCCTACTACAAACTGATCTGATTGTATGTTCAGTTTTTTTCGTATTTGTTCTCTTTTTTTAGGGTTATAAGAGAATTTGTTTGCGTCTATTCCATTATTTATAATTTCAAAATCATGCTTCCCATACATCCATTGGCCAGCCAAGTCTGAACATGCAAAGCAACGTGTGGCTGTATTTTTATGAACTACTTGATTGTATTTATGAATATATTTATGAATTTTACTCCCACCTTGTTTTGTACTATGGCTATGCAATATACGTACTGGCACGCCAGCTTTTTTAGCGGCCTTTAAAGGTTCAATATTGCTTTGTGAACTAGCATGTTGATGAACTATTTTATATTCAGAATGCTTTTTAAAAAATGTCTCTAGACTTTTTTTATTTTTAAAAATGCTTTCTTTTCTTGGAATATAAAAAAATATTTTACCACCTAACGCTAGAATTTCTTTATCATAAGCTCCTTCTTTCTGAGCTTCTAGTAAAAAATCAAATTGTACTTCATCGCGATTAATATGACGATAGACATTCATAATAAATGTTTCTGCTCCGCCTCTATTCATTGATCCAATCACATGTAATACTCTAATCATTTTTTCTCCATTATATGTTCTCCCGATACCACTCAATCGTCAACTCAATCCCCCGCTCAAAGCTATACTCCGGCGCATACCTTAGAAGTTTTCTCGCCTTTCCAATATCCGCATTGGAGTGTTTGATATCCCCTGCCCGCTCCGGGCCATAGACGGGTTCGATCTTTTTGTTCAGCAGTTCGCTGAGCTTCTGGTAGAGCTCATTGAGGTTAACCTGGCCGCCGTAGGCGATGTTGAAGGCTTCCCCGGCGGCTTCTTTGGGGGCCTGCATGCCTTTCAGATTGGCTTCGATGACATTTTCAATATAGGTGAAATCTCTGGACTGGGTGCCGTCTCCGTTGATCTTTGGTGCTATGTTATAAAGCAGTGAACTCACAAACTTTGGGATGACGGCAGCGTAGGCGCCGTCGGGATCCTGTCTTCTGCCAAAGACGTTGAAGTAGCGAAAGCCGATGGTTTCCAGGCCGTAGAGTTTGGTGTAAAGCGCGGCGTATTCTTCATTGGTTCTTTTGGTCAGTGCGTAAGGGGAGAGCAGATTGCCCTCTCTGCCTTCTCTTTTGGGCAGGGTGGGCTCATCGCCGTACACGGATGAAGAGGAGGCGTAGACAAATTTTTTCACGTTGTTCTGTCTGGCGGCTTCGAGCATGTTGAGGGTGCCTTTGATATTGATTTCTTCGTAGAGCAAGGGCATCTCGATGCTTCGGGGCACGCTTCCCCAGGCGGCCTGGTGGGAGACGTAGTCGATGGTTTTGCAGGCGTTCATGCAGGTATCGAGGTCCCGGATATCGCCCTTGATGAATTCAAAGTTTGGGTTTTCTAAAAAGGGCTGGATGTTTTCTGCTTTTCCGGTGGAGAGGTCGTCCAGGCATCGGACAAAATGTCCGCGTTTTAGCAGGGCTTCGCAGAGGTTGGAGCCGATAAAGCCTGCGCCGCCGGTGATCAGAAATTTGGTTTCTTGGGGAAAGGTGATGTTTTCATATCCCATTTTTATAACCTCCAATAGGTATAGTTTTGCTTTTCACAGGTTTGTTTATCCAGGATGCCTTTCAGGTCCATGAGGATTTTGGCTTCTGGATTTTGATAGAGTTTGTCGAAGTCCTTGAGGGTTTTGTCTTTAAAGCTTTGGTGGGCAACGGCGATGACCATTAAGTCTAAGGCTTTCAGGTCTTTGTAGTCGGTGAAGGTGACGCTGTATTCTCGTTTGGCTTCTTCGGCGTCAGCTTCGGGGTCGCAGAGGATGGGCTCAATGCCGTAGTCTCTGAGCTCTTTGACGATGTCGATGACTTTTGTGTTTCGGGTATCGGGGCAGTCTTCTTTGAAGGTAAAGCCCAGAATGGCGACTCTGGCGTTTTTGACGGAGATATCTTTTCTCAACAGCTGCTTGACGATGTTTTCGGCCACATATTTTCCCATGTCGTCGTTGATGCGCCGTCCGGACAGGATGATCTGGGAGTGGTAGCCTAACTGCTCGGCTTTGTAGGTCAGGTAGTAGGGATCGACACCGATGCAGTGACCGCCGACGAGGCCGGGATAGAAGTTCAGAAAGTTCCACTTGGTGCCGGCAGCTTTTAAAACCGCCTGGGTGTCAATGCCCATCTTGTTAAAAATGATAGACAGTTCGTTCATAAAGGCGATGTTGATATCCCGCTGGCTGTTCTCAATGACTTTGGCCGCTTCGGCAACTTTGATGCTCTCGGCCCGGTGGACGCCGGCGTCCACCACCAGTTCATAAACTTTGGCGATGGTGTCCAGGGTTTCTGCGTCCATGCCGGAGACGATCTTGACAATGGTCTCGAGGCGGTGGACTTTGTCGCCGGGGTTAATGCGCTCTGGGGAATAGCCGACTTTAAAATCCTTGCCGCATTTTAAGCCGGATGCTTTTTCTAAGATGGGGATGCAGACTTCTTCGGTAACGCCGGGATAAACGGTGCTTTCATAGACCACGATGGAACCTTTGGTCAGGTTTCTTCCCAGGGTATGGCTGGCGCCTTCCACGGGGGTCAGGTCGGGGGTTTTATCGTCTCTCACCGGGGTTGGAACGGCCACAATGTGAAATCGGGCTTCTCGGAGTTTTGTCTCATCGTTTGTAAAATCCACGGTACAGCTTTTAATAGCTTCATCCCCCACCTCTTTGGTGGGGTCGATACCTTTTTGATAAAGACTGACTTTTTCAGCGTTGACGTCAAAGCCGATGACGTTGACTTTCTTTGAGAAGGCAACGGCAATGGGCATGCCCACGTAGCCGAGACCTATGAGGGATAGTTTTTCTTGTCTGTTTTTAAGTGCTTGATATAAATCCATTTTTTCTCCAGAATCGAATTTAATTGTTTATTTATGTTTGTTTTTTAAATTCTCTGTAAAAATCTATTCTTCTTTGATCCAATACATTTTTTGTATATTCTTGAGAAGCATAGAAATTTCTTTGTGCTTCGACTAATTTTTTTTCCGTATCGAAATTTTTTATTAATTTTACTAATTGTCGAATATCTCTTTTGGGAAATAAGCAACTCTTATCTAAAAGCTCAGGTATTCCGCCACTATCACTTCCCAAAGCTGGGCATCCTAAACTCATGCTTTCTATTAAAGCTCTAGGTAGCCCCTCCGTAAGACTGGGTTGTATATAAATATCAATTGTACTTAGCCATTCAAAAACTTTTTCATGTGGTAATTCTCCTAAAAACTTTACCTGTTTACTTACCTTTTCCTTTTGTGCTATTTTTTTCAAATAATCCTTACTTCCACCTCCAACTAATTGGTATTCTATTTCATATCCAGCTTCATACAACATTTTTATTGCTTTTATTACAAATTGTTGCCCTTTATATTTAACATTTACTGCCGCTAAAGTTCCTATAACAATCTTTTTTTTATCAGTATTTTTTATTTTTTTTAATCTATTTTGTAAAATTATTCCATTGGCCTTTTCTAATTCAACATTAGAACAATTGATTTGTCTACCATAGGTTTTATACCGTTTTTGAAGAAAATTTTTTGAAACATATAAAACATAAGGTGCTCGTTTTACAATTTTTTTCATATATATCATATATATCGGTGCTAATAATTTCCCAATAGTGTTATAATTTGATAAAGAATCAAATGGGCAACCTACGACTTCTATTAAATAAGGCTTACTGTATTTTTTTGCATACTTAATGGCTAAAAATCCTAGATCACTGGGTATTCTAGCTACAATATATTCTGCATCTCTAACACATGAGTTAACTTTTTCTTTGATTGTCTTTAGTCCTAAATACCCTTTTAAAGTTTTAAAATTATCAACCCCTTGAAAGGAAAAATTACTTTGCTCTATATGATTAGTTTTTTCTTTTAATTTTGTGTCATTTTTATAATCTTTCTTTCTTACTAAAAAAATAACATTTTGTGATATTTCTTTGTATCTTTCAATAATTTTATTATCATAGGTATCACTGTAAATTTCTTCATTAATAACACCCATGTATCCGTCATGCGCAAATAAAACGGCCATTAGCACTCTCCCAAAATTTTTCGATAGATCTGATAAATACTTTCACAGCATCTATTAATGTCCAATAAATCTCTAACCAATTCTTTTCCTTCTTGGGCGTAACATGTCATTAAATTCATATGTCCTACAGCATAATTAATTTTTTCACTTAAATCTTCTGGATTTTTCATTTTACACAGCAATCCTGTTTGATTATCGAGAACGATATCTGGAAATCCTCCAACGTCTGTGGCTATTGTAGGGACGCCTGCTGCTAAGCTCTCAGCAGCTCCACCTAAATTCTCACTATGTGATGGATGGATAGCAATATCAAGCTCACGGTATATTTTTTTCATATCGTCTCTGAATCCTGTAAAAATAATGCCATCTCCACATTTTTTATTGGCATAATCTTTTACTTTTTTTTCATACCATTCTGCATTATCCCAAGCTTTCCCAATAATAATACCTTTTACATTTTTATTTTTTTTTCGAACTAAACGAATTGCATCAATAAAATCTTCATGACCTTTCAATCCTCTTTTTTGGAATAAATATCTTTTTGGAGAATAGAAATACGCCACCATCCCAACTAAAATATCATTGTTTGATAAATTGAATTCTTTATGGAGGATATTGGTTGATTCTTCATAGGTATCACATGTTTTTCCGCCATAGCCTGAATAGTAGGTCAAAAACACTTTATCTCTACTTATATTTTCTTTTAAATAAATTTCACATGTCTTTTTACAGGTACCTATCCAAAAATCATTTTTGTTGCTTAAACAAACATCTACCTTTTTAAAAAAGAAATTTTCTAAATGTAATGGCCCAGGCACTTGAAAAATCCTCGGTATGTTTCTGCTTTTCAATGCGATTCTTAGCATCAAAATGTTTGTTACAAAATGAGTATGTATAATATCTGGTTGATATAAATCGACAATTTTCTTAATATTTTCAATTCTTTTTCGTAGTAACCAAGGCTGCTTTGTCGGTAACGAAAAATCACCTTTAACCACTGGCATTTTTGCCTCTTTATATTTTTGTGCCATCCCCTCTTTTTCATCGGGCAACACAGTAATGATTTCTATACCATACTTTTCAAAAAGAAATTTAGCTTGTTCAAATGCCCAATTGGCTCCATTATTCGTTTTAATAACTTGTAGAATTCTCACACTTTATTTTTCCTTGATATCTTTTTTATATTTGGATTTACTTGCAGGCATACCCATATAAATTCCTGATTCAAGTAAATCCGTCACTACAACGCATCCCGCACCGATGACCGTATTTTTAACAATCATTTGATTATTAATAATTGTTGCCCCGGCCCCAACATGGCATTCCTCACCCACATACACATTTCCGCACAAGCAGGCCTGTGGCGATATATGGGTATAGTCTCCAATCACACACTCATGCTCAATGACCGCCGAAGTGTTAATGATACAATGTTCACCAATGTTTGCATCGGCATTGATCACGGTACCCGCCATCACGGCTGTACCCTTACCAATACGGACACCCTCTCCGATAACTGCAGTGGGATGAATGGCTGTATAGTAGTTTAATGCTGGATTTCTTTCTGCTATTTTTTTACGGATTTGATTATCTCCAATTCCGATAATGAAACAGAAATCGTCTTTGTATTTCTGTGTATCTTCTATCTTTCCCAATACGGGAATCTGGTGGATCTCTTTCTTTGTCGGATCATCGTCTAAAAAGCCCATGACTTGATCTCCTGATTGATGGATGATATCAGCAATCACTTTTCCATGGCCGCTGGCTCCGATGATCATAACTTTTTTCTCAGGCATTGGCTTTTTCACTTCCTCTGAATACTTCCATTGTTACCGCTGTATCTGCGTTGATGTCTTCCCGCTTGAAGGCTTTGATCATGGTTTTTATGACAATACTGACATCGAGGGCAAAGCTGACTTTTTTTACATATTCAACATCATAATTGAATTTCTGCTCCCAGGTGATGGCATTCCTGCCATTGACTTGTGCCAATCCGGAGAGGCCTGGTCTTACTTTGTGTCTTTTTCGTTGTTTTTCATTATATAAGGGAAGATACTGCACTAATAAAGGCCTTGGCCCAACAATACTCATATCGCCTTTAAAAATATTAAACAGCTCGGGCAATTCATCCAAACTGGTACTCCTAAGCATCTTTCCAAACTTGGTCAGTCTGATACTATCCGGTAACAGTTCACCTTTTTCGTCCCGCTCATCGGTCATGGTTCTGAACTTGTACATGGTAAAGATTTTTTCATCTTTGCCGGGCCGTTTTTGTTTGAAAATGACCGGGCCTCCCAGCTTCTTTCTGACTAGGATGGCGGTGACGCCCATCACGGGTGACAGCACGATGATGGTTGCTCCGGACAGGGTGATGTCGAGTATGCGTTTGATATATTTCTGATAGATCATTTTGAACCTCTGTATTTCATCGGAACGATACCCACTTCGACTTGTCCATAAGGCGACAAGTCTCGGGGGCAGACCCCGAAGGCGTCGTTCCCTACACGTTTGTTATAGACTAAAACAGTGCTTTAATAATTTTGATAATACGCTGCTGGTCTGTCTCGGTCATTTTGGTATCACTTGGCAGGCAGATGCCCCGGTTAAAGATATCTTCCGCGATGCTTTGTTCACTCATTTGATCCCAATGGCTGAAGAAAACATAATTCCTAAAATAGGGCTGTAGGTGCATGGGCTTCCATATAGGGCGAGATTCGATGTTTTCTTTTTCTAAGGCTAACATGATATCTAAAGGTTTGACTGCGCTATTTTCTTTTAAAGTTATACAGCTTAACCAATAATTGGGCTTGCCTTTATCGGAAATGGGCATCATTTCAATATCGTTGATTTCTTTAAATGCTTCTCGATAGGTCTCAAAAATTTGCTTTTTCTTCGCAACTCTTTCTTCCAGCACTTTTAGCTGTCCTCTTCCGATACCGGCAACGATGTTGCTCATGCGGTAGTTGTAGCCCAGTTCTTTGTGCTCATAGTGGCGTTCATTCTCTCTGGACTGGGTGGACCAGAAGCGGGCTTTCTGAATGACCGCTTCGTCATTGCCGAGGAGCATACCCCCGCCGGAGGTGGTAATAATCTTGTTGCCATTAAAGGACAGAACAGACAAGTCACCAAAGGCACCGCATTTCTGTCCTTGATAGGTCGCGCCTAAGGCTTCGGCGGCATCTTCCAGTATTGGCGTGTGGTGGGTTTTACAGAGGGTTGACAGCTCTTCATAGTCGGCGGCCTGGCCGTATAAATCCACAATGATCACGGCTTTTGGATTAGGATATTTTTCATAGGCTTTTTTAAGAGCAATTGGACTTATGTTCCAGGTCTCGGGTTCGCTGTCAATAAAAACAGGCTTTGCCCCCAGGTAAATAATGGGGTTAGCGCTGGCTGAAAAGGTCAGGCTGGAGCAGAAGACCACGTCGCCTTCCCCCACCCCCAGTGCTTTTAAGCCGAGATGTAAGGCAGCTGTGCCAGCAGACAGGGCGGCGCCTGTCCTAACGCCTACATAGTCTGCCATTTCTTTTTCAAACTGATTGACATTTTTGCCCAGCGGAGCAATCCAGTTGGTGTCAAAGGCTTCCTGTATGTATTTCATTTCCTCGCCGCCCATGTGAGGGGAAGCGAGGTAGATTTTTTCGGATTTTTCCATGTTAGTTCCTCTTTTCGGAACGCTGTAGGCAGCGTTCCCTACATTACATCACTATTTATCATTTAATTTAAAACTCGTAGCATTCATGATCAAAATTTGATCCTTTAATCTTTACTTTCATCGCATTGTGTTTGGTTTCTTACTTATATATAGAAACCAAACACAATGCGACGCGAAATAAAAACAGGCGGTGCTAAACCTGTACTTTTGGCCTTATAGACGAAAAGCACACCTGTGCATTTCTCCACAGGTTTTAAACAACTAAAATTTCATTATTAAAACATTACTCATCTATTTATATAAACAAGACCATCAAGCAGCTTTTTCATAAAAAGCCCCATAAAAACTTTTACCGATATTTCTGGCAGTGTTCAGGGCGGTGCTGCCCTTATGACCTTCCTTACACCGGAAGTTTTTTCCGCCGTAAAAGTTTTGGCTTGGCGGTTGATATTCGGCATTGTATTTATAGATCACGCTGCCGCAATGGTAGCATTCTTTTTTGGCATTCCCCACACTGTTAAAGGTGACGACAATGCCGGCCTGCCAGGCTTTGTAACTGGTGTAACGGATGATCCGACGACCGATGAAGTCCATGACGTTTGTCTTAAGGTATGGCAGTGTGCCTTTGGCGAAGCTATTGCTGTAGCCGGGCATGACAATGAGTTTGGCGCTCTGACGGACGGCGTAGTCAACGATTTTCCTTGAGACTTCATGGGCATAGTGGTCGGTGACGCGGGTGATTTTTTGATAATATTTTGCGTTGGGGCGGCCATTCACATTCTCTGGTGCGCTGCTGCGTTTGGTATATCCCAGAAGCTGCTTCCTACGGTGTGCCAGTTCTTTTCCGCCCTTGATGAAATAAGGGTGGCTGGCGCGACCGTCAGCTTGTATGGTGGTACAAACGGCAAGGCTGTCGGAGGTGGTGAGTGCCACAGCGACAAAACTTTCGTGCTGTTTTACGCGCGCTTTAGCGGTTCTGCCATCCTCCACGATCTCCTTGACGGGGATATGGAGCATGACTTTTTTCTTCTTGATGACAACAGTCGGACTCATGAGCTCGGCATTTTCAGGAAAAGGTCTGCCGGTATACCGGTGCTTAACCCAGGCCCAGGCTCTGCCAGTGTAGAGCTTGAGCAGAATGCTTTTCTCGTCAAAGTCCTTATACATGCCTTTGTAGTAGAGCATGGACATGTGCAGGCGCTTTGGCGGGCTTGGCTTTTCATTTTTAATTTGTTTTTCTGCCCAGGTTTTTAGCTTGCCCATATAACTTCTGTACATACTGATGGCTGCGTTGATGGCAGCACGTCTAAAATACAGGGGTATTTTTTCAAAGGGCAGCGGTATTTCTGGCTTGGTGCCATCACGCTGTTTTATTGTCTGCAGCTCTAAATAACGCAGTAAATTCTGATTGGAAAGTTCGAGGGTTTCGGGCTGCTTCTCGAGCAGTTTATAGTAGAATGCCAGAACAGCGTCAAAGAGAGACTGGGTTTGCTTAAACCAGTCTAAATGCTTGTAATTCAGCTGTATTTTGTACGTCGTAATGGCGTATCCGGCTTTCATTTTTAACTCCTCTGTTCTTCGCAGACTATTCATGGTCTGCGAGCAGTTGCCTGAAAAACCAGAGGATATGAGAGCTTTAGACAATCCTGACCATTTTTCTGACCAGAGTGGTTAAGAAAGAAATTTTAAAACTAAAAGAAAAAATCAAGTAAATCAGCCATTTTTCGTATGTTTTTGACCAGACTTCAGACCAAATTCACTCTTATATAATTAGGAAGATTTGTTTGACGAAAATTTGATTTATTGGTAAAATATAGTTGTAAATTGCCTTTGAAGAAAAATATTTAATTTTTTATAAAAAAGTTGATGCTTTTTTCATTAGGCAATGTTATAATAGGTAACGCAGTTAAATTATAAAAGAATTTGGAAGTCAAAAAGACTCGCAGACCATGAATAGTCTACGAGTCTTTTTCAATTGGTTCCCAGCACACCAACCCCATTAAAAATATATCTACAAACGTTAAAAACGCCCGCTGCCTTCACAGCAGCGGGCGTTTTTTATCTTATTTTTTCTTTGTGTTTTCCGCTACCCTGAACTGGACAATCGCTGCGATCAGATCCTTTGGTAAGGGTTTGTCCAGCGGAAACTGGATCGCTCCCTTGGAATGCCGGTAGTCCTTCAGCTCTTTCTCAAAGTGCTCTATCCCGCTGGGTGTGGGATAAAAGCCAAGGTGCGCTTTGTTCATGGCAAAGTGCACCAGGTTACCGTTCAGGAAAAAAGTAGGCATATTCCAGCTGATTTTTTCACTGGCCTCTGGCGCGTTCTCTCTGATGAGCGCGCGGATTTCCTCCAGCTTTTTTCGCTTATCACCTGTAAACTGGTCGATGTAGCCATCTATTGCGTTCATTGTTTTATCCTCCGGTTTGGCATTATTTAATGCCTCTATTATACCCCGGAGCGCTCGTTTTTAAAACACATCAGATATCAGGGATAAACGCCGATTCCCATGGAAGCGCTTTTCTTTTGGCCTTTCCGGAAAGCGGCAGAGCCCATACTTCTGTATGCACTTTAGCAGCCTGGCCGCCTCGGCGGGGGCCATGTCGCACAGCGGCAGACGGCAGCCTCCCACATCCAGCCCCATAAAGTTCAAGGCCTGCTTGACCGGAATGGGATTGATGTCTGAAAACAGCGCCTCTGCCAGCTCCAGATAGTAAAGCTGGAAATAACGGCTTTTACCCACATTACCCTCAAAATAGCTGGCGCAGATCTGATGAACCTGGCCGGGGATCAGGTTGGACAGCACCGAGATGACGCCCGCAGCCCCCAGCGCCAGCGCCGGGACAATCTGGTCGTCATTGCCGGAATAAATGTCCAGGGCATCGCCGCACTCAGCAGCGATCTGCGCCATCTGGCTGAAATTGCCGCTGGCTTCTTTGACCGCGGCAATGTTGTCAATCTCAGACAAACGCTTATAGGTATCCACAGCGATATTGACGCCAGTGCGGGAGGGCACATTGTAGAGAATGATGGGCAGTCCGGTAGCCGCGGCCCCTGCCTTAAAATGCTCGTAAAGTCCCTGCTGTGACGCCTTGTTGTAGTAGGGTGTTACCGAAAGCAGAGCATCGGCTCCGAGCTTTTCCATTTTGCCGGCCAGCTCCACGCTGTGGGCAGTATTGTTGCTGCCCATATTGGCAATGACAGGGATATGCCCTCTTACCGCCTTAACGGTAAATGCCGTCAGTTCAAGCAGTTCCCTTTCCGAAAGAGACGCGGACTCACCCGTGGTGCCGCCGATAACCACCGCGTCGGCATGGTGCTTAAGCTGGTAGTCGATCAGTCCTGACAGGGTCTCGTAGGAAATGGACCCGTCGGGCTTCATCGGGGTTACCAGCGCGGTGGCTGCCCCCTTAAAAATTTTAGCTTTCATGATTTTTCCTCTTATCGTCCACTGGGCTATATTGCCGAAGCATGGTCTGCGGAACAGCGTTTCAGCTGTTCACGGCTCTGGTTTCCACTCAGCCTTGCGTAGACGCGGCCCAGGTGATAAAGCTTTTCGGCCTTGCGTGACAGGGTAAGGTTGTCGGCATCGTTTCCGGTCGCGGCCACGAAAAGCTTAATATTGTCAACCCCTAAAGAACGAAGCGCTGCCAGATCCTGGCCATCGCCCAGGAACTCTGTTCCCAGAAAATGCCGGTCAATCCTTTCAAAGGCGTGGTAATCCTTGTCCATGATCACAACCTTATAGCCTTTGTCCGATAAAGACATTGCCAGGCGGGCGCCCATCTGGCTGCACCCCACAATGACAGCTGTTTTCTTCACGCTTGTTTTCAACTTGATACTTCCTCACTTTGATAAGATTTTTGTTGTTTCTTATTATAGGGTCTTCTCTGTAAAGATGGGATTAAAATCTGGGGCGCCGCATTAAAAAGTTCTAAAAAGAAAAGGAACCGTCAGTTGCGCTTGACGGTTCCTTCTCTCAGGTAAAATTTGTCATACGATTTTATCAGAAGCCTAAGAGTGGGCCTCCGAAGAATACTACGATGCCGATAATCACGACATACACCGCGCAGAACTTCATGGTCGAGGTTAGGATCTTGCCCTCCTGACCAATTAACCCAGTGGCCGCTGTAGCAACAGCGATACTCTGGGGTGAAATCATTTTTCCGGCTGTGGCGCCAGCCATATTGGCTGCCGCGATCCAGAATGGGTCTGCCCCAATGGAACCCGCAGCCTGTACCTGCAGCTCGCCGAAAAGGACATTGGCTGAGGTATCACTCCCTGTCACAAAGGTACCGAGCGCACCGATGATGGGCGCGATAAGGGGATAAAAACTGCCTGTCACGGCCACCAGTACCATGGCGATGGAAGTAATCATTCCGCTGTAGCCCATAACCTTGGCCAGGCCTACAATGGAACAAACTGTGATTGCTGTCTTTCCCATCTGCTTGATGGTTTTACCAAACACAACGGAAATTTCTCTGAATTTTAACCCCTGCAGCAGGCCGCCCAGATAGGTGGCGAGGATGATCAGGGTTCCCGGACAGGCGATCCATGCAAAGGTGTAGGGCTTCGCGCCCTCTCCGGTATAAATGGGGATTGAAGTTTTAATGCTGCCCAGCGGCTCACTGATAAACGGGAACAGCGATGAGCAGAGAATGATAAAAACAAAAACCAGAATAAAGGGCAGCCAGGCCATGAAGGCAGTTTTCAGGGGGACCTTCACAGCCCCGGCAGCTTCTTCTCTGTTATAGAATTTTTTGGCGACCAGTACGGTCACGCCCATACAGATCAGCGATCCCACAATGGCAGGAAGCTCTGCTCCAAGGAACTTCGCCACAAAAATCTGAGGAACCGCAAAGGACAGGCCGGAGATCAGCGTGATGCCGAACACACCCTTAATGGCCTTGAATCCCCCGCCGGTAAGCATGACCAGCACAAACGGGATGATGAGTATGAGCACAAAAAGCTGAATGGAAACCGTATAGGACAGCTGCATAACGTTCAGGTCTGTTACCTGGGCCAGCGTGGTGACTGGCAGGCCGATGGCCCCAAAGGCAGTCGGCGTGGTATTCGCAATCAGGCACATGACCGCTGCCGAGACCGGGTTAAAGCCAAGGGATGCCATAATGCCGGCAGGGATGGCCACCGCAGTGCCAAAGCCTGCAATGGCTTCCAGAAAGCCGCCGAAGCCCCAGGCCAGTATGAGTACGAGGATGCGTTTATCTGAGGATACGCCGGTCATCATGTTTTTAATGGTTTCCATACTTCCCGAATAAGTGGTAAGGTTGTAGGTAAACACCGCCGCAATGATGATGTAGACAATGGGCCAAAGCCCCATGACGATGCCCTCAAGGGCACCGGTAAAGCTGTCAAGCGCCGGCATTTTCCAGACAATTATACTGAGAACCAGAGTGATCACCAGGGCCACGGGACAGGCCTTATGCCCTGGTATTTTCATCACACCCAGTGAAACAATTAACCAAATGATGGGGATGAGCGCCAATATGAAAAGAACATAAATGTTGTCCATCTCCATACCCCCTTACATCTGGCAGACTTTTTTAGGGTTCAGAATATTCTTCGGGTCAAAGGCATGCTTGATGCCGTCCATCAGACCCATTTCATATTCGCCATAATCGTTAAAGAGGTATTTTCGTTTGGCATAGCCGATGCCGTGCTCGCCCGAGACAAGCCCGTCAAACTCAAGGGATTTAGCATAGAGCTTATCCATGGCAGTATCCAGCATTTCTTCCCATTCCTTCTGGCCCAGCTCATCACGGCAGATGTAGAGGTGCAGGTTGCCGTCGCCGGCATGGCCAAAGCTCGGGATTCGGATATTCAGTTCCTTTTCAAGGTCGTGGGTGTAGTTGATAAATTCTGCCACACGGTTTCTCGGAACCACCACGTCACATTCGTCCATTTCAGTGGTAGATGCCTTGATGGCTTCCAGGAAAGCGCCGCGGGCGCTCCAGACAGAGTCCTTACGCTCGTCAGTATCGACAATATATACATCCTTTGCCCCTTCACTCAGACAGAGGTCTGCCACCACTTCGTACTCTGCTTCCACCTGTTCTTTGGTGTTGCCGTCAAAAGTAAGCAGGATGTAGGCATTGCTCTTGGTATCCGGGAATTTCTTGCCCAGGAAGTCTTCGGCAAAGAGAATGGTCTGGCGTTCCATGAACTCAATGGCTGTTGGAATAGCCTTGGATTTGATGATCTTTGGCACTACGGCAGCCGCTTCTGTAAAGGTATCGAAGGGCACCAGAAGGCTCAGGGTTTTTTTAGGCAGGGGCAGCAGCTTGAGCACAGCCCTGGTAATCACACACAGGGTTCCCTCAGAGCCGATGACCAGATCCTTCAAGCTGTAGCCAGAGCTGTTTTTAACAATCTTGCCGCCAAGCTCCAGCACTTCCCCATTTGGCATGACCACCGTAAGCCCGCGGACATAATCACGGGTGACGCCGTATTTTACCGCGCGCATACCGCCGGCGTTGGTGGAGATATTGCCCGCGATGGTCGCTGATTTTTCACCTGGGTCCGGTGGGTAGAACAGGTCGTTTTCTTCCACAAATTTGGAAAGCTCCATGAGCAGAACGCCGGGTTCGACGGTCACTGTCAGGTTTTCAGTATCCAGCTCAAGGATATGGTTCATCAGTGTGGTTTCCAGCATGATGCCGCCATAGATCGGCACGCACGCGCCCACCAGACCAGTGCCGGAGCCTCTGACCACCACAGGAATATTCTGTTCATAAGCATATTTCATGATGGCGGAAACCTCCTCGGTGGAGAGCACGCGCATCAGCACTTCCGGATAATTGGCGACAGTGCCCAGCTCGTCATGGCTGTAATCCTCAGAGATTTCATCCCCTACCAGGATGCGGTCCGCGTCCACCAGGGTTCTTAAATATTCAACGTCCTTTTCATCAACTTTTTTGTAATCCATGGTTATACAGCCTCACTTTCCAGGGTTTCGTTCACATTTTTATTGTTTCGTATTTCTTCCATCAGCTCAGGGATGACTTCGTACAAATCCCCGACAATACCACAGTGGGCAATATTAAAGATGGATGCGTTCTTATCATTATTAATGGCCACAATGTATTCGGAGTTCTGCATACCAGCGGCGAACTGGACTGAGCCGGACACACCCACTGCGATAATCAGCTTAGGCTTAACGGTACGACCGCTCAGGCCGATCTGCAGGCGCGGGTCAAACCAGCCGTTTTCAATGTTCGGGCGGGTACAGGCCATTTTCGCGCCGATGGCGTCAGCGAATTCCTGCACCATCGGCAGGTCTTTTTCACTCTTGACCCCACGGCCAACCGCGACGATGACATCGGCCTCGGAGATGTCAAAGCCTTTTTCCTTCTTGATGATTTCAAGAACCTCGATGGCTGAGGCAAAACGTTTTTCTTCTAATGCCATATTCACAATCTCACCCTTGGCCTCTTCAGAGCGTTCTGGCGCTGAGAAAATCTTGTAGCGCACTGTGCAGAACTGCGGGCGGTTGTTTTCGGTGACGATCTGAGCCATGATGTTCCCGCCGAAAGCAGGTCTTATCTGGACCAAATCGGTATTTTCCTTCATTTCCAGGATGGTACAGTCTGCGGTTAAGCCCGTGCGGAAGCGGGCCGCGACACGCGGGGCCAGCGAACGGCCAACGTTGGTAGCGCCCACCAGGATGGAGGATGGGTTTTCCTTGCGGATGAAGTCCTCAAAAGCATTGGTGTACGGCTCGATGGAAAAATGGGCCAGCCGGGCGTCGTCGTACACAAAAACCTTATCAACACCATAGTGTAACAGCTCTTTGGCCTTTTCACCGATATTATGGCCGATGAACAGGGCATATACCGGATGGTCGATGACAGAAGCCAGCTCCTTGGCTTTTCCGATCAGCTCCAGGGTTACCGGATGAATCTTGCCTTCCACATGATCTACATAGACGGTGACGCCGCGGTATTTGCTTTTGTCAATCTCTTCCTTTTCATCCTCTTCCAGCTCTACATAGCCTTCAGGGCCTTTTTTCAGGCACAGCTTACACATTTTACAGGCAGCGCTTACTTCCATCTTGTTATTTTCAAAAGTAAAGGCGCCGAAGGGACATATTTCATTAAACTGATCAAAAATCTCCTGTCCGCAGTTTTCATTGATTACTTTAATTCCAGCCATTTTATCTCTCCCCTTTTATACGTATTTCTTTTCAGCCAAAATGCCATACAGCGCCTGGGCAACTTCTTTTCCAGCACCCTCATAGGTTGTTTTTTCCACATTGCTTTCCGGTGGGAAAATTCGTTCAACCTGGGTGGCGGAGCCGTTCAAGCCATAGTTCTTTTCATCGGTGTCATACATATCTTTAAGGGTCAGAACCTTGATTTCCTGTGTTTTTTCAAGATCAAGCTTGCGCTTGTAGGAGGGCAGTCTTGGTGTATAAATGTCTTTGTCAACGGTGATCAGGCAGGGATACGGCACATGCTGGATCTCAACCGTGTCTTCCATGTTCATCTGAACCGTCAGGCCCTTTTCATCGGCCTGTAGTATTTTACCAACGTTGGTAACATGCGGGATACTCAGGAACTCTGCCATTTCCGGGCCAACCTGTGCGGTGTCGCCGTCGGTTGTCTGCTTACCGCAGATGATCAGGTCAAAATCGCCCAGCTTCTTGGCTCCCTGGGCCAGTGTATAGCTGGTGGCTACCACATCGGCGCCGCCGAATTTACGGTCTGACAAGAGGCAGCCGTCATCGGCGCCCATGTAGAAGGATTCATAAATCACTTCCTTTGTCTGCATGGGTCCCATGGACAATGTGGTGATTGTCCCCCCAAGGTCTTCACGCAGACGCAGCGCTGCTTCCAAAGCGTACAAATCATAGGGATTCATTTTTGATTCAATACCATCACGGATTAATACACCTGTTTCCGGATCGACTTCGACATTGGAAGTACCCGGTACCTGTTTGATACACACTAAAGTTTTCATAATGACTCCTTAATTACTCCTTTTTAAACTTTCAATGGTAAGTGGTCTGACCACTTAAGTTGATTTCATTATAGAATCTTTGTAAAGGAATGTCAAGACTTTTTTACTCGTTTTCATGTTTATTTTTTAACAATCTTTTGTTTTTACGAAATAAAATCACAAAAATCCGCATGATTTAGCCGTTTTCAGGCGTTTTTATTTTCTTTTAATATTTGTAAAATAATTACTCCTATGATAGAATAAGTTGATAAACTTAGGAGAATGAATGATGTATACTGAGATACCACAGAAAAAAATATATTTGCAGATTTTAGAGCAGATAAAAAATAACATCGTCACAAAGCAGTTAAAGAGTGGCGACCGCCTCCCCTCCGAACGCCAGCTGTCCGAGCAGCTGGGTGTTTCCCGCGCAACTGTGCGGGAGGCCATCCGCGCTCTGGAGATGATCGGCCTGGTACACTGCCGCCAGGGCGAGGGCAACTTTATCACCGAGGATTTTGACAACACCCTCACCCAGCCCTTATCCATTATGTTCTGGCTGAACGACGGAAAAGTCACAGAAATCCACGAGCTCAGGCGCTCTCTGGAAACCGAGGCTGCCAAGCTGGCTGCCCTCCATGCCACCAGGGAGGATATCCTTCGCCTGGAGGAAATCTGCGCTGCCATCGAAAGTGAGCCAAACGAAGCTAAAAGTGCTGAGCTGGATAAAAAGCTCCATGACTCCATTGCACTGTACTCCCGCAACAAGCTCATCAAGGATGTCTTAAACTCAGCCTCTACCCTGATCGAAGAGCTGATCAAGGACATGCGCACCCTTATCCTCATGGAGGAGGTGAGCGCTTCGGCCATCAACAAACAGCACCGCGACATCGTCGCCAATATCCGTAAGCACGACCCCGATGCCGCCGCCCGCGCCATGCTCACCCATATGAGCTTTATTGAGGATTTTGTGACTGAGGTACAAAAAGCCATCGACATTAAGAATACAGAGGAAGATTAAAAAAAGAGGGGCGTCGTTTCGACGTACCTCTTTTGCCTGTCCGCTTTATTCTATATAAAAATTTTTCAATTCAAGTCCTCGAAAGTCTGCGTATTCACCAGCCAGCCTCTCGATTGCCTTCTTTTCTGCAGCCTGAAAGGCCTCAAACAAACGTATTGAAATCTCCACGTTGTCCTTCTGTGTTTTTGCTTTCCATATACCGGCTGCCCGGCCATTCTTCAGGACAACACCCGGATTTCCAACGGTTTTCCATACCAGCTTCTGAAGGGCCCTATCCTCTAAAAGCACTGCTCTGTCCTTAATATCGAGATAAGGATCGTGCGGACCCAGTAAAATCAGCCGGTCATCGCTCTTTTCTGAACTCAGCAGACTTTCCATATCCATCGTCAGCATGCTGGCGGTTTTTTTCTCCACCATAACCGGTTCCATTTCATCCGAGATGGTATGCCACAGGCGCTTTGCCTGTCTTGGGGAACAGCCCAGCCAGGCCATCAGGCCTTCCTTGGTTGATGGCCCGTAGCAGTGCAGAAATTTACGCACCAGGGCTTTTTCAGCATCCGGCGTTTTTTCTGGCAGGCCGCCTGTCCATCTTTTGAATGAAGTAAAGTTTGGACTGTTCCCCTGCCGCTTGCCAAAGACCACCAGTGACGCAAAGGAACAGGGGCGCAGCAGGAAAGAAACTGCCGCTCCCCCAACAGTCTGCCGGTCAGGGCTGCCATACATGGACGGCGCGCGCCAGAGCTTTCGTTTTTCCTCGGGCAATTCCTTCTCGATGATTTCTGCCAGTGTTCTGTCCAGAACGTCCTTGCTTTTGATAACACAGTCGTCCAGGTGCCCTGCGGCTTTCTCTGTCCGTTCTAATAAATCCTCAAAGGACATCTGCAAAAAATCAAGGGCGGCTGTGATGCCGCGGGTATAGATCCAAGGCGACTCCCCCTCCTGTGCTCTCAGAGCGGTCAGAAAGACTGCGCTTTGCTCCGCTGGAAAGACAACAGGCGCGCCGCGGAAGCTCCAGGCCTGTATCAGACTTTTTTCCAGGTACAGCGCGTTTTGTGCAGTCTGCAGTGTGCATCCCTCCAGCCTGTTAAATAAAGCTGTTTCCCACGCGCCGGGCGGAGAGTTTTGAAAACCGCAGGCGCCGGCTGCTGCCGTCAGGCCTGTCATAGGCTGTTTTTTATCCAGATGGTGTGCCCTCAGCCGATGCCTTCGGATTTGTTCTGTCTCTATATTCATTGACTTCTCCAACAAGGTACGTCGTTTCGACGTACCTTGTTTTTTTACCACTCGATGCGTTCCACCGACATGGGCTCAGCGTTCAGGTACATGTCCTCAACCTTGCCGTTCTTCATCTTAATAACCCGGTCTGCCATGGGGGTGATGGCCTGGTTATGTGTAATAAGGGCAACGGTCATTTTTTCCCGCCGGCAGGTATCCTGCAAAAGCTTCAGAATATTTTTACCGGTGCTGTAATCCAGGGCGCCAGTGGGCTCGTCACAGAGCAGCAGCTTTGGCCGCTTTGCCAGTGCCCTCGCAATGGCCACACGCTGCTGTTCCCCGCCGGACAGCTGAGATGGAAAGTTATCCATACGATCCTCAAGTCCAACGCTCGCCAGCGTTTCGCGCGCGTCCATAGGGTCTTTGCAGATCTGTGTTGCCAGCTCAACATTTTCCACAGCCGTCAGATTCTGGATCAGGTTATAAAACTGAAAGACAAAGCCGGTATCATAGCGCCTGTAGGTTGCCAGCTCTCTGGCGTTCAGCGCTGAGACCTCCTTATCGCCCACAAACACCTGGCCCTCATCACACCCGGACATACCGCCCAATATGTTGAGTACGGTTGTCTTTCCGGCGCCGCTGGGACCAACCACAATGGCGAACTCACCTTCCTCGATGCCAAATGAAATGCCATTGGCAGCGTTGATGGTCACCTCGCCCATTTTATAGCGTTTATATACATCGTTAAATTCGACAAATTTTCTCATTTATTCTACCCCTTATCGCTGTTTTTCTTATTATACAAAAACAACCTGAATTAAAACCATATACAATATGGTTCCCACACCGATGCTGATAAGATTGTTCCGCTTCCAGACATGCAGTGCCACCACAGCTGCCATGGCAATAAACTCGGGCAGCCCAAAGGGCCACGCGTTCAGGGCGACGTTGCGGTAACAGTACACCACAAGAATCGCAATGACTGCCGGCGGCAGAATCCTTCCAAGGTACAGCACCCACTCTGGCGGGTCCTTACGCCCAAAAAGCGCAAAGGGCAGCACTCTGGTGATAAAGGTACAGACCGCCACCACCGCCACAATCAAAAAAGCCTGTGAAGTTCCAATCATTGCACACCCTCCTGTTCTTTATCTGCCTTATCGGCTTCCTCTGTTACGTCCAGCCGCGCCTTAAGCAGCATCAGCAAAAGCACCGAGCTCAAAAGAGAAGGCAGAATAAAATTGCCAGGGCCAAAGATCAAAAGGCAGATGATCCCAGCTGCCAGGCCGACCAGGGCAGGAAGATGGTTTTTTGCCTCCAGCCACTGCTCAACAAAAATAACAATGAACAGGGCTGTCATGGCAAAGTCGATCCCTGTGGTGTCAAAGGTAATGAGCGCGCCAGCCGCCGAGCCAAGCACACTGCCGATAATCCAGTAAATCTGGTCCATCAGAGCGATGGCCATGTAATACCGCTTTTCATCCACCCCCTCCGGTGTCTTTGCCGAGCAAAGCAGTGAATAGGTTTCGTCGGTCAATGAAAAGATCATGTACAGGCGTTTTTTCCCCATTTCCTTGAACTTCTGAATAAAGGACAGCCCGTAAAAGGAATGGCGGATATTGATGGCAAAAGTCATCATGGCGATGGTGAACAGGCTCAGCCCGCCGTCAAAAAAGGTTACCAGTACAAACTGCATGGAGCCTGCGTATACCACCGTGCTGATGAGCGCTGCCCACAGCACGCCGTAGCCGGCCTTGCTTAAAAGCAGACCAAAGGCAATGCCGGTAAACAGATAGCCAAACAGGACCGGAAGGGTGGTGACAAAGGCGCTTTCAAGTGTTTTTTTCATATGCCCTCCGCATTTTTTAGGATAGAGAAAAACAACGAGACCCTCAGGCCCCGTTGTTCAGATGTTTTTATAAAGCGGCGACAACGTCTGCGGCGCCGTCCAGCCAGTCTCCCTTAAAGTCTTCGATTTTGCCGGCATCCACCAGTGAGGCGGTTTCCGGGTCGATTGGCAGCTTGGCCAGAACCTTCAGGCCCTTTTCCGCTGCGACTTCGTCAATATGGCTTTCGCCAAAAACAGCAATCTTTTTACCACAGTCCGGGCATTCCACATAGCTCATGTTTTCAACAACGCCTAAAATAGGAATGTCCATCATGTTTGCCATGTTTACAGCCTTTTCAACGATCATGGATACCAGCTCCTGAGGAGAGGTCACAATGATAATCCCATTGACAGGCAGTGACTGGAATACCGTGAGCGGCACATCGCCGGTTCCCGGCGGCATATCCACAAACAGATAGTCTTCGTATTCCCAGATAACATCACTCCAGAACTGCTTTACCGCGCCGGCGATTACCGGGCCTCTCCAGACAACAGGATCGGTGTCGTTTTCCAAAAGCAGGTTCATGGACATTAAATCAATGCCGGTTTTTGTCTTAACCGGATAAATGCCCTTGTCGCTTCCCTGAGCCTTCTGGGTAATTCCAAAAGCCTTGGGGATGGACGGGCCTGTGATATCGGCATCCAGAATGCCGGTAGATAATCCTTTACGTCTGAGCAGTACCGCCAGTGTGGAGGTTACGAGGGATTTACCAACGCCGCCCTTGCCGCTGACAACGCCAATTACTTTTTTAACCTGACTCCAGGGATGCGCCTTGACCATAAAGTCCGGTGCACCGCCCTCACGGTCAGCACAGTCTGATCCGCAGGTGCTGCAGTCATGGGTGCAGTTTTCTTCATCAACCATTTCATTCACTCCTTCAAACAAAAATCTTATAAAATGACATCGCCGTCAGAAAGAGCTTCCTGACGGCAATGGTTAAACTCATTTGAGCCTTATTATAACATATCTTTCAGCTTTTGTTAACTACTTTTTGGGCATTTGCCCAAATCAATGTAAAGAACGGCTTCCTTCCGGGCCAATATAATCCGCACTTCCGAAGCCAAGCACCAGAATAAAGACAGGCCGCAGTATGATCAGACCAATGGTAAAGGCCACGTCCTGTCCAAAGGACTGCGCCAGCTTATAGCTGATGCCAACATAAAGAACGGCTGACAGAAGGTTCAGCACACCGGCAATTAAGATGAGGAGGCCCATATCGCTATTGCCGAGCAGTCTGCTCAGCACCACACAAATAAAATTGATCCAGAAAATCATTGTATTCCACGAAAATTTGTACACCGTGTACTCATTGTAGAAAGGAATAAAAGATTTCCATCCCGGCTCGCCGGCCTTCTCGAACATCTTCCATCCCGCCGCCAAAGTCAAAATATACCACAGCAGCAATAAAAGCGGTACGATTGTTATCATAGCTATTGCCCCTTTCTTTTTCAAAACCCTCAGGTTTTACTATATCAGAGCTTTTTATTTCTTTTAGCGGACACCAACAGCATCATAGGGCGCCGCATTTCATCCTTCATACCCGGCAAATCAAGCATTTCCACCGGAGGCTGGGGTTCGACAATGTGCTGCAGCTCAAAGCCATTTTGCAGCAATGTATCGAGATAGGTGGTGAGTGTCCGATGGTATTTGGTCACCTCTTCCCCCAGAAAAACAGCCTTCCTCTTACCTTCATAATAATAATTGTCTACCGGAAAATGTAAAATTTCACCCGCGTCATCATAATACCAGTCCTGCGTGCCGTAAGCGGTAAAGACCGGGTGCTCCACCGAAAAGATAAAATCGCCGCCCGGGGCAGTAAAACGGCTTATTTTCTCCGCCAGTGCAGAAAAATCCTGTATATAATGAAACGCCAGCGAGCTGAGCACCACATCAAAGGAATTTTCTGCAAAATCCAGATCCTCCATGGCACACTGTCTGTAGCAGATTCGCTCGTGGCTGTTCTTTTCCCTCGCTGTATTCAGCATCTTCTCAGAGATGTCCACGCCCAGCACGCTGGCCGCGCCGTGCTCTGCGGCATACAGGCAGTGCCAGCCATAGCCGCAGCCTAAGTCCAGCACACGCTTATCCTTGAAATCCGGCAAAAGCTTTTGCAGCTCAGACCATTCCCCTGCGCCTGCCAAGCCCTGACGGGAGCGGTTCATTTCGCTGTATTTTTTAAAAAACACATCATCATCGTATTTATTTTCTTTCATGCTCACTCCTTAAGCCTGCACACATCCACCCAGCTCAGTGCGCCGGAATACTGAAACAGGTCGTCACAGGAAAGCTCGATCATGGAATTGCTGCTGCCAGCGGCCGGAAATACTGTATCGAAGCGCTTGAGAGAGTCATCCAGATAGACCTCCACATCCGGGTTTTCAATGCCAAAGGGGCATACACCGCCAACTGCGTGGCCTGTAAATTCCAAAACCTCATCCGGCGACAGCATTTTTGCTTTTACGCCAAACTCATCCTTGAATTTTCGATTATCAATTTTTGTGTCGCCTGCTGCCACAACGAGAACGCACTCGTCATATCGTTTAAAGGACAGTGTTTTTGCGATTCGGGCAGGGATCACACCTACAGCCTCTGCGGCCAGCTCAACGGTCGCAGTTGAAGCTGTCAGCTCCTTAACCTGATCTTCCATACCGTACTGTTTAAAATATGCCTTTACCTTATCTACTGCCATTTTCTTTACTCCAATCCTTATTATACTCTACCAGTTTACCGCGAATTTACCCCAAATGCAAGCGGTATCACTTCTCCACACACAAAAAAGCAGCACGGCTTTGCCTATGTGCTGCTTTATATTTCTCTTTATTTATTTCGTAAATTCAGAAAGCTTGTCAAAGACCCCGGTCAGCGCAAAATAAGCTTCGTCAAAAATTGGCTTCATGGCACTGTAAACCGGCTGATTATCTGTATTTGGTGTCTTTGTCTCTTCAATCTTCAGGAACTTGTCAATGACGTCAAAGTTTTCAAAGACGCCGACGCCCACACCTGCTGTAATGGCTGCACCCATGGAGGTCGCCTCTTCCAGGTAGTTTGGTTTCTGGATATTGATGTTGTAAACATCCGCTAAAATCTGGAGCCATGCATCGCTCTGTGCGCCGCCGCCAATGACGATCATGTCGTCAATCGCAACGCCCTTACCCTTGAAAACATCCATGACCACGCCCAGGTTAAAGGCAACGCCTTCCTGCACCGCGCGCACCATATCCTTCTTTTCGGTTTCCATTTTAAGACCGATAAAGGCGCCCTTTGCCTTTGGATTCCAGCGCGGGCTTCTCTCGCCGATCAGGTAAGGTAAGAACAGCAGTCCATTGGCTCCTGGCTTAGAATCGTTAATTTCCTGTTCCAGAAGGTCATATTTGCTGATCCCCTGCTGTTCGCCCAGCAGGCTTTCGTACTTGCACAGCTCCTTTGTAAACCAGCTGTAGGAGCCGCCGCCGCACTGCATGGTCCCAGTTGGCAGTACATAGCCCGGCACAATGTGCGCCCAGGTAAAGGTGCGCATTTCTTCATCGTAGATTGGGTTTTCTGTGGTGATGGAAATCCATGAGGATGTACCCATACAGCTGTGGGCAATGCCTTCCTTGGTACAGCCAGTGCCAACGGCCGCGCAGACACCATCGCCACCGCCGCAGACAACAGGGATTCCAGAAACCAGTCCGCAGGCTTTTGCCGCTTCATCTGTGACGGTCCCCGCAATGTCTGTGGATTTTAACAGTGCCGGCATTTTTTCACGGTCGATCCCCATGACTTCCAAAAGGCGGTCAGACCATTCCAGCTTGTTTAAATCCAACAGGTTGGTAGAGGAGGCGTCCGTATACTCCGTGACGAATTCACCGGTAAGCTTTAGAATGATATAATCCTTGCAGTTGAGCATTTTATAGGTGTTTTCATAAATTTCAGGCTCGTTATTTTTAACCCACATCAGCTTCTGTCCGCCGTAGGACGGGCTGATCTTATGGCCTGTGAGATGATAAAAATCTTCCTCGCTGATGCGCTCACGGATCATTTCTTCTTCTTTAGTAGCGCGCATATCTGCCCAGATCAAAGCGTTTCTAAGCGCCTTGCCCTCTTTATCCACACAGATGCACCCCATCATCTGGCCACTGAAGGATATGGCGGCAATGTCGTTCACGTCGATGTCCTGCACTAACTCTTTTGTGGATACGCAGACAGCGTTCCAAAAATCCTCCGGACGCTGTTCAACCCAGTTGTTATTGCTGACAAGCATGTCATAGCTGTGAACACAGCTTTTGACCAGTTCCCCTTCTGTGCTGTACAGAGTCGCCTTGTTTCCAGATGTTCCCAAATCGTGTGCCAGTAAATATTTTTTCATTTTAACCTCTCCTCAAAAATGATTGTTATAATGTTTTTGCGTAAGCTTCTGTAATTTCAATACTGCTGCTGCTGCCGATTCTTTCTGCGCCGGCTTCGATCATTGCCAGGCAGGTTTCAAGATCGCGGATACCGCCAGCGGCCTTGACCTTCACGTCGTCACCGACAATGGATTTCATGAGCTTTACATCCTCCACGGTCGCTCCGCCTGTACCAAAGCCTGTTGAAGTCTTGATAAAATCCGGCTTCACTTCTCTGGCGATCTCGGCTACCTTTGCAATTTCGTCCTTTGTCAGATAGCAGTTTTCAAAAATAACCTTTGACAGCACGTCGTTTTCACGGCAGACTGCCACAATGGCTTCCATTTCACGTTTAATATAATCATAATTCTTATTTTTCAGCTCCACGATATTGATGACATAATCAATTTCGTCCGCGCCGTTTTCAATGGCATTTTTAGTCTCAAAAACCTTGGCTTCAATGGTTGTCTGTCCAAGGGGGAAACTGATGGCTGCGCCCACGTGCACAGGTGAATCCTTCAGGTACTCCTTACACAGCGCTACCGGAGCCGAGTTGATGGCAACCATCTTAAAGCCGTACTTGTCGGCATCATCACACAGCTTCTTAAAATCCTCATCCGTGACAAAGGCCTTTAAGAGTGTATGATCAAAATAGCCTGCCAGTTCTTTAACAGTTAGTGTTTTCATGTAAATCCTCACTTCATTTATTGTTCTTATGTATTTACATAATAACATCCTATTGTATAACTGTCAAGAGCAAAAAAGAAAAAACCAGCGAATGCTGGTCTTTTTAAGGTTAATTGCGTTTTAATCTAAACGTAAAATGGCTCCTGTCCCCGCGGTAATGGGCCTTGGAGTACTCTACCGGCGTCTCGTCGGTCAAGTAGGCGATGGTCTGAATATACTGGATCGCGGAGCCTTTGCTGATGCCCAGGGTTTTAGCCGTAGAGCTGTCCGCCAGTATGGCTTCAAGTCGCCTGGTGGCATAATCAATGGTCAACCCCAGCTCGGTCTCCATCACATGATACATGGAAACCCTGGTAAAATCCTTTTCCAGCATTTCATTGCACAGGCTGTGCGGCAGATGGCTGACCACATGGACAATGGGCTCGTCATTGGCGTAGCGCAGGCGCTCAAGCCGTACGACCTCTGTCCCCACCTCAAGCTGCAGGGCACGCCCCACCTCTTCGTCACAGGCCACTACCACCAGGCCGAGCACTTCAGTTTTAGGCGTCAGCCCTTTTTCCTCCATTTCCTCGTTAAAGCTCTGGATCGATTCCAGAAAATTCTGGTGAATCTTAGGCCGGGTCACAAAGGTGCCTTTGCTCTTTTTGCGGTAAAGCCTTCCCTCTACCACCAGCGAGTTGATCGCCTGGCGTACCGTTGGACGGCTGATTCCAAAAGCCTCACTGATCTCCATTTCCGTTGGAATAGGTTCTTCGTAACTGGTATGTTCCTTTTCAATATACTCCTCCAGCAACGTTTTAAGCTGGTAATAGAGCGGCACCGGTATATTTTTATCGAGTTGATGATCAAATAATCCCATATTATAATAGCCTTTCTTATGTCATTACCATCTAGTATAGCGCATTTTTTATAAAATGTCCATATGTCATGACATTGCGAACTCATAAAAGAAAACCCGGATGAATATCCGGGCTTTAGTGTGTCAAAAACCTCAAGAGACGGAGTCCTTTACCTAAGGAAGAAAAAAGTGCTCTGCGGGCACTGCATTAACACTTGTATCTTCTTCAATAAAGATGACCTTTGATCTCTCCTGTGTCCGGCGTTTCCGGTAAAGAGGCATGATTCCCCGCCTTTTACCGCAGCGCTTGAACTTTTTTCTTATCTGGATAAAAGGCGCAGTCTCGGCCTCCGCCACTTCTTTAACAGCCTGAAACCCGGATGAATATCCGGGCTTTAGACGTGCCATTTATTTTTCAAGAATTTTTTTCAGGTCTTCTTCCGGCGTGGAAATTGGTGTCAGACCAAAACGTTCAACCAGCACATTTAATACATTCGAAGAAACAAAAGCTGGAAGTGTTGGTCCAAGGTAGATATTTTTGATGCCAAGGGACAGCAGCGTCAACAGTACACAGACGGCCTTCTGTTCGTACCAGGACAATACCAGTGTGAGCGGAAGCTCGTTGACGGTGCAGTCAAAGGCATCTGCAAGGGCAAGAGCGATCTGGATGGCCGAGTAAGCGTCATTGCATTGTCCAACATCCATGATTCTCGGCAGGCCAGCGATAGTGCCAAGATCTAAATCGTTGAACCGGTATTTGCCGCAGGCCAGTGTCAGGACAATGGAATCGTCTGGTGTCTGCTTAACAAACTCTGTGTAGTAGTTCCGTCCTGGCTTCGCGCCGTCACAGCCGCCAACCAGGAAGAAATGGGAGATGCTGCCGCCTTTTACAGCCTCTACAACCTTATCGGCCACAGACAGCACAGTTCCCCTTGCAAAGCCCGTTGTCAATACAGAGCCGCCGTTGATACCGGTCATTTTATGATCTTCCGGATAGCCGCCAAGCTCCAGGGCCTTTTCAATAACAGGTGTAAAATCTTTATCTGGTCCGATGTGCACCATTTCAGGATAAGAAACCACTTCGGTGGTGAAAACACGATCGCTGTAGGAATCCTTGACTGGCATCAGACAGTTGGTCGTGTAGAGAATAGGCGCCGGTACACCGTCAAATTCCTTTTGCTGATTCTGCCATGCCGTACCAAAGTTTCCTTTGAGGTGCGGGTAAGCCTTGAGCTTCGGGTAGGCGTGGGTCGGCAGCATTTCACCGTGGGTGTAGATGTTAATCCCCTTGTCCTTCGTCTGTTCCAGAAGCAGATAAAGATCATGCAGGTCATGGCCTGTGATGATGATAAACGGCCCCTTCTCAATGGTCATGGAAACCTCTGTCGGCTCAGGTATTCCGTAGGTTTCTGTGTTGGCTTTATCCAACATGGCCATACACTGCAGATTGACATTGCCGGTATCCATGACCAACGCCAGCAGCGTATCCATATCTTCTTCACCGCCAATGGCACGCAGCGCAGTCAGGAAAAAGGCGTTGACATCCTCATTGTGATACCCCAGCACATCGGCGTGATAAGCGTAAGCTGCCATACCGCGCAGTCCAAACAGAATCAGCGATTTTAAGGAGCGGATATCTTCATTGGCGTTCCAGAGCTCCTGCATATCAAAATCACGGATTTCACCACCAATGGCCTTTTGCAGATTGTGCAGGTCCTCCACCTGTTTTTTAATGGTTGGATCGTTAAAATTAACATTTGTCACAGTGGTAAATAACCCCTTCATCACCAGCTTGCTGACTTCATCATTGGGCGCTTCTTCCTTTTCCATCACCCGTGCCAGACCGATCATAGCGCCTGTCAGCTCATCCTGCAGATGTGCGGTGTGATCCTTCTTGCCGCAAACTCCCTGGTGCTTGGTACAGCCCTTTCCTAAAGCAGTCTGTTCGCATTGAAAACAAAACATGGACATTTGTATTCCTCCTTGATAACTTATTTCTTTGACTTGTTATCAAGTATACCCATCTGCAGCGAAAATGTATGTTGCATATGCAATGATATTTAAAAAAGCTTGATTTTTTTAGGGTTTTTCGATATTTTGTTTTCTATTTTTCTTTTGCTACATTTTAAAATCAACTAGCCTTGACTGAAAGTTTCAAGCGATATCAATCTTTTTCTGCCCAAGATTTCTGCCCAAATATTTATTTCATATATTCTAACATCTTTTCCTGTTTTTATCAAACAAATGATAACAGGTTACTGCTTTCTGGATTATCCGGAACCTGCATCGCTTTTTCAATCGTTGATGCCAGTGGGATCATATCGGATACTTCCAAATGCGAATAAATATCAGCTGTTGTTGCAATATTGCTATGCCCAAGCCATTCCTGTATGTATTTCATTTGAACACCTTTTCTCAAAAGAATACTAGCACAACTATGCCTGAGATCATGAAACCGAATGTGTCGTAATCCATGTTTTTTTAATAGTTTTCCAAAAGAGGTCGTAAGCCAGTTTGGAGTATACAATCTTCCTACTTCATTTACGCATATGTATCCTTCCGTATCTTCATAAGCATTACCACACACCAGGCGGTTATTTAACTGGATTGCTTTTAGCTTGATCAGCTTACCCTTTACCGGATCAATCAAAGGAAGTGTCCTTCTACTGCTAATCGTTTTTGTCCTGTTTTCCTTGACATAGATATAACTTGACTCACTATATACCGGAACAATCGTATGGTTAATATTAATTAAGTTATTCTCAAAGTCAACCGCGCTCCATTTCAACCCTATAATTTCTGATCTTCTCAGGCCATAAAATGCACCTAATAATATCGGTATCTCCAGTAATGTACCTTCACTTACTTTGAATAATTTTTCGAGTTCAAGCTCATTATAACAGCTGTGTGGTTCAATTGATTTTCTAACTGAAGGTCTATATACCAGACGAAGCGGGTTAGCCAAAATCAGCTCAGAACGAACTGCGTAATTTAGTGCGGTATTCATTAATTCATGATAACACTTAATTGTACAAGGTTTCAATTTTTCATTTTCTAAATGAATATAGAACTCCTGCACATGCGCAGCTTTTAAAGACCCCAGCTTCATCTTGCGCTCATCAAAATAGGGGGCAATTTTTCTTTCGATCCTAGTTTTATACGAGTGGTAAGTTGTAATCGCAATAGCCGATTTTCTGTATTCCAGCCACTTTCTTAAATAGTCACCAAAAAGCATCTCCGTATTGAGATCATTCGCCGCATTTGGAATAATGTATTTACTTCTTACTTCCAGTAGCTTCTTTTCTGCTTTTTTCTTATTCCCCTTTACTCTTAAACCAGTTGGTATCCACTTTCTGATCCTTTTACCTGGTCGCTCATAATAACTAATAACACAATAATACAATCCGTTTTTTTCTTCTAAATGTCCTGCTACCATGAAATTACCTCCAACTCATGGACAAACAGATACTTGTTAATATCTAAAATTTTATATGAATATGGTCTATTTGTCTATGCATTTTCTTCGTTTTCTAAGATATATTTAATAACATATATTTTTGGAACCAAGTATCCCTTGCCAATTTTTTTACCTGGAATCCTGCCAGTTCTTATTAATTTGCATACATATTGTCTGCTTACATTATGAAGCATTTTTTGTATATCTTTAACATTTACAACATCATCAAGATCTTTAAACATGTTGTTTTGAAGTTTAGTATTTTCACAAGTTTGTCTATCATTATTTCGATTCATAGCTTTTACCTTATTTGTAACCAACTAATTTTAAGCCATTACCAGTTGAGGAAAAATGCAAAGTCTTCTCATTCTTTCTTTAATACCAAGATATTCAATAAACTGTTTAAACGTCATTAATGCAGGATTTAAATTTTCCATTGCACTCTCCATTCATTATTTTTACTCAAAAACATCTTCCGTTCTCCAATATAAAAAGCCACTAGATAACTCTAATGGCTTTTTTCTGTAAAACATTATTTTGATCAACGATCAGCTTCATATTCGTCTTTTTCTTTGTTTTCTCCGATGGCCACTGCCATTTCCCAACTGTCTAAATCTTTGACCGTATCGCCGGAAAGAACCGTTGTGAGAAATTTTTCAAGGTACTCACTTGTTGGCTGAATCCCTTCATTCATATTATAATAGTTTGCCCTCACCAAGGCATTTCTAAAATACAGGGAGCCTTCTTTGAAGGGCTCGTTGTTCACAGAAAAACCTAAATGGTTTAAATATTGTATTAGAAAAACAGCGATTGTCCGCATGTTTCCCTCCCTGAAGGGGTGCAACTGCCAGATCGAATTTATAAATTCTGAAATACGGCGGATAGCCGATTCGTTGTCCATTGATACGTAATTTTGCTTTTTTTCCTGCGCAAAATCATAATCCAAGGTATCCTCAAGCATACGGAAATCTCCATAGGTTACGGATTCCCCACCGAGGATCGGCTCTTTTTTCCAGATATTTGTATCCCTAAAAATGCCATTGAAATCATAAATACTATCAAATAAAATTCTGTGTATACTCTTAAGGGCTACAGGCGAAAACGAAAAACCACCTGTCTCCAGCAATGAAACGATTCGCGCAGATACTAAGTCACATTCCATTTCGTCATGATTGACAATGCTCTTTTCACGGTAATAGGCTTTTAAAGAATCTTCGACTTCCTTATTTGATGCTGCGCCATAAATATTTTTAGGAATGAGTTTCTTTAAGTATTGTGATGGTTTTAAAGCATCCACTTGATTCAACCCAATTGCAACATCCCAATAAAGCTGTTTTTCACAGGTATCATAGCTTTCATGTTTTTCTTCATAAGTGTAAGGAATGTGTTCATCCATATTTTAGCCTCCATTCAAACTGTGGTTTGCTTTTGTGAAACCACTTGCTCTCAGCTTGTCAATTACTTTATGATCCTATTATATCGATTGGAATAGAATAGTCAAGAAATTAGTGTGTCTGCTCCATTCTTATCCAAATCCAACTAACTTCATTTCATTTCCTGATGATGAAAAATGAAGTGGTATCATCGGGTTTGCCACGAAGGTATACAGATCAGTATTATTTTCTTTACAATATGTGGTTAATTGATTATTTCCATCATTGTTTTCTGTAATATTAGCAACGACAAACTTTGGATGTTTTCGCAATAAATCGCTGCAAAAATAAGCATTTTCGCCATTCTTAGCTGCAACGATCCCTGTAATACTTGAATACTTCAAGTCATCAGAGAGCAGCATTTTCGTTGCATTCTCAGGCGTTTGATCCCCCTGGTAAATTAAGCGGTCACTTCCGTGAACAACCATATATGCAATGTTATTTTCTGTAAAATCAATGGGTTTTATGACCACATCATCCATTTCATATTGCTCATCATTTGAGATCGAAATCTCATGCGCTGAAATTAACGCTGAAACATCATCATATGCGGCAAGACCACTGCTGCCGGGAAAGAAGCATTTCTCGACCGGGCAAGTGTCCAGCAAGGATGTCAATCCGCCAATATGGCCAACGTCCAGACTGGTTAGTAAAAGAATATCGACTTTCCTCCCTTGTATGTAGTCCTGCAAAAAAGGATTCTCTCCAGTCCCAGTGTCAATAACCGCAATTCCTCCGTTTGAAGTCTCGATCACGGACGCCATGCCTTCGCCGCTATTCATAAAAGTAAAGGTGACATTTCCCTGAACTTCAGTCGTCATTGCTGCCTTACTCGTGTCTTCGGAATGATTAGAGTCCTTGTTCATTAACAAAGCACTCGTTACAAGCGTAGAAAATATGACGATTAAGCCAAGGATGCTGTACAGTATTATTGCTTTTTTATCGTTCATTTTGAACCTCATGTAATATTGTCTTTCTAAGTTTATCAATAATCATCTGATCTTCACGTTTTAAAAAGCTTTTCTTATTATTTTCCTGTGACACTGTGCGGATCGGCTTCGCATCCGCGTTCTCATGAGCGGGCTTTGCTGTTTTCATATAGTGTGAATTTATAATTTTGGTGAGCTTTCCTTTGTAGTCTTTTTTATTAAAAACATCAATGCCGTGTTTTTTTATCTCTGCCAGGGTACCCGATAGATCTTTATCATTTGCGCTCGGCAGATAAACAACCGGCGTGGTGCCACAAAATGAATGCAGATTAATTAAGCTGTTGATTAACTCCTCCTGTGTGTCATGAACGACCATGATATCCAAAATCAAATATTCAAGGTTCACATATGTATTTGCTTCATCTAAAAAGCGTCGCACTGAAAACTCAGATGCAATTTTACAGTCTACTTTATCAAAATCATTTAGGAAGTCCATATCATGAGCGTTTTTTTTATTTCCACAAATATATAAGATCATTTTGTACCTCTCTCATCGTAAAAAGAGCACGATTAAAAGTAAAATCAAGTTGATCAATGATATTATTGAGCCGCCATACACCAGTGTCTGTTTCCAGCCTTCTCTACGGATTGTATCCGCCGCCTCTTCTCTGATCCGGTTTGAAACAGCTTCCATTTCCTTATTCTGATTCTTAAGATCTGTCAAAATTTCTTTAAAATCCATTTTATTCTCCTTCATATTCTCTTTAACAATGCCGAATGTATCATTGAGTGATTGAATGGATTTTTCGATCTCACAGTCTGGAAGCGACTCGATCAACTCTTTTATATTTTGATTGATCACCTTACAAGCCTCGATATTCTTTTCCAGATTATCATTGACATTTTCTAGTAACATCGTCTGCTTCACTGAAACATTCTGATTATATTCCATTTTTTCCTCCTGTTTTTCTTCATCTTTTTTGTCCTCAAAATTTACCAAGTTCACTATAAAATCCTTGACGCTTTTATTCATCTCCTTGTAGAGTAAATACTTTTTGCGTCTGATTTTTTGTTCTTCTTCCTGATCGGCAGGTTCTTCCAGATTTAAATTCTTATTATCTTTTAATAACAAATACAGATCTCGTATTAACTTTTTACTATTTTCAACAACTATATCCATCATTATCTCCTATTAATATCCATGGCCTTCTCCAAGTCCATTCAAGTTATTTCCATATCTGTTTTTTGCATAGTGCAGCGCAGCCAGCAGATTGTCGTAACCATCGAAAATATTATCATGGCCATCATGCTTGTGTCCGTTGAAGGTTTCTGGTATGGTCTGCATCAAACCGTGGCCAATATTAGTGTTGCCACAGCTGTCCCCGGCACTATTCGGACACCATGGACAGATACCATTATTAAATGGAATGGGTGCCCCACTGTTTACGTCGCTGATCCCCTGCACGGCCAATGGATTTCCACCGGATTCTGTTTCGATCTGCCTTAGTACCTTTTCAACCATTTCGTTGTCTGTGCTTAATCCGTTGGCTGCCAGTGCCTTAACAACCGTTTGTCTCCAAGACTCGATATCACCGGATGTTCCATTGTTTGCAGGATTAATTAATGGCCAGGGATTAACGGTAACATTTTCGGAGGTATCGAAAATGTCCCGATAAGCCGTGTTGCCTGCATCTGTTTTATGGCATCCAAAATGTAAATGGGCTGCATAATTACCCAGGCCATCACCAGAGTATCCCACAATCTGGCCCTTCGTGACGTGATCGCCAGCCTTAACGGTGATACTGCTCTGTGAATTCATGTGCGCATAGAAAAACCAGTATCCAGAACCATCACCGGCGAGTATCCCCACAGCATATTGGTAGCCACCGGTATAACCAGCCAGAGTGACTGTACCGTCGCAGACAGCGTATAATTCTGATCCCAGCGGACAGGACAGATCAATGCCATCATGAAATTCCATGCCATGATATTCACAGTTTCTTTGACCCCATCCACTATGAAAAACGTATGGATCGATCACAGCATAGGTTTCTGGGTCAAGACCGGCTGTGCCATCGGATATACCATATTCCGTGCTGCATGGATAACCATAAACGCCACCGCCGGTTCCGCTGTTTTTTGGTGTCAGCATTGATACAAATCCGACAAATAAAATGAACCCGACAAGTAATTCAATGATTACCTCTCGGGTTCTTCTGTTCTTCAGGAGAGCTAAGGCCGCTTTTATTGCAATGGACAAAAGATTACCTCCCGCCTTTATCTCCGAAATAACTTAATTTGAAATCGTCAATTTTAATGCTTAAATCCAACCGTCTGCTACCAATCATAAACAGAGCACGCCCTCTTGTTTTCTGCTCGATCAGCTCTCTTTCTGCCTCTTTGAGTCGATATAACCTGGCAACATCGACCAAATCCTGACCGTCCATCCCAAGAATCAGTTTGTAGGTTGGCTGATTTAGAATGGCCGATCCATATTGCTTGATGGCCGGATCGACAAAATCGTTGACCTGCTGGCTGGCTACCCAGATCGCTGCTTCATATTTTCTTGCGCGTCTTTCCTGTTGGCTGAGAGTTTTCATCGGCTGCGGGACATCCTTATCAATGATCATATGCGCTTCTTCGTAAACAATGATGGATCTCTCTTTATTCGACCGCGTCGCTCGTTGCCAGGCAAGGTTCTGCAATAGAAAATACTGAGCAGATTTGATGTTGTCCGGCCTGGAATTCAAGCCGAAGGTATCAACGCAGACCACATCAGCGTTGATCTCCAGTGTCGTATAACTGCCCCATAGAAAGCTGTCCGATCCAATGGAGATATCCCTCAGCAAAAGCGCCAGATCTGCATATTCCTTGCTAAGACCCATATTGTCACGCTCTTCCGCTTCTCTTGATTTATCGATCAAGTGTTGATGGAGGTCTTTAAAAAGCGGAAAATCTGTATTCTTTAGTTTTGAGACATCGGTGTCCCAGGTGATGTCAAATTTGAGGTAAAGCTCTTCTATTTCCTGTTTCAGCAAAGCCATCTGATATTGGGTGATTTCTTTCAGATAAAGACTTAAAAATACTTCCAAGAGCTTCATATGATTTTCCAGGTCATTCGTGATGGTTTCAGAATCATCATCGTACTCATCACCATCTTCATCATCCTTACTGAGATACTTAGTGTTTCCAATGACCTGCAAGGGATTAATCACTTTTCCGTTTCCCCCGGAAGCATTCAGCCACTCTCCATTTAGATTCAACGTCAAATCTTTGTACTCACCTTCCGGATCAACAAAAAAGATGGATGCGCCTAGTGCCCGCTCCATGATGGCCATGGCCTTGATCGTTGCCGATTTGCCCATGCCAGCGTTACCAGCTATGACATAATTTGAATTAGTTCGATCCCTTCCTCGATACCAGCTGTTAAGATAAACCGTTCCGCCAAGGCCGTCATGACCGCGGTAAAAACCAGAATGATCATTAAAGCCAGAGGATGCAAAAGGAAAGCCACCGACAAAGGATGAGATGGGCATCATCCTCCCTGTCTGCCGATGGACGTTATTTTCTTCGGTATAGGTCGGAAGTACGAACTTGACACCTTTCTTTTGTTCACTCGCCATCTTTCGACATTTACAGTTTGCAATCGACGAAGCATTTTCGACATTCTTACAAATCTTATCAAATGATTTTTCATTTTCTGCAAGCGGCATGAGCACAAAACACATTCTTCCGACAACTTCGCCGTTTTGATCAATGCGGCGCATCGCTTCCTCTGCATTCCGAATGCTTTGCTCCGCGCGCTGCCGTTCCAGTTCATCTTTTTTTCCATCATTTGCGTCCATCCGGTAATTTCTTATGTTATTATTCAGGCTTTTCAGCACTTCATCTGTATTGAGTGGCGTAAAATGAATGGCTGCCACTGTCCCATGAATATTTGTCAATCGACGGAGCCATCCATACTCTGCAAACTGCGGATAGCGAATCACACCGTAACAGCGTGCTAAATTATCGCCAATTACTGCGTTAATACGATTGAATGTTATACCGATAGGTGCGATAATACTCTTAAGCTCCTGATTTTCTGGAATGACGGCTTTACTCTTCTTTTTTTCTTTTTTTTCTTCAATAATTGGTCTTCCGTGAATATCCTTCTTTATAGCTTTCTGCTTTCTCCTAAACATTTACACATCGCCTCCATATTGTTTGATTAAAAATGAAAAATTAATCTCTGGTTTTAGATCTTCAGGAACAGCATATTGTGGATTCGCAACCATTTCGATAAACTCAACGATTTCTGTCTGGGAAATAATCTTTGCCTTAATGCCGCAGTTATCAAGTTTTTCTCGCAAGCTTTCCACACGTTTTTTGAATTCCTCATCCGTTTCACGGTCTGCCCACAGATGAAAATAATATTTACGCGTCGGCATTTCCGCATTTTGTACCTGCGTCTGCCTTTGCTGAATCTCATTACGCAGAATATTTCGAATTACTGGATCATCCGTTGACTGAATAATTTTACTGTATTGTGCCATGATGCTTCGATTATCTTCTGGTTTGCTGAGGGCGTAGTATTTAAACGGATAACGCAGCTCCGACAACTCAGCTGTCAGGCTTTCGGTTATGCTCGCCATATCTTTGTCACTCAACAGGTCGATATTTACTGGTTCGATTTCAATGTAACTGCACCTTTTATCGTCTTTAGTAAAAAGTACCTGGCGACGGATATTTTTGGTATTCATAAAATCATTCGCCGTTTCACCTTTGTACATATTTTCTTCTTCTGCTTTTTCTTTCTTTCTTTTCCGATAAAAAAAGTAAAGGCACAAGGCACCAAAAGCAATAATGATAAGATAAATAATGATATACATTATTTCACCACCCTACCTTTCAATATCATCATCCTGAGAATTATCCTTCGATAAAATATTAGCATCAATGGCTTCAATATTTTCCAATCCACTGAATATGCCATGGCTTACGACTTCTGCGTCAGCGCTTTTTTCAACGCTTTCCTGAGTATTTTCTTCTGTTTCTTCATCAAAAATCTCTTCTGCTTCATCATTTCTATCTTCGGCGTCGTCTCCCTGAATGATGTTATAAATTCGGTTCATGGACGAATCTTCTTTAATCTGTTCGGGTGATAGACCTTTAATATTTTCCAGTGCCTTTCTAATGCTGCTGTCCAGTTTGTTCAAACACGAACGCTCCGCTTTAAAGTGCGCCGTAACGGCTTTTGAAATGATACCTGGCCCCTTAATATCCGCTATCGGCTCTTTTCCCGCGATCATGCGACCAGTATTTTTGAGATGCTGCCCTGATTTATGGTATTCTTTTGTGATAGCCTCAATCTCTTTTAATGTTTGATCATTTTCGCGAAGGTTCACTGTAACATGTTCCTGGGCTTTTTCCAACGCACTGTCAATGTGCAGAAAACTCAAAAAATCTTTCAGGGCTTTCTTGCCATGTTGCTTAAAATTATCCAAAGCTTTTCGGCACCCTTCTAAAATGCCTCTCTTTAGCCCAATAACATCTTGCTGCATAACAACTACCTGGTCTTCCATGTTCCGATTTTCCTGCTGCACCATTTCTTTTTCAGGTGATGGCTGCATCTCTTTAATTTCCTGTCTTAAGCGAATCGTCTCTTCAGAGAGCGACTTTACATGCACCTCCATTGTAGAAACACACGTTAAAAGTGCTTCAAATGTTCTTCGTGTCAACGGATCATTGGCGTCAAGAACACCGATGATCGCCTTTACTTCTGGTTCTTCATGTAATTCTTTTTTCTCTGCGGGTATGTCCTGAACGCTTTTATCAGGCACTATATTTTGTTGATTTCCAACGGATTCAAGCGATAATTCTTCTGCTCTATCATTAAGTTTTGTCGTATTGCCGACCGCGGCAGTATTTCGAGGCAATTGCTGAACTTTATCCTCAATATTTGCTGTATGATCTGGATTTGTCACATGAGGATCTTCAGAAACATGTGATGCTAAATCCTGACCTTTAGCCATATTATCTTGCATTTCAGGAGCTTTAACCTCCATTGTACTTATTTTATTTTTATCCTGTTCTGTTGTGAATTCACTCTGAAGCGGCTCTCTAGATACGTCTGGTGCAGGATTTTCAGGGGGATTGGTCTTCCCTTCCTCGGCTGCTGCAAGATTCATTCTTAAATTTCCTGAATAGCGTGCTGCATTTAACAAGATATCTCTTTCCTTAATTGTATTTGTGATGTCTTCGTTGGCGATCCAGTGCCAGGAAATATCTTCCAAATCCTCAGCTTTTTCGGGATAATCTTTGTTTGCGAGGGTATCCAAAAGTGTTAATTCCAAAGGTCTGGTTTTTCGCGCTTCTTGATCTGCTGAAGCCAGCTTTTCATCGGCATTTCTGCAGATTTCCACGTAAGCGTTTATTGCTGGTCTGGAGAGTGTGAGTAAATCCGTATGCTGACCTGTTTCCGGCCACATGTTTTCCTGTGCACGATTGTATACACCTTCCATTGCTTTATTTACCTGCATTTCACTATCAATCACTTCTGCAAGTCCCTCATCAATATAATCGCCTATGGACGCTCCGTACTGCGAAACCAGTTCGTCATTTTGTTTAAGCAGGGAGTCTATTTTTTCCAGCGAGTTCCGGGTATCGTCATTCATTTTTTTTACAAGCGCTGCCTTCTCAGATTCCACTTTACTTCTTTTAACCTGTTCTTCGTTATACTGACGTTCTCTTTGCATTTGTATAACTTCCTGTAAAATAATATTTATAATCTGTGATATTTCCCGTCCTAATTCAGTATCAACTGACATTTCAATCCTCCAATCATTTTATCGCTCTAAATCTTCTTCAATTGTTATTTCTTCGACCATGTATTCCTCAATGGCCTCCTGATTTGAATCTCCGACTTCTCCAATGCCATACTCAACATCTTCTTCGAGCTCATCCTGAACACTGGCAGCTGTCGGTTGTTTTTTCTTTCCAAGGGCATTGATGGATTCCCGTGTCCCAACATCCGGATCAATCTCAGTCCGGTAATCTGTTACCTCTTCTGTATACAGATCTTCCTGCTCCATGCGATTTTCATACAACGTATCCTCAAATTGCTGCTGCAGAAAAGCGGACAAGTCGCTCCGGCTTATATAAAAATCATGGTTTGGAAGCGCCACGGCAATTTTTTCGACTGCATCTACACGTTCCCAAACTTTGGTATTTTGGTCAAAATCATAAATGGTCTGCTCTTCATTTTGAAAATGGACTGCTTCCTCACGGGTTAGCGCACAATAATCATGATGATCACGAGACAATATTCTGTCAGCCATTTGGGTCAGGTTGGTATCCCTCCCTACATGGTACCGCTCTTCGATCTGTTCTCGAAGGGCCTGTTTATACGCTGATTCTTCTTCTCTCGAACCATAATATATTTTGTTTTCAAGAATTAGGACATTTCGTTCATGAATTTCCTGGATTTTTCGGTTAACAGCGTCATCCAGCCACAGATCATGATTTTCACCAAGGAATTTTAGTTCAGCATCTGATTGATATAAGCTTTCAGTTGTGATTGCTGTATTTAACGTTAATACTTTCGCCACCTCCGCTTTTCTAGTTTCCAATCGCACTTTTTCAGATTTAAGCCACTGTAATGATAGAGCTGCCTTTTCATTCTTTGGTATATAATTTGCTGCCTTCAAATTCATGCCAGCGTTAATTGCTGGCCAGCCTTCATTCTCAATTGATTCAGAGATACTGGTATTGGGTGCGCTCATCATACTCAAAGTACGTAAATCACTTTCCTTTTCTGGATAATCCGTATTGGCCATCGTGTCCATAACGACAAATTCAAAACGCATCTGTTCCTTTGGTTCTTTAAAGGCTGTCCTTGCATGTATCGCATCCACCTCTCTCCGAAGCTTGCTGTAAACGCTCATTTCATTCTTTGTTATCGCATAAGGTCTTTCTTTTTGGCTGGCAGACTGAATCTGTCTCGGATTTGGATCTGACTCTTCTGTTTCCGGCTTTTCCTGAGATTCGTTCTGATTTTCAAAAGTATCATCCATTCCATACGTTTCGACCAGAGATTCGCTTTCAGATAAAAACGCTTCAATGCGCTCTTTCACTGCTTGAGTGTCTTTATCCATATGGTTTTTTATTTCTTTTTTTTCTTTTTTCTCGCTTTGCAGCATCGCATTTTCAAGTGCTTCAATATCTTTGATTCGGTTATCTTTATACCGGATCACTTCACCAACAAGCAAAGCTGAAATTTCGTCAATCCTCTTACTTACTTTGTTTTCGATGGCCATGTTTTTCCTCCATATCATCTAAAGTATCATAAAAAAAATACTCATATTTCTGTTGCTCACCTGCAAACCGGAACAAAACCATGAAGTAATCCACCATATTCATGTTTAGCTCGTTTTCATGAAAAGCGACCGCTAAAGCTCCAATGGTGAACATCCACAATAAAATGCCATATGAAAACTCCTTGCTTATGAGCCCTACAATTAAACAGAAAACAGAAGCAATGATCCCTGAGATAAGAAACCATTTCAGTGATCGGCTGCTAAAGCCTTTAAGCGGTTCATTTTCCACCTTAATTCTTGCTGGAATATACAATTTTTTTCGATCTTCAATTTTATTTTCCATGTGTCACCTCAAATGTTTATGTGGTAATAATACTGGAGTATCTCGCTAATAAGAGCTAATCCTCCAAGTACATTTGCTATAATCGCCGCTTTGAAGCAATTCACAATTTGCTTCATAATTTGCCCATTTTCGTCTCCTTGCGATCTTTCCATAAAAAGATAAACAATTCGCACCACGATTATAACGTCGAACAGAAAGAGAAGTGCTCTGGCTAAAAGCATAATCCCATCCTGCACAGTGCCAGCACCAAAAAAGAACTGACTGTTTTTTACCAATTCATAGTTCGGGTCCAATAATCATCACCTTCTATTTAAAAATATTGACGGCGCGAATAACATTTGCGCCAGTGTTTATTGTCGACGAGAATCCAGACGATCCACCACCCCACAACAAGAATTCCTGCAAAATGTGAGGCACTGAAAATGCTGTCCATAAGCAACAACAGGCCCATATTGTATTGGTCATTGTAATTGAAGTATTTGCATCGACAATCGGCATCAGGATTAAACCCAACGACAAGTGGAGTAATCCGATTTGAATAATAATTGACGTTGCTGCCTGAAAAAATTTCTTAATATAGGGTTTAAAAACACCATAGTCTGAATCGATGATTCCAACACAGCTGATCGGAAAGCCTATGCGCAGGAAGACCAGTTCACAGGAACGCATAATGAATTTAAAATACATGATAATGCACGAAATAATGTACAAAATCAGTAATATCGACGTAAATGGCGCTGAAAAAATATCCGCTATGTTTTTGATTAAATTAAATAATGTTTCTGTCCAATCGCCAGAAAGAAAGCTATCCTGAAAGGCTTGACCCAAGCTGCCAATTACCATGCCTGAGATCGTGCTTACAGTTCCCGCCACAATTCCAAATAAAACAAAATACAGAATGCTGTTAAATCCCACAGCAACAATAACTGCCTGCAACATTTTCTTAAAAAGAAAAATTGGGTCTTGAGACGGATCATCATCACCGAGGCCATATGTTTTATTCGCTTTATGTACTACTTTGAGTACGATCAATGCAATTGCAATGCCGAGAATCAATCCATAAATATTTCCAAACAAGGAATTGATTGAGTCCCCCAGTGAAACTTCTGGATACATAATGGTCTTTACAAGTCCAACTCCAGATGCAAGATCCTTAAATACTTGTATTATTGAGTTTTGGGCGTCACCAGAATTGACAAATTGATTTGTGATGAGTTTTCCTAACCAATCCAACTAATCATCCCCTTTCAAAGAACCTTCAGAAAAACACTTTTCTGAAGGTTCTTTTGTTCAAACATTAATATTGTAATAAGATAAAATCACGCGCAAAATAACGACACTTAGCTCTCCACCAAGTAAACTAACTAATACAGTAAACAGACGTTTTTCCCATTTCTTCTGATCCATTTCATCTGAGTGCGCTCTCCTCATCCAATAATAAGTAAAAAAACAAAGACACACTACAAAGATTACGGCCATTAGTCCGTTAAGTGCTGCATTTGCTAAATTTACTGTTCCGGTTACCAGTATTGAATTATCAAGCATTTTATCCACCTCCTTTCTTAACAAATAAAAAAAAGTGCCGTTTTGGCACTTGATTGAATGGCTCCAGATTAACTTTCATCGCCACTATTTTAATCAGTATCAGGTGAAATATCACTTACTGAAAAATAGGTCTTATTCAGTTCAGTCCGATAGATATCATCGATCCGATACTTTATGGGATCAAAATTCTGCTCGGTCATTTCTAAATAGCTAATACTCTTCAGCATTTGAATATCCCGGTAAGAATTCCATATTCCCCATGAATTGAGCTCTCCAGAAATATCCATAACCCCGCGAGCTTGATTGCGGTATTTTCGGAGTTTGATATTATGTTCTTTGTCGCCCATTCCAAACATTGTATTAAAATACCACTCGCTTAAGTCAGGTGATTCCATAATAGCTGGCTTTACGCGACTCGTAATCAAGAGATAGGGGCGATCGATTTCCTGCAATTCATTTATTTCCAGTAACTTTCTGGTCATTTTATTGGATGAATTAGAGCGGCTAAAGCTTCTGTTCCCCGCATTTGACGATGCATTATAGACGGTACAGGTATAGTTCGCAAGCTTATCGGAAATTCTCTTAAGTGTTTCTGGGTCATCGCTTCTCAGATAAGCCCACGTTTCACAGTTAGACCGAACGATACGAGATGTCTCATGGCCGTATTTTTCGTCGGTTTGTGCAAAGTCCTGAAGAAAAATACCAAAAAGAACCCCCCTTGATCCACCGGCAGTTTCCATGTTTGAAAACGCGTTTAATTTTGCAAAATTGCCGAATTCATCTAAAAGGAATCGGATACGACGATCTAAACGCCCTCCTTGCTGATCTGCTTTACGGATCAATCCATCATAGGCATTGGCGACGACCGCTGTCGCAATTTTATAATAGGTATCCTTCTGATCAGGTAAGATGATAAAAACCGCAGTTTTTTTGTCGCCCAGCTCACTCATGGAAAAATCCGAAGTATTGGACATGGCATTCATCTTTCCGGTTGAGAAAATTTTCAGTGTTGTCATTGCTGAGACAAGAAAAGAACTCACTGTTTTCGGTGATCCGGCTCCCGCCTGAATGGTCGCATATGCCAAAACGGCTTTATGATGTGGGTTCTTTCGTTTCAGGTCTTCCATGAAAAGATCCAGGATAGAAATGCGGTTCTTATTAATGACGACTTGATTATTCATTTCCGCGATAAACCGATAGATATTATAAAGATTCTGGTACTCGGGATGATCTATATTTTCCAAAACCACGGACAGAATGGCCATTTCAATGACTGCTCTCTCTCCATTTGACCATATTGGTTCAGACTTGTCATTGTCTGGTACCAGCATTTTCGCCAAATCCGCTGCACGTTCTTCCGCAGTATCAAAATCACCGTCTCTCGCCGCCTCAATCACAAATTGAAGCACGTTATATTTGTTGCTCTTTTCTGGTTCTTTATAGTCAAGAATATATACTTCATAACCCAGACGCTCCAAATAAGGACGTGTATAATCTGCCAGCTCCCCTTTCACGTCGGTTATCAGCATCGACTCACCCGATAAGGCCAACAAACCGATGGATTGCAGAACAATGCAGCGTGTTTTCCCACTTCGCGTTGCACCCAATGCCAAAAAGTGAGAATCATGGTCGATTGAATAGATAACCTCTTTTTTGCCTTTTAGCGTTCTCCCGATAACAAGCCCTGCTTCGTCGAATATTTCCTGTATTGCATCTATCTTTTTGATTTTTTCAAAGTCTGGAATCATACCATTTTCTATTTCCTCAAAATCTTTTCTGCCTTCCTTTAACAACAAACGAATGGTTCGATTGTTGGGATCAATCTCGTGTGCCCCGAATGCTCTGCCGTACTCCTTTTTACTTAAGAACCATGCGCTCCCATGCTGATATTCCCCTGAAGGAATGGGGATTGATATTCGATCTGTCACTTGATACATATCTGATCGAAGTTCTGTATCCATTTTGATAACGCACATAATGACCGTCATTAACAAGATGCATTCTGACAATAAAAAAAGCAGCCCACAAGGTTCTTTATATAGAATCTTTTGAACTGCTTCAAAATAGGAAAAATCTGATAGTGTGATGGAAGTTACTGTTCCCGATATCATGACATCAGTAAACGTAACGATCCAAGGCATTGCAAGGGTGCCTAATATGAAAAATACGATCCCTAACCGTATTTTTTCCTTTGCGTGATTTTTCATTAAATCTGTTACTCCTTAAAGCTTATTTCTGAATTTATTTAGAATTATTATATTATTTGAAAGTTTCGGACTAAAATGGTTGTCATAAACCTTTTTCCTTTTCCGGTATCATATGATCCCACACTAATTTCTCCATTTGTAACAATCAAATATTTTCCCTTCTGAGCCTCCTCAATCAGTGCTTCTGCGGTTTCTTCCATTGCATAAATTGGCACTACCATTCCTAAATTTGTGGAATGATCTTTTTCATCGCCGCCTAATGCCAATGAAAAATTACAGAGTTTCTTACCAGCATTTGAGGTTTGCACTTCAATATCCGTAATAATTTCACCAGACAGCTTAACCTCATTGTAATTATCCATACGATCAACTCCTTTTAAATAAAAAAGACCCTTGATAACTCAAGAGCCTGAATCTTTATGCCTTATTTATCTTTCTTCGTCAAAATCATCACTTACTATTTCATCAATCAATTCTTCTTGATCCTGAACCATGAAGTAGTACATAGTGATGTTTTTTTTACAGAACATACTAAGCTTTGGAATATCTTGTTCTGTGGTAGCCCAAACTGTTGATAAATCCGCAGCATTATAGTTATGTGCAAACAAGTTTCGCATTCCTTTTATGGCTTGCCAAGGAATAATTTTTTTCGTGTTTTCTCTAAAATCTTTTGAAAGATGTCCTGATAACTCTCCAATTTGGATCAGACTCATACATATCGAATTTTTATAGTCTCTGTCATTTTCAAAGTCTACAAATTTCCGCCCAAATCGATCCTTTGTCTCTTCGATCTGCTCACAATATTTTGAAATATGTTCCAATACATCAATATTCTTCTTCATAGATGAGTTGTTCTTCCTTTATAATGTTTCTATTAATCTTCTCCGTAATATCTTTATTCATTGGATGTGATAATGCTTCATCTGTAACCAGATCCACATCTGTATTAAACGCATCATTGAGATCCTCATATAAAGCCCCAAGTTCAAATAAAGTTTCTATTTTCCCTTTTTCGATTTTAATATCAATATCACTTTCTGCATTTGCTTCTCCTCGAGCATAGGAGCCAAACAGAAAAGCACGTTTAACACCATGTTTTTTTAGAATCGGCCTCGCTTTTCTTCGTATTTCATCTATTGAATACAAAACATCATTCATTTGTTGTTCACGTCCTTTGGAAGTAATATTTTCTTCATCATATCACGTTACAATCGCTTCTACAACTGATTATTCAAATTTCATTTTCACCTTATACTGATCTGAATCATCTAAATAAAGAATTGCGCTGAAAGTACCATTTCCCGACTTCTTTTTGAATCCCTTGATCTCGCCGGTATGCCCTCTTTTTATTAGCTGCTCAATCTGATTGTCTGATAATCTTTTACCACAATAAGGGTTGAAAATCATAAATTTACAGCCCTCTTTCCAACCTGAACACCCCATTCCTGCTTTATTTCTTTTCAGCGGCTTTCCGCATAAGGGACAGGCTAAATCTGTTTCGCTTTTTTGAAATTCAAATTTAATTTCATATTGATGATTCAGAACCAGCATTGCATCGAATTTAGTATCTTTTTTACTCTTAAAACCCCGGATAATCGGTGTTTTTTTGTTAATTACTAGCAGTGCTATCTGCCGATTTGACAGTGTCTTACCGGCAAAAGGATTGGCGATAAAAAAATCGCACCCGTTCCCTTCCTTTTCATAGCCGGTACAACCCACGCCACTTTTTGTTTTATGTAAGGGCTTTCCACACTTCGGGCAGCGCAGCTCTTTAATTGAAATATCTTCCCCAGCATTCAATACGGATTGTTCTGTTTCTAAAATCATTTGTACATACTCCTTTGTTTTAATTTTAACGTCTTCAAGGTAAGCCCTGGGATCTGCTTTCCCCTCTTCAATATCTTTTAGTCTCATTTCCATTTTCCCGGTTGTCTCAACATTAAAAAGAGACTTTACCGGAAATGCCTGAATCAAAGACTTTCCACGATCTGTTGTGACCAGTGATTTTCCTTTCTTTATGACGTAATCTGAATCAAAAAGCTTTTTGATCACAGCTGCTCTCGATGATGATGCTCCAATGGTAAATCCGGAAAGTATCGATGTTTCCAATTCATCCTCTGTTTTGTATTTTTTACCACACTGTAACATTGCTTTTATCAGCGTTTCCTCTGTATGAAGCGGATTGGGCTTTGTTTCGCCTTTGTTTACCATTACTCTGTCAATCGTGACACTTTCATTTTCTCGCATCCTCGTAAGCAACGTCTCTTTTTTTGTGGCGTTTCTATTCTCAATAAGCCGCCAGCCTGGACTTCTTTCTACAATAGATTTTGCCGAAAATAAAAAAGCACCATCCTCTGACGGTACTTTACCTTCAAAAGCAAGTGTTACCTCAACTTCTTCATCAATGGCTAATGGCATAAACTGTTCTAAAAAGCGATTTCGGATCGCTTCATATACAATATGTTCGTCCTGCGAAAGTCCTCTGGGTTTCTCTTTTGTTATTGTGATTGCGCTATGGCTTTCAACCTTTTCACTGTTAAAGATTCGCTTAGTATCCTTAAATTGGAGCATCTCAGCATATTGGCTCTCTATTTTATGGATATTCAGTACCATTGACATGTTTTCCTTCAGGGTTTCATCCAGATAAACGCTATCTGTTCGGGGATATGTAATCAATTTATTCTCATACAGTTTTTGTGCGATTTTTAAAACCTTGTCCGAACTCCAGCCTTCATACTTCGTTGTAATATGCCCCTGTAGTGTTGGTAAACTGAAAAGCCTTTGAGGATTCATCTTTTTTTCCGAACATTCATAACCCACGACAACAGCCGTTTCGGTGTTTATTAATCGCAGGATCTGAACCAGATGGCTGTCATGATCAAATTTATAGATTTTCTCATCACCTTCAATATATCGGAAGATGATTTCCTCACCTGATACATCCTTAACATAGGCATTTAAGTAGTAAATCGGAATGGATTTGAAGTTTTTTACATTCATTTCCCGGTCATAAACAAGTTTAAGCGTAGGAAGGATGACCCTTCCGATGTGAAGCGTATCTTTACCGGTTCCATTTTTTAAAAGCTTCAGGGTCGCCACACTGGTTAAATTAATCCCCAGGAGCCAGTCCATTTGCTGCCTTACAAGTCCCGCATAGAAAAGACTCTGCTTCGATTTATTCGGTACCGTATTTTTTAATCCGTAGCGTATGGCATCTGTTGTCCATTCATTGGTTATGAGCCGTCGTATGGGCTTTTTTACGCCCAGATAACGAAAAATCAGATCTGCTATTAACTGTCCTTCACGGTCATTATCGGTCGCAGAAATAATCTCCTGTATCTCATCAGATAAGATAAGCTCTTTGACGATCTTAAATTGTTTTCTCGTTGATTCCGCTATTTTGTACTTAAATGTATCTGGAACAAATGGATAATGGGATATTTCCCATTTTTCGCCATATTCAGGATGATAATCTTTTACATCATACAATTCTAAAAGATGTCCAATCGCAAAAGTAATCACATACTGACTATTTTCAAAATAGCCGTCTTTTCGACTGGTCATACCGACAGCTTTTGCAATATTCACAGCTACGGTTGGCTTTTCTGCTAATATTAAATCTTTCAATAAAGCTCCCCCTCATTTCGTCTCTCCAAAATAAATGCCTCCTTCATAATAAAAAAGCCAGACACATGTCTGGCTTGACAGTCAATTAGTTTCCTGAGTGATACTGCTTAGATCTCAAATAGATATTGTAGTAGGTTCCTTGATCCACCATTTCTAAATTCTCCTTTTTTCCAGGGCTAACAAAGAAACTGTCTGGTTGACTATAGATGTACATTTGAAAATTACGCCCTGCATTAATATTGTCCAGGTAGTTTTGAAGACCACTGTCTTCAATCGAAGTGGGTGTAAAAGTCAGATAAATACGCTTTGTATCAGGGCTGTAATTCAATTCATTAATTTCATCAACTCTATCCGCCTGATAAGTTCCCACTTCACGAACCAGCACCGCGTCCTCATTGGTTGAATAGACCATACCGGCGTATGTGCCGTCATTCTTTATTTCTAATACGCCATAACAATCCGGCATCGTGTTATTGTTATCTCTGATAGAATCTGTCCGCCATACATTTTCCGTTATTAGTTTATACGCGTTATCGTATCGCTCACCAATAATTTTGTCATGGCTTTTACGCGCTTCTTCAATATTTTTAAAATAAGCATATCCAGAATTTATGTCTTTTAACGATCCATCATCCTGCATGGTTAATGTACCACTCTGATCAAATAAAATCCCCTCTCGTTCTAAATAAACTGTTTTTCTATCTTCGCTTAAAGAATAAGTAATTTCATCGCTATATCCATTGGCCATAAACATAGCTTTTCCTTCATCTTTAAACTCGATACGATTTTTGTCCGGATTACTGTTTTCATACCAGTTCCCTTCAATGCTGCTCGCATTACATCCACTCATCGCAATCAAAATTCCAAACAGACATACAAGCATTAAACAAATTTTACGTTTTTTCATTTCCTTTACCTTCATTCTGACCCTACATCACCAGTTTCATGTTGTTCCTTATTTTTTTCTTTTTTATTAATTAACATTTGCTGGTATTCCATCACAAGTTTTTGTTTTTCAACTGGCAAGGATTTATATTTTTCAAAGAATGCTTCAACTTCCAAATATTCGATTTCTTTATTCATAAGTCCCCCTTTCCTCAAAAAGGCCAGTTTTGCAACACTTTTAATATGGTTATGCTCATTATTATACATTCCTTTCTAAAAGAATGCAAACTATTTGACAGATCAATTTTCTTGTGCAAAAATGAACTTAATTTGCTTGAGTGGAGGATTGATTAATGAATAATATTAAAAAAATTCGCAAGATGCTGAATATGTCGCAGGAGGAGTTCGGCAAACGCATTGGCCTTTCCCGTGCCACGGTCGGTCGTATTGAAAGCGAAGAAGCTCGACCGACAGAACGAACAATTGTTACGATTTGCTCCGTTTTTCATATCCGACGAGATTACTTACTCTATGGAAAAGAGCCTATTTGGGAAAAATCACAAGGCGGATATGGTGTTACGGAATCTTTACTGATCAGACTTCAACAAAAACATCATCTTACTACGTCCGATATCCGTTTGATCCAGGCTTTCATTGATTTATCACCCCAAGACCGTATATCAATCGTCAAATTCATGGAAATGTTCAGCGAAAAAAAATGACTATCTTTCTTCCTCCTCAATGTTTTATACGTATACAAAAAGCACAGGACTCCTCCTGTGCTTTTACTAACGTTCTTCTTCCTCTTCATAGCGATTGAATGCTATATCAATATCAGGTTCGCGATTATCCGATTCTCTTTCAAGCTTTACTTCAACCCCAAGTTCATCACATCGTGTTCTAAATACCTCGTAGTCAACATCGTTTAAAAAGTAATCTTTTCTAATCGGGTGCTTCATTTCAATATCAACATAATTGATAGCCTCTAAAGACGCTTCCTGAAGCGTTTTACTCGAAGGGTCAGGCTCATAGAACAACTCATTGGATTCGTCTGATATTATTTTTTTTAATTCTGGAATGCACCAGCCACCATCTTTTTTATCATAATTTTCAAATGCGCAATTGAAATCAAAAAGTGAATGAATTCTCAAAAGTTTACCTGTATCATTATCTCTGAAAAATCCCCAATTACCATCGTGATTATCACTGTTCCCAATCAGATAGGTCATGATATTCATAGTATAGTAACCTGTGGTATCAATTTTTTTCACTTCATTAATAATGTTATCCACATCATCAATTCCTTTACGCTTGCAAGCTGCAATAAAATGGCGATATGGCACAATGGAACGATCTTCGTTAGTCATGCACTTACACATGCTGACGCGATGGCCATCAAAACAAGCGAGCTCATACGAAACATGATCAACGCCGAAGCAATCCAGAATCTTGCTGGCGTTTACCTCCCTTATCGTTTCATTGCCTTCGATGTCATCAGCTTTATACATAATGATCTGATCATCCACACGATTCCATGCTTTGGCGTATCTTCCATTTGTCGTAATATCCGGCATACGACTGTATAAATCCTTATTTCTGAGTGTCAAGCTCCTGCCAAGTAACGAAACAGATACAAAAGCGTTAGAAAAAGAATTTGAAAATAAATTTACATCTTTCCATGAAACCTTCTCGTCTTCTTTTTTCACCCAATAACTATCTTGCAGTGAAAGACAACGGTATAGCCGTGAAATTCTTGCTTTATCCTCTGTAGACTGGCTCTGAGTTAACCCGAGTTCATTGAGTATTCGCTTTGCATATCTTCGGTCAATTGACAATACCCGTTCGGCACACCAGGCGTCAAAAGAATTGATATTCGAGATCCTTTGTTTAATGGTGCCATGGAAATCTGAAAGACTTAGATTTAAAGGCATTAATGCTTGATTAAAAATAAAAATATCGCCCGTTTCCTGATCGATTTCGCAGACTCTATGAGCTTTACATAACAATTGCATCCTCAATTTTCACTCTTAACGCTCCGGTTCTTCCTCTGCTGCTTTAGTTGGCAGTTCTTTTGCAAGTCGATCATAACCATTTAAGATAAAGGCTTTAATTGTGTCGTAATGTACGTTCATTCCTACTAATTCAAAAGCTTCATCAATCATTGATTCCGATAATTCAGGTAAATAATATGTACTGTTTGTCTGATCCAGTAAATCTAAAAAATCGTTGATAAAAAGATCATTTTTCCTCTTTATGGATACCTGCGAAGGATAGCCATTGGCAATAAGGGCCAGATTATTATCAAAATTAGGGGCCATTTTTAAATATAAGCCAGTGTCTGAATCCCTCAAAAAGCCATAATTGTGTGTGTGGCGGTCAAAATTGAAAAACAACGCATCACATGCCAGAATATCTAAATACTCCTGCGCCAATTCAGGGCTTAATGCGTGGATCGCAGTATAATTGGTAAAATAATCCACCTCTTCCCCGACTAAACTAAAAGCCGGTTCAAAATCATACTTTGCATTTTCTGTAAAGTCCAAAGTCTTCGTGCCGCTTTCCCACGGTTCAAAATAGGCCATGTCAAAACCAAGCATACTGCCCATTTCAAATATAAAAAGCTCTGAAAAAGTTTGAAACGCATTACTCAGTTTATACAGCCACCATTCCTGATTCTCCAGTTTCCAGCACTTTTCAAAGCTGCCGATATTGGTCAGTTCTGGACTCCTGCTGGTGAGAATTTCCGGATGATTGATCCGCTCAATGCTGTCCGGATCACCTTTAAGAGCAAGGTTATCAAAATAATTCACTGAAAATCGGACATCTTTGTATTTCAGACTCTCTTCTGCTGTTTGCTTGATCCACCAGTTATCGGTAATCGTAGCGGCATTGACTTTAAGGGCGACTTCGCAATCATCCGCTGCAGAAAGGCGCAAAATGCGCTTGATTAGCCTGGAATGTGGGCGATGGGCATCAATTGCCCGACTTGCTATCCATGTTTCTAAAGAGCCGTTTCGCTTCAAATATAACGGTAACAGCCCTTGGTTGATGATCTCCAATTCGTTATTTTTTATATCCGCCACTACGGTGTCTTTGTGCATTAATAAACCATTTAATTGCATAGCTTTAGCCTTTCGTATTTATTTCATTCAGATAAAAAGCTTTATTCTTCTAAGTCATATAAACTTTTGTGTCCACATAGGTTTCTTTACGATATTTTATCGCTCGAAATCATCCTGTTCCCCACTGTAAGCAATGTCTTCAGATACATCATCATGACAGTTGCTCACTGATACAAAAATTTTATGGTCATTCACGACTTCAGTCAACGACGCCACCCTCCGTTTCAAGGCTGAGCAGAGGGCATCACAACGTGCATCGTCGATGAATATCGACCCACGCATAAGCTCCCGCAGTTGTTCGTCTATACCGTCAAGTGCTTTCAGGTCGAGCCAGTCAAAAGAAGATACCAGCTTAATCTGTTCCTCATGTCGGTTCTTAAAGGGCTTGCTATTTATTTTCGACTGACCAATTAAAGCTATAGGCTTATCAAACCAAAGAGATGTACCGCTATCAAATATCGGTGCAGCTCCTTGGTATTCCAGCGTCTCCGCATTGCGAACCACACCGAAGTTATTCTGATGCCGGTCTTCATTCGCAATTAGATAGTCCAGCACAATCATTCGGTCAAGGGCTTCTTTTACACCTGAAATGTTTAGTGCATCACAGCAATTCAAATAGTGCTGATAAACGGAAACATGATTTTCCTTTTGCTGTGTCTGCATGATGTACCATGCAGAAATCAACTCTGTCTGTGGTGTGATAAAATCTATGCATACACTATAGGGATAATCATCCTGAATCATCAGTGTATAAGGTACATGCGGAATACCCAATCGCTCCATAATATAGCTTGCCAGCACCTCATTATATGGCTCTTGCTGAGTAGCGCCGCTGCCACCTTTAATCAGACAGCGTTTTTCATCGATGATTTTCCATTTCTTTTTCAACCACCCATCCGAGGTATTATCAGGCGACATCAAGCTGATTTTATCACTGGACGAGCCTTTTCCGAACAAAATATTGCCTACGTCATCTGAGAAGTCATTTTGAAAAAAATTTACAGATTCCCAACTTATTCCAGAATCGACAGGGCATATCCAATATTGATCCGACAATGACAACCCAAGGCATTTATCAAGAAGCTTTTGTGTCGAAGTGACATTTAGTTCGATTAATGCACTTTTAATACCATCACGACTGGCTGGAATCGCTCTGCTTTTCCACCATTCATTGAGTGCAGCACGGTCAACTTTTCCTTTTTTCACTGCTATGCCCACCGGCACATGTTCCGGTGTGTATATTTCGCCAATGGCAGAAATTGTCCCAGATGCATTATCCAGGACGATCTCTGCAACTGGTGTGTTTTTATGCATAAGAGTATATCCTTGATAATAATCATTTGCCATATTCCTCACCTCCAATCGTCATTTTTTATAGTATTTGTTCGTTTTATCCGTATCGTTGTGCCTATATATCTGATTTACACGATTATTTCTATACTCATCTTTTTCTGTACTAAAATTTTACCATTTTAATCAAGACTTTACAACGTTAACGCTCTTCTTCACTATCTTCAATACTGGAAAATCTTATGTCTTCTATCTCTTTATTATTTACCTCATTATCAAAGAGTTCAATCATTACTTCCTTTAACCGCTCATTTTTTTCCTCAAGTTCCTCCTCATAACCAAAAGGTGTATCCAGTAACTGACTGGCATCCTCAATTTGCTTTTCAAGGCTAACCATTGCGTCATTAATTTCCTTTTTTTGATCAACAAAAAAATCATCAACTTTGTCCAGGGCTGTAATTGCAGCAGCTGCGCTTCGGCCAAAGTCGTATTTATAAAATGATCCATGTTTTGTTCGGATCGTCATTTCCCGTTTTTCGGCCTCAAAATCGTACTTCACATAAATATCCAGACCACAATACTCCGCAATCTTCTTTTCCAGCTGCCCCACGCCTAAAAGCTCATAATGCGCTTTTTGAAAGGCTTTTCCGGCTTCCTCAGGATTAAAGTAATCATGGCCATTCACATTCAGTTTAAATTTGCTGCCCATTGACACTTTCTGTTCCAGAAAAAGGCCGTGGTCACGCTCGATATTTTTCTGTCGTGCGGTTAAAGCTGTCTGGCGTTTAGGATAAACCTTTGCCAGATTATGCTCCATTTCATACTTTTGATTCCGGTATGCTGCTTTCATTGTGTTCAGTTCGGTCAGCCGGATCTCCAGCTCCATTTTTTCTTTTACTAAAGGGTTGCTGGTAGCCAGGGCTTTTATTTCTGCATAATTCAATGTCTGGAGATCAACATCTTCAATGCTCCGGGCCGGTGAACGGCTCGTCATGATCTGGCTGATGAATTGTTGTTTCTGCTCAATGACCTGCCAGCTGTACGCGTCAAAGGTGCCCTCCGTGATATAGCGGTATACGTTCACTTCCTCATATTGATTTCCCTGTCGGACAATGCGCCCTTCCTGCTGTTCCAAATCCGCTGGCCGCCACGGACAATCCGCATGGTGCAGCGCAATTAATTTGTCCTGCGCATTCATCCCGGCGCCCATTTTTTCGGTACTTCCCATCAGTACCCGAACGTCAGCTTTTCGCACTTTTTTAAATAATGCTGTTTTCTGTTTATCGGTGCCTGCATCATGAATAAAGGCGATTTCTTTTTCGGGTATCCCCAAACGTATGAGTTTACTTTTAATATCATCATACACATTGAAGTGATCCGGTTTTGGTGTCGACAAATCACAAAACACGAGTTGTGCGCCATCCGTTTCAGACCAGATTTTAAAGACATTTTGTGCAATGGCCTGGGCTTTGCTGTACTCATCTTCAGGAAGATCGGGATCGAAGAGACGGATATCGAGCGCTGCCTTTCTGCCATCCGAAGTAATTTTTAAGAAATTATCCTCGGAACGGTCCACTGCACCGGCATGGACGCGATCCGCACGCGCTCCAAGGGATTCGACTAAAGCCTTTTGCGCCGGTGATGGTTTTAAAACGATGTTTTCAAAGTGTACCATCGGCACCGGCAGATTCAGCATATCTGGCGTTTTAATATCCGCGCTGTTCTTAAAAAAGGAAATCAGCTCAGGCAGGTTGTTATATTTTCCGAGACGCGATTTCATCCGGAAGTTATTTCCACCCTGCGGCGCCAGCTCCATTTTTGTGACTTTTTCGGTAAAGACCGATGCCCAGCTGTCAAAGGATTCCATCCTCAGTTCACGCAGCAGATCTGCCTGTAAATAGCGCATCATGGTGTGTAATTCAGAGATCGAATTGCTGACGGGTGTGCCTGTCAGAAAAGTGATCCCCCGGCCGCCGGTTATCTCATCCATATACTGACACTTCATGAGCATATCTGAGGCACGCTTTGAATCGGTCTGGTTAATACCTGCGACATCGCCCATTTTGCTGTAGGTAAACAGGTTTTTGTACCGCTGCGCCTCATCCACTACCAATGCATCAATGCCCAGCTGCTCAAAGTTAATGACCTGATCCTTTTTACTTTGATCGGTCAGCTTTTTCAGACTTGCTTCTACTCTTTTCCGGGCAGCGATTAGTTGCTTTTTCGTGTATTGGTTCTCTGAAAAATCTATCTCAAGATCAATGGCGTCGATCTGTTCGTTTAGTAACCTTTCCTGACGCTCAAAGGAAACCGGTATTTTTTCAAATTGGCTTTGTCCGATAATGACCGCATCCCAATTGCCCGTTGCGATTTTTGAGCAAAAGACTTTGCGATTAATCGGTTGAAAATCTTTTTTGGTGGATACCAGGATTCGTGAAGCCGGATAAGCGCGCATAAATTCGATTGACCATTGCTCGATCAGGTGATTTGGAACCACAAACAGCGCCTTGTGCGTCAGACCTAACCGGTGACTTTCCATGATGCCGACAATGCTGGCCAGCGTTTTACCAGCTCCGACGCAATGAAAAACGCCTGTATTCTCCCCATAAATGATCCGTGCCGCAACATCTAATTGATTTTGCCGAAGCATAATATCTGGATTGAGTCCAACACAAGGCAAATTGCTGCCATCATACTCCCTTGGCCGATTATTATTAAAAAGTTGGTTATACGTATTGACCAGATCCTCGCGCCGATCAAAGTCCTCATAAATCCAGTCCTTAAAAGCTTCACGGATTAGCTTCTGCTTATTATTGGCGAGTACCGTTTCATCCTGGTTTACAACCCTTTTATTGTCTACCAGGTCATAGATTTTGGCGTCTTTCAGGTTCATACAGGACTCGAAAAGGTAATAGGCGTTGACGCGTTCGGTACCATAGGTGCGCAGGGAGAGAATATTTCCAAAATCTAAATTCTTTCCGAGTATTTGCCAGCTGCCTGTTTCCTCAGAGTAGAACAATTCAATCTTTTCTTTGATCCGTTCCGCAGGCTGTAAAAGCTCAAACAGAAACTGTTCATAATACTTTTTATCAACCCAGGTACTCCCCATCACGATGGAAATTTCCGATGCCTTTAATGGCTCCGGCATGACCTTTTTTAAGGCTTCCACATTTTCCAGGTATGTTTCTTCTCCCTTTTCAACGGCTGCCTGAGCTGCTGAAAGCTTTTGACGAATATTTCCGGATAAATAGGCATCCGCACTTTCCCAGGCATCACTTTCAGGATTCTTAAAAATGAATCCCTTTAATCCGCTTTGCAGGGTTCCTTCATCCTCACCGGTCAGCTGCTGCATATATTCAAAATCGACACCGCCCTTTTCTGCTAGTGAGATGGATAAAGCGTCCACTGGATTGTCCGCGTGATCAATTTCTTGTTTTTTGCGGATGGTAATCTTTGAAAAAATATCAGCTTTTCTTAAAAAATTGCCCTCGCCGTCATTGACTTCCAATGACAGCAGCATCGGGTAAGTGCAGTCCTCGGAAAAAGCCAGCTTATTTGCCTGACGACCGATTCTGCCGTATTTCTTGGCGAAATGATCATAAATCCGATTCAGCTCATTCTGGTATTCTTTGATAAGCCTGGGGCTTTCACCCGAGACTTCTGCGTCGATCAACCGGTATACTGCGTCGCGTACTTCAATCAGGTGCTCGATCCGTTCGGCTTTTGTGCCGGTTACCTCCTGCTCGATCAGAACAGAATTGTTTCGATAATAGATGCTGCCGTTCACCATCGTATAGGTGAAATTTCTTACATCTGGGGTCGCTGGAATGACGTCCTGATCTTGGGTCGCTTCTGCCATTGTCCGGTTTTCATAGATATTTCGGTGCGAAACAGCCATATCAAAAATAACATCACGCACATTCTGAATGGTATCGCTGCCCTTAGCTGCCTGGCAAGCAAGCTCCGAGCCATACGGCCCTGAGATTTCCACCATTTCACCGACGACATACTCTGGGTGGTCAACAAAATAGGCATTATACTTCAGTCCGTTTTCATCTTCTTTGAGATCAATCCAGTCAATGGCATTCAAATCACGCATACTTTCCAGTTTCTGGAAAAAGAGCACATCCGCGGTTACTTTCGTATTTGCGCCGGAAAAGGCATTGTTCGGTAAGCGTACCGCGCCGATCAGCTCCGCCCGTCTCGCAATATATTGACGAACACTGCTGTTCTGCTTATCCATTGTTCCCTTGCTGGTGATGAATGCAATGATGCCGCCTGGACGTACCAGATCGAGTGTTTTGGCAATAAAATAATCGTGTATCTGAAAATTCAGTTTATCGTATTTGGTGTCTGCTACTTTGTAGTTTCCGAATGGCACATTTCCAATGGCCAGGTCAAAGAAATTGATCGGATAATGTGTATTTTCAAAGCCGTTTATGGTAATCTCTGCCTTCGGATATAGTGCTTTGGCCATGCGGCCGCTCAGCTCATCCAACTCCACACCGTAGACTTTGGATTCACGCAATGCCATGGGCATTGTGCCAATAAAACGGCCTGTTCCACATGCGGGTTCCAGCACGTTCCCAATCGAGAAACCAAAAAGCTGAACGGCCTCATACATGGCTGAGATAATCCCCGGATCGGTATAGTGGGCATTTAGAATGGAGCCCTCAGCTGCTGCATACTCACTCGGTGAGAGCATACTTTTCAGTGCTTCTTTTTCTTCCTTCCAGGTCTGTTTCCGGTGATCAAAAATATCCGCAAGGCCGCCCCATCCAACGTAAGCATTGATCACGGCTTTTTCATCATCATCTGCCATTCGGCCTTCGGCTTCAATCTGCTTCAGCATTTGTATGGCTGCGATGTTTTTTCGGATGCGCTCGGTGGGATTAAAATGCGAATCGCCAGTATCTGGCCCGATGATGAAATTCTCACCTTGCTGCGGAGTAACATCGCTCTGGCGATTCTGGGGTTCATCATTGCTTCCACCCTGGGATACCTCAAATTTTGGCGTCCATCCTGTCTCTTGTGGAGATTCCTCAGTATTTTCTTTTTTTTGATCAAAAGAAAATGCCGCTCTGTCGGTTGCCGATTCTTCTTCCGCATCCTCCGGGATTATTTCCGCTTCGGTAAAGCCAATGGTGACCTTCTCGGTCGCTTTGCCTTGACAGATGTCGTCTGCCAGTTCATAAAAAGCTTGGCGAAAAGCGTTTCGGTATTTTATCCAGGACAGGGCTGCTACATCAGCATTGGCTGTTTGAGCGTAATCCTGTTGCGCCCTGTTCATCAGGTTTGACAGTTCGCCACGATCATCCATATCCTGTTTCCCTGGCTGGTGGTGTTGCATCATGATTTCAAGGCTTTCAAAGGTCGTGCAGTTCTCTAAGCCCCAGGTTCTCATAAAGCGACGAATGGGATGCGTCGGGCTATCGCGCTCCTCCTTGATTTCCCCTGGCTCTGTGGGCAACTTGGAGATCTCCGCTGCATTAGAAAATGCTGCTTCGTCCGTTTCCTGTCCTTCCTCCGCATCCTCCGGGATGACCTCTGCCTCGGTAAAATCAATGGTGACTTCCTCGCCTTCCCGGTTGACCACCCTCTTAACCGGTTGGTATCCTTGCTCGGATATGTTATCCAGCCAGGAGGAAGAAAATTGTTGAAGGGAATGAACTAAGCCCTCGTTGATCTCTCCTTCTTCGATCACAGATTGATAGATACCTAAACCACCGTTTTCATAGGTCAATGGCACTAATGCTTTTTTTTCGACATCGAAAAGATAAACAATTTCCGGGTCTGTGACCAGATCCCCGTTTTGGCGATAATAGTGGGTCATGACAAAAGTATTGTATGAAGTATCGTATGCAATTTTTTCGAGTACCAATGGCATAAAAGCATCGTTTTCGGTCTCCCGGCGCTCATATAAGCAGTCATTATCCAGAAATTCCGGAAAAAGGCTCTGGAACTGATCAAATAGTGTTTTTGCCTGCCCGTTTGTTTGCCCATACTTGTCGATCAATTCAGTATGCAGCGCCTGTTCAGCCGCTCTTTCATCTTTGATTTCCTCAATAACCTGGCTGAGTTCTTCTTTGATCGCCTCAATATCGGTTTCCGGATCGGGTGTTTCGAACCTCTCTGCGGGTTGATCATACTCTCCGTGGTTTTCATCTGAATTCCCGGCTGGCTCCTGTTGCTCCGTTGGCTCTGCTGGCATGACTGACCGCTGCGGCTCAGGTGTCTGAAAAAGATTGTGCTCAATTAAGTAACGGATACGTTTGGCCACCTGTCGATAATTAATGTTAAGTTCTATCTTCTGGCCGTTCGGCAATCTTTTGGCGATTTCAATTCCTTTTGATGGTGCGTAATGAATATTTTCAATCGTTTTACGACCAAATGTTCCACCTTCGCCATATTCTTTTGCTAAAAAAGCACTATCATCTTTAGCATCTTTTTTATGCTGACTAAAATGATTGTAAATTCTTTTAAAACTACCTTCGACATTTCCTCCTTCTTTTAAAGCATAGTCAACTTCGTCCTGAGTAATGAAATTTTCATAAAGGAGGCTTACCTTTTCTGTTTTTTGAATCTCTTTGGGATCTTTTAATAGATCTTCAAGTTCCGCCATTATCGATTCTGGCGTATATACCAGTCTAGATCGAAGTTTAATCTCACCTGTTTTAATTTTATCTATATCGCTTTTTAGAACAGCCAGTAGTTGATTCACGCCTTGGGGTGAACTAAGCATCTTTTCAAAATATACAAAATGCTCTGGCGCACCAGAATACGGAGCAAGATCGTTAAATATATCTTTATGCATATCTGCTATGGTATCTCTGAAAACAAAATAGATTTCTTCACCGATCCTTTTAAGCTCATGCTGACGAATGGCATCAACTTCCTCAGAAGATAAATATGCTCCAGTGCGTATGAGACGGTCTGTTCTCGATGCAATTTCTGTCCATGTCAGGGTCTTCATGGGATTTTCAACAGCTGACGGAAAGTAGGATAGTCTCAAACCGTTGGAGTCATACCATGCACATAGTTTTTTGCCGTCAAATTGAAATCCCTGTCCGGCTATTCCAATTTTATCTTCTAAAAAAGCAGCAAAATCGTTGATAGAGTGCCCTTTTTGCCAGTAAGCGGCAATCTCAAGTCGACGGTCAGCTGCACCTCTTCCGCCGCCAGCGCTCATCAGAACACGATTGATTAACGCGTCTGTCATCAAGCCTTCGGATATGTCGGCTGCTTTTGGGGCCTCTGTGGCCAACGTCCCCCGCTGCTCCTCGATGCTCGGCAGCGGCTCAAACAGTGTGAGCTGTTTCTGATCCGGTTTTCCATGCACTTCGACTTCTACCGGCACACCTGGCGTAATTTCCTCCAGTGTATTTTCTTCTTTTTGATCTTCGACGTCCGGTTCATGAACCGGCGGGTTTGTTTCAGATTCGGCCTGCGGTATTTCTTCTGCTTCTGTCGTTTTTTCCGCTTCATCTCTGCGGTGCTTTATGGCCAGCTTGTTGCTTTCTTTTTCGACAAATTGGAGAATACTCTGGGCATAATCTGTGTAGATGTTCCCAAAATTGATTAAAGCGCTCTTACTGGTTAATAAAGAAACTTCTTTGAATTCCTCTCTGCTGATATAAGCTCTGGGATCTAAGCCGCACCGGCCAATCATCAAGTAGGCGGCTGAAGCTACGATCAAGGCACTTAGGCAGCTGCTTTGATCGTTTTTTTCTTTTTTCGATAGTTCTGACCCCTTAAGCGCAGTGCTATCCACCAATTCATCTACATCCTCCTGATCCGATACAGTGGCGGCCGTTACATAGTAAAAAACATCTTCAATAGCAGATTCATTCGGCACTTCGATGCCCGTGGCATTGACAATGGCGTCAGCAATCATGGCATAGTCTTCCGTTTTTTCAACTTGCCATGGATGGACTTCGTGTCCTCCGTACCACGATCGTTCGGTATCGCTTCGATCATAAACGTAACGCAGCTTTTGATTTGAATCTGTTTTCTCCGTAAAAACCGCAATTCCGGTGCTATTTTTTTTCACATAGCGTCCCATTTTTTTGTTCCAGAATGCAATATCCGCGACTGCCGTCGCATCAGGACGCTGCGCAGCGATCATCAGCTGTTCTTTAAACGAATATTTATAGATTCCCTGCGATGCGTCTAAAAACTGCATCCACTCCTCTGGGCTCTCAATTACTTTTTTGCATATGTCATTGTAAATCTCTAGCGCTTCATAGTATTTCAACTCTACACCTCTCTAAAATAAAAAAACACCACATTTCTGTGGTGTTGGCTCATTCAGTATGGTTATTCGATTAATCCGATCCTCTCAGATCATCACGCTTCTGGAAGCCAGTCAAGATCATCGTCATAGACAACTTCCTGCAGTACGACTTCCTCGGCTTCCGCTTGAATCTTTTCTAAAAGCGTTACCGCACTCCGGTAGTCGGTCTTTTTAATTTCTTCTATCTTTTCTTCCTCGCACATCCGACAATGGATATTCTGGTACATTTCCTCCGCCCGTTCACCGACTTCGTAGCAGTGTTGATTGAGGACGCCTTCCATCAGCGCAAAATCGTAAGGGCCTCCTTTCAGAATACCCCTAAAGTATTCAGCATATTGGTGACCCCAACGATTTAATTTCTTTCCTTCCTTTGGAGAATCAATTATGTTTGGAATACGATAATCTCCATTTTGAACATATTGTAATTCCGGCGCTATCTGCTCCAGGATTGTTTTCTTAGCTTTTTCCATTTAACTTCTCCTCTTTTTTATATTAATTATACACTGTTTTATTAGAAAATCCATGGCTTATCTTTCTTCATCCATTTCCGAATCAAAATTATATTTTTCATCCAATATATTCAACTGTCCGGTTTCACGCTTATATCTTTCTCTATAGTTTTCAAGCGAAGCAATCGTTTCGTTAATCAAATCATTATTAAAACTGATTTCACTGGGATTTATGGTTGTTTTATGTGCGTGATAAGCAGAAAAGTTTACCTGCTCATCTGTCAAAAGATTAGCAATACTTTTCAAGGCTTCGGGGCAATTAGAAAAACTGCTGGCAGCATTCTGAAGCGTCTCATATCGCTCATACCTTCCACCTCTCCAAAAATCAAAGAATTGGTTTTCTGTCAAGAATCCTTCAATTTCGTCCTTGTTCTCTCGTAATAGATTTGTGATAATTACATGGTTTCGATATAAATTCAAATTATCCTCTGGCATAATTTGCTTTTGAAGCAAATCAATTTTTGAATCTATGTGGGCAAGGACATATTCCTGCAAAGTGGCCACACTTGCACTGTGATTCCAGTCCTTACTCATCGTGACAATTATTTCTCCAACAAGACTGTCTTTAGTTTCATCTTCGTCGAGATACTGCTCAAAGTCCAAAGGCTTACTCTGTGTTAAGTCCACCATAAACACACTGTTCTGTGTTATTTTTTTCTTAAAAGTATCCATATATACCGGATAGGCATCATGTATATCATCATACATTTTCCGCATACATCCAAAGTTTATTGATATTTCTTTTTCTGTCTTAAAAAAGTTTACACCAACGAGCTCAGCACTACTTTCCAGCCATTTCGAAACCGCATTTAAATCACCTTTATATTGCCCGTTCGCGACTTCTTTTATCAAACGAATAACCCTGTTTTTATCCGGGTAGAAATCAATATCCATAGTCATCACCTCTCACTGTCTTTTCCATAATCATAACCTTTTGATTCCCAATCCATCTTTTCGGACGATGCCAAACGAATGGCTAATTCTTTCAGCGCCTGACCTTCCAATTGTTCGTATTGCATGCCGCCTGCAGATGCGTGATACGCTTCAATTTGATGTGCGATTTGACTGCGTACATTTCGGCAGACCCCCACTGTCCTTACATATTTTTTTCTCTCATATTCTGACTTTACAGGAGCCTTTTTCTCGTAGTAGGTATTTCGATCAAAAGTATCTTTCATCTTCGATATAGTCCAAAAATCGCCATCACCATACCGATTCAGACGCTCAATTGGCACAGTCAAATGATCGTTCACTTTGATTTCATAAGAATCGGTTGTTTTAACCATACGGTAACCCAAGTTTTGCATATGGTTAAACAATTCAGATTCATTCAGTGAATAACGCATCGATTGATTAAAGCTTGCTTTTAGCTGTTTATCTATATCATTGAAATCAAAGAGATCCTCCTGTTGATCACGATCCGGATTAATATGACTATTTTCGACTTTCAGATTATCACCTAATAAACGATTTTTTTCAAACTGCGCCATCAATTTTTCTTTGTCCCATTCCTCTGGGCGCATTAAGGTGGCTAAACGAAAGGTCTTATTCCCTTTTTTGATGGTGATATTTTTACGCTCATTGATCCAAGTCACATCATATCCTTTATTTTTGAGGAAAAGAATAAAATCTTCACGACTTGTTGCGTGCTGAATGGCATAATTGACAACTCCTTTAGCCGTTTGTGTGTCTTTAGAAAGGGCTTTTTTATCACCAAAATCACTTTTTTGCCCTTCCATTTTTGATGCTTCCTTATCTTCTTTAAGCAAATTTTCAAGTTCAGTTTTGCACCATTCAGGATTGAGGGTTGTGCTTCTACATCGGAAATTGTGCGGGTTGATAAATGTCACATAATCACGATCATCCCACCAATTCGTCCGATAGCCGAACTCCTGCATTTTAAGCATAAAGCTCCATTTATCTGAGGATTGATCAAGCGCATAGATCACGGTCTTATACATTTCCGTTTTCCAGGAAGTATTATTTTTTTGGTTTTCAAACTCACCACGTGTTTTCGTCGAAATCGTTGCTTTTCCTTTATCTTTTACCCAACTGAGGGTAATGCCCTTTTCCTCACAGAGCTGTATGGATTTTTCTTTTAATCTTCTAAGATCTTCCTTACTTTGATGCCAACGCTTACCGGTTAAAAAATTTGTTCGATTCAAAACAAAGTCATTATGCCAGGTGCCTGTGTCCATATGCGTTCCCATAATGATCTCAAAACCATTAAATATTTCCGGCAAGCTGTTGATAAGCTCAACGCCTATTTCATGTGCCAAATCTGGTGAAATGCCCTGATCATTTGGAAAACTCTGGATAAAATGAACGTACAAGAAGTCGGCATTTTGCTGATCATAAAGTCGCTGAGTAGTGCGCATAAGCTGGTAAGCTTCCGCCGGGTCATCGCTGCAATTCCATGAATGCTTAAGCTGATCCCCATTTTCCAAGCTAACTTTTGCATTTTTGACACAGTATTTTACCGCTTCAAAAAATCGGCTGGGTTTGTCTTTTGTTTTTCGTGAAATCATTCTTATTAGCGCCAAAATTCACCTCTCATCATTTTGTCTTAGCACGATTATTGGGCAGTTGCTTTGATATTCTTTCCAGCATTTTGACGATTTCGGCCAGTTCTTTCTGGCACTCCTGCAAATAAACTTCTTCAATTTTGTGCATATTGGCCAACTTCGCGATTTGGTTCAAATTGGTTCCAATTTTTCGGATCTGCATTAAAATTGGTTTGAATTCCTTGAAAATATAAACCTTTCCCTCATTCAGCACACACAATCGAATAAATTTGGATACGCAGGGCTTTTTATTCCAAATGCAATTACTATCAAGGGCTTTCTTTTCCAAATACTCTATTTCCTGATCGGTAAAACGAATGCTTACCTTCACGCTTTTAGGATCATCGGAAATGTTCATCTTAACCTCCTTTATTCGCTTTTATATTAACGTTCATCGTCTATCACCGGCATATCATTGACTTTTAAATAATCCTTATCTTCCTGAGATCTTCAACCTGCTTTGCTAAATAAATCGTTATTCGGATCAACGCCATTTCTTTTGAATTCTTTAATAAAATCAGTCACCTGATCAAGTTTATCTCCTGATAAATGATTGATTAAGTACACACTCAGATCATCATCTTTGCAGGCGTTTTGAGTCACCAATTGATACATTTCATTTCTGTAAGCCTGGTATTCCGGATTACTTTTATCAATTTCTAAAACAGGAAGATCCACATAACCATACTCTTCATATCGAACGACTTTTCCAAAATGCGCTTTTTCATGCCATTCTAAACTTTGCAATGCGTTATTCCCCTCAAAATAGCCTATTGCATCATATTCTGGAAAGCTATCTCCTAGTTTTTCATCTTTAAAAAATTGTAATACTGTATCCCATAAAAAATCTCCAGAAAGACTGTTCATATCAAGTCGTTCATCTATTTTGACTAATTCTTCACATAAAGCATTATCAGACTGATTTAAATAATCAAAAGTCTGCTCTGGGTCTTGCCGACGAAGGTATTGATACAATGCGTTTTGTATATCTTTTAACTTTAAGTTTCTGACTTGACTCATCTTCGCGCAGTTTAAAACGGCTTTTTCTTTTTGCTCCAACTTAACCAAATCGGAAACATCAAGAAAATTAAAATAGTTTACATATATTTCGCCATCTGCATCCGTTGAGCAATAAAATTGTCCATATTTTTCCCATCTCCCTTGACCCTTATCGGGATCAGGGATTATCCAGTTGTCTTCATCATCGTAAGTCATTGGTGGCATCCCGTTATTATCATAAAGCGCTTCCAAGTAAATCTGATCATCATCAAAATTTAGTCTGTGAATACTCTGTAAACCCTCAAACCAGCCTGGATGCTGTTTAAAAGGAATCAGTCGTTGATCGCTGATCATCTCAAACAAGTCGGCAATATTAGCAATCCTATGTGCCACTTCCTCGGGTAATCCTAAATCTTTGACCCACCTTTTTTCAAAATCAAAAACATTCGTATTATCCATTTTTATCCTTTCACTTTTAGCTAATAAAAAAAGCGCCATAACAGGCGCTCATAAGCTAATACAATTACAGACAAAAATATTAATATAAATCTAACGTTCTTCTTCAATGTCATATTTAGGGTATTCCCCCTCATATTCATTTTCATATTCCTGAGCTGCTTTTACAATCGCTATATGCTTTTCCAGTTGCGACATCTCGTATTCAGCGATGAGTTCCGTCATCATTTCCGGGTTCAAGTCATTAACGCGATAATCATCAAAGCACATATAATACCGTGCTGCATCGGTAACCTTAATATCTACCGGAAGGTAGCCATGCTTTACAAGTTCCAGATTTAGGATTAATCGGCCTGTTCGCCCGTTACCGTCGATAAAGGGATGAATGGACTCAAACTCAAGATGGAAGCGTGCAATGGCTTCAATTGTCGGTAACTTCTTTAGCCACTCTGAATAGTTGAGTATCAGTTTCTCCATATAGGGTTCAATTAAATATGGTTGTGACGGCTTGTGTGTTGAACTAATTATATGAACTGGTACCCTTCTAAAAACGCCTCGATTCCTTGCATCGTTCATCAAAACAAGGGCATGGATTTCCTTTATTAGCCCCTCGGTTAGCTCCCTTTCTCTTTCAGCACAATCCATGATAAAATCAAACGCATCTTTAAAACCAATGATGTCCAAATGTTCACGGAGCGGCTTCTGGCTAATGGTGATTCCCTCCTGAAGGATTAATGCTGTCTCTCTCAAAGTCAAGCTATTTCCTTCAATCGCATTTGAGTTGTAAGTGATCTCGATCGCGAACTCATCGCGAAGCCTTTTTATTTCTGTTTCATTCAGTGGTTTTAAACTACTAAGCTCATTTTTAAGTACATCGACCGTTCGCAGCAATTTTTTCATTTGATAGTCCTTTCTGAAAACATTGCTTTTATTATTCAGATAAATTTATCGTTATTATAACATAGTATACCCATACTTTTAACTTAATTCGTTTTTGATTCTTACCAGAATACCGGTTACATTATCGGTTTCTCCTGCATCACGAACACTTTTTAATAACGTTGGCAGCACTTTTTTATTTTTGCCCTTTTCAATCAGGTTGATATGACTTTGAATATCCAAACAGTTAAAAAAGCCGTCCGATCCAATAAACAAGACAGAAGGTGCCGCCAGTTTAATTTCCTGATTCTGGAAAAGCGTGACTGCTTCATTCGTCCCGATACAGCTGGTAAGGTAGCTTCGATGATTCTTTTGTTGGGTATGCTTATCGGATATACGATAGGCCTGACGCTTTTCAATTAAGTAGGCAATGCTATCGCCTACCTGTAAGATACGTCCCTCTTCATTAATAATAACAATCATGGTCAGTGTTGTCCCAAGTTTTATATTTCTCTTTTTTCCATAACAAAAAATATGTTTGTTGATCTGTTTTAGCAACTCCGTCAATTCTAATTCGAGGTTCACTGCCTTATCTGTTAAAAGATGCCGACAGGTATTTGCAGCCCAATGGTTTATTTCATCAATGGCAATACTGCTGGCCGCTTCTCCTTTATCGAGCCCGCCTACACCGTCGGCAACAGCAAAACAATAAAAAGTATTCCCCTTAATATCTTTTTCACTCCAGTAGGTAAAAGCATCCTCATACCGATCTCTTTTTCCTTTATCATCTAATTTTTCAATCGATATATTAAAACTCATATTTTTCCCTTTCAACAATAAATTCAAGCTGTCCAAGTCGAAGGTTGTCTCCTTCCTTCAACTCATAGTATTTCATGTGGTTCAAAGGCTGTCCGTTAATCCGATTGGTATTTTGCGAACAATCACCAAAATAAGCATGGTCACGATCTGTGGAATAGATCAGCCCATGGCATTTTGAAATATAAGAAAAAGCCTGTAGATCCGGTATCCTTCTTCCAATGGGATAATAATCCGTAAAGATAACCAGATCACTCACGTCACTTTGACGGCTCTTTAATATCAAATAAGGAATATCGTCGTCAAGTATTGTGGTTTTAAAATCCGAGGGCTTAAATTCAATTTCTTCTGTCAATTCTTTTTTGGGGCGTTTTTTCTTTCGCCTGAAAAAATGAAAAATCGAACGCTTTTCCGTTTTTTCCTTTATGTCTGGCTTTTTTTCGGATTCCGACAAATACACTTCACTGAGCATTGCTTCCTCTTCTTCTTTGAAACTCCCTAAATCTGGAGCCCCTGGTAAATCAACCGGGGCTCGTTTGGATGAATGTTCTTCTGAAGCACTTTTATGATCTTTGTCTTTGAAAATATCCGGCACAAAAATCGGCGGACATAGCACATTGAAAGATTTATCCTCAATGGTTATTTTCATCGGCTTTTTTTCCTTTTCTTTTGTTCATCAAAAAGAAGATCAGAAGCGTACAGAGTGCTGCAACAGCTGCAATTCCAACGTAGATTAAAGGATTTACCATACTTTCTGGCGCGGTTACAGAAATTTTTTCTGAGTTCACAGCCATTTTATAGGTTACCTCACCAAGTTCATTCCCGACTTCATCATTGGCCGCAACGGTAAGCTGGTAGTCGCCATCTTCATGCAGCTGATAGAGTGTTTTACTAATCTGATCTTGATTTTCAAGAAGGTTTACCACTTCACCTGAATCCATATTCTTTATTTCCATTTTCGTGAAATAATCTGGCTTCTCATTGCCGATCCAGATTTTATCCAGTTCAATATTGATTCGTGCATCTTTAGACAATTCGGTCTTCTTGTTTTCAGGAATCGGTGTGTTTGTATTTTTTTCAGTCACTAAGGGCTTTGGTGCAGTGCCATCGACAAAAAAGCCATACTCCAGCTGATTGGACTGGTTTTTGGCTTTATCCAAGGCACTCAGCTCCATCCCTTTTTCTCCTTCTGTATCAATGTGATCATCGAGATTCCAGGCGATGGTCTTCATTAATCCGGTTTTATGAGTTAATAAACAGTTGATTGTATCCAGATGATCATCTTTGACCAGGAAATAATCCGACAGCTTTACTCCGCTTTTATAAGCGGGCTGCTTATCTAAATCAATATTCATGGTTACAATTTCCGGTTTTGTCCGGTCAATTACAACGGTTCCACCGGTGCTTTCGCTGCGGTTACCCGCCATGTCTTCAATTTGAGCGGATATACTATATGTCCCATCCTCACTGAGTTCAACAGAGGATGTTAGCGCATTTTGGCCGCTGTTTTTTTGCTGAAGTCGATCTTGATCATTAACTTTAAATGCTGCTGTGCTGCCATCCAGATTAGAATCCTCATACACCGCATTAATGCTGATTTTTTGATTCATAAAACCATTAACAATTGGATCAATTTTGATTGTTGGAGCAATATCGTCGTAAATAATATCGGACTGTTTTTCGATTGTCCGCGTATTTCCAGCAGCGTCTTCAATCCTAAAGAATGCACCGATATTTCCCTGGCTGCCCCCTTCAAGCTGTAATGAAGCCTGAAGTGTTTCACCCTTTCCGCCAGTGTTTGCTCTAAAACCGTGCAGCTGAGCATCCGTTGCGGTTACTTCGTGATTTGCGGTAATAACGCCGCTGATCGTATCTCCTGCTTTGGCATATTTACTGTTTTTTGCATTGTTAGAAGTGATTGCAGCCTCTGCCGTGATGGGCGCATAATAGATGATTTGAACCCCGGCGTCTGCTTCTGACACAGTTACTGGCGTATTTCCTGCAAGGTCTGAAGCCACTAAAGAAAAACCAATTGCTTGCTGATCAATCAGTCCCCGGACGTTCTGGGTGGCGGTATAGGTTTTATCGTCCGCGGCGGCCGTCACGTTACTTCCGGCGATCTGACCAATACAAGTAATCCGGTGATTGGCCGCAACACTGGCTGTAAGAGTATCGCCATCTTTTGCATATTTACTCCCATCGCGCTCATTGCTTGACATAAACTTCAAATCCGATAATTGTATCGGTGCATAGTAAATAATCTGTGTTGTGTCATGCTGCGTTTTGGTCACATCCTCATTATTCGCGTCATCACCAGCAGTAATGGAAAACGGGATACTTTCCTGATCGGCTGCTAAATTACCGGTTACTTCAATTCTTGCTGTATAGTCGATCCGGTTTCCAGATTCAACTTCAACACTTTGCCCCCCTATCTGACAGTTTTTAATATTTGATTCATGGTTTGTTGAAAATGCAACGGTGAGAACATCACCATTTTTAGCCAGCTCCATCCCATTTTCATTGCTGGATTGATAGCTCAATTGATTAATCTGAAGGGCCGAATAGAAAACGCACGTCGTGAAATGATCACCGGAAACATTATATGGCGGCGTATCGTATATATCCTGTAAAGTTAACGCAGTATTGATCACAGAACGATCCTGAAGATTTTCAACCGTGTATGTACCTGTCCAGGAAAAGCCGTCCTCCGACTTCATTTCGATTCTCTGATCAGCGATACGAAGATCCGTATTGGTCAATGGCCGGTTACACTCTAAGGACACTGTAATCTGGTCATTGTTTTTCACATAGTAGGTGTTTCCAACTTTGTTGCCGGTACAAGAGAAATTCAACTTGACGATGTTATTCATTGAAAGTGCCTTATAATACGTGATAACTTCCTCTGTATGAACTCCTGCCTCCTGACCAGCTGCATCTTTCACGCTCTCAATTTTCGAATCGTCTAAAGTGATTGGGCTTGCATCCTGATAGTCTTCACTGACTTTATGATTTGCAAAATACCGGAAATGATCGCCTTCTTTTTCCATTTCTAAGGCAAGTTCGCTGTTTCCGATCACAATTTTGCCGAGATTCATTAACTCATGATTGGAATAAAAAGAAAACCTCAGTGTACTGCCATTGATGGCCACTGAGGGATTGTTGTGATCAGATTCAAACGTGACATGACTAATTTCGAGTGGTGCATAGTAAACAATTTTATCATCTGTCTCTATAGTTGCTGTATTGCCATATTGGTCTGAAACGGCATTGATCTGTGAAAGATCAAGGGGAATATCGGTGAGATCTGAGAACATATTTTCCCTCACGATTAAATGGCAGTCATAGGATATGTTTCCCTCATGCTCCGTTTCATTCATTTCCAGTGTATTTTTTCCGATCCGAATTTGTCCAAGATTGACAAGTTTTCGATTTGATGAAAAGGAAAACGTCAGCTCGCTGCCATTTACGGCAATGCCCTTTTCAGGCTGATTTGAAGTGAAATGTACATCCTGTATTGATAATGGCGCATGATAAACGATTTTTGCGTCTGTCGATACCATTGCAATATTACCGGCAATATCTTGTACAAACTGGAGCGATGATAAATCCAGGGGAATCAGCACGCCATCCTCGTACTTATCTTGCGGCACAGTATACTGAGCGCTGTAATGATTTTTTCCTTCAACCACTTCATGCTTAAGTTCTATCGACGTATCCCCTATTTTTATCATCGAAAGATCTACCAGCTCCTGATTTGACAAAAATGAAAATGTAAGAACGCTTCCATTAATAGCCGACTGTGTTTCCTGATTGTCTGAAACGTATTTTATTTCTGTAATTTCAATGGGTTTATAATATTGGATACTGTCCTTTTCCTCGTTTGAATAAATGAACTCTTTTTCTTGACCATCTTGCGTAACAACGCATTGGATCTCGTAATTTATTTTTTCAACTTTTGTGGTTTCATCAATATTGTATTCAGCTAAAAACGCTCCTGTAGCTTCAGGATTCTCAACAGGTATCACTTCCTGTCCTCCGATTTTAACAGCCTTTACGAGCGTTTCTGGTGCGATTTTATAGGATAGATTTATCTTTTCTCCTTGTTTACATATCATTGGATTCGCGTTCGTCGATTGAAACACAATTTCTGTAACGGCTTCAGCAACGGGGTTTTCCTGTTCCGGTGTAGCAGCTGCAACAGGCATCTGCAAACATAACATCAATAATGCAAAAGTAAACAGCAGAATTTTGCATAAATCCGAGGTTCTTTTTTCCTTAGTCATCTTCTCCTCCAACGATTCTAAAAATTTTTTGTTGTTCTTCATCTTCATCTAAAAGCACCGTCGGATGTAAAACATCTTTCTTTAACGGGTCGGTGCTGCTTTCATATTTTTTCACTTGCTTTTTATATTCTTTTTTTTGTGCTTTATTTTTAAAAGAGCGTCTGATTGCTCTTATAGAGAGCACATTGTACAAAATGATCGACGCAATTAAAAAAATAATGCTTAAAACAAAAAATACATTTGAAATGTCCATTTTTGTTCCTCCTTTACTTAATTCATGTTAAAAATTTGTCCACTAAATTACTAGTTCCTATTCCAAGTTTGACTCCTTTACTTTAATATATTTTTTATAAGCGCGTTGTTTAGGTAATATTTATTGAATACCAAACATTTCCAGCTGAAGCTGTAAGGCGTTATATTGGTATAAAAGATTTGCGGATAATTTTTCGTTCTGCTTTTCCTTTAACGTTTTTGCTCTTTGCCACAGATTGCTTGCCTCGCTATTATTTCCTGATTTTAGCAGGGCATCAATGGTATAAAGATAACTTAAGAGATCACTGTCGTCTTTTCCAATGGCCGCCTTAAAGCTTTCTGCTGCTTTTGGATAATCACCTTCCGCATAATAGAGCTTACCTTTTGTAATATTTTCTTCTTTTGTATATTCCGCATGAAGATGGTCTAACTTATTCCACCACGAGACAGCATCCTTTCGTAGGTTCATATCTTCTAAGTTATTTGAAAGCCCTAATGCGATCAACTTATATGAAGGTATCAGTTTCTCATGGTTATTAAGGGCTTCCTGATCCATTGCTTTGAAAGTATTCTCAATAAAATTCAGATCTGTCTCTGTCCAAGTGTTTAATTTTGAATAGACATTGAGTAAAAGAAATAATGCATCCATTTTTTCATTTGTATCATCAGATGTCTCAATCAAATTTTTAATCTGCTCAACAATTTGTCCTGTGTCACCCTCTCCACTCACAATATTCCGAAGGATTTCTACTTTTTCACCTTTCATGTTTTTTAAAAGGTCTTTTGCGTAGTCCTGGTAAACAGGACTTTCTTGTTCGATACAAAGTTCCGCTAAACGAATTCGGAGAGACTCATCCAAATTCTTTATTGCAGTTCTTTCTCTGAAGACATCAAGGAGCGCTTTATTCTTCTCCCGGAAATTCTCGTCCGTTTTCTGCGGCAGCATGAGCTGATATATCTTTTCATATACATCACTCTGCCCTGGGTCTTTAATCGAAGCATTTAAATAGGCTTCAATTGCATTGCTGTTCTCTCCGGCCTGCTCATACTTTACAGCTTGATTAAAAAAAGAATTGAACTCATTGCGATAAGCCTGAACATTGCTGTAATAGCCAAACATTCCGAGTGTAAAGAAGGCGATACACAAAATGACACTGCTCAGAAAAATGGCCAAACGTGCTTTATACCCTGAAATCGGATCACTTTTTTGTTCAATACGCTGCAAAGCTGCATAAACGTCTTCCGCACTTTTGATCCGCTGCTCATAATTAGCTTCACAACAAAGGTTCAATAAAGATACTAGTTCAGAAGGTTTTTCTTTTTCGTCAAGGAAACTGCAAATGTATTGGCCAAGCTTGCCAATTGAGTATACATCTGTATACGTGCCCACTGGTATTGAACGGTCTGCATACTCCGGCGGTGAAAACTCTGCGGTTCCAGCTCTACGGTTTGTGGTATCTCCTATTTTCTTACAGGCGCCAAAATCAATCATCTTTAAAAATTGATTGTTGATAACAACATTGTCCGGCTTAAGATCACAGTATACATAGCCCTGCTCATGGAGATATTCCATCCCCTGGCAAATCTGTTTCAGCCAATTGATCGCCTGCATAACCGATATTACATTGTTTTCTAAAAATTCACTGAGCTGTACTCCATGAATGTAATCCATGACGATATACAATGCTTCAGGTTGATCGTAAATGGTCGGTAAAACACGCGGGAACATTGGATTTGAAAGCTTTGAGAGCATGATGGCCTCTTCCTTTTGACGCTGATACCCTTGAATATTATCCTTTTTATTTAATACTTTGATTGCCCACATTGCTCCCATCTGCAGGTCGGTGGCCAGATAAACAGTGCTGGTCGCACCTTCACCGATAAGCGATATGAATTTGTAGTGATCATCCAGGGTTGTTCCAATTAATTTTTTCATAACTTTTCACGCTCAGAACTTTTCAGAAGCAGTATATTTTCTTCAATCTGCTTTCGATCTTCAAGGGATTGCGCATTTTCAACTGAGTCTTCCCACCGGTGAATGACAATCGCATAGGTTTTTCTTTTTAGTCCATATAAAGCTAAAGCTCGGTTTGCTTTTATACGAATCGCATAAGCGGTATCGCTTTTGAATTGCTCTTCATTGCTGAGCTCGCAATACTGATCATATGCTTCTCTGAAAAAACCGTCTTTAAGACTAATAGCAGCCTTTCTTTCCCGAATCATGGTGTTCAATTCTGGGCAGTGTCTTTCTGCCAGGTTGAGCATTTCGGTAAAATAGGCATTGATTCCGTTAATATCTCCAAAATGCACCGACTCTGTAAAAAATAAAAATACACCAATGTAACATCTAATCACATCGGTGTATGGAGCCTGACCACTTTTGAGATGATCCAGCTCATTCAACAGGTTAACTCCATCTGCTTTTTGATTCAGTAACATTTACACTCTCCTTTCAAATTTCAAGATGTTTCAGTATTTTCAAATTATTTGATAACTCTATCTTGTTTTGATATACTATTTCTATAAGTATTTAAAAACAAGGTGGGTGAAATAATATGCACATTGTCAACAAAAAACGTTTTATCGCCTGTGTCATTTTAATTGTCCTGATCTTCTCTCTTGGCGGTATCGCACTGTATCGAATCATCAACCGATCTCAGCCAACAAAACCCGTTTTAAATGAGATCAACCATGAATAGCGTACTTACACCGCGCAATGGAATGACACTTCTGAGCCGGTTGAAATCCGAAACAACTATATCGTCAACATGACATTAGACACGGAAGAAAAAAGCTATTCGGCAGATATTACCGTCGATGTCTACAACGATTCAGAAGATCCCTGGCAGTCCATTTATTTTCAGGATTATCCCAGCCAGTTCAGGGATATTGAAAACGGGCGGATCAGTGAGATTTCGTCCGCTTCAAATGTATTAACCGGGAGCGCTCTTGAGTTATCAAGAGAAGCTGATCCAACGGTGTTCAGCTTCAAGCTGGATGAACCATTGCCTCCTGGATATACTGCTTCGATTTCCTTTCACTATAAAGCTTTTGTCCCTGTTCTCAATGCCCGTTTTGGTTATCAAAGTGTGGGTGAGGGAGCTGCTACCGTGTGATCGGAACCGGTGATGCCATCATCGCTGACGATACTGTCATGGCAGACTATCATTTTACAGCCAATGCTGTGCGTGATGTAATCTTTGTGATCGGCAATGACTATCATGTCGCAACTGATGTTGTCGACGGTATCACAGTCAACAGCTACTATCACTCCGGCCGCGAAGAAAAGGGGCAGGAAGCACTCAATGTTGCCATGGACACACTTAAGGACTGCAATTATCGCCTCGGAACATACCCCTATTCGCGATTCAATGTGGTCGAAACCCAGATGGAAATGCTGGGAATGGAATACCCGCAGGTGGTTTTAATCACAATGGCCGATGAGGGCGTTCCCTCCTCAGTTCATGAAATCATGCATCAGTGGTTTTACTCCTTGGTTGGCAGCAACTCCTATACCAGCGCCTGGCTGGACGAAAGCCTGGCAACCTACCTTGCAAATCCTGGGCTCGTCGGTTATTCCGGTTACATCACACAGCCTTACAGCGCATTTGCCAGCGATCCGGATTACACACTGGCCATGTACTTCTGTGGCGCATCAATGTACAATCGTCTGGAGGAAGCATATGGCAAAAGCACCATGACTGATTTCATGCGCCAGATCCTTGAGCAATACGCTTATAAAGAGATCTCAACACAAGATTTAGTCAATCTTTTAGCGGATTACTTCGGCGCTGACAACGAGATTTTAAAAGAATATATTGAGCCGCAATATTTAGAAAATATACCAAAGTGATCCAATGCATTCTCAAGCCCCTGTATTCTGCGCGGGGCTTTTATTATCGAATTCAAGGTGGATTATGATGTATTCAAACCTTTTAAAAAGTTTCGGTAATCCTTAAAATCTTTGACGCGCTGTACGATAATGTAAAATCCTTCTCTGGCTTTACTCTCCTCGTCAGATAAAAACAGCTTTTTATTACAAGGCGAACACCTGTCCACCAAACGGAGAATCACAACGCCCTGAAGTGTCCCTTCCGCTAACGCAATGTAATCAGGGTGTGTTTGTTCCCATTGTGCCTGACTAAAATACAAAGTACTCTCATTCTCTGTTTTCAATACATACATGGCTCTCCCCTCAAAACTCTTAAATAAAAACAAAAAAGCCAGACTTTTTGTTAAGCCTGGCTTTCTTAATTTTTCGCTATCTTGTTAAAGACTAATTATCGCTCATTTTCCTCATCGTATGCAAGTCCATCCTTAAAAAATAATGGATTTTTTGCCTGCTGCTTTTCTGCGAGTTTAATAAAACCTGAATGGAGAATCAAGTTATATCGCAATCTCAGTATGGTTTTAATCAATTAAATACATACTATTCTTCCTTCTTTACAAATATTTTTTTCTCAGTTCTTCCGCTTGTTCCCAACTAATACAATGGTCATAGTAAGCTAAATTAATTGATCCTTGTACTTCATCATAGAGACAATCAAGGTAGTTAACATTATCGTCTATTCCCTTTTGAAGCCTGACAATATCATCGTATAAATATTCTGGTATTTTGAAGCTAAGACTGCTATCTATTTTCATTTTTATATTCAAATTTTCATTTCTCCGATATATCATTTTAGTTATAGTATACTATACAATAATTAAAAATTGGTATAAAACCCTAATCTTCATACGATCTTTCCACTTCGAAATATTTTTCCTTTTGTTGAGGACTGAGCTTCCCCAGTATATTCATCGCTCTTATTTCACCTATATTTTTTACATATAGAAAATCATAAAAGGCATCATTCGCTTTTAAATGCTGGCGAAATCTTTTCGTCATTTTTAAGGTTTGTCCGAAAGCGGGATCACTTTCAGAATTACCCGCATATATGTAATATAGATCTTTTAAAAGGGCTCTATATTCGTCACCATCAACTAATTCATATAGAAAAAAACAATTCAGTTCTCCAAGAAATATCCCAAAAGTTCGATCTGGAAGAAGCTCGCCGCCACTCTCAACCTTTTCTTTCCAGGACTTAATTGAATTTTCCAACGTTTCGACATAAAATTTTTGCCTATTATTTAAATCAATTCTTAGAAACATAAAGCTCTCCTTTCAATATTATTTATTTAGTTAATACTGTACCGGAAGACTTTGTCTTCCGGTACTTAAGGAAAAGAAATGAAAAAGTGTGGCAATGTCCAGAATTGAACTGGAATAAGCCCATCTATACGCTCATTGCCATGTCTGGAAGTGGCAGGAGGTTACCACTTCCATTAAAAAGGAAAAGATTGAGGGAACTGCCGGAATTAAACCGGCACTATCATTCAAGTTGTAGGCTTTTGCGTTCCCATATTACTTTGATGATCACTTTTGATCAATAAAAAACCGCCTGATTGCGTTCAGACGGCGTGTTATGCTATAATCATAGTGCAGGGATACCTGTGGCACCAGTGCGGTAAATTGTGCCCCAGAAATGGGGTGATGCTTATGGACAGTAACCAGTTAATTCTGATTCTGGCGTTAATCGCTTTTATCCTTGAATGCATCAGAAAAAACAAATAACCGTCGAGCCCTAAGAAAACTTTGACGGTTATTCGTTGATAAAGTATTGGGGCTACCGTGCCCGGTGTCCCTGTTTCTTTTTATATTATACCACCTTTTTCTTTATCTAACAACCTTTCTATTTCCTCTTGCGTCAATTGTCTTTGTTTATTTAAGGCTTCTATGATTGTGTCCAATGCATCTTTGTTGGACGATAGTATTTCCTTTGTTTCTTGATAAAATTCGTTTGACAATTTTATAATTTCATCGGATAATTCTAAATCTATAAGCGATTTGCTTTTTGTACAGTCATTCATGACGATGTATGCTTTAATTAATTCAGTTGCTTTTGAAAAATCGCTCTCTTGATCACTGATTGTGCCAATGCAGCCATAATGAAACTCGCCTAATACTAACTCTTCAGCAACGGCGCCTGCATATGTTATCAAAATTCGGTTTTTTACACCTTCCAAATCCTGATTTTTATAAACATAAACAATTTTAGCAGATGTATGAGCGACATATACGGAATAATACTCCAATTTTTTTAAGTAACCCATTACGGCGTGTCCAGCTTCATGAATAACCGAAATATTGATGTTATAATCCGCAATTTTATCATCCGCTTCACAAGGAACTTCCTCCATTTCTGATGCAATTGCGCCAATCCCGGTTGGTGTCATATTGTCACCATCAGATTGCTTTTCTCCAAGAAGTCTATCAATACCTAAAAAATATACATATTTTAGTGTTGTGATTGTAATTAAAAGAAAGAAGATCGCTCTTACTTCATCTATAATCACATTTTTTGAAAGTTCCTCTGTAACATTCAAAAGTTCTGTGGCTAAACCAAAGAAATTGATTAACAATGTAATGCCGCAAGCAGCAACAAAACTTTGTATTAAGTCAATAAAAGCTCCAAGCACTGTTAGTTTTTTCATATGGTTCGTAGTCTCTGTCTTTCAAATTTCATTGTTCAAATACTCTACTTCTTTTTAACTTTCTTTTGAATTATCCAATACAGAATTAAAAGAACAATCGGAACCAGGATAACCGTCGCTGCCGCTAAGAGAACATAGCTGCGGTTAACCGTTTCTTTGATTTCTTCTGCCTGCGGCTCTAAAAAAATCCGTTCCCCTCTGACCAAAAGCCGGTGGCTGTTGACACCAATGGGTGTACAGGTCAGCAGGGTCACATAATCCTTGCCTGGTACAGCCTTTAATTCGTCCGTTTGATTGGGTTCGACCACTTTGATCTGATCCACCTGATAGGTCAGAATTTCATCCAGCACATGGATCTCAAAAGTATCTCCCTCGGTGAGCTGATCCAATTCGGTAAAAAGCTTTGCCTCGTTAAGCCCACTATGGCTTGTGAGGACAGCGTGGCTGCCTTCCCCGCCGATGGGCAGTGCGGTTTCTTTGATGTGTCCAACACCTTTTTGCAGCACCTCGTCACGGGTGCCATGATAAATCGGCAGATTGATCTTAATTTTGTCAATGACAAGCGTTCCCATGATCCCATCCACGTTTAAGCAGTCCAGATAGTTTTCGGGAAGGACATAGCCACTGCCTTCGATAAACGGGTCATGTGCGACCAAACCATTTAAGCCCTGGTTGTAAGCCAGGGCTTTTTCTTTTTCTTCGGCCATGACAGAAGCGTTCATCTGCTCCACCGTGATTTGATAATCCTGAATCACTTCCCCATGCTGCCGATTTGACAGCAGATTCGCAATGATCGGGTACGCCAAAAAGCAAGCTCCGATGATGAACATTAAAGTGATGGCCATATTCGATAGAATCCGCTTCATCTGCTGTCTCCTTTCTTTTATGATGCGCTATTATTCGATTATTCAGCCTTTTTCGACTTTTTAATTCTTATTACAATCAATGCACCCGCAGCAATCAAGCAGATCCCAGCTCCAATGATGAACGTCGTACCGCCATTTGCGCCTGTAAATGGCAGGTCATATTTGGGTACATTGGTGATGGTTACGCTGTTGGCAGTTAAGTGTGAAACAGAATCGGCTCTCACTTTGAACGGTTTTTTCGAAAGCTGATAATCCACACCATTGACGTTCTGAGGGGCCTGTGTTTCCACGAGCCAGTACCAGGTGACCGCGTCTAAACTGTTATGCTTGTCGCCCATGACGCCGTACTCAATTCCGTAAAAATGTGCTTTACCCTGGGCGTCAGTTGTCACTTCCCAATCTTTGGCGTGATCGGTCGGGTCAACGATGGCATTAATCCCTTTATTCGCATCACTTTCACTGCGATAGATTTTGAACTTCGCACCCGGCAATGCGATATTTCGGTTGGTGCTGTCTACCTTCACCAGGTTAATACCGGTTGTATGTGTCTCCGGTTTTTTGTCGTCGGGTACGGATACCTGATCATATTTGACATGCAGGTTGTTGGTGTAATCCAGGGAAGCGCCATTGTAAATCGCCTGTCCCATGGAACCCTCAGCGGTTTTGTTTAAGACCGTTCGGAATTCAATGTTGATGGTACCCACATTGTTATCCTGACCTAAACTGTAAACACTTGGTTTTTTAATGTCTTGCAGGGACTGCGCGGCTTCCTTTTTGCCCGTGTCATTCAGCGTGACGGTTAATTTTCTGCCATTTGCAGTTGTTGGCTCATTGACAGTGTAGCCGCCGGTGCTCATCTTTACACGGTTTCCGTGAATATCGACACGATACAGTTCCGTACTGCCCGATACAAAATCAAGTCTTGTATCCAACACATCGGTAATCTGGTAGACATCGCAGGTGGCCATGTCATCCGGCATAGTTGTTTCGATGATCCACTTATTTTCCTGGCTGATATCGCAGGTATCATGTTTGTTGTCTAATTCGGTGATGAATTTATCAATTTCCGGGCCTGGCTTCAGTTGGTTTTTGGGATAGATATGCACATCATAGATCCATCCGTCACCTGCCGGATTCGTCAGCGGTAAACTGACCAGACAATCGGCTGCTTTGATGTCCACAGCGGGGTTGTCGATTTCCTGCACCAGATAGATCCCCATTGGGAGCTTACTGTTGCCGGTAATGGTTGCCGTTCCCTGGGCATTGGTCGTCAGCGTAACCGGTGTCCATGACGTATCCTGTTTGGTAACGTCGCTGTCCTGCATTTTCGTGATTTTAAATTGTACGTCCTGCAAAGCAACAGCGGTACTCGGCACCGTCTGAACGGTTCCGTCACACCTTACCTTTGCCTCTGTAATATCGTCCATCCGGTATTTGTGGATGGTGATGCTGCGGTCGATAGCAGGATCTGGAATCCCTTCGCCTGCCGCAAAGACACTGGCCACAGATGAAAACAGCATGGTCAGGGTCAGCGCCGCGGTCACTGCTTTTTTAAATCCTTTCTTTGATATTAATTTTTTAAATTTCATTCTACTTTTTACCTCTTTCCTCAAATTTTTTGTAACCAGCTACAAAAGCCATGCCTAATAACAATGCGCCTAACAAGCTGAAAAGCAAGCGGTTCGAATCATTTGTCCCCGCATAGGGCATTTGAGGATTCGGATAATTGACAAGCTGCAAGCCTGTAGCTGTTTTCTTGACTGCCGGGGCCAGTGGTTTTCCTTTTGCTTTAATGTCAATGGTGTTTGCTTCAGCGTCAATCGTTACCCGCCACTGTCCCTTTGGCAGCTGATACCCGGCCTTTGTTTTCACTTCAACCAGGTTATATTCACCACTCCGAAGCTCACCAAAATTGACATTTCCGTTTGTATCGGATGTCAATTTCTTAATCACAGTCGTCCAACATGAATCGTCTGCTCCTGCCAATTCGCTGTGACTGTGTTTATCGGATTCCCCTGGTTTTATTCCTGTTTGGTCTGAATATGCTTTGTCATATTTGCAGGCGTATAACTCGAATTCAACTCCCGGCATTGCCTGCCCGTTTTCATCCACTTTTTCAAAGGAAAACTCCACCTTTTTGGCCGCATTGGGGACGTCCATGGTCATGGCGTCCTCTGTCCCTGTTACGATAAAGTAAATGGGGTCGGTCGATAAAACGTGATCGTGTGGCGCTTTTGTCTCTTTAATGTAATAATCTCCCGGGAAAAGCTCCACATGAAACCGTCCCAGCTCGTCCGTATCCGCCTCTGCAACCAGTTCATCCGTGTCTTTGTTATAGATCTGAAGATGGGCGTTCTGCAAGCCGTCAAGGGTTTCTTCATCGGTTTTCGTGAATTGACTATAGACGTTCTTCCCTTTAAAAGTTGCCTTATAGCTTGCGGACATGTTCCCTGATCCCACGGCAAGGGACACAAAAAGGCGCTGTGTATTGGGAACATCTGGATAATAGATCACACAGGCATCGGGAATACTGGCATCGGTACTGAAACGCTTGGCGGTGGTTGGGGTAATGGTTGCGCTCACGTCGCCGCTATAGCTGCCATCAGCATAAAGCATAAAATCATCGTCGTCATAAATGCTAAAGCTGCCCGTATAGTCTCCATAGGTCTGTCCGGAAGTGTTCCGGGCAATCGCGTGGACACCTTGCGGCAGATTCACAGTGTATTGGCCATGCTCTGAAATATTCGAACATACTGTCTGAAACCACCCGGTTTCCTGTCGCTGGGTTGCTCTGTTCCAGGTCGCTTCCTCTCGCTCCGCGACAATGCTCCAGCTCGCATTCCAGTTGGGTGGGTCTTGATAGCTCTTGGTGTTGACCAGATCAGCGACGACAGGATCGGTCATGTAATAACTGCTGTAACTGGATATTCCGGCAAGCACACGAATGGCAGCCCAGGTCTGGACATAGTATTCTCCGCTCTGCCCATCATGGTAGCCATGATACATGACATTTCGAATTCGGTAGCTCTGTACGTTGGCGCTGTCCCGGATATAGGTGATTGGAATATTCGGCCCGGTTGTTTCAGACGGAATATTCAACGTTGGATCGGCGCAATACGCGATACCATCAACGCCGTTATCACTGATCCGGATGATCGGTGTCGTGGTGGTAATAATGTCGGTGCCGTCTGGGCTTGCAAAGTCTGAACTGTAGATCACCCCATCATCCCAGCCTGCAGCATAAGTACTGATCATAGACTTTTTGTGATCCCCAAGGGGAACCGTCTTTAAATATTCTGGATTGGCCGAGAGTGTGACAACCCCTTCTCCGGAATTTCCGACAATATAGTTGCCCTGATCATCTTTGGGAGATGCGCCCTGCGCATCCTTTGAATCCGTCTGTGGTACCGTCGTTTCTGTTGCCGGTGCCGCCTGACGCTCCGATGCAGCCCAGGCCGTATGAATGGACAGGAGAAAACCACTCAGGAAGGAAAACATTAAGAACAGACACAGGGTTGTGACCCCTATTTTCCGCAAATGTTTTTTCAATTTAGACCTCCTTATTTTTTCTTTGGGCTTAAAGAATAAATTGCTCCTTTATTGCTCATTCTTAAGCCCACCGTTTCGGTTGGTGCGGTGCATGTTGGTGCTCTCACGTAGCACATGGATCTTCTCCCCTTTCACTTTTCTTTTTGATCAATAAAAAAACAGCTCCCTGAGCTGTCTGTTATGGCTGTTTGAAGCCTGATCAATCTGCGGTTATCGTTATTTAATTTAAAAATCGGCATCACCTCCACTAAATGGTGCTTCTTTGAAAGGATTGCCGAAGCGGCGTAGCCGCCCCGGCTATTTCAAAGAAATAAAGGAAATGAATGGCGGTGTCTGGTACTGCCCCAGATACGATACAAACCAAGCGTATAATCTGTATCAAAAGACTGAATCTTCACCGCCCTGTTATCAAGGACTCTCTCGTTATCTTTGTTTCGATTAGTAACGTTAGCGGCAAATTTCTCCGCCGCATCATACAATGCCAGTTTTCCTTCCGCAGGCTATCCTCCGTTCTATAGCATTGACCACATATGACTATATATGATAGTTACTTGCATTCCCATAATTGAAAAGAGTGCCCGGAAGCACCAGGCACTCCAATGTGTGTAATAATTACATTCGCTCAGATTATCTCTTTGCTTTTCGGCGGTTATGAACACCTAAAGTGATTGCACAAACCAAGGCAGCGCCACCAATCAGACCAATGTAAAGTGGGCTATTGTTTGAATCAATCCCGGTATCCGGAATATCTTCTTTCACATTGCCCAGCGTGGCGGTTGCATTTTCATGATCCACGACTTTCAATTCATAGATGGTTGGATCAAGAACATAGCCGTCCGGTGCTTTGGTTTCATGATAGAAATACTGGCCATCTGGCAGCTTGCCGATTTTCAGGTTGCCCTGCTCATCGGATTTTCCCTTGAAGATCACCTTTTGATCCGCATCCATCACGCTGATCTCTGCGTTCGGAAGGGCTGTTTTAGCTTCGGTATCTTCTTTGTAAAGAACAATGTCTCCGCCTTTGGCTTCGTTGAAGCATTCAAGCTCAACTTCCACCAGTGGGGTTTTATTGTCTTTGAAGCTCAGCTCCACGGTATGGATGGTTTCATCCAAACGATAACCGTCCGGGGCTTTGGTTTCGACCACATCATACTTGGCCGTGCCGCTGCCAAGGAATAAAGCCGTTTCGGATTTTACCGGAACGGTCGATGTTTCATCGACTTTGGTGAGATCCATCGGCTCAACCGCTTTTGCTTCGGTGTCTGGTTTGTCAGTGCCCGGTGTCTCTGTCCCTTCAGACTTCACATCTGGTTTTTCCGGATCTTCCGTCATCCGGGCAGCCGCACCCTCTTTGGTCATGAAGAAAGCTTCTGTAACCGTGGCTTCCCCTTTTTTGTCCGTGACCATACGGGCGACAGTATCGCCTTTAAAGGCTTTGACGACACCCTCCGGTATGACGATGTCTTCCGCTGCTTTCACTGCGTATTCGGCCCCTTCAAGGTCTTTTTCTTTGTAGTTAACCTTTCCGGATGCCTCAATGGTGTAATTATTCCGGTCTTCAGCGGTTTTGTGTAACCGGATATTCCCCATGGCCAGCTCATCGGTCATGAGTGCCTGGGTTACTTTATTGTCTTTGGTGATTTCAAACGGGTATAAATCGTCCGGGCATAAGTACGGCGCCGGAGCATCGACTTCCTGATAGAAGTATTTGCCTGCTGGCAGTGTGATGGTAATTTCGCCGTTTTCATTGGTTTTTCCGGTAAAGATGATGTTCTCCCCGGTTTCGTCGTAAACATTGACGGTGACGCCCGGAATCAACATGCCATCCGAAATATCCTTTTTCGTAAATTCAAAAGGACGCTCTACATAGTAATTTTTGATAGCTTCACCTTTATTGGCCTGAACTACCACCAGCGGATCGTTGCCCTGGATGGCATAAGTGACTTCATAACGGAAATTGTTATCTTCCAGATGATCCTTGGTGCTGAGTTCTTTCAGGTAGTAGTTACCGACAGGCAGGTTTTCAACGGTGTTTGCCTGGCCTTTTTTCACGGTCTTCACCGATACCAGTGTGTCCGCGGCGATGGTGCCGCCTTTACCGTCACTCATGGCTTCTTTGGTGTAAAGGCCAAAGTCGATGTCATTGGCCGGAACATCCTTATAATGGATGGTGACGCCGTCACCTTCCTGTTCAATCTTGTCGATTTCCTGTTCCAGTTTTGTCAGTTGAAACTCAACGTTCTGGCGGTCATTATGGAAGGTCGTGTTTTCGACATTGTCGGATGCCTGAACGGTTTCACCTTTATACTTCAGGGTGACTTTCTGCTCCGTTCCATCATTGACAAAACCTTCCGGCGCAGACTTTTCGACCACCTTATATTTGCCTAAGTAAAGGTCTTTGGTAATGGCCTTTCCATTATCTCCGGTGGTCAGGGTATCCGCCAGATCGCCTTTGTGCAGGCGAACGGTGCCGTCGGGTGTCGTAATGTCTTCGTCCGCATAAACTTCAAATACCGTGCCTTTTAAGGCTTTTTCATTGAAGATAAATTCTGTGACATTGCCATATTTGCTTGGAGTGGTTTTAGTACCGTCCAGCTGGTCGCCGGTTTTGGTGACTTCAATCCGTCCTTTGGCTGGTTGATCGTAGACACTGACCGTGCTGCTGTATTCGGTTTTGCCGTTAATTTCGATTTTATCGCAGGTTGTCGGACTGATGGTGACCGGGATACCCTGGTATTCCTTGCCGTCAACCATATATTTTTGCGTGTTGTTGCTGGCGGTCAGTCCTGCGGTTAAGTATCCGTCTGGAGACGAAACTTCCACCACGGCGTAGCTGCCGCTTTTGAGTTTTTTCGGAAGGGACAGTTTCCCTTCATCGTTGGTCTTAAAGGTGTCGGTCGGTATAAACAGGGTCGCTGCGCTGGACTGTTTGACAAACTGCATGGTTGCCAGGTCAATGACCTTGAATTTGACCCCGGATACCGGGATCTCTTTCTGTGTTTCCGAATCTTTCTTCACGATAATAAGATCGCCGTACATCATTTTGTTGGTGAGCGGGATCTCAATTTCTTCGCCGCTGCCGTCAACGACAACGATCAGATCATCAATGGGAATAAAGCCCTCTGGCGTTTTAACTTCGTGAAGGACATAAGTCCCCACAGGAACATTTTCCCAGCGGATACGGCCATTTTCATCGGTTTTTCCGCTAAACAAATTGTCCCCTTCCGTCAGCTTTTCGCCTTTGTCGATGGCCGACTTTAAGGTCAGGGTAAAATCAACGTTTGCCAGGGGATTTAACACGTCATCCACATTGTCTGGATCGGTGATCGCATATTTAACAATGCTGACAGGATTGGTTTTAACATCATTGGGGATCTCCGTAACGCCCTGCATGCCTTCTGCCCATACGGTGACCGGATAGACGGTTTCATTGGTTTTATAGCCCTTACCGGCACTGATTTCTTTGTAAAAATAGTCGCCTAGGACAACCGCGCCAAAGTCAGCAATCCCATTCGTTACGGTTGCCTGAGTCACCAGCTGGGTGCATTCCGGATCTTTGTAAAGGCCAAAAACGGCTCCGTCAAGACTAGCGTCCCCGGAAGGCTGTGTTTTGCTCAGATCAAGTGCCAGATGGCGATTGTCGGTTTTTTGTACATCCGGGTAAGTCACACGCTTCACAAAGTTTGCACTGGCGGAAGCTTCCTGTCCCTGCCCCTGAACACTGGCACCGGCCACAACACTCTGTGTATCCGGTTCAGAAGCCGGAATAAACATCAGGCTTGCATAAGCCACGCCGGTGGCTTTGATCGGTACCGTGACGGTTCCATCTTTTTCCGGGCCTGCACACAATTTGAAAGCCGTTCCTACTGGAATACCTGAAGTGGTGGAAGTGATGGTGCGGCTGTCACTCAGTTTGGCAACAATACCCAGACCATCGAGTTCAAGGGTAAAGGTACCGGAGCCGCTGGTAGTGTACCAGTCTGTTTCCTGCATCTTTTCGCCAACGTTCCACCGGGTATCCGGTGAGCCACTTACCGTAATGCCCCCAACTTCAACTGGCGCGTGGTCAAGCAGCCAGCGGATATTGGGATCGTTATAAACCGCGGGGTTTGATGACGTTTCTCCACAGGCCAATCTTACTGCCCACCAGGTATCCATGAAAGCGCTCTGCGCATCGCCGCCTTCACGGGCCATGAATTCAGCCCCTCCCGGGCCGTCATAGCCGTAATAGAGCACGGTTCTCAGCTGAGCGTTATCCGTGATCTGCTGATTATAGATGGTTCCATTGGGCGTATTCTTATCGGGCTCAATACAGTACGCGGTATGCGCGACACCGGAATCGTCCACGACGGTGATAATCTGGGTGTAACTCGTATATCCCCCGTAATCTTTCGAGACAGACACGCCGGAGCTGCCGGATGCCCGCGTCATGGGATTGTAGTTAGGATCTTCAGACGAGTAAATGACCCAGCCCTGATCGGATTGTCCGACTTCGTTCACTGCGTACTGCGCCAGGTCACCCGTCGGTGGCAAATCCTCACCTTCCTCGGCTTTTGCCACCATTGAGCTCAGCGGTGACAGAAGCGTCAGCAAGGTGAATAAGAACGCAAAAAGCAGCGAAAATGTTTTTTTCAAAGCTTTGTTTTTATACATACTTTTTCTTCCTCTCTTTAATTTTTCAATTTTAGCAATAGGATTGCTGTCAGGTTGGTGCTCTGATCTTGTTGGGGCTTCTTTTGATCATCTTCTTTCACCTCCGGTGTAATGGATCTATTCTTGCCGGGAAGCTGCGGACATCAGGGACATGCAGCTTAAACCGGCCAAAAAACCAAAAAGGACAATGCCATAGTAAAAACTTGGCATTGTCCCAAATGCAGTGAGCATACCGAAAAGCCCTAAAATCAAACAGATCAATAAAAAAACGATCACTGCCAGACTAAACTTTAAGGTATGGTCTATTTTCATTTCATATCGGACGTTAACATACAGTACGACACAGGTTCCAATCAGACTGGACAAGATAAAAATTCCGATTGCTATGAGCACAGTTATAATGATATTCAAATAAATTTTCCTCCTTTTGCCCTAAGACGATCTATTCTCAGATCTAGACCATAAGAGCAATAAATCACTTCCCTACACAGAAAAAGGCCACCTTTTGAGACGCTATCAAAGGGTGGCCTTAACTTTAAATCAATTTTTCATTTTCAAGAATATGACATATATCTCGAAAATTTTCATAGGTAAAACACGAAATTTGATGTTCGACACAGTATTTCTCAAGTCGTTTATCTCGTTTTGCTAAAACAACATCTGCCGCTTCTGCACCTTCAAAATCAGATATACCATCTCCAATAAAAATCACAGGAATATTGTAACTTTGATAGTTTTGAATGATTTTTTTCTTATCGATCCCATTTTTATGAGGATACTCTGATGGATGCAATTTTAGACATCCTGACAAAAATTGGATTTGATTTGATAGGATTCTTGATGGCGGTATATCGATACTAGCAGCTTTTAAACTATAAAAAATATTTTGAAATGCTCCTGCACTAACAATGGTATAATCATATCCTTCTTTAATAAAGTCCTTGAAAGTTGGATCAATAACAATATTTTGTTCTAAAAAACGGATATAAGTTTTTTCTGTTAAATTGGAAGCTTCTAGCAATTCTTGAATATATTTAGCAATAGATATCTCTTTTTTATGGAGCCTTTCTTCATATTTTTTTTGCATTTCAGGTACAAAATGCCTGGCAATTGTTGTTGTGCTGTCATTTACAGAGATTGTACCATCAAAATCAATAATGAATTTATATTTTTTTCGATTCTTCATCTATCAGCAGACATTTGCATCTTTTCTAAATTTCTTAACCTCATCCATGAACGCTTTAACTCGCTGTTTGTCAACATGATTTTCAAATATGCCATCTTTTTTAAAGGTTGTCCCTACTACTGCACCATCGGCTAAAGAAAGTTGTTCTCGAACATTTTCCAAACGTACTCCTGTATTCGCAAAGACAACCGTATCAGGAACTGTATCTTTAACACGTTTTAGCACTGCTGCGTCCGTTTCTGTCCCCGCGGTCAAGCCAGAAACACATAATGCATCTGGACGATTGTTAAATACTGTTGATTTTGCAATTGATACAATATCGCGTTCACCCAAATAAGCCGCAGCTTCTGGAACAATATTGAACAGTAATTTTACATTCTCTGCACCAATATATCGTTGGTGACGAATTGTCTCCCCAACATTTGTATCCCACAGACCAAAATCCGACCCATAGACACCAGTAAATATCTCCCTAACAAAGCATGCGTCAACTGCCACAGCCAGATCTAAGGATTTTTTTGCATCCCAAAGTACATTCACACCATACGGAATCTCGATCAACGGTTTAATTTCTCCGATGACACGTGCCATAGCCGCAACGGTTTCTGTTTTTACATTAGTTAGATATGGTAGAGAAAATTCATTTGAAAACATTACTGCATCCACGCCACCTTCCTGAAGCGCTAAAAAATCTTCTCTTGCATGACGGATTACTTTTTCCATCCCACCTGCTTTGTCAAAATGAGGATCGCCTGGAAGTGCATCCAAGTGACACATTGCAATTACCGCTTTTTCTGTAAATAATTTATCTTTTAACCAAGTCATTCTTTATTTCTCCTTTATTATATATTATTCTTTCATTGCATATTTTTTTACAAAAACCATCAATCCGATGGTAATAATAACCAATATTCCTAAACCGGCGTATCCTAAAAATCCTAAATTTGCGATAATAAAATCAAAAACATTACCTGCCCACAGCGAACTAACCTCTTGTCCGGCTTCAGAGACACCACCTTGAACTGCCAATGTCGTAAAGTAAGGAGATACCCAGGTAGCAATATATAAGATACCGATCATATTGATAATACCGCTTATTAATGTTTTCAAAATATTTCCCTTATGGATAATGGTGGCCATACAGATATAAAACGCTGCAAAAGCCAAATCTGCCAGTGGAAGAACCTTATTGCCTGGAAGAATCGTTGCAATGACCAGTGTAATAGGAATAATAAGGGTTCCTATAATCATTGTTGTTGGATGACCAAGCGTCACAGCTGAATCCAAGCCAATGTACACTTCCCTACCAGAAAAATGTTTAGCAAAGAATCCTTTGGCTGCTTCAGAAAGAGGCATTAATCCCTCAACTATAATTTTAATCATTCTCGGGAAGAGAACCATAATCGCACAGACGCCCATAACAAGGTTCGCGCTGTCTTTAAATCCATACCCTGCCAGTAGGCTTAGAATAATACCAAGGATTGCCCCAATGATTACTGGATCTCCTATAAAGCCCACTTTATTTTGGAGTTTTTTGATATCAAGTTCTGAATTATTAATAAATGGAATCTTTGAATAAAGTTTATCTAAAATCACAAATAGTGGTACACTACTTGCAGCATAACCTTGAGGGATCGATATACCTTCTACACCAATCTCATTTTGAACACGCTTCGCTGTATAGTCAGCCGAAAGCAACGACCAAGTCGCTTGAATTAGTGCAGCACCCATCCCTACAATCACATTTCCAGTTATCAGATTAACTACGGCACCAGTAAAAGCATAATGAGAATAGTTGAAAATATCAATATTCATCGTCTTTGTAGCGCCAATTGCCAGTAAGATAACATTTAACAGAAAAACACAAGGGATGATTAATGCGCCAACCATTGTCGAAAAAGCAACGCCTGCGCCTGCAGCTGAGCCAAGATCAATTACAGTCAAATTGAACCCAAAACGTTCAACTATTAAATTTACCGCTGGTGACAAAATACTTGAAATTAGACCAACGGCTAGATTAAATCCAATAAAACCTACACCTACGGTAATGCCCGATTTCAATGAACGAAAAAATCCCAAACCAAAGAATAATCCGATCACAAACAGAACAATAGGAACAAAAACGGTCGATCCTAATGATAAAATATAATCAAAAACTGCTTCCATACTCTCTCCCCCCTGACAGTTTAATTTTTCAGAATATCCAAAATCTTTTGAGCCGCTTCATCCTCGCCAATTCCAATGAGAAACGGGGTACCAACCACAACCGGCAGCCCGTAATCCTCCTGCAATTTCATCGATGTGATAAAAAGATCCGCTCCTTTGTACATCTCAAGTTCACTCAGTTGCACTTGACTTAATGTATATTGAATATCATTTTTGTCGAGAATCTCCCGAACTTTCTCTGAAATGATCGAAGACGTAGCCATACCTGTTCCACAGGCGACAATTACTTTTTTCATGATTTTACTCTCCTTTCAAAATCAACATCTTTTCCAAAACGGGTCTTTTCATCTACACCCATTAAAAATCTTTCTAAAATAGTCACTATTCCTAAAGCATCTTCAAGGTTAATTACTTCCACTGGACTATGTGTATATCGGGTAGGTAGAGAAAGATTCGCCACCACTACCCGACTATTCTCAATCGCGATGTAGGCCGTCTCGGTCAGTATTCCGCAAGCAACTTCACGATTTAACGAAATTCCTGCATCCTTTGCTATTTCCTCTAAATGTGAAAGAAAACGCTTATTAGGAACAATCCCTGCCAAAGTACCACGGCTGTGGTGATTCATGTATGTTATTGCTGGTCCTTTTCCCAAAGCTATTTCCGACATTCCTTTAAGATCTGGCGTATCTGTCGCTGGTGTTACATCAATTCCCAAAACGATATCAGGGTCAATTGTCCGTACAGCAGGCATAATTCCTCGAGTGTTGAATTCTTCTTGAACGCTGAAGACCAAATAAATATCTGCTTTACATGCTTTGACATCTAAACATTCAGCAAGGTAAATCAATATTCCAACAGCTGCCCGATCATCCATCGATTTATTCGCAATACAATTGTTTTGGAGTTCCATAAATTCCGGTTTAAAACTTACCGGCGTTCCAACTTGAACCCCAGCTTCAAGTACATCTTCTTTGCTTACTGCTCCAATATCTATATATTGTTCCTGAACTGTCTTTTGTCCCTTTCTATCTGTTTCCGTCAACAAATGGTGCGATTTTACTCCAATGATTCCATTAACTTTTCCAAACTCTCCATCCAACTGAACCCTCTGCCCAGCAAGACATGTCGGATTTAATGAACCAAGTTTTTCACAGTAAACAAAACCATCGTCTGAAATGGCTTTAACCATCATACCTACTTCATCCGTATGCCCAAATAACATTACCTTCTTTTTTCCTACATTTTCTGGTGTCAGATGACAGATCAGGTTACCGAGATGATCAATTGTTACCTTTCCAAACTTTTCCAAGTGATCAGCCACAGAATGAATTACCGCGTCTTCATAACCGACATTGCCTTGCAGATCAGTCAATTCTCGAATGATTGTTTTTAATTTTTTCATTATTCTACTCACATTCTCTAAAAATTTCTTTCATCGTCATTACCAACTGTTTTGGTGTATTGCTTTCCTTGATTTTATGAATACACAGTGAATCTGATAAAAGTCCAGCCAAAAACGACAAGATTTTCAGATGCTCTTCACCACTTGAAAATACTAGTCCAATGACCAGATCCACATCAATATCTTCGAGTGTTTCAGCATTTTTAAATTTAATTGCGTGCTTTGGTCTGACAAAGAATAAGGTATTTTTGAGTACATATTCTGGATCCGTGTGACATATCGCAATATTTAAGCCATCCAGTTTCAATCCTGTGGGGTACTTTTTTTCACGTTCTATTATTTTTTTTCCATACATATCTGTAACAAACCCAGCTATAAACAGATCTTTTGAAACTGTGGTTAACATTTCCTCAGATGTCGAAAAATCAACATTACAATATACAAACTCTTCGTTAATCATCCCTCTCCCCCTTTCTCCAGTTTTTTAGATACGCTGCTAAACAACGTCCCTCTTTAATCTTTTGATCAAAAACATCATAAAAATTCAAGTCATTTGAAAAAGCATTAATTCGCATTACTGTATTAATTAAGAGCTCTTTTTCTTTCGATGCAATGAAAAATATCATCCGTACTTTAAGATTATCAGGAAAAATCACACCGTCCTTAATATACAATACGTGCATTCCAGAGCCCAACACACCAGCTTTCTCACCAGCATGAGGAATTGCCATGGAATTACGCAAGATAAAGTGTGCACCATATAGATGAATTGAATTTTCAATTTCTTCACAATAAGCTGTGTTAATAACATTTTTTCCAATTAATACCTGACTACATAGATGAAGCGCTTTACTCCAGTCTTCAATATGATCTATAATGGTAATATCATTTTCGGTCAAATGATCAAACAAACTCTTTTCCAACTTTTCTTCTTCAATGATCCCAGGAAAATTTTGTTTTAACTCACGAGTCAGACAATTTAAATCCGAAACTTTAACATACTTTTCCAGGACCTCTACTAATTTTTCCATCGGAATTTTTTGAGGATTTTTTCTTTGAATAATTCCAAATTCTTTTAGGTTTTTATCGTCTTCAAAGGTCAGAAAAGGAGAGATTGTCAAAACTGGAGTATCAATACCTTTTTTTACTTCAAAAGGTAGTTTAATTGTACTTATAACCACGGCAACATCATTGGTTAAATATTCAGAAATCTGATAGATTGATGCAGTTGCGACAATCGTTACATTGTAGTTTTTTTCCATAAAGTTTTTTAAAAGAACGGATGTCCCATAACCTGAAGGACAGACCAAAAGTACAACAATGTTTTTTCTGTTTTCTTCATCATGTCGTCTGATGGCTCCTAAAAAATGAATTGCAAAAAGGGCGATATCCGCATCATCATAACTAACCTTCAGTGGTTGAGATAATTTTCCAACATGTGCATTTAAACTTTCAATCAAATCCTGATAAGCTTCAGTTGCCTGAATATAAGTTTGACGATCTATTTCAAAAACACCTTTTGAACGATAAATCGTTCCCTTAACATGCTGATAGAGCCCTTCCAATAATATGGTATCCTCCGACAGATTAATCTCGAGATCTTGTCCAACCGCAGTGACCAACTTCGATACAAATATCTTAATAGCCAGTAGGTTTTTCTGATACGCACTATTGTAAAATTTATCACTATACTTAACAAGCATCGTCGTCATCTGATGCTTTTCTTCATCATTGATATCAACGTTCATTTGAGCAGCAAAGAGCTCTATGATTTTTTCAACATGCCGTTGTTCTTCTTTTGAAATCCGTTGTTGCTCTTTTTGTCTTGAGACAGCTTTGAGGCTGTATCCATATTTTATTCGATGCACATTCACTAGAATTTGTAACAAAAAATCTTCGAAAAAGCCCGTAAAAAGATAATTAGATGCAAGATCATTGATATGCATAAGCAATTTTTCAATATCCAACAAAGAAAAATCTTCAATCACCAAATGGTCTGCCGGATTAATCAATTCTTTTTTTCCTATTCCTGAAAAAAGAACCATATAAGAACTTTTATATTTGCGTGAGATGAACCTTCGTATGATTTTTTCATCCCCAGAAATCAGACGGCCAGTATCGATGAGAATTCCTTCTTTTTCCAAAATTGGTCGGATTTTTCGAAGATCAGACTTTATTGTATTTCTAGAAACTTCAAGAAAATCAGATTCTTTTCGGATATTGATCTTTCCAGTAAGGACAAGTTTAAACATTAAATAGTTTAAACGTTCCTGGGGATCAGATTTATAGATCGCCCGCAATTTTTTACCAAGTCCTTCAAAATCCTCAATTGTAGAATGGTAAACACCATTATTTGTCTTAATTATTTCAGGATATTTTAGTACAGACAGGTAGTAATTTAGATTATCCATTTCATAACGCACCGCATTTTCTGACAGACTCAGCTGATGTTGGATCTCTCTCATTGTTGTCTGAGGATGACTTTCAAAAAAATAAACCAGCTCAAGCAGTCTTTGATTCACTTTCATTGTTCCACCTCCTTTTTTCCGGTAGCGCCTTTGCACTTTAATCATAATGCCCGAGACGTATTTACACAATATTCATTTTTTTAAACTTTTTCCTGAAAAATTGACCCCTGAAAAATAAAAAGAGATCTGATATGCTGTAATCAATAAATTATCAAGGAGGTCTTTATGCAAAACTACATCATACCATCGCTGGCTTCGGCCAATCAACTCTGTCTTGGCACTGAAGCAGAATTAGTGGAACAAAAAGGGTATTCTGAACTTCATCTTGATATTGAAGATGGTAATTTTATCCATAATATCACTTTTGGAGAGAGAACATTGTTGTCCCTTCGCAATGTGAGTCCTCTTCATTTTAATGTTCATTTGATGGTCACGGAACCAGTGGCCTACCTTCCACTTCTGAAAAAGCTCAGCCCATGCAGTGTCTTTTTTCATGCTGAATCCACCCAACATATTGCAGAAGTTCTTTCTCTTTTTGAGGAAAATAATATAACCGTTGGGTTGGCCTTTTTGCCTTTTACTGCTCTTAACAATTATGCATATCTTATCCAACGTTGTCATTCGATTTTGTTAATGACTAGCGAACCTGATGGAAAAAACCAGTGTTTTATTGACACTATGGTCGATAAAATTAAAAAAGCTAGTCAAGATTTCCCTCAACAGGCAATCTGGACTGATGGAGGCATTTCTTTTAATCGAGCCAAAACCCTTTTATCTGCTGGCGTAAAAAAGGTTGTAATTGGTAGGGATTTTTTTAGTAATCTTTAGTCCAACTTAAAATCACCTTCCAACATTAACTTAGCATAGATCAAACCTTTATAATAAGAAGCCACTCTTGAAACGGATTGTTTATATTAAAAATTCTGTTTCAGGTACCTAGATTTATTATATTTTGAAATATCAAATCACTTCAACGCAAAAAATGAAAAAAGGCGCTATGCGCCTTTTTCAAGTTTTTGTCCATTTCTGCTTTTTATTTGCTGGCTTTACGTTTTCTTCTGGCGAATAAACCCGCACCGCCAATTCCGAACAATGCGAGAATGCTGGCGATTAATCCAGTGCTGCGTGTCTGGCTGATCCCGGTATTCGGACCGTTTGTACCATTATCCGTACCGTTCTGATCAACGACGGTGCCAGTGCCGGTTGTCGAACCACCAGCTCCACCGTTGCTGCCATCATTCACATTACCGGCTCCGCCATTTCCATCTTGTCCTGGATTTTGTGCGGCTTCATTATCGGCAACTAATTGATCCATCTGTTTCACCAGATCGGCTAACTTTTGTACCATGGCAGGATCAACTTTCGATTTCGCATTTTCGGAGAGTGCATTGTACATGTCTCTGGCTGCATAGACTGCGCCTTTATCATCCAATGTGAGTTCACCCGGATTTTTCAGCGCGCCGACCACTGTTTCAACCTGATCGGCTGCTTGTTCGTCTTTCAGATCGGTGATTTTATCTTCGGCCTGATCCAGTTTATCATAAACTTCTTTGTCCATCATCGCTTTGGCTTCAGGAGAAAGTGCGTCGTAGGCATCGGATGCCCGCTGTACGGCTTCTTTGTCTTCCAGTGTCAGATCATCAAGATCCTTGAGGTCATTGATGATATTCGTCACATTTTCAACGTCAAGCACATCAATCTGGTGTACCAGACTGTCAAGAGCTGCCTTGGTATTGGCATCCATGTACTGTTTCTGTTCGTCGGTCAGGGCATTATAGGCATTAACAGCAGCTTTCACAGCCTCTCGGTTTTCTAAGGTTAAATCATCGACCGAAGGTAACGCTTCAATCTGATCAGTAACCGCGTCTGCGGTATGAATATTGTCAATCACCTTAACCGCAGCTTCCAGTTTGTTAACGGCAGCTGGATCGACTAATGCTTTCTGGGTATCGGTTAATCCGTTATAGGCTTCGCTGGCTTCTGCCACCGCTGTTTCCGCATCACGATCTATAACTGAAGGTAAGCTGTTGATCTGATCAGTGACCGTTTTTGCGGCTTCAACATCAATCTTGTGTTGTTCAATGAGTTTGGCCATCTGGGTTTTTGCATCTTCTAATTTCTGAACAACGGCCTGTTCCATCATATCTTTCTGAGTGTCGGTCATGGCGTTGTAGAGATTCGCCGCGTCGTTGACCGCTACTTCATCGCTCAGCTGTAACGCGTCCGTCCCCGGTAATGCATTGATCGCCTCGGTGACCGTTTTAACCGCTTCTTCGTCCTGCATATGCTGAAGCTTGACTTCGGCCAGTTTCTTTTCCGCATTGGCAAGGGTCTTCACTGCGCCTTCTTTTTCAACAATGGCTTTCTGATCATCCGTTAAACCGGCATAAGCGGCTCTGGCAGCTACGATTTCAGCTTCATCCTCAAGCTCAATGTCATTAACGCCTGGCAGGGTATTGATCTGATTGATCACTTTGGACGCTTCTTTCAGGTCATTGGCTTCTTTTTCGAGCTGAGCAATTTTTGACTCTGCTGAGGTCAGCTTACTTACGGTCTGGCTGCTGACCATGGCTTCTGCCTTATCGTTTAGTGCATCATAGGCGGCTCTTGCTTCTTCAACCGCTGCTTTATTTTCCAAGGTAATGGTATCCGGCAGAGCATTGATCAGGTCGGTTACTTTCTGTGCCGCTGCCTGATTTTCTGCCTGTTCTTTCTTCAATGCTTCGATGGTTGATTCCGCATCGGTCAGCTTCTGGTAGTTATCGACCAGATTTTTCTGATCCTGTGTCAGCTGATCGTATTTTTCTCGAGCCGAGGTAACACTGTCTTCGGCATCCAGTGTAACGTCTGCTGGTATCTGGTTGATGGCAGCTTTTACTGCGTCCGCTGCTTTCTGATCGGCTTCATGATTCGCTTTCAGTTCTGTGACTTTCTGAACAGCTTCAGTGAGCTTCTGGACGTTGTCCTGAGAAACATAATCCTTCTGAGATGCGGTCAAGCCATTGTAGGCTGATTCAATTGCTTTTACGGGATCGTAATCTTTATAGGTAAGCTCATCTGTTGGTTTAATCCCGTTAATCTGATCCGTCACCTTCTGCGCAGCTTCCCGATCCGCTGCCTGGTCTTTAATGGCCTGCTGCAATGAGAAGAAGTTGATGGTGTAGGTGATGGTGGCCGGGTTGCCATCTTTATCAGTTAGTCCAGTAATGGTGAAAGTGAATGAATGACCGGCAAGGGCTTGATAATCGCCTAACCAGCTGTAGGACGGGTTAATGATAATGGCGGAGCCGCTGCCATAACCACCCGTGTTGACTGTCCACCAGTTATCATTAAAATCCGGATTGGAGCTTGAGCTGACATAATTAAATTCAGTGGTAGTGCCATCATCTTTTGTGATGGTCACTTTCATACCGCTTGGACTGGTGACTTTATAGTCTGTTCCCAGAGATACGTTGAAAGGTGCACCGTACATGGTTGAACTGCTGATCAAAGCTTCAATGGGGAAGAAACCGTTATTAGGGAATGCGACATTTTCCCGGTCTGGATTGTCAACTGCCGTGTAAGTCAGTACAAAATATTTCCAGCTGCTTCCTTTGGCTGCTCCAAAGCCCACAGTCTTCAAATCGGGATCGAGTAACCATCTGCGGTGACCGAGGGAAGTCCCATTTTGATCATCATCGTCACCAAACTGCATGAGTAACAGATCGTAAATGCTGTAACCATGGCTTCCCATGGAAATATTGGACGAGTGCAGCCCTTTGATCGCGTCCTCGTTTCCACTGCCATCAGCTGCATTATGTGGGTTACCGCTTTCAAAGTTTGTGTCTGCCAGATAGTCGGAACCGGCCTGGGCATATTTGTTATCCTCTTGAGAAATCGTCACTTCACCGAGTCCGCAAAGCGCACGGAAAAAGTTAATGAGTCCCAATGCGGCTTCCTGGCTCTGCTGCGACAAGGTGCCGTCTGCATTATAGGTTTCTTCAATCATTGCAAACAGGTCGCCTTCCTTCGATGCGTCATGATATGGGGACACGTACTTGTTATACAGATCCACAATATCTTTCTGGGTTAAACTCTGGCCATAGTTCTGGGCCGTCTGCATTGCGGCTTCCATGAACTGCTGCGTATTCTGGGCTGCCTGAACTTGGGCGTCCTGTACAGTTGTGTTCTGTACATTTGAATCTACTATCATATTTCCTTGTTCCTTTTCCTCTTTATTTTTGATCTCGTCTTTAACTTTATTGTCCTCAGTTACCGTTGGAGTTTTATCATCCTCCTTTACTTCGGCATCTGTTTTTTCATCCTGAATTTGTTCACCATCGGTTTTGTCTGCGTCCAGATCACTTGTGTCTTTATCTGTGCTGTTTTCATCCTGAATTGTTTTATCGGTGGACGCATCTACTGGTGGCTGCACCAGATCGTTTGCGAGATCATTCTCAATGGACTGATCGGTATTGATGTCTGTATCCGGTGTTTCCATCGTATCATCTACGATTTCTTCGTCTGCTGAAGCATTGCTGTCCTCAATCAATTCATCTTCAAAACCAGTGTCCTCAGTGTATGAATCCTCTTCCCCGTATCCGGCATCTTCCGCATAAGAGGTGTCTTCTTCATATTCTGGTTCTTCTGAACAAGAATAGTCTTCATCATTGGCGGACACTTCTGTTTGTGTGTCTGCCAAATCGGACGTCTCTGCTTCAACGTTAGTGTCTTCAACGCTGTTAGCAATGACCTCATTAGCTGCTGCCAGCTCTTCGTTTGATACGTTATTAACTTCCTGCTGTGCCTCTTCGGTTACGACCATTTCCAGGTTTGCCCGATCCGCGGGTAATTCTTCTGCTAATACTTGCCCACCTGACAATACTGAGAATGCTGCCACGCCACTAACAACGCCTGCTCCGATAGCTACTTTCTTTGCTGATTTGATTACGCTTGATACTTCATTATTGTTCTTCATTTTTTATTTCCTTCTTTCTTGAATTTAAATCGTTAATTTTTGAATTCTCGCGTAAAATCATAGTTATATTTTACGCTCATTTTGTTACATAGTCAACATAAATATGCTCTTTTTGAAACATCTCTCTTACGCTATTTTTACAATTTTCATCCCCCCTTTCTATGCTTAAATAGACCTTAGCCATTTTTTTAATATGCTTCTATGTCTTTATTTATGGGGCTTTCAAGACTTTCGGTCACGTGACCGGTTATTATCTCTCAGCCGCACATTCTATATTTTGTGTATGTATTGATAAGCTTTGGGTTTTCATATAAACTAAATCTTCATTCCAATCCTTTGTGTATTTTGGAGTATCTATTTTTAGTTCATATCTTCCAGGATATTTTTCTTCGATCAGTTCCTTGAATTTAATACAAAAATCAGGCCCTCTTCTTTTTCCAAATCTATCTGGTGGATCATTATCAACGGATAATACAACAACATTGATTTCCGGATGATTTTCCAGATAATGAAAAACTTTCTCATGTTTTAATCCGTTCATACTAAACCATGTATCTTCTAGCGCTGTTTTAAGTCGATGTGGTGCAAATGTTTTAAATATGGTCATTCTGCTGAGAAGATCAATAGGCGATTCAAAGATTCGCATCCGGTCGTTTATTCCTTTTATTTCAAAACCATATTTTTCATCATCCCCAATACATTTCTGGAATTTCTTTCCATCACGGTCATAGGTTCCTCGCAAGAATGCACCAACGACTTCCTGATTGAAATTTTTGTAAAGAAACACACAATTGTGAAAATCACCACTTTCATAAAGAACATGGTGATCTACGAGCTTTTGAACAAAAGCTTTATCCAGCATTCTTTTCTTTGTTAAATAAGCAAAAAGCCGATTGTAGGTATTGCTTTTGGGAGGCAGTTTAAATTCTTTCTTTTGATTTATTCTGCTTTCCTTGTTTTCCCATCTCTTTTTCGTATTGCCTATATTTTGGCGGATCAATGCTTGATAATCCTTTTTTGAAATTTCTTCGGACAAGTCATAACCTTTGAGTTTTACCATTTCATTGATAGCTTCTACTTGATCATAGGCTTCACCAGTTTGAACTTCATGCAGCCAACGGACAAAGAGAATCGGGCCGCCACGGTCAAATGCAACACTGTCCGGCGAGAAGTTTTTCCAACCCCAACCGTCCAAAGTAACATTAAGACCATTCCAATCCCCTTGCGGGTCTGGATGCTTATAATCACTGCCGACTTTCTTGAGCTCAAAGCCAATTAACTGACAATATTCAAAAATTGACATTGTGTTCGCTATTTGAACTTTCTCTTGATACCGCATTGATCTTCCTCCTGTATTTAGACAATAAAAAAATCACTCAACTGAGTGATAAAATTTAGTGCCAGAAAAGGCTATTTTTTTAGATTTTATTTTTACTTCCATATTTAGGGCAACAGATTATCTTAGCACGATAACTCTGTTTACAGTCAAACCTACAATCATTGCATTTAGACGCATAGGATATGTTTTTATTTTCATCAAGAAAAAAAGCATTGCTGGATACTTTTCTTATTTTTGAGCATTTATCGTTCTGTGGGTATATATCCATGAACGTTATTTGTTTCATAGTCCGGAATGCCAATATTCCTTTCTATTATTTTTAATTTACTTTCCCATGCGGATAACTGCTGTCGTTTTGCCATATAAGATTTTTGTGCTTTTCCTAACTGTTCATTAAATTTTTCGATCCTTACACTTAAAAAATCAGCTGTTTTTTGTAGTTCATTGTGTCGATAATTAAGCCCTTCTTCTCTTTTATTAAGTTCTGCTTCCCACTGTTTAAGGTAGGCTTCCTTCTCATTCAGTTGAGCTTCTTTCAGGGCCATATTCTTGTATTTCATAATGATACCTCCATAATCATTTAAACATTAAGCATTTTTTTAAACCGGCTCAAACCTACTCAAATAGCGGGATGCACGACTTCCGGTCACGTGACCGGCAGTGTATTCTACATTTTACCGCCCATCTTCATCTATCTCGTTAGAGCCGATGTATCCCTCCGATTCAAATGTTTCTCTCCATTCTTCCTGATCATTAATTTCTTTTTTAAGATTCTCAAGGCTCACTTCATAATCCCTTGAGGCTGATGCATTTTCTGATACAGCCTGTGCTGCCAATTCTATAAGATCACAGTCTTTTGATTTGAAAAGATCCATTACCTCATCTGCTTCGCAACCAAGCATGGCAGATAACACAGTGGTTAATTCTTCCTCATAACTTTCTTTGACTTTTGTCATTTTTTTCTCCTTAGGATATTGTTAGATTTTTGGGGTTTTGGGGTCTAAGGGGGAGTTTGTGTCAAAAGTCCACCTAAATCCCCAAAATCGTGGTATAATTAATACATAATCTTAAAATAATCGGGAGGGTATTCTTATGGATTTCATTATTGGAAATAATCGTCATCAAGGGATGTTACTTCCAGACTGTATCGAGGATTATGTCGATGAAAATAATCCTGTACGTGTCATTGATGCTTATGTTGATACCTTAGATTTCGAAAATCTCGGATTTAATAAGTGGAAACCCAATCAAACAGGCCGCCCGATGTACTCGCCACGTGATCTTCTAAAACTTTATATTTATGGCTATATGAATCACGTGCGTTCTTCCAGGCGTCTGGAAATTGAGACCAAACGAAACCTCGAAGTGATTTGGCTGCTTCAAAAACTTTCCCCGGATCATAAAACCATTGCCCGCTTTCGCCAGCAAAATCCAACGGCACTTAAGAATGTCTTTAAAAACTTTGTACAGCTCTGTACCCAATGGGAGCTTTACGGTAAAGAACTGCTTGCGATTGATGGCAGCAAATTTAAAGCCTGGAATACCAAAGACCGCAACTTCACCAAAAACAAACTAAAGGATCGGATTCAGCATATCGAAGAAAAAATCGAAAGCTATCTTGATGCTTTAAATCAGAATGATGCACTTGAAAATCAAAGCACTTCTGAAATATCCAGCGATATAAGCGAAGTTATTCATCAGCTCACTGACCGCAAAACACTTTATGAATCTTTTTTAGCGGAGCTCGCTGAAAGCGACGAAACCCAAATTTCGCTTACCGATCCCGATAGCCGTCTGATGAAAACTAAAAACGGGCTTGATGTCTGTTTGAATATTCAAACCGCTGTCGACAGTAAAAACAAAATGATTGTTGAATTCACGGTTGAAAATCAAGCTCAGGATAAAAATTTAATGGGTCCTTTAGCTCAAAAAGCGGCAGATTTATTGGAAGTGCCCGCCATGACCGTCGTTGCAGATAACGGCTACGACAGTGTAAGTGATGTGGCTCAACTTTATCTCAGTGGTCATCGTCCTGTTGTTGCTGGAGGGGATTATGAATTTTGTATTCCTACAGATGCGGCAAATACTGAAAAGATTACCGACTATGATTCGAACGTTGCACGCGCGATTTATCTTCCAGAGCGTAATATTTTCATCTGTCCACTAGGAAAAGTGTTAAGGCCCTGTACTTATAATAAAAATAAACATGTTGCCAAATACGATAATACACAAGCCTGTAGACACTGTCCTAAAAAATGTACAAAAATGCGCTATTACCGCGCCGAGCGTGTCATGAAACCGTCAGAATACACCAAGGCCTTCGATGATTCCGACTTATTCCTTCGAAAAGTTCACATCTTTCAAAATAAAGAGATCGTTCGACAAAGAAAGGCCATTGTTGAGCACCCCTTTGGAACCGTAAAACGCGCAATGGGCATCTCCTATCTTTTACTGAAAGGCAAGCAAAAGGTAGAAGGTGAGATTGCGCTTGCTTTTCTTGCCTTTAATCTTAAAAGAGCCATCCATATCATGGGAATCCAGCCATTAATCCAAGCAATCCGAGCATAGCGCTTCTTTTTTTGCTCTTTTTTCAAAGTTCAACCTTTACCCAGGGGTTTGGGGACGGAGTCACCAACAAGAGACTGTGTTTTGACACAGTCTGGGGGCTTGCCCCTTTCAATTTTTTCTGTTTGGAACAAACGGAAAAACAAGATTGCGATTGTTGGACGTTTTGGTGAAACCAAAATGTCCGACAATGGCGTATCTTGCCCATCCCTCTTACGAGGGTTGGTAGGCTTTGCCGATAAAATAAACCCATGCTCGGTTTTCAATGCTTCTAAAATTGTTCTGAATTTTCATTTTCTTCTCCTTTTTTATCGAATCTATTGTACAATCTTAGCGCATACTCTGGCAGATCGCCTATTGGCATATCTTTATAATTCTCAGCTTTCGCGTAAAAGCCAATTGTTGGTAGCCATATATCATCTACCGGACAGTACGCCTGGTATTCACCATAACATATTTCCATAACTAGGCTGGTACCCATACTTTCTATATAATCATGCTCGAAAATCAATTCATTTTTGACATTACGCTTTACTGTGCAGCGGCAAAGCGTTTTAACATCAATCTTGTAATTCCTAAAATCATTTTCACTACGAATGTACCATTCATTATCTATGATCAAAGGAAATCCCATAATCCACCCACTACCAACTTTTCTTTTTGCTTTGTAAATGTGAGCTTCTTTATTGATAGCCATATCTATATTGTTTTCCATTTTACTGTCCTTCATTTTCAATTTTTTAACTTAAGCATGTAATATATATTCTATTTATAACATATCTCGCACTAGATAAAGCAAAATGGCGGTTGCGATCAACCACACTAAGAAATTAAATTCTCCGCAATGCAAACCTCCGTAATATTCCTCCATTCCGAAGCGAATGTCCATCCGTTCTGATCGTGGACTATATACAAAAGTTCCTTTTTCATCTTAATCTTCTCAATTATTTTATTTCTAAAAATTCTATTTTTTCGTTGGGATTGTTAATCTTCATCTGTAGTCCAGCGGGCTGACCAAACTGTATATGACGGTCTGGAGCTGAGTAGGTACACTAAAGTTGCCTGTGAACAAAACGCTTTTTTTTTGATCTCCAAGTTCTTCAAAAAATCCCTTTTTTATTCTTTTTTAAAAAGAGGCTCAAGTATTGCCCTCTCTTCACGATACAATTCTTCTAATTTCTCGTTGTATTTTTTCAATACTTCGGCGATTTTCATTTTCTTATTTCTCCTAACAAGATTTTACAACTTTATTTTTGTACAGATAACTTTTCGGTTACCGTATTTTTATCAATTGATCCCTTTTGTCCATTCAACTCTTCGATCAGTTCGCTTTTTAATTTCGGGTATAATTTTATTTCAAAAAACATTTGGGCTGCTTTAATAACCTCCTGCTTAATTCTTTCTTCACTGCAACAGGCACGATCCACCAAATCGTGAATTGTCTGTGCTACCATTTTAATACTTTCACTTTGTTCATTGAGTCTTTTCGCATAAGCTTCTAGGCTGACTTCTTTTTCGCCCACTAAAGCCTCACGAATTCCAGCTTCAATTTCTGTTTTGTCGGCATACATAAACGCATCTCTTATTTCGTTCTCTTTCTCTAAATTAATTTGTTTTTCTTTTATTTTAAAAAGTTCGTTTTCCTTTTCTTTTATTTTAGAGTTCATTTCATGAATTTCTGTCTCATACTGTTGCTGTATTTTTGAAATTTCTTGATTATATTGTTCCGACAATTTACGGCGTTCATCTTCTAAGTTTCGGGTCTGGCTAACTGCAATGATCTGACTGTTTTTTACCATCTCATTTTGCAGATTTTCGATCTCGATATTTCTCTCACTTAACTGTTGTTCTAGCGCATCTATTTTCTTTTGCGCTGCCTGAAGCTCAAGCAAGACTTTTTCATTTTTTTCAGCTTTGATTTTTTCCCACTGGTCTTTAATTTCTTCGTGCCCTTGTTCCCTTGCAATTTCTGCAAGGAAATCTTTTAACAGCTCCTCAAGCACTGAATCAACACCATCAAAAAGACCATGCTCGTCGCTGAAGATCATCTCGTACAGTTCTTGGGTCTGTTCTTCTGTTAAAAATTTTTCTTCATTTTCATCATCCAGTTCCAATGCTGCTACTTCTTCAGCAATTTCGTAATTTACATCCATTTGTCCCTCCATAAGGATTTTTTCAACATGGCTCTAGACCAGACTACAAGCGGGTTTCAAGACTTTCGGTCACGTGACCGCTTTTCCGGAAAACAAAAAAGGGCTTGTCAGCCCGATGTTATTTCATCCATTTCATCATCATACTCATTCATATTTGCAAAATATATTTTTAATGCTTTTTCAATAATTTCTTGAATTTCTTTAGGCTTTTTCTCACTAAAATACTCATTCTTGATTTCTTTTGGCAGTTTTACACTAAATGAAGCATTTCGGTTGTTTTGCTTCTTACCTTCGAAAACTTCTCGAATCATCTCTTCATTCAGCTCTCTTTTTTCCATTTTATCTTTAAGTATTTTAGAGATTTTTTCATCAATTGGCTTTTTATATTCCCGGCTCATTTGCATGACAAATTTCTGATCTTCCAGAGAGAGTACCGATAGATTTAAAGCTACCTTCATGGCCATTTTTTTATCATCTACTTCGCCTTTTATTTCCTCGCAGCATTTGTATAACTGTAAGTATCGACGTCGTGTCCGTTCTGAGATACCATGAAACACTCCCGATTCTTCTTCATCATCCGATGATAAGCTTTGCTGTATTTTTTCACTGAGGTTTTCTTTCTTTACTTCTTCAACCAGTAAATGAACAATCTCAGCTCGTTCAGAAAACTTCAAGTCGTTAAAGCCCCTCTGTTGAATGATGGCATCCAAAGTGACGTACTGCGCATCAGCATCTGAGTATTCTTCCAGAATGTACGGGATCGTTGTCTTTCCAGCAAGCTCTGAACAATGTACTCTATTTCTGCCATTTAAAATCTCATATTTACCAATTTGAATTTTTGACTCTCTGATGAGAATTGGCTGAAGCACACCAAAAGCTTTAATGCTTTCAACCATCTCCTTCTCTTTCTCCTCACCATATAATGGTATTGGATGAAAGGGTGAAGGAACCAATAAAGATATGTCAATCTCGTCTCTGGTTGTTTTATCTTTATTATAACCTGCTATATATGTATTATCGGGTTTTGTTGCTCCCAAAAATTCTGACATATCAAAATCAAATTTTTCATCCATACAAACACCTCCTAGTAGTTTGAATCAATTTCTTCGGCTAATTGTTGATAAGCAAGCCCTACCGGGTTTTTCTTGTCATAAGCTCGCACAGCCGCCTTTGCAAGTACAGATTCAGGTGCTTTAACAGATGTTGGGATCATTGTTTTAAATACATTTAAATCTTCCCCAAATCTGTTTTTTACCTGTTTTTCTAAATCCTGAGTCAAGCGCAATCGCCCTTTATACATTGTAAAAAGTATTCCTTCAATTTCTAATTTTGGGTTAAGACCACCATGGCCGAAACCCCTTTTTATAATCTCTATGTTCTTTAATAGCATGTTGAGGCCATCAACCGCATATGGCTCAGACTCGATTGGTATAATGACAGAGTCTGCTGCTACAAATGCATTTAAAGTTAACTTAGAAAGTGTCGGTCTACAATCAATAATGACATAATCATAACCTTTGCCATATTGTTTTACTATTTCATCAAGAATTTGCTCTGTATTGGGCGTAACGTAAAGGGCTCGCTCAGCTACTTCCAAAACCACATTCGCCGCTATAAATTCAAAGCCATTTTTGAAAATAACCACTTCTTCTGCAGGCGGCAGTATATCTTCATAAGACACACCATTATCAACGCCAGTAACATAGTTAATCATGTTTTCGATCAAATTTGTCAACGTGATATGATCCTTACTGTGTGGGTTCGTACCACAATGCCGCGTCATATTTGATTGCGGATCATTGTCGATTAAAAGAACCTTTCTTCCTCTTTGCTGTAACTCATAGGTAAGGTTTATGGCTGTCGTTGTCTTCCCGACACCGCCCTTTTCGTTTGCCACCGCAATTACTTTTGTTTTCATTCTAATCTTCTCCTTTGTAAAAAAAATACACTCCCTCCCGAGTGTTATTGGTGGTGATTTCCGGTATCGAACCGGTTCAGTTATTTTCTTCCAAAGAATCACCATAAAAAATAAAAATGACGTAAGTATTGCTGCTTTATATTTGATTACTGCTATGAGATCACAAACTCGATAACAAAACAATACGCCAGGAATATAACATGGTTAGTTTTTGAACGCGGCTCATTCCACCGCCCTGGAGATTTACCCACACACCTTGCTTCACCGCCAAGCTTTGCTCTACGTCACGCCATTGATGTGCTGCCCTTTCTATATGGACACCAAGTTCTACTCCGTTATGTGTCTTCGCTTATTTGCTCAATAATGACTTATTGAAGGATTTACCATGATTATTTACTTCAACATATTGCTTGAGCTTCAAGAGTGTCCATTGGCAACTCTCTGGCTAAATACAGAACCCATTCTTTTAGCCAGGCTATATATCCCTATTGCGCTGTTGTGGTTACAATGTTTTCCACATAAATCTTTTCCCCGTCCTTCATCCGAAAGATTTTTCACCATCTAGATTCATCGATAAAATAAAGCAAATCTAATGCTGTGCAGTTGGCTCGAACCAACGCCACATGCAGGAGCGTTTCTCAAAAACTTTCTTATTAAATTTCATAAGACCAATTTATATGTGTTTTGGCAAGTGGGAGATTTGAACTCCCATTCTTTATAGCTAGAAAAATCTACAAAGCGTCTGCCATTGACTTAACTTGCCACGCAATTAATTCATTGATTCTGTTAAGTCTTCTAAATTCAGATCTAAAACTTTTGCGATTTTCACAATTGTTGTAAATCCAGGATTACGTTTACCTGTTTCCAGGTAGTTCACCGTTGCCTGTGAAATGCCGGCTTTTGCCGCCAGCTGGCTCTGATTTAGGTTTTTTTCTTCTCTGGCAGTTCTAATAATTTCACCAATCGTCATCATGTCACCTCATTTAGCAGTCATACATATAGAGCGCTTATCTTTAAACGTATACATTTTTAGAAATAAAATCCTTGACAATTTTTATAACAATTGTTATAATATGGTCATAAAGAAAATAATAAATACAAAAAAGTAGTAAACAAAATCAAAAGGGTTTGTTATAAAACAAAAAAAATAGGCGTCTAAAAAATTATAATTTTTTAGACGCCTATTTTTTTTACAGGTTATACATTTTCACTATTTTATAAAAGTGGGCACGGCTTATATCCAGCATTTCTGTGGCTTCTTCGCATGTGATCTTCTTACTCCTCCAGTCAGAAGTGATCTGCTGGAAATATTTCATGTCAATTTTCTTTTTAGGTCTTCCGAATTTAACGCCTCTTTTTTTTGCTGCTGCAATTCCTTCTCTCTGTCGTTGATTAATTTTTTCTTTTTCTAATTGTGCAAAATATGATAAAATCTGTAATACAATATCGGACAGAAATTTCCCCGTCAAACCATTTTTATTTACTCTGGTATCCAGTAATGGCATATCTAAAACGACAATATCAGCTTCAATTTTTCGATTAATTACATGCCAATTTTCTATAATTTCGTCATAATTTCTGCCCAATCGGTCGATTCCATGAATAAATAGAATATCTTCTTTTTTAATTATTTTTAGTAGTGCTTCATATCCAGGCCGTACAAATGTCCCACCTGTAATTTTATCTGTAAAGATATTTTCTTCACAAATCCCCTGCGCTGTCATTGCATCAATTTGCCGCCAAAGATTCTGATCTTTAGATGAAACACGTATGTAACCATATTTTTGAGTCATAATAAATCCCCCTTTTGACTAAGAATGTTTATTTGCACTCTATATGTACGTGTTCATTATATGCTATTTTTTTCCTTTATTAAATTCTACGCTCACGTGACTGAATCTCTCAAAAGCTATATAAGAAAAGGAATTTGGGACTTTTTATAATATTCTTACCTTCAAAATAAAATAATTATATAGTGTTACACAAATTTTCATTAAATTATAGCTAAATAGAAAAATCTATAAAAAGATATAAAATAAAAACAGCTTTAAAAATCTTGATATTCTATCTTTGTAGTTATCCAAGATTTCGAAGCTGTTTTATATTTACTATTTCAGATGCAAGTATGCAAAAATCTTATTTATATAATTATTTTTCTAACTTCTGCGTAATACAAATGAGAATATTCAGTGTTTATTTTCTTTCTTTCGCTTTCTTGCAAAACTTAATCCTAATAATGCACCAATGGAGCTAAGTAACCCAGCAACTTGTAAGCTACCATTTCCCGTGTATCCTGTGTTTGGACCAAAATTAACACTTTTATTTTCGTCCTTACTAATAGTATCTTTATTGCCAATATTTTTGTTATTATCACCTGCAACTTCTGACTGTTTTACAATAACTTTAACATTTACTTCTTCCTTGCTTCCATCTGGATATGTCACTACGATCGTTCCTGTGGTTTCTCCCGCTGTATCCGTATCCACTGGGGTCTTCCACTCATACCTTGTTCCCTCTGGAAGATCGTCTTTGTTCTTGATTCCGTCTTCTGCATTTGGCTGACTTCCTTTGCCGGCTGTGATTGCTTGCCCTGATGGGTTATATGCATCTGCTGCCAAGCCATAGTTGACCGTTACAATAACTGTATCATTGGTTCCATCAGCATAAGTTACCTTTACATTCACTGGCTGGTTCTGCCCTGTCGTTGGAATAGCATCTACTACCTCTTTCGATTTTACTTTATCAGCCGGTGCATCTGTTGTTACCTCTGCGATGACTTCATCATTCGTAGCTGTCTGTCCATATGGTTTATTTACAACTCCCCCTTGCGCCGTATACAGTTCTGTATCAGTAGCCTGTGGTGTTGTGTCAACAACATTGACTGTAACATCCACTTCTTCCTTGCTTCCATCTGGATATGTCACTACGATCGTTCCTGTGGTTTCTCCCGCTGTATCCGTATCCACTGGGGTCTTCCACTCATACCTTGTTCCCTCTGGAAGATCGTCTTTGTTCTTGATTCCGTCTTCTGCATTTGGCTGACTTCCTTTGCCGGCTGTGATTGCTTGCCCTGATGGGTTATATGCATCTGCTGCCAAGCCATAGTTGACCGTTACAATAACTGTATCATTGGTTCCATCAGCATAAGTTACCTTTACATTCACTGGCTGGTTCTGCCCTGTCGTTGGAATAGCATCTACTACCTCTTTCGATTTTACTTTATCAGCCGGTGCATCTGTTGTTACCTCTGCGATGACTTCATCATTCGTAGCTGTCTGTCCATATGGTTTATTTACAACTCCCCCTTGCGCCGTATACAGTTCTGTATCAGTAGCCTGTGGTGTTGTGTCAACAACATTGACTGTAACATCCACTTCTTCCTTGCTTCCATCTGGATATGTCACTACGATCGTTCCTGTGGTTTCTCCCGCTGTATCCGTATCCACTGGGGTCTTCCACTCATACCTTGTTCCCTCTGGAAGATCGTCTTTGTTCCTGATTCCGTCTTCTGCATTTGGCTGACTTCCTTTGTCGACTGTGATTGCTTGCCCTGATGGGTTATATGCATCTGCTGCCAAGCCATAGTTGACCGTTACAATAACTGTATCATTGGTTCCATCAGCATAAGTTACCTTTACATTCACTGGCTGGTTCTGCCCTGTCGTTGGAATAGCATCTACTACCTCTTTCGATTTTACTTTATCAGCCGGTGCATCTGTTGTTACCTCTGCGATGACTTCATCATTCGTAGCTGTCTGTCCATATGGTTTATTTACAACTCCCCCTTGCGCCGTATACAGTTCTGTATCAGTAGCCTGTGGTGTTGTGTCAACAACATTGACTGTAACATCCACTTCTTCCTTGCTTCCATCTGGATATGTCACTACGATCGTTCCTGTGGTTTCTCCCGCTGTATCCGTATCCACTGGGGTCTTCCACTCATACCTTGTTCCCTCTGGAAGATCGTCTTTGTTCCTGATTCCGTCTTCTGCATTTGGCTGACTTCCTTTGTCGACTGTGATTGCTTGCCCTGATGGGTTATATGCATCTGCTGCCAAGCCATAGTTGACCGTTACGGTAGCATCTTCCTTGGTTCCGTCTGCGTAGGTTACTTCCACGGTCACGGTCTGGTCTGCACCATCTGCAGTAGGAGTAGGAATCTCACCTTTGATCGCTTTGGATTTCACTTTCTCTGCTGGTGCCGGAGCCTCTTGGCCATCCTTGGTTTCTGTTACTGTGACTTTGTCCAGAATTGCAGCCTCTTCCGCTTTCTTTCCGTAGTCCTGATTCAGTGTACCACCTTTAGCATCGTATTTGTCCTTATCTGGTGTAGTGAATGTAAATGGGTCTCCCATAACGGGATTGTCTGCATTTGGACTATATGCAACCAGAACAACCTCTGTACCATCTGGCACTAGGTTTGCGTTAACATCCAAAAAGAAATTTCCGGCTACCAGATCCTTATATGGAATCTTGACTGTACCGTATTCATCAGTTGTGTATGTTTTCGTATCTTTATCATAGCCTTGAAGCTTGACGATCACATTTCCAGCATCTTCATTTGTGATTTGGATCAGTCTTGCCGGGTCTGCTGGATCAGCAATCAATGGCTTTGGAACAGTTCCTTCAATCGTTGTCTTTTTAGTGGAATCAAATGTTGTCGTTGTAGTAGTTGGTTTTGATACTAGATAATCGGCAGCGTTGTTTGGTTCTGTCTGATCTGTCATAAATTCCTGTCCATCAGGTACTCCATCACCATCTGTATCTACCTTAGTAGTATCGGTACCAATCTTCCATTCAACAAAATCAAATAGACCATCTTTGTCCGTATCATTCGCATCCAGATAAGCATTTGCATACGAATCATTCAACTGCTTTGGATCATCTCCATTATCATTTGTTGATATACCTTGTTTAGTGTTCAGATAGTCTGCTTCCATCCAGCTATCAAATAAGAAGGATTGCTGATTTTTCTCAATATATTCATTAGCTGCATGTGCAAAATCAGAAAGAGTTACGCTATCTTTTAGTTTATAGGAAATCGTATAGTTACGGCTTTGACCAAGCGTTCCAAAAAAGATTCGGTCCAAATTCTTTCTTGCTGCATCTAACTGCGCCTTTGTATCATTCCCGATGATGCTTAGTTCTGGAACCTGACTTGTATCCACTAAGCCTTGGTCGTTAATTGGTACCGTGAATTCTTCATGGTTTTCATTAATCTTTACGCCGTCCAAATCAGAGCAATATATTTTAATATTATCTGTATCAATATATGGAAGCAACTCTGGTGGTATCTGTTCTTTCACATACACAACCCAGCTATAATCTGTCTGTAGGAAATTCTCAGCAGGTTTGAAGATGTGTATAGAACGAATGGTCATATCATCAGCATTAAATTTAATTTTTTGATTCACTTTACCTTTTGTAAAATCTGTTTCCTTTTCATTCTTATTCTTATTATTACTTTGCAAGATATAACCATTAGAAATACTGTTTGAAGCTATAGCTCCTTTATTGGTCGTCAAAACAGAATTAAATCCAATTGGAGTATCCTGTAAATTAAGACTTTCCAATGTCTGTCCATTTTTCAGCGTGATTTTAACAGACTGTTCACGTGAAAAACCTATCAAAGCATAGTTAGGCAGTTCTGTAACTGGCAGAGACCACATCGCGCCATCGTTATGCTTTTCCAGACTAATATCATCTAAAATAACTTTATCGATTTGTTTATAAAAGGTATCGTTAGTAAAACTCAAAAGATATTTCCCAGCATATTCGTTCGCAGGGTCTGTCCCCCATCCTGTGCTTCCATTAAACCAATATGTAAATATCATAGATAAACTTCCGTCATCCTCAACTTTATTGAAAACAGTAGAGCTATAACGTAGGTTGGTCCCGTTATCAATTCCGGTTGCCGTATAATGTGTTGTAGTATCCAGTCCTCTGATTTCCTGTGCATAGACGGTACCCAAAGACGGCACCATTAGCGTGATGCCCAGTAATACAGAGCACACGCCAATACTCAGTTTTCTTATACCGTATCTTTGTCTTCTTTTGGTCAGTATCTGTAAACTTCTTTTTCTATAAATTGAGTTATTCTTCATAAAAATCAATTTCCTTTTAACTGTAAAATATCGTTTAAAGATAGTGCATTTTATATCCTCAAAAAATTTTTTTTAAAAGTTAGATACATATAAAAAAATTTAATTCTAGATTTTCATATATTTAATTTATATAATAATAAAAACTTACAAAAATGGATTTTCTATAGTCACCTTAGCCTTTCCCTTTTAAAAATAAATTTTTTTCGCATTAAAAATACATATTATTTTTTATCTTTAAACTATAAATAAAATAGTTCATAATTCATAATAAGTCTATACTATTTAGAAGTTATAGCTGTTTTTTACATATTTTTATATATTTTATACATATTTATTATTTTTCTAATTAAAAATAAATCTACTGTCTCTTAGATATATCTTCAAAAAAGGAACGCCTACTTTAACAACTATATTTTTTGCCAATTGCATTTTCCTGCTTTAATGTATAATAGATTTTGTTAAATTAAACGTCATATGATTAGCTCCTATTAGGAAAACACACTGTCAAAGGGGTATGTAGCGGGGGTTAGCCCGCTACTGCGGGTTTTGTGGTGTTGATTTCAATGTATTCTGCTATGCGTCTAAATTCATCCGCAAACTTAAATCTCACACTAATGTTTCCATTCTCATAAACCTTGATATGGTCGATCAGCTCAACGAGAAGTTCCCGGGAAAGCTGGTCGATATTTTGATGTTTTGTAAAGGCCACCAATGCGGGATGCTCACTCTTTACACCGTTTGCCAGTTCCGCCCGTTCAGCGTTCAGCCGGGCCAGAACATCCGTAAGAGCGATGGTCTGTCGTTCATAATCGGCTTTCATATCCCGGTAGTCCTGCTGGGTAATTTCCCCGTCTTTCCAGTCCTGATAAAGGGACTGCTTGTAGCGGCTGATTTTTGCCAGTTCCCGCTCTTTCGCAGCAATCAGTTCTTCCAAACGGATGGACTGGCTCTTTTTGACCGGGGCGGTGTTAATGCGGGCAATCATTTCCGAGTATGAAACAGCCAGATGGATTTGCTGTTGTACCGCAAAGAGGACAGCGGCCTCCAGACGGTTATGCTTGATTGAGTGCATTGTGCAGGCTGTCCGGGAGCGGTTCTTGTAGGTGGAGCAGGCATAGTACACATTATTGTTGTTGCCTACGCTCCGGGTAATTGCCCGCCCGCAGTCAGCACATTTCAGAAAACCGCTGAACAGGTGGACTTCCCGGCCTTTTGGAGAAGTACGGGTATCCCGCTGTAAAAGGGCCTGTACCTTATCAAAGGTTTCATAATCAATGATTGCCTCATGCGTACCAGCTACTTCCACCCATTCTTCACGGGGAACGCTTTCAACCTCGTGTACCTTATAGCTTTTTACCCGACTGCGGCCCTGTGCCAAATCCCCGGTATAGGTGGGGTTCGTCAGAATGGAGTGGATCATGCGGGCTCCCCACATAGGATCGTCATATCCTCTTGTTGAAACGGGTATGCCCTTTTGCAGTTTATAAGCCGAGGGGCTGGGTACGCCGTGTTCATTCAGATACAAAGCGATGGCCCGTTTCGATGTCCCTTTTAGGAACAAAGAGAAAATAAGTTTGACGATTTCAGCGGCATCGGGATCGATGATCAACTGGTGTTTGTCCTTTGGGTGCTTCACATATCCATAAGGAGCAAATGCGCCGATGTACTGCCCGTTGCGCCGCTTATAGTCAAATACCTGGCGAATTTTCTTTGAGGTCTGATAGCAGTATTGATCGTTCATCACATTTGTAATCGGGACGATAATACTGGAAACGCTGTCCGGGTTGAGATAGCTGTCCACATTTTCAGCAAGACTGATGAAGCGAACGCCCATCTGAACAAACAGGTTATCAATCAGACTTCCCGCATCACTGTAATTTCTTGCAAAACGGGAAAGGTCTTTTACTACCACGCAGTTTATTTTCCCGCTCATTACATCGGAAAGGAGCCGCTGGAAATTCTCCCGGTTGGCGTCCGTTCCTGTGTGTCCATCGTCTACATATTCGGAAACACTTTCAAATTCTCCGATATGCTTCTGGTAAAAGTCATTGAGCAGATCACGCTGGTTGATGACGCTGTTGCTGTCGTCCTTTCCCTTTTTCAAGTCCTCCTTGGAAAGCCGGATATATTCGCCCAGCCGCCAGCGGCGGACGGTATAAGAGGGAGAGAAACTCTGTTGCAATCCTCTGTTTTTTGCTCGTGCCATTGTTCCTCCTTCCCTATCACATTACATCTATATTATACCTCTGCCCGGGCGGGACAACAAGGATGCCTCCGCCTCGGGACACTTTGTCTCGAAGTAGAAAGGGGCCATAACCGAAGTTACAGCCCGCTTTTTTGCCGGAGCAGAAAGTCCGTCAGCGTGTCCTGCAAGGACGGCCCGCTTTCCGCAAATTCAATTTTTACACCGATCCCGCCGATGCAAAAGCAGTATGGATTTTCTACCGCCTGCAAAAACAGAGCGATCCGCTCCTCCCGGGGGAGAGAGGTGTCAAAGGCCATACCGCTCACATCCGGCAGGGACTCAGGAGCCACTGCGCCTCGGGGCCCGTGTTCAGTTTTTCATCTGCCATTCACTAACCTCCTTTTCGTGAAAGTTGCACAATTTTTGGGCTTAAATTTCTGTAATTATTTTTCTGCCTCCTTCCGGTCTATCCACGCAAAAAAGCCGCCCAAGATAGCACCTGGACGGCTTTCTGCGTAATGTGATAGATCAAATATTATTTTTTTCGGATTGCAGGCCCCGAAAAGCCTTGTATTTACAGTGTTCCTAATAAGAAACAATCATATGTCTTTTATATTTTTCTCAAGTAATTAAGAATTTTAAGTTGTTATTTTGATTTTTTTAAACACAAAAAATATTTTAGTATGTATATTCTTTTAAAAATTTTCTTATTGAAAAAACTTCATATAACGATTAATACTCTGTTTTAAAAATATTTTTTTTGGTATAAATAAAAAAAGCAAATAAAAAACTGTGGAGGTGTTAAAATGTGTACTGCAGCAACATACGTAACAAAAGATCATTATTTTGGCCGTAATCTTGATTTGGAATTTTCTTATAATCAAAAAGTAACGATTGTGCCACGAAATTATGAATTTAATTTTCGGAAAGTGAAGCCCATGAAGTCTCATTATGCTATGATTGGTATGGCTTTTGTTGTTGAAAATTATCCATTGTATTATGATGCCACCAATGAAAAAGGCTTAAGTATGGCTGGACTAAATTTTCCTGGAAATGCAGATTATAAACAAGAAGTAGAAGGGATAGATAATATAGCACCTTTTGAGTTTATTCCATGGATTTTAGGTCAATGCGCTACTATTGCTGAGGTAAAAAGTTTGCTCGATCGAATTAATTTAATTAATATCGATTTTAGCAAAGAGTTACCTTTATCGCCTTTGCATTGGATTATTTCAGACAAAGAAGTATCTATAACCGTAGAATCAGTAAAGGCAGGCTTAAAAATATATGATAATCCAATAGGTATTTTGACTAATAATCCTACTTTTGATATTCAGATGTTTAATCTTAATAATTACATTAATATTACCAAAGAAGTTCCAGAAAATCGTTTTTCAAGTAAATTAGACCTCGATATATATAGTCGTGGTATGGGTGCTATTGGCCTTCCAGGCGATCTTTCTTCATCATCTCGTTTCGTGAAAGCAGCCTTTACTAAACTAAACTCAATTTCTGGAACTTCTGAACCTGAAAGCATTAGTCAGTTTTTTCACATACTTGGTTCAGTCAATCAAGAACGCGGATGTGTTCGTCTGGCTAAAGATACGTACGAAATCACTATTTACAGTTCATGTTGCAATACAGACAAGGGAATTTATTACTATAAAACTTATGAAAATAGTCAAATAACAGGGATTGATTTGTATAATGAAAATCTTGACAGTCAAATTCTTATTTCTTACCCGTTAATTAGTGGACAGCATATAAAAATGCAAAACAGATAATAACATTTTTACCTTTATATTCGATATTAAAAAAATGAAGTTCTATGTTTTTTATCAACTATCAACAATTTGAGCATCTATTGTATGAACCTATTTTAAAAAAACTTTTATATTTGTTTAGAGTTTTCAAATTTTATTTTAACGCTTAACATTATTATACCTTTTAGAATATTTCGACATTTAATAAGTTTCATCAAAAAATCCAAAAGCATGAACCGTTTATAAAATAGATTTTTCCATTTTCTTATTTCAATGGTTCAACCGTAAACAGGTCAATATGTTCTTTCATCTTTCTATTTGGGTTTTTGGTATAGATATTAAACTTTACTTTAACTCCATATTACTTACATAAAAGGTGGTTTTCCTTACAATGCAAAACCCTCTCAATATATAAAATTGAGAGGGTTTTATGAGAGGATGAGGCGCAAATTTTAAACGTTATTATTATCTATACTACCTAAACTTCAGATGAAATAAATGGTCGATCAGTGACATTGAATTAATTAGGTTAGGAGGGCACCTCGAACTCCGATTGTTAGTAACAACATGCTTTGGAGCCATTCATATTGTTACTGAGATAATAATATATTAATTAAAACATCAAAGCAAGTAATTTTAGGTGTGAAAATGTAAAAAACAATATTTTTTTCTGTGTAAAATTTCAATATATCGATATTTTTTTAAGCTAATGTAATTATCTAATTTATCCTTTTCCATTTTTTGTAGATTAACCCTGTTGTATGTATCTTTTTTCAGTACTATAGTCCATTATTGATTGATTTTTAATGCTATTATCCGTCATTTTATCCATAAATGGCTATTTTACATTTTTATAAACAGCGGTCAGTACTTCATTAATTTATTTCTAACAAAATTATAAAAATATTCTCAATAACAATAAATACTCCTACTACTATAAAAGCTCATTTTCAGGGATAAATTATACCATCTAAAATATAATAATCTACTTTACATATGATCCTATTTGCCAAGATTCAACCTGTTTATAAATTTTTTTGTTTACTCTACTAGATAATTTATAAAAAGATATCGCTATTATACAAACCATAAACAAATTTGTTTTAATCTACTTTCTATTTTTCTGTAATATTCTTTTCGTTCTCTTTTTACACATACAAATTTTGAATATTAAAAATATTTAGTAAAAATTTATAAAATAATCAGATACTTTTAAAAAAACAAAAATTTTACTCAGTATATCCAATAACTTTAATCATAACATAAAATATTTGCTCTGTAATTTTCAACAAATATATGTAAATAATATTTCTTTTTTGTATGACTATTGAAAAGTATTTTAATTTTTTTATACTAACAATATGCCATATTATATCAATTCTTTTTTAAAAGACAAGGAAAGGAAAATACCAATGAATAATTTTTATAAGATCATAAAATCGATTCACGTAATATCTAAACTCCCAATACATGTTTTTGATAAAAAGTTTTTATTAAAAAATCTATATGTTTCAAACCAAGTATACATACTTCCATATGACTTCAAAAAGCATCTTACTCAACCTAATAGCAAGAAATCTCCTTACTTATTTTCTGGAATATTTGACGAAGTTTTCTTACAGTTTTGTTTCAAAGATATTATTCTAATACTTGGTCCATTCATAACCAACCATCTCGATGAAAATAATATACTAAAAAAAATTCGAACAATCACTCGAGACGAAAATTATGAAAACCATTTATCTCGTTACTTACATCACCTACCTGTTTTTCCTTTAGGAGATATTCGTGATATTCTTATTTTATTAAACTTTATATTTAATGGAGATGATGAATGTCCATATTCTAAAGAACTACATCAACAAGTTTCTTTAAATGAAATTAAAATCAAAAATAATACTATTAATAACTATACTAATCGTATTTTTAATGCAGAAAATTATTTATATTATTATGAAGCACAATTATTGGATCTTGTTAGAAAAGGAGATCTGAAAAGCTTAAAAGAAAATTTAGCCAAAACAAGTAACAGTATAATACCCAATGTTAGCGGAGATTTTATCCGTACAGAAAAAAATTATACAATTATCATTTTAGAAAAGCTCTCTTCCCAATCAATTCAATTGGGTCATGATATTACCAATATTTATCGACTTCGTGATTTTTATATTAAACAACTGGAAAATATAACAGAATTGATGGATGTTCTTTACGTTAGGGATACTGCAATTATACATTTCACTAAAATAATGCACGATTTTTTAAGTGGAAGTTGCTCATCTTTTGTAAAATCTGTTATTCAGTTTATTGGCCTTAATTTATATAGTTCGATTAAAATATCAGATATTGCAAACAAGTTTTTTGTATCCGAATCGACTCTCCGCTCTAAATTCAAAAAAGAAACTGGACTTAGTGTCATAGAGTATATAAATAAACGAAAAATCAATGAAGCAAAATTATTACTACGATCTGGCCTCTCCCCTCTTGAAGTTTCTGGTACTCTTGATTATTATGACTATTCTCATTTTTATAAAACTTTCAAAAAGTTTACAGGAATATCTCCTAAAGATTATCAATTTTCTACCAATCTACTTGATAAAGAAAAGATCATTTAGCAAAAAATTTCAAATTTTAGAATTCGACCGATATCATTAAAACTATACATTAATATCTACTTATGATATACTATAGAACAACTTATTTTATGTAAATAAGGCATAACTATATAATTTTTAGGTTTTTATTTCCCAAATTCTGTCCTAAAAAATTATGAGTGTTTTTCAAATGAAAGGAGCTAGCAACCTTTACTTAACAATCCGAGGAAAAGATAATATATATCTCTGAAAAAGAGCTGAAATTAATTTAATAATCTAGCTGTGTGATTATATAATTATTAATCTTATAAGTATTTTTTAAATATAATTATGGTATAACTGTGCTGTGACAGCGAGCTTATTATATATATAATATTGTATGCAATTGTGATTGTCAATGTAAAGTAAATCATGCTATGAGAAAAAAATATCTTCAACAAAATGTGTATCAAGCCTTATTAACTCGACTCCATTTTATATTTAAGGAGTTCGATACTATTTATATATCTTTTTCAGGAGGGAAAGATAGCGGTTTATTGTTGAATATTCTTTTAGAATTTCGAGATCGTTACTATCCTTTACGAACAATTGGTGTATTCCATCAGGATTTTGAAGCACAGTATAGCATGACAACAGAATATGTAGAAGAAACTTTTCATACCTTAGAAAAGCGCGTAAATGTAGAGTTATACTGGCTTTGTTTACCTATGGCAACACGAACTGCTTTAAGTAGTTATGAAATGTACTGGTATCCTTGGGACGATACAAAAAAAGACTGTTGGGTACGCCCGATGCCACAACATGATTATGTCATCAATTTAGATCATAATCCTATAACAACTTACCGTTATAAAATGCACCAAGAAGACTTAGCTAAACAATTTGGCCGTTGGTATCGACAATCACATGGACATAAAAAAACGATTTGTTTGTTAGGAATCCGTGCGGATGAGTCGTTGCAACGTTATAGCGGTTTTATTAATAAGAAATATGCTTATAAACAAAAATGTTGGATTACGAAACAGTTTAAAGAAGTTTGGACAGCATCACCATTATATGACTGGTCAGTTGAAGATATTTGGCATGCGTATTATCTTTTTAACTACCCTTATAATAAGCTATATGATCTATACTACAAAGCCGGTTTAACGGTTTCTCAGATGCGTGTTGCTTCCCCTTTCCAAGATTATGCAAAAGATTCCCTTAATCTTTATCGAATAATCGATTTTCAGATGTGGGTAAAACTATTAGGAAGAGTTCAAGGCGCAAATTTTACTATGATTTATGGTAAGACTAAAGCAATGGGATATCGTAAAGTTACTCTTCCTGAAGGTCATACATGGAAATCTTATACACAATTTTTGCTTGCTACACTTCCAACACGGTTACGTCAGAACTACATAAAGAAATTTAATAAATCTATTACGTTTTGGCATACCGTTGGTGGTGGTCTTGAAGAAGAGACCATCCAAGAGTTGGAAGAACATGGCTATCGAATCAAAAGGAATGGGATTTCTAATCATACAATTTTTAAGAATTCAAGAATTATTTTCTTAGACAAGATTCCAGATAATACAGACGACATCAAGTCAACCAAAGATATCCCTAGTTGGAAACGGATGTGTTTTTGTATTTTGAAAAACGATCATATTTGTCGATTCATGGGATTTGGATTAACTCGAGAACAACAGAGGCAACTAAATTATCTTAAGGAAAAATATAATAGTTTGGAGGAACTAGGTAATGAGTAAAAGTCCTGTATATAATATTCAAGCGGTTCCAGTAGAAAAAATCGTACCAAATGATTATAACCCAAATGCTGTTGCACCGCCTGAGATGAAATTATTGTATGATAGTATTAAATCGGATGGCTACACAATGCCTATTGTTTGTTATTATGACAAGCTAAAAGATTCTTATATCATCGTCGATGGCTTTCATAGATATAGAATTATGAAAGAATATACAGATATTTATGAACGAGAGAATGGGCTGCTGCCTGTTTCTGTCATCGATAAACCTCTTGATCAGAGGATAGCAAGTACGATTCGACATAACCGCGCTAGAGGAACTCATGATGTTGATTTAATGAGCAATATCGTGAAAGAACTCCATGAATTCGGACGTTCAGACACATGGATCGCTAAACATTTGGGAATGGAGAAAGACGAGATTCTTCGTCTGAAACAGATCACAGGCGTTGCAGCCTTATTTAAAGAGGTCGACTTTGGACAAGCTTGGGAACCCCTGGAAGAGGAAGAACTGTTAATGGATAGTTAATCCCAAAGGGGTGAATAAGAAAAATAGATATATTGAAGCCGATGTGCTTTTTGTGCTAAATTTATACGATAAGCTATACACTCATACATAAACCCAAAATTAAGGCGTTTTTCCTCATCTGATAGTGATTCAATGGCTTTCTTTTAGCTACGTATCTCGTAGTCTAGTACTTACAAGGTGTTATTGGATAGCTTTTAACAAGTATGATATACTTCTTTGGACTATATTCTGGGGACAACGAAAAATATTTTGCTAAAAAACCGTACATCATCGTTCTTTTGTTTTTGCGAAAGCTTTCTAAAGAGTTTTAATATATTTAAAATTTTTTATCCGACAATTAAATGCCCTCTTAGTAAAATATGTTTTAAACCAGACAAAAAGCACACACTCTTATAACTTTTACCATCTAGATACTTTTCTTGTATCCTTCAATATTAATATAAGCGGCCTTTAAAACCATGCTGTTGCAAAATTTTGCATCCCATTGCTTTTTAAGCAAATTTCATCTACATAGACATAATGATAAGTTTTGAGAGTTGGTTAAATCCACTATGTCACAATTTGTTCATAATCTTTTTTCTTCAGATCCCTTAGGATACCGTACTGTCTCAGAGATCTTCGAAAACATCTTCAATCCGGTAAATAGAAAAGTTGGCTAGATACTATACTATCTCTAACAAACAGCATGGGATTATGTCTTTTTTATTTTGCAAAACTTCCCCTAACATCCCTTTTTTAAAAACTGAATATCACAAACATCCCCTTATTTACTTAAACTTTTGTAATAATAAGAAACGCGGTAACAAAAATGCCTTTATCTCTATATTCAACAAATACGTTGTTTTTTCTTGTAGTATCTATCGGTTTGATATGAGCCTCTAATTTGATTAATTATTACCTTACATACGAGCAAGTTATCTTCATGTTTGATTAGTATCAGTTTACTGCTATATGCTCTCTATCAACAACAAATATCATGGACATATTGAATAAATTACGTAAATACAATTATTTTTTACACAAAAAATTTTCAAATACATGACAAAAAACTTTTTTAATAATTTATAAGACAAGTACTACCAAACCAGGTATTTTAAACTCACCTATAACTCTATAATAGTGTACTTTTAGAAAGCTACACAACTAGAAGTATGGCGAGTAAAATATAACAATATTCATACTTTTAAATAGTTAAATTGTAGTGATTTTATTAATTTAAATTAATAATTATATATTTTACGATAATATTTTTTAGTATTTTATAATTTATTTAAATAATTTCTCATAAATAGTCATTTGATATCTACGATAATCTTATCTTTTATATGAAATTTAATTTTACGAGCTACTAGGTTCACGGGATAGACAGTAGCCTATAACTTATGTTATACTAGCCATGCAAAAAAAAGATTTTCGATATTTATCCATATTTACAATGATCCTGTAAAAAGCAAAAAGTATTCCCGCTTTAAGTACTCAGTCATAACATAATAAATTTTCAAAAATCAGAGCATTTTGTTTTTAAATATATTTCAAGGAAAAGAATTAAGAAAAAGGAGGTAAACACATGGTTATTGATCGGTTTAATGGAGATGATGAAAGTTATATTCTATACTATTTGGAGGTACATAAACGTGTATCTAATCGCGATCTTTGTGAAGCATTACATTTATCGACTTCAACCATTCGTAAAAAGCTTGCTAAAATGGAGGAAAAGGGTCTTCTCATAAGAACTCATGGTGGTGCTGCTAGTATTGATGCCGACCGCGATGAAACCATGAAGCGAAAATCCAGAATCAATATTTTAAATAAAAAAGCCATCGCAGCAGAGGCTTGTCGATTAATCAATGATGGTGATGTCTTGGCTCTTGGAGGTGGCTCCACAGTAGCAGAGATGGCACCCTGGCTTTTAAAGCTAAAAGAAGCTGTGATTCTAACAGATTCCACCGTTATGTCGACACTTACCATTCCCAACCAAAAATTGGAGGTACACATTAACAGTGGGATTGTTCGAGGACGTACCGGTTGTGTCGTTGGTCCAACATCGGATATTCTTTTTCAGTCGTATAGCGCAGACAAAGCATTTATTGGTTGTGATGCTTTTGATATTGAATTCGGTGCAGGAAGCGATAATATTCTTGTGGGAAAAGTAGAAAAGGTGATGCTAAAATGTGCAAGAGAGCGCTATATTCTCTGTGACAGCACAAAACTCAATCAAAATGCCCTTTGTTCTTTTATCAAAATTTCAGAGATCACAGCGCTGATTACGGATGATGACGCAAACCCAGAATATATCAAACGGATGAGAGACGCTGGGCTTAAAGTAATTCTTGCCACAATTCCGCGTTTGTCAGAGCCAGAAACGGACATTAAGGGAAAAGATGTCCCCTTAGAGAGCAAAACGCTCAAAAAAACGGAATAAATCTCGATATGACCTTTTTGAACGAGTTATTATCAAAAGCCTGGAAACCTTTTATTTTAAAGGGTTTCCAGGCTTTTTGGTTTTCTTGACATTTTAAAAAAATCCATTCATAATAAAAGTAATCGATAACCCCAAACAGACATTTTGGACAATTCAAACATCCAAAAGAGGTGATATTATCGAAATTTTACATGAAAAATATCGAGTAAATCAAGATGCAAATGCGCTGATTTCTCAAATACAAAATTTTGCATTAGACATGGATGGAACCATTTATCTGGATGAAACATGGATTGATGGTGCCAAGGTTTTTCTGGAACGAATTGAGCAAACGGGCCGGAATTATTGTTTTATGACAAACAACTCATCTAAAAATGCAGAAATTTATGTGGAAAAATTACATAAAATGGGTCTCGACATCGATCCACAAAAACAGTTGATCACTTCTGGGCATGCTACCATTGACTACCTAAAACGAAATTTTCCCGAGAAAAGTGTATACCTTTTTGGAAATAAGGCACTTATGGATGAATTTGAAAAAAATGGCATCTGTCTGGAAGAAGACCATCCTGATGTATTGATTTCTGCATTTGATACTTCTTTCAACTATACAAAACTATGTAAATTTTGTGATTTAGTACGCGAAGGCCTTCCATACATTGGTACACATCCAGATTATAACTGTCCAACCCAAAATGGATTTGTCCCAGATATTGGAGCCTTTCATGCCTATGTAAGCGCATCGACAGGACGAATGCCGGATAAGATCATCGGAAAGCCAAACAAAGAAATAATCGACTATACCTTAAATGTGTTGAGTGCTAAACCTGAAAATACAGCAGTTGTAGGTGACCGGCTGTATACTGATGTAAAATCTGGTGTTTTCAACGGCCTTTTTGGTATTTTGGTACTTAGTGGAGAGGCCCGATTGGCTGATCTTCCGGGATCGGATGTAAAACCACATCTCGTTTTCGATTCCGTGAAAAATATCACACCATTATTGTAAGGTGGCCATCAGGCGAGATCGGAGGGAAAAAATGTATGTAATAGGAATCGATTTGGGAACACAAAGTTTAAAAGGCCTTTTGGTCGATATAAATGGAAAAATCATAATGGAGGCAAATTGCGTACATGATCCGGTATATCCATACCCAGCATGGGCAGAACAAGTCGTAGCAGACTGGATCCATTCTTTTAAGAAAGTGGTACATGAATTAATACAAAAAAGTGGAGTCGCACCAGAGGAAATTGGAACAATCGGGATGGATGCGATTAATGACAGTATTGTTGTCATTGATCACGAGGGAAATCCGATGATGAATTCAATTATCTGGCTAGATCGTCGCGCTGAAACAGAAATTAAAACAATTGAAAAAAAAATTTCTTCAGAACGCGTATTTGAAATCACAGGTTTAAACCTGGATTCATCTCATACTGCTGCAAAGATGCTATGGGTTAAAAAACATCATCCAGAGATATATGAAAAATGCAAAAACATCCTAAATGTGGATAGTTTTATGGTACATTGGATGACCGGAGAAAGTGTGGTGGATTATGCCCAAGCGTCAGCATCAATGTTATACAACGTTACAGATAAATGCTGGGACGCTGAGATGGCAAAAGTCTTTGATATTGATCCACAGCTATTAGGCAGAATCGGAAAACCGGAGGAAGTTTGCGGTCATTTAACAGAGCAGGCCGCAAAAGAGCTAGGTTTGACCACAAAGACGAAAGTGATCATCGGTACAGGTGACGAACATTCTGCCTGTGTAGGATCTGGACTCGTGAAACCAGGCATGGTGTGTGATATCACGGGAACTGCAGAACCTGTGGCAGCTGTGGCGGACAAACCAGTATTTGATAAGATTGGAAATTTAGTGGAAACTCATCATCATGCGGATGCAAGATGGTGGCTAATCGAAAACCCTGGCTTCGTATCTGGCGGCTCCACACGTTGGTTCCGCGACAATATTATGCGATATGACAATTACGACATAATGAATGTTATGGCTGCGACATCTCCAGTAGGTTCTAATGGCGTTATTTTTCTCCCATGCATGCAAGGAGCAATGACGCCGACTTGGAATGGAAACGCAAGAGGAACCTTTACCGGATTAACATTGAACAATAATTTTGATGATTTAGCACGAGCTGTATTTGAAGGCATTGCATTCGGTCTCAGGGACAATGTGGACCGCTTTGAAGAAATCGGTATGGATTGTTCAAATGTACGTATCGTCGGTGGCAGTACAAAATCACCTTTATGGTGTCAGATGAAAGCAGACTTACTGGGTAAACCCATGACGGCAACTAAAAGCGCGGAAGGTGCGGCGATTGGTGCAGCAATGTTAGCAAGCGTAGCAGAAGGTAATTTCAAAGATCTGGACGAAGCAGCAGAAGCCATGGTCGAACTAGGCGCAACCTATGAACCAGACGTACAAAAAAAGGCATCCTATGATGAAGCTTATGGCCGCTACAAAGAGTGTTATGCTGCGATGGAACTATTTTTTGATAAATGTTACAGCTAGAAAGGAACAAAATGATCATGGCAGATCCAAGACTGATTTATGCAGATCCTAGAGATTTAGATACGCTCAGAAATGCATTAAAAGACAATGATCCTGAGGGTAAACTCTGCCCTATTTTAATGGATCAGATTTATATTCAAAAAAAAGCGATAGAATTACTGCCTGAGATTATCTCAGAGCATACACGTGGCAAAAAGATACTCATGGTATCCGACATGACCCCCTACTTCCGTGGAAAAGATAGTTTAAAGGAGCAAATTTATTATCTGTTAAGTCAAAATTTCGATGTACTCTGGCTAACTTTAGATAATCATGACCATGTATTGCACGCAGTCGATGAAGAAAGTACTCGAATCCAGGAAGTAATCCGCACACATCAGGCAGACTGTGTACTAGGAATTGGTGGAGGCACTATAACAGATCTTTGTAAAGATGCATCGCACGCCGTCGACGATTCTATTCCGCTAATCATTGTACAAACGGCATTATCCGTAAATGCTTTTTCGGACGGAATTTCAATTATGCTGAAAAATGGTGTAAAATGTTCACTCCCAACTCGTTATCCTTCTGTTCTGGTGATTGACTTAGACGTAATCGAACAGGCACCTATGGAAAGAAACCTTGCAGGATACGGTGATGTACTGGCAACTTGGACTGCACCGGTGGATTGGTATTTATCTTATAAATTAGGAATGAACAACACCTACAATGATCCATCTTGCGACATCTTACGCACGCAAAATTCAGAGTTGTTAGAACAATCTGCACGGTTGGCAGCAAAAGACCAGGAAACATTTGAACTGTTGGCCAAAGTGCTTACATTAAGTGGTTTGGCCATGGGAATTGCAGGGGAATCCAGCCCTTCCTCAGGAACAGAGCATATCATCACGCATTTACTGGATATGGCCGCAGATAAGCAACATCGTGATGTCGCATTCCACGGTGCCCAGGTGTCCATTGGCACAATTTTTACTGCAATCGCTTGGGATATTTTGTTAAATGAATTTGATCCCACATCCGTAGATCTTGAAAAATGCTTTCCTACAGAGGAAAAAATGAAATCCATGGTCTATGAGTCCTTTGAATGGATTAAGAAAGAAACTGCCGACGAATGCTGGAAAGGCTATCAAAAAAAGCTGGAAAACTGGAAATCAAACAAAGAAAATTTCAAAAAATTTTTACGCAACTGGGATATTATTAAAACAGAAATTCAAAATGTTGTCGTGCCACCGCAACATTTATGTGAACAGATGCGTGCCGCCGGAGCCCCCACCCATTATTCTCAAATGACACCGTCTATTGATGAAAAAACAGCTCGCTGGGCGCTTCGCAATTGCCACTTATACCGGAATCGTTTTACCCTGTCCGACTTGCTTTTCTATATAGGATGGTGGAACGATGATTTTATTGAACGCTTGATTCAGCGTGCATCGGAACTAGATGCAGGTTTGTAAAGCGCGAGAAAATTCTTTTTATTGACCCCCTTTTATTTAAAAAACACCCCTGTGGAATTTTTATTCCACAGGGGTGTTTTGATATATTATATTTAATCTCCAAAAATTTCTTTGTGAATAAAAGCAGCTACTCCATCTTCGTCACAGCTAGGAATGATTTCATCAGCTAGTTCTTTCACAGAGTCCAGAGCGTTGCTCACAGCATATCTCCGATCAGCCACTTCAAACATTGATAGATCATTCAAATTATCTCCGAAAACGACGACTTCATCACAATGTAACATGCTTTTCAGTTCGAGTAGTGCATTCTTTTTAGTTGCCTGATCTGAAAAAATTTCAATACAGTAAAGCCCATTATAAATATTTAAATAAAAAGCACAGGATACGCCTTTTATTTTTTGTATAGCTGTATAAATTGGCTTGAGCTTTTCTTCAGTATCAGTGCATGCAAGATACACAATGTCTGACACGGAAACAAATGATTTAAGGTCTGGTTGACAGTCCACTTTTGAACAACATTTCAAGGCTCTATCGCTGTAATATTGCGTCTGCTTTATCATTGCCTCCCGATTATAATAAATCTGAATCTGGTTCTGTGAGAAGCTGTAAAGAAAAACGCCTGTGTCCATTTCATTAAATACCTCCAAAACATCAAAAACTGCCTCAGGGTACATTTTTTTTGCTTCAAGATACGAATGCGTACTAAAATCGTAAAGAAAGACACCATTCGTTAAAATGGACGGCGTAGTTAAATTAAGAGGCTCCAACCGATAATCACAACCATATGGCATACGTGCTGTCGCAACTGCAAAGTTCACATTCTTAACCAAACAATCGTTCAAAAGCATGATTGTTTTTTCGGACAAACTTTTTTTTGTCGTAAACAGAGTTCCATCCAAATCAGATAAATAAAGTGTGCTCATAAATATCTCCTTTTTCTTTGAATGCTTATTTCCTAAAATAAGCATCAAAGAATAACTTCTTGAGTAGCAATAATATCTGTTCCACTGCCACAGACATCCGAAATAATTACATCACCCACATGAATGGGAAGTTTTGAACGCTCAACCGGATTTGAAAAAATTTGCTCAATGCAATCAAAAAGCATACGTTTAGGAATCGGTGAAGATGTTTTGACACTGAATGGCTTTTCATACCCTTCAATTCGCATCAAAGAAGTCAAAATTCTAAGCGGTTCCAACGCCTCCTGAAACGCAAACTTTTCACCGCGCTTACAGATATTACCATTAACAGAGAGAACGCGGCTTTTATCTATCTCAACATTTAAGCGACATCCCATAGGACAGTTGATACAAATTAACTGCTTTGTTTTCACCATTTTCATACCTCCAACCGAACCGTAATATCTTGTTCTGCCTGATTAAGCAAAGTGCGTTCAACCCTAAATGAGCACATTTCTCCAGGCGTCACCACCATTTTTTTCATCTCCTTAATACAGTTCCCATCTACATCAATACATATTTTGCAGTTTTTATACTTATTCTTTGGTCGAAACATAAACTCTACCTCATCATCGCCATCAAAAAGAATCTTTTGTGGAACGACACCATTGACACCAAATCCATCCTTTACAGAAACAGCTTTGTTTTCAACCGCCCCCATTTTCAGATAACGCGCAGCATTTCTGCCTGCTTTTGTCCCTTCCATGCTCACAAAATCTACTAAATCATGTACATGGAGCACATTTCCACATGAAAAGACTCCCTCAAGAGAGCTCATCAGATTATCATCAACAACTGCACCTTTAGTCGTTTCGGATAATTCAATACCGGCAGCTCTAGTTAACTCATTTTCTGGAATCAAGCCAGCTGAAATCAAAAGTGTATCACAGGGGCGTTCAAACTCTGTACCTGGAATTGGACAGCGATTTTCATCCACTTTAGCGATAGTCACCTGTTCCACACGCCCTTTTCCTTGAATGTCAACAATGGTACTATTATAACTAATCGGAATGTCAAAATCCTCTAGACATTGGGAAATATTTCTTGCTAAACCTCCAGAATAAGGCATAATTTCTACAACATGTTCTACACGGGCTCCTTCCATAACAAACTGTCTCGCCATGATAAGCCCAATATCACCAGATCCTAGAATAACAATATTTTTCCCTGGAAGATAACCATCTATATTTAAATAATGTTGGGCCGTCCCCGCCGTGATAATACCGGCAATACGTTTTCCTGGGATCATTAGGGCGCCTCGGGAACGTTCCCTACATCCCATGGCAAGAATAATCGCTTTGGCCTGAATCTCAAAAAGTCCTTTTTCTGGATGAATGACACTGATAACTTTTTGATGAGAAATATTTAAAGCAAAAGTGTTTGTAAGACACTCAACGTCGGCATTAAGTGCCTCCGACGAAATTCTATAGGCAAACTCAACACCCGTCAAATCCTCTTTATACTTGTGAACGCCAAATCCATTATGGATACACTGTCTCAAAATCCCTCCGAGATAGGGACTACGTTCAAGAACAAGGATATCTCGAATTCCCTGCTCTTTAGCTTCCACGGCTGCTGAAAGGCCTGCGGCACCTCCACCAATAATTACTAGATCTTTTTTCATGATCAGACATTTCCTCCGTTTTTCATACATGCTTTTTCCATTAAAATATAAGAATTGCCACCTGACTGGGTGATTTCCAAAGGTGTTTTTCCCAATTCCTCACAAAGGATCTCCATAACCCGGGGGCTACAAAATCCACCTTGACATCGTCCCATTCCGGAGCGTACCCGCATTTTTACAGCTCCAATACTACGTGCCCCTACCGGACGTCGGATTGCATCACGAATTTCCGCTTCGGTGATCTGTTCACATCGACAGACGATACGCGCGTAATCAGGATCTTTAGCTATGGCTTTTTTCCGCTCTTCTACGTTCATGGTACGAAAAGTTTTTTTGACCTCACGGCCGATTTTATAATTTGGATTTACAGGAGGCTGTTCACGTTCAACCAGTATTTTAACCATATCAATCGCTATCGCAGGAGCCGCCGTTACACCGGGCGATTCAATTCCAGCCAAATTGATAAAATTCAACGCATCCTCCGGTTCGCCCAAAATAAAGTCATCACGGTCAGGGTGTGCACGACTCCCGCCGTAAGCTGTGATCACAGCATCTCGAGGAAATTTTGAAACATGCTTGCTAATTGGAAGATATTGCCATTTTTTTTCAAAATAATTGAGAATTTTGTCCATCCCTTCTTTAGTATTATCAGAAAAATCAGGATCCTCCACATCATCAGCATTACAGCCAAGGATAATTGTGCCATCCACGGAAGGCATCAATCCCATGCCTTTGGTATGCCCACCAGTTGTAAGTTTTTCCGGAGTCTGACAAATGGTTGTTTTAGTGTATTGCGAAAGATCGCGATCTAAGATTAGATGTTGTCCCTCACGTGGAATAATCTTGAACGTATCTCTTGATACCATATTATTAAATTTATCTGCATGTGTACCTGCACAATTAAAAATGTAGCGAGTTCGTTCTTCACCCTCAGAAGTTGTAACAACCCAGACGTCATCACTCATTTTTACTTTCAGAGCTGCACAACCTGTTTTAAAAACCACACCATTTCTAGCGGCATTTTCAGCCATCGCGAATACCAGATTGTAGGGACAAACCATCGCACTTTCTGGAACCCAAAGACCTCCAATAACGCCTTCCCCCATATCCGGTTCAATTTCCAAAACGCGCTTTCTATCGCATATTTCTGTTTTTACGCCATTTTGACATCCCACTTTGTAAAGCCGCCTTACTTCCTCCATTTGCTCATCGTTAGTTGCAAAAACGATCATACCATTTTGAACATAAGGAACATCGAGTTCTTCACAAAGTTTTTGATACATACGACTGCCTTGTACATTATAAATCGCTTTATTGGATCCAGGATCAGGATCATATCCAGCATGAACAGTCGCAGAATTTCCACGGGTTGTGCCAGCGCATAGATCATGCCCTTTCTCTAAAACCAGAACTTTCAGATCATATCTGGCAAGTTCTCTTGCAACAGAGCATCCACTAATTCCCGCTCCGATTATAACTGCATCCCACATGAATATGTGCCTCCTTCTTAATCTTGAGATTTGTCTGTTTGGTTGATTTCATCATATCGGAGTCCCCTTAAAGCGTCAAGGAAGATCCCCATCCAAATACGTCACGATTCAGATGGAAACGCTCATAAAGAGCTTATTCTTATCGTTTTGGTAAAAATGGAAAAATATAAATCACTTTAGGCAACCGTTATTACATAAAAGAAAATTGAAGAAATCTTAAAAAATCATGATGTTAAAACCAAAGGATTTTTTTAATTTCAACCGGATATATTTTCATTTTTTAATCAAAACGAGAAATTATCCTATTAGTGTGAGCGATTCATACAAATTTTTTTCCAGCACGACCGATTCAGGACAATTTGACTGTTTGACGGGTGTGAAAAATTTATGTATATTTTTTGTAGCGGGCGAGTTTCCTATTTGCTCAGAAGAAATCGTCTGCTGATGTCTGTTTGGGTTTTGAGATTTTAATAAAAATGCACCGCGGCTTAGCCCGCAGAAAGAGAGATACTAAAATGGCAAAACCAAATTTAATTGTAATGCTGACACATAATGATGTAACCGTAAAGGACGCTTACGATATCTTCGAATCATGTAAGGACATTGATAGCGTACAGCACTGGGGTTTTAAAAATGTCGGACTCCCTAAAGATGAAATGAAACGAATCGTACAAGCAATGAAGAAAGCTGGAAAAACAACATATCTTGAAGTTGTTACCTATGACGAAGCTTCATGCTTGGAAGCTGCAAAAACTTGTATTGACTGCGGATTTGATACCCTAATGGGAACTGTTTACTATGAGTCCGTGCACAAATACCTGAATGAACATAATATGACGTATAGTCCATTTGTTGGAAAAGTTTCTGGTTCTCCTAGCATCCTAGAAGGAACTAACGAGGAAATCATCCAAAATGCCAAGGATTTGATGGCAAAAGGTATCACCGCTTTTGATATTTTAGCTTATCGTCATGTTATCGATGGCGAAAAACTTGCCAGGGATTTCTGTGCAGCGATTGACGCACAGGTTGCTGTTGCAGGAAGTATTTCCAATTACGAACGTATTGATACCATGTTTGATATTGGCCCTTGGGGCTTTACAATGGGTAGCGCTTTGTTTACAAAGAACTTTGTGCCAGATGGGAGTTTTAAAGAAAACTTACAGGCAGTTGCCGATTATATGGATAAAAAATAAATAAGGATACAGGCTGCCGCGCTGTCAAAAGCCATCAAGCGGCAGCCCTTAAAATAGGAGGGTAATATGATTAGTCAAATAATTGTTTATATTATGGTCATCTTCATGGCGGTTGCTGCCATTGATCGGATGTTTGGGAACAGACTCGGTCTTGGTCAGGAATTCGAAGAAGGCTTCAACGCCATGGGTGCTCTGACTCTTGGAATGGCTGGGATCATGGTTACAGTAGACTTAATTGGCGCTGTGCTCACACCAACTGTTGGGGCTCTGTTTTCAGCGATCGGAGCTGACCCAAGCATGGCGGGATCACTAATTCTCTCTATTGATACCGGAGGATATGCATTAGCTCATGCCATTCAACCAAACAACGCTGACATTGCGAACTTTTCAGCCATCATTTTGGCATCAATGATGGGACCAACGATCGCTTTTGGAATTCCCGTTTGTCTTGGAATTATGCAACCAAGTGATAAACGTTTTCTAGCTATTGGAACTATGTCTGGAATTGTCTGTATTCCTTTCGCATGTATAGTCGGTGGCTTAGTTGCTGGCTTTGATATAGGGATGGTATTGATCAACATGGTACCTGTGCTGATCTTTGCAGTTTTGATTGCGTTAGGACTAAAATTTATTCCGACAGGCATGATCAAAGGTTTTAATATTTTCGCAAAATTTATGATTGCATACCTAAGCTTTTTCCTCGGTTTAGCAATTGTACAAGAACTGACTCCAATTCACCTGATTGAATTACGTCCATTATCTGAAGTATGGGGCGTTATCGGATCAATTGCCATGATGCTGGCCGGTGCTTATCCACTGGTTAAAGTCTTAACAAAAGTCTTAGGCAAACCGCTCGGTAAACTCGGTGCGATGATCGGTATTAACGATGTTGCCGTAGCAGGACTGATTGCCTGCTGTGCCAACTCAATTCCTGCATATAGTATGCTAAAAGATATGGATAATAAAGGTAAGGTCATTAATATTGCTTTTGCTTGTTGTGCAGCCTTTGCACTCGGCGATCATCTAGGCTTTTGCGCAGGTGTAGAACCCGATTTAATTGCAGCGATGGTGGCCGCAAAACTTTTTGGTGGTGTTCTTTGTGTACTTTCAGCGATTTTCTTTATGAATTTAGATAAAAAACAGTTGGAGGATATTCCCGAAGCAACCATTTGAAAAAATAATTTATTATTATAAAAGGTAAACGATATTAAATGAAAAGGAATTCTACATTATCGAATAAAAAATATATTCTGCTTTTATTGGGAGTTTTTATTGCTGCCATCGTCCTGTTCTTTCTCCTTAAGGGAACAATTGATCTGACAGAGCTTGGTAAAACAGTAAAAAGTCCAACCGATACGGAAGATAATCTCTCTTATGGAAAAAAATACCACCCATCCTCCAATCATATACTTGAAAGGGATAAAATTGTCATCAAAAATTTTGGTTCCGAACTGAAAGCACAGGATCTGGCGACGGGCACCTGTGTGGAGGCATGCAGTATTGCTGAAAAGAGTAATGAAACTATTTGTTATTTTTCAGAATACTCAGGATATTTTTATATGTTTGACGGAAAAAATGTGTATCGTGCCGTGGTCAACACGCCACAGCAACTTAGAACAACGGTAGAAAATTGTATAAAGTTTGAACCAATGGGAAATTATCTTTATTCACTAAAAGAACATCACGGAGAGCGTCATCTCTTTCGTTGCAGTATCACAGGAGCCTACGAAGAAATGCTCTTCCAAGATACAATAGAGAATTTTTGGGCCAGTGACGGCAATCTACTCATGCAGCTTTCCAACGGGCACTACCGCTGGTATAATCTCATATCACAAAACAATTTAGAGCATACCTTGCCAGAATCCGCACAAAATATTAGTCTGAATGGCGATTATATGTTTTATTTATCAAAAGCAGATGGTGTTGTATATCGACGGTTCTGTAATTCAACCGAAGATACTGCTCTTCCCTTTTCGTCTGTTACGAATTATAACGCTGCCAATGGGAAAGTTGGGTTGCTTATATCGAATTCAGATAGGCGTATACAGGCCGCTTGGTGTCAAAGCGATGGTTCAAGTGCACATATTTTTGAAGATCGCTTCTTTTCTCAGGAAAGCATTATAGATATAGCAGAAAATCATCTTTTTGTAACAGAAGAAAATGGTGCAACTTGGGCCACATCGTTAGATAACGAAGAATGGTATCAATTATTCGATGATGCAGATTCAAATTAGGAGGTATATATGAATCCGTTGATTGCAGGCATTGACCTTGGCACTACTGCCATGAAAATTGCCATTTTTGATACAAAAGGTAAAATACAAGGTAACGCAACAATAGAGTACCAGCTTTATACACCACAGAGTTATTTCGTAGAATCAGACCCAACCATCTATATGGCTGCCATTGAAAAAGGGTTTAAACAGCTTGAAGAACAGGGAGTGAATTTAAATGAAGTGACCGCAATTGGCTTTTCCTTACAAAGTGAAACAATGTTCTTTGTAGATGGAAACTGTAATCCGTTGCGCAACTCTATTAGTTGGATGGATAACCGTGCAGTTAAACAATCCGAATATTTAACACAAAAATATGGTAATGAACTTTGCTATAAACATACCGGGCAAGTAAGTTGGGGAGCAAATTGGCCAATCACGAAAGCACTGTGGGTAAAAGAAAATGAACCGGACGTCTTTGCTAAAACAAAGAAAATTCTTCTGATTGAGGATTTCATAATCCATCATCTAACAGGCCGCTATGTATCAGATTGTTCAATGCTCAGCTCTACATTATACTGGGACATCACTACAAAAAAATATTGGCAGCCAATGTTGGATGAGTTGGGCATGACAGAAGAAAACTTTCCTGAAATCTTAGAACCAGGTGAAGTAGCAGGTACTATCTTACCAGAAATGGCCGAAAGGCTAGGTTTGAATTCCAACGTAAAAGTTTGTACTGGTGCTATGGACAACGCCATTGGTGCTGTAGGCGTTGGTGCAGTTCGTCCTGGTATGTTTTCGGAAAGTATCGGATCTACTCTGGCAGTATGTGTGCCAACCAATAAAATCATTTATGACGATAACCGCCAGATGCCAATCCATTATTATCCAGTCAAAGATACATATATGATGCATACTTTTACTTCAGGAGGAATATGCCTGCGTTGGTATCGTGATAATTTTTGTCAGCTTGAAATGGCCTGTGCAAAAATGCTCAAAGAAGACAGTTACGATCTGATGACAAAACAGGCGGCGCAAACACCCCCAGGAGCAGAAGGGTTAAGCTTTCTGCCGCATTTAAGTGGCTCTCTTGCGCCCGATGTGAATCCCCACGCAACGGGAATTTTCCTTGGACTTACAATGATACATAAAAAAGGACACTTTATCCGCGCGATTATGGAATCCTTGGGTTATCTTGTCCGTAGAAATATCGAGGCGCTCTCTGCAATGGGAATCGAAGTGGAAGAAATTCGTGCCTTTGGCGGCGGATCCAAGAGTTCTGTATGGAACCAAATTAAAGCTGATATTCTTCAGAAACCTATTTGCATCACGAACAGCAAAGAAGCGGCTTGTTTAGGTGCTGCAATTTTAGCCGGTAAAGCTATTGGATTATTTGAAAGCGTAGAAGAAGCTGCTGATAATATGGTAGAAGTAGTTGAACGGTATGAACCAAACCCAAATAATCAATCGATTTATGATAAAGGTTACGCCATTTATAAAGAAATGCAAAGTGACTGCGTAGATCTTTTTGAAGCGATTGTACAAGAATAAAATTCAAAAAATATAATTATATTCCCTATGGACCGCTTTATGGTCAAGGACATTCTTTAAAATATTGAAAATTTAAAGAATGTCCTTATATTTTTTTATTTATTATTTTTCCATATATTATGTGGAACCATCATCTGTTTCAAATACTCTTATCGTTTCAATCTCTCCAATATGGGTCATCAATCTATCGCTTTTTCCAGCTTGTTTATTGGAATATTCTTCTCATATTCTTCTAAATATTTTATTTCCACAAAAAGTCTGTGTTATCCATATGAACTTGACGTGTAGTTCTTTTATTAACGCGATACTTTTTCAACGCCTGATCTGCTGCTTCTTTGGAGGTAAAACTTTCTCACTTTGACTGTGTTCCGGGCCCTGTTCAATTTCAAAAGAACACTCAAAATACTTTTGAGGTTGATGCACCAGTTCCTTTCGATGCGAAAGTATCAGCATCCTTCCACGGCGGGGAATTTGTGAAAACATAACGGTCTTTCCCAGCCCTTTCGCCATACGGACTAAAACCGCATCTTCTTCTGGTAACGCTTCAATGTATTTTTTTTGATAGGGCCTCAATGTGTATTCATTCACTCTTCTCCCTCACAGCTTTTTCCTCTTTTTCTTTCATTATATCCTATCAACACCCTCTGTAAAAGCTTTTCAGTGGTTTTTTTTCAGGTTTAAAGTTCGTAAAAATCTCTGTATATTATGCATATATATACAAAAGCATATAGGATGAAATTTTCGTTTCACTCAAATTTCTCCAATCAGATCATCCCAACAGTGTTTTTTTCCTTCGTCAAAAACCCCCCCTAAATATCACGAAAAAATTATACTTATATTACTGTGCTAATCAGCGATATATATAAGTAATTCTATATTTTTTTCGTGTTATTTAGGTAAAGTATTTCGACATTCTATGTTTTCTTAAATCAAACACCCGCTTTGCTTCAACAGAAAGTATCTCTCCTTCTTTCCTCCACATCAGCAACCCACAAGAGATCCCGCCCATGCTTTTGAATCATTTCAGATTTGGATGCATTCTCCTACGTCATTCTTTGTTTAAAAGAAAACTCATGTCAAAAGATGATACGTACATAAAAAAAGAGAAAACCAATGTACGGACTGAGTGACGGGCAATTCTCTGCATGGGCTTGCCAAACCCCGATGGCTGTTCTTTTTATCCCGGCAACAGCATTGCTCTGGAACCCGGGTTTACCACACATAAATGCCCGGTGCAAGCCGATTTTCTTAAAATCGGCTTGCACACTATTGACAGATTTATACATACGCTATATAATAATTACATGTAACTATAGCGTATTTGTTTTTTCTGTGTGCTAAAACAAATATTAAGTTGTCGCCGCTGTTCCAGCAGCGGCTTTCTTTTTTATATGGTTTTTCTAGTATTTCTAATTCCTATTTGTTCACCTCCATCATATTATTTCCTTCTTATTGCTTAACCTTTCTTTGATTAATCGAACAAACTTGAACACCTGCACATTCTAAGGCACCATTCCACGAACCAAACCGTCGAATAATTGTCCAATATCTTGGAACCTCTCGGCATTTTGGCGTTCTACCTAACTCTTCAGTTTTAAATCTCAAAATATTCAGCAAACATTCGTCACTATACTTTTTTTCTCTTCGCATATTAATCTTTTCCTTAATCAATATTTCATTAACAAGTATCTTATTCGTTTTTCTGCCCAATCTTCTGCCCAAATAATTTTTTTGCACTCAAATTTACGCTACCTAAATATTGGCATAAAAAGAAGGGCATCAGAATTATTCTTCTAAAACCCTTTTAAAACTGCGCTTTTTTACACAGGTTACTTGTATTATAAAAAAACATGCCAATTCAGGAAGGTTTACTAAATAACTCATGCCATCAAAACATGGACATTTGTATTCCTCCTTGATAACTTATTTCTTTGACTTGTTATCAAGTATACCCATCTGCAACGAAAATGTATGTTGCATATGCAATAACTTTTAAAAAAACAAAAAATTTTTTGTCGCTTTGTCAGAATTTAGGCATTATAATCGTATTGTAGGTAAGTAACGTTACTGACACGGCCAACCGGCCGATTTAAAGGAGTTGAAAAACCCATGAAATCATTTGACAAGGACGAGGCCGAACGGATTGTAAATGCTTATTCCGATTTAATCCTCAGGCTTAGCTATACATATCTTAAATCGACACATGACGCAGAGGATATCTGCCAGACCGTCTTACTAAAGTTTATGACAAACGAAAAAGCCTTTGACAGCCCTGAGCATGAACGCGCATGGATCATCCGGGTCACTGCCAATGCCTGTAAGGATCTGCTGCGGAGGCTTCAGCGCTGCCACACAGTCTGCCTTGAGGACGTCGCTGAAATTCCTGCGCCACAGGTGCCTGAAAGTGATGTGCTGGAGGCGGTAATGGCACTGCCGCTAAAATACCGTGAGGCCATCTATCTGTATTATTACGAAGACTATACAGCACGCGAAATCGGAAAGGCACTTGGCCAGAGTGTTGCCACTGTCAACGCACATCTGAGCCGGGGCCGTAAAAAATTACGCACTATATTAGGAGGCGAGTATTATGAAAAAACCATTTGAATATGAAAAAGAATACACCGAAGCTTTAAACGCGCTTCATTTTTCAAAAGAAACAAAGGAACGCCTGGCTGAAAAACTGATAAAGGAAGAAACATCAGGCGGTACAAAAAAACACAAACAACATACACATCGCCTTCCAAAGCTGGCAGTAGCTGGCCTGGCGGCAGCTCTGGTGCTGTTTGTCAGCGCCAGCGCCTACGGTATAATGGATGCCAGCGAGGCGTTGCGCGGTGTGTTTGGTCCAACTGCGGACACTGAAATCATCGACAAAATTGGCCGCCCCATCGGTGCATCTGCTACAGACAACGGGGTGACAATTACCGCCGACGCCGTTATGTGTGATGGGTATAATTTCGCAATCACCTACTCCATTGCCAGAGATGACGGAACCGCCTTTGACATTGCCCAAGTAGATGGCAGCAGCGGTCTGCTGGATGTGTTCTTCGGGATGGAAAACACAAATTTTGGTACTTTCAGCGGTTCACACGGCAGCTCATATTTTTATGACGCAGATCCAGGCGACCACACTATCCAGTATGTTGAAAAGTGGTCCTATGACGAGCCGGTTAATCCTGGAAAAACCGTGAAGGTCACATTTACCGATCTTAAAACCTCTGCGGACACAGGTGATAACAGCGACAGCTTCCGCACAATCGCCCAAGGTACCTGGACCCTGAAATTTGAGATGAATTTTGAAACCCTTTCGGCAGAACTACCGGCCGGACAATCCTTTGAACTGAATAGTATGGTCGGGACCATCAACTCCGTTATGGTCTCTCCTCTCGGCTACCGTTTTGAATACACCCTCAATGATAAAGCCCGTTTTGATGAAGCGCCAAACGGAAAATCGCCAGACCAGCACGGACAGGAGTGGGCAAAATTCGATGTGCCAAGATCTCTTAACCTGTCCGACGGCACCGTCTATGATTTATCTGAGGGCGGTGGTAGTATTGACACCACTGGCGATAAGACCGTCTGTATCCGCAGCGGTGTATTTGACGAAATCATTCCCCTCGAAAAAATTGTATCCGTCAATATCGGTGGTGTGGATATCCCTGTACAATAATGATTATCAGACAGAAAAGACAGAAGAACTGTCTTTTCTGCTTTTAGCTTCCAAACGCCTTTTATATTTTTCCCGAAACCTTGACATAAGCCTTTTTAAGGGTTATCCTATTAAATTGTGATGCTTTAAAAATAATTGAGGAAAATGTATGATGTTAAGGAGGTTCTGAGTCCGGCTGTGCAGCGCCGGGCCAGTAAAAGCTATGGAAAAGAAAGAGGAACAGACAAAAAAATATGAAATGGATATGTGCAGCGGTTCCATCCTGAAAAAGATGCTGATTTTCGCAGTGCCTTTAATGTGCTCAGGGGTGTTACAGCTGCTTTTTAATGCTGCGGATATTGTAGTGGTTGGTCAGTTCGCCGGCAGCAACTCTCTGGCGGCAGTGGGGGCAAACACCTCGCTTATCAATCTTCTGACCAATCTATTTCTGGGTATGTCCATCGGGGCGAATGTACTGGTCGCCCGCTACTACGGGGCAAATCAGCAGAGCCAGCTGTCAAAAACCGTTCACACCGCCATTGTGCTCAGCATTGGAAGCGGTGTGATCCTGACCTTTCTGGGTATATTCGGGGCAAAACAAATTTTGATCTGGATGCAGACCCCGGCGGAGGTTCTCGATCTTGCGGTGCTTTATCTGCGGATTTACTTTATCGGCATGACCGGCACCATGCTCTATAACTTTGGCGCGGCCATTCTTCGGGCCGTTGGTGACACCAAACGGCCGTTATATTACCTTATGGGCGCTGGTGTTGTCAATGTTGTTTTAAATCTTATCTTTGTCATTGGTTTTAAAATGGATGTGGCAGGTGTCGCTGCGGCTACCGCCATCGCTGAGTGTATTGCTGCGACACTGGTAATCCGCTGCCTCATGCGTGAACAGAGCGGTATCCGCCTGATTCCGGGAAAACTTCGTATCGACCGCGGCAGCTTCATCAAGATTTTACAGATTGGCTTGCCTGCCGGGTTTCAGGGTGTGATCTTCTCGCTGTCCAATGTGGTTATCCAGTCCTCCATCAATCTGTTCGGGCCTGTGGTGGTCGCTGGCAACTCGGCCTCGGCCAATATCGAGGGCTTTATCTACATTGCCATGAATGCTCTGCACCAGGCTACCATCTCCTTTACCAGCCAAAATCTGGGTGCCGGACAGTACAAGCGGCTTGACCGCATCGTCATCACCGGCGAGGTTTGTGTTCTGGTGGTCGGGCTTGTTCTCGGCAACCTGACCGTGTTCTTTGGAAACGGTCTTCTCGGTATTTATTCCTCCAGCCCAGAGGTCATTCAGGCAGGCATGCAGCGTCTTCTGGTCATTGGTACTGCCTATGCCATCTGCGGGATGATGGATGTCATGGTTGGGGCGCTCAGAGGGATCGGCTACTCGGTTGTTCCGATGGTGATCAGTCTCATCGGCGCCTGTGGCTTACGGCTTCTATGGATCGCCACAATCTTTCAGATACCGCAGTATCACTCGCCAGCGGTTATTTACTACTCTTATCCCATCACCTGGATCATTACTCTCGGCGCGCTGATTGGCTGTTATGCTTATTTAAGGCGGAAGATGAATCAAAAACTCGCCTATTCTGCCCACCAAAGTACAAAAGAGCCAGCGTTTTAACGCATAAAACGCTGGCTCTTTAAATTTATCTTATCCTTTTTTCTTTTCTTTTTTCACACGCTCATGCTTATCCTTGTAAAACAACAGCACCGCGAGGGCAAAGGCTGATGCAATGGCAGTGGTCATGTAAACCTGCTTAAAGCCTGTTTCCATGGTTTTCTGGTAGACATTCTGAATCTGAGCCCCCATGGCCTTCACTTCACCCAGATAGTTCTGGAAGCCCTGGTTTACAGCGTCGGGAAGTGCGTTTTTCAGCTCTGTCATCTGTGACACCATCGTGCTGACGCCCTGTGTTACCTGAGCCGGAACCTCTGGCGAAGCGGTAATCCGGTTAAGACCGTCAATACCGTTCTGTACACCGGACTCTGCCTTTTCAATGACCATGGGCTTCATGGTATCTGCCATGTAGGCTACCATGTTATCCACTGCCTGGTCGATGTTCGTGACATCGGCGTCAGAGAGCTCTTTTGTCAGATTTGCAGGCAGCTTCATATCGCTGACGCCGCCATGTGCATCCAATGAGATTTTTTCCATGGCCTCAAAATCTGGAAATTGTACGGATGAGAGATAGGTCTTTCCGAAATCCGAATCCTTCAGAGCTGTAGTTTCCTCATCCAGCTGTGTGACATAGGGCAGAGAGGGCAATACCAGTTCCTTCGGCAACTGGGCGGTGATATTGGCCTCTGCGGTTACACCCGCGTGGGCGATAAATCCAACCATGACTGCCGGAGCAATGGCCGTACCTACCGAACGGATCAGGGAAAGCGTCGCCAGCGCTGAGTTGGAATCGGCTTTTTTCGTATTGTCAAGCATCATGTAATTGAGCGGCGTCCCCATGGTAAAGCCCATACCAAGGCCGATAAGAATCAGACAGATGGCCACTGTCAGCAGGTTGGGATAGCTGGTGGTGATAAGCACCAGGAACAGCGAGCCGATGATGGAGAGCAAAAATCCCGCTCCCATGATCAGCTTCGGTCCATAGCGGTCGATGAGCCGCCCTGAAACCGGCGCGCCGACACCTGCGAAAATCCCAAGCACCATGACAAAATATCCGCCGCTTCCCTGCTGCATGCGCAGCGCATTTTCGGCAAACTGCGGCACAAAGACCATCCCCATCATAATAACACCAGTAATAAAGGAAATGATCAGTGTAATAACTATGGGCGCTTCCCTGAAATAGTCAAGATTCATAATGGGATCGGCCGCCTTCTTTTCGGCAAAAATGAAAAACGGCAGCAGCACAATAAAAATAATCAGGAATGGATACACATCCGTGCTGGTAAAGGATTTGACAAAGTTAAAGAAATCAATATTGCGAAGCCCATACAAAAGGGATAGAATCATCATGACTAAAAATAATGTGCCCCACTTATCAATTGGTTTTACATCATCAATCTTGGTATTGGGTAAAAAGATGAACCCGCAGATAATAATAAAGAGAGATATCGGTATATTGATAAAAAAGATAAAGCCCCAGTTCTGAAGCCCAAAGGCGCCTAAAATGGCGCTTCCCAGAGAACCGCCGACAACAGTGGCGATGCCGTAGACGCCGCCGACCATGCCCAGGGCCATACCCCGCTTATCCTCAGGAAAAGTCGTCCCAAACTCGGCCGAGGCGATGGGCATAATACCGCCGCCGCCGATGGCCTGTATGGCCCGCGCCATTAAAAAGAATCCAAAATGACCGATATACTGAGACAGGCCCGCCAGCAGTGAGCCGGTACCGAATAAAATAATACAGATCAGATAAATGGTTTTACGCCCCAGCCGGTCCGCCAGTTTACCCATAATAGGGATGCTGGAGGCGTAAGCCAGCGTATAAATAGTGATCATCCAAATGCCTGTCTGGTCGCCTACCCCCAGGCCGTTCTGGATAACGGTTCTTGCCGGGGTCACCACGCTGGTATCAATGGCCCCCATAAAAATACCGCACAGATAGATGACCATGATCAGCCCAAAATGCAAAGGCTTTGGATTAGTTGCTGTTTTAGCTTGCATTGTCTGCTCCTTTCATTGCAAAATACAACTTTCATTAAACTAGAAAAAGTTATACCCAAAACAGCCGCTTTCAAAGCAATAAAAAGGGAGATACGTCGTTTCCACGTATCTCCCTTTTCTTTATTTTGTATTATCAATGGCATACCTTACGCCATCCCAGTATACACGGTCTCGCACCACGGCCTTGTCTGGAAGGACGACATCCTTAAAGGCCCACTTTTTCCACTTTTCAAACCCGGTACGGTCGATGATGTAGCCGATGTGTTCCTTTCCGCCCGGCGCGTCCAGGTCAATGTATTCCTTCACGTAATCATAAGTGTTCAGGATGATCCTGATAATGCTTTCCTCATCGGCCCAGATAATAAAATCTTCGCCCAATCTTGGATTTTTCTTGCCTGTACGGCCCATGAGGGTCAGACGGTAATATTTCTTTTCGCTTCTGCGCCACGCGCCTACCGGGCAGGCCAGCACGCATTCGCCGCAGCCGATACACTTGCTCTCGTCGCGGACAATCTTATAATTTTCCATGCGCAGCGCGCCTGTGGATTTCCTGCTACATGCCTTGACACAGGCATTGCAGGACACACATTTATCCTTGTTGTACTGCGGCTCCGTCATGCCCATAATTCCAAAGTCGTGCATACGCACCTTCATACAGTCATTGGGACAGCCTGTCAGGGCAACTTTGAAATGCAGATCGTTCGGGAAAATGGCTTTTTCAATCTTTTTGGCAAAATTAGTGGTATTGTAGCAGGCGTAAGGGCAGACATTATTCCCGATGCAGGCCGACACATTGCGCGTACCGGATGCTGGATAACCTGTGCCCGGGTCGGTCTGGTTGATATCCAGCTTTTCAATGATCGGCTGGAGCAGGGTATTGACCTCTTCCATATCCTTCAGATCGATCCCTGGAATCTCAAAGCCCTGGCGGGTGGTCAGATGGACGGTTCCATTACCGTAGGTTTGTGCAATCTCCTGAATTTGCGAAAGAAGCTCAGCATTCAGGTAACCGCCTGGCACACGCACACGTGATGCGGTTTCACCGCGGTGCTTTGACACACGAAAAGCGTTCTTTTTTAGTTTTTTAGTGTTGATATCCATGAAAGCCTCCTAATCCACAAGATTTTTTCCAAAACTGTAATTGAAAACCGGACCGTCCAGACAGACGTAGGTGGAGTCGATCTTACAGTGTCCGCATTTTCCCAAACCGCAGCACATTTTACGTTCCTGGGATATCCAGATTTTATCCTCAGAGACTTCCCGTTTCAGGAATTCCGCCACTGTAAATTTCATCATAATCGGCGGCCCTACCGCGATAACCGCCAGATTATCCTTATCACCGAGTACAAGTCCTGGAATGTACTCTGTAACCAGACCCACATTGCACACATAGTCATCACTGTCACAGTCTACGGTCAACACGACGTTAATGGTCTTTTTCCAGCGTTCGATATCATCTTTAAAAAGCACATCCGACGGCGTTTTAAAGCCCGCGATCAGCGTCACAGAGGCGGCTTCCTCAGGGTGTGCGGCAAAATAATCGACCACACCGCGTACTGGTGAAAGGCCAGTACCGCCCGCGACCACGATGATATCCTTGCCGCGGTATTCATCAAGATCAAAACCATTGCCGTAGGGGCCTCTTAAAAAGAGTTTTGAGCCCACATAGTTTTTGAAAATCTCACCTGTGACTTTCCCAACCTTACGGATGGTCAGATCCACAGTGTCCTCACCAATGCCGCTGACAGAAATAGGCGCTTCACCAAATTTAGGCAGAGATACCTCAAAAAACTGTCCTGGCTTTACATCGCCGGTATAACGCATCCGAAAGGTATACTCGATTTCGGTGTGTTTAATCACCTCTACAATTTCCGATAAAAACGGGATATACTCATTCTTCATTGTCATCGGTCTCCTTCTCTTTTATTGCATTGTTCAGCTTGTTAATACAGCCCGAAAAAGAAATATATTCCGGGCAGATATCATCACAGCGTCCGCAGCCGACACACATGTGATAACCAAACCGTTTTTTATAATCATTCACCTTATGCATGACCTTAAAGCGCATTCGTTCCGCTTTGCTGTTTCTGAAGCAGTGCCCGCCCGCCATATCGGTATAGCCGTCCACATGACAGGAAGCCCATACGCGGCGGCGCTCACCGACCTTGCCGTTTTCCTGATAGAAGATATCCTGCATGGTAAAGCAGGTGCAGGTTGGGCAGACAAAATTACAGCGCCCGCAGGCAATGCAGCGGTTGTTGTATTCTTCCCACATAGGCAGTCCCAGCACATCCTTTAGCTCGATGCCTTCCGGGATTTCAACATGCACAGGATTTTCCTGAACGAACTCCGGAGTAACCGAAACCACTTTGGATTTGCCCTCCAGTTTTTCAGTAAGCGCTTCCCAGCCGCTGTCCACAAACACAAAATCTTCGTCTGCTTTGACATAGGCGTCATAGGCGTCGCAGGTATTGGTGCCCATATCCACACAGAAGCAGTTTTCAAAGCTCTTTGGGCAGCCCATGAGTATAAATTTTGTCTTATTACGCAGTCTTGCGTAGTATAAATCCTCAAAGTCATTTTTTAAATAGATTTCGTCAAACCGGCGCACGGCGTGCAGATCGCAGCTTCTCAGGAAAATAATATTTCCCTTTGGCTCCTCGCTGGCTGTTTTCACCTCATCCTCTGTAAAGTAAAACAACACCTCTGACTGAGGAAACAGTACCTCCTTAAATGAAAAATCGCTCTTTTTGTCAAATTCAATGTCCCCAATACTGCCAATCTCACCGTACTCCACGCGGTCTGTGTCCGAAAAAGCCCCGGCTCCCGCATACAGGCGCGGCGCAAAAATCCGGTAATTCTGAGACAGGTCTTTTAAAACCGCATCAAAATCTTCTGTTTTGATCTGATAACCCATAGCAACCTCCTTTGGATCAACTCGTTCTTTACGTTAATTTTATAACGAAATCAAAAAAGACACCGTGACAATTATCACGATGCCTTAAATTTATACCCCTATTTTCGCTTTCCATTCTCGTCAAAGGTATCTTTCAACGCTTTTTCTACGGGAAAAAACGATAAAATCAGCAATACATCCTGTGAAATCTGGATATAGAGCGATGCTTCTGCGTACTGTTCCCTAAAAAGCAACAGGGCCAGTCCGAGCACCGCCAGCATGACCAGGCCCATGATCAGCCAGATTTTGCCGCAGACCGCGTGGGCAAAGGCCCAGGTGTCCTCATTCTTCATGGAGCGGGAAGTGCGGTAGCCATACAGGCCATTGATGTCTTTAGGCGGATGCCACAGAAAGAGCGCGCCAAAGACAATACAGACTGCGGGAATTAAAAAGGTGAAAGGTGTCAGATCCATGAAATTCTCCTTTGCTACTTGATGAAAAAATTGTCAATTTTCATGTTTTGATCAAAACCGATGGTAAACTGGGCTTTGCCATTTTCGTACTCCGCAACAGCTACCACCAAAGCGCTTTTGTTATTCGGCGCTGTTTCTGTCTGTTTGATGCTTCTGAATTCCCCCAGCTTAGGCATGGTTTGATTCCAGGCGTCCTTCAAGACATTGGCATTTAGTTTATCTTTAAAATTCTCGGACACTTCAGCCGCTATGGCATCAAACTCCTGGCTGTTCCACTCGTCAATAACCTTTTCTGCCGACTGCTTCAAGGTATCCTCACTGAAGGCAGGGTCGAGCTTCTGATTGGAGGCTGACCCGCCTGAACAGGCCGACAACACGGTCAAAAGCATTAATACAGCCAAACCGATAGCAATTATCTTCTTTTTCATCATAAATTCTCCTCTCCATTTATAAACACCGGACGTATTTTTACTGTCCAGATCATTAACCCTGCCGCCGCAAAGAATAGCACCACTTCTATCCAGACGCTCGATAAGCCAAAGGCGCCTGGTAGAATGACAATGGCGGCGTCTACAACGGTATGTATGACCAGAGCATACACAAGATAACGCCATTCTTTCGACCGCACAGAGTAAAATACCAGCATTGAAAGGCCGACCTGCAGAGCCATGGCACAGACACGCTCAAAGACCGCTGTAAAAACAGCCGCATAGCTCAGCTGTGCAGCAATGACTGGCGCTAAAAACGATTGGCCATCCAGCAAAACAATCAAATTCGCAATATTATTCACACCGATGAGCAGCATTGCCTCTATACCGCCATGCCCCAGCCCATAGGCAATGCCGTCTGCATAGCGCCGGTTCTTTTTTAATAAAAACCGAACAGCAATATAACGCCCGAATTCCTCCGCAATGGCCGCTGTACCGCCCATAAAAAGGCCGTAAAGCCAGGGATTGTGGCTCATGGATAAAAACCATGCTGTCTGCGGCAGTACAATCTGTATAATCGGCAGACGGATCACCATCTGAAAAATAAAGAACACCAGCATACCGATAAAGAAAGGCTTAGCGACACGCTTTTTCTTGACACTTAGATAAATAAATCCTCCGACAGGAATGGCAAAGCATAAAAAAATCAATACGATCAGACTGGCAATAATCCCTGAATCAACCATCATTTTTCACCTCTGTTTGAACTGGAATGAACAGGCTTACTTTAAAGGTATTCTCGCCTGTCTCGATACGCAAATGTCCATTGTACTTTTCCAGGGCGCGTTTTACATTTTCAAGGCCATAGCCCTGATGCCCCTCCTTGTTTGAGTTCAGCCAGCTTTCGTTTAAAGCCGGGCTTTTTTTCATACTGTTCTCGACAGAAATCACAATAAAATCCCGCACATTATCGGCCTTCAGCTTTGTCCAGGGCTCTCTGGCCTCACAGGCCGCCTCAATGGCATTATCTAACAGGTTAGCAAAAATCGTTGTGATATCCATCTCTTTCATAAACGACAGATCGATCTGGTTCAGGGCACAGTCTACCGGGACAGATGACATTTTGCCGCGCTTTGCCTTGTCGTTGATCACAATATTCAGAACGCGGTTGTCCGTATAATAATCCTGGCTGAAGCTGTTTAAAAGCTGTCTTAAATCATCGCCGTATTGTCTGCCTTTTTCCGCCTCGCCGGTCTGGTACAGCCGCTCCATGGCCTGGAGGTGGTTTTTCATATCGTGCACTGTTTTTCTGGAATCCGCCAGCTTTTGCTCCATTTCCTGATAGTAACGGTACTGGAGGCCCGACGCCTGATCATACAGGGCCAGCTGCTTTTTCATCTCGTTATTTTGAACCACCTTGTTAAAAAGATAGAATAAATACAGGTTTAAAAACGGCACCATAAAGATATCACAAATCAGGAAAAAGGTGATCAGCGGCGGCAAGAGATAGGCTGCCAGAAAGTACATCAACACAATGTTCATCACACTGAATACTGGCAAGATGATAAAGCCAAATATTTTGATACTACCATTTACCAGGATTTTTTCTTTGTGGAAACGCGTGACAAATATGCGGTAAAGAAGAAAGATAATCACCTGATTCAGGAGTATCCCCAACCCGTTCTGCCATGGATTAAATGGAATGAACGTGATAAACATACCCAGTAAAAACGGCATGACAATACATAACAGAAAGTCAAACAAACCTAAAAAGCAGCTGAAGGCAAATATATAATAGAGCTTTACTTTTTTTCGATTCTGGTACAGGGCTGCTCCAAGCAAGACACTGAAAACAGGCATTGCTGCAATCTTGACAAAAGGATAAATAAAATAGCTGGCAGCTGTCAGAATAATTTCATAGGCGGCGACCAGCGCTATCTGAACACCCCGGGAACGGTCAAAGGGGCCCAGTAGCCAGCGCATAAAATCGAAGGTCATATAAACCGTAAAAAAATTAATAACGACCGCAAAGCACATAAAAATGAATGCATCCGTTTCTGACATTTTGAATTCCCCTCCTATCCGATCAAATGCTCCAGATAAACATTGAGCTGCTCCCTGAACGCCGCAGACTTCTTTTGCGACAGCGGTACCACATCGCTGTTTGTCATCTGGATATCATAGCCCTTGATGGCTTTGACGTGGAAAAGATTCACACAGAAGCTTTTGTGGGGCTGGCTGAAAGCATAGGGCTTCATCACTTCTGCAACCTCACCCATTTTACGGCGCAGATAAAAGGTGCCCCTCTGGGTGCACATGCGTACCTTGCGTTCTGTGTACTCGAAATAAAAAATATCCCTTATATCGAACCGCACAATTCCTTCCTCTGTCTTAAACTCAAGAAATAAAGGCTGCTCTGTTTCCTGCTTGTACGCCTCCACTTCCTGGAGAATGGCTTTAATGTCACTCTGAGTCACAGGCTTTTCAAGATAGCCAAAGGCATGCACATCCATGGTATATTTCTGGTAATCGGGCAGATGGGTCACATAGACAATATAGACCTGCTTATCCCATTTTCGGATTCTGCGGCCAGTCTCGATCCCATCCATGCCGCTCATATCAATGTCTAAAAACACCAGATCATAGTGACCCCGCTTCTGAAGAAAGGCTTCTCCGCATTCAAAACAATCGATGGCTTCTACATTGGGGTAATTCTTTAAAAACCCACAGATTATTTCCCGCATTTCTTTTTCATCGTCACAAACCGCTACCCTCAGCATGATGCATTCTTCTCCCTTCGATGTAATTTCATTATAAGTCATTTTATCTGCAAAAGCAATAAGGTTTGCCTGACAGACGGATTTTCAGTCTGAAAGACAGAAAAGGCAGGCTTTAGCCTGCCTTTTACTGCTTAAAATAATCGGATAGAATGTCCATATCCACAACTGTAATCCGGCCTTTATCCTGCCGGATAAGCTTTTGTGTATTCAAAAGCTTTAAGGCTCTTGAGATTGTTTCTCTGGGCGAGCCCATTAAATCGGCCAGATAAGTGATGCTGATATCCAGGTCAATTGTACGGCCCTGCGGGGTATCCACGCCGTAGTCATTGGCTAGCTTCCACAGCTTTGCGGCTACACGTCTCTCCATTTTCAGTACACCGGTTGTGTTTTTCAACTGGCGGTACAGCCGCCGGATCTTTCGGTTGCCCGCGTTCAGTATGATCTCTGTCAGTCCAAAATCCCGCTTCATCCACTCTTTCAGCTCTGTTTTTTCAATGCACAGAACCTCCAGGTTCTCAAAAGCCTCACAGCTCACAGAGGAGGTGGTCTCGGGGTGGATATCCTCATTGATGAGCTCACCCGGCCCCAAAATAAAAGCAACCTTTTTCTGCCCGCTCTCTCCAATTTTATAAAGGGACGCCTTGCCCGATAAAATCACAAACACAAAGGGCGTTGCCTCACGGTCTCTGAAAAGATGCTCCCCCTTTCGGTAGCAGCGCACCTTTCCAGGCTGCATCAGGGATCTAAGCGTATCACTGCATACTCCCTCAAAGGTTTTGGCAATCATTTTATCCATCCGTTTTCTCCCCTCAGCGGCTCTAAAATCACACGATAGGCCTGCTTTAGATCTTCATATTTTAAGCGGCAGTTGGCCGGGCTGGTGGATGGCAGCAAAATGGAAGGCACACCCGTTGTGGGATAGCAATATTTTTTATAGAGCGACGTTGCCTTTGCCCCGGTTGTAAAAACAGCTTTTATCTTTCCCCTGCCCAATACCTCTGTAAAATCATTGGGAACAGGATTTTTAATGCTGCTGTCACTGGCTCCGTCGATATTACAGGAAGCCAGCACATCCCAGAGGGCGATGTTATTTCGCTTCAGAAAATCCTTCTTTTCTTCGTTGGTCTCTGGCCTGGGCTGGTTTAGAATATCGGACAGCACCCGCCAGAAACGGTTTTGGGGATGTCCGTAATAAAAACCAAACTCTCTGGATTTAGGCGAAGGTATGGTGCCTAAAATCAATATCCGCGCGTCTGGCTGGCAAAAGGGCTCGATGGTATGCGTCACTAAATTATTCATTGGGGATCACCTTGTTTCTTTAGCATATTGCTATTATACCAAATTTCCATTTCAACGGTCAAAAAAAGAGCTGTTTAAAACAACTCTTTTCAGGCTTCACGGCAGCACTGCTTCGACGCAGAGCCTGCCTTTTGTGCCTCTTCTCCATCTTTGTTCAGATGAATGTATTTATTTTCCCTGAGCGTTTCAAGAAAACGGATCAGCCGTTCATAGAGAGGCTCTGCATTTTGCCCAAAGCGCTCTTTCATTACACAGGCCAGGGCCTGCACATCCCTCTTGCCGTCTATCTGCTCCCAGACATAACTGCCATAGGTGTCCAGGCGAATAGTACTGACTTCCGGCATACCAAAGAACCGCTGCGCCACCCGGTTAATCCATCCGGTATTTGGCACACGAATGGTTATGAGTCCACGCTTGTTTTTAGTATAGGTATATGCGGCATTGTGTACTGGAATATAATCCAGATAATTTGCTTTTTTATGTAAATGTCTGCGTTTTATTTCAAACACCTCCAATTTATTTTTATTGTACTGCTTTTTTATCCTTATTCCAGATTGAGAACTTAAAAACAGATAAAATCAGGAGGATAAAAAAGGCAATGGAGCCTGCGCTCCCCAGCGAGAAGCGGCCAGAAATGTTTAAAACATCGCCAAGGTAGCCGGCGCCAAAGGGAACCACAGCAAAAACAGCCAGCAAAATCCCCACAAGGCCTTCCCCCGCGATCATGCCTGAGGTGTAAAGCAGACCTTTGTTTAAGAATTCTTTTCGCTGATCCTCGGTCACCTTTTTTTTCTTTTCAAAAAACAGGCGCACCAGCCCACCGATCATAATGGCTGTGTTTAAGTGTACCGGCAGGTACAGCCCAACAGCAAAAGGCAGTACAGGAATACCAAGGATTTCAACCACCACTGCGATACCCGCGCCGATAAAGACAAGGGTCCACGGAAGATTCCCATCCATAACACCCTCAACCACCATTTTCATTAAAACAGCCTGCGGCGCGGGAAGCTCGGCAGAACCGTAGCCCCAGGCCGCGTTGAGCAGATAAAGAATCCCACCGATGGCCAAGGCTGAAATGATCACGCCCAGCAGCTCGCCGATCTGCTGCTTCTGAGGCGTCGACCCCACAATATAGCCGGTTTTTAAATCCTGCGAGGTGTCACCGGAAATCGCTGCGATAATGGCAATAATCGAGCCCACGGCAATAGCGCCAGTCATTCCAGACTGTCCGGTCATCCCAATGGCTTTAAAGATAACCGTCGCGATAAGCAGTGTGGCAATGGTCATCCCAGAAACCGGATTGTTGCTGCTGCCCACCAGACCTACGATTCGAGAGGCAACCGTTGCAAAGAAAAAGCCGAAAACGGTAATGATCAGCGCGCCAAAAATATCGACTGGAATCACAGGCACCAGCCAGATAACTAAAATAATGACTAAAACCATGGCTGCAACCAGCTTCATATTCAAATCACGATCTGTCCGGATCTGTACCTCTGGACCGTTGTTGCCCGAATAGCTTTTCATAGCCTGCTTAAAAGTGCTGACAATGAGGGGCAGCGATTTCACCAGGCTGATTATCCCACCGGCTGCCACCGCACCAGCGCCAATGTAACGGACATAGTTACTCCAGATTCCAAAGGAATCCAGTGTTGAAATGGGCACTGTCCCCGGGAAAATCACCGCATCACCGGCAAACATACTGATAAGGGGCATAATGACCAGCCAGCTTAAAACGCCGCCGGAAAACATATAGGATGCGATCTTCGGGCCACAGATATAGCCAACGCCCAAAAGCGCCGGCAGCACATCACATCCAAAGGCTGCACCCTTGTAGCCCTTAATCTCCCATGAGATTTCAGATGGAAACAGCTTCAGTCCATCTGTGATAAATTTATAGACACCCGCGATGCCAAGACCAGCAAAGACGATGGACGCTTTGGAGCCTCCCTCCTCACCGGCAAGTAAAACCTCGGCGCAGGCAGTGCCTTCCGGATATGGTAAAACACCGTGCTCTTTGACGATCAAAGCCCTGCGCAGCGGAATCATGAACAATATCCCAAGGAAGCCGCCGCAGACAGCAATGAGGGCGATCTCAAGCAGCGAAGGGCTGGCGGTTCCCCATTCCTGGCTCCACATAAACAGAGCAGGCAGCGTAAAAATCGCACCCGAAGCCACCGATTCGCCCGCTGATCCAATGGTCTGCACAATGTTATTCTCTAGAATAGAATCTTTTTTAAGAATAAGACGGATGACCCCCATCGAGATAACCGCTGCCGGAATTGACGCCGAAATGGTCAGTCCAACGCGCAGGCCAAGGTATGCATTGGCTGCTCCAAAGACCACTGCCAGTATCAACCCGAGGATAATAGAGGTGGCTGTAAACTCTGGCATGATCCGGTCCGCTGAAATAAAGGGCTTAAATGATGATTCCTCTTTCATTACAGACCTCTTTTCGATACACCAAGAGCCGCCAGAGCACCCGCAATAATCTGAAGATTTATCATCATATCCTCTACGCTCCAGTATTCATCCACCTGATGGCACATATCCGGTTCATCCGGAAACAGCACGCCAAAGGCCACAGCATTATCAAAAGCCCGGGCATAGGTACCGCCTCCGATGGCGATGGGCTCTGTCCTGTCACCGGTAATATCCCGGTACACGCCCAGCAGTGTCTGTACCAGCGGGCTGTCCTTCTTAACATAGAGTGGCGGTACCATCTGCATTGTGTCTACCTCGTAACCGACAGGGTCTACAGACTGGCGGATACGCCCAACAATATCGTCAACATCTGCTGTTACCGGATAGCGGATGTCACACTCCAGCCTTGAGCCCTGCGCATCGACCCTGCCGATGGCTGGGTTAATGGTCAGCTCACCGGAGATCTCGTCTGAAATTGCAATATTGAAGCCCTCTACATTGGCTTTGTCCAGCAACTCTAAAAATGGATGTACAATTCCAGCCTCTTTAAGCTCACGCCCCAGCTTTAAAAGAGCATTGACGCCATTTTGCGGTTCCATGGCGTGGGCAGGCCTGCCCTTTGCTGTAAACCTTCGCCCCTGGACTTCTGCCTCTGCGAAGTCCGGTACAATATTGATCTGTTTTCCGGCTTTCAAGGTCATATCCTCGCCGGTAACATCAGTCTTGTTGTGAATCTGAATCTTGAGAATGCCCTTTTCGGCAAAAATAACCGGATAGGACGCATCTGGTGAAAAGGCATAATCCGGTATAATCTCGGTTTCCTTATAACGATCCATACAGCGCCAGGTTCCGCTTTCCTCGTCACCGCCAACGATCAGGCGAATACGCTTATTTACTGGCACACCACTGTCCTTCAGCGCCTTCATCGCATACAGTGCCACCATAGCTGGCCCTTTGTCGTCATTGGTTCCTCTGCCATAAACCTTGCCATCAATCACCGTTCCGTCGAAGGGGTCAACACTCCAGCCTTCACCAACCGGAACTGTATCAATGTGCACAAGAACGCCGACCATTTCCTCTCCCTCTCCCATATCAATAATGCCGCAGCAGCCGTCCAGATTCTGGGTTTCAAAACCAAAACGCTTTCCAACAGCCAGCATATAATCAATGGCGTCGTTAATATTTTTGCCGAGCGGTGTCATTTCATCGATGGCGCCGGCATCTCCGTTTGTACTTGCGATGCTTAGCAGCCCCTTGAGATCACGCAGCATTTGTTTCTGATCCACCTTAAAATTCATCGTGAATACTCCTTTCCACGTATCATTTTCATCCTACTTTTTAAAAAGTCCTTAAACTAAATAAAACACCGTTTTGATATACCCAAAAACGGTGTTTAAAAAACATGGTGATGACAGAAACGCCCTCATTCCATTATATATTTTCTTTAATTGCTGCTATTCTGCCAGCACACTGCTCAATGGCCCGCTCATCAATAGACGCGAGAGGATGACCGCTTCCCTGTGACTGGCGGGCTACGGTTGTCGCAATCATGCGGTCCGAGCCTGTTAACCGCGCAAGATCCATTTCACCGCCGAAGTTAAAACAGCCCAGCGTACGCTTCCTGAGCTTTTCAGAAATATTATCCTTATAATATTTTTCCCTGTTTTCCGGAAAAGCACAGTTGATGAAATAGATCACCTTTTTCCGTTCCAGAACATCTTCATACTTCTTGAGAGCCTTTCGCACCGGACGCGTATACATTCCCATGCGGATGGAGCCGCCAATAACAATAAGATCATAGGACTCAAAATCAGGTGTCTTTTTCTTAAGATCGGCCAGGTCTGCAGCCCCCACCTGCTTTAATAAAAGCTGGGCGCATTTCTCAGAGGTTCCGTTTTTGCTGTGATATGCGATCAATATTTTCATCTTAAGCTCCTTTATCCATATTTAAAAGCATCGCTTTACCCATAACCCGAACCATTATAACATAAGTTCAGCTTTAAAAATATGCTTTCTCTGTAAAATTTATTTTCTTCCTGCGTAAAAAAGATGCGGCATAACGCCGCACCTTTCTGCTCTGTGTCTAAATCTTTTCGTTCTTTAATGCATTGGGCGCTGTATCCGGCTGTACCTTTCCAAGAAGCCTGTTGTCCAGCAGGCTCAAGCCCTTGGTCACCAGCGTAACCAGGCCGATCAAGGCCGGCGCCACAAGAAGCCAGTACCAGGGATAGGGAATCTGGTCGATCACCGGGACACCATGTGCTCCCAGCATCAGAAGATAATTTTCGTTCAAAGCATGTGACATGATAAAAGCGATAACCGCAATGATACCAAGTCCGATCATCGGCTTCCATGCCCTCCGCACTTCCGGCCTGTAATCCGCCGCAAAAGGCATGGTCAGGGCAATTAAAACCATGAGGCCATGAGACACCATGCTCTGTACTGCCATAGTGTGAATACCGCCATAATCATAGAAAACCCACAATGGGTAGATAAGTACCATGAGCCCGCCCATCACAGCCAAAACGTCAATGTAAGGGTAAGCCTTCTCCCGCTTAAACAATACGATCAGCGGCAGGGCGATACACACCTGGTTACACCAGTCAAAGCGGATATTCCTGAGGTCAAAACCAAAATAGCAGGTTCTCCAGCTGATTCTGAAAATCTCCAGGGCCAGCATAACGGCGGCGAGAACCCGGATCAGCTTCTGGCTGAAGCGCCGGTCATGTTTTTTGGTCTGTATGACCATAACGGTCACGATAAAAATCATCAGCAATGATGACAGGATAAGATGCTCCGGTGAAAAAATGCGATTGTGCGGCTCAACGTTCTGTGGTGCAAAGTAATGTTCGTAAAAATAATCCATGCTGCTTCCTTCTCTATTACATAATGTGCACAGTATAACATACCCCAAAAATTAATTCATTAAAATTTTAAAAAGCATGCGACAGAAAAGCCCCCGGCACCTTGGTACCGAAGGCTTTTCTGGTTAAGATCTCCTACTCAATCCCATATGTATGGGCAAGCACATCAGCCATGCTCTTCTTACGGCAGCTCTCACAAAGGGAATTGGTCTCCACACCTGCCCTTTCTCCCGCAAAACGAAGCTCAGCTTCTGTACTTATAATACTACCACAAGATTCGCATTTTGCCAATGCAAAATTTTTTCCCCAAATCGTCCTTGTTTCGCCATCTTCAGACCATTCAATTGCGCCGGTAGGGCAAACCTGAGCACAGCTTGTGCAGCCTATGCAATCAACCGAAGGATTTTCGTAGGGTGTCGCAACTTTTTTAGTGACTCCACGGTTAATGGTTGAGATCGCGCCAGTGCCAAGGGCATCACAGGCTTTTGTACAAAGCCCGCATAAAATACACTTTTCACCATCCACAGGTTTCAGTCTTGATGTTTCAAAGGCGCCGTACTTGTCACACATCGCCTGTATTTCAGAGCTGGCAGGCGCCCTTGTTTTGAGCAGCATCAGAATAACTGAGCGTTCCTCTTTTATCCTTTCACTGTCTGTGTAAACCTCACAGGGACGCTCTAACGGGTAAACACAGGAGACAACTACCTTGCTTCTTCCATTTTCCACTACTTCTACAATACAGACTCTGCAGCACCCCTGTTCCGCAAGACCAGGGTGATGGCACAGCGTTGGAATATCAAACCCATTACGTTTCGCAACTTCTAACAGAAATTCGCCCTTTTCACAGGTACATTCTTTGCCATTGATGCTGATTTCCATTATGCTTCACCCCTTTTCACTGCAACCACCGCATCAAAATTACAGGCCTCACGGCAGCTGCCGCAAGCAATACATTTAACCGGATCAATGTGATGCGGCTTTTTGACTTCACCGCTCACCGCTGCGGCAGGACAGGCTTTGGAGCAGCGCATACAGCCTTTGCAGGCTTCCTCATCGATCACAAAGGCTGTCAATTTTGGACAGACACCGGCAGGGCACCGTTTTTCATGGATATGCGCCTCATACTCGTCCCGGAAATATTTTATGGTTGTCAAAACTGGATTCGCAGCGCTTTTTCCCAGACTGCACAGGGATGCGTCCTGCATGGTATGGCAGATTTTTTCCATCAGCTCAATATCGCCTTCCTGTCCTCTGCCTTCACAGATATCGGTCAGTATGGTTAAGAGATGACGCAGTCCCTCACGGCACGGCGTACACTTACCACAGGATTCATCACACAGGAATTCAATATAATAGCGGGCAACCTCGACCATACAGCTTCGGTCATCCATGACAATCACACCGCCTGACCCCATCATGGCGCCATAGCTGGTGAGGGTATCAAAATCCATGGGCAGGTCTAAAAGCTCGGCAGGGATACAGCCGCCCGACGGGCCGCCGGTCTGCACCGCTTTAAAGGGCCGGTCTCCCGGAATCCCTCCGCCAATGTCATAGATTAAATGCCTCAGGGTACTCCCCATTGGTATTTCAACCAGGCCGGTACGTTTGACCTTGCCAACCAGGGCAAAGACCTTTGTACCGCTGCTCTTTTCTGTTCCTAATTCCTTAAATTTCGCGCCGCCATCCTGGATAATTCTCGGAATATTCGCCAGGGTTTCAACATTATTCAATACGGTCGGCTTGTTCCACAGCCCTCTCTGGACAGAACGGATATATTTTGCTCTCGGCTCACCTACCCGGCCCTCTACCGACGCCATCAGCGCAGTGGATTCGCCGCAGACAAAGGCGCCGCCGCCTCGAACGATCTGAATATCAAAGGATTTGCCTGTTCCCATGACAGAATCTCCCAGGAATCCTTTTTCTCTGGCCTGCTGCAGCGCGATTTTGCAGTTTTCTACTGCCAGGCCGTACTCATCACGGATATACATATAGCCTTCCTGCGCATCAATGGCGCAGGCACAGATAATCATGCCTTCAATAACAGAGTGCGGGTCGCCCTCCAGTATTGACCGGTCCATAAAAGCCCCGGGATCACCCTCGTCGCCATTACATGCCACATATTTTACATCCGAATCATATTTTAACGCCTGGCGCCATTTGGTTCCTGTCGGGAACCCTGCACCGCCGCGGCCCCGGATACCTGAGGCTTCTACCTCCCCAATGATCCTGTCCGCATCCATGGATAAGGCTTTTTTTAAAGCACTGTAGCCTCCCCTGGCGATATAATCGTCGATATTGGTCGGGTCAATCTCCCCGATGTTATGCAGTACCCACTTTTTCTGTGGGGCGTAGAATGGATTTTCATTCTGCGAGCGCACGCGTTTTCCATCATTTCCTTTATACAAAAGCTTCTCAATGATTTTTCCGTCAAGCACTGTATCCTTTATGATGCTGTCCGCGTCCTCTGGTTTAACCTTGTAATAGGAGATATCCGCCGGCTCAATTTTAACAATCGGGCCGTTTTCACAAAAGCCGTTGCAGCCAGTGGACTTGATCATAGGGGATACCTCAATATCAGATTTATGCTTTCTGGCAGCTTTTTGAAGCGCTTCTAAAACCAACAGACTCCCATTGGCCCGGCAGCCGGTACCGCAGCAGACTAAAACGTTTTGCTTCATGCTTCTGCGCCCCCTTCCGAAAGCTCCCTGTACTGGTTCAATATCTCGGGCAGCTTTTCAAGCGTTACCTTTCCGTAATATACACCGTCGATCACCATTACCGGCGCCAGCGCACAGGAGCCGAGACAGTTCACGGTTTCCAGCGAGAAAAGCCCATCTCCCGAGGTTTCACCCGGACTGATGTCCAGCTCACGCTTAATACCGGTGATCAGATTGATAGAGCCTCGAATATGACACGCGGTTCCGTCACAGAGCTTAATGATATGCTTTCCTTTTGGCTTTAAGCTCAGCGCCCGGTAAAAGGTTGCCATTGAGTATAATGACGATAACGGGCAATCCAGATATTCGGCCAACGCTTGCATTCCTTGCTCTGGAATATAGTTAAAATGATGCTGCATATCCTGCATCATTGCCAGAGAATGCCGCTGGTCCCTGGGATATGCTGATAAGATTTTGTCGATTGATTCTTTTGTTATTTCCTGCATGGGCTCACTCCCCTTCCTCATCCTCCCGCAACAACGGGAAAAATTGCCACAGCACTGTTTTCGTTCAGAGGTGTCTTAAGCCCCTGCAAATGCTCGATATGACGACCGTCGACCATCAGGATAATCTCTTCTCCGGGCGCCTCCCCATCTGGACTTAAAACATGATTCCTGAAAGCATCGCCATAGGTTTCAGAGAGGGTATGCAAAAGTGTGTACATATCCTTACAGACCGGTACCTCTGCCTGACGGCAGCCTGTATAATTCCGGATGGTAGCGAAAAATTTTACTTTCATTTTAATCTCCTCTTTGCGTTATGATGCATGAAAGGAGACAGGGCTGTGCCCCATCTCCAGTATCTGTCGTTTAAAGTCCTAGCTCCTGAACTTTTTCCTCGGTTGGCACACCTTCCGTGCTCCAGCCGCGTACTTCATAGTATTCTTTCAGCATGACGTCAAGCTCAGCCACTTTGCCTTTTGCCGGGCCTTCCGGCAGGGCTTCGCGCAGCAGTCTTGGCGGCAGAGTATCCTTCTCAACACCTGCTGCAATATTAAACTGCTTTTCAATGTTCCAGATGCGTTCTCCTTTTAACAGGAATTCCTCATCCGTTTCATCTGAGCCTACAGCCTCGCGGTACTGCGCCGCAATCTCAGGCAGGCCGATGCCAAAGGTGGTGAACAGGCAGATGCCGCTGGAATCCACCGCTGCTGTGAGATCCTGGAAGGTCTTGAGAAGCGGTGCCTTGCCTTCAGTTACAAGCGGGTCCGTCTTTAACGGAATGCCCAGAACCTCGGGTGAGGTCAGGTAACCACGGACATGGCAGCCTCCACGGTTTGAGGTAGCATATTCAAGAGCCATCCCCTGGACAGCACGTCCATCATAAGCCGGCATTTCCTGTTTTTTAACAGACATGGACAGCTCTGGCGCACCGTGTTTTTCTGCCAGGCGGTACGAGCCCTGAGCCAATTCAACACCAAAGCCCTCCATTTTTCCCGTGAGTTCTGTCAGATCAACTACTGCCTGTGCGTCGCCAAAGGGCAGCGGACGGCCAATCTCTTCCTCACTCAGAAGTCCCTTTTCATAAAGCTCCATGGCACAGGCGATGGTTGAACCGAGTGTGATCGGGTCCATACCATACTGGTTACAGAGGAAATTCGCCTTGCAGATAGCAGCCAGATCATTGACACCGCAGTCTGCACCATAGGACCAGCCGGCCTCGTATTCCGGGCCTTCACCCATGGACTTAAATGGCCCGTCTGGTATTCTGGTCACACGGCCGCAGCCAATGGAGCAGCCAAAGCAGCCCTTGTTTTTAACCAGATAAGAATCGACCAGCGCTTCACCGGAGGTATCATCGGCTTTATCATAGACGCCGCCGTCACGCCAGTTGCGAAGCGGCAGACCACCGACTTCGTTGATCATATTGACCAGAACCTCTGTGCCGTAGGTCGGCAGGCCTCCACCGGTAACCGGGTGTTCCTTGAGCTTGGTGCGGGCATCGGTCATCGCTGCCATAAAGCCCTCAGGCCGCGCCACTGTTACCCCGCCGCTTCCGCGGACCACAACAGCCTTTAGCTTTTTGCTGCCCATTACAGCGCCCATACCACCACGGCCTGCTGCACGGTGCTTGTCATTCATGATAGCAGAATACAGGCAGCCCTGTTCACCGGTCGGGCCAATACAGGCGACACGTGCGCCTTCTCCGCAGGCTCCCTCCAGTGCTTCGGTCGTTTCATAAACGTCTTTGCCCCAGAGGTCTGAGGCGTCTCTGAGCTCCACTGTGTCGTCATTGATATACAGGTAAACCGGACGGTCGCTCTGGTTTTCAAAGATAATCCCGTCATAGCCTGCAAATTTCAGTTCGGGGCCAAAATGCCCACCGGAGTTTGAAGCACCAATGGTTCCCGTCAAAGGCGCCTTTGCCACGACCTCATACCGTCCGCTGCAGGAAGCAGCCGTACCGGTTAACGGCCCTGTCATAAAAATCATTTTATTATCCGGACCAAGCGGGTCTACCTGCGGGTCTACCTCGTCGCAGAAATATTTTGTACCCAGGCCACGCGCGCCAATAAAATCATGGGCGGCCTGCATGTTAAGCGGTTCCTTTTTGATGGTTCCTGCTGCCAGGTCAACGCGGATTAATTGTCCCATCCATCCATTCATCGTTATCCCTCCAATCCATAAACGTCTTTCAGCTGATCCGCAATGGCCTTCTTGCGTTCCATCTCAACCGCTTCGCCATAGACAATGGCGCCGGACGGACAGAACTTGGCGCATTTTGGATCGCCGTCACACAGATCGCATTTAAACACTTTTCTCTTAACCGGATTAAAGCTGATGTTGCCGAGTGGGCAGGCGTTCATACACATTTTGCACACGATACATTTTGCTTCATCCATAACAAACGCACCGTTTTCATTCCTTGAGATCGCGCCCACCGGACACACCTTCATGCAAGCTGGTTCCTCACATTGCATACACATCACAGGAATGGTTATGGCTGCTTTTTCATAATCCATGACTGTTACATTTGACAGTTTTGGATTAAATTCCTGATAGTGCCCAAAAGAGCAGACCAGTTCGCAGGTTCTGCAGCTTATGCACTTTTCAGGTTTAATCATGAGTTGTTTGCTCATACGCTTCCGGATACTGCTGACGCAGTACCCTCACACCTCCTTTGTGGTAAGTTTACAAAATGAGAATCGCTTTGTGTTTTGGAATTCTGGAAAACACAAAGCCCGCAGAAATAGCTTTGTATATAATACAAACAGTTTCTACGGGCTCCTTTGCAAAGATGGCAGACAACAGGGTTGCCCCTGTTACCCATTGGCTGAAAAGGCCCCGGAAGGGTCTTTCCAGCTTCAGAGCAATTCTATTGTTATCATTATCATAGCACATTTTCAAATCCTTGTAAACGTTCTTAAAATTTTTTAAAGATTTATTATGCTTTCATTTTTATTAAATTTTTGTTTGACAAATATTTTTGTCAATGTTAAACTATTTTTGACAAGAATATTTGTCAAGATGACAAAAATCATATACAAAGGAGGCCTAAGCATGCCCCTCGAAAACCGATTAAAAGAGTTCCGGGCCCGGGATAAAATCAATCAGTCAGAGCTTGGTAAGCTGGCCGGTGTATCCAGACAAACCATCAGTTTAATCGAACGCGGAGATTACTCTCCTTCCGTCACGCTGGCACTTAAAATTGCCCGAATTTTTAATACAACCGTTGAGGACATCTTTACCTATTCAGAAGAGGAGGAATCGCAATGAACACGCACAAAAACCACCTGAAAGATTACAGAATCCAACAAAAGCTTACGCCCGCACAGCTTGGCAAGCTGGCTGGTGTATCCAGGCAAACCATTGTTTTGATCGAGGAAAACCATTATTCTCCCTCTGTCCGGCTTGCCGCAAAATTCGCGGATATTTTTAATACCACCATCGATTCCCTTTTTACCCATACCCTCGAGGAGGAAAACTGACATGAAAGCAAAAGAAAGCAAACACATTTACCTTAAATTTTTTACCCTGATCATCATATGCGGCTTTTTAGGCGGGCTGGCTAGTTTCCTGCTGAACTATCCAGGCTTTGACGTTGTTGATAGCGTACAGCTGCTGCAAAACAATATTCTGGCTTACGGGCTTTATATTTCCTCTGCCGGTTCTGCTGTTTTAATGCTTATCACCGCGCTGTTTTACCTTTCAGCAAGAAACACTTACAGACAGCTGGAAACAAACGATTCGGATGCGCTCTATGAAAAAGCTGACCATCTCTGTGATACAGGGATAATCTTTGGCAATATCACGCTGATCTTCACCTTTGCTTTTTACGGTATCAATGTCAGCAGCATACACAATAGCAGCTCCACTTCCCTTTTATGGGCACTCGCGGCATTTTTACTGCCGATTATCTTCTGCGTTATTCTCCAGATTCTCTTTGTGAATCTGACCAAAAAGATGAATCCGGAAAAACAGGGAAACCCACTGGATTTAAACTTTCAAAAGGTATGGATGAACAGCAATGATGAGGCGGAAAAATTCATTCTCTACAAGGCTGCCTATAAAACCTTTCAAATTATGCAGATGGCCTTTCTCATTGTCATGATGCTGCTCATGTTTGCGGCCCTGACCACCCCCATTGGCGCGTTCCCCTTTATTATCATCGGTATTTTATGGGGACTGCAGAGCACACTGTGCTGTATCTTTTCCATGAATCTTCAAAAAAGTAAAAAAATAGACAGAGATGGCTGCTAAACCAAAAGGGAGGTACGTCGAAACGACGTACCTCCTTCGTTTTTGTCAGGCCTTCACGGCGTTCTTAATGCTTAAATCCATCCATTTCCTGCGTTTCCAACGGACTAAAAACATGGCGGCTCTCAGGATTTCATCACAGGCCATGGCGATCCATATCCCGACCAGTCCCCAGCCCAGTATAATGCCTAAAACATAACACAGAACCACCGACACAAACCATTGTGAGCTAATACCAAGGGCAATGGGAAACAAAATGTCATTGGCCGCCTGAAGTGAGCGGACCATCACCATATTTACCGCACGTCCGAGCTCCAGAAAAATATCGATGAACATCACCTGCTTGCCGAGGGCTATGACTTCCGGGTCTGAGGTGAAAAAACCAAAAATCTGATCACTGAACACAAAAAGCAGAAGCGCCACGCAGAAGGATACCAGCACAGATGACCGGAGTGTAGCTTTCACACGCCTGTCCGCGCTGTCATATTCCCTCGCTCCGATCATATAGCCTACTAAAACCTGGGAGGACTGGGAAATCGCATTGCTGTACAGGTAAGTGATCATGGCAAACATCACCGCGTACACACGGGTTGTAATGACCACCGCGCCGCAGAGATTCACAAATCCCATTGTCACGGTCTGGCTCAGCGTCCATGAAAGTGTCTCACCGCCCGAGGGAATCCCGATAAACAATAATCTTTTGAGCATCGCAGTTGGGAAAGGCCTCAATGTTTTTAAAGACATTCCCGGTTTGATTTTTTTAACGAACAGACAGACGACAATCACCACCCCGACAAGCTTGGCGATGTTGCTGGAGATGGCAGCTCCGGTTACACCAAGGGGGCCTGGCAGGCCAATGCCGTTAATCAGAATGTAGTTTCCACCGATGTTGAGCACATTCATAATAATGGAGACAAACATGGTTTCCTTCATCAGGCGGTTGCTCCTGAAAATAGCCGAAAAGGTCAGAAACACAGCCTGCAGAAAAAGACCCGCGCCAATGATTCGCGTATAGGCAACCGTTTCGGGCATAATGGTGTCTGGCACCTGCAGCATATGATAGATGGACTCTGTAAAAAACAGCAGAATCGCACTGATGATCACTGAGAAAATCAGGTTGACGATCAGTGCCAATGTATAGATTGTCGACACATTTTTATAATTTTTTGCGCCCATATTCTGAGAAACCAGAATTGTGGTAGCCAGTGATATGATGCTGAAAGAAATCAGCAGGACATTGATAATCTGGTTAGCGTTCCCGATGGCGCCCACACCAGTCTGTGACACCTGCCCCACCATCATCTGGTCCGTATTCCCCACCAGCATCTGCAGAAAAAGCTCCACAAAAATGGGCCATGTCAGCTTGAATAAGGATTCCTGTCTTGTATTTTCTGGAAAAGTTGTGGTCATTTTTACTCCTGTCATATAATAAATTGCTTTGTTATTATAGCATAAACAAGGGTCAGATAATGCTTCCAGTTTAAATTTGTGCACGTTTACTGTCATTAAATTATCAATTTTTAACCTTTGTGATTTTTCGTTTTGTTTTTCTTTCATTTAAGAGCAAAATATTTTCATTCTTTCCGCTTTGCAAAAACACTTGCCATTTACAGATGAAAACGTTAATAAATATTTGCATCAAATGAACATTAATCTATCTTGAGAATTTTACGAAAATTGAATAAAATAATATTAATTTTATTAGTTAAGGGAGATTACTATTATGGCAAATCGATTCGTTCTAAATGAAACATCATATCACGGCAGCGGCGCAATCAATGAAATTGCAACCGAAGCAAAGGCGCGCGGCTTTAAAAAGGCCTTTGTCTGTTCTGACCCTGATTTGGTGAAATTTAATGTGACAAAAAAGGTAACGGATATTCTTGACGAAGCAGGACTTGATTATGACGTTTACTCTGAAATCAAACCGAATCCCACCATCGAAAACGTACAGACTGGTGTTGCAGCCTTTAAGGCTTCCGGCGCAGACTATCTGATCGCCATCGGTGGCGGCTCCTCCATGGATACCGCAAAAGCCATTGGTATTATCATTACCAACCCTGAATTTGAAGATGTCCGCAGTCTGGAAGGTGTTGCCCCGACAAAGAATCCCTGTGTTCCGATCTTTGCCGTTCCAACCACTGCCGGTACCGCAGCAGAAGTCACCATTAACTACGTTATTACCGATGTCGAAAAGAAACGTAAATTTGTCTGTGTCGACGTACATGACATCCCGGTCGTTGCCTTTGTAGATCCGGACATGATGTCCAGTATGCCAAAGGGTTTGACCGCTTCCACAGGTATGGATGCCCTCACACACGCCATCGAAGGCTATACAACCTTGGGTGCCTGGGAGCTTTCAGATATGTTCCACTTAAAAGCCATTGAGATCATCGCACGTTCCTTAAGGGGTGCTGTCGAAAACACTCCTGAAGGACGCGAAGACATGGCACTCGGCCAGTACGTCGCGGGAATGGGCTTCTCCAATGTCGGTCTCGGCATTGTCCACTCCATGGCCCATGCCTTGGGCGCTGTTTATGACACGCCACACGGTGTTGCCAACGCGATCCTTTTACCCTCCATCATGGAATATAACGCGCCTGAAACCGGCGAAAAATACAGATACATCGCGCAGGCCATGGGTGTTGAAGGCACTGAGAGCATGTCTCAGGAAGAATACCGCAAAGCCGCTGTGGATGCGGTTCGCCAGTTGTCAATCGACGTCGGTATTCCTCAGGATTTAAAGGAAATCGTCAAGGAAGAAGATATTCCTTTCCTCGCACAGTCCGCATTTGATGATGCCTGTAAACCTGGCAATCCAAAAGATGCCAGCCTGGAAGACATTGTTGAACTGTACAAAGCTCTGATGTAAATCCTTTTTTACCATTCATTCTCCAACAATACCTCATCAAAAAAGAACCCACCGGATCATCCCTCCAGTGGGTTCTTTTAATATTTATTAACTTTCCTTTTTAAAACGTGCAAGACCAAGCCGCAGGGTAAGGCTTCCCCATTTAAAAAGCTTTTCTCTCAGTGTTACCGGAACTTTTCCATTGAAAAAAGACATGTCTCTGGAAATAAATCGATCATAAAATAGCTCCCGCTGCTCACATCCTTGACAGAGCTGTGAGCACTGCGCCAAGAGTTCGTAGCATTTATGCCTTTTCGCTTCAACTTCATCTACCCTTAGTGCTCGCAGTAATGCTGTATTACAATAGATAATGTCGTAAGTCTCCGCATTGATGATATAAACAAAGCTGTCTAATTCGTCCAGGATAGCTGTGTCCATATTAAAATAAGCATGCTGCTTTTGAAACTGCAACGCATGATAAACTGCATAGGTGTTTTTACCTCTGCATTTCGCCACATACAGAGCCGCATCTGCGTTTTGGTAAAGCGTTTTAAAGTCCCTTATCGCTTCCTCTACAAAAGCAATCCCCACAGATACCGTAATCTTTTTATCCTGAACCTCCAGCTCGCTAAGACGCTCGCAAAACTTTTGCGTCAGACTGCAGATATCACTTTCATAATCCTCGCCCGTCACAAAAACAAGGAATTCATCACCACCAAGGCGCCCTGTAAGTGCCTTGTCACCAAAAACCTCTGGGATTATCCGTCCAATTTCCTTTAAAACGTGATCCCCCTCTGTATGTCCGTAAAAATCATTAATCTGTTTAAAATTATCAATATCCGCTATGAGTATAGCCGACACACCCTTGTCCAAAACGCTGATCTCTAAGCTCTGCTTTACCATTTCTTCAATGGTTTCTCTGTTATAAAGCCCTGTCAAAAAATCCTTCTGTGCTTTGAGTAAAAGTTTGTCAATACGTTTTTGTTTTCGTTTTTCCTCCTCAATATTTTCGGAGGTACCGATGGCTTTCATGGGCTGTCCGTCCTCGTCCAGCACCATCGTATAGGTAATGCGGTACCAGCAGTACTTGCCGTCTGGTTCCTGAATCTGTACCTCCGCCGAGGTTTTGAGCTTGCCCCCGCTGATATCCTCATAAAGCCGCAGATACTCACCGAGAGATTCAGGGGACACATAGCCCTTTGTCACGCTTTCGTCAGGCATATTGGGATACACCAGGCGCCGGCTTCCTTCTTTGTTCCACTTAGTTTCCTTTATCAGGCACTTTGTCTTTATATCATATTCCCAAATGCTTATATCCAGATGCTCAATGGCGGCTTTAAAGCGTTCTTCAGAAAGCTTCAGCTTTTCTTCTTTTTTCTTGAGCTCAGAAATATCAGTAAAAATACCATGGTAGACCATACAGCCTTCATCGGTTCCGTAAAACTCAGCCGAAAAATTGATCCAGCCAAATCCACCGCCTCTATTTACTGATCTGAAATCAATGTTGATGGGCAGCCGCTCCGCTGCGCTTTTATAAACTGCGTTAAAATAGTACGCCCTGTCCTTGGCATATATCAGTTTCAAACCGTCCTCACAGGTCAGCAGCCTCTGGTACTCCTTTTCCTCATAGCCCAGAACCTTTGCGAGTCCAAAGCTCATGTACTTTGTTTTAATATTTTCCCCATTAATTTTTAAGACGACAACATCACCTGGCGTACTGTTCAGCACAGTTTCAAACTCATTCTGAAGCTCAACCTGCTCGGTAATGTCAATACAGGCGCTCACGATAGCCAGCCGGCCATCCTCCGCGCGCACCACCCGCCCCCGGTCAATAACCCAGAAATAACTGCCGTCCTTGCGCAGCGTGCGGTAGCGGACAGTATACTCGTCGCCTTCCTTATCTTTTGGCCCGACTATCTGTGCAACATACTCGTGATCATCGGGATGAATCGTATTGTTGACAAAGCCGCCAGTCCCCTCTATAAAATCATCATAGGAATCATAGCCCATGATCTCAAGCATTTCCTTATTGATGAAGTAGAGCGGAAAGCCAGGCTCACAATAGCCGCCGATAAGTCCATTTGGTGATGACTCGCCCAACAAAGAGAGAACAGCCTGCTGGTTTTCCTTTTTTAAATTTGAAAGGGATTTTTCTTTTTGAAGAATTTGGTTTTCCATTTCCTTTTCTCTGGAAATATCCTCAACCAGGCCAACTGCCCTCACTGGCTTTTGCGTTGAATCATAGATATTGGTCAGCGTGATCCTGTTCCAGAGATAACTGCTGTCATATAGTTTAACCCGCACCTCGCAGCTTGCTTTGGGAGCGCCTTTAAATATCTTACGGTACATCTCCAAAAAGCACACCTTTGAATCCGGATGGATCACACCTTCATCGACCAGGCTGTTCGGCACATTGACAAGGTGTGGCTTCAACCCGTATTTTTTCGCAAAATAATCTGAATAATCAATGGTTCTTTTCTCAATATCAAAATCAAAAATCGTATTGTTGGTCGCCTCCATGGCGATCCGGAACCGCTGCTCCGAAAGGCGGAGCGCCTCCTCAGACTGCTTCTGCTTTGTCACATCAATAATCGACGCATAAAAGAGCTGGCGATCTCCCCGATCCGCCAGGAAAAAGAGGCGCATGTACATCCACATGTATTCACCGTTCAGCCGTTTCCGCCTGAACTGAATATCTATTCCCTTTTCAGGCGTTTTTGGCGCTCTCTGCAATGCGTTGAGGACAATAGGCTTATCTTCATCAGGTACGCGGTCCAGAATATGACGTCCGTTCGTTTTTAAAGCCTCCGCATTACAGCCCGTCGCCTGGTAATACCCCTCATTGACCCTTAAAACCTCAAGATTGCCCTGGAAGTACTCATAAAAAGCCACACCGCCTATCAGATTATTTAAAAGCGATCGGGTCATACTGTCCGAATGCACCAGCTCATCATAGCTGATCGTATTGCTCTTTTCACGTTCCATTCCCGAAAAATCAAGTTTATCGGCATCCTGTAATAACAGCGCTTCAAATTCATCTGTGGGCATGGGCTTATAGTAGTAATATCCCTGGGCGTAGTGACAGCCGATATCCAAAAGAAAATCAACCTGCTCTTTTGTCTCTACCCCTTCTGCAATCACACTGAGGTCAAGCCATTTTGTCATCCGGACCACCGATTCCAGAATATTGCCGGCACGGCCCTTTAAATGTTCCATGTCGGAGAGAAAGCGCATGTCGATCTTCAGCACATCGACATTGATATCCTTCAAAATGTTGAGTGAAGAATAACCGCTGCCAAAATCATCCATCAAAATGGTAAAGCCCAGGTCGCGAAGCCTGTTCACAAGGCTCAGCAGCTGATCCAGATTTTTGGTGTAAGCACTTTCGGTAATCTCCAGCTCCAGCAGATATGGAGGCAGATTATACTTCTTCACCATATTTGCCAGCAGGTCGCTCAGCCCCTGATGGTACAGATTAACCCTCGAAACATTTACCGAGGTTGGTATGGGCTGGTGTCCATTATCAATCCAGTTTCTCATTAAACGGCAGACTTCTTCCCATACATAAGCATCGAGCTTTAAAATAAAACCATTCCGTTCAAAAACAGGAATAAAGGCCGCAGGACTGATAATGCCCTTTTCCGGATGAATCCACCGGACGAGGGCTTCACAGCCGACAATTTTATTGGTGCGCATATCGCATTTTGGCTGTATGTACACCTGAAACTGGCGTTCTGCCAGAGCATGAGCCATCTCGTTAACAATTTCCTGTTCCTCAATCAGCGAGCTTCTCAGATGATTGTCATAAACGGCCGCACGTTTCAGGTAGTTTCCCTTTACAGAGTTGAGCGCAAGGATCGCCCGGTCACACATCCTGCTGACTGGGAGGTTCACATCATCAATATGATATAGGCCTGCAGCTATGGATATCTCCATATCCAATGGGTATTGCTCCAGACTATCCGTCAGCCTCTGCGCAGTACTGTCTGCATCACCCTCCATATCCGGCAGCAGGATAGCAAATACATCTGCCACAATGCGCCCGGCACAGCCTGCCTTTTCCGCTGCCCAGGTATTCAGCTCATCGCCAATATACTGGAGCAGACGATCCCCCTCCTCTGCACCGAACAGGTCATTGATAACCTTGAAACGCTCAATGTCAAAACAGATAATGCTGTATGCTTTTTCAGGAAAACCCATTAAAATTTCATGGACATTTTTGTAAAAGGTATCTTTGTTCAACAGCCCTGTCAGAGAATCATATTCTTCCAGAGTTTTTAAATTACTTTGAAGCGAGGTATTTCGGACACGCTGCCTGATCATACGCGGATCAAGGGGCCTGGGCAAAATATCCGTCGCGCCAAGTTTGAGGGCCTGCTCCTCCATGATGGGATTGTCCGCATCTGTCAGCACTAAAACACCTGTCCCCCGCGATGCCTGTATGTCCCATAGAACAGTCCGAAGCGCCGTCGGCATTTCATTAAACAAAGCATAACTAAAAATAATCACTGCCACCGTTGACTTATTCTGTTGGAGAAACCTCAAAGCGGCATCGTTTTCTTTTGAGACAACAACTTGGTAGCTCTTGTTTAAAACATTGTCCAGCAAAGTGTTTTCAGCAGGATTTTCATCGACAACTAAAACTGTCTTACCAATCATTACTTTACCCCCGGCGTCCATCATGCCAATAAATTTCAAATATTAATTATATTATAGTATAAATAACCCTCAAAATAAAGTTAAAACGATTCTGATGCTTTGTATGTCTTAATTTTTGCTGTTATTCCATCATCGGCTGTGTTAAAATAGTGTACAAGTCTAAATTTGAAATTATTGACAGGAGCCTTTTAAATGAAGTCTTTTAAAGCATCTGTATCGAACGATCTCCAGGATCTGTTACTGCTCAATAAGAAATATAACCGTTTCAGCATGGGGCCTTCCGAGCCGCTGCGCATTGTGAGCTATTTTGTTCTTATCTATACTGTCTATGCCCTCTTTATGGTCTATCTGCAGATCAAGCTTTTTGCAGGCGGTTATTTTGTCTATCTCGGCCTGTTTGCTTTTCGCCTGATCAGCGGTGTGCTTGGCGCTTTGTTCTTCCTCGGAAAATTCAACCCGCTGCTCATCAGGCTCTTGGCTCATTTCTGGCCAGACCGTTACTTTTCAGTAAGAACCTTTACCTTTACACCCAAAAAGCTTGAAATTCTCTTTCGCGATAAAAAGGTGATCTTTGCCTATGGCGAAATCATTAAATGCGACATGACCGAAAGCCTTATCACACTGCAGACAAAATACCAGAACTTTGTGATCCATGAAAATGACATGACCCAGGGCACCTGGGCCGAATTCAAGAGCTTTCTGAAAGGCAAAAAGGATCAGTTCAACAAAGACCCAAAACTGTTCCGGAAAGAGGCTTTAAAGGATTTATAGAAAAGCCGCCGGCAATTTAATATGACCCCTTCAAAACTTTACTTCGTAAGTACCCGCATCTTATTCTTAAGAGCAAGATGTTTTACTTTAGAAGGAACAAAATTGTGATGAAATTAATTGTAATCGTATGGCAAACCATGTATAATATAGTTGTTAGTATCTGTTTGGCAAATTGGTAGATTATATTAGAAAAGGAGATTAAAATGACTCAGACAGGTAAACTATTGGAAATGGCCAAAAAAATGGCCGAAGCAGCCGAAAAAAAGGCTGTTGAAATTGATGTACCCATGGTAATTGCAGTATGCGATATGGGCGGAAACACCGTTTTAGTCCACCGCATGGAGGATTCTTTACTGGCAAGTATCAGTATTGCTCAAAACAAGGCCTACACAGCCGCTTCATTAAAAATGCCGAGCTCTGTTGCAGGGGATGCTGCAAAGGAAGCCGGAGAACTCTTTGGTCTTGGTAATTGCTGTGAAGGCAGAATTGTGACATTTGGTGGTGGATTCCCGATTATAGACGGAGATCGCATCATTGGCGCCATTGGTGTCAGCGGCGGCAGTGTCGCTGAAGACGAGAGCGTTGCCCAGGCAGGACTTGCGGCTCTCTAAGATATTCTTTTGATATAAAAATCTGCCCCCAACCTCAAAATTTCAAGTCTGAGGTTGGGGGCAGTTCTTTTAACCGCATTTTCACCCCGCCAGCAGCAGTCCAAAAGTGCCGCTCTTCAACAAAATATAAAGCCCCAGCCCGATAAAGACAAGGGGGATCAGCATATCCTTATATTTTTCAAGAAACACCTTAATCAGGGGATACTGGCCTATTTTCATTCCCAGAAAACACCATACGCCAATCAAAACCACAAAAATCACGATAATTGTTATGATTTCTCCAGCCCCCAGATTCGTGAACAAGGGGATATAAACACTCACATTGTCTGCACCGTTTGCCAGAGTTAAAAAGTAAACGTACAAAATATCTGCCGGAAATATTTTCTCGAGAAACTGTCTTAGCCTTCCGGGTTCCCTTTGCGCTTTGTCTGTCTGCTGGCTTTGATCACGCCCTTTATTTCTGAGCTGCCGCACTGCGCCCAGCCCAAGCAAAATCGGAACCAAGCCGAACAGGCCGATATACGCGTGGGGCACAAAGGAAATGCTGTAGCCAAAGAAAAGGCTGAAAAAGGTCAGTGTCAAAACTGCCAGGTACTGGCCAAGGATAATTCTCCACTTATCCGCCGCTGTCTCTGCCCTTGAAAAAAGCAGGGTCAGGATTAAAATATCATCAATATTTGTCCCCGCAAAGGACAACAGCGCAGTCATAACAATGGGCATACTTTCCTCCCTAATCTATAATATCTTTTTATTCCACTATTTTATCCTTTTTTATCTGTAAAAGAAAGGGCTAAATAGCATCATGTGATTTCAAAATGGCCTGCTTATGTTATAATCATACTATCTCAACCTGTCTGTTCGACAAAAAGGAGGCGCATCATGGCGATTATAGGGATTGATTTAGGCACGACAAACAGTCTTGTCACCGTGTGGAAAAATGGACAAAGTATACTGATTCCAAATACTTTTGGCCATTTCCTGACACCAAGTGTGGTCAGCATTGACCATGAAACCATTTATGTGGGCGAGATTGCAAGGGAACGCCTGATCACCCATCCAAAGGAAACTGCCAGTATTTTTAAACGTTTTATGGGTTCAGACAAAACCTATAACCTGGGGAAACAGCGTTTCAGACCTGAAGATCTTTCTTCCTTTATTCTTAAAAAACTGAAGGAAGACGCAGAAGCCTTTTTAAAGGAGCCGGTGGAGGAAGCCGTCGTCAGCGTCCCCGCTTACTTTAACGACGCTCAGCGCTCTGCCACAAAGCGGGCCGGTGAGTTGGCTGGCCTGAAGGTGGAACGGCTGGTCAATGAGCCCTCGGCTGCCGCTCTTGCCTGCCAGCTGATGAATGCCGAGGAGGACGCAAATCTCCTTGTTTTTGATTTTGGCGGCGGTACCCTTGATGTGTCCCTTGTCGAGTGTTTTGACAATGTTATCAACGTTCTGGCTGTCAGCGGCGATAATCGTCTTGGGGGCAGCGATTTTGACCGGCTGCTGGCCCGTTATTTCTGCCAGGAAAAACGACTTGATTTTGAGGCGCTCAACGAAAATACCAAAGGGGTGCTCCTGCAGAGTGCGGAAAAATGCAAATTTGACCTCACTGACGCCGAAACGGCAAAGATGACGGTTTCTGCCGAGGAGCTTCACGACACACTTCCAATCAGCCGTGAGCAGTTTATTGAAATTGCCGCGCCGCTTTTCACGCGCCTTACAGAGCCCATAAAAAAAGTGCTCATTGACGGCAGTCTCTCCCTCGATGAAATTGACCAGGTCGTTCTGGTTGGCGGCTCCTGCAAGATGCCTGTGGTCAAGCTCTATGTGAATTATGTCCTCGGCAAGGAGGCGGACAGTATTGGCTCGCCAGATACCATTGTGGCTTTGGGTGCCGGTGCTTATGCTGGTATCAAGGCGCGCCACCAGGATATTCGGGATATTCTCCTGACAGATATCTGTCCTTTTTCTCTCGGCGTTAATATTGTTAACCCTCTGGAGCACTCCAGAGATTTGATGTCTGTCCTTATTGAGCGCAACACGACGCTTCCTGCCAGCCGCACGGGTATCTACTGCACAGCCAGCGATTTCCAGTCAAAAATCGAACTTAAAGTCTACCAGGGCGAAGGGCGCTACGCAGATGAAAACAGCTTTCTCGGCAAGCTTGATCTGCCCGTGCCCAGAAAGCCAAAGGGCCAGGAGACCGTTGATGTCCGTTTCACCTATGATATCAACGGCATTTTGGAAGTGGAAGCCACTGCCCTCCTAACCCAAAACACCAAAAGCCTTCTGCTCATCAGCGATTCCAACACCATGGATAAACATGAAATCGAAAAAAAGGTTGCGGCGCTGCAGAAATATAAAATTCATCCAAAGGATAAAGATGAAAACAGACTTCTTCTCGCCAGAGGTGACCGGCTGTTTACTCAGACAGTGGGCGAACTCAGAAAAGCCGTGGAATTTGAGCTTTTCCTGTTTTCCCACGCTCTGGAAAGCCAGAAAACGCACGCAATATCAAAGGCCCGGGAGCGCTTTTCTTATTTTCTTGATCAGGTTAGCTGGGAGCTTGAAAATGGCGGCTTTGGGCCGTCACTCACAAACCCGGATAAAAACTGGTATCAGACATTCAAGACTGAGGATACAGGCGACAAGACAGGAATCCCTTCAGAAGAGGACTTGAAAAATCTGTTCCTGAACTGGCAGTTGAACCGAAAAAAGAGGGATGACTAAATGGATATCTGGAAGATACTTGATATCAACCCAACCCGGGATCTCAAAGCCATCAAAAAAGCTTATGCCCGTCTGTCAGTAAAATATCATCCTGAGGAGCACCCTGAGGAATTCAGGCAGCTCAACGATGCCTACAAGGCAGCGGTTAAATACGCAAAAGGCAGTCTTACAGCACAGACCATCCCCGGGCCGTCACCAGCATCGGTCTTTCCTGTCTCTGAAAATGAAAAAAATATTCCAAACCAGGCTCAGGAGAAAGACGAGCCTGATTTTGAACAGCTGATTGAGCAGGGTCAGAAAAAGGCTCAGGAGGCAAGCCTCCGTGAAATCGACACAGGCCTTTCCTGTGTGAAAAATCTTTATCTGAAAACAAAAAAACAGCGGCTGAAAACGCTCAATTCATTTTTACAGTCCGATTTTTTTGCCGAATTTCACCAAGACCCTTATTTTATCAGTCAGTTTATCCATATTTTAAAAAGATGCCCCATCGACGCCACAGTAAACCATCTGATCAAAAGCGCTTACACATCCACCTTTTTTACTGCTGACAGCGAATTGCCCTGTCAGCCTCTATTCGACTTTTTGGATAAACGCATTAAGCGTGACAGCCGGACACGCTCTTTTATCACCTTTGGAATCGTCCTTATTGCACTCGGGGCAATGATGGTTTATCATTTCACCCAATCCGCCCGTGACGCTGAAAAATACAGCGCTGCCAATGTCGAAGCCTATCTGGAAGATTTATATCAGATTGATTTAACCGTGGATGAGCCCAAGAGCGTTAATCCTGAAAAGGACCCAACCCGAAGCCTTTATCCTGAGGGCCGGCTGTATACGGTCAAGACTGCTGACCAGAGTCTTCAGGACGCCACTGGCTTTGAAGCGCTCTGGAAAAAGAACAATCCGGAAATTGATCTGCTGTCCGATACCTATGCCCGGGAAACCTCTGATTATTTCGCTGCCCAGTGCGGCATTGACCCCAAGGGACAGTGGGCCATGCTGGACACCAGTTTTACCAACCTGTGCCACCTTTATTACAGTCCTTCTGAAGGAAAGGAGGCTTTTGTTGAAAAATTCGAGCAGTATTATAACGCGGTTCAGACGAGCCATTACCTGAGACAGACCGGGCAGATGACCGTCCGCATTCAGGCGTCTGGCAGCTTTAGCGCCTCATTGCCATTAACCGTGGATATCATTAAAGACGTTCCCCTGGACAAAGATGCCTTTCAAGCTGATTTCTCAGCCTATTGGGATGAGGACGCCTCGAAAAATCAGCTTGCTTATCAGCTTCTTAATCCTTAAAATTAATCCACCCATTAAAGGAATATCGTTCAAGCCTTTTTTCTTTTTAACGTGTAAAATGAATTTCAGCAACCAAAAAGGAGACTGAAAATGAACTTGGAAAATGAAAAAAGTGTCATGATTATTGACGAAGCACTTCCTCTTGGCATCATCGCCAATACTGCCGCTATCCTGGGCATTACGCTCGGCAAAAAAAGGCCGGACATTGTGGGCTGCGATGTAACAGACCAAAACGGAAACGCGCACCTCGGCATTATCGCCTTCCCCATTCCTGTTTTGAAGGGAAACAAAGACAGCATCCGGGAAATCCGCCAAAGGCTCTACACATCCGATTTCAGCGATGTGACCGTTGTGGATTTTTCAGATTTAGCGCAGGGCTGTAATGATTACGATGAATTTATTGACCTCATGGCAGGCGCGCCAGAGGCTGATCTTCAGTATATGGGCGTTGCCATCTGCGGCCCCAAAAAGAAAGTGAACAAACTTACTGGCAGCATGCCGCTTTTGAGATAGCTTACATTTCCGCCGGATAACCTTCAGCGGGCGGAACAGGATATTCTTTGGGCGATCAAAAGCATATGGCGTCTCGGATGTTCCCCATTTGGGCTTATGCTGTGGCAGCAGCTCAATGATCCTTGCGGTCCGCTCGCTGTCCTTAACCTCATGTCGGCACAAACAAAATAAGGCAATAAAAAACGATGTGTTCTCAACACATCGTTTTTTATCCGAAACCATAAAATCTCAGCCTTTTGAAAGAATGGCGTTTACCGGACAGTTGTGATAGCAGTTGCCGCACTCATCGCACCGGTTTCCGTTAATTTTGTAGGGTTCACCCTCCTCAACCGCGTCAAAAGAGCAGATTTCCGCGCATTTTCCACAGGAGGTGCAGGCGTCTGTTATGGTCAGGCCCGGATTTACACAGGGCATTCCGCCATAGGCAAAGCGCTCACGTTCCAGCTTATGATCACGCTTTTCTTTTGCGTAATCAAAGTCATAGCGTTCTCCCCAGGCCCGGTAGAGCACAAAAATGCGTGTCCTGGGATATTTTTGGATGTCATAGACCGCCACGTTAAAATCCCGGCTTCCCCTGGCTTTTTCCTCCACCTCGTCCATTGTGAGCTCCCGCATGTCCCCGGTGATCCGCATGGTATAGCCCGGCACAAAGGAGGGCAGATTATTTTCATCATGGCTCACCTGACTGCTGGGGTACATTCCGCACACACTGACCTTACCCGTCTGCTTCAGCTCTCTGTAAAACGGCTTAACGTCCATGGTTCGAAAGTACAGCCCGTCTTCATCAAAGGCGAAAAAATGGGCGATCCGCGATTCCACATAACCGTTCTCCGCCAGGGTTGAAAAAGTCACACAGCCAATCTGATCAAAATTTTCATATATTTCTTTTATCGTCATCATTTCTTTTCTCCATTTCTCTAAAGCGCTCTGCAATATAAGCTGCGGTCTCCCCCATCAGGTCAAAGCCAAACATCTCGGTATTGTCCTCTGACGCATTGGAGACAGCGTTCACATCAATAATATAAAAGTCCCTTTCTGTCTCAATAATATCAAGGCTTCCGAATTCAATGTTCAAAAGCTCCATTGCCCTTACGGCTGTCTGTCTGAGCTTTTCGGGGCAGTCTGTATAGTGGGTGTAGGCAGAACCCAGGTGATAGGCCGACAATCCATCCGCTGTCACACTGCGCTTTAAAATGAGACGGCATTCTCCGCCGATCACCTCGACCCGTGTGATATAGCCATAGACAGGACGGATGTATTCCTCCGCGATCATGCTGACCGCTGGTATCTCCGCCACGGCCCCTGCCAGCGCCTCTGCCTCACTGATGATAACCGTACAGGTGGTCCTTCCCCCGCAGTCTGGTTTGATAATGCAGGGGTAGCGAAGGCTTCCCGGGTCAATCTCATTGGGCAGAAACACGCCGTAGACATCTGGAACCGCAATCCCCTTCTGTTTGAGAATGGCCGTACTGAGGGCTTTGCTGGTTTCATAGAAATGCGCCCTGGGCGGATTGAGTATCGGAATGCCTTTACACTCTGCCTGTTTTATAACCTCCGGCATGCGCTCCAGCGATTTGTGATGCGCTCTGAACTGCGCGCTGGCAAATATCCGGCTGACAAGCAGATCACAGCTGTTAACCAGCTCAAAGGCGTGATCCTCCTCAAGGCTGATGAGACAGGCCTCAATTCCAAAGGACTGGATTTCCTCAAGGAGCTTATAGCTTGACCATTCCTCTGACTCGTATAAAATCCCAACCATTTCCTATTCCTCCCTTCTCAGAAATGCAGCCAGCTTCTTTGTCTCAGGCGACTCGAGCAGCCCCGCCGGCCCATGCTCAACGATTTCTCCCTGATCCATGAACACAAAATAATCGGCAAACTTTTTGAGAAAACCAATCTCATGCGTGACAAAAATACAGTCTTTTCCCAGATGCTTAAGCTCGGTGATGGCCTCCAGAACCTCGCCTGTCAGAATCGGGTCAAGGGCTGCTGTCGGTTCATCCAGAAACAGAAGATCTGGCTCTGTGCACAGCGCTCTGGCGATGGACGCCCTCTGGGCCTGTCCACCGGACACATGTCGGGGCAGCTTATCGGCCTGCTCCGTGAGATGAAACTGGTCAAGGAGACCGCTGGCCTTAAGTTCAGCCGCATCCGGGCTCACACGCTTAATCTTTTCAAGGATCAGAAGAATGTTTTTCCTGAGGGTCAGATGGGGAAAAAGGTTGTGCTTTTGAAACACAACACCGATCTCCCGCTGGTATGCCTGAACCGTTTCCCGGTTAACCACTGTGTCATTCACCTTGATGGTTCCCTCCTCTGGAAACTCGATCCCTGCCAGCTGGCGCAGCAGGGTTGATTTGCCACAGCCCGAAGCGCCCATAATGCCAACGGCCTTTTTATCTTTAATTAAAAGATTTAAATTTTTTAATACACGGATGTCATACTTTTTTGTAACCTGCTGCAGCTCTATTCTCACTTTGAAAGCCTCCTTCCAATAACCTGAGCCAAAAGCGACAGCGGGATCGTCACAGCCAGATAGGCGATCCACATCACCAGATATCCCTCTACCGAGGCCCAGTTTTTGGCTGCGATCACTGTGATCACATAGGCGATTTCCGGAAAGGATACAACCTTTAGCAGCGCGGAGCCCTTGATGATCCCTGAGAGGTGATTGATGAACGCCGGCAGCAGAGGCTTTACCATCTGAGGCAGAATCACATAAAAATACTTCTGAAAGCCCGTGAAATGGTAAAGCTGCATGACCACATACTGGTCCTCATCAATCACCTCCGCTGCGCTCTGGTAGGAGTTCGCCACATAGGGGGCTGTGTACAGTGTTAAGGCCGCAATGCCAAGTACAAACTTGTTGTTTACATGCACGGCCTCCCCCAGCACATAGACTGCCAGAAAAACCATGACTAAGAGCGGCGTTCCCATGATGATCTCTCTGAAAACAACCGCGATCCCTTTGATAAAAGGAATGCGGCTTTTCATCATCAGGTAAATAATAAATCCAAACACAGCGCTCAGAACCAGGGTGATGGCGCTTACCATCAGCGTATAGCCTACGCCGCTCAGAAGCAGGGGCCACTGGTCAAGAATCAGGTGGTACCGCGGGTGATCGGTGGTATGGCTCAGAACATAGAGGATCAAAAGAAAAAACAGAACGCCTGCCGCCAGGTATTGAAGTGGCCTGCTGTACTTTCTTACCATATTCCGCACATCCTTCCCTATTGCTGCGGCGGATAAATGATAAAATCAAGGCCCAGGCTGTCATCCTTCAAATAATTGTGGATCGCCTCGTCGTATTTATCACCGGCTGTCCTGTAGAATCCGCCGTCCTCGTACATGCTTTTTACAAAAGCGTTGGCCTGGTCCAGCAGCTCGGTATTGCCCTTTTTAACCGCCATTGCGGACTGGCTGTATTCTTTAATGCCCCAGTAAATCTCTGTGGTATCCGGATAAGCATCATGATCGCCAATGATCGTGTTTGCCCCCACCAGCACATCCGCGGTTCCGTTGTTTACTTCCATTAAACCGCTGGCCACATCTGTGATCTCCTCAACCGGGACACCATAGCTCTGGGGAACCGACACGGAGATCGTGCCTGCCAGCCCGACATATCTGGCGTCCTTAATGGCAAAGAAGTCCTCTGGCTTCATTTCATCTGTAACATTGTTCCGTACAGCAAAATCTTTGCCCACCAGCGCCAGAGTCCGGCCATACAGATAAGGCTCTGAAAAATCAACCACTTCTTTCCGCTCCTCATTGATCGTCATATCACAGATGACGATGTCAGCCTCTCCGGTTTCCAGCGCTGGAATAAGCATGGAAAAATCCGTATTGATAATCTCGACCTTACGCCCGAGGTAATCGCCAAAAGCTTTGGCGATATCCACCTCAATCCCTTTGGGATTCCCATTTTCATCCATTTCTGTAAAAGGCGGAAATTTCAGATCCATGGCAACCTTAAGCGGGGCTTCATCGCCTTGCGCTCCGCTTCCCTGACCAGAACAGCCTGCAAAAACCAAAACCGCCATCAAAATACTCACAAACACGCCTGTTATCTTTTTCATTGTCTACTCCTTACTTTTTTAATCTCTATACACGCCAGAGACTATACCACCTCGGCCTCAGTGCAACGACTGTTTTTAACTTCTGAGAGCACTTTCCCGATATCACCGTCGATACAGACAGACTGCTTCGCCATACCCTGCGGACAGGCTGCCTCCCCCAGATTGATACAGGCGTAAGCCGCCCTCGGATTTTCTGCGGTCATCTGCCAAAATGGATACTTAATGATCACCGGCGTATTGCTGCCTACCCCAAGCTCCAGAAGTAAAAGCCTCGCGTTTTTATGCTGGCGGATGAAACCCTCATATCGGCTGTGCGCCGCATACCAGCCCTCATCCTGGACAAAGGTATTGTCACAGCGGAGATTCATTGCCATCGATGCGCCGCATACCGGACAATGCGGCAGAAGCGCTGATGGAACCCGCCGGTCCTTCTGCTCTGCGACCATTCTCCTGACTGCGGCCTCATTGTCCCAGGTTTTACTGCAGCAGGGTTTTGAGCACTGCCACAGGCCATAGTCTCCCTGCGTATAAAACAGCCTTTTCTTATCAAAGCCTGACAGCTGGAACTGATGATCCACATTGGTCGTAAGCACAAAATAGTCCTTATGTCCGACAAGCTCAAGGAGTGTTTCATAGGGCTTGCGGTCATGCTCTTCGTAGCGGTTATGATAGATATACCGGCTCCAGTAGCCCCAGTGCTCCTCTGGCGTGTCATAGGGATAAAAACCTGCCGAATACATATCCGGGAAATGGTAAGCCCTGATAAAATCCGGAAAAAGCCTTTCAAAACGCTCACCCGAATAGGTCATACCCGCAGAAGCCGACAAACCAGCCCCTGCGCCAATCAGTACCGCATCCGCTGTCTCAATGGCGTTTCTCAGCCAGCAAGTCTTTCGCGCTCTATCCTCTTCTCCTGTCATCGTATTTTTAAAAAGCAATATGCTCACCTCGCTTCATGTTTCATGATTTCTTTTCATACCTATATCATAAAACAGAGTCTGCTGACTGTGAAGAAGGCACAATATTGTGGGGTAGTTTCCAAATGGTAACCATTGGGATTTTACAGGCTTTTTTCTTTAAGCTTTCCTTAAGGCTTTTTTGAAAAGTGCCATTAAAAAAAGCCTTTCATGATCCTCATCCAATCATGAAAGGCCTTTTTACCAGCGTCCGTACATTCTCACAGTGTGTCAAAAATCCGGACAATTTCTTTTGCTACCTCATTCACAAGCTCAAGCTGCTCATCGGTTAAATCTTTTGTCGAAACCAGGCTGTCATTTAGCGCGATCCTTTTTCCCAGAAGCGTCTCCACATCGACCATTCCTGCTACTGCACCGCTGTATTTTTCAATGGCGCGTCTGGCGCAGCACCGCCTGCAGCCATCCACTGATATGGTTGGATGGTTTTGAGCAAATGCCCGTTCCTGCTCACCGCCTGCAATAAACAGCGGCAGGCACAGGGTGCTGACCTCTCCAGTCCTCAGCTCCTCCATCATTTTGCGGACTGCCAGCCGTGAAAGGGTTCCGCCCAGACATTCCTCACCGCTGCACGCGATAATCCCAATATTCTGTTCGCTCATTGCCTATTCTCCTTCCATCACTGCTTTCGCTTCTTCTGCCATAACTCCTGCCAGCTCATCGGCAAATCGCCAGCCATCCTCTGACAGACGGGTGCCGGTGCCGTGTTCCTCACCTCGGTGCGGTTTCATAAAATCAATCACACGGTGCTTATTACGGATGTTTCCTCCTGCGGCCTCCACACTTTTCTGTGCGCAGCATTTGGCACAGCCATCAATGGTAATACAGGGCTGTCCTTCTATTTTCGCAATAACTTCGTCATCGCCGGTGACAATGTGGGCCAGGCACATACTTTCGGTTGTCTCAGGAAGCAGCTCACCGGTCACCTTTAAGGCTGCTTCACGGGCAATCAGCCCAAGCACTTTTCCAATACCGCTGCATGGAATAATCTTTACCTTAGATTTCAATTTCCTCCACCTTCCTTTTCATGATTTCATAATACACCTCATCACGGATAAGCATTTCGGTATCCTCCTCCCATTTCTCCAGCCTTATCTCCGCGATCCATCCCGCTTCATAGGGACTTTCGTTAATAAGCTCAGGGGCTTCCTCCAGGGCCTTATTGATGGCTGTAACCACACCGCTGACCGGTGAAACCAGCTCAAAGATTGATTTCCCAGATTCTACTGAGCCCGCATCGTCAAACTGCGCAAGCTTTCGCCCAACCTCTGGAAAATCTACAAACAAAATATCGGACAGGTTCTGCTGGACAAAATCTGTTACACCTACACGGGCGATGCCGTTTCTTACAAGAGCCCAACAGTCATTCTCATTGAAGTAATAATCGCTTTCAGGAACTTTGAAAACAAACTTCCCTTTGGAAAAAGATCTGTAATGGATGGGACCTGCCATCTCAAAGACAGAGGCTTCACCCTCATCGGGCTTTGACTCAAAACCTTCGGCGAGGGCATTTACAAAGTCCTCGATGGATTCATCCATTTCCAGATAATCGGTTAACGAGAGGCCCTTTTCCCTGGCGCGCTCACTTACATTAATCCGTTCCGATACCTTTAAATTTTTTTCGGCAGCCAGTTTGCTGGCACACTTCGTATTACAGCCGTCGATGACCAGCAGCGGCTTTTCAGCCAGTGCTTTCCTGTATCGTTTCTCTGCGGCATGGTACAGCACCGGGCAGATCAGCTCATGATCGCCATTCCCCAAAAGCTTAAGGGCGACTTCGCGGGTCAGCGATCCCGCGAATTTGTCCAGCCCGTTACAGGGAAGCACACAAAAATCCTTTTTCATGATTTTTTATCCTCCCTCCGCATGGCTTTGATGGCCTGGGTTGTCGCTGCTTTATCTGGAAATGTGATGGCCTCCGGACCGCAGGTCTTTCCGCAGGCACGGCAAAAAACCACACAGTTTACCGGATTTTTTACCACCAGCTGATGCACGCTGCCCTCCTGCACTTCAAATACCCGGTGCGGACAGAAATCCACACAGTCCATACAGTCGTTGCATTTGCTGTAATCAATGCGGGGGGACCAGTCAATCCGGTTTCTTTCCACGCCCATAAATGTTGTGTCACTCATACTTAAACCTCCAGTCCCATAGCTTCAAGGGCTTTTTCAACCTTTTCAAAGGCCTGCTCGTTTGTCATATCCCGGATATCCAGCATGACCGCGTCCTTTTCAATATCCAGCCCAGCCTCCTTAAAGGCATCCTTAAACATTTTTCGCTGCATATTCGGCGCACAGGCGCCAATCATAAGTTTTCGATGTGTTTTTAAAAAATCTGCCCAAAAACGGTCTCCATCCTCCTCACACAGCTGCGGATGAATGACGGCATATTCCACTGGCAGCTCCACACGCACCTGATTGATAAAATCCCATATATCCATCGCCTGAAATCCCGGACATTTTCCCGTACACACACACATTATAAATCCCGGTAATTCTTCATTCATATTAGCACCTCTTTATATAATTATTTAATTATATATTTATGATATTATGTTTTCAGGGGAAAGTCAAGGCATTTTATACCGGGAATACGTCAATTTCTTTTTATTAATCACAGGGCCTCTTGTTTTTTAGCTGTACATCCTCTATAATCATTATATAATAGATCAATTATATTATTATAGAAAAGAGGCTTAATATGGATATTGAAGCGTTATCCGTCAAAATATTAAAAGCAATGGGCCACCCCATCCGACTAAAAATCGTTAAATTTTTACTGGACAAGCCCCACTGTGTCTGTGAGCTGAAAGAGAACCTTGAGTTCAGCCAGCCCAATCTTTCCCAGCACCTGAAAATACTAAAGGAAGCTGGCATCATTGAGAGCGAAAAGGTTGGCGTCCAGACACACTACCATGTCGCCTTAAAAAGCACCGCTGCTCTGATTGCCGCGGCAGAAGCCATGGGCCAGGAATATCTGAGCCAGTTTAAATAAATAAAAAACGCGGCGGGTACCTGTCACTGGGTATCCGCCGCGTTTTTTAATTTACAGTTTTTTCATCCATTAAATCCCCGATATACACACCTGGCGTTTCAGCTCATCCGAATAAAACACACAGACTCTTTCCTGATAGAGCTGTGTGAGAGCTGGCTCTGTGAGGATATCCCCGGGCACTCCGCAGTGCAGTTTTCCCTGCCGGTCTAACAGGGCAACAAAGCCACCGGTATAGAATACCTGATCGGGATTGTGCGTTGTCATGATAATGCCAAATCCCTTTTCAGCCAGCTTTTTGACAAGGCGCATGGTCTTAATCTGGTTGCCAAAGTCCAGATGGGCTGTCGGCTCATCCAGAAGGATAAAATCCGGCTCCTGCACAATGGCTCTGGCAATGGTTACAAGCTGTCTCTCACCGCCGCTGATCTGCGTATAGGGCTTTTCAATGAGATGCTTTATACCTACCATATCCAGCGCCCGCTCCACCTGCTCGTAGTCGGCGTCGCCCGGGGAGCGCATTTTTCCCAGATAGGGTGTGCGTCCCATAACTACAAACTCTCTGACGGTGTACTCGTAGGTGGGAATATGAATTTGCGGCACATAGCCAATTCTCTGTGCCACCTTTTTGGGCGGCATTTTATCGACGGCTTCCCCGTTCAGCCGAATTATCCCTTTCTGCGGTGTCATCAGATTTCCAATACAGTTCAGCAATGTCGATTTTCCTGCGCCGTTTGGCCCTAAAACAGATAATATCTGACCTTTTTCAAGTTCGAAATTCACCTGATCAAAAATAACGCGGCTGTTTAAATATTTAAAACTAAGATTATTGACTTCCAGCTTCATGAGAGGTTCATCCTTTGCTTCTTAAGCAGATAAAAATAGAAGGGCGCACCGATCAGTCCGGTTAAAATGCTCAGGGGCAGCTCGGCGCTTGTGAGTGTTCGGGCAATGGTATCCACCACCAGCAGAAAAATCCCGCCGACCACAAAAGAGACTGGCAGCAGTTTCATATTATCAGGCCCTACCAAAAGCCTGCCGAGATGTGGTACGACCAGCCCGACCCAGCCGATGGTCCCGCAGATACAGACAGAGCAGGCTGTCAGCAGTGTCGCACAGACAATTACGATCATCCGTGTTGTTTTGATGGTGATCCCAAGGCTTTTGGCCTCTGTCTCTCCAAGGGACAACACATTAATCCGCCACCGCATGGCCATCAATACCACGGTGGAGATGAGCACTGCGGGGCAGATCATCAGAAGGCTGTTTGGCAGCACCTTTGCAATGCTGCCCATCTGCCAGTAGGTAATCTCTGCCAGCTGTGTCTCGGGATCGGCAATATATTTGATAATCCCCATAATGGAGTTCATAAGCCCTGTAACAATGATACCCGCCAGCACCAGCATCATATTTGAATTGTTTTTGATGATTCTGGGAATAGCGGTTGTGATCATGACTGCGATAATACCCCCGATAAAAGCACCAGCCTGCACACCAAAGGTACCGACACTGAAAAGAATGGCAAGGGCAGCGCCAATACAGGCTCCTGAGGATACCCCCAGCAAATCCGGCGCCACAAGAGGGTTTTGGAAAACGCCCTGATAAACTGCGCCGGATAAAGCCAGCGAGCCGCCAACCAGTACCGCTGCTGCCACACGCGGCAGACGAAGGGTCATGACCACGCTCTCTGTATTGGCGTCCCAGCTTCCCGGAACCGGAAAAACTCTGGACAAAAGCACTTTAACCACATCGGGAAAGGGTACCCAGTAACGCCCCAAGCACAAAGCCAGAATCCCGGCCAAAACCAAAACGAGGATCAGTCCAGCGAAAACAGCATAGTATTTCTGGTTGATTTTCTTTTTAAGTCCCGCTGTATTCATATTCTCTCCTCTTCAAGCTTTACTGGTTTACTTTTACATTATAAATGGTGTCGATTTCTTCGTCGGTTAAATCGTGATTAAAAAACTTTTTGTAGAAATCTTTAATGTCGCTCCGAATATCATAGTCCGAAAAGATTTCAGGCTGCTGGATGCTGCCCATCCACTTAAGCATCAGCGGTGTTTCCACACAGGGGGCATCCCAGCGCAGAGTCCCTACCGGGGTTTTGTAAACACGATGGTTTTTGACTGCGTCGATATTGCTCCAGTCCTGGCCCTCAATTTTGTTTTCATATAAATCCTCAGGCATGGTGTCGTCAAAATTTGAGAGATATATAATCTCAGGGTTCCATTCCATGATCTGCTCCATATTGACCTCTGCCCACTTTTTCTCTAAGCCAGCGGCAACATTGCGTCCGCCTGTCAGCTCAAGGAGGTAGTTGTTAATATTTTTGGACCCGGCGACGCTCAGCTTATTATTCTGCAGATAGAGAACGCTCTTTTGATCTGCCGCGGCAGTCATATCTTTTTTATTGGTAAAATATGTCTCGGTATCATTGTGGTAATCGATGAGCTCCTGGGTAAAATCCTCCTTGTCCAGAACCTTACCCACCAGGGCTAAGTCCTTTTTCAGGTTCTCAAGGTTTTCGGCGTAGTTCAGCATCACAGGGGTAATGCCAACAGCTTTCAGCTTTTCGGCCTCAGCCTCCTGGTCATTCCAGATAAATGCCACCTCTGGCGAAAGCTTCATAAGCTCTTCGATGTTAATGGAAAAATCCTGGGAGATTTCCCCTGTGGAAATATCCGCAAATTCCGGCGCCAGCTTAGTCATAAAGCTCTTTTTATACTGGGCCATCGCGCTGGGGTTAATGGACACAATCCGGCCGCTTCCCCCGTCAATCGTCCACACTGCCGATGCCCACGGAATCGGGGTAATGGCCACCTTGGTGATCTTTTCCGGCAGCTCTACCTGATTACCGCCCTCATCGGTTATGACACGCGCCTCCGCTTTGGCTGCATTTTCTGCGGTATTTCCGCTGCTGGCGCAGCCTCCAAAAATCAAACTGACAGCCAGACACAGGCCTGCTGCTTTTAACCATGTTTTTTTCATTTTAAACTCCTTTATTTTAGATTACATAAAAAACTGTTTTAAATACTGGTGTCCTCTTCGGCCAATGATACAATAGTCCCGTCTTACATAACGGTTTCCGCTAAGTGCGGGAAAGGGTAAAGGAACCCTGACCGCTGCACCTTCAGGAAGATACTGAAAATACAGCGGATCTCCGATGACATAGTCCACTTCTTTATCCAAAGGCCACCCAAAAGAATAAGTCTCAGCTATGGTGCATTCAACATTAAATTCATTTCTCAGAACTACGCTTACCTGGCGGTTCAGCTCATGGCTGCCGATCATCACTGCGTTTCTTACCGGCTGCTCTAAAGGCGCCGGATCCTCGGTAATGCCCTGAAACGCGGTGTCTCCGGTGATGCTTTCCAGGTACTGGTAAGCTGTCCGAACGCCGCTCACGCTGACAGGCATCTGATAAAACCATGGCGTGCCATACTGCTTTTCCATCCATTTTGCCAGCTCAAGGCCTGCTTCTGAGATGACCCAGTTGGCCTTTGCTTTTGGCGCGTCTTTAAAGTCCGAGAGCGTTCCGCCGCCCAGCCAGTAAACAGCATAGCCCAATCGCTCCAGATCGTGCGCGATCGTCTCAAATTGCCGCTGGTTTCCAAAAAGAAAGGGCGTATATCCCACAAGATTAATGCGCTTTTCGGTGTATTCACAGCGCCGCATCTCCTGTCTTGAAACGGAGGACAGTGCTTGCCGGGTGCCGTCTAGGGCATCTTGAAACCCATCGGTCTGTATGAATATTTTTTTCTTCAGCGCTGGGAAAGAACTGTCGTCAAGACCTGTCATGGCAGTCAGCGGTGTGCCGGCAATGAATGCCGATTGCCTCTTTTCTTCCCGCATGACAGCCCCGATGCCCTTCTCAATGCTCTCAGCCGCACCCAATGTCACCTGAAGGTCATTCATCTTTGAATACCAGAAGGTCTTCCCGCTGAAATTGTCAATGGATTTGGGGCAGGAGGCACAGCCTGAGCCTGTTACCAGGCAGGTACAGAGCGCACGGTCCTTTTCAAAAGCCGTCATCGCACCGGTGTAATCTGCTGCCAGGGGCGGCAGTGGACAAAGGCGCGCATCCTTTCCAACCCAGTGGTTTTCCCGAGCCGTCTCAAAGCTCCGGAGTATTTCTTCAAGCCGCTCCACAGGCTTCCTCTTTCGTTTTTCCATGGGGCCTCGCCTGAAAACAGCGACCGGCACATGATGAGGGTTATCCGCTTCTGATATCAGGGCTTCAAAATCCGTCTGTGTGAGCAGATCTGGACAGGAGACATAGAGCACCACCCCTTTTGTCCCACTGGTCATGACAAGCTCCTCGATCATCCCACGAACCCTGGGTGCATAACTGCCAAGTGTGTACTCCAGTCTGGAAACAGGGCAGAGCCTCAGACGGCTGAGCGCTTCCTTCTCCATCGCTCTGAAATAAAGAATTCGGAGACAGGCCGGCGGCCCCACTGCCAGAACACGCACACCCTCGGTCTGGAAAAGAAGTCTGGACAGCGTTTCATCTCCCATGCCTGGCTGCGCCTTCTCAACAGCTGCTGCGCCCATGACGGTCCTCCTTCTCAAGCTGATAGAGAGTCTCACCCAGGTTATCCATATCCGCGTCGGCAAGCGGCTTCGGGCATATCCCCCCTGTCTGGCTGGCTATGGCTTTGGCCAATGTCATAAAGCTTTTTTGCAGCGCCTCTCCCTCTCGCTGTTCAAAAACAGTTGTCCTCCGATAGTCCGCAAGACGAAGCGTGTCACTTTGGCAGACAGAAGCCGTAATCGGGCTGCCTGTCTTGCCGCCAAAGCACTCAACAACCTGGTGATCCGTACCGGGACGTGCCCGGTTGTGGATCAGTCCTCCAAACAACGGCTGTGTCCCGGCAGAGTACCGGACAATGCTCTTCATGATATTATTGGCGGCGTAAAGCGACATCAGCTCAGAGGAGGTGACAATATATACCTGATCCACACACTTTTTTCTCATAGGCATTGAAAACCCACCGCAGACCACATCGCCCAGGACATCATAGGTGATTAAATCCCAGCCCGCTTCAAATATCCCAAGCTTTTCCAATGTCTCCAGAGTAGTGGCGATCCCCATTCCCGCACAGCCAATACCTGCCTCCGGCCCTCCGGCCTCTACACACGCCACACCCGTCTCACTCATAAACAGGATATCCTGAGCTGTCAGCTGTTCCCCCTTCTCATTCAGCCTTTGAATGACTGTGGGAATCCGCTTTTTCATCAGACACCGCGTTGAATCAGACTTAGGATCACAGCCTATGTGCAGCACCCTTTTTCCCATTTTGGCGAAGGCGGCGGATACATTGGCCGCAATGGTCGACTTGCCAATGCCACCCTTTCCATAAAACGCAATTCTCTTACTGCTTTTTTCCATAATTTCTCCCATTAAAAAAACTCTTCTGACCGATTCATCAGAAGAGTTCCTCAACACAAGCAACACCCTCTCCCAATGATCCGTTAGGTTAGGTATAAACAAGAAATGTTGAAGTATCCTGACTTGGGTTCATTGCCAGCTGTAACAACTTCCCAGAGATTGCTCTCCAGTGTTGATAAAACTTACAGCGGCTCCCCCTTACAGTGGCGGCACCGTACCGGATTCTCACCGGTTTTCATGCAACAAGTCTCCTATGTAATTTTGCTATATTATATCACGATATCTGATAATTCACAACCACTGCAATTAACTCAATTTTTGATTGCCAGCTATCGTATTTTTTGATAGTATAATTAAAACAGAGGAAAGGAATCGTATCAATATGATCTCTATGCAGAATATGAAATACATTGTCGAGATCGCAAAGCACCACTCGATCTCCGCTGCCGCCAAGTCGCTTTTTGTCTCACAGTCAACGCTCTCCACCGCGGTTCGTGAGGTAGAGCAGCAGCTCGGCATCTCAATTTTTAAACGAAACAACCGTGGCATTGAGCTCACCTTTGAGGGACAGGACTTCTTAAACCACGCCAAGGATATTGTTGAGCAAAGCGAGTATCTTGAAAGGCGGTACAAGCATCGGAAAACAGTGCCCATGCGTTTTTCCGTCTCCACTCAGCGGCTTCCCTTCTCGGTCATGTCTTTTATACAGATTATCGAGGATCTTGAGCTCAGGCATTATGACATTGCCATCCGCGAGTGCCCGACCCATGAGGTCATACACGATGTGGCGTCCAGGCGCAGTGAGCTTGGCATCCTGTGTATCAACGAGCATTATCTCAACACCATGCAAAAGCTCCTTGATTCCAGCAATTTGAGCTTTTATGAGCTGGGACAGCTCACCACCTATGTTTTCCTGCGGAAAAAACACCCCTTGAGCGGCAATACATCCCTGACGCTGGATATGCTCAGGGAGTACCCTTTTGTGACTTACGACCAGGGGGAGGACAGCATGATGCATTTCTCGGAGGAGATCCTGTTCAATGAAATCTGGGATAAAAATATCCATGTGATTGACCGCTGCTCCAAAATTGCCCTGGTCCGCGGCACAAACTGTTTCAGTATCGGTCCGGACCTGACCAACAGCGACGCTGACCGTATGCATTCCAACATGAGCGAAGTAAGGGCTATCCGTCTTTTGGATAATGACCAGCGGCTCCACGCCGGATATATTCTCAGAAACGAGCACAGCTTAAGCGCGATCGGCGAAAAATACATAAAAGTCCTGACTGAAAAAATAAAAGCCTTTGAGAAATGGGACTGAAAAAGCATAATAAAAAGCCGTATCCACAGGAATACGGCTTTTGTAACCTTCTGCCAGGCGATTTTTTATGAAACACGGCGGGCAATAACGGCTAAGCGGCCGTCATTGAGTCCGACATTAAAGATACAGGTGGACAGCGTGAGGATCTCGTCACCCGGCTGTACACTCACATTGCTTGCGACAATGCTCTGATTCTTTATGTTTTGATAGTAGCTCAGAAAGCTCTCGTCGTCGGCAAATTCCAGCTGTCTGTAATCATAATCCTGCTCAACCACCAGCACGGCAAAAATTTCCCACACGCCGTCACCGCCCAGCTCCGGCGGTCTTCTGTACACAATTTTATTGTGCTCTGTGATAAAATTGGGATCTTTATAGTAATAAAGCAGATCGTCAAACATAACGTGCACACCGCTGCGCATGGTGCTGTGCCCATAAATCAGAGAATTCTGGCTTTTAGGCTGCCATTTATAATTCATATCTAAAAAGGGCACGCCTCTTTCATCCGACTCTCCGTTAAATGAGGTGTACAGATATTTATCATTATCGGTTGTCTGTACCACAGGGGTATCAATATTTGTCCCCTCAATGCTCAGCCAGCCAACGGTTTCGGGGTTCACCTCACGCAGTGCCGCCCAGTCAATGCTGTTATCTTCACGGTTTGTAACCTGCATTTTAAGGATCGGCGTATTGTTGGGGAAAAACTCTTTATAGAGCATCCATCCTGCCGCCCCCAGAAGGGAGAGAATGATCAGAATGATGACGATGTCTCCAACAATGCGCACCGCGCTTCTTTTTTTCTTCACTTTCTTTTTTGTCATATTTATATTCTATAGCCTTCGAGCCTGCTGTCCTTACGCATCCATATTTTAGTCCATTCAGATTTTTAAAACCCAAAGGCTTTCCACCTCCTTTTATGGTTATTCATTATATCAAATCTTTCTAAATTGATAAAGACTTAAATGATAACAAAAAGGATTTTATGCCTGTCTTAAAAAAGAATAAAGCTAAAATACGTCAGAGTTTCGGAGCCGTGGGTATAGCGCAGACCGGTTTTAATCACAATGTCCATTACGATGATCCCATACCCCTCCACCGAGGGAAAGAGCTTATCCGGATACCGGCAGGGCTCATCAGGGTAAGTACACCTGTCACAGACCAGACATCCCTCTGTCGATAAAACGAGACTGTCCGGACGATGTGTCCGAAACTGCTGAGCGACTCTGTCGGTGACTGTCTCATGCCTGACGCGGGCTTCATGCCAGCCTCTCACATTATATCGCCCCTTCAAATCCGCGACGGTAGAAAAAATCATCACATTTTTATAGGAAAGGCATTTCATCACACAGCTTTCATAGCTTCCCACAGCCGGAGGGCACGCCCAGGTCGCGTTAAATTGTCCGCAGCTGTTGCGTTGGCACAGGGTTCGTGTCTGGTCTGAAAAAAGCAGCTGGTCAGTCGTTGAAAAGGCGCATTCCTCTACGCCGATTTCCTGTGGTGATGGATGCATGAACACGCCCGGATGATTCACAATTTTTTCATCAGCATGATATGCTGTTCTCAAATTATTCATTGCTACCTCAAATCTAAAATGGGTTTAAACGCCGGTGCAGTTCTTCGCAGCAGCGCGGGCCCCGGTCTCCAGCGTCTCCTTGCATTGGGCACTGCAGAAATGGCAGAGCGCGTCTGGATTGCCCAGCTCCTTGGCCTTCTGTGGGCAATAGTACTGATCAAACTGCTGCTCCAGGAACTGGCCGTCGAAATGACTTCCTACGGGGTGGAGCGGTTTTTCTTCGATAAAAGCCAGATAAGTGCACGCAAGCCTGATCATGCTCTTCTGTAACGCTCCGCCAAGGGCATAATCCTCCAGGTATTGGTCAATCAGTCCTTTAAAGGCGTATAACCTCTTTTCACTGACGCTTTTCGCGGAGCCGTCATCCAGGACTGCAGTCTTCAGGCTGATCAGCGCCGTTACATTGTAAATGGTATTGAGCATGGTCTGATGGGCCAGAGTCCCCGGCCTGAACCTAACCTTCTGTACTTCCTCGCGCTGCTGCATCAAAACTTCCAGATCAAACATTTCTGCTTCCTCCTGAAGCTGAAGGACCAAATCATACTTTGTCATTTTTCTCCTTTCCCGCTCCTTTGACCACAAAAAAACCTTCCCTGATCCAGAGAAGGTAAAAAAGACACAAGACTGCCTGTGGTTTGTCCTATTACTCTAAATCGGAGCTTTAAGAACCTGCTTCTGAGTCGGTCTTCTGGCTCTGCAATATCATCCTTCTCCCTTCCCGCCGGCAGGCAGTGGTTACTGAGAGGCATTTTGCATTACAGCTGCGATTACAGCAAGGGAGTCGCACCCTTTTCCCATTACACAGAACAGTTTCGCTATTAAATTTTCTTTATCATATCGCTTTCTGTTGTCTTTGTCAAGAAAAAGCGCCAGAGAATGCTACTTTAAAGCAAGGAGCTGCTGATCCAGCTTCTGCCCATGCTCAGCTGAGTCGGCGCTTACAAGTTCAAGCGTCAGGTATTCGGGCGATATTCTCTGTATCAGCGCTTTTACCTCAGGATGCCTAAAGGGCAAATGGGCGTCAATCTTAAAAATATGCTCTGAACACTGCCAAAAGCGATCCCAAAAGGACTCCTTTAAATCTGGCGGATTCTGAACAATGCTCTGGACATACGCTCCTGTGAGTGACTGCTGGAGATGCATTCCATAAATATAATCACAAAGCACTCCGTGGGCATCAAGCATTTTGTTGATGTAATCAATGCCTTCCTTTTCTGTCCTCAGTTCTAAATTGGTATGCAGTAAATGGCCGGTATCGAACATGATCCCCTTTTTATCGGTATGTATTCCCCTCAGCAGCCGCTCCGTCATTTCCGGTCGGGTAAGGGTCAGGCCTGGCCACCAGAGGTTCTCGACCAGGAATTTAAATGTGTAATTTTTACCGTCCAAAAGCGTATTGATCACCTCACAGCTCGCGTCAATCACTGCCTCGTCGCTGTAATGAAATACATTGTGGTAGGTCTCTGTAAAACGGCAGTCCGAGACATGGAACACCACATACTCGGCGTTCAGCGCCTGCGCTGTTTCCAGCTCCTTTTCTAAACGGTTGAGGATACAGGATTTATCCCTTCCCTCATAGTATGTCTCCCAGTTTTCCGGTTTATCAAACTCCTTCAGCAGGGCTGCTTCGTCATTACGCCAAAGATCCATCCAACAGGGAAACATTCTCAGGTGCACCCCCACAACATCCTCCTGCGGTATTTTCTCAGGAAGGCGCTCATTCCATAACACCTGAAGCTCCAGGCCGTCCAGCCCGCGGGACTTGTAAAAGTCTTTCAGGGCATCCTGGTTTTCAAACCGGTCCATATCATGGTTGAACACGGTCATATTAATCATTTTTTTCATACTGGCAGCTCCGCTTTTCATATATTTTCAAGATTATGCAGTGTCTGATTTGTCTTTATCATAGCCCTCATACTCTGTTTTGTCAAACGCCTCTTAAAATTCTGCAGTTTTAAACTGCTTCTGAACAGGATCGGAGTTTTTAAGAATTGAATTTTTTACGTCTATTATGTATAATAGTTTTAATAGGAAAAACTCGCATAGATGACTGAAAGGAGGTTTTACGATGAAACAGCACCGTTTTTGGGCTTTTGCCGCACTTTTCTGCTTTGCCATGACCATGCTTACAGGCTATGAACGAAAATAAATTAAGTCTGACTGTTCCCATGTGTAATGCCCTGTTACCGCTGCAAAAGCATTGACACCTGATTAAGAATATGATAAAGTTTTTATAGTTATACGACTGACGGAAGTGGAATAAACCACATGAAGTATAATAATCAAGAGCCGACCGTCTGGGCAAAAGAGTCCGGATCTGTCGGCTCTTTTTATATGACATGGAGGATGATAAAATGAAAGAACTGGAATTAAAGTATGGCTGTAATCCCAATCAGAAGCCTGCCCGCATTTTCATGAAGGATGGTGAGCTTCCGCTTCAGGTGTTAAACGGAAAGCCCGGCTTCATCAACCTGCTGGACGCCTTTAACAGCTGGCAGCTCGTCAGGGAATTAAAGGAAGCCACAGGCCTGCCGAGCGCCACAAGCTTTAAACACGTCAGCCCTGCCGGCGCCGCTGTGTATGTTCCCCTGACCGACGTCGAAAAGAAAATGTACTTTATTGAGGACATGGAGCTCACCCCTGTCGCCACAGCCTATATCCGGGCAAGAGGCAGTGACCGCATGTCAAGCTATGGCGACTTTATCGCCCTGAGCGACGAATGTGACGCGGCCTGCGCCCGTTATATTTCGATGGAAGTCAGCGATGGTATCATCGCCCCTTCATTCTCGGAGGAGGCTTTAGCGCTGTTATCCGAAAAGAAAAAAGGGAATTATGTTATTCTCCAGATCGATGCCGATTATGAGCCCGCTTCACTGGAATATAAGGATGTTTTTGGCATAACCTTTGAACAGGCCAGAAACAATCAGGCCATCACCGAGGCGCTGTTTCAGAAAATTCCAACCAAAAACCAGACGCTCAGCGCTTCGGACCGCGTCAATCTCCTGATCGCACTGGTCACCCTAAAATACACTCAGTCAAATTCCGTCTGCTATGTCAAGGATGGACAGGCCATCGGCATCGGCGCCGGGCAGCAGTCCCGTGTCCACTGCACTCGCCTGGCGGGTAATAAAGCAGATAACTGGGCGCTGCGTCACCACGAAAAGGTGCTGAACCTCCCTTTTAAGGAAAATATGCAGCGGGCTAACCGGGACAATGCCATCGATGTCTATATTTCAGACGACGCTGAGGACATTTTGACCGATGATGTATGGCCAGAGTTCTTTACAAGCAAACCCGAGCCCTTATCCCGTGAGGAAAAGAAAGCCTGGTTGTCCCAGATAAGCGGTGTCGCGCTGGGCAGTGATGCCTTTTTCCCCTTTGGCGATAATATTGAACGCGCGCACAAAAGCGGCGTCACCTGTATTGCCCAGTCCGGCGGCTCGATCAGAGATGACCTTGTCATTGAAGCCTGTGACAAATACAATATCTCCATGGCCATGACCGGAATCCGCTTATTCCATCATTAAACATTAAAGCCGGGCAGCGAGGCCTTTTAGGGGCTCGCCGCTCAGCTTTTTATGGTTTTTTGACAGAGAACAGTATTAACTGAAAATCATCGCAAGAGGCTGTTTTTCCATAATAATCACAAAATGAGCTGATCACATTGATTCCTCTCTCATCCATTATTTTTTTCAGTTCTTCAATTGTATAGATTCTGAGCGGTGTCCCATATTCAAATTTGGGTTTTGTAGCTACTTCACCATATACAAAATCCCAATTTCCAAAAATATAGGTCCTTTTTTCTCTGTCCCACTCAAATTTTGATAAAGATATTGCTTTTTCTCCAATGTCCCATGCTGTACATGGAAAATGATGGTCTGCATATTCTGCATTGGCTATTTCCATAAAATGCTTTCCGCCGGGTTTTAATGCCCTCGCAATCTGATCAAAAATTTTATTATTTTCATTTTCATTTTCCAGATAACCGATTGCGCCATCAGCTAAATTCAGCACAACATCAAATTCGCTTTCAAAATTTAATTCTCGTAAATCAGCCCGGATAAAGGCTACATTTTCCAATTCTTCCTGCCTAGCGCTTTTTATGGCATCCTCCACATAGTCTTTAGTAATATCCACACCGACAACCTCATACCCTCTTCGAGCAAATTCCAATGAATGCCTGCCAAAGCCACAGGCCATATCAAGAATTTTTTCCGTACCGTTCAACTTTAAGGTTTTTATAATAAAATCAACTTCATCAGCTGTATTTTCTACCCACGACTGGTTTTTGATGTCCAGGCTCCATATTTCTTTATACCAGTTTTTTCCTAATGCTTTTAAGATTGGATTCACTTTTTCCCCTTTGCACACTATAATTTTACCCTCAAATTAATCATACTGTATAAATTAAAAAAATACTAGTCTTATATTATATTTTATGCTATTATTATCCATTAATTGTAGCTATTAATCGGAAGCATATCTTTCTACTCTTAGAACGCATTTTTAGGCACTTTGCATCACTTTAAACTATCGAAGATTTTATCTCTAAGCTTACCCGCACTTTGTCATCCAACAATTCCTTAAGGTTTCTCTTTTATTGAATTTTAATCATTGACACTTATTCAATTGCTGTGCTATCCTATATGCGAGGTGATGAAATGCGAGTATCTAAGGACCCGGAGATCCGAAAACAGGAAATTCTGGATGTTGCCATGCGTGTTTTCGCAGAAAAAGGCTATGAGAGCACAACAATGAAGGATATTGCTAAAGAGGCCGGTGTTGTAGCCGGTTTGTGCTATCACTATTTTCAAAACAAGCATGCGCTGTACCAGGAAGCCCTCACACAATATGCCAAGGCGTGCAGCAAGCCCTTTGCAGATGTTTTTAAACAGACCGGGCTGCCCTTAGCCGAGTGTATCAAAATATTGGAAAAAATATCCGAAAACGAAGCAGAAAACTATAAATACCGCGACTTTTTCGATAAAGACGGCAATGAACTCTTTCATGCCCAGCTGGAAGTATATATGTCAAAAGAGATTTTTCCACATCTTGAAGCCTATATTAAAAGCCTGATGGCGCGCGGAGAAATCGAAAAACAGGACGCACATATGCTGTCGCGCTTTATATGGGGCGGCCAGATGGCCGTCACTAACAATGCCGTCGGCTCTGTCAAAGAAAAAAACCTTTTTATACGGCAGATGCTCACCTTAATCTTAAAATAGCACCATAACCACACCCCGCCTTTACAGGCGGGTTAAAAAATAACCATTCATTGAATATTTGTCAATGAATCTAAATCAATGGAGGAATTATTATGAAAAACACCAAGAACACTAAGCAGACCACCATCGACTATTTTAACAGCACCGCGGAGGATTATGACCAAAGTCATGATGGAAAATTTGTCGAATGTATGTATGACGCTATCGTGAACCGCGTTCTTGATTTAAATCCAAAAACAATTTTAGACCTGGGCTGCGGCAATGGCAATATCATCGCCCGCCTTCAAAAGCGTCTGGACGCTGATTATTACGGATTGGACATTTCAGAGGCCATGATCGCTCAGGCCGAAAAACGGCTGCGTGATGTTCATTTTGTGGTAGGTGACGCCGAAAAACTGCCTTATGAGGCCGATAAGTTTGACGTGATTGTCTGCAATGCTTCCTTTCATCACTACCCCCACCCAAAATCGGTTATCTGTGAGATACAGCGTGTTTTAAAAAAAGACGGGACCCTCATACTGGGCGATCCAACGACCCCTTTTAAAGTGTTGACTGGCTTTTTAAACAGCGCTATGGCCCACAGCAATTCCGGTGACCACCACATCTACCATAAATCTGAAATCATTGATCTTCTCAGCCAGGAAGGATTTCAGGTCTACGGATGGGCCAAGCCCAACTATAAAACCTTTGTTTTAAACGCAAAGCTTTCATAACGCGCCACCCATCCTCTCTGCCTCAGGGCTTAATCTCCACATGGATGTAGCCACTGCTGTAATAAGGCAGAATATTCAGCCCGCAGTCCTTTGCCCCGGCGGCCAGATCCCCAACGCCCACCCCCGGGCAGTACAGATCCGCCGCGCAGCCCCGCTTGTGAAAGGACCAGCTGACGCCTCCAACCTCCTCGTTGCGCGCCTCGCACCGCACGCCCGAGGTGATGATGACCGGCCGTCCAAAATAACAGCGCAGGGCTTCGATCTTTTCTAAAAGCTCCGGCTCCATGGCGCAGGGCCAGCCATCGCAGTAGCCCGGGCAGTCACAGCAGTATTCCTCCATGGTAAAGTGAGGTGTTGCCATGAGGGGCAGAGCTTCCTCCGCCAATTCCGGCACTTCCGGCTCCTGTGGCATTTCCGGAGTAGCCGGTCCCGCAGAAGCCTCCGGCACCGGCTCCCGCCCCTCTTCCGGCGCAACGCAGAGGCTTGTTAAAAAGACGCAGGAAATTAGGATGAGAATTGACAGGATTAATCTTCGACTGATACGTTTGTAGTGATTTTTCATTGGTACTCCCTTCTTTATTTAGTAGAAGGTGGAAAGTTGAAGAAAGGGGCTTTCGCCCCTTTTTTAAACCGCTTCTTCAATGACCACCTCGGTTTTGGTGGTATCGACTCTCACGGCGCCGGTCACCTTGACCAGACCGAACCCATCGGGCAGAAAGGCGCCCTGGTCCAAAATGGCCTGTGCCCCTGCCTTGATCTCGGCATCGGTGATGCCCTCCTTGTAATCGGGAATGGTGATCTTAAACTCCTTCCCGTCCGCTCGCTGAAAATAGATGGATAAATCTTTGTTGGTTGTTGGCATTTTGTGAATCTCCTCTCGAATTTTAATTTTGTAGGGAACCACGCCCCCGTGGTTCCGCGTCATTTGATCCTTTTTACGGCACGACGGGGGCGCCGTGCCCTACCCTTTCATTCTCCATTGTTGAAATCGCTATGCGATTTCAACCAGCTCTTCCGCTGTCACCTTCACCTGCTTTTCCCGAATGGGTTCCTGCATGCCGGTGATGGCTTTGGCGGTGGCCACAAAGGCAGCATCGGTCACTTCGGGATCGACGTCGCCGTAGGTTTTAGACGATTTTACGATCTTTCCACCCACTTCCCCATGGTTCACGGTCACCTTCATCCCGACGGATTCGACGTTTTTTTCAATTGCCATTTTTCTTACCTCCTGAAATATTTTTTGTGTCTGGCGTTTTGCCTTACACTTATACAATAGGATTCTGGCTTCAAAAACGTCCTTTTCTTAAAAAACTTTTTTAAAAATTTTATGGCTCTATGCCAAATGCCTTTCTCAGACGTCGGATACCGGCCTTTCGACGCTTCTCAATGGTGCTTACTGGCGCATTCTTCATCGCAGCGATGGCTTTGACGGACATTCCGCTATAATACCGCAGCTCCAGTACTGTTTTCTGCTCTGGAGGCAGCTCCCGCATCGCTCTGTTCAGCTTCTGGCATCGCGCTGCCTTTGCCTCCTCTTCTCTTGCTGTCATGCTGTTTTCCACAGCCTGACGCTCCTGCTGGGCGCTCAGGTTGGTATCCTCCATGGTGCACCGCCTTTCTTTTTCCCTGGCGTTTTTCTTGGCCTGCTCCACAAAGTGGTGGAACAGCCGGTTTTTCAGATAAAAGGGAAACACCACGCCCAGCTCAAACTGGTAGGCCTTCAGTGTTTCCAGCAGCACCACGCCAGCCTCCTGCATGCCATCCTCATACTCTGCCGGGTTGTAGACATATTTTTGCACCATGGACAGCATTAAAGGCCGAAAGGTGTGCAGCAGCAGTTCAGAGGCTTTCTGATCCCCCGCTTTTGCTTCCCTTACCCATGTGTCTACCAGCTTGTACTTTTCCCTCATTCATCGTCCTCCCGGATGCTTTTAAGCTCCAGCACAATCCCCGGATAACGGCTCTCCACCGAATCCGAAAACTCGTTGAACAGCTCCTCGGCTTCCTCATCACTCCTTGCGAAAAAACCCATGTCTAAAAAACATTCTGCCTTGACACGGTAGGCTCGTCTCCGACGGATGATCCCCGGGCCGGTTCCATAAAAATTCTGCGCGTACATGGCGCACCTCCTGTATGTATATATATAATAAATAATAATAATATTGTTAAGATTATTAATGCCGCCGCAGGCGCCGGTGCCTTCGCCGCCACTTTTGATTTTTGGCCCGGTGAACCGACACCCGTGGCGGTCCCTCAAAATAAAATTGTGGATAACTTTTTCTATTTTTGCATCAACATTTGTTCCTCCATGCCCTCGTAATCATAGACCAGAGTCGTCTTATCCGACAGGCAGTGCGGCAGCTTCCGCGCGACCACGTTTGGACGAAGCGGAACCAGGGTATACACGCCTGCTTTCCCGCCAGTGCCCTTTTGATAACGGAGCCTGCCGCATTCAATGAGCTCGCAGCGGTAACGGATCAGCTGACGCTCTGAACAATGCAGCAGATCCATGATCCGCCTGTTTGCAACCGAAAACGTCACACGCCACAGCCATTCACCCGATACGGTCGGCAGCGCACAGTCATTATTAAACACCATCAGCACCAGCCACATGGACAGCGCGCCAACAGTAAGCTCGTGTTCTTCCAGCCATTCAAGCAGATAGTGCAGTTCTTTAAAAAAGCTCAAGCCGAACGCTCCACAACGCTGCGGATATCCTCAAACAAGTCCGCTTTGCGCTTAAGGCGCATGTTTTCCTCCTGAAGCAGCGTAAGCTTTCCTGAAAGGGCCTCATTCTTTGCGGTCTCTTGCTCAAGCGCTTTTGACAGGACTTTTACCACCCGATTATCAGCGCTCTGCTCATCCTCTGTCAGAGAATGTATTCCTCTGGTGTATTCCTCATTTTTAAATCCTGTGTTCCGCCGCGTCAAAGCCCCCGGCCTGCAGGCGTTGATGAGCCGGTCCACCCCTTCAGTGTTAATGAGCAGGGCCGTGTGCGGCCTGCCATCTGAGCACAGAACCATTGCCTTTTTCAGCATGTCCGGCTTCAGCCATTTTCTCAAAAATTTACGGTGAAAGCTGAGTTTTAAATGTCTGCACACATCAATGGCCACGTACCAGTGTGTTTTAATGTCAAAGAACAGCGGAGCTTCTTTATAGGCCATCTGCTTTTTGATCAGTATGATCATGTCCATCAGCGCTCCGGCTTCTTTATCCACGGCCCTTATCAGTTGACCTTTAAGCCACTTCAGGGCTTTGATGCACTCTGTTTCCTTCAGCGGCCGATGCTCCTGCAGCAGGACGCAGCGGATGCTGCCCAGATGGTTCATCGACAAGGTTTTCTGTTCCAGGATGATTTCTTTTTTGTTCATGGTATTGCTCCTCACTTTCAATTTACGCCCAACCTTCATACTGCTCATTCCACTGGCGGTTTTGCATCACCGCATCCACCTCACCCGGCCCAAAACCTACCAGCCAATCACGAATCTCAATCCAGCCGGTGGGGTCACTGGTATCCCCCAAATCCACATTCCAGCTCTTGCGCATGACATCCAGAAGCTTCCGGACACCCTCCATATCCACAAAGTTCTTGTACTGGAGCCTTTTCGGGTTTCCCGGATGCGGTATGGGTAAAAGCCGTACCTTCAGCTTTTTAAAATGCATTCTGGTGTAGCGTCCTGGATACTTAAAGTGAAGCATGCGCTCCACATCTGTGCTTGAGAACAGCATGTCCCCTGTCCCCAGCCAGATCATATCCACCTTGCCCATGCGGTAGTGGTCCATACAATAATAGCGCTTTTGCACCATCCCCAAATTTTGGCCGCAAAAAGCCACGGGACATCCACACTCGTCCCAGGAATGATTCTTTCGTACCAATTCTTTCATTGTGTACCTCCTCATAAAATGTGTTTTTCGCCATCGCTGACGTTAAACCCATTATAGACCCGCTAAGGAGATTGATCTTTATACTCCGCGTTGGACGAATGATGTTCGCAGACGATCCATTAACCTATCAGATCGCCGTTACTGTCGGAGCAGCAGAGACGAAGCCGGTTATACCAGTTTTTTACGGGCTGTTCCTCCCGATCCGATGCCACCATTGTCTGCACAAAAGCCACCATGCGCTTAAGCCTGAGCCTCCTGTGGTCCTTGCGGCTGGGCTGCTCCCCTCTGTGCCGCTCAAGCGTTACCGTCTCCGGGTCCACCCACAACACCACAGGCCCGTGAAAAGTGTTATAAACCATGCGGACCTTGCGCTGAAAATCACGCACAATGGCGGTCTCATGGTCCATCTCAAAGCAGTAGCCCACATCTTCAAGCAGTGTCTTAAATTCCCGGACAATCACATCCTCAAACACCTCCGATAAATACCGCGACCGCTTGACCATCTCGGGCAGCAGAAGCCGATGGCAGTACTGTAATTTTCTGAAATACTCAAGCCGCCTCCGATTGCGGCAGTCCGGACAAAAAACAACCGGCACCAGGAAGATGATGACTCCCTGGGACCGGTTGATTGTAATGCGCACCGCGAAACCATTTAAATTTAATTTTCTGCCGCACTTGCGTGTACCTTTTTTACTGTGTTTTTTCTTTTTACGCCGGTTGATGACAGTGTACCGGCTGTTTCCTTTCCGTTTTTGCTTTAATCTGCGCTGCTTTCTCCTCTGGGATTGGGGACGTTTGCATTTTTCTGCAGAGGACTTCACCCCTTCCTCAAGCACATCCTTTTTCGGGTCAATGTCGTTATGGCACCGCAGCACGACATCATCCTTCAGAAAAACCTGAATGACCTCCGGGACATAGCCGAAAAGGGTCTTGATTAAAATGAGCACTGTCTGCAGCGCTTTATTGGGGTATTTTTTGATCGCAGCCGATAAGGCCTCCCCTTTTTCGATGATGGTCTGCTCACTGCAGAGATGGTGTGGGATGGTTTTGGACATGGTGGGTTCTCCTTTGGGATTGTATTTTTATTTTTTGTTGATTTTTTCGGGCAGTGGGCGGACAGTGTTTTACAGGTTTTGGGCTGGCGTTTTGCAAAAAAGAAAAACCGGCAAGCGAAAGGCGGGTGCCTTTGCTTGCCGGTTGATTGGTATGTGTCCCGGAAACCATGGTTGAAATATTATTTACAATAATTATATACTCGCTTTTATTATTTAAAGAATCCTTTTATTAATTTAATCAATTCAAAATTTCCTGTTTTAATCATTTTGAAGTAGTTGATTTTTAACTCCTTTAATACAACACTCGGCCATTTCCAATTGTTATAACATAATTCAACGGTTGCCTGCAATATAATCAGAGCATAAATCCCAAAATTTGTTTGTGTTGCAATTAGAAGCTGACCGATTAGTATAAAAAACGCTGATACTATTGATGCTTTTACATAAGGAATCTTGTTTGAAAAGCTTATATACAAAACGAAAAGTGAATGCTGTCCTTCAAGGAGCCAATGGGCGCTAAGTAATAAAAACATTTGAAATGGTAATTCTGTATTAGAACGTATTAATTTCAAAAAGGGAATTCCAACAAACGTCACCCCAATAATTCCTATTACAAAAATCAATAAATAAATGACCACTGCTAAAGATAATTCTCGTAAACTTTTTTTAGTATTTCCACTAATTTTGGTATTAATCATTTTAGGCTCATTGGTGGCAAAGAAGATTTGTGCAACACCTTGTATGACCGCTACTAATTGCATACACAATCCATAAGACGCTGTAGCTTCCAATCCAATAAAAGCAGAACATATTAAAGTGTTGCCCTGCGTTACAACGAAAGCACATAAATTAACAATTCCTGTTTTTTTAGCATTGTACCAAATTTTTTGTATTAATCTTTTTACCTCATCAATCTTTATTGAACCTGAAATCTTTTTTCGATTTTCTGAAACTTGCTTATTTCGAAATAAAAATTGTTTTGATAAAAAACGTAACACAAAACCACTTAACATATATGCTAAAGAAAGAGCAATAATGCCTCCTCCTAAAAACAATCCTATCAATGACACCAAAATTTGAACCAGCTTAGAACAAATTACTGAAATTTGTGCCTGCTTAATGTCACCAATTCCCTTTAGCGAAGTTGTCCAATAATTGTAAAAAATATTTAAGAATACGGCAAAGCTATAGATAACCCACGCAGGTGCATATACAGCAAATGACATATTGGCAGAAATGAACATAATATAAGCGCTGCCAATTGTTAGCATAATAACCAAAGCTAACCCTGCAATAATCAAGCTTACATATTTACATGCTGATAATACTTGGAAAAAAAGAACATAATTTGGCTCTGTATTAGAAATTGCTGAAGAACCTTCTTTCTTTATTTCTGAAACTCCGCTCCAAGCATAAGTGATATTCCGTATTAATGTAGGACTAAATCCAAAGTCAAGCAAATTGACCAATGCTCCCACACTTAAAAATGTATACCAAAGCCCCAGTTCATTTCCCTGAACTAATCGTAGTATGAACGGCATTAAGAGGACATTCGTTCCTAGATTAAAGAAATATCCCAAATAACTCCAAATTACATCCTTTTTTCCTATTTGTATTGCCATTAAGAACCATCCATTTTTTTGTATTTAAAATTTTTCTATCTTTTCCGCAACCGATGCAGCATCAATCCCTTTTAAACAATGCATATGCTCACGACCACCGTATTCATAACAATAGCCTTGACTATGGTCAAGAGCTATTCTTTTTACTTTTGTATTAATTCCATTATCCATAATGATTTCACATATCATTGATCCCATACCACAAGGGTATGAATGCTCCTCGAGTGTTATAATTTTATCGTAATTTTGAAGTTCTTTAATAAGCGCTTGTTTATCGGGCATAATTCGAAACATATCTATTATGCTGACACTTTTTTCTTTTAAAATCTGTTGTACTTCCAGAGCCGTTTTCACAGTGCTTCCAATTGCGATTAAAAGCGTCTTTTCAATGTTTCCAAAACGATAAAAGCCTTTATCTAAATCAATTAATTCAGTATTTTTATAAATGTTTTCTGGTGTGGCTTTATCCACACGCACATATGCACCTTCATCCGATGCGAGTGTGTATTCGGCAACTTTTTGGGTCAAGCAGTTATCGGATAAAGAGAAAATATTCATATTTGGTAACATTCGCATCGCTCCAACATCCTCAACAATATGATGGGTCGGTCCGTATTCTGCAAAGCTGTAGCCCATTCCCTGTCCAACAATGGTTATTGGCAATTTCATACCACTAATTAAAAGACGTATTTGTTCATAACATCGTAAGACTATGAATGGGACACAGGCATATACAAACACTTTTTTACCAGATAGCGCTAAACCAGCAGCCACGGTTATCGCATTTTGTTCAGCAATTCCTACCGAAATAAACTGGGCAGGCATATCTCTACGGAATTTATCTAGAGAAGCAGCCCCCAAGTCAGCTGAAACAATGACAATATCACTATCGTTTCGTGCCCGCTCATAAATCACATCCCAGAATGTATCTCTTAAATTTGCATTCATTTTATTTTTTCTCCAAAATTTGTTTCCTTGCTTTATCAATATCCGCTCCAAATAAGGCTGTCCCATGCATTAATGGAACATTTTCGATAAAGTCAACCCCTTTACCTTTTACTGTTTCAGCAATAATTACCAGTGGCTTTTTCGACCGCCGACTATGTACGCCTTCAAAAGATTCAATAATTTCATCAAAATTATGGCCATTAATCACTTGGGTTTCCCACCCAAAGGCTTTCCATTTTTCTTCAAAATCGCCTAAGGATAACAGTGATTCCGTAAAATCTGTACAACACATATAATTACGATCAACAATTGCAATTAGATTATTTAAACCATAATGCGCTGCAAACATGGCTGTTTCCCAAATGCCGCCCTCGTGGCACTCTCCATCGCCAAGCATTGTAAACACCAATCCTTTATTTCGATTAAGACGATTTCCAAGCGCGATTCCGGCTGCTACGCCAAACCCTACACCCAGAGAACCTGAAGAAATTTCTGCACCGGGAACTGCCTGCTTGAGCAAAAGACCTAGCATTGCCTGAGGTTGCATACACTTATCCAGTTCTTCTTTAGCAAAATAACCCAAGTCTGCCAACACAGGATACAAAATTGTACTGGAATGTCCTTTGCTTAAAATAAAACGGTCTCGTTCTTCCCATTCGGGATTATTTGGTTTATACTGGATAATATCTGTATAAAACAAAGCCACCATCAATTCAGTACACGAAAATCCTGATGTAATATGGCCGGAGCCGACATTGCAGCACAATTTTAAAGTCATCAATCGCAATTGTTTTGCTTTATCTTCTAATTCATTTTTTGATAATATGGTCATTTCTTTATTCATTTTTTACCGCCTCATTTTCTAAAAAATATAGATATGTTTTGGTCAAACCTTCTCTTAAAGAAATCTGTGGTCTCCATCCAAGACTGAAAAGCAAAGACGAATCTAATGTTTTACGATACATACCATCTGGTTTTTGTGTATCAAATTTTAATGTGCCTTGATATCCTATAATTTCTTTCAATAATTCAGCTGTTTCGTATACCGAAACTTCTTTACCACCATTACCTAAATTAATAAAAGAATAATCAAAATCCTGTTTCATTAAAAAGATACAGGCATCTGCAATATCATCAACATATAAGAATTCTCTTACCGGTCTTCCCGTACCCCAAATTAAAAATTCTGATTCTTTATTTATAAAAGCATTATACATACGGCGCATCATTGAAGGAATTAAGGTTGCTTTTTCTGAATTAAAATTATCATTTTCACCATAAAATACACAAGGCATAACCGAAAAGAAAAAATCTCCGTATTGTTTTCTATAATATTCACATAATTTAACACCACATATTTTAGCAATAATATATGGTTCATCGACAGCACCCGGAGTACCAGCTAAAAGTTTATCCTCGCTAATTGCATTTTCTAAATCATTGGGATAAACAAATGAACTACCCATAAATAATAATTTTTTTACTTTGTACTCATGGGCTGCATTAATAACATTTGTTTCCATTTTTAAGTTATCCATGATAAATTCACACGGATATTTAATTTTGTCGCTTATCCCTCCAATTCGCGCAGCACAGAAAAAAACAAATTCTGGCTTTTCTGTTTCAAAAAAAAGATTTACTTGATTTTGGTTTGTAAGATCCAATTCTTTATGTGTTTTTAAAATAAGATTTTGATATCCGTTCTTTTTTAAATCTCTAATCAAAGCACTTCCAGCACATCCCCGATGTCCTGCGATATATATTTTAGCGTTTTTATTCATTTTTTAAATACCAATCGTAGACGCTTTGTATTCCAGTCTGCAAATCCGTTTTTCTTTTCCATCCAAGCGCCGTAATTTTTGAACTATCGACGATTCTTCGCATCATGCCATCAGGCTTGCTTGTGTCAAAAACAATATTGCCGTCATATCCAACAACTTTTTTGATCAACATTGCTAATTCATGCATGGATATCTCTTCACCAGTACCAATATTTATAAATTCATCCTTGTCATAATGCTCCATTAAAAAAACACATGCGTCAGCGAGATCATCAACATATAAGAACTCTCTGAGCGGCTTTCCGGTTCCCCACATTTCGACTTCTGATATATGATCTATTTTTGCTTGGTGGAAGCGTTTGATTAATGAAGGAATGACATGTGCATTTTCTGTGTCAAAGTGATCATTGATGCCATAAGCGTTTGCGGGCATTGCTGTTATAAAATTTGTTCCATATTGCTTATTATAATAATAGCACGCTTTTAATCCTGCAATTTTAGCCAAAGCGTATCCTTCATTTGTAGGTTCTAGTTTTCCTGTTAGCAGGGCTTCTTCTTTGATCGGCTGTTCACAATTTTTAGGGTATATACAGGCACTTGCTGTAAACAAAAGCTTCTTTACTTTATATTTATGCGCCGCTGATAAAACATTGTTTTGTATTTGCAGGTTTACCATTAAAAAATCCGCTATTAAATCAGCGTTTGCTTTTATGCCTCCTACTTTTGCGGCAGTTAAAAAAACATATTCCGGGCTTTCATTTTCAAAAAACGCATTAACATTGTCTTGGTTCGTTAAATCAAGCTCAGAATGTGTTTTTAAAACTAGATTCAAATACCCCTGTTCTTCCAAGCACCTTACAATAGCAGAACCAACCATCCCCTGATGTCCTGCTACATAGATTTTAGCTTTTTTATCCATGAATGACCTCTTTTATCACTTTCCAGAAAAGCCTGAATTCCTTGTCCATCGGAGTTGAATGATTGCCGACAAAAAAACCATTTTCGTGAATATACTCTGCATTTTTTAAATCTCCAGTGATTTTATAATCCAGATATTTCAATGCTCTCTGTCGCGTAAAATTTCCAGCCACAACGGGGCGAACCTCTATTCCATTTTGCCTGAATTGTTCAATCAATAGATTTCGTTTGCCTTGCATCTCATCACACAGAACAACAGCAAAACCAAACCATGATGATTTCTCAACTTCCTTTTGTGGCTGTAGCATCGGATATTTTCTGCTTTCATTTAAAAACAATCCAGCATTTTGTCTTCGCTGTTCAATAAATTGATCTAATTTTTTTAGTTGTTCAATACCTACCGCCGCTTCAATTTCTAAAGGCCTTACATTGTATCCGGGTACAATAAAATTAAAGCTTTCATAAAAATCGTTGCTCTCTTTAGAATAAATTCTACTGTTTTGTGGTAAATGCCTTGTCCATCCATGGGAACGAATTGACAGCATATAATGATATAATTCCTCGTCGTCTGTAACCGTAACGCCGCCCTCCATAGTACAAATATGATGAGAAAAATAGGTTGAAAATGTGCCTAACAAGCCAAGTGTTCCTGTTTTTTTTCCTTCATATTCCGCACCCATTGCCTCGCAGTTATCTTCAATTAAAATTAAATTGTTGCTATGGCAAATATCTTTTAAACACTCAAATTCATTTGGATTCCCCAATAAATTTACAGCAAAAATCGCTTTTGTTTCAGAAGTAATGGCTCTTTCTACCTGATTCAGATCAATATTTAAAGTCTGCCGGTCAATATCGACAAAATTTAGTTTAAGGCCTAACTGCGATATTGGAAAATAGGTCGTGCTCCACGAAACAGCCGGTACAATCACCTCATCCCCTTTGTTTAATCTCCCTGAATAAACGAGCGCTGCTATGGCCAGCAAATTGGCTGATGAGCCAGAATTTGACATGACCGCATATTTTGAGCCAAATTTCTCTGCAAAGGCTTTTTCAAAATTTTGAACATTATTGCCCATACTAAAATATTTAGAATCCAATACCTTTTTGGCAACAGAAAGTTCTTCGTTATTCCAAGTATCGTTTGACAATGAATAATTTATTTCCATAATTACCTCTTAACATATTCCAAATCATGTTTAACCATTAAACCGATTAATTCCTCAAAGCTTGTTTGTCTGGGATTCCACCCTAATTTTTCTTTAGCTTTTCTCGGATTTCCCAATAAAAGATCAACCTCCGCAGGTCTAAAAAATGCTTTACTTACTTCTACAACTGTCTTTCCCGTTTTAGTATCGATTCCTTTTTCTTCAATCCCCTCACCGTTCCATTCAATATCAATTCCCACACCTTTAAACGCTAATGTACAGAATTCTCTTACTGTATGCGTTTCTCCGGTGGCGATGACAAAGTCTTCCGATTTATCATATTGTAAAATTTTCCACATACACTCCACATAATCTTTAGCGTAACCCCAGTCGCGTTTTGATGATAAATTGCCTAAGTACAGCTTATCCTGTAAACCCTGTGCGATTCTGGCTGCCGCAAGGGTAATTTTACGTGTCACAAAGGTTTCTCCCCGACGCTCGGATTCGTGGTTGAACAAAATACCGTTTGAAGCAAAAAGATGATACGCTTCGCGGTAATGCTTTGTAATCCAGAATGCGTACATCTTTGCGACCGCATAAGGTGAGCGTGGGTGAAAGGGGGTATTCTCCGTCTGGGGAATTTCTTCAACTTTCCCATAAAGCTCAGATGTCGATGCTTGATAGATGCGTGTTTTCTTTTCCAGCCCCAAAATTCGAACGGCTTCTAAAATCCGCAGCGTACCAACCCCGTCCGCATTGGCCGTATATTCTGGCTCATCAAAGGAAACGGCCACATGCGATTGAGCGGCTAAATTATAAATTTCATCAGGTTCAATTTCTTTGATAATTCTGGTCACATTGAGCGAGTCCGTTAAATCACCATAGACGAGATGAATCTTTTTAGGGTTCTGGTGTTTTTCTAAATTGCTTTCATCTAATAAATGTCGGATTCTCTCGGTTGTATTGACCGAGCTTCGTCTCAGTGTTCCATATACCTCATAGCCTTTTTCCAACAAAAATTCTGCCAGATAGGAGCCGTCCTGTCCATTAATGCCTGTTATAAGTGCTTTTTTCATCCTCTATTCTCCAGTATTCATTGTCTGATCTTTGTCACTTTTACTTAAAGCGTTACACATCAACAAAATTTTATCCCAGTTCTTTTCAATCCGGACAATATCTTCTTCGATTAATTCTGTCCCGATTTGTACCTCGATCATTGTTAAATCTTCGACAGCGCGCATCGCATGTTTATCTCCAACATCAATCTTAAAAACGGATCCTGGTTTGGCAACCTGCAGCGTATCATTAAGGACAAAAATTCCTGTTCCTTCAACAATGGTCCATACTTCGCTTCTTTTTTGATGATACTGATAACTGATATTCTTACCGGCCTTTACCGTTAATTTTTTGGTGATACAGCAAGAGCCGTCTTCATGCTCACTATGTTCCAGGACGTAATATTTCCCCCAAGGTCTTTTTTCGACCATGGGTCTCAGCGCTTTATCACCCAAATATTCTTTAATATAGCTGCTTTCCTTTTTATCTGAAACAAGAATACCATCGTGTGTGGCCACAACAACGGCCTCTTCGATACCGATGACCACAGTGGGAATATCGAGCTCATTGATGACATGCGTATTTTTACTCGTATCGGATAAAACGACATTGCCGGTTGTGGTCTCGGTCACATGGTCACAAAGGGTGTTCCAGGTGCCAAGATCTTTCCAGATGCCGTCATACTTGACAACGGCTACCCTCTCTGCTTTTTCAACGACCTCATAATCAAAGCTGATTTTTTTCAGCTGGCCGTAGCTGTTTAAGACATCCTCATAACTTGAGAAATCAATGTTTTCAGCCAGTCTATCCATCAGGTAGCCTACCTTAAAAGCGAAAACGCCGCAGTTCCAAAGAGCACCTTTATGGTTGATCAGATCGGTCGCTTCTTCTACCGATGGTTTTTCTTTAAAATACTGAACGGCACGGGCGCTGCCGGTTTCGTTCTGTACCGCCATCTGAATTTCATGATCGGGATCGGGAATGATATAGCCGTATTTTGCCGTTGGGAAGGTAGGCTTAACGCCCATCAGGGCAATATCGGCAAAACCATTGTCAATGACCGCTTCCAAATGGTTAAGTAGTTCAAAGTAACGATCCTCCGCATAAGGATCAATGGGTAAGACAACTGCAACGTCGTCATGAACACAACCTTCTTTAAAATAAAGATGTGCTGCTGCAAGAGCGATGGCAGGCCAGGTGTTGCGGCGTTCGGGTTCAATCACAATGCTGATATCCTGCCCTATCTGGGTGCGGATGGAGTCGGCCTGATTGACGTTGGTGGCAACGAGAATGTCTTCATGACCGGCTTTCCTAAGCTGACCGTATACACGCTGTACCATGGACTGATGGTCGCCTTTTTCGTTTTTGAGTATTTTTAAGAACTGTTTGGAGCGGGCTTCGTTGGACAATGGCCAGAGGCGTGTACCGGAGCCGCCGGATAATAGGATTATTTTCATAGCCATTCCTTTTCTAATTTCGATATATCGTATTCCACCTTATTGTCTTCATTTTTTTGGGGTTTTATAATGAGGTATAGTTTAATAGTTAAATCAAAAAGTTTTATTCTTTTTAATCTTTTTGCAATTACTGCTTTTAGGTATACTCGTTTAATATGTTTTGTTTCGCAATTATTTTTTTTTAAAATTTTATAAAATTCTTTAAACAGTTCTGGACCTTCAGTTGAAGAAATTCCCCCTAATTGAAATATAGCTATTTCTTTGTCAATGTATTTAAATTTATACTTAGAAAGGTACAATCTCAAATTCAAGTCAAAATCACTCGCAATTTTATAAGATTCATCAAAGAGAAAACCATTTTCAACAATTCGTTTTGAGTAAAAAGTACTTTCTGTATTAAAAACACTTCCACAGCTTTTTAATTGAGATAATGGTAATGGGCGAGATAAAAAATACTTATTAGAAAAACAGTCATTTAAAACACAATTACCGTATAGAACATCGCATGTTTCGTCAAAACAATCATCTACCATCTTTAAAACATTCGGTAATAATAGCGTTCCGGTTGTAAAAAACAAAATAATATCACCCGAAATTTTTTTCAAACCTTTATTAAGCGCATTATAAATTCCATCATCTGGTTCAGAGATGAATTGAGTGATATAATCTTCATATTTTCCTACTATTTCCTGTGTATTATCACTGGAACCACCATCAATGATAATAAGCTCTAAATTTTTGTACTTTTGATTAACAATACTTTTTATTGTTTTTTCAATTTCATAACCCCGATTATATGAAATTAAAATTATCGATATTTTTTTCATAAATAAACATTCCTTATAAAGTTTCTGAGTATTTTAAACTACTGAATTGAACCTTAATATTTGATTTTTATTCCAACATCATAAAAAAGAGCTAATATAAGTGGTTTCTTATACTTATAACAATAACGTATTAACCAATTTTTTTGTGTGAATTTTGTTAAACAGCAATATTTTTTTAAAATTTCATCTTCCAAAATTTTATTTATAACTTCTTTTTTATATTTAAAATTAGTTTTTTTATTGCAGATAAATCCAGTTGCTAACGTCTCGTGTATCATTGCCACTAAAAATCCAAAATCATCAAATATTTTGAGACCATCATGCAGTTGAAACAATTTTTTTGTTTCTTTATAAACTATTTTGTTCGCTTCCCAATGTTCTAAAATATCACAGGATTGACTTCCACTTAGTGCATTTTCTCTGGATTGTCGATAGTTATATATTGCTTCTTCCACATTAGAAATCGTGTGAACCTTCTTTAGAATCCCAAGATTAAATAAGTAATCTTCAGCATAGGAAACTCCTTCTTTGTACCTTACCGTATTGACTATTTCTTTTTTATATAACTTATTACATTGTGATCCAAAAAAGGGAGATGTCTTTCCCCTATTTAAAAAATATAAATAGTCTTTAATTGAATAAACTTCTTTATCTAAATAGGATACTTTTGTTTTACTTTTTTTTATGTGATCATATAAATTATAGGCTCCAACTGCTAAATCCGTATTGTTTTTTTCTATAGAGAGCACTAATTTTTCAACGCCGCTTTTCTCCCATATATCATCACTATCGGAGAAAGTCACGTATTCACCCTTTATATGATCTAAACCTAAATTTCTAGCAACACTCACTCCTTGATTATTTTGTGTAAACACCCTAACACGCTTGTCTTCTAATTCATATTTATTACATATTTCCAAACTTTTATCACTAGAGCCATCATTCACTAAAATAATATCTAAACTATTGTATGTCTGAGTAATTATACTATTCAGGCACTCTTCCAAATATTTTTCTGCATTAAATATTGGGATGATCACAGAAACTTTTTTGCACATCTCTCACCTCATATTATCTACAACTAAAAAAAGCAATATTATTATAAAAGAATATTTATTCCAGCATTGTATTTAAAAACAGAATAAAAAATGCTATCACTATAATTACGATAAATAAACCAGTAAAAAAATAGAAAAACTAATACAAAAGTACACAATACAAAAAGTATTCTTTCCAATGAATTTCTTTTAGTTAAAAAAACAGTATTTATTAAACTTATATAATATATCGGCAGCATGTTAATTATAATCCTCGCAAAAATAGTTGATATCATAAAACAAGGTAAGAACGAAAAAGATATAATGTTACACCAGTAAATCTTTGTGAATATATTCTTGTCCTTTAAATCTAAATTTGAATCATTTATTTTTTTAGCCCAAATAAACAGCAATGTTGTAATGCTTTGAAAAAAAAGTGGCCCCAAAAATTCATATGTCGTTCTACTACTCAATGTACGACTTCCATCATCTGTACCAAGAATTGAACTGATTGAATTTGTAATGAAATTTAGTGAGGTATTTTTTGTAACAACAATTATTATTGATAATATTACAATACCTATTACAAAATATTTAGAATTTTTTTTATAATCAATTTTGTTATTAAAAAGCAAAATCAAATAAACAAGTGCTACAGTATGAAAAGATGATGCTACTAAAATGCAAATAATATATTTTATGTTATTACTTTTAGAGCTATCTATTAAATATCTTAGTGCATAAACTAAAATTGCCATAATTATAAAGTTTCTTATTTGAACAATACACAAAAGAAATGGAAAAATAAAAAACAAAATGTAATAAATATGGGGGTTTTTTACATATTTCTGCACAGTACTATTAATCAGAAGCATACATGCTAAAGCTATAAAAAATAAAAATTGATTATATTCGAGACCTAATTGAACAAATATTTTCATTAAGAAATAAAATCCATATTGTTTATTTCGATAAAAAATAATATTTTTAGGCGAAGTGGACACTAAACTATATTGTTCAGAATAAGTAAAGTAATCCGGATTATTGTAATTACCAGCAAAAAAAATGCACGAAGCTAATATTGTAATTAATATAATAAGTTTACTATTTTTTTTTAATACAATAGCAAATAAATTTAATATAATAATTGAAAAACTGTATAAATATATCACATTAATACCTTTAATCTTTTCTACTTAGTAACAGAGTTATTTTTTATGAAATACTCAATATAAATTTTTATCATTTTTACTCTAAAAAGAATTTTGTTGATAAGACTTAACTTTTTTGTCTGATTACTGTTATGAATCCTATGATGTATAAGTACGTCTTCTATGAATAAAATGCCTTTTTCTCTTTCTGCACATAGGCCTATCCATTGGTCATGTGCCATAAGCCCTGATGGAAAGGGAAGATATTTTTTTATAAATTCTGTTTTAAAAGCCATTAAACACCCCACATATGAACTGTCTATCATATTTAAAAAAACTCCTCTATGAGTTTTCTGAAATACTTTCTCAATTTTATTGTTTTTCAAAATATTGTATCCATGCATCACTAAATTAACTTCTTCTTTTTCAAAGGTTTCTAAAACTTTTTCTTTTTTATTCTCCAACCATATATCGTCTTGATCACACAAGAAAATAATCTCATTGCTACAATTTAAAAGTGCATTTTCAAAATTTTTAACAAAACCCTTTTGTGGCCCCTCTAAAAGCTTTATACGAGAATCTTCTTTTATATATTTTTTTATAATTTCTGTCGTTTGGTCTGTAGACTTATCATCCGAAATTATTATTTCATCATCTTTTCCTAACTGTACTAAAATTGAATCCAATTGATCTTTTATGTACTTCTCACCATTATATGTGGCCATTGCAATTGATATACTCATTCTCTTCCCCACACCGTCTTCTTCACAATCCCCGCATAACTCTGAATCACCTTTACCACCTTCACACTCACGTTGGTGTCCGCGTAATCCTCAGCCATCACAGTCTCTTCCTTATTTTCATCCATCTGTACCGCCAGCTCCACGGCCTGCTCCACTTCTCTTCCGGTGATCCCACCGATAACCATGGTGCCTTTGTCTAAGACTTCTGGGCGCTCGGTGGATGTTCGGATGAGCACACCTGGAAAATCCAGCATGGCGCTCTCCTCGGACAGGGTCCCGGAGTCGGAAAGCACGCAATAAGCGTTCTTCTGAAGCTTGTTGTAGTCAAAGAAGCCAAAGGGCTTCATGTTTGTGACTAAAGGATGAAACTTGAATCCCCGCTTCTCGATGATCTTCTTGCTCCGCGGGTGGGTGGAGTAGATGACAGGCATCTGATACTTTTCGGCGATGTTGTTGACAGCTTCCATCAGGGACATAAAGTTATCCTCATTGTCGATGTTCTCTTCCCGATGGGCGGAGAGCAGAAAGTATGCTTTTGGCTTAAGATTCAGCGTCTCAAGAACTTTAGAATTCTCGATCTCCTGCTCATGGTCTCTGAGCACTTCGCGCATGGGGCTGCCGGTCACGAAGATGGTCTTTCCGTCCATGCCTTCGTTTAAGAGGTAGCGTCTGGAGTGCTCGGTGTAGGGCAGGTTGATGTCGGCGATGTGGTCCACGATGGTGCGGTTGACCATTTCGGGCACGTTCCAGTCCCAGCACCGGTTGCCGGCTTCCATGTGGAAGATGGGGATCTTGAGGCGCTTGGCGCTGATGGCGGACAGGGCGGAGTTGGTGTCACCGAGGACTAACAGGGCGTCGGGTTTTTCTTTGTTTAAGATCTCATAGGATTTGGCGATGATGCCTCCCATGGTCTCGCCCAGGTCTTTGCCCACGCTGTCCAGGTAGTGGTCGGGGGCTCTCAGGCCCAGGTTTTCAAAGAAGACCTGGTTTAGGGTGTAGTCCCAGTTTTGTCCGGTGTGGACGAGAATATGGTTAAAGTACTGATCGCATTTTTTGATGGTGGCGGAGAGTCTTATGATCTCGGGCCGTGTGCCTAGAATGGTCATGAGTTTGAGTTTTTCCATCTTTTCTCTTGCTTTCTTTTTTCTTTTATTTTTACACTTCTAAAAAGTAGGTATCGGGCTTTTCGGGGTCGAAGGCTTCGCTGGCCCACATGACGGTGACCATGTCCTCATCGCCTTCGTTGATGATGTTATGGGTATAGCCTGTGGGAATGTCGATGACTTCGAGCTTGTCGCCAGTGACTTGGTAGCTGATGACGGCTTCTTCCTCTTTTTCGCTATCTTCTTGATCGTTTATGACTTTTCGGAACTGGATTTGCCCTTTTCCTTTGACCACCAGAAACTTTTCGTTTTTGGTGTGGTGCCAATGCTGGCCTTTGGTGATGCCGGGCTTTGAGATGTTGATGGACACCTGGCCCCGGTCGGGGGTTCTTATGAACTCGGTGAAGGAGCCGCGGCTGTCCACGTTCATTTTTAAGGGATAGCTGAACTGATCCGTTGGCAGGTAGCTCAGGTAGGTGGCGTAGAGCTTCTTGGTGAAGGTGTCGGACAGGTCGGGGACCTGGAGCTTTTCCCGTCCTTCTTTAAAGGACTTAATTAACTGAGCGACGTCTCCCAGCTTGACTTTGTAGGATACGGGCACGGTGCAGAACTGCTTTCCGGTCGCGACGCGTTCTCTGTTGATTTTCACGACGTTGATGACATCGTCTTTGAAGGCTTTGACTTGTTCTTTTTCTTCCCGGTGTTCTCTGCCGCACAGGGCGCCGATCAACTCTTCGACCACGTCGTCGATGTAGACGAGATACAGCATCACCTCGGGATCGTTGACCTGGATGGGCTGACCGCTTGCGATGTGGTGGCAGAAGGTGGCCACAGCACTGTTGTAGTTGGGGCGGCACCATTTGCCGAACACGTTGGGAAACCGGTAGACGAGGACTTTGACGTTGTTTTCTCTACCGTAGTCAAAGAGCCGGTCTTCCCCAGCTTTTTTGCTCGTGCCGTAGGGGTTGTCAAGGGCGGCCTGGATGGAGGAGGCGAGCATGACGGGGGCTTTGTTGTTGGCCTTTTTTAATAAATCTAATAATGTGCTGGTAAAGCCGAAGTTGCCGGCTTTGTATTCTGCTGGGTCTTTGGGACGGTTGACGCCGGCCAGATGGAACACGAAGTCACATTCCTGGGTATAGGTCTCTAAGAGACTGGGGTCGGTGTCCACATCAAAGGGCAGGATTTCCAGGGTGTCAGGATCGATGCCGGGATATCGGTTTGTTTTCTTTTCTTTGATATTGTTAAGCTCGACGATGAGGTTTTTTCCAATGAATCCTCTGGCGCCGGTGATGAGTATTTTCATGTTTTTACCTCGCTTCCCATTCGGCGAGTTCATTGCGGATGTATTCTAAACTCAAAAGCTTTTCTTTGACCTGTTCTACATTTAACAGCTCGGTGTTGTCGGAGTTGAACTCGGTGAGCTCGGTGCGTTTCTGGTCGCCTTCTTTGAAATATTTATCGTAGTTTAAATCCCGTTTATCGGCTGGGACGCGGAAGAAGTCGCCCATGTCGATGGCGTGGGCGCACTCTTCGTTGGTTAGAAGGGTCTCGTACATTTTTTCACCGTGGCGGATACCGATAATCTTGATTTCGTTGTCGGCGTGGAAGAGTTCTCTGACGGCCTGTGCCAGCACTTCGATGGTGCAGGCCGGGGCTTTCTGGACCATGATGTCCCCGTTCTCAGCGTGCTCGAAGGCGAAGAGGACGAGCTCCACGGCTTCTTCCAGGCTCATGATGAAACGGGTCATTTTGGGTTCGGTGATGGTCAGGGCCTGGCCGTTTTTGATCTGTTCGATGAACAGGGGGATCACGGAGCCCCGGGAGCACATGACGTTCCCGTAGCGGGTGCCGCAGATCAGGGTCTTCTCCGGGTCAACGGTTCTTGATTTTGCCACAAAAACTTTTTCCATCATGGCTTTGGAGGTGCCCATGGCGTTGATGGGATAGGCGGCCTTGTCAGTGGACAGACAGATGACTTTTTTGACGCCCTCTTCGATGGCAGCGGTCAGCACGTTGTCAGTGCCGATGACGTTGGTCCTGACGGCCTCGATGGGAAAGAACTCGCAGGAGGGCACCTGCTTTAAGGCGGCGGCGTGGAAGACGTAATCCACGCCATGTACGGCGTCTTTGAGGCTTTGAAGGTTCCGCACATCCCCGATGTAATATTTGATTTTGTCATCATTGTACTGATGGCGCATGTCATCCTGTTTTTTCTCATCCCTTGAGAAAATGCGGATTTCTTTGATGTTGGTTTTTAAAAAGCGGTTGAGCACGGCGTGGCCAAAGCTGCCTGTGCCACCGGTGATGAGTAGGGTTTCTCCTTCAAACATTTTCTGGTCCTTCCTGTTCAAAATGTTTCATAATAATTTCATAGGTTTGATCAACGGTATAGTGGGTTTCCAGATAAGCCCTTGCATTTTCGCCCATCTCGGAAAGTTTTTCTTCTTCTGCACACAGCTGATCAATTTTTTCTTTAAAACTTTCTGCTTCCCGGCTTTCACACCAGTAACCAAACTGTCCTTGTTCAATGATCAGCCCGATATCGGTGTGGACATCGGTACAGGCTAATACAGGCATAGATGCCTGCATGTAAGACAGGAGACGTGACGGGAAGTTGGGGATGGTGAAGCGATGGTCTAGAAAAATCAAGCCTACGTCACAGGTGTTGGCGAGCAGCTCGTAGTCTTCTTTTGGCAATTGGTATAAAAGCTGGACGTTGGATAAAGGTGTTTGATCCAAAAATCCTTTTAGTTTTGTATATTCGGTTCCTGAGCCGGCAATGACAAAGTAAGCCCTCGGATGGTCAGCGCAGGCTTTCAGGCAGGCGATGATATGCTCCATACCCTGGGGCTTGCCAAGATTGCCGCCGTAGATAAAAATGGTTTTATCCATGGGAATGCTGTATTTTTCGCGGACCTTCCGGATTATTGTCTCATCTTTTTCAATGGTTATCGGTTCAATGCTGTTGGGGCAGATCTCTACTTTTTTCGGGTCGATCCATGAGTTGTGTTTTAAGAGATAATTCACGTTGGCTTGAGACATGCAACCGATAAAGTCAGACTGGTCATAGAGCTTTTTCTCCTTGCGTTTGAAAAAGGTGTGGAGTAACCCTTTTGAGGAAAACATGCCCAGATCTACTGCGTTTTGCGGAAAGATGTCTTTCAGCAAAAGATAGGATTTGGCGTGGTCTCTTTTTTTAATGTGCTCAATAACTTTTCCAAAGGTGATCGGTGGCGTGGAGTAGAGGATCAAGTCAAAGTGAACATCGGCATAATATTTTTTGATGGCTTTGATATACTGGGCTTCTATCCTGAGGGTTGAGATGCCTTTTTCGATTAAGCCGCATTTGGTGATGTTGCCGATTTTAACTTTTAGTATTTGAGCGTTATCATTTATAATTGTCTGTGTTTCAACCTTATTTCTTTTTTCTGCCGGTGAAACAGCGTATACACAACGACCTTTATTGGAAAAAGAACGTAATATATCGGTGTATATACCTGATTTTTTTAATGAATCAAAGTCTGAAAGTGATAAAAAAAGAATATTCACACTGATCAACTCCTATACAAAGGGAAAAAAGAACTTTCACCAATATCTATTTTTTCATTAAACGCTTGGTATTCTTTTTCTAAAAAGACTCTTTTGCCAATCGAAAACCTCACATCTGAATTTCGGTTAAAAGCACTCTTAAATTTATACAAATTGTCCTCGCAAGACCCTAGCCCCCCGCCTAAATGTAAAGTTTTAAACCCATTTTCTGCCCCCCAACAGGCCACTTCATAAAGAAGAAGGTTGGTCGGCGCATACCTTAAATAAGCTTGTCTCGAGGCGGACAAATGATAGTGCATCTGTTGGTTGCAGAACAGAATAATTGACATTGCAATGATCTCATTTTCCAATTGTGCGTAGAAAATCAGACTGTTATCTTTTAAATCGTCAAGGACACTTTTATAAAAACTTGGTTTAAAATAGTAGTAGGAATCTGCCTTGTCTTTATCCATTGTTTTATTATAAATATCTGTAAAAATTTCAAACAGTTCCGGATTACGTCCCCAGTAAATCTTGACACCGGATTTTTGGGCTTTGCGGATCATGTTCCTGTTTTTGCTGGTGATGTTTCTCCAGATTACTTCCTGATTATTTAGATCCATCAGAATGGTTTCTCCCAATTCTGTCACTTCATAAAAATCGGTCAGCGATCTGGCATTTTCCAAAACAGGATGAAAGCGGACAAACTCACAAACGATATTATGTTCAATACAATATTCACAGTAGATACGATTTAGTGTTTCTATGTTTTCTTTTGTCTGTGTCCCTTCAACTAGAAAGCCACCATAACCATAAGGGGTTGTGAAATCATAATATGTGTCAATGGGAATTTTGTTGACTAAATTAGGCGAGCGGCCAATATCTCGTTTCATGGTCACATTCATTGCTTTAAAGTCATGATCATGATAAAAGATAAGAACCGGTTCTCCATCTCCGTGGATTTGAAAGGCTTTTACATAATCAATGAGATAATAAACGTCATGATTTTTAAATGATTTGACAATTTTATTCCATTCTTCTGCTTGATCGCTTGTGATGATTTCTAATTGACTCATTTTATTTCCTTTCAAAAAATTGTATGATCGCATTGACAATCAATGCCATATCTTCTATGTCATATCGTTGGTCGCACACTAAGCTGAGTGTATTTTTATAAAGTGCTTCTGTTCCCACATTTAGCTTGTGCATTGGTGAAATTGGCCAGTGGATCGGACAATAAATATTCTGCTGGATTAAAAATGCTCTTAATGGATCTCTCTGATGTTTTTTTACGATAATCGGAATGAACAAAGGGCAATCATCCTGTTTTATTTCTTTGTAAAGCAACTCAATACTTTCACAAAATCTCAATTTTCCACAGAGAAAAGCTGCATTTTCTTGTCGTTTCTTTTTAATTTTTGCAATATCTAAATGCTCAATTTGTTCTTTTATTTCCTGACCACAGCCGTAGCTGCGATAATCCTTGCCTAAGATTTGCTCGGCTTCATCGAATAAAGTTAAAAAGGTGTTTTTTTCGATGGGTTCGCCCTCAATGTATCGACGTTTTAATTGATAGGCGGCTTCCCGCTTTTCAATGTATGCTTTGCTGGGATCTATCTTTGATGCTGGATTACCAAGAGTTTCCTTTGACCATACCAATGCACCGCCGGGCAGCCCTGTCCATTTGCGCAGGCTTGCAAAAACATAATCGGCTTCTGTATGAAATGCTTTAGCTGTGAATAAGGAGTGCGTGGCATCTTCAACGATTAGTTTTCCCTGTTGTTTTATTTTTTTTATAAAATCATCCAATTGTTCATCAACGAATCCAAAGTATTGAATGCTATAAAAAAGATCACATTCTATATTGGAATCAACTTTTATCGTTAATCGATTTTCTGCGATGAGAACATTATAGAAGATTACTTCGATATCATTATCTAAAAAAGGCTGGATCATGCTGTGACAGCAATAGGACGGAAGGTATGCTTTTCTTATGGGCTTCTTTGCTTTTATATTTTTTATTAGAAAATCCAAAGCTGTTCGACCGGATAAAAAGAAGCGTTGATTTCTTTTAAAAGCATTGAATAAATGCTGTTTCTCTGCTGTCTGTTCGACGGTCCAAAATTCACTGCCGATTTCCTTTTTCATATTTTTAATCTTGTTTTCTTAGTTCCATAAAGCGATTAAGTTTCATTTCTTTTTTGTAATCTTCAAACAGTTTTTTACAGTCATACTCGGGCGCGTAACCTAACTCCTCTTTTGCGTTCTCGATATCCATCAAAAAGCCACCGCCATTGGATACTTCGGGATGATAAATAATTTCAGATGGTTTATCTTTAGGAGAGAACACGTCAATGATCGTTTCACATTGCTCCTGTAATGTAACTGGAATGCCTGTCCCTACATTATAGAATCCTTCATCCCGATCGACGTTTATCGCTTTACACATCATCTGCGCGCAATCATAAACATGAACCATATCTTTTGCATAATTTGGATCTCCCCATATTTCTATTGGTTTACCTTCCATTGCGTTATTTATGGTTTTATATAGGGGACGCATTGTTTTTACACCATTTGGGAAATAGTACTGATAAGGGCTGTATCCATAAATTGTCGGAAATCTAAAAATAAACTTTTTAATACCGTACTCCTGATGATAATGTTCAATTAACTCAATGGCTGTATTTTTCGAAATAACATAAACCGCATGATCTCCTTTGTAGCTAAAATTTTTGGGCATATCCGGTTTTAATATCATGCCTTCTTCAGCGTATAATGAAATATCAAAAACAGTCGTACTAAATAAAATTCTATCCACATTGTTTTTACGACAATATTCTAAAACATTGTACGTGCCCATAATATTTGTATCTAAATAAGCTTTAGCATTATAATTATTCATATATGAAGGAATCACGGCTGCCAGCATAATAACTGCATAAACATCATCCTTTGGAAGTTTATCAAAATCACTTGATTTTGTAACATCCACATCAATATATTTCACACCAAACTGCTTAAAAACATTTGTCTTTCTTCTCCCAGAAGCAATAATTTCAAAATCTGAATCCTTAAAAAATTCAGCTGCATATTTGGTAAAATAAGATCCTACATTGCCTGAAGCACCAAAAATAACTATTTTTTTCATAAAAATTCCTCTTTTCTCGATTACTGTAATTTATCATTAAGTTCTCTTTGTCTAACGATATGAAATGCTTCCGGTTTTTCTCCTCCTTGCCCGATATCATTGTGGGAAAGGACAACACGAACCGTTTTTAAAAGTATTTTTAAATCTTTTATAAAGGTTACATTTTCCACATACTGTGTGTCATAATAAAATTTTTCTTTCCATGATAATCCATTTCTTCCGTTAACTTGCGCTAAACCTGTTAACCCAGGCCGTACGTTATGCCTTTTCTTTTCATATTCATTATAATAAGGCAAATAAATTGTGACTAAAGGCCGCGGCCCAACAAAACTCATATCTCCTTTAAAGATATTAAACAGCTCTGGCAATTCATCTAAACTCATTGCTCGCATTTTCTTTCCAAATGGTGTTATACGATTTTCATCTTTTGAAATATTTTTTTCTTCTTTCTTTTGGAGTGCGATCCTTTTTAAACGCTCTTCATCTGTCAAATTATTTCCCTTGCTATCTTTTGCATCTAGCATCGTTCTGAATTTATACATCGTAAAGATTTTTTCATCCTTGCCGGGCCGCTTCTGTTTGAAAATGACCGGGCTCCCCAGTTTCTTTTTAACCAAAATGGCGGTAACACCCATCACGGGCGACAGCACGATGATAGCTGCACCGGACAGGGTGATGTCGAGTATGCGTTTGACGTATTTCTGATAGATCATTTTGAACCTCTGTATTTCATCGGAACGACGCGGCGTCGTTCCCTACATAACTGTTATTACTTAAAAGAATGCCTTGATAATGTTAATAATTCTCTGCTGATCTTCTTCAGTCATCTTTGTATCACTCGGCAGGCAGATGCCCCGGTTAAAGATATCTTCTGCAATGCTCTGTTCATTCTCCCAATCGTAGTCACAATGGCTGAAGAAATCATAAGCCCTAAAATAAGGTTGCAGATGCATGGGCTTCCAAATGGGGCGGGATTCGATATTTTCTTTTTCCAAGGCCTGCATAATATCTAATGGTTTTATCTTACTACCCTGTTTTAAGGTCATGCAGCTTAACCAGCAATTGGGTTTGCCTTTATCGGAAACAGGCATCATTTCAATATCATTTATTTCTTTAAATGCTTCTTGATAGGTCTCAAAGATTTGCTTTTTCTTTGTGACTCTTTCATCAAGGACTTTTAACTGTCCCCTTCCGATACCAGCAACAATGTTGCTCATGCGGTAGTTGTAGCCCAGCTCTTTGTGCTCGTAATGCCGCTCATTCTCTCTGGACTGGGTGGACCAGAAGCGGGCTTTCTGGATAAGGGCTTCATCATTTCCGAGGAGCATGCCCCCGCCGGAGGTGGTGATGATTTTGTTGCCGTTAAAGGATAGAACGGACAGATCGCTAAAGGAGCCGCACTTCTGCCCTTGATAGGTCGCGCCTAAGGCTTCGGCGGCATCTTCCAGTATTGGCGTGTGGTGGGCTTTACATAGGGGTGACAACTTTTCATAGTCGGCGGCTTGTCCGTATAAATCCACAATGATCACAGCTTTGGGATTGGGATATTTCTCATAGGCTTTTTTAAGAGCTTCTGGGCTCATGTTCCAGGTTTCGGGTTCACTGTCGATAAAGACTGGCTTTGCGCCCAGATAGATAATCGGGTTGGCGCTGGCTGAAAAGGTCAGGCTGGAACAGAAAACCACGTCTCCTTTTCCTACTCCCAGGGCTTTTAAGCCGAGATGTAAGGCGGCTGTTCCTGCGGATAAAGCCGCGCCTGTTTTTACTCCCACGTAATCTGCCATTTCTTTTTCAAACTGGTTGACATTTTTGCCCAGGGGGGCGATCCAATTGGTATCAAAGGCTTCCTGTATGTATTTCATTTCCTCGCCGCCCATGTGAGGGGAGGCGAGATAGATTTTTTCGGGCTTTTCCATGCTAGTTCCTCTTTTCGAAACGCTGAGGCCAACGTTCCCTACATTACATCATTATTTATAATTTAAAACTCGTAGCACTCATGATCAAAATTTGATCCTTTAATCTTTACTTTCATCGCATTGTATTTGGTTTCTTACCTAATATGTAGAAAACAAACACAATGCGACGCGAAATAAAAACAGGTGGTGCTAAACCCGTACTTTTGGCCCTATAGACGAAGAGCACACCCATGAATTTCTCCACAGGATTTAAATATTAAATCTATAATTTACTTTTTTGTTCTTCTTATCAGGCAGCGCCCAAATAAAACCGCTCATAAAACCCTTTTCCCAGATTCCTCGCGCTGTTCAGCGCCGTACTCCCCCGGTGGCCTTCCTTACAGACGAAATTCTTTCCGCCATAGAAGTTGGCGCTGGGGTTCTGATACTCGGTGTTATGCCTGGCGATGGGGGCATCGCAGTGAAAGCATCGTGTGCTGGCGTAGTAGGGTTTGCTGGTCATGGCGACCAGGCCTTTTTGCCAGGCTTTGTACTGGACGTATCGGGCGATGCGCCTTCCGATAAAGTCATAGGGTGTTTTGCCCAGGTAGGGTTTTTGAGCCTGCGCGAAGCTCTCTTTGAGCTCGGGCAGGACGATGAGTTTGGCGCCCTGCTTAATGGCGTAATCGACGATCTTTCGGCTTACCTCATGGGCGTAGTGGTCGGTCAGGCGGGTGATTTTGTCGTAGTATTTTTTGTTTGGTCGTTGCTCTTGAGGAACGCTGAGGGCAGCGTTCCCTACAGGTTGCTTTATAAGCCTAGGGGTATTATTCCCAGCAATGCCGCGTTTGGTATACCCTAAAAGCAGCTTCCTACGGTGGGCCAGTTCTTTCCCGCCTTTAATGAAATATGGGGCGGTGGCGCGACCGTCTGCTTCGATGGTGGTACAAACTGCGAGACTGTCGGAACCAGTTAAGGCCACGGCGACAAACTTTTCGTTTTGCTGTACACGTTCCTTGGCGGTCCGACTGTCCTCCACGATCTCCTTGACGGGGATGTGGAGCATGACTTTTTTCTTTTTGACGACAATGGTCGGGCTCATAAGCTCGGCGTTTTCTGGAAAGGGTCTGCCGGTATAACGGTGCTTGACCCAGGCCCAGGTCTTGCCAGTGTAGAGCTTGAGCAGTATGCTTTTTTCATCAAAGTCTTTGTACATGCCTTTGTAGTAGAGCATGGACATATGCAGACACTTTGGCGGGCTGGGCTTTCCGCTTTTTATCGGGCCTTCCTGCCACGCCTTGAGCTTTCCCACATAGCTTCTATACATGCTGATAGCCGCGTTGATGGCGGCGCGTCTAAAGTACAGGGGGATTTTCTCAAAGGGCAGGGGCGTTTCGGGCGGGGTGCCGTCTCGCTGTTTTATGGTCTGCAGCTCTAAATGACGCAGTAAATTCTGATTGGAGAGACTGAGTGCTTCGGGCTGCTTCTCGAGCAGTTTGTAGTAGAATGCCAGGACAGCGTCAAAGAGAGACTGGGTTTGTTTAAACCAGTCTAAATGCTTGTAATTCAGCTGTATTTTGTACGTCGTGATGGCGTATCCCGCACTCATTTTGGGGCCTCCGTTTGTTCGCAGACTATTGGTAGTCTGCGAGTAGATGACCCAATAACAGACGCCTACTAAGTTTCAGGGAAACGTGACCATTTTTCTGACCAGATTGTAAAATTTTATTCGGCAATGAATATATAAAGAAAAGTAATAAAACTAAGGCTTCTGGCTGTTTGATTTGACCAGATTTTGACCATTTTGCCTCCTTATAAATAGGAAAAAGAAAAATTGACGAAAATCTTATTTATTGTTAAAATATAAACATAAATCGACTTAGAAGAAAATTATTTAAATTTTTTAAAAAAGTTGATGCTTTTTTCATTACTTAATGTTATAATAGGTCACGCAGTTAAATTTAATAAAACAAAAAATAAAAAAAGACTCGCAGACTACCAATAGTCTGCGAGTCTTTTTTCTGTCTTTTTCAAGCAGCATGCCATAAAATCAACCGATGCTTTTATAGCTTTATACTTTAGAAATCGTATTATTTACCGATCATCCCATCACTCGTCGTCCTCACCGGAGACGGTTATCTTATACCCTTTCTTCACGGGCTCGTCCTCATCATCCAGTGACAGCCGCACGGGCTTTTTGATCTCTACCAAGCTCATCTGGCTGATCTCCCGTTTGACGGCCCGGTCGATGGCGGCGCAGGTGCCTTCAAAATTGGTGTCAATTTCACGGTAGGTATAGGCGATGCGTTTTAAGCCTAAGTCTCTGAGCGCGTCGCCCTTTTTTCCCAGTGAGCCGCTGCTGGTGTCCCCAAACTGTTTAAATTTCTCCAGCTCCACCACCAGTCTGGCAGAGGGGCAGAAGAAAAGAAAGCCGTCAAAGCCCGGCAGCGCGCTGCGCTTAAAGGGCTCGGGATAGGTTTTAAGGTAATCATTCCACAGCTTTTTTTCCTGGGGTGAGGTTCGTTCTTCAAAGTCTTTTAAGGTTGGTTTGTTTTTTTCTGTCTGTTTTCCATAAGCCATGGGTTCCTCCTTTAAAAACGCTGGCCTGTTATAAAATAGCAGGTCAGCGTTTTTGTTAATTCATCATTCTATTTATTTTTCATTTCCAGTGCGGCCTGTGCAGCGGCTAAGCGCGCGATGGGCACACGGTATGGTGAGCAGGAAACATAGTTGAGTCCTGCACTCTGGAAGAAGTGGATGGACTTGGGATCTCCGCCGTGCTCGCCACAGACACCGATCTTGAGGTCTGGTTTTGTTGTGCGGCCTAGCTTGACGCCCATTTCGACCAGCTTGCCAACGCCACCTACATCAATGCTCTGGAACGGGTCATTTGGCAGGATGCCTTTTTCTTTGTATTCACCAATGAATTTGCCCGCGTCATCTCTGGAGAAGCCGTAGGTCATCTGAGTTAAGTCATTGGTACCAAAGGAGAAAAATTCTGCTCTTTCGGCAATTTCATCCGCGATCAGGGTTGCTCTTGGGATTTCCATCATGGTCCCTACTTTGTAGTCAATGTCGGAGCTCTTTTCTGCTTTGATCTTTTCAGCGGTTTCTCTGACAACATTTTCGACATAGTCCAGTTCTTCTTTCATGCCGATCAACGGAATCATGATTTCCGGGACGATGTTATAGCCGTCTTCTTTTTTCACTTCGATGGCCGCTTCCATAATGGCTCTTGTCTGCATCACCGCAATTTCCGGGAAGGTGACTGCAAGACGGCAGCCCCGGTGCCCGAGCATTGGGTTGAATTCTTCGAGGCCGTGGATCGTGCTCATCATTTCATCCATATTCATATCCATATCTTTGGCTAAGGCTTCGATATCTTCCGGTTCGGTGGGCAGGAATTCATGCAGTGGCGGATCCAGCAGACGGACTGTTACTGGCAGATCCTTCATGGCTTTGTAGATACCGATGAAGTCTTCCTTCTGCATTGGCAGCAGTTCGGCCAGATATTTTTCGCGCTGTTCTTTAGTCTTTGACAAGATCATACGGCGTACACTCGGGATTCTGTCTTCATTGAAGAACATGTGCTCTGTACGGCAGAGCCCAATCCCCTCTGCGCCAAAGTCTACCGCTACAGCGGCGTCTCTCGGGGTATCGGCATTGGTTCTGACGTTCATGGTTCTGCAGGCGTCTGCCCATTCCATGAGCTGTCCGAAATGTCCGGAGAGTTTGGGTTCTTGTGTTCCGATGCTTCCCTTATAAACCTTACCGGCGGAGCCGTCTAAAGAGATATAATCGCCTTCGTAAATATATTCTGTGCCGACTCTGAACTGCTTGGCGTCCTCGTCTACCTTTGCATCTTCACAGCCTGCAACACAGCACTTACCCATGCCGCGCGCAACAACCGCTGCGTGTGAGGTCATACCACCGCGTGCGGTCAGGATACCATTGGCGGCATACATGCCTTCAATATCTTCGGGAGAGGTTTCTTTTCTAACCAGGATAACTTCCTCGCCATTTTCTGCAGCGGCCTTTGCTTCTTCCGCTGTAAAATAAACTTTACCGGTGGCAGCGCCTGGAGAGGCTGGCAGGCCGCTGGCCAGAACGACCGCTTCCTTCAGGGCGACTTCATCAAAAGTGGGGTGGAGCAGCTGGTCTAAGGATAACGGCTCAATGCGCATAACAGCTTCTTCTTTGGTGATAAGGCCTTCTTCTTCCATTTCTACAGCGATTCTGAGTGCAGCCGGGGCGGTTCGTTTACCATTACGGGTCTGGAGCATATACAGCTGGCCCTTTTCAACGGTAAATTCCATATCCTGCATGTCTTTATAATGTTTTTCAAGAAGCTCTGCGGTATCGTGGAACTGCTTGTAGACTAAAGGCATAATTTTCCGGAGTTCATCGATTTCACGAGGGGTACGGATACCTGCAACAACATCTTCACCCTGGGCATTTACCAGGAATTCTCCGAAGAGCTTGTTTTCGCCTGTTGCCGGGTTTCTTGTGAAGGCAACGCCGGTACCGGAGTCATCACCCATGTTGCCGAATACCATCGACTGTACATTGACAGCTGTACCAATGTCATGGGGAATATCATTCATGTCACGGTAGACAAACGCACGCGGGTTGTTCCAGGATCTGAATACTGCTTCAACAGCCATCAGCAGCTGTACGTTCGGGTCCTGTGGAAAAGGTTTACCTGTTTCGGCTAATACAATTTCTTTATAGCGCCCTACAACTTCCTGCAGGTGACCGGTCGTGAGCTGTGTGTCAATCTGGAAGCCTTCGCGCTCTTTGATTTCATCCAGAACGTTTTCAAATTTATTTTTGTCAATTTCCTGCACAACATCACCGAACATCTGGATAAAACGACGGTAGCTGTCATAGGCAAAACGTTCATTGGCTGTCTTTTCAGCCAGACCTACAACGGTTTCATCATTAAGGCCAAGGTTTAAGATGGTATCCATCATACCAGGCATAGAGATTCTTGCGCCGGAGCGTACTGATACCAGCAAAGGATTGTCTTTATTGCCAAATTTTTTCTTGGTAATATCTTCCAGAACAGACATATGGCTGTTGATCTGGCCGATCATTTCATAGGTCAGCTTATTTTCCTTCAGATACTCGATACACGCTTCGGTCGAAACGGTAAAGCCCTGTGGCACAGGCAGGCCGATTCGCGTCATTTCCGCCAGATTCGCGCCCTTTCCACCTAACAGGTTCCGCATGTCCGCATTGCCATCACTAAATAAATAAACCCATTTTTTATCCATATTGACTACCTCCTCATAATGGTTGCAAGTATGAAATTCGCAATTTCTTCAATTGCTTTGGATGTAACGTCGATAACCGTACACCCTAATTTATCAAAGAGCTCCTGAGCCTTGTCAAGCTCATATTCCACTCTTTTTAAACTAGCATAATTTGAATCTCCGGTAAGCTTCATGGTTTTTAAACGCTCTTCTCTGATGCTGACAAGCTTATTGGGATTTAAAATCAATCCGAATATCTTTTGATTGGATATCTCAAAAAGTTCTCTTGGCGGTTCTACCTCAGGCATGACCGGTATGTTGGCGACCTTGAAGTTATTGTTTGCCAGATAAACACTGATCGGCGTCTTTGAGGTTCGTGAAACCCCAAGCAGAATAATGTCTGCTTTATTAAGATGGTCCATACGCTTGCCGTCGTCATATTTGACGGCAAACTCAATGGCTTCCACCTTTTTAAAATAATCCTCATCCAGCTTGCTTCTGCTGAAAGGGTCAAGATTCGGTTTAACGCCTGTTAAAATCCTCAGTTCATCCAGAAAAGGATCCAGCACATCGTAAACCGGCACCTGTTTTTCTTTTGCTCTCTCTTTAACACATTTTAATAACTCCGGCGTTGTGATCGTACAGACAAGCAGGGCGTTTTTGCCCTTCGCCTCGGCTAAAATCTGATCTATTTCTCTTTTTTCATGGACAAAGGAAAATACCTTAACATCCTCAATCGAGTCCTCAAAATGGCCTCTCCCCGCCTTTGCCAGCACTTCACCCGGCTCGCCAAGGGAATCGGAGACAACATATAGGGTTAAAGGCTTGTTGTCATTCATTCGTATCATCGTCTTTACCTAAATTCACAACATAACGTGTAATATTGGTACGGGAAACCTTTCCGAGCAAGATTAAACGCAGGTTGTTTTTTTCATCCATTTCTTTTTTCACAATGGGCAGCGATTCGACTTCGTACTCCATGGTTTTAACCGCAGCGTCATAAACCGATTCGTGCTCCTCCAGATAGACTATATTGGGCATTCGGGTCATGATAATCGGAATCGGCAGGGTTTCAACATCCTTCCGGCCAATCATCGACTTGATGAAATCCTTACGTGAGACAATGCCAGACAGGTATTTGTCCTTCACCACATAGAGCGTTCCGGCGTCTTTCGTAAACATGGTGATTATTCCGTCATAAATGGTTGTGTCTTCTTCGACGGTGGTCGGCTCAGACTGGATGTCCATGACGCTGATGGTTTTAATGTAGCTGCCCATAACATGCAGCAGCGAACGCCCCGTATAATTATACCCGACTTTTCGCTTTGCCTCCAGGATGCCCATCATGGTAAGCACCTTTAAATCAGGCCGGATCGTCGCTCTGTTGACGCCGAGCTGCTCTGCAATTTCGACACTTTTCACGGGCTCTCTGGCCTTAACAATTTCCACAATCTGATTTTGTCTTTCTGATAGCTCCATTCAACCACCTGCCATTCATGTAACTTTTATAATATAAAGTATAACACATATGGCCAAAAAGTAAATAACTAATCCTGATACTTTTCTGTCATTTCATCTTATTATTTTGTTAAAACTTTGTCAACCTTTTCACAAACTCGTAAAAAAATAATTTTTATAGTGTGATTGAATCCTTCAGCTTCTCAAAAACCTTATCACCGATGCGGTCAACCTCCTTCAAATCTTCAAGGGATCTGAAAGCGCCGTTTTTCTCCCGGTAGTCGATGATACTCTTCCCGATGGCGTCGCCGATTCCCGGCAGGGTTTTCAAATCCTCCAGACTGGCTGTATTAATATTGACTCTTCCCGTTCCAGATGTACCAGACACACTGACGGCGCCTGTCTCTATGGTTTCGTCTTTGGTGTAAATGTGGATTTTATCCTCATCCTCCAGTACTGACGCGAGGTTAACACTGTCGGTATCCGCGTTTTCTGTCAGGCCGCCCAGTTTTTCAATGGCGTCGATCAGTCTTGCTCCCTGGTCCAGCTTGATAACGCCTGGGTTATTGACCGCCCCGGTAATATGCACGTAGATCTCCGTGGCGTTTTCAGGGTTGTTTTCGGCATGGACAGCTTCTGTATCAGATGCCTTAAGGACTGCTTTCTGCCGGCTGTCCTCCTGAAAGAAGAGCCACAGAACAAAGATCACCAGAGCCGCTGCCATGGCGCCGACATAAATCCACTTTTTCAGGTTCTTAGGCTTTTCCATGGCGCTCAGATACTCTCCTCAGCCCAGCTGCCCTTTTTTCGCACCATAATGGCTTTAAAGCCGACTTTTTTCAGAAGCGCTAAAACGTCCTCATATGCATAGCGGATTCCCTCTGTCGTATGCGAATCGCCGTTTAAGGTGATGGGGATCTCTTTTTCCAGGATTTCCTCCATCAGCCAGCGTTCTGGATAAAGACAGCGGTCTCCATAGCGAATCATGCCGCCAGTATTCACCTCGATGATTGAGCCTGAAGCCTTAATCTTATCAAGACAGGCACCTGCGGCTTCCTGATACCAGGGCTCCTGGTCGTCAAAAAAACGGTTATCCGCATTGTTTTTCTTGATGATATCCATATGTCCGATAATATCGGGCTGAATCGTGAGGGCCATGTTTCCCAGAGCCTCATAATAACGCTGGATAAAGGCCGGAACCGAGCCGTCAAAGCAGTCTTTTATCCCCGCTTCAAAGATCTCGGGAGTGTGGTCAATATCTGCCATCAATCCATTTTTCATCTTTCCGATGGTGTGGATCGAGCCGATGAAGAAATCCAGCTCAGGGATCAGCGCCTTTGAATCGCTGCTGATGTCCTCTGTGTCCAAGAAATAGTCGATTTCCATGCCCAGGCTGATGTCGATGTGTTCCTGATACTTTTCTGCCAGAGTCCGGACCTCGTCCATATAGCTGTGGACTGTTTCCTTTTTCATGGTCCAGTCGTTCTCATAGGGCAGGGGCGCGTGGCCTGTAAAGCCAATGCTTGTGAGCCCCTCCTGTACAGCTGCCTGTACCATTTCTTCCAATGAATTTTTGCCGTCACAATAGTTCGAATGAATATGATAATTTGAGTGTACCATAGCTCCTCCTTTAGAAGACATATCTGAAATGCGACATCTTTATTATTGTAGCATAAAAAGATGTATAAAAAAAAGCCCCTGAGGGCATTTTTTGAAATACATTACACCACTAAAGAATCTTATTCAGGAAGCTCTGTGTACGTTCTTCCTTCGGATTAAGAATAACCTCCTGGGGTGTTCCCTGTTCGCAGATCACACCTTCGTCCATGAAAATGACGCGGTCGGCCACTTCACGGGCAAACCCGATTTCGTGGGTTACGATCAGCATTGTCATGCCGTCATTGGCGAGTTCCTGCATGGTGGCAAGCACTTCCCCTACCAGCTCAGGGTCAAGGGCTGAGGTCGGTTCATCAAACAGCATGATCTTCGGGTTCATGGCCAGCGCTCTCGCGATGGCTACACGCTGCTGCTGACCGCCGGACAGGCGCACCGGGTATTCATCCCGCTTATCGGCAAGCCCAACCATGTCGAGCAGCTCCAGGGCCCGCTTTTCTGTCTCAGCCGAATCGGCCTTGCGCACAATTCTGGGGGCTATCGTAATATTATCTAAAACGGATAAGTGTGGGAAAAGGTTAAAGTTCTGGAATACCATCCCTAAATCGCAGCAGAGATTCTGTAATTTTCCAGGGTCAATTTTTTCCAGATCCTTTCCGTTTTTGCGTTTTTCCATCAGCTCGTCTTCAATATAGATTTCGCCTTCTGTGATGCGTTCCAGGCGGTTAAGGCAGCGCAGCATTGTACTTTTGCCGGAGCCGCTTGGCCCGATGATACAGACCACTTCACCGGATGCTACTTCAAAATCGATTCCCTTTAAAACCTCAAGGGAGCCGAAAGATTTTTTTACATTGACTAATTTTACCATACTCATTGTTGTTACCACCTATCTCTTTTCATATGCGCCAAGCTTATTTTCCAATTTGTCGAATACCACCTGAAGGATGGTTGTCAGGAAAAGATAAATGACGGCCGCATAGATATAGTAGACCCAACTGCCTGTGGCACTGGCCATTGTTTTGACTGTCCTAAGCAAATCAAACAATGCGATCGTGGAGACAAGGGAGGTATCCTTTAAAAGCATGATCAGCTCGTTGCCCACCGGGGCTACCAGACGTTTAAAGGTCTGGGGAATAATGATCTTACCCATCGCCTGTTTATAGCTCATGCCCAAAGCTTTGGCGGCTTCCATTTGTCCGTGGTCAATGGATTCGATGGCCGCACGGATAATTTCTGCCAGATAAGCTGTGGAGTTCAGGGAAAAAGTAATGAACGCACAGATCATCGGATCAATTTCAAAGGTCGCGCCGGTCATATCCAGATAAACAATCGGTACCGCATAAAAGATAATGAATAATTGCAGTAAGAGTGGTGTTCCTCTGAAGAACCAGATATAGAACCATGAAAGTCCATTAAAAATCTTATTCTTTGAGATTCGTCCCAGGGCTATGACTACCCCAAAAATTGCACCAAAGATAATCGCGACAACCGCAATCTCAAGGGTAACAATCGTTCCGTCAAAAATCGCCCACAACTGGGTTTGGTTTAACAAATTAATCGCTCCTTCTTAAGTAATAAGTCCGGCAAAGTGGTTTGCCGAACTTATAACCGTTTTTTTCTATGGATTATTCAATGACTTTGATTTCGGAGTTGATATTATTTGTCATATCTTCTCCAAACCATTTCATAGAAATCTCTGTCATTGTACCATTTTCTTGTAATTTTTTCAATGTTTCATTTAATTTTTCGGTAAATGCATCTTCACCTTTACGTACAGTAACTGCAATTGGTTCATTGGTTAAAACTTCAGATGTTACTTCAAACAGCTCTGGCTTCTGGGCCACATAGTACATGGCAACGCCCACATCGGTCATAACATTATCAATCTGTTTTCCTTCAAGAGCGGCGAAAGCGTCTAACATACCGTCATACTGTTTGATTTCTACATTGGTTCCAGTCTGTTCCTTCAGCTTCTGGGCGCCGTTATCAGCGGTTGTGGCCAGCTGTACGCCGACTGTTTTACCAGCAAGCTCTTCAAAGGTTTTTACAGGCGTGGCATCCTTGCGGGATACGATGACAATACCGTTGGATACGTAAGGATTTGTCTGATTGAAACCTTCCTGTCGTTCCGGTGTGATACTGGTACTGGAGATAATAGCGTCATACTGCTTTGCGTTTAAGCCGTTGAAGATACCATCCCAGGCCACGGTTGTAAAGTCAACCTTTACACCAAGATCCTCGCCGATCGCCTTTGCGAGATCCACGTCAAAGCCGACCAGGTTGTTCTGATCATCCCTGAATTCCATTGGAAGATAGGTATCATCAACAGCAACGGATAAGGTACCGTCTGCAATCGGATCGTCATTTGAGGCGGAATCGCCTTTACCGTTACCACTACAACCAGCCAATGTCACGGAGAACACCAGCATAAATGCCAAAGACAACACCAAAAATTTCTTTTTCATCATTTCCTCCTTTTATATACGAAAATTGATTAAAAGCATTATATCGCATATTGTATACATACACAAGTATTTTTTATAAAAATTACTTGTTTTTTCATTTTTCTGCATGTTTATACAATAATTCATGCGGTAGATTGGGTTTGTCAGGAGAATGTTTGTATAAAAATACCAATAATGTTGAGGCTGCCCGTAATATTGCCGATGGCGCAGCCGACATTGGTCAAAATAACCACCAGCAGTATTTTTGTCACCTTATTATGCCAGAGGCCCTTTAGCGAACCCAGATCCTTTGGCAGAGATTCAAAATCCTCCACCTTGGGCTTTCTGAAATGAGCCTCCGTGATACCGGAAAACCATCCGGCGGCCAAAACGGGACTTAAAGCGGAAATCGGAGCCGCAACAATGGCGGTAAGGATCGAAAGGATATGCCCTCCTGCCAGAAGCGCGCCGACGCCAGCCAGCGACGTGGTCCACAAAAGCCAGTTGCGCGTTTGCTCCCAGCCCGACCCGGGGTTGACCGTAAAGGTGGCCAATACCAGAAGCACTAATAAAATCGGGATAGACCAGCCGATGATCTTACCAGCCTTTGACTTGGGCGGTAAAGACTCAAGCTCTTTAATATCCTGTTCTTTGTAGAGCTCTTCTCTGATCCCGGGGACATGTGCCGCGCCCAGAACCGCGACGACCTTTTTACCCGGAGCGTTTTTAATCTTGTACGCCAGGTACTGGTCCCGTTCGTCAACCAGATATTTTTTTACACCCTTGAAGGAATTTCCAAGTTCGGACAGCGCCGCTGACAGCATGTCCTCCGTTTTCAGTTCCTCAAGCTCTTCTTCGGTAATCTCTTCGTCATCAATGATGCTCATGATGATGGTGGTCAGCAGCTTCATCTTTTCCCAGAGGCTGCAGCCCTTCCAGATACGGTTAAAGGTAACCTGGATACTGCGGTCTGCCAGCACCAGCTGAGCCCCGCATTTTTCAGCGGATTCAATTCCCTGCATCATCTCCTGGCCAGAGCGGATATCAAACTGCTCGGCCAGCTTTCTCTGATAATTTGACAAGATGATATTGGCAAATAAAAAGCCTGCCTTTCCAGCCTTTATTACTTTTACAATGTCTGTATCTGCCCACTGCTCTTTTTGGTTCATGGACTCGTACCTGCCGGCATCCAGCTCGATGCAGACAGAATCGGGACACTCTGTCTCGATGAGTTCTTTTACCTCAGATACACTTGTGGGGGATACATGCGCTGTGCCAATCAAAATGATCTCTTTATCATTTGCCTGCAGGCGCGTTATATTTTCTGATTCCAATCGTCCATCACTCCCTAATAAAGCATCAGATCGATGAACTCATCATCTGTCATGCCATTGATGTAATCCGACAGATCATTATCCTGCAGCAAACGGCGCAAAACACTTTCCTCGGGCTTTGATCCTACCAGCTGCCGCTCGAGCTTTGTAATATCGCCATTGCCAAAGAAATCACCGTAGAAGTGTATGTCTTTAATAATACCCCTATCGACTGTCATTAAAACAGTTACAAGGCCGCAAGGGTATTTTCTTTCTCTTCTCAGGTTATACTCCGGTGATCGGCCGTAGTTCCACTCCCAGGTGGCGTACTTTTCTTCCTGCAGCTTTTTGATGGCCGCAATATCTTCTTGGGTAAGGCTGCGCTCTTTAAGCTCACCGTCCTCAAACATATAGCTGACAAGGGCCTTTTTAAAATCTTCCAGTGTAAAATCCGGGTCCAGATAGTCAGCAATATTGGTCACCCGGCTCTTGACGGATTTTACGCCCTTTGATTCAATTTTATCCTTTTTTACCTTCAGGGCGCTCTGAACCGTGTCCAGCTTTGAATTAAAGAGGACGGTTCCGTGGTGGAGGACCCTGCCGCGCTTGGCGTACTGGGAGTTGCCTGAAAACTTTTTCCCGTCAATGGTAATGTCATTGCGCCCGTTAAACTCGGCATTGACACCTAAGCTCTGCAGTGCTTTGACAACCGGTCTGGTAAAAGACTGGAAATCAAAGGGCTTGCCGGAATCATTGTTCACGATGAAGGTAAAATTCAGATTGCCCAGGTCATGGTAAACCGCGCCACCGCCGGTTAAACGGCGGACCACCTTGATACCCTGCTCCTTGACAAAATCCTGATTGATCTCCTCAATCGTATTCTGATGCTTGCCAACAATGATGGCATGGTCATTTTGCCACAACATAAAATAAGTTTCATCCTGGTCCATGGATTCAAAGACATATTCTTCAAATGCCAGATTAAACGTCGGGTCCGTGCTGTAAGTATTATTAATAAAAATCATTTTTAATATCCTCAAATACATGGATCGGCTGCCATAAAGACAGCCGACAGTTCTTTTTATTCACTTTTCAGATCTTTGACAGAATTGCGCATCAGCATTTCGTAAGGGACAAAGACGGTTTTTGTCTCACGCTCTTCCTTTTCGCACATCTTGATCAGCATTCTTGTGGCAATGGCCCCAATATCATACATTGGCTGGCCAACAGTTGTGATCTGTGGTCTGGTCCACTCTGCGATCCAGAAGTTGTTAAAGCCGCAGATGCTCACATCGTCTGGAATAACCTTTCCGTTATCCTCAGCCGCACGCATTGCGCCCAGGGCGATCTGGTCATTGAAGCAGAATACATTCGTGAATTCTCTTCCGCTGGCCAGGGCTTCTTCCATCATGTGATACCCGCCCAGTGTGCTCTGGCTTCCAAAATAGACAAGGTCATCGTCCAGTTCAACATTCCATTCGCCAAGGGCTTTCTTGATCCCCTGAAGGCGTTTCTGGTTAATGTAGCCTTCCTTATACTCATCGTAGAAAATCGCGAATTTAGTGTGCCCCATCTTCAGGCATTCAATGGCCAGGTCATAAGCGGCGGCTTCATTGTCAATCAGGACGCCGCTCAGCTGTCCGGATTCATCCGGCACACAGCCCAGAACAATCTCGCTCGGAGCGTCGATCAGATCATCTCTTAACTCATCGGTCAGATGCTTGCCGACATAGATGATCCCATCACACTGTTTTTCAACAAGAACGCCCAGGGAGTTCTGTTCCTTTTCGTGGTCAAAGTCTGTATTACTCAGAATGATGTTGTAATTATAAATACCACAGACATCCTCTGCACCACGCACCATTTCTGTATAGAAAGGGTTGGTAATATCCGGGATCATGATTCCCAGAGTGTTGGTCTTCTGGATTTTCAGGCTTCGCGCAATGGCATTCGGCTTATACCCAGTTTTTTTGATGGCCTCCAACACGCGTTCCTTTGTCTCTTCATTGACCAAAGGAATGTTGTTTACAACACGCGATACTGTTGCCACCGATACGTTTGCTTCTTTTGCAACATCAACAATTTTTACTTTCAAAATAACACCTCCGTTTATTTTATTTTTAGCATCCTGCTACTTCTTTAATGGCATCTAAAATAAGCTGCGGCGCTTTGCGGCATTTTTCTTCGGATACGGCACATGGTGCAAAACGTAACCCCTTTGCCAGCGCGACAATGAACACATTTTTTTCCATCAGCAGATCGCTGACAGCCTTTGGATCTTCACAGGGGATGCTGATAAAGAATCCATCACAATAATTACAGAGCTTCAAACCAATTTTGTCTGCTTCGTCAAGGAATGCCCTGGCGCGCTTCTGTAAAATTCCCTTATGAAAATCCTGCTCTGCGATAAAGCGGTCGAGCAGATTGTCATCAGACATAATATCTGCCAGCGTCTGCATGGCGCCTCTGGTTCCATTTGACCAGGTACCGCGGTTTGAATAGGCGCAGGCCGCTGCAAATTCCTCTGCGATCTCTTCCGTCGGCGCGACACAGATAATGGCGCCATTTCTCAGGCCATACATGGTAAAGCCCTTTGAAGCGCTGTAAGCGTAAAGCGGCAGAACATTCTCCGGCAGTCCAGAAAGCAGCGGCATAAAAGCCCGCGCGTCCTCACCTTTACCCGCAAAATCAATATACGCGATATCACACAGAATGATGATTCTCGCATCAGGATTGGCTTTTGCCATTTCAGTATAAAACGCGGTCAGTTCTTTCCATTCATCCAGCGAAATACTGTAGCCGGTCGGGTTATGCGCCGGTGTATTCAGGATGCTCAGCACTCTGTTCTGCTTTTCAAGCAGCTCAGTGAACGCCGCTTTATAGGCTTTCATATTAAAATTGCCCGCTTCATCAAACAGCTCAAAGGTTGTAGTCTCACGTCTGTTTTCATCGGCAATGGTGCTGTAGGGCGCCCAATACCAGTCTGGAATCAGAATCTGGTCGCCAAACTCGGTGTAATTGCACACCGCGTGGCGCACAGCACCAGTCCCGCCCGGTGTTGCCACTGCGCGGATATGGCCTTCTGGCCTGTAGGACTTAAAGCAGGCGTCAACCACTTTATCCAAAAACTCTGGAATCCCCGGAATCCCGGCATAATCACAGATCTGCTCATCCGGCAGTCCCTTCAGAACATCAAACACAGATTTGAAGGCAACCAGATCGCCGTGATCATCCATCAATGCCCCAATCGTTGAATTGATAACTGCCTCGGTTCCCAGTTCCTTTGTTCTCTGTGCAGCCTCGCCTGCAACTCTAAAAATCGGATCTGTTCCGGCCTCCCGGACAGAACTCTCGATAACCATACGTGACATTTCCTATTCCTCCTAATCAATAAATTTATTCGTGTATTTCTGACGTTCCGTTTCGTACAGGTTATTGCCCTTGGAATCGATGACGACCAGCGCCGGAAAATCCTCTACTTCCAGCTTACGCAGCGCCTCGGTCCCCAGCTCCTCGTATGCCAGAATCTCGACAGATTTTATACAGTCCTGCAGCAGTGCGCCCGCGCCGCCAACACATCCAAAATAAACACACTGGTTGATCATCATGCTGTTGATGACCAGCTCCCCGCGGTTTCCCTTGCCGATCATGCCGCGCAGGCCGTGTTCCATCAGCACAGGCGCATAAGCGTCCATACGGTGGCTTGTGGTCGGCCCAGCAGAACCGATGATCTCGCCCGGTTTTGCAGGACAGGGCCCTACATAGTAGATAATCTGATCGGTAAAATCGACAGGTAATGCGCCGCCGGATTCAAGGGTTTCAACCATTCTTTTGTGTGCCGCGTCCCTCGCCGTATAAATGACTCCGGAAATCAGAACCTGATCCCCGGCTTTTAATTTTACGGCGTCTTCCTTTGAAAGCGGTGTCGTTAATCGTATCACACTCATATAAGCCTCCTAAAGTGTCCGTTCCACATGACGGTTAACATAACAGCAGATATTGACAGCAACGGGCAAACCGGCAATATGCGTTGGGAAAACGTCCACATTGACACTCAAAACCGTGTTGATACCGCCGAGCCCCATGGGGCCGATTCCCAGATTGTTGCACCGTTCGATCAGTATTTCCTCAAGGCCCTGAATGTGCTGCCTGGCATTGCGCACCCCGATGGGCCGGCTCAGAGCCTCCTTGGCTAACAGCGCGGCCTTTTCAAAGGTACCGCCCACCCCCACACCGACAATGATCGGTGCGCAGGCGTTTGGCGCGCCCTTCTCAACGGTTTCCAGCACAAATTCCTCAACACCTTTGATCCCGTCCGATGGCTTAAGCATCTTCATGGCACTGGTGTTTTCTGAACCAAAGCCCTTTGGCATCACCTTAATCTGAAGATCATCCCCCGGGACGACCTTATAGTGAATGATGGCCGGGGTATTGGTGTTTGTGTTGTTTCGGATAAAAGGGTCGTCCACGACCGATTTTCTCAGATAGCCCTCGCGGTAGCCCTTTTCGACACCGTCCTGAATGGCGTCCTCCAGGGAGCCGCCGGTTATCTGCAGGTCTTGTCCCATGGTAACAAAGATAACCGCCATTCCCGTATCCTGACAGATGGGAATCTCTTTCTTTTCTGCTACCTCAAAGTTTTCAATCATCGTTTCCAAAATGGCGATGGCGCTCGGCGATTCTTCCCGCGCCAGAGCGACTTCCATTTCTTTGAGAATATCATCGGTAAGTACAGTGTTTGCTTCAATACACATTTCTGCGACAGTGTCTCTTATGTACTTAACATCAATTTTCTTCAAATTTATCTCCTTCTTTCAGCTGTTCTTTCTTCTTAAATGATTCTTCTAATTCTTCCTGTTTGATGACATGCTCAATGTCCAGAGCCTCGGTCCGCGTAATTTTTTTGTATTCCTTTTTCCCCATGATGACAGACCTCAGGGAAAGGAAGATACCCCCAAATAAAATAATGAAGTAAAAAGTGATAATACGCCACAGGATCAGGGCCACCGACATGTTAACAGCGCCGTAAATCGGCCCGAACAGCAGGGCAAAGCCCGCTTCGGCGCCGCCTGCCGCCCCAGGTGTCGGGATAAAAGCAACCGCTACATAGAGGATCGCCTGCATGGATATGACCAGAAAAGCACTGGAACCGCTTAAGCCCAGCGAACAGTAAACCCAGTAGTTAATGCTGTAAAAAATCATGATCTGCACAATGGAGACAATGAAAAGCTTAAAGGTTTCCAGCTTGTGCTCCTTGAGCGCAGTGATGGCTTCTGAGTATTCCCCGATAAAGTGGTCCACCTTGGCATAATATTTATCCGGGTCCTTAAAGACACGGATAAACAGCAAAAACCGAACGACGCCATTCATGATCCCGCGGGCCATTCTCGGGCTTAAAGCCAGGATAAAAACAAGGATAACCCCAGCGATATTAATGATGAGGCCAAAGGCAATCAGCCATCTCGCCGCAACCAGGCCGCTGTTAATCTCAGAAAGATTGAGCAGTGTGGCCAGAATGGCAAGGAGTGTGACCGTAACCTGGTACAGCGCGTATTTCTGGACCAGCACGGCGGTTCCTGTCCCCATACTGTAGCCCCTGCGGGACATTTCGTAGAGCTGGAGCGGCTGACCGCCAGAGGAGCCGGGTGTTATCAGGTTATAATATTGCCCTATAATGGTGACGATCATCGCAAAAGACAGCTTCTCCTCGGGATAATCGCGCTGCATCAGCTTCAGGAGCATGTACCCTTCCAGAAGCCAGTAAATAAAAACGCAAACGATTCCCAGCAGAAGAAAACCGATATTCGCGCGGCGCAGGGTATCTGCAAACTCCTTGAGATCCACCTGCGTCAGGATTACAATAACGGTCGCGCCGATTAAGAAAACAAAAAAGATATAGTTTGAATACTTTTTCCAAAACTCAGAAAAGCGGCTTTTCGCTTTTCCACTGTTGCTGTCATTCATAGTCACCTACCCGTAAACGTTTCTCACTCTAATGACGAATCGTTTACTTTTTCATTCAAATATTATAACACATAATTAATGGAATTTAGAACACTTTTTGAAAATTTTTTCAGTTTTTTTCATTGTTTTTCATGATACGCTGCACAAAGCTTAAATCAGCTCAGGGAAGCCCTGTTGTCTGAGCGCCTCATATAAAACAATATTGACCGAATTCGACAGGTTAAGCGAACGGGCCCGTTCGTGGTTCTTCATGGGAATACGGAACCGGTGGTCTGGATAAGCGCTGTGGATCTCATCCGGCAGGCCGGCAGTCTCGCGCCCAAACAAAAGGTAAGCGTCCCCGGTGTATTCAATGTCCGAATAAAACGCCTTGGCGTGGGTGGTGAGCACATAGATTTCGGGATCTGGATTTTTGGCCAGAAAATCCTCAAAATCATCGTAGTCCGCTAAATCCAGGAGATCCCAGTAATCCAGCCCTGCGCGTTTCAGGTGTTTCTCGTCCAGTGAAAAGCCCAGCGGCTTTATCAAGTGCAGCTTTGTGTTTGTCAGGGCGCAGGTACGCGCAATGTTTCCAGTGTTTTGTGGTATTTCCGGTTGATACAGTACAACATTCATTTTTATTTCATTACTCTCTTTCCTTATTTAATGTCCGTTTTATGGATGTTAAAACCATAAAAAAAGATAAATCTCATTCCGAACACTCAGAACGTCATGAAATTTATCTTTATTGCTATTTTAAGATGGTCTTGGGCAGTACAATCGTAAAGGTGCTTCCCTGATCGGGCACACTGTCAATCTTTATTTTGCCGTTATGCTGCTTCACAATCATATCCGCAATGCTTAAGCCCAGGCCCACGCCGCCTTTTTCACGGTTCCGCGCGTCATCCACACGGTAAAAGCGGCTGAATATTTTCTTTTTCGCCTCCTCTGTCAGCCCAACGCCCGTATCCTTAACCGCGATACAGACATTCCGCTTCGACATAGTCAGAGAGAGCGTCACTGTCCCTTCTCCAGGCGTATACTTAATGGCGTTGTCAACCAGAATACGGATCGCCTGTTTTATCCGCTCCTCATCGCCTTTATAGTCAATGCCCTCTGCGATGCTGCCCTTCAGCGCAATCTCATTTTCCCTGGCAACATCAAACATCAAGTCGATAATCTCGGCGCAAAGCGCGCTCAGATCAAATACTTCCTTTTTCATGATAACCTTTTTATTGTCCGCCTGGGCGATCAGCAGCAATTCCGATACCAGATGCGCCATGGTCTCGCTCTCAAGGCTGATGTTGTTGAGCCACCGGATATTATCCTTAAGCACCTCATCCTCCTTCAGCTTTAAGACCTCCACATTGGTCTGGATCACCGTCAGCGGTGTCCTGAGCTCGTGGGAAGCATCGGCGATGAATTTCTTCTGATTCTCAAAGGTTTCCTTGATCGGCTGCAAGGATTTCCCGGCCAGAAAATAGCTGATCGGAATCAGCAGGAGAATTCCCCCGCTGCCGATGAACAGCAGAAAGGAAATGACATAGGTAATCATTGAGCGCTCGGTCGTGATCTGCTGAAAAACCTCCAGTGTGTGGGATTCATCATCACGGCTGAAGCGTGTGACATAAACTCTGTAATCTGCCCCGTTAAGATTAAAAACCTTAAAATCATTGTTAAAGCTTTGATCCATTGCCAGTTCGTAGCCATGCATAATCAAATCATTATCTTCGACCTTCATGCTGACGGTCTGGTTATTTTCATCCCATTCAATGTATTCATACCCCATTTTGTCGTGCATGGAATTATTATTGAAAATACCGTCGCCCTTTTCAGACTCCGGGGAATTATTGATGATACCCTTAGCGGTATCCATCAGGTAAACCTCCCCGGTGAGTCCCAGGCTCCACTGGACGAGAAAGCCCAGCAGCAGGATAAATAAAAAAAGAAAAGCAATGAGAATCAAAGTGTTGAACAGCGTAATTTGCCTCTTGATCTCTTTAAACATTATTTTTTACTCAAAGTGTAACCTACACCACGGATTGTGTCAATCTTAACGTTCGTATTGGCGAGTTTCTTACGGAGATTATGGACATATATTTCAATGTTGTTTTCATTGACTTCTTTGTCAAAGCCCCACACCCGGTCTAAAATCTGTTCTCTTGTAAATACCTGGTTCGGACGCTTCAGCAGCATTTCAAGGATTTTCGCTTCCTTCACAGAGAGCTTATACTCATTTTCCGGCGTCTGCATCATGTTCTTCTTGGTGTTAAAGCTGACGTCCTCAAAAGAGATGATTTCTCCTTTTATTTCATGGTCGGGGCGTCTGCTCAGCGCGCGGATTCTGGCAAAGAGCTCCTTGGCGGAGAAAGGCTTGATCAGGTAATCATCTGCGCCGAGGTCAAGACCCTTGACCTTATCGTCAACCGTCCCCTTGGCAGTCAGCATTAAAACAGGCGTTGTGATGTCCCTGTCCCGTACCTCCTTGAGAATCTCAAGGCCGCTCTTCATGGGCAGCATAATGTCCAGTACAATGACGTCATAAATCGGATTCAGGGCAAAGAGAAGCCCCTCCTCACCGTCGTTCGCCACATCACAATCTATATTTTGGATTTTACACAGCTCCTGGAGAGCATCTGTAATTTTCACTTCATCTTCTATAAATAATATGCGCATTTTATTCTCCTATTTTTTGGAATTTTATTATTATTAAGTATATAGGCCAATCCTTAAATTTGGATAAATTCAAGAGCTAAAGCGCCTGAACAAGCGAAATTCATTGCAACCCACCCCCAGAATCCTTATAATAAAGAAAGATAAAAGGAGGAGGTACCCCATGGATTGCATACTTATTGTTGAGGATGATAAAAAAATTTCCCGTATCATCGAGCTTCAGCTGAACCACGCAGGCTTTGAAACAGCCAAGGCCTTTAACGGGCGTGAGGCCATTGATGTTTTCAATAATACCCCGGACATCGGCCTGGTTCTGCTGGACATCATGCTTCCCCAGCTTAACGGCTACGAGGTTCTAAAATACATACGCGAGCATTCTCCCGAGCTGCCCGTTATATTTCTCACCGCAAAGGACGATACCGGCGATGTTGTCAACGGCCTCAATCTCGGAGCCGATGACTATATCACCAAGCCCTTTATTTTTGACGAGCTACTGGCGCGCATCCGGGCGAATCTCCGTAAAAAAGCCGCTGTCTCGCCCAGGAACAGTGTTTGCTTTGAGGATCTGTCCATCGACCTTGATACCTTTATGGTCACCCGCGGCGGCGATAGCATCGAGCTTTCAAAAACAGAGTTTGACCTTCTGCACTACCTCGTGCTCAACCACGGACTTGTCCAGTCCCGGGAACAGATTCTGGACCAGGTATGGGGCTTTGACTATTTTGGAAATGACAATATCGTAGACGTTTATATAAAATACCTGAGGGACAAAATTGACAAACCCTTTGAAAGAAAGCTGATCCAGACAGTGAGAGGGCGCGGCTATGTCATCAAATAGGGTTCGGGAACCAAAACCGATGAAGCTCTACACGCGCATCGTCCTGTTTTTTGTGCTGGCGTTCTCCATTCTGCTGATCATTTCCTTTGTGATGGTGTTTTACTTTTCCCAGCAAATTGTTTTAAACGAAAACCGGAGCAATCTCATAAAATTCAACAGCTATATCATCAACGTGATCAAGGAAAACGAAGAGTCGCTGCTGTCACTTCCCACCAGCAGCCGGCTGGACTTTATCTCTGAAAAAATATACCCCAATATCAAGGATAATACCTTGATTTCTTATAAAATCTCGGATAACTACGGGGATGTGTATCTGTCCTCCGAGGGCGTGGAGGATCTTCTGAACCAGGATAACTTTTCGGAATACAACATCGACATCTTCAAGCTGCACATTGACAACCCCGCCGACCAGACCGAGGACAATGTGGACGTGGATTCTTTCCGCTACAATAAAAACGAGTATTATTATCTCGGCTCAAGCTATCTTGTCAGCGACGACTACACCATTTACATCCAGGTCGTAAAAAATCTGAATGACAGCTTCGTCTACATGACCGCCCTGTTCAGTATCCAGATTGCCATCAGCATTGTCTGCCTTGCGGTCATTATCTTTATCGGGATTTACGGCACCAAGCGCTCTCTTAAGCCGCTGATCGAGATCGCCGAGACCGCTAAAAACATCACAGAAAACAACCTGAACACCCGTATCAAAGAGACCGGAAACGACGACGAGCTGGATCAGCTCATCAAATCCCTCAATCAGATGATCGGCCAGCTCGAATCAGCTTTTGACGCTCAGAAGCAGTTTGTCTCAGACGCATCGCACGAGCTTCGGATTCCTCTGACCGTCATCCAGGGCTACTCGGACATCCTCTCCTCTTGGGGCAAGGAAAACCCGCAGCTCCTGGAAGAATCTGTGGATTCTATTAACGAAGAGATACAGAATATGAAAAAGCTGGTGGAGGAGCTGCTCCTGATCACCCGCCTTGAAAACAACTATTTCACACAGAAATTTGAGCCGGCGGACCTGGGCGAGCTTGTCACAAAGGTATACAATGAATGCGAAATGATCGACGCCACCCATTCCTTTGAGCTGACCCGGGCCGACCCCTGTCTGGTAAAATGCAATGAATCGCTCATATTACAGGCTTTAAGGGCACTTGCCGACAACAGCATGAAATACACCCCGGCGCAGGGAAAAATCTGTTTCAGCTGCACTGAGACGGCAAACAGGTGTATCCTGTCTGTCATCGACACAGGCATCGGCATTCCTGAGAGCGAACTCGAAAATGTGCGCCGGCGTTTCTTCCGGGTCGACAGCGACCGTTCAAGGGAAACCGGTGGTACAGGCCTTGGCCTCTCCATCATCGAGAGCATTGTAAAACTCCACCGGGGCGAGCTCGTGATCGAGAGCACCCTGGGACAGGGAACAGCCATGAAGATTATTTTAATGCGGTAGAGGGAGGGCGCTATCCTCTCTCTCAGAGTGTAGACAAATGTTATTATGAAGTGCTAGAGCAAGCCTCCACTTTAGCTTTACAGCTTCATTTAAACTTTGTCTACACGCTCTCCGGGTGCGCCCTCTCTCTTTGGTTTGGTTTTATTTGGTTTGGTTTATATAATGTGTCCGGTTTGCTATCCGGAACCATAACCGGAACCGTGTCCGGTTTACTATCCGGTTTGCTGTCCAGACACGCATGTTTTTATGCCGTAAAATGGCGCGTGTGATTACCCGGCCACCCGGATCATCGCACCCTCATAAAAGACGCAGAGGCTTCCCCTGCCCGGCTCTGTCCCCAGATACCTCTGGGCAAGGTCAAGGGCGTTTTCTTCAAAATACTGGAAAAAGACGCGCTTGATCACCTGCTTGGCAGGCTGTCCTGAGAGCGCAGGCACACAGGCAGCCACAAAACCTTCGTCCTTCAGCTGCTCAAAGGCCGCTGTTTTTGAGAGGGTCCGGTTTTCAAAAAAAACGGGAAGGGAGCGGTGCCCCTGCCTGAGATAATCCATTTTGATCAGCTCCCCGAGCATTTCTTTATGGGGCGACTCGTCGCCTGAGGTCGTAAATGTCTGCAGAATCCCGTAGAGCTGTTCCTTTGATTTTCCCAGCTCATAGAAGCCTTCCTCCCGCCAATAGTCCGAGAAAGCCTCAAAAAATTCAAAGGGTGAGCCCCAGCACTGGTTTTCAAAAATATACTTCAAACTCAGATAAAAGGCGCCGGAATTGTAATAGCGGTCTACCAGGTCCTCAATGTCCTTTAAGCGCATAAGCTCATCCGAGGAGATAAAATCATTACTGATCACCTCATAAGGCGGAAAGCTCGCGTAGCGGTAATAAAATTTATCCGCTTCTTTTCGGATCTTTGTCCCCTTCAGCAGCTTTAAAAATCCCAGCTGCAGCATATCTGGCTCAATGGCAATGGTCTCGTCAAAGGACTTTTTAAAAACCGCATAGGTTTCCTTTGGCAGCCCGGCGATCAGGTCCACGTGCACATGGCAGTTTTTAAACCCGATGAGACGCTTCACATTTTTCCGGATCTTTTCCAGATCAGTCTTTCGCGTGATCGCCTCCAGCGTTTCATCATGAGTGCTCTGGATACCGATCTCAAACTGCATCAGGCCCTTTGGTGCTTTTGCAATCATCTCAAGAAGCTCATCGTCCAGCAGATCCCCCGCGATCTCAAAATGAAAATTCGTAGCGCATTCCTTTTTGACCAGGTAAGCGATGATGGCCTTGGTCCGCCGGATATCGACATTGAAGGTGCGGTCCACAAATTTCACCTGCTTTACATCGTGGCTGATGAAAAAATCCAGCTCTCTGAAAACACGCTCGAGGGGCAGAAAACGTACCTTCTGCAGGGTGGAAGAAAGGCAGTAGGAACACTGGAAGGGGCAGCCCCGCATGCTTTCATAATAAATGATTTTGTCTGAAATCGGCTGGATATTTTGGTCGTCATAGGGGAAGGGCAGTGCGTCCAGATCCTCGACAATCCCCACCTTTTCGCCGCTTACATGCGAATGGGACACATTGCGCCCAAACCAGTTGACGTTTTCCATTTTCAGAAGCGGGGTTTTATCCCGGCTCTGCAGTGTCTTTACAAATTCAGGAAAAACGGTTTCCCCCTCGCCGGAAATAATATAATCCACGAATGGGTGATCCTCCAGAAGGCGCCCGCTGTCATAGGAAACCTCAGGCCCTCCCCAGAAGACAATGCAGTTGGGCCTGCTCTTTTTCAGCACTTCACTGATTTTTGCAATAAAGTCCATATTCCAGATATAGCAGGAAAAGCCATAGTAATCTCCCTGCATTCTCAAAAGCCTGCCGACCACCACGTTCATCTGGTCGTTAATGGTTACCTCACAAAGCTCGATATTTTCCGCCTGCGCGGCTGCTTTCAGAGCTCTTATGGCAAGATTGGTGTGCACATATTTTGCATTGACACCCACTAATACACATTTACTCATTTGTTTCCTCTTTTACAGAAAAATCCCGAAACATGCAGCACACGCTTCGGGACAATTTTATTATACATTAAACCTGAAAAATGTGACATCGCCATCCTGCATGACGTAGTCTTTACCCTCGATCCGGGTCACTCCAAGTTCTTTGGCCTTGACGTCCGAGCCGGCTTCCACCAGCTGTTCATAGGTGGTAATCTCAGCCCGGATAAAGCCCCGCTCAATGTCGGAGTGGATCTTTCCGGCTGCCTGCGGCGCTTTTGTGCCCTTTCGGATGGTCCAGGCGCGTGTTTCCTCTGGCCCGGCGGTCAGGAAGGTGATCAGGCCCAGCAGCTTGTAACCCGCGCGGATAACCTGATCCAGCCCAGAGGCTTCAAGACCCAGATCTGTCAGAAACAGGGCTTTTTCCTCATCGTCGAGCTCAGCGATCTCTTCCTCGATCTTGGCGGAAATTTTAATGACCTCACGGTTATCACCGGACACCTTTTCTTTTAAAGCTTTGACCATGGCGTTGTCTGAAATCAGGTCGTCCTCAGACACATTCGCAATGTACAGGACTGGCTTTGTGGAAATAAGCTGAAGTCCGGAAACATACTGCCATTCATCCTCCGAAAAATCCGTATCCAGAGGCATTCTTCCCGCTTCCAGAATAGCCTTCAGCTTTTCCAGAATTTCGAGGTTCGCCTTTTCAGCTTTATCGCCCTTTGCGGCTTTACGCGTTTTTTCAACCCGGCGGTCTACCATTTCCAGATCGGCTAAAATCAGCTCAAGGTTGATGGTTTCAAGGTCGTCCAGAGGGTCGATCTTTCCCTCGACATGAACGACATTCTCGTCCTCAAAGCAGCGAACCACATGGGCGATGGCATCAACCTCACGGATATGGGACAAAAACTTATTGCCCAGACCCTCGCCTTTGCTGGCGCCTCGGACCAGGCCCGCAATGTCCACAAATTCAATGGTGGTGGGCACCACTCTCTTGGACTGATACATTTTCTCAAGCACTTCCAGACGTTCATCCGGTACGGTCACCACCCCTACATTGGGGTCGATGGTACAAAAGGGATAGTTGGCGGATTCTGCGCCGGCTTTTGTTATCGCATTAAAAATTGTACTTTTACCGACGTTGGGTAATCCGACAATTCCAATTTTCATCTGTATACCTCTCTTTTTACAATTCGGTGTTTGTTAACTTTATAATTATACAATAGGAAAAGCATAATCGCAAGCGGACACGCCCCATAAACAAAGAAAAAGGACCGAATAAATATCCGGCCCCTTGCTTATTCAAAGGTAGAAGGTCTTGTTCCGTCTTTCCAGAGGCGTTCCAGGTTGTAGAACTGGCGTTCCTCCGCATGGAAAATATGGACGATCACGTCATAGTAGTCCAGTAAAATCCAACGGGCTTCCCGTGCTCCTTCAACGCTTTTCGGGACAATACCAAGCTTTTCGGCTTCATATTCGACATTGTCGGCAATGGCCTTAACCTGGCGTTCCGAATTACCGCTGGCGATGACAAAATAATCGCCCAGGGTCGAAACCTCCGCAATATCAATAATTTCAACGTCGGTTCCATTTTTAGCGTCAATCCACTCTTTTACTTTTTCTGCAAACTCTTTTGGTTCGATATCAATCACTCCTTTTCATTTTTTTCACGATCCATTTTTTCAAGGATCAAATAGTTACGTGCCGAGACGGTCCTTTCGTGAATCAGGCCGCCGATTCCGCTGATATAGCGGACGGTGTTGGTCAGCGCCTGGATCATCGCGTCATCCAGATTTTCAAAAGCCATCTTCCTGAGCTTATCCACGCCCGGGTAGCTGCGCCCAGGCTCGATAAAATCAGCGAGATAGATAATTTTTTCGAGAACACTCATGTTTTTCCGCCCGGTTGTGTGGTATTTGATGGCGCCGAGGATTTCCTTGTTCTCAACGCCGTACTCCGTCCGGGCTACCACTGCCCCCACGGGGCCGTGCAGCAGCTGCGGCTCACGCAGGGTGATCTCATCAACATTGAGGTAATGCTTCTCCGCTGTTGCCAGAAGCTCTGCGTCACTGTAATTTTTGGCACAGTCGTGCAGCAGGGCCGCGTATTTCACCTTGTTCGCGTCACAGGGATAGATTTCCGCCAGCTTCAAGGCTGAGTCCACCACGTTTAAGGTGTGCTCATAACGCTTGGGCTTTAGTTCTTTTTTTAATTTTTTTTGAATTTCCGCAACGTTCATTCTGCATCTCCCAGGGGCTGCTTCGCTAAATAAAGTCGATTTTCAGTAATATACTGCTCCACCGTTTCTGGCAGAAGGTATTTTATGGAATAACCATTTTTCACCCTTCCCCGTATATCGGAGGAAGCGATGTCCATTTCTGAGGTAAATAGTTTATAGATCCTGGCGCCGTAAATTTCCTGGAGCTCCTCGATCCGCGCGTCCAGCTTGTTGTGTGAATAGCCCGGCCTGAAGGTCGTGATAAAATTGACAGAGGCCAGCAGCTCTGGCGCTCCCTTCCAAAGCGTGATCTCAAACATAATATCCGCGCCGGTGATAAAATAAAACTCACTCTCCGGATAAGTCTGTTTGATCTGCTCGATCGTATCGACGGTGTAGGTCATTCCTGGCCGGTCGATCTCAATGGACAGCACTTCAAAATAAGGGTTGGACCGGGTCGCAAGCTCCACCATTTTCAGGCGGTGCCTGCGGTCGATCTCCTTATCCATCTCTTTAAAAGGATTGTTGCCGGCAGGTATAAACAGCACCTTATCCAGACCATACTGGTCTCTGGCCGATTCTGCCAGCAAAAGGTGTCCGGTATGAACCGGATTAAAGCTCCCGCCTAATAAGCCTATTTTTTCCATACTTACCTCTTTAAAAAGCTACCGTTTGTTTTTCTTCTTCAGTGTCTTAGAATTTTTGGACGGCACTTCTATCTTTGTTTTCAAAAGATTCTTTTTATATAATATGAATTTATTGCCGATGGTGCAGACAATCTCTGACTTAGTCGCCTCGGCCAGTGTCCGGGCGGCGTCTTCCACCTCTTCCATGGAATTCTGCTGAATTTTGCCCTTTATCAGCTCTCTGGCCACAATGGCGTCTCTTGTCTGCTGAATAACCTCAGGGGTGATCCCGTCTTTCCCGATAAAAATAATATCGGGAATATCCATGGCAAGCTTTCTCAAATAGCTTCTCTGTTTACTTGTTAGCATTTTTCTCTCTTTCTATTATAGCATATCTCGCTCAATTTTATTTAAAATATTCAAACTCAATATCCTGGAGCCGGACGGTATCCTCGTCCTGTATTCCCATTTCTTCAAGCTTTTTGAATATGCCCTTATCCTTGAGCACTCTCTGGAAATATCCGATGGAGTCAAAGTCCTCAAAGTTGACGGAATTGATCAGCCGTTCAAAATCACCTTCGACCACATAGACATTGCCATCTTTATGCACCGTGAAAGGTTCTTCATCAAAATCAGCCTTGTATACCACATCCTCGTCAGCTTCCACCTCAAAGATCGGCTCTACCTCGCCAATTTCGTCCAGCAGCTGAATCACGCGGCTCAGCAGGGCGTCAATGCCTTTTCCTGTAGCGGCGGATATAGGGAATACCTCATAGCCCATCGCTTCAAATTCTGACACCAGAAGCTCCAGCTCCTCAGGATCCGCGATCAGGTCTGTCTTATTCAGGGCGACCACCTGCATCCTCTGCGCCAGGCGTTCATTGTATTCTTTTAATTCTTCATTAATCGCTTTAAAATCTGCCAGAGGGTCCCGGCCTTCACTGCCCGAGGCGTCCAGCATGTGGATTAAAAGCTTCGTCCGCTCAACGTGGCGCAAAAACTGGATTCCCAGGCCGGTACCCTCATGGGCGCCCTCAATAATTCCCGGAATATCCGCGATGACAAAAGGATCATAGTCCTTCCATGCTACCACGCCAAGGTTTGGAACAATGGTCGTAAAATGGTAATTCGCGATTTTGGGCTTGGCTGCTGTTACCATGGACAGGAAGGTTGACTTTCCAACATTTGGGAACCCCAGCAGTCCAACATCTGCCAGAAGCTTTAATTCCAGCACCAGCGTTCTCTCCTGGCCCTTGACACCGCCCTGGGCAAATCTCGGGGCCTGTCTGGTGGAAGTCGAGAAATTCATGTTCCCGAGTCCGCCCCGGCCGCCCTGGGCCACGATACAGGATTCGCTGTCCTCGCTTAAATCGCAGAGAATCCTGCCTGTTGTCTTATCCTTGACCACTGTGCCTACCGGCACCTTTATGAGCAGGTCCTCACCGGATTTGCCAGTCGAGCGGCCTCCGGTCCCATTACCGCCGCTCTCCGCCTTGTATTTTTTACGGTATTTAAACGCCAGCAGCGTTCGCAGGCCATTATCGGCCTGGACAATGACATTGCCGCCCCGGCCCCCGTTTCCACCATCTGGCCCGCCGTTTGGGACATATTTCTCCCGGCGGAAGCTCATTCCGCCATGACCACCGTTACCGGCAGTTACATATATCTGCGCTTGATCAACAAACATTATAGCACCTCATTTCCAATGTTTATATACCCATATATAAGAAAAACCTCTTATCATAAAAATACAATAAGAGGTTTTTGATATTATTCGACTGTCGTCCTAAAAGAACTACATTGCTTCTCGAGGATAAATGCTGACCTGTTTCTTGTCTTTGCCTTTACGTTCGAAAGTTACGACACCGTCACACATCGCAAATAAAGTATCATCGCCACCGCGGCCTACGTTCTTGCCGGGATGAATATGAGTTCCTCTCTGTCTTACTAAAATGTTACCAGCCAATACGAACTGACCGTCTCCTCTTTTAACGCCAAGACGTTTGGATTCACTGTCACGACCGTTTCTAGAACTACCTACCCCTTTTTTGTGGGCAAACAGTTGAAGGTTCATTTTAATCATTATTTTCACCTCCTGTTAATTATCAATTATTTTAACATAATCTCTATAAGCGGCTTCTGTGGCACACAGCCCTAAATGGAAGGTATCCATCAAGGCGTCTGCCTGAATTTTCTGCACCGGGTCTTTGATCTCAGGGATTTCGAAGGACGTATAGCCCTCCTCTACCCGACGGTTTATATCTTTTAAACCAACGATCTCACTCAAGCCATTCAATATGCTGATGGTTAAGATCGAGACTCCTGCGCATACAATATCTTCGCCCGAATCCGCATATTCTCCATGTCCGGATACCTCTACTTTTCGTATCGTATCCCGGTCTCTCTCAAAAGTTACTGTTATCATTACGCTTCGATTGCTGTAATTTTAACTCTCATAAACGGCTGTCTGTGGCCCTGTTTTTTACGGTAATCTTTTTTAGATTTGTATTTATAAACAATTACCTTTGAAGCCTTAGCAACTTCTAAAACTTCGGCTTTAACCACTGCATTTTCAACAACCGGAGTACCAACGGTTAATTCGCCGTCTTTGTTTACAGCTAAAACTTCGTCAAAAGCAATATCTTTTGCGCCGTCTTCGAGATTGATTTTTTCAATTTCGATCACGTCGTCCTGCTGAACACGGTACTGTTTACCACCTGTTTTAATGATTGCGTACATAATAAAAACACCTCCTCATACCAGTCTCGCCACGAAAGGTGCATTTCTGACTTATAACCTTACATGTGCGGCTTCATAACTCGTTAATTATAACACATGCTCAAAGTCTTTGTCAATCACAAATAAAATTTTTTTCTTTTTAAAACACAGGTACTTTCTTTTTAAGGTAATTATGCTAAAATAAACCCGTTACTATTTTTGACAAAGGAAGCCAAAATGAGCAAAAAACCAAAGACCGAAAATAAGAAGGCAAGCAACCGGATCATAAACAGCATCTGTATTATTGTCATCATCGCCTCACTGGCTGGCCTGATCTACTACAGCCTGCCCTATATCCGCCAGTATTTTAAAAAAGAAGAGGTTGTGAGCATTGCCCAGCCAACCGCAGAGGATGCCGGCATTGATTTCGATGCCCTCAAAGCCGTTAACCCGGACACAGTCGGCTGGATAAAAATAGAGGGCACCACCATTGATTATCCGGTTGTCCAGACCGACAATAACGAAAAGTATCTGTACACCACCTTTGAGGGCGAGGAATCCCAATGGGGCGCTGTTTTTCTCGATTATACCTACAACTTTAACCGTGTGCCAAAGGCCCAGAACAGCGTTCTATACGGGCACAGCCACAACATCCAGAAATCCTCCACTTTCGGGGATCTCCACAGCTATCTGGATGAGAATTTTTTCAAAGCGCACCAGACCATCGAGTATGACCGTGCCGGTGATCCGGGAAAATGGGAAATCTTCTCTGTCTATAAAACCGAGGCCGACTATGACTACAGACGCCCCGATTTTGCGGGTGACGAGGACTTTCTCTCTTACTTCCAGCGCATCCAGGCCCGAAGTCTCTACAAAACCAATGTGGTTCTTGAGCCTGACGATGAAATCCTGACCCTTTCCACCTGTGTTTTTGACATGGATGACGGTCGGCTGGTCGTCACTGCCAGAAAAATTAATTAAACAAAAACCCGCCTGCATTTACTTACAGGGGGTTTTTTCAGTTCATCTACTTCTTCTTGAGCTTTCGCATTTCCCTTTCAGGAATCAGGATATTTTCCTGATAATCAAAGCATTCCCGGGCGATCACCTTGTTGAGCACCAACAGGCAGATAAGATTTGGAATTGCCATCAGGCCATTCATGGTATCGGAAAAATCCCATACAATCTGCAGTGCCGTTGTCGCGCCAAAAAACGTGACGACTGAAAAGACAAATCGGTAAATTTTAACCGCCACAGTTGAGGGGATCAAATATTCCAGTGACTTTTCGCCATAGTACTCCCAGCCCAGTATGGTCGAAAATGCAAACAGCATAATACCGATGGTAACGATCAAAGCCCCTACTGGTCCAATGGCTGACTCAAAGGCCCTGATGGTCAGGTTCGCTCCGGTATAGATCTCACCTGCCGCATCGGTCATTCCAAGTACACCTGAGGATGCGATAACAAGGCCGGTAATCGTACAGACAACCAGTGTGTCAAAGAAGGTACCCGTCATATTGATATAGCCCTGTCTTGAGGGATGGTCTGTTTTAGCCGCTGCCGCCGCTATCGGCGCAGAGCCAAGACCCGCTTCATTTGAAAACACCCCCCGCGCGACGCCCCAGCGCATGGCTGAAAGCATACTCGCAATGATGGAACCGCCCACACCGCCGGCAACTGCCTGAGGTGAAAAAGCCATGCGGAAGATCTCAACGATTCCAGCCGGTACATTGTGAAAATTAATGATAATAACAAGGATTCCGGCTACAAAATAGAACACCGCCATGATCGGAACAATAAAACCGCAGACACGGCCAATACTCTTGATACCGCCCAAAAGAACGATCAACGCCAAAACAGTCAGGACAACACCAGTGATCCAGGTCGGCACCCCAAAGGTATTCTGTACCGCATCAGAGATGGAATTCGCCTGCGTCAGGTTACCGATACCAAAGGACGCGATAACAGCAAAAAGTGAAAACAAAAACGCCAGCAGACTTCCCAGCCATTTAACCTTGAATCCCTTTTTCATGGCGTACATAGGGCCGCCAGCCATCTCACCAGACGAGTTGGTCTCACGGTATTTGACCGCCAGAACACTCTCACCGTATTTGGTGGAGAGCCCAAACAGCGCGCTGATCCACATCCACACCAGAGCGCCCGGGCCGCCCAATACCATGGCAGTGGCAACACCGACAATATTGCCGGTGCCAATGGTCGCGGCCAGAGCGGTCATCAGAGACTGGAACGGCGAGATATCCCCGCTGTGCTCCTTGGCATTTTCATCCTTGGACGGACGGGTAAACACCGATCTCAGGGCATACCCCAGATTTCGCCACGGCAAAAACTTCAGGCGTATGGTCAAAAAGACACCTGTACCCACTAACAGCACAAGCATGTATGGTCCCCACACAAAGTCATTGACCACCGCAATAATTTCAGAAAAACTCATTTTCTCCCTCCCTTTTCTAAATATACCTGTTCATTTTACCACATTTCATGTTAGTGCACAAGTTGCGGGTACAAGTGTCCTCATTATACGGTCTTTTTGGCCTGTAAAAAAAGATCAGGCTGAATATTCCCAATCTACTTTAGACATTTCTGCCCTGTCCTGATTTGTGATGGAATGGATATATAACTGTAATGTCAATGCTGCGTTGGAATGTCCCAATATCCTGCTCAAGACAGATATCTGCATGTTTTTGCTGGCGGCGATGGTGGCAAAGGTGTGGCGGAGCGCGTGAAAGTTGACCTCCTTGACCTTTGCCTTTTTCAGGACGACTTTAAAATACTGCTGGTACACCCTCGGGTCAATAAAGCTCCCCGACTGATTTTGAAAGACAAAGGTGTTTTCATTGATGTTTCCCCAGGAGTCGGCTACGACCATCCGGCGATAGGCCTTTTAAATACTCATACTGCCCGTTGTTCATGGGAATATCCCGTACAGAGTTTGTCGTCTTCGTCTCTGAAACGACCAGCTTTGTCTTTGGTCCCTCCGGGTCAAAGGTCTTAACTCGCTGAAGCGAATGCCGCACATGTATCACCCGGTTGGAGAAATCAACATCGCCCCATTTGAGGGCCGCCAGCTCACCGAGCCGCATCCCGGTTTTCAAAGCCATCAAAATCGCGACGGATTTGGGGTTGTCATCTGTGTGCAGCAGCACATACTCCAACCGTTTACACTCATCCGGCTCCAGATAAACCGGCTTATGGAATCTTTTGGGCGGCAGCGACACCTTTCTGCAGGGATTTTTGATCATCAGCTCCTGATCCACTGCCAGCTCCAGCGCGCTCTTTAGAATCATCATATAACTCCTGACCGTTGCGGGCGACAGGCCTGTATCGTCATTTTTCCCGTCCTCACATAAATACTTGACAAATTTCTGAATGATATCCGGCGTCAGCTCCAGCAGGTTATAACTGCCTATCTGCGGGATGATATGCTTGTAGATCACATTGTAGTAGCGCATGTAGGAGGTTGGCCGAATCGTATTTTTCTTATGCCCCTCCAGCCACTCAATCATCCATTCCTGAAGCGTCAGTGTCCGGACTACCTTCAGCATTTCGTCGTGGCTGAAGGCTCTCTGTAAAATCCCGGTTGTCTGTTGCTGTGTTTGTTGTCTGCGCAGCAGCCGCTGAAGCTCAACCTCCTCGTGAACCCTTTCCTCCGCCTCTTCCAAAACTTCTACCGCTTCCTCATAGGTATGGGCGTAGACTGACCGGTATATGGCCTTTCCGTACACGCCTTCATACCCTACAATGTAACGCCCCTCGTAACGGCCGTCTTTCCGCTTGTAGATGTTTCTTCTCTGTTCTTTCATGATTTCCTCCTGATAAATAAAATTTCTATATCATTTTATATTCGGAGATCAAAATCGGCTGAGATTTTTTTTGATAAACTATGTTTATTTGTTTTAAACCCTTTTTTACGCAAAAATAAAAAGAGCCTGCAGACTTACCTTCTCTGCAGGGCCCTGTTGCTCATAGACTTAAGGGTTTACCGGATGAACTTCAGCACACTCTGCTTAAGCAGTTCCGCACTGTTCTTTCCCGCTTTACTTTCATAATATTCCTTAAAGCGTTCATCTTCTGTGTATATCTGGACCAGCCCGCGGTGCGCGTCCGGGCTGGCGCTTCCCCACGCCAGCGTGATCCACTGTTTATGAAGCTGGGCAAGCTCCTCACCTTCCGGATTGTCGATGGTTCCCAGCCGGGTTACTTCCTTTAAAAGGTCGAGGATTTTTTCTTCCAGACCGGCAAATTCACTGTATTTTTCAGGTGACATGTTCTTAAACTGGGCGTTGCTTCTGTCAATCGCCTCATCGCCATATTTTTTACGGATCTCCTCACCGTAACGATTCTCGTTTTCGTCAATCTTGTTCTGAATAAAGCCTTTGAACTTTTCGTGATCTTCCATTGTCATTTTTCCTTCCTTGCTCTCAATCGTTTTGGTCACAGTATTGATCAAATCGTCAATCTGCTTCTTTTTAAGAAGGAGCTGTTCCCTGTGGGTTTTTAAAGCGGCCAGGCTGTCAAAGCCCGGGGCGTCCAAAATCTGTATGATTTCTGCCAGCTCAATCCCAAGCGCACGGTAAAATAAAATCTGCTGAAGGCGGTCGACCTCATGCTTCCCGTAGATCCGGTAGCCTGAGCTGTTGATACGCGCTGGCTTCAGCAGCCCAATCTCATCGTAATAACGCAGTGTTCTCGGCGAGACCTTTGCCAGGGCCGCCAGCTTTTTAACCGTATATTCCATCATTCTGCTCCTCCTGTCACCCATTATAGACGTTGACGCGGCGTAAAGGTCAAGGCCTTTTTTCATTTGCTGTAAAAAAATATTTAAGCTATAATAGAGGCTAATAATACAATCCTATAAAATAAAAGGAGTCCGTATGAAACAGCATCCATATCTTCCCGATTTAGATACCCCGGTCGACTACAGCCTCACTCAAAACTGGCTGTGTCTTCCTAAAAAAATAGCAAAGCCTGACGACAAGCCCGTCGATATTTTTTACCTCTACCCCACAGCCTACTATAAAACCCCGCATGGTCCCAATATCTGCGAGGTAAACAATGAGGCCATGCGTATCCGGGCCGCAGAGCATCTCCAGACAAAGGCTTCTGTCTTTTCAGCCTATGGCAATTTTTACGCGCCTGCGTACCGCCAGGCTGCCCTCGAATGCCTTCTTGACAATACGCCGGAAAACAACCTGCTCTTTACCAAGGGGCCTGTCACCTGTGTGCTGTCAGCCTTTGATTATTACATTAAGCACCATAACAACGGCCGCCCCTTTATCCTGGCCGGCCATTCCCAGGGCTCGCTGCTGCTCCAGTTTATCCTCAGCCTCTATTTAAAAGAGCATCCAGAGGTTCAGGAGCGGATGATTGCCGCCTATGTGATCGGCTACTCCATCACCCGGGGATATTTAAAAGACAATCCTCATTTAACCTTTGCGCGGGGAGCAAAAGACACAGGCGTTATCATTTCATATAACACAGAATCCCCAGGTGTCACGGGTGACAACATCACCCTGCTCCCAGACGCAGTATCCATCAACCCCATCACCTGGACCCTCACCGGCAAAAAAGCCGAAGCGTCACAGAGCCTTGGCTCGCGCCTGGTCATACGTGACAGCGCCGGTTCGCTCGTCGGCATGCAGGATCTTCCCCACTATGCCGACGCGGCCCTTGACCTGGAACGCGGCACAGTGATCTGCAGCACCGCAGACCCCGATGCCTTTAAGGTCATCGGACAGGAGGAAGCCTTCCCCTCCGGTGTTTTACACACTGGTGATTATCCGCTTTACTACTACGATCTCCAAAACAATGTTAAAACACGCATAAAATCCTACTTCGCGAGTCATCCCCAGACGGACAAAAAATACGCCCTTTAATCGAGAAAAGCTCCCTCAGCATGAGAGAGCTTTTTAATGTCAAAAAACTGAGAGACGAAGCCTTTTTCCTAAGGAAGAAAAAACGTCCTGCGGGCGCTGCCTTTGCATCTGCAATTTCTTCACTAACGTGGCTGTTTGATCGCTCTTATGTCCGGCTATTCCGGTAAAGCGGCGCGATTTTTTGTCGTTATCCGCAGCGCCTGGACTTTTTTCTTATCTGGATAAAAGGCGCAGTCTCACGCTGCGCCACTTCTTTAACAGTCTGAACCTCACTCAAACCGAGCAGGCTTTTTTCTTATTTTACTTCCTTCATCCAGGCATCGTAAACAGCCTTGGCAACCGCTGGAGCCACACGTTTATCAAAAGGGCTCGGCATAACATAATCTTCATTCAGTTCCTCTGCGCTTACGAGGTCAGCGATGGCATAGGCTGCCGCTACCTTCATGCCTTCAGTGATGCGTGACGCCCTTGCGTCCAGCGCGCCTCTGAAAATCCCTGGGAACGCCAGGACATTGTTGATCTGGTTTGGAAAATCAGACCGGCCAGTGCCAATGACACGCGCGCCCGCTTTTTTAGCCAGATCCGGCATAATTTCAGGAATAGGGTTCGCCATAGCAAAAAGAATGGCGTCTTTATTCATAGAAGCGACCATCTCCTCTGTGACAATACCAGGGCCAGACACACCGACTAAGACATCAGCGCCTTTGATGGCATCTTCCAGACTTCCGGTAATGTGTTCCTGATTGGTGTGCTCAGCCAGCCAGAGCTTATGGCCGGTCAGACCGTCACGGCTGATATCAATGATGCCAGTGCGGTCACACATGACGATATTTTTTACATTTAAGGACATCAGCATTTTTGCAATGGCTGTCCCAGCAGCCCCCGGGCCGCTGATGGCTACCTTGATCTCAGAAATGTCTTTCTTAACAATTTTCAGGGCGTTGATGAGCGCAGAGGAGACAACAATGGCCGTACCGTGCTGGTCATCATGGAAAACCGGAATATCCAGGGCTTCCTGAAGCTTTTCCTCAATTTCAAAGCATTTCGGCGCAGAAATATCCTCCAGGTTAATTCCCCCAAAGGTCGGCGCGATATTGATGCCTGTCTGAATAATCTCATCAGCGTTCTGTGTGCTCACACAGATCGGGAATGCGTCGACATTGCCAAAGGATTTAAACAGGACAGCCTTGCCCTCCATAACAGGCATAGCGGCTTCACCGCCGATATTGCCAAGGCCTAAAACCGCCGAGCCGTCAGATAAAACCGCGACCAGGTTTCCCTTGGCAGTATATTTATAGACATCCTCTTTATTCTCCGCGATTTTGCGGCAGGGTTCGGCAACACCCGGTGTGTAGGCGATGCTCAGATCATCTTTATTTTCAAGTTTCATCTTAGAAACGACTTCTACTTTGCCTTTGCACGCTTCATGGGCTTTCAGCGCTTCTTTATTGTAATCCATATTTTCCTCCGGTTTCTACATTTATGTAATGAAATAACGGCCTTATTATAACACAACCCCATGTGGGTTTAAAGCCGATTTGCAAGAAACTTCTAATCTTATCGGCAGCAAAAGAAAAGGCTCGCTTGGGGATGCGAGCCTTTTCCGGGTTAGAACAAGTTATGAATGGTAAAAATTCATAAAATCAAGGAGTATAGTTGGAGTTAGAAAAATTAATTTGTTATGTTTATCTAACTTTAAATATATTATAGTGCCTCACGCCTGCTTTGTCAACCCTATTTTTTAATTTTTTTTAATTTAAGTTTCAGAGGCTTATCAAAACCTTATTGTTCATGAACAGAACCTGTTTTTTCTTTTTCTTTTAATAAACTTCTGATATAATTGATAGAAACAAATAAAACACTTTTGATGAGAGGACACATGAAAAAGCGATTATTTATATTGTTAATGATTGTCACCACCCTGTTTACAGTGAGCAGCTGCGGCCAGTCCGAACCTCTGGTAAAATTCGATGAGGGCAGCGGACTTTTTATCACCTACGGATTTGTCCCTGTCGATGATAAGAACACACAGATCATCAGCACAGCAGTCAACAATTCAGATTATGAGATTACCGACCTGAAGGTTACCTACGGCATTAAGGATTCTTCCCATACCATTGAGGAGAGTACAGACAGCGTCAACTCCAAATCCAGCCGTGACCTCTCAAAGGTCACCCAGAGCTATGTGCATTCCCTGGATGAAGGAAAGCTCTACATTTCTCAGATTGACTATACCGTAAAGAAGGATAAAAAGACTCAGAAAATCACCTGCTATCCCGATTCCGACACCTATGACCTGAAATAAAAATACCCCCGGCGGGAAATGACCGGGGGTAAGCAAGAAGAGGTATCAGGCTTGTTAGGAGATCACAGTAATAAAATCTGTCTTTACTGTTATACCCATCTGGCTGTTCTGTAAACATCTTGCACACGTAACCCATATTATTTTCTGTTACTATCCAAACAAAAAACAGGCGTCTGGCGCCTGTTTTCTTTTTATTCAAACTGTTTTTTAAATTGACGGAGGTCACCATTGTAAAGGTCCATATCAATAAACCGTTCCTCGCCGCTGTAGCCGTTGAGGATCTCTCTCTGGGAATACTGCCAGAACAGCCACTCATGGCCGCCCTTCAGATCAGGCTCCTGATCTGAAATATCGCAGATCCAGATTGGAATCTCAGCAAAAGCGTCGGACAGATAGGTATTGTAGGTATTGTAATTGGTATAGATGATTGGTGTCTTTTCATAATAATCCTTAAACCTTACGATCATATCATTGACGATGGCCTGTACCTTGTTCTTATCCATCGGTTTATTCAGATAATCCCCATAAAGCTCAAGGTCGATAACCGGCGGCAGACTGTCGTTTTCTTTGGGAACTGTGTTGATAAAATGATCGGCCTGTGTTTTTCCATCCTGGTCAAAATTCACAAAATGGTATGCGCCGACTTTCAGGTGAGTCTTGCGCGCTTCTTTCCAGTTCTTCTCAAAATTTTTGTCCACATGGTCTTTTCCCTCTGTCGCTTTAATAAAGGCAAAGTATATGTCCTGGTCCGCCAGTTTTTTCCAGTCAATATCACCCTGATAGGCCGAAACGTCTACACCCTTTACGTGGTTTCCGCTGTTTCGCACACTGTTAATCGCAAAGAAAAGGACTACTGCCACCAATACTGCTGCGGCTGCACCGGCAACGATGATCAGGCCCTTTTTGCTCAAAAATGTTTGTTTAAATTTTTCCATATAACCGCTACTCCTTTAAATTCTGCTTTACAGTATATCGATTCATTCTTAATATTAGCTGGTAAAAGCCCTTTCCGGCACCTTACCAACGGCGGTGCCGGCGGTCTTCATTGTCATCATGATCATCGTCCTTATGCTTGTTGCGGTAAAAAATCGCAACACAGAAGCACAACAGCACAACGCCCCACATCCATGCCGGTAGCTGCATTTTCCGCCTCCTCAGAACTCACGGTGCTGGCTTTCATCAATAGCGATGGCCTCCAGCTGTGTTCTCAGCCAATGTAAATATTCTGCCTTATTAGGGTCCGTCTCCTTGCGCTCCGCATGGTTGACCACCATCACCAATTTATCAAACTGCATTTGTATCTTAGGGAATTCTTCCACTTATTATGTTCCTCCTGTTCTCTATTTTCGGCTCTATTGTAACATAAGTTTTCAAAAAAACAAAGAAGATGTCACAGCTGGATGACATCCTCTAAGGTAATTAACCATTTTTTTTACAGGCCGCTTTCATTTTTCGGACGTATTCCTCGATGACCGGTCCTGCGGCTTCACCGTTCGCTTCGATCATCTTCACAATTGCTGACCCTACAATCACTCCGTCTGCGTATGCGCTGATGCTCTCTGCCTGCTCCGGCGTAGAGATACCAAAGCCGACAGCTGCCGGTGTGCTTGTATTCTCCCGTATGACCCTGATCATCGACTGAAGGTCTGTTGTGATCTCAGACCGGACGCCGGTAACCCCGAGGGAGGATACCGTATAAATAAAGCCCGAAGCCTCCCTGGCAATTTGTCCGATACGTTGCTCAGAGGTCGGCGCGATCAGCGAGATGACATCCACATCGTATTTCTCTGCGATGGGTCGGACCTCCCCATTTTCTTCAAAGGGCAGATCCGGAATGATAAGACCGTCGATTCCCGCCTCCTTGCACCTCGCGCAGAACCGGTCAATGCCATAGGTAAAGATCGGATTGACATAGGTCAAAAACACCAGAGGCACCTGGACCTTTTCACGCACCCGGGCCACCATGTCAAAAATTTTGTCGGTTGTGGCGCCCTGACTGAGCGCGCGGATATTTGCCCGCTGGATCACTGGTCCTTCAGCGATGGGGTCAGAAAACGGAATCCCCAGCTCAATGAGGTCTGCTCCCGCCCGCTCCATGAGCGTGATGAACGCCTCTGTTTTTTCAAGGGTCGGGTCACCCGCTGTGATAAAGCTGATAAAGGCTTTGCCGTGGTCAAAGGCCTTTGCGATACGATGGTTACTCATGTAAATCTACCCCCTTATAGCGTGCGATGGCTGCCACGTCCTTATCTCCGCGGCCCGATAAACAGATAATGATGCTCTCATCCGCTGACATGGACGGCGCCAGCTTTCTGGCGTAAGCGACAGCGTGAGCGCTCTCAACTGCCGGGATAATCCCTTCTGTCCGCGAGAGGTATTCAAAGGCGCCGATGGCCTCGTCATCGGTGACAGGCACATACTCCGCCCTGCCAAGATCGTGCAGGTGGGCGTGCTCCGGGCCGATACCGGGATAATCAAGCCCGGCTGATATGGAGTATACCGGGGCGATCTGGCCATATACATCCTGACAGAAATAGGATTTCATGCCGTGAAAAATGCCGAGTGTGCCCTTGGCGATGGTGGCTGCGTGTTTGTCGGTATCCACACCCTTCCCTGCCGCTTCACAGCCGATCAGCCGCACATCCCGATCCTCTATAAAATGGTAAAACATCCCCATGGCGTTGCTGCCGCCTCCGACACAGGCCAGAATTGCCGCAGGCAGTTTTCCTTCCCTTTCCAGAATCTGCTCCCTGGCCTCTCTGCTGATCACAGACTGAAAATCGCGCACCATCATGGGAAAGGGGTGCGGCCCCATCACTGAGCCCAGCACATAGTGGGTATCAATGATCCGGCTGGTCCATTCCCGCATAGTTTCATTGACGGCGTCCTTTAAAGTCATGGTGCCGCTTGTCACCGCGTGGACCTTTGCGCCAAGCAGCTCCATCCGGTAAACATTCAGGGCCTGGCGGTCGGTATCCTCCTTCCCCATGAATATTTCACATTCCATATCCATCAGCGCTGCGGCGGTGGCGGTTGCAACACCATGCTGTCCGGCGCCCGTCTCTGCAATCACGCGGGTTTTGCCCATTTTCTTTGCCAGAAGCACCTGCCCCAGCACATTGTTAATTTTATGTGAGCCTGTATGGTTCAGGTCCTCACGCTTCAGATAAATCTTTGCGCCTCCAAGATCGCTTGTCATTTTTTCTGCATAATATAATAATGAGGGGCGGCCTGCGTAGTTTTTCAGCAGGTCATTCAGCTCGGCATTGAAGGCCGGGTCCTTTTTATAATGCTCGTAGGCCTCCTCAAGCTCAATCACAGCGTTCATTAATGTCTCAGGGATATACTGGCCCCCGTGCTGTCCGTAACGTCCTTTTGTCATTGATCGAATCTCCTTATTCTCTTGATAATTTCCTCTATTTTACCGGGGTCTTTGCACCCGTTTGTCTCCACGCCGCTGCTGATATCCACACCGTATGGCCGGACGGTCCTTATGGCCGTTTCAATGTTTTCAATCTTCAGCCCGCCTGCCAGAAAAAAAGGCTTTTTGCTCCTGTTTTCATCTAACAGCTCCCAGTTAAAAGCCCTGCCTGTGCCGCCATAAACATTCTTATTATAGGCGTCCAACAGCAGATAATCTGCCTGGTTGTAGGCTTTGAGCGCCGCCAGGCTTTCTTCCCCTCTGATTCTAAATGCCTTTACCACCGGGCAGCCGGTCTTGCGGCGCACCCTTTCGGCAAAGGCGGGGGGCTCATCGCCGTGAAGCTGGACGATGTCAAGAATACCCTGGCTGGTAATGTCCAGAACCGTCTCCAGACTGGCGTTGACAAAAACACCCACACTCTGGATTTCCGGGTCGAGCTGTCTTTTCAGCGAAAGGGCCTGCTGTGGTGTCAGACGGCGTCTGCTCTCGGCAAATACAAAGCCGATATAGTCTGGACGGGCCGCATTGACTGCTTCGACATCCTGGGGCCTTGTCAGGCCGCATATCTTAATCTTTGTGTCCATACTAGACTCGCTCTCCCCGCAGCCTTGCCAGCTCCTCCGCCTTGCGGCTGCTGCGCATCAGAGTCTCGCCGATGAGCACTGCGTCTGTTCCGTTTTTCCTGAGCGCGTCAATATCTCCGGGGGTTTTAATGCCGCTTTCCGAGACAAAGGTGATATGCTCAGGCACCAGCTGCCTGAGACGCGCACTGTTTTCGATGTCGACCTCAAAGGTTTTAAGGTTCCGGTTGTTAACGCCGATCACCCGGGCGCCTGCCTCAAGGGCCGAGGCGACCTCTGCCGCATCATGCGCCTCCACCAGCGCTGTCAGACCCAGGGTATCGGCAATGCGGATATATTCTGTCAGGACTTCTGTGTCGAGAAGCGCACAGATCAGTAATACAGCGTCTGCCCCGATGATCCTGGCCTCGTAAATCTGATAGGGGTCAATGGTAAAATCCTTTCGGATAACCGGGATGTTCACCGCCCTCTTGACCGCACTCAGATAATCGTCGCTGCCTAAAAAGTATTCGGGCTCTGTGAGGACTGAGATCGCGTCTGCGCCGGCAGCCTCGTAATCTCTGGCGATATGCACATAGGGAAAATCCGGAGCGATAAGCCCCTTTGAGGGGGATGCTTTCTTGATCTCACAGATAAAAGCAATGTCCTCTTTTTTCAGCGCTGCCTCAAAGCAAAAGGGCTTTTCGGGTTTTATTGACAGGGCTTCCTCTCTTACGCTTTCCAAAGGCCGTTCTGCCTTTAACCGGTCGACCCGCACCCTGGCGCTGGCCGCTAATTTATCTAAAATCATCACTCTACACCTCGTTGGACAAAGCGATAAAACGATTCAGCTGTTCCATTGCTTTTCCGCTGTCGATCAGGTTCTCCCCATAGCGCACACATTCCCGGAGCGTCATCTGGTTATAGGTCATATACAGGCATACCGCGGCGTTTAAGAGCACCACATCGCGTTTGGGGCCGTGAACACCACTCAGGATCTCCCGGGCGATCTCAGCGTTTTCCTGAGGATCTCCGCCCACCAGCGCATCCTTTGTACAGCGCGCCAGCCCCAGCTGCTCCGGTGAGAGGAAAAAGCTGTTGAGCTGGCCATCGTTTATCTCGCAGATGGTGGTTGTGTCGCACAGGGTAATCTCATCCAGCCCGTCGTGTCCGTGAACTACCATTCCCCGCTTAACGCCCAGGTTTGAGAGCACTCTGGCAAGAGGCTCTACCAGATTCTCGTCGTAGACGCCCAGCAGCTGCATATTCGCGCCGGCAGGATTGGCCAGAGGCCCCAGTATATTAAAAATGGTGCGGACTGCAATTTCTTTGCGGACTGGGCCAGCATACTTCATGGAGGCATGGTAAACCGGCGCAAACATGAAGCAGATCCCTGCCTCCCTCAGCATCCGCGCGTTCTGCTCTGCGTTCAGGTCAATCTTTACGCCCAGGGCTTCCAGGCAGTCCGCGGCGCCGCATTTGCTGGAAACACTCCGGTTCCCGTGCTTGGCAACCGGCACCCCGCCGGCTGAGACCACAATGCCTGAAACCGTAGAAATATTAAAGGTGTTGGCTTCATCACCCCCGGTGCCCACAATTTCCAGCACGTCCATCCCCGGGTCGAGCTTTGTGCATTTTTCACGCATCACTGTTGCGCAGGCCGTGATCTCCTCAATGGTCTCGCCTTTCATCCGCATGGCGGTGAGGAAGGAGCCAATCTGAGCGTTGGTCGCCTTTCCTTCCATAATCTGGTTGAAGGCCTCTTTAGTGGCGTCCAGATCAAGGTCCTGTCCGTTTAAAACAGTGTAGATCGCATCCTGTATCATTGTACTTTACCTCCCAGCGCTAAAAAATTTTCAATAATGATGTTTCCCTTTGGTGTCAATATGGATTCCGGATGAAACTGGAGCCCGTACACATCAAAATCCCGGTGCTTGACGCCCATAACCTCATCGGCATTGTCCTCAGCGATGATCAGCAGCTCGTCGGGCAGGCTGCTCCGCCTGACAGCCAGCGAATGATAGCGGGCCGCGTCCATAATGGGCGGCAGGCCTTTGAACAGCGGGCTCCCGTTGGCAATGTGAATGCTGCTCCTTTTCCCGTGGATCAGCTCGCTGGCGTAGGTGACCTCTGCGCCGAAGGCCTCGCAGATGGCCTGATGCCCAAGGCACACGCCTAAAATCGGAAGCTTCCCGAAAAACCGGTGAACCACTGCCTCACAGACTCCGGCGTCGGCAGGCCGCCCGGGGCCTGGTGACAGAATGATGTGGGATGGGTGCAGCGCCTCGATTTCGTCCAGGCTCAAAGCGTCGTTCCGGATGACTTTCAGGTCAGGGTTTACCCTGCCGACCTGCTGCACAAGATTGTATGAAAAGCTGTCATAGTTATCAATGATTAATATCATCAGTCCATTACCTCCACCGATTGTTTTACCGCTTCAACCACAGCCATGGCCTTGTTGATGCTCTCCTGGTATTCCTTTTCCGGATCGCTGTCTGCGACCACACCGCCGCCTGACTGGATGTAGACCCGGCCGTCCTTCTTCACTGCTGTCCGGATGGCAATGCAGACATCCATGTTTCCGGTGAAGTCGATATAGCCGATGGCGCCGCCGTAAATGCCCCGCCGTATCCCTTCAAGCTCATTGATGATCTCACAGGCTCTTATCTTAGGCGCACCCGAGAGTGTACCCGCTGGGAGCACTGCCGCAACCGCGTCAAGCTGATCCATGTTTTCTCTCAGCTGCCCGGTTACCACAGAGGTGATGTGCATGACATGGGAATACTTCTGGATTTTCAGATATTCCTGCACATTGACGCTGCCGTACCGGCTTACCCTGCCGAGGTCGTTCCGCCCGAGATCTACCAGCATATTGTGCTCTGCCAGCTCCTTGGGGTCTTTGAGCAGACGCTCCTCAAGCTCAGCATCCTCTTCACTGGTCCCGCCCCTCGGGCTGGTGCCGGCAATCGGAAAGGTCGAGAGCTCACCGTCCTGAAGCTTTACCAGCGTCTCGGGGGATGCCCCGGCGATTTCAAGGTCATCGCACGCAATATAATACATATAGGGCGAGGGGTTGATGGTCCTCAGCACGCGGTAGGTATTAAGGAGGCTCCCCTCCATCTCAGCGGTCAGGCGGTTGGAGGGCACTGCCTGAAAAATATCGCCCTCGCGGATATAGCCCTTCGTCTTGTCCACGATCTCACAGTAGGCTTCCCTAGCAAAATGGGGCTTGAAATCGCTGAGCAGTCTTGGCGGCTCGCCGCCCGCCGGCACATCGCTGTGGATCAGGCCCACCAGGTAATCCAGCTCCCTGACGGCCCGGTTATAGTTCACCGCCAGATGATCTGTTTTGATGGTAACCATGATCACGATCTTCTGCCGCAGCTGGTCAAAGGCAATGACCTTTTCAAACAGCATAAGGTCAAGATCGTTAAAGCCTGCGCTGTCGTCACCGCTAAAGCGCAGGGTCGGCTCGCTGTACTTCAGATAGTCGTAGGAAAAATATCCGACAAAGCCGCCGGTAAAGGGCGGGAGCTCGGCCACCTTAGGGCTTCTGTATTCGGACAGGATGCGTCTTATCTCCTGTCCTGGATCATCGGTCTCTATCCTGACCGCAGTGCCGTTTTTGATTTCCATAAGCCCGTCCCTGCACTTCACCTCAACCACCGGGTCAAAGCCGAGAAAAGAGTAGCGTCCCCACTTCTCAACACCCTCGACGCTCTCCAGCAGGTAGCAGCGTGAGCTGATGCCCTTTAATATTTTCAGCACCTGAATCGGTGTCTTGATGTCCGCAAAGATTTCACAGCTGACAGGAAAGGCCGCAAAGCCCTCTGATTGTCTCTGTACTGTTTCTAATGATGGTATTTTCATAGGATTCTCCTTTATGTAATGATCACAAAACACTGCTGAAATAACTATGCGGATTGGTCAATTTCCGCAATGTTTTGCGTTCGTTTTGTTACCGGGGTAACCGCTAACGCTCCTTTACCCCTGCCAATTTTTTCAAAAATTGGACAGATATTGATCACAAAACACTGCTGAAATAACTATCTGGATTTGTGAATTTCCGCAATGTTTTGCGTTCGTTTTGTTACCGGGGTAACCGCTAACGCTCCTTTACCCCTGCCAATTTTTTTCAAAAATTGGACAAAACATCAAAAAAACACCCGCCCTGTAATATAAGCTTTATATTAAAGGACGAGTGTTGTAAATTCTATGAAAACACCCGCGGTGCCACCTTTATTCACGGGACGCAAAAAGATCCCATGCTCTTTGCAGCGGTCCATCAACCGCCTCTTCAATAACGCAGAAGGTGCGTCGCAGAGTAATGGGAGCTTGCGCTCTGTTCACTGCGCCCTCGGTGATCCATTTAACAGGCTGCGTTCTGCCAGGCTCTCAGCATTCCCGGCTCTCTGTAAGTGCACGAACTGTTTTTATCTTCACGTCAATGGTTTTTAAGGCAAGTATTCAGTTGTTGTTTTAATTGTGCTTTATTTTAGCACTCAAGATTTATGCTGTCAAGCTTTTATGGGTTAAAGTTTTTGTTCTTTTTTTTGAGCAATCTAGTTTTTGACCGATTCCGAATAATATCCAAAATAATCCTTTCCCTTAAAATCGCTGCATTCCTTTGGTGTGCCACGGTGGAATTTACCGGTCAGCGGCACATCCGGTGTCTCTCTTTTATCCGGATTATCATAAAGCCAGAGTATATCGCCCTCCACCCTATAATACCTTTCCATTCGGCTAGGGTACTGCTCCTTTAATTTCTGGGCGATGGTCTGTGCTTCGATCTCCACATCGTCATCCGCGCTGTAGTTACTGCCGGAGCACGCGAAAATCAACTGTTCCTCTGTATCGCCATAGGTACCACTCGGCCCATAAGCATAGTATAAACCATTGTCGGCTTTGTGAATCTGATGTGCTCTAAAGGTTCCGGTATTCCGAAGTTCGACGACCTGTGGCGTGTCGCTGAAATCCTCATGCCACACATTTTCCAGGGGCGACTTTTGGTCGCCACACCCAGACAATAGCAGTACCAAGCCTAACAGTGCGGCGGCGGTGATGATACGTTTCATTCTGTAACCTCCCTTTAATATGAAAAACTTCTACCGGACACGGCGGTACCGACCGCTTAAGGTGCTGCCCATCCCTTTTTCCAGCTCCACCTTTAAGTCCGTAATACAAAGCGTATCGCCGCTTACACGGTAACCATAACTTCCGCCTCTTGTCATAAGGCTGAAACTTTTATCCCATCCCCCATATCTTTCAAACTTTCCCGGCAGCAGATCCAAAACAGGTGTTTTAATTCTTTCTTCCCGAACACTCCCGCCACCGCTCATGACCGTTGTATTGAGCTGATTACCGTAATCGCCGTATCCACCGCTGACAGAATCACTGACAAAGCGTCCATTTTCATTGAAAAACAGTGTTTCATCATAGGAGCCGTCATCGTAAAATACGACTGCATGATACTGCGTTTTATCTGTGCTTTCCGGGCAGGTCTTCTCAAAATAATCCTCCTGCCATGTCCCAACAAGGGTGCTGTCCTGGCCGCACCCTGTCAGGATGACGCAGGCCAGCACTGCCATCAGCGCTGCCCAATGCTTTTTCATTCCGCCACCCCTTTCCTTCATTTTACAGGTCTCGAGCCTGCTCTTTTTTTATCAGTCATAATGATAATACGCTTCGTATATGCTGCATTTATTAATTTCTCCGCGGTGGAAGGTGCCGGTCAGAAAGACGCCCGGCGTCTCTCTTTTTTCCTCTGTTTCATAGAGATACAACGTATCGCCGTCGATTTCATAATAGCGCTCAGTCCGCTCGGGGTACGCTTCACGCATTCCGGACTGGTACAGATCGCTGTAGGAGTCGTCGCTGGCATAGCCTGAGGCACCCGTGGCGGTAAAGACCAGGTGGTTATCCGCGATGGCGTAGGTACCGGAAGGACCATAGCCATAATAATCGTGTCCGCCAAACACAAAATTCCTGACAGCATCATATTTTCCAACATCACTAAATTTAATTTCCAGACTCTCCATTGGCAGTTCCCCGGCGTTATCCTCATGCCAGGCGCCGACTAACGGTGATTTCTCGGGCGCGCAGCCTGGCAGCAGTGCCAGGAGGCCCACCATCACCATGATTAGCATTACTCGTTTCATTTCAGCCTGCCTCCTCTCCATACCCTTATCGCACAAACGTATATATTCCACTGACCATACTGCCCTTCTCAACATTTACTTTTTTGCTCATAATGTAGAGCTTATTGCCCAGCAACTTATAGGAAAATTCGCGATTATCCATTCTTCTGGCATAGTTCGTCAGGGCCAGTCCCTCGTCAAATTTACCGGGAGGCGCGTCGATCAGAGGCTTCTTCTCCCAATCGTCTGACCCTGTCATCTGCTTTTCATAAAACGCAGTCGCGTCCTTGTCAATAAACAGGGTTTCCTCAGACGGCAGGTAGGATATTCGGCTTAATTTCAGATAACCGGAGTCGGGATTGCTGCCGTAGCTGCCTTCAAAGGACAGAACTTTGTAGTGCCCGTCCACATTAACGCCCCGTCCGTCTGAAAACGTTCCGTCGTCGTTGAACACGATTTGGTGGTTCTGCATATCATCCTCTATCGGGCAGGTCTTCTCAAAATATTCTTCCTTCCAGGTTCCGACGATATCGCCGCCCTGCCTGCACCCGGTAGAAACAAAGCACACAGCCAGCACGGCCATTCCAATCAACAGCTTTTTCATTCCGCTCACCCCTTTCCTTTTCCTCATTATAGCACATTTGAAAACGAACGTCATTCTGCTTTTAATGAAAATCAATCCATTTTCAGGTATAATGTGCTTTACGATATAAGGAGAAGACAACATTCTATGAAAAACATCACGAAATTTGATCTTAAAATATTGAAAAAAATACAGAAAAACCTCTGCTCGCCGGCGCTGGACAAGGTGATGATCGGGGCGACAAAGCTCGGGACTGCCGGCGCTGTCTGGATTGGCATCGGCGGGCTGATGATGCTCTCAAAAAAATACCGCCGTTGCGGGTTTACGCTCGCAGCGGCGGTATCCTTTGACGTTTTCGCCAACAATATTCTGGTTAAAAATCTTTTCCACCGCGCGCGGCCCTGTGACGTTGACCAAACAGTAGCTCTGAAGATCCGGCGCCCCTTTGGCGCGTCCTTCCCCTCCGGCCATACGCTGACCTCAGTGACTGCCGCCACTGTCCTGACACTGAACAAAAAGTCCTTTGGCCTTGGCGCCATTCCGCTGGCAGCGCTCATCAGCTTTTCCAGGATGTACCTTTTTGTCCACTATCCCTCAGATATTGCGGCGGCTACCGCTCTGGGGATCGGGCTTGGCTCTGCCGCCTATGCCCTTGAGACAAAGGCCCTGCCAGCCCCTAAAGAAGAGGCTTAAGCCTGTCTGCCCACAGCGCGTAGGCCGGCGCTGTCAGATGTACGCCGTCGGTGGTGTACTCGGGCAGCAGCTCTCCGTTTTTCGTCAGGACATCCCACAGATCGACGCATTTTGCGTCGTATTTTTTTGCCAGCCGCTCAATTTCCCGGTTGAGAGCTGTTACCCGGCTGTTGTCAAAAACAAAAAAGAGCTTTTCGGGGCTGCAGGGCAGAGCCTTGTGCACAAAGACGGCGTTTTCAGGCGAGAGCGCCTTTATTTTCTCCAGGATCGCCTCGTAATTGCGGGAGATAAAGCCAGTGCTCTCCCCGGTGATGATGTCATTCACCCCGACCATTAAAAAGATTTTGCCCGGCTCCCGCTTCAGGCTCCTGCCGATGCGCATGAGCACACCCTCTGTGGTATCGCCGCCCATGCCCCGGTTGATAACCTCTGTTCCCAGCAGATCGTCCCAGTCGCCATATTCGATCAGGCTGTCGCCGATCATTAATATTTCATCACTTTTCATTTCTCACCTCAAAATCCATTACCCGCGGCGCTGCCGCTATACAGTATGACAAAAAAACCCAGCAGACGAAGCCTTTTACCTAAGGAAGAAAAAGGCGGCCTGCGGGTACTGCTTTCACGCCTGAAGCTTCTTGGCTGGCGTTGATACCTGATCTTGCCAGTGTCCGGCTGTCCCACTAAAACGGCACGATCCCCGGCCTTGTCCACGGCGCCTGGTTCCTTTTTCTTATCTGGATAAAAGGCGCAGTCCGCACTGCGCCGCCGCTGTTCAGTTCGCCAAAAAACCTCTTGAGACGAAGCCTTTTATCTAAGGAAGAAAAAGGCGGCCTGCGGGTACTGCCTTCACGCCTGAAGCTTCTTGGCTGGCGTTGATACCTGATCTTGCCAGTGTCCGGCTGTCCCGCCAAAGCGGCACAATTCCCGGCCGTGTCCGCGACGCCTGATCCCTTTTTCTTATCTGGATAAAAGGCGCAGTCCGCACTGCGCCGCCGCTGTTCAGTTCGCCAAAAAACCTCTTGAGACGAAGCCTTTTACCTAAGGAAGAAAAAGGCGGCCTGCGGGTACTGCCTTCACGCCTGAAGCTTCTTGGCTGGCGTTGATACCTGATCTTGCCAGTGTCCGGCTGTCCCACTAAAGCGGCACAATTCCCGGCCGTGTCCGCGGCGCCTGGTCCCTTTTTCTTATCTGGATAAAAGGCGCAGTCCGCGCCGCTGCTCTTAAAAGTTTACCCTACCCTCTGCCTGCCGTCAACCTGCCACTTACCGGCTGTTTACGACCACTTAGCGAAAAAGCCTTGCGTCCGGGCTGGTTTCACGTATAATTAAATCAACCGTTAACGGAAACACCAAGGAGGCTTCTCAAAATGGATGTTGAAATAAAAATTGACCCTGGGCTGCAAAAACCCCGGGTGGTTATCTGCACAAACGCCCTGACCGCTGAAATCACTGCCCTGGCTGATCGCCTTTCGGCTGACCACCCCAGCATGATCACCGCAATTTCCGGCGACCGGATCTACCTGCTGGACAAAAAGGAGATTTTCCGTTTTTATACGGAGGATCAGAAAACTTTTGCCCGGTGCGCCCAGCAGACCTACCGGGTAAAGCTCCGGCTGTACGCGCTGGAGGAAATGCTTTCGGGTAGCAGTTTTGTCCGGATTTCCAACTCTGAAATTGTCAATTTTGGCCATGTCACCAGCCTGGACACCAGTATCAGCGGCACCATCAGCCTGCGGATGACCAACGGGGACAAGGCCTATGTGTCAAGACGCTATGTCTCCAAAATCAAAAAATATTTAGGATTGTGAGGTAATTAAAATGACTGTAAAAAAAGCACTGGGCTTCGGACTTCTGGGCATTCCCATCGGCATTGCCATCTCCACGACCATCGCGCTGGCGATTTCTCTGGTCTTTGACAGCTACTCCCCGGTATCCCTCGAGCTCATCGATTTGATGGGCGGCCTGATGAACGCGGCTCTTTTCCAGTACCTGGCCAGCGCGGCTCTTGGCTTTATCTGCGGGTTCGGGTCTTCCATCTGGGCAGTGGAGCGGTGGAGCCTTCTGAGGAAAACGGTCATCCATTTTCTGCTGCTGACCTTTACCCTGCTGCCCATCTCCATTGCCTGCCGCTGGGTAACCCCCGGTTTTATCAGCATACTGATCTATTTCGTGATCTTTGCCGTCCTTTACCTGATTATCTGGATCGTCCAGTACCTGATCATCCGGCGAAAAATTTCCAAAATAAACGCCCGTCTTTATGAAAAAAGGCCGTAAACGTGCTATAATAGAGACACCTACTTTATCGAAATGAGGTGTTAAAATGAAAGTGGCATCCTTTGTGCTCAGCATTGTGGCGCTGGCGGCGGGCACGACTGGTCTGGTTCTCAGCTGTGTGGCCCTTGGAAAATCCAAATAATGAACCCATAAAAAATACGCAGGCAGCTCCTGAGGCTGTCTGCGTGTTTTTTTATTTTCTGGAGTAAACCGTGATCCCGTTAAACAGATAGACATCGGAGGTGATCATGGCGTAATCCATGAGGGCGGGGTCAAAGGGGTTGGCGGTAAAGACGCCGTGTGTCCAGTCATAGTCCTTAAAGACCTTAAACTCTCTTATATCGCTGCAGTTTTCCACAAAATCATCGTAGGCTTCCATGGTGTAGGGCTTGTTGCTGTACAGACAGTCGCCTAAAAAGATGCGCTTGCGCTGTTCGTCCACTGCCACAATGTCCACAGTTTCCTCATTTTTGTTCCAAAATGTGCCGATGCGGTCGATTTTAAAGGGGATGCCCCCCTGCTTGCAGGCCGCGGCAAAAATCTCCTTGCAGGCTGTTTTAAACCAGAATTGGATATAGCCTGGAAAAGCGCGCTTGATGGCTTCAAAAATCTGAAGCTCCTGGCCTGCCTCCAGGTGTTCTTTATTTTCAAAAATGAAGGTATACCAGAAATCCATAAAGGGATCGGAAAAATAGTACTGGACTTTACGGTTGGAGGGACCGGTCTTTTTCTCCGTAATGGGCACTCTGGCCTCCAGGTAGCCCAGGACCGCCAGGTTGTTCAGGCAGTGGCTCACTGCGCCTGGCTTCATCTCCAGATACCTGGCAATATCGGCCGGGCGGTGGTAATTGTCGGCTACGGCCTTTAACACCGCGTTGTAGTAGGCTGGTTCCCAGACATCCCGCTCGATCAGGTTCATGGGCTCCTCGTATAAAAGGCTGTTTTGGCCCAGCATGTCCTCACGGACCACGCCCATGTAGTCTATGGTCTTTTCGCAGGCGGCAAAAAATTCCCAGTATTTGGGAACTCCTCCCGCAATGGCGTACAGGGTCATCAGCTGGTTAAAATCCTGATGGGGGTAGTCCTTGATCATCTCCACAAAGCTGATGGGCTTCAGCTTCAGCTGGGTGGTCACGCAGCCGATCAGGGTGTTGCTCTTGCTTTCAAGATTGACTAAAAGGCTGTTGTTGGGCATTACCACGATCAGCATCACGGACGCCTGCTTGAAGTAACGCTCCCACGCGTATTTTAAAGCTCTGGCAAAGGAAGGGTCGGCCAGCATCAGGTAAGCGATATTGTCGATGACCAGCACTTTTCTGGAGGTCTCTACCCGCTCGGCAAAGGCCTTGAAAATTTCCTTCCAGTCCGGCAGCTTTGCCGAAGAGCTGAGGGTTTCTCCGCAGTATTCTGCAAAAGTTTTAAGGAAGCGCCGTCGGCTTAAAACATCAACCTCTTCTTTCGCGGTAAAGTAAAACGCCCGCTTGCCCTTCAGAAAATGACGGACAAGGGCGGTTTTGCCCACACGGCGCCGTCCGTTAACCATGACAAAGGCATTTTTACTGGTATACGCGTTTTCAAGAAGCTGAAGCTCCTGCTTTCTGCCTATAAAAGGTCTCATATTCGATGCCTCCTAACAAAAAATTATCCTATGATAATTATACGCTTAAACCCGCAGAGGTTCAAGATTTTTATGGACTCTGGCGACATTTTAAGAGAAACACAAGCAATTCAGCCTCACTTAGCAGGATGAATTTTACATCTTTTTTACTAAGTGGGGCTACATTATGATATAATAAAGAGATAAATAAAGATTATTCGAGGTGACACGATGAAAAATATCAGTATCATAGGCTCTACGGGGTCCATCGGCACGCAGGCGCTGTCGGTGGTCGACGAATTTCCTGAGGAGCTGAACGTTGTCAGTATTTCCTGCTTCAACGAAATTGACGCCATGGAGGAACAAATCCGCAGATACCAGCCTGAGCTGGTGGGTGTGATGGACCCGGACGCTGCTTTTGACCTGAGAAAGCGTATCCAGGCGGAGTTTCCGGACATCGAGGTGCTCTCCGGCATGGAGGGGCTCATCGCTGTGGCGACCTGCGACTCTGCAGAAATGCTGCTGACCGCTGTGTCCGGCATGGTCGGCCTGCGGCCCACGCTGGCCGCCATTGAGGCCGGGATCGACATCGCCCTGGCCAACAAGGAAACCCTGGTGGCAGGCGGCTCCATTGTCATGGAGGCTGTGGCGAAGAAGGGCGTGGCCCTGCTGCCTGTGGACAGTGAGCACTCCGCCATCTTCCAGTGCCTCATGGGCAATGCGCACGAGGAGCTGAAGAAGGTCATCATCACGGCCTCCGGCGGCCCTTTCCGCGGTAAGGACCGCGCTTATCTGGAGCAGGTGACCCTCGCCCAGGCGCTGAAGCACCCCAGCTGGTCCATGGGGCCAAAGATTACCATCGACTCCGCCACCCTGATGAATAAAGGGCTGGAGGTGATCGAGGCCAAATGGCTCTTTGACCTGGAGCCGGGCCAGATCGACGTGGTGGTTCACCCCCAGAGCATTATCCACTCCATGGTTGAGTACAAAGACCGCGCGGTCATGGCGCAGCTTGGTCTGCCGGACATGGCCCTGCCGATCCAGATCGCTTTCTTCTACCCCGGCCGTGTCGAAAACACAAAGCCGACTCTGGACCTCGCCGAGGTGGGCACCCTGACCTTTGAAAAGCCGGACAAGGACACCTTCCGCTGCCTGGCGCTGGCCTATGAAGCCCTGAGGGCCGGCGGCTCCATGCCCGCGGCCCTGAACGCTGCCAATGAGGTTGCGGTCGCCCGTTTCCTGAAGGAGGAAATCGCCTTCCTGGATATCCCGAGAATCAACGAGGCGGTCATGAACCAGCACGTTCCGGTTAAAGCCCCAACCCTTGAGGACATCCTGGACGTGGACGAGTGGGCCCGAACGGTGGCTAAAAGCCTGTAAAACCAACATAAACCCTGCCGCACAGCATCATCCAGTTGTGCGGCAGGGCTTTTTATTTTTCTCAGGCGGCCGCGCTAGAGCAGGCCCTCGCCCCGGATAAAGGACAGCAGCTGGTCTGCCGCCGCCTGGGGGGATGGATCCCTCAGGATTTCCCCTTTTCTGCCGCGCTGGCGGTTCACGATCGTCTTTACACGGAGGGCTCCCTCCCTGGCGGCTTCTCTCTTATATTCAAGGCGCCGCAGCGGCTTATCGTAGGCTTCTCTGATGCCCGCAAAGGTGGCGTAGCGCGGTGCGGCCAGCTTATCAGTCACCGTGGCCAGGCAGGGCAGCGGCGCTTCCAGAAGCACCTCCCGGCCATCGAAAAGGCACTGCGCGCACACCTGCCCTCCCCTCAGGGTAAGCGTCTGGGCCTGGGTGAGCTGTGGCAGGCTCAGCGCCTCTGCCAGCAGTGCGCCGGTCTGGGCCACATCGCTGTCAATGGCCTGCCCGCCCATCAGGATCAGGTCCCAGCTGCGGTTTTCCAGGGCGGCCTTCAAAGCGCTGGCCGCCGCCCCGGCGAAGGTACCGTCTGGAAACGGCACCTCTGCCCGGACCGCCTCGTCACAGCCCATGGCCAGAGCCTCCCGCAGGATTTTCTCTGCTGTCTTTTGCCCGGCGCAGAGGACCGCCACGGTGCCGCCCTCGGCCTCCCTCAGCCGGAGAGCTGCCTCCACCGCCGCCTTATCGTCCGGATTCATGCCTCCTGGGGCGGACGGGGCTGTCAGCTTTTCCTCCGCCGAATCGGCCAGCACAGGCACATTGTCCGAGAGCGGCCGGATACATACCACACATTGGATCATTTCACGCTTCCCTCTTTCCTCTGGAATTTGAAGCTTCGCTTAAAATAAACGGCTCTCTCTGGGTCTTATGCCCCTTTTCCTGGCAGAGGCAGCTTTAGTGACAAGCTTCTTTTGTAATACTAATATTTAGCATACTAATTGTCAAGAGGTTTTGCCGATGCGGCGGGATGATAACATCGCAGGGCGCTCTGAATGGGCCGCCTGATTTAAAAACGACATTTGCGTCATTTTTAAACATTATTATCAAAACCCTCTTGCAGCAATTCTTTCAGGGCATACAAAAAGCAGATACGCCGAAACAGCGTACCTGCTCAGAGGTTTGAATTTTTATCAGCGAGCCATAGAGCCAAAAGAGTGCGCCCCATTTTCCATCCGCTCAGATCCTGCCGGGATGATACGTCGTTTCGGCGTATCGTCTTGTCTCTGCCGGAGATGAGGCGGCGTTTCGGCACATCATCTCTGCTCGCACTATTTTTCGTCAGGAGCGTCAAAGCGGAAGCGGTCGTCCTTTTCGGCGTTGACGTCATCGTCAGCATCAGCGTTAAGCTTGGCGCCGAAGAAAACCTCGTCCTCGCGTTCCCGTTCGTTTTCGGATTTTTCCTCGCGCTGTTCTGCTTTCTTTTCTTCAGTGGCGGTCACTGGCGCTCCAAAGCGGAAAGCGTCATCCTCCTGGGTATTGACATCGGCGTCACGCTGATCCTGGTTAACCTTTGCGCCAAAAAATATTTCATCGTCGCGTTCGCGGGCGTCTTTTTCTGGTGAATTGTTTTTATCCTTCATGGTAAATTCTCCTTTCAGTTTGTTATTTTTCTATTTACCCGAAAGGGCTTTCTTTAAGCAGACCACGATTAAAAGTTTAAGGGACCCTGGAGACAGGCGCGCCGTCCAGCCTGAGGCGGATTATCCCCGCGCCGGGCAGCCGCTCTGCGCCGGAGATGCGCAACACAGCGGCACTGCCGCTGTCCCCAAAGCCCCGCGTATCGGCCCGGCTGCGGGCCTGCAGCTCCCAGTCCAGCGCCAGGCTGACCTCTGGGCAGTCCCTCGGCAGCGACAGGGTGCCTCTCGGGTAGGTGATGGTGTAAGCCTCCGCGGTAAAGACAAGGTCCTTCCGGCGGTTTCTGGCAATGAGAGGCCGTATTTCAGCGGGTGTAAAAATCCATTTCCGGCGGATATCCACCGCGTAAAAGGAGCGGTCCCTCGGGCTTTGCCGCGCCGGGCTGTTTTCAGACCCTGTCTCCTGCCGGACAAGGGCTTCTATGTCTTCGGGGGTCAACACCTCGGCCTCGTCGATCTCCATGAGGGATACGGGGCCGATCTTCCCGGTGGTGGGGTCCTCGCGCGCAAGCTGGTGCCTGAGCCGGCCGGCCCGTGCCAGCATAAATTTGCGCTGGCGATGGAAGGCGTAGGCCTCCATCATCGCCCCGGCCAGCAGTATGGCGCCCAGCTGCCAGAGGCAGAAGCTCCTCAGGATACCGGCGATGCCGGTCTCGGCCAGAAAGCGGATATAGCTGTCGGCTGCGCCCAGCCGCCCGGGCAGGTTGATGGCGGTGAGGAAAATCCCCACGATCATCAGCACGCCGGAGCTGATGGCCAGGGAGCTGCCCGCCCACCAGAGGGTGCGCATAAAATGCTTCCAGTTGAGTAAGGCGAGCAGGGCGGTGAGCACAAGGGCCGCAAGGGCCAGGCCAAGCTCCAAGCTGCCAGCCAGGCCAAAGCCCCGGCGGATCATCCCGGCCACGCCAAACTGGGTCAGGAGGTCGGGATTGAGGATCATGACCGTATTGTTGAGCGCGTCCACCGAGGCGTCCACAATGCTGGTGACCTGGGCGGCGGCGTTCTCGTCATAGCTGAGCCCTGATTCGGCCAGGTGTTGGGCCACGTAGTGCTCGACCGAGCTCTGCAGGGCTGTCCGGTCAAAGGAGGGCTTATATTCGCGGCTTTCTCCCCTCAGATACGCGATCAAATGCTCGGTGCACTGCCTGGCGTAGCTTTTCAGAAAAGCCTCGTCCACGGGCGCCTGGAGGATCTCCTGGGGCACGTTGTTGTACCGGGCGATGATCTCCAGCTTGTTGTCGGATTCTGCGGCCATACGGCCAAAATAATCGTCCCGGGTGTAGTAGGGTTCATAGGTTCTGGGGTTAAAAATCACCTTGTCGGTAAAGAGCACGAGCTGCAGGCCCAGGAGCACAAACACCAGCCCAAAGGACAGGAGCATCCTGAAAAAATCTTTTCCGTCATTCACGGGCGGCGGCCTCCTCTCCAAAGCTGTGGGGCGGCCCGCTCACCAGGTGGCATCGGACTGCGTAGCGCTGGGGCGCGCCGCCGATAAAATTAAAGGGATAGCAGGTAATCAGGTACAGGGTCTCCTGGCTGGCGTTCAGCAGGCCTGCAATGTCCGCCGGGTAAAGAATCATGGCCTCGTCCACGGCGTATTCGTAAGTCCCCCAGGAGGTGTCCACAGTCACGCTGTCGCCGGGCTCGAGGGCGCCGATGCCTGAGAAGTGGGTGGTCCGGTGGGCGGTGAACAGGATCGAGCTGTTTTCGCCGGGCAGGTCGGAGCCGTAAAAATGGCAGACACCCTGGCTCAGCAGGGCCTCGGTATCGCCCTGCATAACCGGATAGATCAGATTGATCGACGGGATCTGGACCGTGGCGAACTCGGTGCCAAAGGCCGGGTATTTTCCCGCCTCGGCCGGGGCGATCTCGGTGCTGCTGTCGTTCAGGTATACCTTAAAGGCGGACACTGCCATATCCACATAGGGCAGGCAGGCCACGCAGAGGACCGCGACCGTCGCAATCAAAAGAAAGACAGGGGCTAACCAAAAAACCCCTGTCTTATGGGCGCGGGTGGGGGCGGTGTTCGCCGCGATCCCGCTTCTTTTTCTGCGAGCGGATGATTTTTTCACTTCGTCGATGGTCACTCCGGACGCGGGCTGTGGCAGCGCGCGCGGAAAGTGCTGTCTTTTTCTCTTTCTTCCCGACGAGCCTGACGCCGGAGCCGGCAGATTGCGCGGCTGGGTCCGCCGGTGTTTTTTTCTGGTATCATCCATCGCTTTTCCTCTCAGCGGATGGCTTTTCTTCTCAGAGCAACGAACCCGGCGGCCGCCAGGGTAGCAGCGCCCAGAACGCCTGCGAGAATAAAGGCGGTGTTGTCCACCGCGGTCTTGCCCACGCCGGTGACAGTGGTGGCTGCGCTGCCACTTTCACTCACGCTGCCGCCGCCTACAACCACGCCGCCGCCGCTGGCCGCGGATACGGTAAAGGAAACGCTCTTGCCCGGCGCGGTGACGGTAAAGGTCACGGAGCCGTTGACAATGTCGCCGACAGCGCCGGAAAAGCCGGCTTCGTTACAGGCTGCGGTAAAGTAGCCGGACACGGCGTTTAGCATCGCGGCGTTGCCCTGGTCCTTCACGGCAGCCGCCGCTTCTCTGGCCGCGCTGATGTTTCCCACAATGGCGTCGGCCTGAGCCTGTGTGAGGGTAGTGGCCGGATCGGCCTTCAAAAAGTTTTCGGCGATGCCGACAAGGTCACCTGGCACACCCGCGCCGCTTAAGGCTGCGATCACCTGGTCGTTGGGCGTGGCCGCAAAGGCGGAGCCGCAGGCCGCGAACAGCAGGGCCGCAGTGGCCAGCAGAGTGACGAGTTTTGTTCTTAATTTTTTCATTTTGCCTCCTGATATGGTTGCCGCGCGGGCGGACGTCACGCGCCCCCGCGGCTTTTTCAGAAAAATCATAAAAAAAATGCTGCATGGGGAGGCACCACCACACAGCAATAATAAAGTCATTAAATACTGAAAATACGTACACAAAACAAAGCTTACTGAATATTTCTTTGTCATTATTATAACGAATCGCCACTTCCCTCTTGTTTTTGAAAGAAAAATAGCCTATAATATTCAGTATGCGGTACGCCCCGGCTGGGACGTTGTGTATGGTGGTGCTATCACCCTGCGCAAGCCGAATCGTGGTACCAGCACGGTTCGGATGCCGCTTTTTTTATTGAATTTTTCTTAATCCTTATTATATCCTCTCCACCGTTTTATTGCAACCAATTTATTTTATTAGGGCTGAAAATCTTACTTTTTAATACAAAGTTTCTCTTATTGTTACTTGAAGGGCTTTATTTTTCATAACGCAAAATTCCCGGACATGCCCATGTGTTATGAGAAATCGCTCAAACCCGCATAAACAGGCGGTTTGCAGGACAGCAAAACTCATAACCTCATAACGCACATCGCCCGGGCCGTTTTTAGCCGGGGCGGTCCTCAGACTGAGCGATCCATTTGGGATTGACAATATATTTGTAAAAAACACGCCTGCCATTCTGGTCCCGCTCTATTTTTAAATAACCGTAATCTACCAGAATATTCAGGAAAATTTCCGCGTCCGCGCCTTTTTTGAAGCTCAGGTCTCTCAGATTCCTCGCAGCGTCGTAGGCGGTAAAGACCTCAAAGTTATGCTTATCAATGGCCTTGAGCAGTTTTCCGGCTTTCTCCATGTTTTTGTCATCGCCCATGATCTGGTGGGCGTGCCGGGCGTGGTCGATATAGTAAGTCCAGGCCAAATCACAGGCCTCCTTCATGCTAAAATAGTCCACAGGCGTTTTTCCTGCCTCTTTTCGGTATTTGGCCACATGCATGAGCCCTGCCAGTCGCAGCACCTGTCCGGGCAGCTTGGAGGTCCACTCCTTGAGGTTGGCGAGATCGCCGTTGTTCCGTTCGTCCGCGGCTTTTCGGAAGCCCTTGAACAGCTCGGCGGCATCCTCACTCAGGGTCAGCATCTCATAGGCATCCTCCTCGGCCAGGGCGATCAATTCTTCCAGCAGATTTTCATAACGTTTTTTTACTTCCTCATCGAGCTTGGGCGCGCCCTCAATTTTGCGCTTGCCCAGCTTGCTCTCCGGCAGGCTGAACAGGAAACGGGCGGGCAGGCCCCTTTCCAGCAGGATTTTGTTCTTGACCACCCGGTCCAGCACATCGGGCTGAACCATGAGGTTCATGGTCAGGCGGGGATCGTTGATATACTCCCCGGGGCGGCCAACCCGGTCCACGATGATGGTCTCGCCGGAGTAGGCCTGGAGGTAGTTGGTAAAATTGGGCTGGCTGTCGTAAAGGCCCGCGATGTTGGAGAACACGGCGCCCTCGGCGGAGATAATGCTGATCCGGCCCTTGTTTTCCTGGAGCAGGCCTGCCAGCTTCTGGGAGGTGACGTCGTTGGCCACCAGCCTGGGCGGCGCGGATTTTTCCAGGGCTTTGATCTCGCGCAGCTGATCCTCCATCTCGATGAGCTTGGCCTCCTTTTCATCCCCCTTAAGACCGCCGCACGCCTTGCGCATGGCCTCGTAGGCGCTGCGGGCCATGTCCAGCCGCACCTCCACCGAGATGGCCTTGTCGGCATAGTCTCTAAAGAGCTTTGTCTGGTGCTTAAAAAGAGGGTTGGTCACTGCTTTCATAAGGTGGCTTTTCCCCTCTCCGGGCCGGGCCACGCCCAGGACAAAGAGGCCCAGGGGCTCGTACCATCCGGTTTCGGGGCTGATACCGTAACGCCCCTGCAAAAGGGCGGCCAGGGTGCCCAGCATGGCGGTGCCGGCCAGATCAGCGGACATCTCCATGGATTCGGACAGATTCTTGCAGTACTCGAAAAGCTCGATGGGCAGATTCTCCATCGGGAACCTGGGCAGGGTAGTATTCTCCTCCAGGGGACGCAGCGGCTTGAAGCCGTCTTTCCAGGCCTGTGCCTGTTTAATGGCCTCAAGCGTTCGCTTGTATTCTTCCTGGTCAAGCTGGCGGCATTCCCCTTCGTAGTAGATTTCTCCCTGATATTCCTTTATTTCCTCTTCGCCATAGCCGTACCGGGTCTCACCGTTCTCATCAATTTCCTCGATGATGGGCAGACTGACGGTTCTTCTGGGCGGCACCACTGTGATACCCGCCTTGTCCTTCCACCGCTCACGCTCTTCTTCCTCATCATCAATCATCACCACCTCCAGCATCTCCTCAGGCGGCTTGGGCGCTGTTTCCAGGCGCGCGTCTTTTTCATCTGTTTGCATCATTATTTCCTCTCTTCAAAACGCGCCATGCTATGTGCGTTATGACGTTATGTATTTTGACAGGCCGCAAAGCGCCTGTTTATGCAGGTTTTGGCCATTTCTCATAACACATGGGCTGACTTCGGAAAATTGCGTTATGAAAAAGCGGCCTGTTTTAGGCTGTCGGCAAAAGTTGAAGGGCAAGGGAGAATGACGGTGAGTCCAAAGTTAGAATAACTTTGGGGAACAAACCTAATGCAAAGCTGGAGAATGACAGGAACAAAATGCTGCGCATTTTGATTAGATTTGCGGCCTCAGGCCGCTGTTTTAATCGCTTTTACGTAAGTAAAAGGGGGCTTTCATTCTCCATTTTCAATTCTCCATTAATACCAAACCGCTTCATGACAAGCTTTGTCGACACTCTATTTCTTTGGCAACTTCGGCCTGCAGGCTTCACAGGGCACTGCGGTCTGGCATTTGCCACAGCCGTATCTCGGTGAAAACAGCTCCATTGTGTGGTCTAAAAAAGCGGCGCAGGGCGGATGCGCCTTGCCCTTTTCCAGGGTGATGGCCCCGGCCGGGCAGCGGCGGACGCAGGCGCCGCACTGGGTGCAGTATTCGTAACGGTCTGTGTAGGGCCGCAGGCTGGGCGCGATCGCCTGAGTGGTGACCACGCTGAAAAGCCGGCCGGCCATGCCCTTTTCGGTAATGATTCCCCTGGATAAGCCAAAGCTGCCCAGCCCGCAGGCGTAGGCGGTGTGCCGCTCGGACCAGTTGCTGGTAAAGGCCGGTCCGCCCGGCTCCTCTGGGCCGCCCGCGTCGGACCAGGAGCGGAAGCGCGGGTCCAGCATAGGGGCATTGACTGAGCCGCCGCTGCGCCTGAGCGCGTCCATCAGGGTTTCACAGAGAAGATTCTGGATGAGCTGCTGGCCCTCGATGCGGCCGATGAGCCACTCCTGGCTCGGCAGGGCCTTATCCGCGCGGTTGGACACCCGCACTGCCTCGGTATAGGCCAGAAAAACTGACACAACGCTCCGGGCGCCGGGCAGCCAGTCCTCTGGCAGGAGGTAGTGGGGTCCCACCACGCCGGGCTCCCTGAAACGCCTGAACAGCGGATCATCCGCTGCGGCCACGCCCACCAGAGCCTCCTCATAAAGCATGAGCCCTCCTGGCCCGGCATTGGCCTCGCCCGTCTCACGGCTCCGCACATTGAGGCCGCTTGTTTGCAGCAAAGCATCCATCAAAGCTTTTATTTCCTTCACTTCCATTTTTTACTCCTCCTTATATCCTGCTTTTTCAGCCGGGTTCTGTTCTTTAATTAAGCTGACGGGCGACCGCGCGGCAGAGCGCGCAGGGGGAATCGTAGTCCCCGGGGCTCACCTCGACCCCGCAGTCTCTGGCGGCGGCGATCAGGCCGCGGATGCCCCGCTCGAGCAGGGCGCGCATGAGGGGCTGCCGGTTGGGGTTATAGCCTCCCAGTATATCGGCCATCGCCTCACGGTGCAGATTCCCGATGACAAAGCCGCACACCCGCACGCTGCCGTCCGGGTCCACCGCCAGAGCGGTCGGGGCGTCGGGACGCTCGGTATAGGCAGCCGTGCCGCACTGAAAGGCAGTATCCAACGGCGTCCTCTGGAAATAATCAGCGAGGTAAATGCTGGCGTTCCCCCCAGGAAAAACGCGGTTTCCCGCCCCCACAGGCAGGCGCAGCGGCTCGAACCGGCTGAGGCATGCCCTGGTTTTCGCGTCATAGGGATCGCGGCTCTCCGGGCCTTTAAGCCACGCGGGGTGCAGGGCGGTGACGCTGCCCAGCCCGGCTTCACACAGGGCACGGGCAAAGGCATACTGCTCCGCCAGCGGCAGGTGCTCGGTGTGAAAGGCATCCACAGATAAAAGGATTTCATTGACGCTGCTGGCCTCCAGCCGGTCGGCTGTATGCTCCCGGAGCGCCTTGTCGTGGGTAAAGCAGCCGCTGGTGATCAGCTGCCGCCTGGGGATGCCAAGGGCCTCTGCCCGCTGGTGCACAGCGCAGACAGTGGGCACGCACAACAGCGGCTCGCCGCCAAAGGTCAGGACCGATTCCAGCGCGCAGGCGCGGTCCACCGCCTCAAGGGCAGCGACGGCCTCCTCTGGCGAGAGCGCCCCGGCAAGCCTGTCCGGGCCCAGTGAGCAGTGCGCGCACCGGCTCCGGCAGCGGTGTGTCACGCTGAATTCGATCCGCTTTACATGTTTTAAATAGGGATTCCTCTGGTTCATATTATCCTCCTCCCACGCCTGTTCCCCAGGCTCTCACGATGGCTTCTGTACGGGCTTCCGCGGCCATACCGTTATAAGAATTTTTATTCAATCTAATAATTTATTATATCCATTATAGCACCCAGCACCTTACTGGTAAAGCTTTATTTGAATTGATATTTTTTTAACTTTCTATTCCGGCCAAAACTGCCCGCGGCCATAAAAAAAGATGATGTGCCAAAACAGCACATCATCACAGGATGCTTTTTTCTTCCTTAGGTCAAAGGCTTCGTCTCTCAGGTTTTTAGACAGCCCAAAGCGGCCAAAGGCCACATATTATCAAATCTGCAAGACGGATTTGCACCATAATTTTCCATTTTCAATTTCCATTCTCCCCTGACTTCCGCCTTTGCATCACGCGTCACAATTCTTTGGCAGGGTCACCTTAAAAGTAGTGCCTATTCCCACTGAGCTGGTCACCTCGATGGTTCCCTTGTTGTTCTGGACAATGTGCTTGACGATGGCAAGGCCCAGGCCGGTGCCGCCGTTTTCCTTGGATCGGCTCTTATCCACACGGTAAAAACGCTCAAAGATCCGCGGGATGTCTTCCTCGGGGATACCGCAGCCGGTATCCTCTACCAGAATGCAGAAATACGCGCCGTTTTCGTAGACCGACACATCTACCCTGCCGCCCTCGTCCGTGTATTTGATGGCGTTGTCCACCAGGTTAATCATCATCTGCCTGAAATCGTCCGGGTTGATGATGACGCTGATGTCGCCCTCCTTCTGATAGCGCAGCTCGATACGCTTGGACTCGGCCGTCATTTTGAGAATGTCGAAGATCCGCAGGATTTCCTGGTTCACACCGATGACCTCGCGCTTGTCCTCGCCGCTGCGCTGGTTGTTTTCCAGGTGCGAGAGGATCAGAATATCGTTGACCAGGCGGGTCAGGCGTTCACTCTCATCGGCGATGATGCTGTAAAAGCGGTCCAGGGTGGCCTCGTCGGTAATGTGGTTTTCCTGAATGGTCTCAATGAAGCCGCGGATGGTGGTGATGGGGGTCTTCAGCTCGTGGGACACATTGGCCACAAAGTCCCGGCGGATATTTTCCAGCCCCTTAATCATGGTAATATCCTCCAGAATGATGATATTGCCGTTGTAGGTCTGGTCGCCCTTGTCCAGCATCTGGGAGCTTGTGACCTTGTAGACACGCTCTTCGATGCGGGTTTCGTAGTCCAGCCGCCCGTCCTCGGTCTCTGCCAGCTTATCCTGAAGCTCGTACACAAAGGGATCGCGGTAAACCTCCAGAATATTCTTCCCCTTGATTTCCTTCTTCAGGTCGATGTTAAAGATGCCCCGGGCCGTATCGTTGATCAGGATGATCTTGTTGTCCCGGTCCACAGCGATGATGCCCTGGTTCATGCTGGACAGCACAGAGGACAGCTCAATATTCTTGCGGTTGATCTTGCTGAAGGAAGCGTCCAGCTGCTCGGCCATGGTATTGAGGGAGTCGACCAGGTCGCCGATTTTATCGTCCCTGAGCATGGTGAGCTTTGTCTTATAATCGCCCCGGGCAATCTTTCTGGCGAAAATGGTGACCTCGTCCAGGGGCCTTGTCTCGTTGTTTAAGAGGAAGGCAAAAATCACAATGGCGATGAGGATACTGGCCAGAGCCACAAAAATCAGGTTGTTGATAATGCTGTAGCTCACATCCTCCATGACGTCAAGAGGCACCGCGATTCTTACAATATGCGTTATCTGCCCATCCTGATAGTATGGCGCTGCCAGATAGAGCATGTTCTTCATAATGGTGTCGGAATAGCGCACCGAGGTGGTGGGCGTCCCCTTCATGGCGCCCTGGACCTCGGGCCGGCTCAGGTGGTTATCCAGCGAACCGATACCGCTCAGGGACTCAAACAGGACGTTCCCCTCCACATCAATGATGTTGATGCGCTGGTTGGTGCTGTTGGCATAATGCTCCAGCCCGGTGACGTCGCCGGTCTTGATGTAGCCGGGCATCAGGTCCTCGACAATATACTCGCTGTTGCTTTTCAGGTTGCTCTCAGTGGATTCATAGTAGGCATTCTTGAAGATCACATAGGAGAAAACGCCTGAAAAGGCAGTGACCAGCACGATCAGGATTGAAAAGACAATGGTGATGCGTTTTTTCATTGATCACTTCCCAGGTTTTCTACCAGGCGGTAGCCCACGCCGCGCACGGTTTCGATGTATTTTTCCTGGTCGTCCTCAATCTTCTTCCGCAGGTAACGGATATGGACATCCACTGTCCGGGTCTCGCCGTAATACTCATAGCCCCAGATTTCGTCCAGCAGCTGATCCCGGGTCAGCACCTTGTTCTTATTGTTTGCCAGATACAGGAGCAGCTCGTACTCCTTCAGCGTCAGCGACAGTTTTTTGCCGTTTTTGTATACCTCGAAGGAGCCGGGCAGGATGCGCAGGCTGCCCACTGCGATCTCCTCTGTGTCTGAGCTTTTGATCATCTCGGTGCGCCGCAGGACAGCCTTCACCCGGGCGTAGAGCTCCTTCACGCTGAAGGGCTTGGTCATATAGTCGTCCGCGCCCATCTCCAGGCCAAGAACCTTGTCAAACTCCTCGCTCTTGGCGGTGAGCATGATGACTGGAATGTAAGACAGGTTTTTATCCGCCCGCACCTCACGGCAGATGGTAAGCCCGTCCTTGCCCGGCAGCATTAAATCCAGAATGATCAGATCTGGCCGGATGTCCACGATTTTCTCAACCGCGCCGGTCCCCTCATGGACCCCCGCCACCTCAAAGCCCTGGGCTTCCAGATTGAATTTAATCAGCTCAAATATATTAAGTTCATCTTCTATAATCAGGATTTTTTTCATTTTCTCTCCAATTCTCGCTCAATTTTAACATAATATGATTATAGCATATGTTGTGTTAAAGGCATGTAAAATCTAGATTAAATTTAGTTTATTAAAAAAAAGAGAGGCTACGCACTAAAAAGTGACAGACTGCCGCCCGCAGATACCAGCGATGTCTGCCCCTAACTTGCTTTAGCATGGCGTTTACGCTGATCTCAAAAGCGACTTAGTCCCGTTTCAGGCCATCGGAGTGATCAGTTTTTACAAGTTCTCATTTAAAAAGGCAGGATATTTTTGTAAAACACATCACCGATCAACCACTGACCTGAAACGGGCTGCGCTGCTTTCTCGACAGAGATCACACCACGCTAAAGCAAAACGGGACAGACGAGAAAGAGGGTATCTGCGGGCTTTGTTTGTGTCGAAAACCGCTGATATTAAGGACGCGGCAGCCTTCTAAGTCAATGGATTGTACAAAAAAAGCTGTCCGCGGATTAAAGAACACCCGGTTCGAGATTAAAGTGCACACCGCAGGTGTCGCATTTTACGGAGAGAGGGTGTTTTTAATTCACGGACAGCGGCAAGGGCCTCAAGCTTTCGTAATCCTTTGACCTTCAGCCAGTATACCTGTCACTCCCTAAGCTCCCGAAAATGCTGCCAGTGAATCCCGATATGCCCGATGCCCAAAATCACCACAAACACCACCATCCAGATGACCCTCCCGTAGATCCCCAGGAGCAGAAACGAAACCACCGGCAGCGTAGCACCTGCCAGCGGCACACCGCAAAAGCTTGAATAAAAATCCTTAAGCTTCTGCCCGCTTCTAAAATACCGGACCCAGTAGCCCTCGTACAGCAGCATCAGCCCAAAGGACAGCGCCAGCCACAGGCTCCAGGGCGTCAGGGGGCGAAGATTAAAATCCGTAAAGATCAGGGCGCAGCAGCTCACCCCCACCTGCCCGACGCGCTCGCACCACACCAGCAGTTTATTCTCATTTCTGAACTCATAGCCCTCCGGCTGTCTTCTTGTCCAGATCAGGTTGGGGATGAACAGCATCAGCAGATACAGTACACCGATGTATGAAAATCCAAAATGTCCCATTCTTTTCCTCCTCATTTTTTATAAACAGCGTCGCCGCATAGTTAATACCGCTATTATATCACGTTTGGATTAAAACTTTTACATTTTATCTTGACACCCAAAGCAAATGTGATATGATAATAAAAAAGCATAAAACATTTCAGGTGCTGCATGGCAGATAATAGGGAACTAAGTGAGATTCTTAGACGGGCCCGCCGCTGTAAGTGGATTGCCCGGCTCATCACCACTGTCCAATAGGATGGGAAGGGAGCCCGGCGTTAATCCTCAGTCAGAAAACCTGCCTGAAGTGGTTTGACGGTCTTTATCTGAGCGATGGAGGCCTGTGGGAATGATGGAAAGTTCGCACCTTAGATTAAGGTCGGGCTTTTTTTGTTTGAAAAAATAAGGAGATACCAAATGAAAGCAGTTGTTTTAACAGGCCCCGGCCAGCTGGAAATGACCGAAAGGCCCATTCCGGCCTGCGGCGACCACGAAGTCCTCGTCAGGGTCATGGCCTGCAATTTATGTAAAACCGATCTCAAATGCCTGACCATGGGTCAGCGCGACCTGGTATACCCGCGTGTGCTGGGCCATGAAATTTCCGGTGTTATCGCCGGAGTGGGCGCTGCGGTCACAGGCTACCAGAAGGGGCAGCGGGTACACGTGCACCCAGGGATTGCCTGCGGCGAGTGCGCCTATTGTAAAGAGGGCGATGATAACCTCTGCGACCACATGCGCATCATGGGCTTTAACTATGACGGCGGCTTCCAGGAATACCTGGTGGTGCCTGAGGAAGGCGTCCGCGGCCAGATCATCAATATCATTGAAAATGACGCGCTGAGCTTTGAGGAGATCTCCTTTATCGAGCCCCTCTCCTGCTGCGTCAACGTCCAGGAAAAGCTGAAGCTTGTGCCTGACGACACCCTGCTGATCATCGGCGCAGGCCGAATGGGCATCCTCAACCTGCGTGTGGCAAGAGCCCTGGGCGTGCGTAAGGTCTTTCTGCTCGAGACCGACCCCGAACGGGCAGCCCGGGCCGAGACGCTGGGCTTTGACGCGGTTTTCGCGAGCGGACAGGACGCCGAGGGCGCCATTAAAGAACAGACAGACGGCCAGGGCGTGGACGCGGTCATCCCCTGCTGCGCGGCCGCAGACGCCATGAACCTGGCGCTCCGGGTGCTCAAAAAGCAGGGGCGCTTCGGCCATTTCAGCGGTATTATCCCAGACGGCGCCACTCAGCCCGAGATCAACACCCTTCACTACAAGGAGCAGATCATGACCGGCGCCTACGGGTGCAGCATCGCCCACAGCCGCCGGGCCAAGGCGCTGCTGGAGAACGGCAGCCTGGTCGTAAAGGATCTGATCACCGAGCGCATTCCGCTCGAGGAGCTGCGGCACGGCCTTGAGCGCGTACGTCAGCTTGAAACCCTGTCAACCATCGTCGTTTTTGATTAACACACCATATGGAGGAGTAAAATAATGGAAGCAGTGACTATGAAAGAATACGGCCAGGTGATCACCGGCCTCATTAACCGTGAAAATCTGACCAAAGAAGAATCCAAGGAAATGTTTATGGAGATCCTGGGCGACCGCCAGACGCCCATGCAGCAGGGGGCTTTTCTGGCCGCCCTCAGCGCCAAGGGCCCGACCGCCGCAGAAGTAGCCGGCAGCTTTGAGGCCATCTACGAAATTGACACCTGCAAGGTCGCGCCTCAGACCGCTGTGCCTGTGGTGGAAAACTGCGGTACCGGCATGGATACCTTTAAGACCTTTAATATCAGCACGGTCGCTGGCATCATCGCCGCCGCAGACGGCGTCCCCATGGCCAAGCACGGCTCACGGGCGCTCACCTCTGTGTGCGGCACCATCGACGCGGTGGAGGCCCTGGGCGTGGATGTGGACTGCAGTGTGGACATAGTAAAGGCCAGCATTGAGAACGCGGGCATCGGCATCTTTAACGGCATGAGCCCAGAGGTCCACCCCACTGCCCTCGGCCGGGTGCTGTCACAGATCTCCTTCGGCAGCGTTTTAAACATCTCCGCCTCCCTGGCCAATCCCGCCCTGCCAAAATACGCGGTCCGCGGGGTCTACTCCCTGGATATGCTGGAATTTGTCCCAGACATCATGCACGAAATCGGCTATGAGCACGCCTTGGTCGTCTACGGCGAAGCCGGTGACGGCTGTATCGACGAAGCCTCCACAGTCGGCGCCACCCACATGGCTGAGCTGATGCCCGACGGCACTGTGAAACGCAGTACCCTGACGCCGGAAAGCCTGGGAATCGAGCCGGGCAGACTGGAAGAGCTGGCTCCCTGGAGCTCTGTGGACGCGGCAGCCCAGGGCATTGTCCGTATCCTGAAGGGCGCCTCCACTCCCACCCGCACCAACATCGTCTGCCTGAACAGCGCGCTGATCCTCTACGTTGCCGGAAAAGCCTCAAGCATTCAGGAGGGCTATATGCGCAGCCATGAGCTCATCGCAAGCGGCGCGGCCTACAAGGCGCTGGAAAAATGGGTCGCTGCCCAGAACCGCGATCCCCAGGCCGGTCTCGCGAAGCTGAAAGCCGTCACCCAGGCCGCAGAGGTGTAAAATGAATCTCTATGCCTTAAAATCCGACAATGGTTACCTGAAAACAGCCCCCGACGGCACCTACACCCTGGTCGGCATCCATAAAGCCAGTGTCTATGACGACAGCAAACTTGACAGCCTGAAGGAGCAGCTCGCCGCCCTAAAACCCGAGCTCGAAAATCTGAGGATTGTTAAGCTCGTGCTTGAGGAAGAGGATTATTTTTGGGTGTAGATGAGAGAGATCGTGTGGAGGTTAAGGGCTAAGGTGAGACCTGCCCAATTGAAAGTTGATCGTGGAAAGTGGAAAGTTCAGGTGCAAATCCGCCGCTGCCAGATTTGATTGGATGCGGCCTGCGGCCGTTTTGGCTATATTGCCCGCTGTAAACGGTAGGGAACCACGCCCTCGTTGTTCCGCTTTTTGCCTCTGCCCTGTCTATAATCGCTTTGGCGTCAGACAAAGGGTTCCTCAGCCTTCCACTTTCAACCTAAATCGTTCCAAAGCTCCTTTTGTAAGAAACAGTCCGCCGTAAGCGGCAAGCATAAGCGCCGTACAGTAAGCGCCACTCCAAAAAATCTCGGGTTTAAAATAAACCTGGCTCCAGTTTGTCAGGAAAAACCAGCCCAACGAAAAGGCCAGGCAGAGAATACCCACTTTAACACTGCCTGTCCCCCATGCTATCTCGGCCTTTGCCGCCCCTGCTATCAGCGACACAGCGATTCCAAACAGAAGAAAGCGGACAAAATAAAGCATTACATAAATCTGCTGCCCAACTCCATCTGGCGTTTGAAGCACTGTATACCCAAGCTGTCCAAGCGGAAATAGAAACAACAGAAACAGCAAACAGGTAATCCACTCCCGCTTCCTTCCACTTTTACTGTTCGTTGCATGGCTGACCGCCAATCCTAAAAACAACAGCAAACCCGCAATAGCAAAAAACCAGTTATCATAGATTCTAATTGAAATCTCCTGTGCGTAGAACCAATCCATCACACCGTGTGGAATAATCCCATAAATCTTTTTTGAACAGGCGCCAATCAGAAAAACCATCACCGCACCGATCAGATATGCTTTCGATACCCGGATTCCCTTCATTCTGCCGCCGTGGGCCAGCAGCCCCAGCCCAAAGCCGATGCCTGTCCATTCGACGACATACAGCACATTTTTTACCGTCAGTAAAAACTCATAGGGATACCAATTCCCCGCCAGATAATGCCCAGCCGTGTCCATAAAAGTCATAAATACAATCCCGCCGAGCATGAGCAACATCATCGTTTTCCGTTCCTTTTCCATGGCTTTCCTCTCATAAAGAAATCAAATGTCCGCAGAAATATATTTCTATTATATCATATTTTCGACTTCGATCTACTCATATACCACAATATGCTCCACTTGCTCGGGAATATCCCGGATGCAGTCTCTGATAAATATGGGATATAAATAAGCCTGTGGCACTGCATCAAGCGGTATCCACGAAAATTTCAGTTGGTTTCCGTTATCCTCAATATGCTCAAAAGCCTCACCCTGTCTCAGGAGATTTTCATCCGCCGCATCCACCACATAGTAAAACCCGATCTCATGGAAGTGCTCCCGGCTCATATCATCCGTGAAAAAAGTCTCCGCCACCCAGGCCAGACGCTCGATCTTTAAATCCAGCCCCATCTCCTCCAAAAGCTCCCGCCTGAGCGCCTCCTCCGCCGTCTCCCCAAAGCTTACACGCCCGCCGGGCAGATAGCAATAAGGATTGCGCCTGTCCCGCATGACCAAAAGGCGGTCCTCATGTATCATCAGAGCCGCCGCACGAAAATTAAAGCGCCTGTTTCCCACACAGTAGGTGATGTCCCCAGTGGTCTGCGCTCCTCTTTCCATATGCAAAATCGGAAAACCCCGCCCCTGCTCATCTAAAGGCGACCTCGACGTTACCCAAAATCCCATATGCTCATAAAAACCTCTTGCTCCGGGGTTCTGCTCATTCACATCTACGGCGGTGGCGCCGCAATTGTCGATGGCATGGCGGATAAGAAAACTGCCAACGCCCTTTCCAAACCACCTTGGCTCCACAAAAAGCATTTCAATTTTCTGTTTGTCAATCCCGATAAATCCAACGGTCGTGCCCGCACTGTCTTGGGCCAGCATCAGCTTCTCCACGCCCTTCAGGCCGGCCTTCACCTCAGGGGCGAGTCCCTGAATATCTGTCTCTCCCAGAAAATCATGGGTGGCCCGCACAGAGGCCTCCCATATTTCAGCCAGTTTTTCGATCTCCTGATCGGTTCTGCGGCCGATCCTTTCAATGCTATATTCCTGTTTCATTTTATCTTCCTTACAAAAAAGCCCTCTCCACCGCAGTGAAGGGGCCTGTATTCGTGTTAGTCGTTTCGTTCCCGCACAAAGAACCGGATGGGCGTGCCATCGAAGTCAAAGGTATCGCGGATTTTGTTTTCCAGATAGCGCTGATAGGAAAAGTGCATCAGCGTCGCGTCATTGACAAAGACCACAAAGGTCGGCGGATTCACGCCAGTCTGTGACGCGTAAAAGATTTTCAGGCGGCGGCCGCTCTTGGTCGGCGGCTGCTTCATCATGATAAATTCTGTCATGGCCTCGTTGAGCTTACCGGTGGTAATGCGTTTTTCCGTCTGGCTCTTGACAAAATCAATGGTTTCGTAAATTTTGCTGACCCGCTGCCCGGTTTTAGCCGAGATAAACAGGATGGGCGCATAGTCGATAAAAGAAAGGGTATCGCGGATTTCCCTTTTCATCTTATCCATGGTCTTGGTGTCCTTTTCCACAATGTCCCATTTGTTGACAATGATGATGGACGGCTTGGCGCGGTTGTGGGCGATCCCGGCAATCTTAGCGTCCTGCTCGGTCACACCCTTTTCCCCGTCAATCAGCACCAGTACCACATCGCTTCGGTCAACAGCGGCGATGGCGCGCACAATGCTGTAGCGCTCAATATCCTCATAGATTTTCTTTTTCTTCCGCAGCCCCGCAGTGTCAATGAGGGTGTAATCTCGTCCATTAAAGCGCACCTCTGTATCGATGGCGTCCCGGGTGGTGCCGGGTACATCACTGACGATGAGCCGGTCATGGCCCACCATTTTGTTGATCAGAGTGGATTTACCCGCGTTTGGCTTTCCGATCACCGCGATTTTCAGGTTATCATCCTCCTGCGCGTCCTCATCATAGACCTTTTTAACCCGTTCGATCACCTCGTCCAGGAAATCGCCAAGACCAAGACCCTGCTCGGCGGAAATGGCGATTGGCTCACCAATGCCGAGATTGTAAAATTCAAAAATATTGTTTTCCAGCTGCTGGCTGTCCACCTTGTTTACGGCCAGCAAAACGTTTTTACTGTGCTTGCGGATCATGTTGGCCACCTCTAAATCGGAGGCGGTCATCCCCTCGCGCCCGTCCACCAGAAGCACGATCAAATCTGCCATGTCGATGGCCAGTTCTGCCTGGACACGCATCTGCAATAAAATATCATCCTTAGTGTGGGGCTCGATCCCACCGGTGTCGATGAGTGTAAAATGATGGTTCTGCCACTCCGCATCCGCAATGATACGGTCTCTGGTAACGCCGGGCGTGTCTTCCACAATGGCGATACGCTCGCCCACCAGCTTGTTGAACAGGGTGGATTTGCCCACGTTCGGGCGTCCCACCACTGCGACAATCGGTTTTGCCATAGTATTCCTCCTTATTTCATCGCTTCCAGAAAGGCCGCGCCGTCCACCGGGACAATGCGCACCTCTGCCTGAAGCGACTTTTCAATATCTTCTGTTGTCACATCGTCCAGCAGGTCATGGGTATGACTGCGGACCATATTTTCCGGGATCAGATAACGGTCTGCCCCCGGAGGCACCTGCCTGATAATATCCGTCCCCGTAATCAGGCCGGACACTGTGATGTCCTCGCCAAAAAAATCATTGGTGACCGGATAAACAGACAGCTCCACGCCGCAGACAGCGCTTGCCTTTTGGGCGCAGTCCCGCATAAAATCCGCAGCCAGCCGCCCGGTGATAATGCCGACTCTGCGGGGTACGTCGTTTCCACGTACCGCACAGGCTTCGCTCAGGGCGGCGTCCAGACCTTCCTTAAAATCCGTCATCATTCCCACGCCATTTTCGATCTGCGGAAAACCGTCGTAATAGCTGGAATCCGGCAAGGCTTCGCCGGCCAGCAGGAAAAACTCGTCGCTGGCGTAGACAAAATTTGTACCGTATTGGCTCCGCATCTGAGTCTGGATGCCTCCGATGATGGACAGGGTTTCTCTGGCGCCCTCTGCGTCAAATTTATCGAGCTTTGCCAGCCCCTCACGGTATTTGGACAGGCCCACGGGCACCACAGAGACTGAGGCCATCTGTGGGTAAAAGCCCATGAGGTCGTTCAGCGTCCGACTCAGCTCATCGCGGTCATTATAGCCTGGGCACAGCACGATCTGTCCGTTCATACCAATGCCGTTATCGGCAAAATACCGCAGGGATTCCACAATCGACCCGGCAAAGCGGTTGTGCAGCATGGCGCACCGCAGCTCCGGGTTTGTCGTATGCACAGAGATGTTGATGGGCATGATCCGGTAGCGTACAATGCGCTCCATTTCCGCCTCGGTCAGGTTGGTCAGTGTGACGTAGTTGCCCAGCAGAAAGGAGAGCCGCTCATCGTCGTCCTTTACATACAGGGTTTCCCGCATTCCCGGCGGCATCTGGTCAATGAAGCAGAAAACGCAGTTGTTTTTGCAGGTCCGGGTTTCCAGCATATTCTCATCAAATACCAGCCCCAGATCCTCCTCAAAATCCTTTTCCACATCCAGCTCCCAGATCTCGCCGCTGGGCTTTTCAATTTCGATCATGAGCTGCTCGTCCGCCTGCAGATACCGGTAGTCCATGATGTCGGCCACAGGCATTCCGTTGATGGTGAGCAGTGTATCGCCCTTTTCAATTTCCAGTTCTTCAAAGATGCTGCCCGGGGCAACACCCTCTATTTTAAATTTACCCAATGTTTTTCTCACTTAATCTATTTTTCTTCTATTCAAGACCTCTGTCAAAGGCCTGCAGCGCAGTTTTTTATTATATCATACTTTCCCCTTATTTGGAAAGCTTAGTTTTGCTTCTGGGCCATAAAACGATCAATAACCGCCTGCCGCTCTTCCTTCAGGCCCATATAAAAATTGGCGAAGGTGGCATTCAGGTAAGGCCCCACCACAATGATGGCAATGCCCAGGGTCACAATGACCAGGAGCCACCACCCGATAAAGGTCAGGCACAGCAGAAAATATTCCAGCTTGTAATCCCGCATCATCAGCTTGCTCAGGGTGATGGCGTCCATAAAGGACAGCTCCTCATAATCGTTCAGCAGGTAGTAGGCCTGGGAGTAGCTGATGGCCGCGATAATCCCCGGAATAATGAGCAGCAGCGCCCACAGAAAGGTAAAGACACCCATGGCCAGATTGGCTAAAAAGCATCGGGCAAACCGGTTAAAACCTGTGAACAGATCTGCCACTCCTGCCTCCCGTCCATGGTACAGGTTCATATAGAAGCGTGTGGCCCCATAGGACAGCGGGCCTGCCAAAACAAACGATACGATGTTTGAAACCCGGTCATAGATTTCCGCGTCCAGGTCCACGTTAAAGATCACCTTTTCCAGTAGAAGCATGATGGTCGGCACCCCCGCGATGGCCAGCCATGTGATGAACATAATCAAAATCGCCGGCCCCCAGTGTCCCTTGAGCTGTACCTTAGCAGACAGCTTCATGTCCTGGCTTGTCCTGTTTCTCATTTATTTCTCCTTCGGCACTAAAAAATGCCTCCATTGTATTTGTGCTGTGCTTTCACGAAAAGAACAGCCCCTATTATAAATCCAAGGCCAAAAAATATCCAGCCGAAGTGGGTACGGGTAATAAAGTCCGCCATACCTGTCAAAAAGCAGCCAATCCCCATAATCAGCAACGCCTTCCCCATCTTCTCTGTATAGGGTTTTTTATCCGCCTCAGATACACGCGCATAATGATGACTGTGGATCAGATTGATCCGCTCTTTTTTCCATATCAGCCAGCCCAGATAACACATTAACAGGCCTATCAGGCCCATAAAAATCAATTCAAAAATCAAAGTGCTGTCCTTCTTAAGCGCACTCACAGATTTTTCCTGAAATGCGGACAGCTCACCATACACAGCCCGCAGACCGAGCCGCGGCCAATGTGCTGGTAGGCTTCCTTCATATACTCGCTGCAGCTGTGGGCGTCTAACAGATAGCTGCGCTCCATGCCCGGCTCCCAGAGGGTTCCCTCGATGGACATGGACGGACAGGCCTGCACACAGGCCTGGCAGCTGCCGCATTCACTCTCCGCCAGGGCCGCCACAGTGTCAAGCGGCGCGTCGGTCAGTACGGTTCCCAGCCGCACCGCGGGCCCGTAATCCCTGTGGATAAACAGAGCGCTCTTCCCAATCCAGCCCATGCCGGCAATGACCGCTGCGGTTTTGTGCGCGAAGAGCCCGCGGTATGGGTTCTCGCCCTTTACAGACGGCAGAGACTGCGAGGCCGGAACAGCCACCGCCATCGCGCCCTCTTCCTCGAGGGCCAGCGCCACCCTCAGGGTAATCTCGTCGATCAGACGGTTGACAATGCGGTAATGGCTGAAATAGGTGGCTGTCGGCGCGTCCTCTATCTGGGCTAAAATCCCCTTTGACAAGCGCACCACCACCGACACAGCGCCGGGATAGCCCATGTTTAACCCGTCCGGCAGGCCGCTTAAATCCGCAAAGCCAACCTGCGCCGCCCCGAGCCCCTTTCCCAAGGCCTCTATTTTTTCATTTAATGGATTCATAAAAATCTTCTCCTTTTACCACATTTGTTTTTAAATCTGTGCTATAATGATAGGGTAACTTCAATTTTTCCAAGGGAGGTTCATCGCGTGCTTAACACTCAACATCAGGCTGAAGATAAGCTTATTATACTATACGTACTCAATAAAATCAAAACCGGCATCACCCGCGAGCAGGTGGCCTTTATCATTATTGAAAACCTGCAAATGAGCTATTTCGACATTCAGCTCTACATCGACAACCTCATCGAGGATGATTTTATCCGTTTATACCAGATGGATGATGATAAAACCGTGGTCGCCATCACCGCCAAAGGGCGGGAGACCCTGAATATTTTTGAGAAGGACATCCCCACCTATATCCGCGAAATGCTGGAGCTCTACATCTCACAGAACCGGGACCGCATTTTCAGAGAAGTCAAGGTCATCGGCAACTATACAAAAAATACCGACGGCGATTACCAGGTACAGCTCAAGCTCCACGAAAACAACATTGTCCTGATGGAGCTGAACATCAACACGCCGTCCCAGAAGCAGGCGCTGAATATCTGTGACAACTGGAAAAATGACACTCAGAATCTTTACGCTTCCATCATCAAGCTGCTCACGCAGACCAGCTAGCTCAAATAGAAAAGCCCGCAGACCTTTCCTGTCTGCGGGCTTTATTTTTATTTGTCCCGGCGTACAAGCCGGCCGATGAGCTTGGTGATTTCCACAACCAGCAGCGGCGCCAGTGACGCGGCCACAATGATCAGCCATTCCTGAGGGTTCAGGAAGGTCACGCTGAACAGCGGGTGGGCTGCCGGTATCAAAATGACGGACAGCTGCAGGACTGCTGAAATCAGAATCGCGCCCCAGAGGTACCGGTTGGTGAAAAACTGCTTGCTGAACACAGATTTGCTTTCAGACCGGACATTGAGCACATGGGTCAGCTGGGATAAGCCCAGAACCGCGAAGACCATGGTGCGGCCCTCATCCAGGCCAAAGTGAGAATTGCCGTAATTAAAGACAAACAACGAGATGGCCGCCAGCACAACGCCCTGGAAAATAATGCGTCCGCCCAGTCCGTGGGCAAAAATGCTTTCTTTGGGATCTCTTGGCTTTTTGGTCATAATGTCATCGTCGTTCTTTTCAACCCCCAGGGCCAGCGCCGGCAGGCTGTCGGTAATCAGGTTGATCCATAAGATATGCACAGGCAGCAAAGGCTGAATCCAGCCGATGAGCGTGGCGATAAACAGGATCAGTATTTCTGCAATGTTACAGGAGAGCAGGAAGTGGACAGCCTTCTTGATGTTCTCGTAGATTCCCCGGCCTTCCTTGACCGCGGAGACAATGGTGGAGAAATTATCGTCTGTCAGAATCATTTCAGCCGCCTCCTTGGAGACGTCGGTGCCCGTAATGCCCATGGCACAGCCAATATCGGCCTTCTTGAGCGCCGGAGCATCATTGACCCCGTCGCCGGTCATGGCAACCACTGCGCCCTTTTTCTGCCAGGCGTCCACAATCCGCACCTTGTGCTCAGGCGACACCCGGGCATATACGGCCACATGGTCGATCTTTTCCTCAAGCTCCGCATCCGACATGCTGTTAAGCTCAGTGCCGGACAGGGCGATGCTGTCCTCGCCGTAGATGTCCAGCTCCTTCGCGATGGCCACCGCGGTATTCTTGTGGTCCCCGGTGATCATAACGGTTTTAATGCCTGCGGTGTGGCACTCATGGATCGAATCCTTGACCTCCACGCGCGGCGGGTCAATCATGCCCGTCAGCCCCACAAAGGTCATATCATTTTCGAGCTCTTCCATGGTTACTTCAGGCTCGCTGTCATAGCGTTTAAAGGCAAAGCCCAACACCCGGAAGGCGTCATCGGACAAGGTTTCGTTGGCCTTTTCAACCTCCGCTCTGGCTTCTGCGTCAAAGGGCAGGGCCATGCTTTCATAGGGAATACTTCCCGTCCCTTTAAGATAATTTTTGCAGCGGCCCAGCAGCACATCCGGCGCGCCCTTGGTAAAGCTGTAATAATGCTCGCCGTCCTTATGCACTGTGGTCATGAGCTTACGGTCCGAATCGAAGGGAATTTCATTGATCCTTGGATATTTTTCAAGATACTCGTTTTTCTGATAGCCGAGACTGGCCGCATAGGCCACCATCGCCACCTCTGTGGGATCGCCGATCTCCTTCACGCCGCTGTCGTCTGTCACGATGGACGCGTCATTGCAGAGCAGGCCGATCCGCACGACCAGGCGCTCACTGTCGGTAAAGCCATCATCCTTGATATCCTCGGCACTTACGATCCCGTCATTGGCATAGACCTTCTTGATGGTCATCTTATTCTGAGTCAGCGTCCCGGTTTTATCTGAGCAGATCACAGACGCTGCGCCCAGGGTTTCGACCGCGGGCAGCTTTCTTATAATGGCGTGCTTGGCCACCAGCCGCTGGGTGCCCATGGCCAGCACCACGGTAACAATTGCGGGCAGTCCCTCTGGAATAGCGGCCACAGCCAGGCTCACAGCGGTCATAAACATTTCCAGCATATCGCCGCCCCGCACCAGGCCGATAAAGAAAATCACAATACACGCGCCCAGACAGCCCACCGCCAGGATTTTTCCCAGCTCCGTCAGCCGTTTCTGCAGCGGTGTCTGCATGGACACTGTGCCCTGGATCATGCCGGCGATCTTGCCGATTTCCGTGTCCATGCCGGTCTTCGTCACAATAAATTTTCCGCGGCCATAGGTTACGGTGCTGCTCATATAAACAGCATTCAGCCGGTCACCCAGCGGCGTCTCGGGGTTGCTCAGATCAGCGAGGTTTTTTTCAACCGCCACCGATTCCCCTGTCAGGGCAGATTCCTGTATCTGCAGGGCCGCGGCCTCGATGAGCCGACCGTCCGCAGGCACGTTGTCCCCGGCGTCCAGGTAGACCACGTCGCCCGGCACCAGATCCTCGGCCTTAATGACCGTCTGCACGCCGTTCCGCAGCACCTTGGCTTCGGGTATGGTCAGCTTTTTAAGCGCCTCCATGGAGTTCTCAGCCTTATTTTCCTGCACCATCCCAATGACGGCGTTGAGGATAACAATGATTAAAATTAAAATAGCATCGCTGATTTCTCCCAGAAAGCCGGATATGACCGCGGCAGCTACCAGAACCAGAATCAGAAAATCCTTAAACTGCTCCAGGAACATCCGCAGCAGTGATTTCCGCTTTCCCTCGGCCATTTTGTTTTTGCCGTAGGTCTGCTGTCTGGCGGCAGCCTGGGCGTCACTGAGCCCAGTGCGCGCGTCGGTGTCATAGACCTTCTCGGTTTCCGATACGGATAGTAAGAAAGATTCCTTTGACTTGTTGCTTTCTTCGTTTGTCATTCTGTCCTCCTTGAATTATAAATAAAAGACCCTTATCTCTAAATTACCCCGCCTGCCCAAAGACAAACGCGAAATTAGAAATAAAGGTCTTACTCTCAAGTATAACGCTTGATGCTTAGCCGGAGCTTTCGCTCGAAATGACGACTAAGCAGCTCCTTAATGGTTGAGTTACTCCCCTTCAGGGTGCTTTTTATTTAGTTAATTTACTATATTTTAGCACTTTAACCACAGGAAGTAAAGATAAAATTTAGCCAATGGCATCAGGATCACATTTTACAGAAAAAGCTTTTATCCAAGATCAGAATGCTTTCCCTGTAAAATGTATTTTCTTCGTTGCCGGATGCCCGCTCACGCTCTTTGCATCCTACCGTTTTTTAAAAACAGACTCAGCATCATTCATACCTCAGAGCTTCGATCGGATCAAGCTTGGCGGCTTTATTGGCCGGGTAGTACCCGAAGAACACGCCGATCGCCATTGAGAAGCCCACAGCCAGGGCGATAGAGCCAAGGGACGGCGCTACCGCCGTATTGAGCAGCAGACCGCCAAGGGCGCCAAAGCCTGCCCCAAGCAGGATACCAAGAATACCGCCGATGATACAGATGATCATAGATTCAACCAGGAACTGTATCCGGATGGCGCTGTTGGGCGCTCCCAGAGCCTTGCGCACACCGATCTCCCGCGTACGCTCAGTGACAGATACCAGCATGATATTCATAACCCCGATACCGCCAACCAGCAGTGATATGCCCGCGATCACCGCGATGGCCATGGATACCTGTGACATGGCAGTGTTCATTTCCTTCATAATGCTTTCCATACTCTGCGCTTCTACCTTGCTGTTGCTGCTTTCAGGATAGAATTTATTGAAATAAGCTGCCGCCTTGGTGGCAAGCTCTGTCGAGCTGACATTCGGCGAAGCCATGAGCATGATCATGCTGTAGCCTTTTGTTGTATCGTTTGTGATGTTCTTAGCGGTTGTGTAGGGAATATAAGCGGTCGAACGTCCGCTGCCGCCCATCGCCACCATCATGGCGCTCTGGGTCGCGTCTTCCATGGGGTCCTGATAAACTCCTACCACGTAAAAGCTCTCAGTTCCATAGGTGGTTTCCACCTTTATTTCCTTACCGATAGGGTCGCTGCCCTCGCCGTACAGATTCTTCTTCATAATACTGGAGATGACAATAACGTTTTTTTCGCCCTCCACATCCCGGTCGCTGATAGCGCGACCCTGGATGATCTTGACATTTTCAACGGTGAAGTAATCATGGTTGGCCCCCGTGATTTTCATCTCCTGCTGCGGGATAACATCAACGGTTTTGGCCGCCCCCACGTTATTGCTGATCTCAAGGCCTTCAATCTCATCGCCGTAGCGTTGTCTGAAACGCTCGATCATCTCATCGGTAATGTTGTCCTCATCACTGTTGGAGTAGGTGCCGTCCACATCCTTGGGCATGACGTACAGCTGAATGTTGCGCCCGCCCACGTTGGAGAGCGTCTCGTTCAGGGTGTTGGACATAGCGTCACCGAGAGAGGTGATGGCAATGACCGAGGCGATCCCGATAATAATGCCCAGCATGGTCAGCAGCGCCCGCATTTTGTTGGCGCGCAGCCCTTCCAGGGCCAGTTTAATATTCTCAAGCAAGTTCATGGTGTCGCTCCAATCTCACCCCTGTGCCTGCCCGGGTACCGACAATGCTGCCGTCGCTCAGGGTGATAATCCGCTCGGTTTCATCAGCCAGCTCCGGATTATGGGTGATCAAAATAATGGTTTTGCCCTGTTTTTCATGCAGCTCATGGAAAATATCCATGACCATGCGGCCCGTTTTACTGTCCAGCGCGCCGGTGGGCTCATCGGCCAGGATAATGGACGGATCGTTGGCCATGGCCCGGGCGATGGCGATACGCTGCTTCTGTCCGCCGGAGAGCTCGTTGGGGCGGTGCTTTGCCCTGTCTGACATATCCACAAGCTCCAGCAGCTCTTCTGCCCGCTCCCGGCGTTCCGCCTTGGGCATGCCAGCGTAGAGCATGGGCAGCTCAACGTTGCTGAGCGCTGTGGAGCGTGGAATCAGGTTAAAGGTCTGGAACACAAAGCCGATTTTCTGGTTACGGATCTTAGAGAGGCCGCTGTCCTTAATGGTGCTGACCAGCAGCTGATCCAGATAATACTCACCTTCTGTGGGCCTGTCAAGGGCGCCGATGATGTTCATCAGCGTGGACTTGCCTGAGCCTGATGCCCCGATAATGGATATAAACTCGCCCTCTAAGACTTCCAGATCAAGGCCATGAAGGATTTCAAGCTCATTGGGCGAACCCACATAGAAGCGCTTCACAATGCCCTTCATCTCGATGATCTTATTGCGCATTGGTGACTCCTTGGGCGGTGCTGTTGTCGCCCGCCTGCTGCAGTGTGACAGAGTCGCCGACCTTAACCTTGTCGATGTCGGTGATGATCTGCATACCGTCTGTCAGCTGGTCTCCTGAAATCTCAATGGCAAAGTCCGTTTCTGTACCAGTGGTGACAGGTACTTCTTTCACGGTGTAAACACCATCCTTGGGGTCGGCGGCTACCAGCACACAGCTTTCATTGTTCGCACCTGTGGTCAGCACATCAAACGGAACACTGTAAACGCCGTTTCTTTCCTCAACGATAATGTTAAGGCGCGCCTTCATCCCGATCAGCAGACCGCTGATGTCGGAGTCAATGCTCACCCGCGCTTCAAATTCCGGATTCTGATTGCCTGAGGAAGCGGCAGCTGTCGCGCCGGTACCGGACGCGCTGGACTGCTTGACAGCAGTGGGCGCAATGCTCTGCACAGTACCAGTGTATTCCTTGCCTCCGGTCGCGTCGGTTTTGATGGTTACCTTCATTCCCGGCTGCACGGTTCCCACATCTGCTTCCTTGATGTTTGTGACCACACGCAGGCTGTTGGTATCCTCAATGGTAAAGAGCACACCGTTGGCCGGGGCGCCGTTCTGTGCGTTGATGGCTGTCACCGTACCGGAAGTCGTGGCTTCTACACGTTCCCAGGTATCGCTTTTTTCATCGTAAAGGCGGCAGAGACGGTCGCCCTTTTCAACCCATTCGCCGACGGACACGTCGATATCCCATACCGGAATACCGGTCATATTGCTGACCTGCTCTACATAGGTGCTCTCAACCGTACCGTTGGTCGAAACCGTTCTCTGAAGATTGGTCTTCTCAAGGGCTGTGGTTTTGACAGCGGCCGCCTGCGGCTGGCTGGTGCGCGTACAGGCCCAGACGCCCAGCGCTACGACAACGACTGCCAGTATGACAAGCGTAATAATGATACTTTTTTTCTTATTCATGGTGCCTCCATTATTTGTTTTGTTGTGAATCATTTTAACATAAAAACATGAAGAAATTCGGGATGAAATCTAAAGATTTTATTAATATTTGATCTGTAATCGTACATCATGTGTTCTTTTTGCGGAACAAATTAAAAAACAACACTGAACCGCCTGACGGCAGGGTTTTGGCTAATACAGCGGCAGAGTCCAGATCGCCACAAACTCACCTTTCTCAATCCAGCTTTTAAAGGTCCCTTCATGGCGCTCCGCAATTTTCTCACAGGTTTTCAGTCCTATGCCAAAGCTCTCACCGCCGCTGTTTTTTCGCACCTGGTTTGTCTGGATAATACGCAGGGTGTCAGGCTCCAGCATAACGTCAAAGCTGATGGGCCGCCGGGGATCAGCGTATTTCAGGGCATTGGAGCAGAGATTATCAAAAACGCGCCGGAACTGCTGAATATCCACATTGATGGCAAAGCCTTCCGCAATGCTGTCCTTTACCTGGACGGTAAGTCCCTTTTCCTCCAGCAGAAAAACGCTTTCTGATAAAACCTGTGCCAGCAGCTCGTTGCCGTCGATCAGCTCGTAATGGAACATGACCTCCTCATTCTCTGCCACCGAATGGCTGAAAAGGGCTGTGGTAAGATTTTTGATCTGACAGGCCTTTTCCAGAGCGTTATTGATATAAACAGCTTCTTCCTCCGGGCTTTTGACTTTGCCGTCCCTGATCAGATCCAGATAGCAGATCACCGAGGTTAAGGGTGTCCGGATATCGTGGGATATGGCGGTGACCATCTCATGATTTTCACGGATCGCTGTCTCACGCTCGTTTATCTGCTTTTGCAGTGTGCGCCGCATATCGTTGAGCTGTATGGCCAGAGCGGTCAGCTCATCGTCGCCCTCCACAGGAATGGGATACTCCAGCCCGCCGCCCTCAATGATCTCGATCCCATGCTCCAGGGTATGAATGTAACGGATCTTTTTATGAAACAGCTTTAAAAACACGACGAAAAGCACCGCAATGGTCACCATGTAGGACAAAAGCTCCACCGTCTCGCCTGAGATGCCGTTCTCACGGATAAAGCAGGTCAGCAGCAGCGTGGTGGCAACCCCTGAGGCCAGCGCAATGGCAAAGGAAATGCCAAAGTATTTCATGATTGTCAGCCCGAGCTTCGACCTGAAAATACTTTCCTCCTGCTTAGTCAACATAATAACCTTTTCCCCAGGCGGTTTTAATATACTGGGGCTCCTGAGAGTTATCTTTGAGTTTTTTGCGCAGGTTGCGGATGTGCACCATGACCGTGTTGTTGGCAGAGTAAAAATAAGGCTCGTTCCAGATGCTTTCGTAAATATTCTGGGCGGAGAATACCTTTTTCCGGTTGTCCATCATAAGCTCCAGTATCCGGTACTCAATGTCGGTCAGGGTGACGATCTCTCCGCCTATCTCAACATTCTGCGCATCCTTGTCCAGCACCAGGTCGCGGATTACCAGCTTGTTGCTCTTTTCCGCCGGCGCGCTGCCCTGGTACACATAGTAGCGGCGCAGCAGAGATTTCACACGGGATACCAGCTCGGTATAGGAGAAGGGCTTGGACAGGTAGTCATCACCGCCCACTGAGAATCCCATCACCTTGTCGGAATCCTGGTCCTTGGCTGTTAAAAACAAAATGGGCACCCGTGTTTTTTCCCTTATCTCCGAACAGGCCTTATAGCCGGATTTCTGGGGCATCATGACGTCCAGTATGATCAGATCGATGGAATCGTCTGTCCTGTCCACTGCCTCCTGACCGTTTTTAGCCTGAACGACCTCAAAGCCTTCTGCTGTCAGCAGAATTTCCACCAGCTCACAAATATCCTGATTGTCATCTGCAATCAAAATCCGTTTCTTTCCTTCTTCGTTCATGGGAACTCCTTTCATTTAGTCGGCAATAAATACAACTTTCCTTTAAAGAAAAGGCGGAAGTCTCCTTCCGCCCTGTTCTGTTTTATTTTCTTACTGATTGTAATAGGCCAGGCGTTCCAGCACTTTATCCAGCATTTCCTGGTATTTGCGCTGTTTTTCACGCTCGCCCTCCACGACCTTTTCAGGCGCCTTATCTGTAAAGCCCTTGTTGGACAGCTTTTTGTCCACACGGTCCAGCTCCTTCTCAAGCTTGGCTTTTTCGCCGTTCAGACGCTCAATTTCTTTTTCCTTGTCTACCAGCTCGTCCATGGACAAAAACAGCTCTGTGTCTTCAACAACAGCGCTCACATAGTTTTCCTGGACATCTTCCTTGGCAATGGCGGAGATTCCGGAGACAGAGGCCAGTTTCTCGAAATAAACAGCCGACTTAAGCATCAGCTCTCCATGCGCCGCACTGTCTGTGATGACAAAAAGCTGCGTTTTCTTGGCGTTTGGCACATCCATCTCGGAACGGATATTGCGGATACTCTTGATACAGGCCATCAGGAAACGGACATCCTCCTCATCCTGCATAAAATGCAGGCTTTCGTCGTATTCCGGCCATTCCGCCACAATGATGGCTTCGCCTGCGCCGGGCAGGTAGCCATAGATCTCTTCGGTGATAAAGGGGATGACCGGGTGCAGCAGCTTAAGGATGTTGGTTAGTACCATGTTCAGAGTGTACTGCGCGGCCGCCTTGGTGGTTTCATCGTCACCGTATAATCTTGGTTTTACCAGTTCGATATACCAGTCACAGTATTCGTTCCAGGCAAAATCGTAAACCTTCTGGGCTGCGATTCCCAGCTCGTATTTATCCATGTTCTGGGTCACATCGCGCACAACGTCGTTCATACGGCTCAGAATCCATTTATCGGTATTTTCCAGATTGGCAAGCGCAATATCCTGCTGATCCATGATATTCTCATCCAGGTTCATCAGCACAAAGCGGGCGGCATTCCAGATTTTGTTCAAAAAGTTTCTGCTGGCTTCCAGCTTTTCGTCCTGCCAGCGGATATCATTCCCCGCAGAATTCCCTGTGATGATTGAGAAGCGCAGCGCGTCTGCTGAGAACTGCTCGATGATTTCCAGCGGATCAATGCCGTTGCCCAGAGATTTGCTCATCTTGCGGCCCTGAGAATCACGGATCAGGCCGTGGATATAGACATCGGCGAAGGGAACCTCACCCATTGTGTGCAGTCCCATAAAGATCATGCGGGCAACCCAGAAAAAGATAATATCATAAGCGGTAACCAGTACGCTGTTGGGATAAAACTTTTCAAGATCGGCAGTATCTTCCGGCCAGCCCAGTGTTGAGAAAGGCCAGAGGCCAGAGCTGAACCAGGTATCCAGAGCATTTTCATCCTGAGTAAAGTGGGTGCCGCCGCATTTCGGACAAACTGCCGGCATTTCCTTGGCGACAACCATCTCGCCGCAGTCATCACAGTAATAGGCGGGAATCTGATGTCCCCACCACAGCTGACGGGAAATACACCAGTCGCGGATATTTTCCATCCAGTTAAAGTAAATCTTACTGAAACGGTCCGGCACAAACTGGGTGTCACGGTTTCTGACTGCCTCGATGGCGGGTTTTGCCAGAGGTTCCATCTTTACAAACCACTGCTCAGAAGTCATGGTTTCAACGGTAGTGCCACAGCGGTAGCACTCGCCGACATTGTGGACATGATCCTCAATTTTTTCAAGCAGACCCAGCGCCTTAAGATCCTCTACAACCGCCTTGCGGCATTCATAGCTGTCCATGCCAGCGTATTTTCCGGCCAGCTCGTTCATGGTGCCGTCCTCATTCATGACATTGATCTCTTCAAGGTTATGGCGTTTTCCAACTTCATAGTCATTGGGGTCATGGGCAGGGGTCATCTTGACCACACCGGTTCCAAATTCCACATCCACATAATCATCGGCAACTACCGGAATCTCCTTGTCCACCAGCGGCAGGATAACGGTTTTGCCCACCAGATCCTTATAGCGTTCATCATTCGGATTAACCGCTACGCCGGAATCGCCCAGCATGGTTTCCGGACGGGTGGTGGCAACGGTAACGTAATCGTCGCTGCCCGCGATGGGATAACGGATATGCCACAAATGGCCTGCCTGCTCAGCGTACTCTACCTCCGCATCGGAAAGGGCGGTTTTACAGTCCGGGCACCAGTTTATAATACGGCTTCCCTTGTAGATCAGGCCTTCTTCGTACAAACGGACAAAGGTTTCCTTGACTGCCTCGCTGCAGCCTTCATCCATGGTAAAGCGCTCGCGGTCCCAGTCACAGGAGGCGCCAAGCTTTTTAACTTGCTCACGGATGCGGTCCTTATAGGTCAAAGCCCAGTCCCAGGCACGCTTGAGGAACTCCTCTCGTCCCAGTTCTTCCTTGGTTTTGCCTTCCTCATTTCGGATTTTTTCAACGACCTTTACCTCGGTAGCGATGCTGGCGTGGTCCATCCCCGGCACCCACAGCGCCGCGTAGCCCTGCATTCTCTTGAACCGGGTGAGCACATCCTGAAGGGTATCGTCAAAGGCGTGGCCCATGTGCAGCTGCCCGGTAATATTCGGCGGCGGCATCACAATGGTAAAAGATTTTCCGCCTTGGTGTACCTCGGGTTTAAAATAGTCCTTTTCCTGCCACCAGGCATATATACGGCTTTCTACGTCCTTCGGATCATAGACTTTTGACATTTCTTTTTTCAATCTGCTTACCTCTCTCTATGTTAATGTTTTTAAACCGTGATAAATTTTTCGATATTTTATTATTATACCAAACCATCGGCTATTTTGAAAGGGTGGACTGAAAATTAGTTGTAAAATTAAAGACCGCTTTCAAAATGGAAGCGGTCCTTTTTTATTACTGCTGAACTGCGAACATCAGCTCACATTTCACAGCCTTTTCGCCGTCGACGGTTGCCAGCGCATCCGCAAAGCCGATCCCCGCCCGGAACCCTTTGAAGGTGACGTCCAGAGTCAGTTTATCCCCTGGAATGACCTGACGGTGAATACGGGCTTTGTTGATGCCTGCAAACAGCGCAATCTTGCCCTTGTTTTCCTCTTTAGACAGAAGCAGCACCGCGCCTGCCTGGGCCAGCGCTTCAATAACCAGAACGCCAGGCATGACATGCTGTTTTGGAAAATGCCCCATAAACTGCATTTCATTGGCCGTAACACATTTGACGCCCACGACATGGTCGCCCTCCATCTCAATGATCTGGTCTACCAGTAAAAAGGGATAGCGATGCGGAATAATTTCCTGTATCTGATTTGAGTTTAGCAGCATTTTCAGTCCTCCCATTTCGTAAACGCCAGGGTTGCGTTGTGTCCGCCAAATCCGAAGGAATTGGAGATGGCACAGTGAATATCCTTTTTCACGCCCTCATTTGGCACCACATTCAGATCGCATTCGGGATCAGGCACCTGATAGTTCAGGGTTGCGGGCACAAAGCCATCCTGAAGGGCCTTAACAGTGATAACAGCCTCTACAGCCCCGCTGCCGCCCAGCAGATGCCCGGTCATGGACTTGGTAGAGGAAATCATCAGCTCTTTGGCGTGATCGCCGAAAAGCGCCTTTACTGCGGCTGTTTCACCTTTATCATTCAAGGCAGTGCTGGTGCCGTGGGCATTGATATAATCCACATCGCTAACCGCCAGTTCGCCGTCCCTCAGCGCATTTTTCATGGATTTTACTGCCCCGCTGCCGTCCTCAAGGGGAGCGGTAATGTGGTGAGCATCACAGCTGGTGCCATAGCCCACGACTTCGGCGTAAATCTTCGCGTCTCTGGCCTTTGCGTGCTCCAGCTCCTCGAGCATCAGGATACCGGCACCCTCGCCCATGACAAAGCCGCTGCGCTCCTTATCGAACGGGATGGACGCGCGTCTGGGGTCATCACCGCTGTAAAGCGCGCGCATGGACTGGAAGCCCGCAATGCCGAGGGGCGTGATGGTGGATTCGCTGCCGCCGGCCGCAATAACGTCCTCGTAGCCAAAACGAATGCGGTGGAAGGCCTCCCCGATGGAATTCGTTCCTGAGGCGCAGGCTGTCACACTGCTGGAACAGATACCTCTTGCCTGTAAATCAATGGCAATGTTTCCCGGCGCCAGGTTGACAATGGCCATCGGGATAAAAAACGGCGATACTCTTCCTGGTCCCCGGCTATTTAATGTTTCGGTGGATTCCTCAATCTTGCGCAAACCGCCGACGCCAGAGCCCACAATAACGCCAAAGCGGTCACGGTCGAGCCCGGAATCCTCAAGGCCTGCATCTGCATAGGCCTGTTTGGCTGCAATACGGGCGAACTGCGTAAAGCGTTCGTTAAATTTCATCTCCCGTTTACTGAAATACTGCTCAGTGTCCAGATCCTTAACCTCAGCGGCCAGCTTAACCTTGTAGTCACTGGTATCAAAGGCGGTGATCTCGCCCACACCGCAGCGGTTTGCCTTTACACTCTCCCATGTTTCGTCAAGGGTGTTTCCAATCGGGCAGACAATGCCCATGCCTGTTATCACAACACGTCTCATATGCTCATACCTCCATCAATACTGAAAACCTGCCCGGTCATGTAGCTGCTCTTATCCCCTGCCAGAAAAACGGTCAGGTCGGCCACATCCTGAGGGGTGCCATAACGTTTAAGCGGGATCTGGCTCAGGATCTCTTCCTGCACCTTTTCGGACAAAGCGCCGCTCATATCACTCTCGATAAAGCCCGGCGCAATGGCGTTGGCAGTAATATTTCTGGATGCGAATTCCTTGGCGGTCGTCTTTGTCAGAGCGATGACCCCCGCCTTGCTGGCCGCATAGTTCGCCTGTCCGGCATTGCCGCCGATACCGACCACTGAAGCCATATTGATGATTTTACCCTTCTTTTTCTTCAGCATTACCTTGGATACATGCTGTGTGCAGTTAAAGCAGCCTTTAAGATTCGTGTCGATAACCCGGTCAAAGGCTTCTTCCTTCATGCGCAGGATCAGCGCGTCATCGGTAATACCGGCATTGTTGACCAGCACGTCGATGGTCCCAAACTCAGCGACCACCTGGTCCACCATCGCTTTGACCGCTGCGTTATCTGCCACGTTGCACTGGCAGATCATGGCACGTACGCCAAAGGCTTCGCATTCTTCTTTAACGGCAGCGGCCTTCTCAGCGTTTCCGTTGTAGTTGATGGCTATGTTATAGCCTTCCTTTGCCAGATTCAGAGCAATGGCTCTGCCGATTCCCCGGCTGGCACCGGTGATCAATGCTGTTTTATTTTCCATTTCTATCTCCTGATTTAACGAAGCGCTTCACACACCGCTTCAAAAGTTTCCATATTTTCCACGTTCATCACTTTCACCGACCGGTCAATCTTCTTGACAAAACCGCTGCATGCCTTGCCCGGGCCCACCTCGATAAAGGTATCCACCCCCATGTCGATCATGCGGCGGATGCCCTTTTCAAAATAAACCGAGGAATGGATCTGCTGTACCAGCACGTCTCTCACAGGCCTTGTCTCAATATCGCCGCTCACGTTGGAAACCACCGGAATTGATGGCGTTTTGATCTCAACCGTATCCAGCAAATCGGAGAGCTCCTTTGAAGCCTCCAAAAGTAATGAGGAATGAAAAGCGCCGCTGACATTAAGCGGCATGACACGCCGCACGCCGCGTTCAAGGAGCAGTGACCTGGCCTTTTCTACCGCCGGGGTTTCACCGCTGATCACGATCTGTCCCGGACAGTTATAGTTCGCCACCTCACAGACGCCTAAATCAGAGGCGTCTGTGCAGGCCTGCTGAATGGTTTCAGCGTCAGCTCCAAGCACTGCCGCCATCATGCCTGTACCCTTTGGCAGTGCGTGGGCCATGAGCTGACCTCTTTTACGTACGACCTTCAAAGCATCCTTCAGCGTAAACGCGCCGCCGTAGGTCAGAGCTGTATACTCGCCAAGGCTCAGTCCTGCGGTAATATCCGGGATAACGCCCTCCTTTTTCAGGCAATGCGCCATCACATAGGATGTAATCAGCAGACAGCTCTGGGCATAGGCGGTATCATTAATCCTGTCCTCCGGCCCTTCAAAGCAGCACCTGGCCAGGTCAAAATCCAAATCGTTATTTGTATAAAAATCCCGGACCTCTGGAAAAGCATCGTAAAAATCCTTTCCCATGCCTGCCTTCTGGGCACCCTGTCCGGCAAATAAAAATGCAGTTTTCATATTTCCTCCATTAATCCTCTGGCTTCATTCATACAGCTTTCCATGATCTCTCTGACACTGGTCAGCGCCTTCATACGGTACGCATTAGTTCCGCAGAAAAACAGGCCCTTGTCCGTATTCCCCTCAACAGCAGCTATCAGCGCGCTTTGAATACAGTAGGGCGCTTTTGCCGGATCGCAGGGCTTCAGACAGTCCACACATCTGTCCGGCGGAATACGGCCCTCGCGGGACAGCCGCTCAATCAATGCTGTTTTCACAGCCCTTCCCGGAAAACCGACCGGGCTTTTGACGATTTCGATGTCCTCTTCCTCTGCGTTCAGCAGTACAGCCTTGTAGGCGTCCGCTCCGTCACATTCATAGGTTCCGATAAACCGGGTAGCCATCTGTACACCGTCCGCGCCCAGCTTCAGAAAACGGGCAATATCTGCTCCGTCATAGACACCGCCTGCTGTAAAGACAGGAATTTTCCGCCCAAACTTTTCTTCAAAGCCGGCGGTTTCCTTTTTAACATCCGCGAGAATCTCCTCGAGGGGCGGACATTTGCCTTCAAGCAGGTCGTCTGCCTTAAATCCAAGGTGTCCGCCTGCCAGGGGGCCTTCAATGACAATAAAATCTGCGGTACGCCCGTAGTGCTTGTCCCATGCTCTTAGGATGAGCTTGGCGGCCCGGCCGCTGGACACAATGGGCGCAATGGCGATGCTGTCATCCTCCACATATTTAGGAAGCTCCAAAGGCAGCCCGGCCCCAACGATAATAGCGTCCACTGCGGCGTCTGCCGCAGCCCGCACATAGGTCTCAAAATTTTTGAGGGCCGCCATGATATTAACGCCCAAAAGTCCTCTGCCGCCTGCGATCTCACGCGCTTTTTTTACTTCTTCCCCAAAGCCGCGGATATTGGCAGCTAGGTTGTCCGCCAAGAAGTCGGACTCACGATAGCCTGGATGGGCCATGGATAAAACACCCATGCCGCCGTTTTTCATCACATTACCCGCCAGATTCGCAAGGGACACGCCAACGCCCATGCCGCCCTGAATAATGGGAATCTCCAGTAGCTTATCTTTAATCTTAACACTCTGTATCATAGATCAGTTCCTGACTTTTTTTCTCAAAGTCCTTCTTATCTTCTGCCGCTTCTGACAAAAGCGTGTCGATAATCTGTGAGAAGGGCTTGACTTCCTTACACATGGCCGCAACCTGGCCCATCATCAGAGAGCCGTTTTTTACATCGCCCTCCACAACCGCTTTTCTCAGGGAGCCCAACGTCAGGCGTTCCATCTCTTCCCGCTCAATCCCTTCACGCTCGATTTTCAGGTACTCTGTTGTCATGGCGTTTTTTAGAACACGCACCGGCGCATTCAGGCTTCTGCCTGTCACCACAGTATCACGGTCCTTTGCCTTGATCACTGCTTTTTTATAGTTTTCGTGGATCGGGCATTCCTCCGCCAGAAGCAGGCAGGTCCCGATCTGAATCCCCTCTGCTCCCAGGCAAAGCGCAGCGTTCAGCTGTCTGCCGGAAGCGATGCCACCGGCTGCGATCACAGGTATGTCCACTGCTGCGGCTACCTGCGGAACGAGGGACATCGTGGTAATATCGCCGATATGTCCGCCGGATTCGGTTCCTTCAGCAATGATGGCGTCCGCTCCGTTCTGTGCCAGCCGCTTGGCCAGTGCAACGCTTGCCACCACTGGAAAAACTTTAACGCCAGCCTCTTTCAGCGCGTCCAGATATTTGCCCGGATTTCCTGCGCCGGTAGTTACTGCCGCAACCTTTTCCTCGATTAAAACTGCCATGATATCATCGGAATAGGGGTTCATCAGCATGACATTGACGCCAAAGGGCTTGTCGGTCAGCTCACGGCAGCGGCGGACTGCCGCGCGTGTTTCCTCGCCCGTCATGGAACCGCTCGCGATGATGCCAAGACAGCCGGCATTTGAGGCCACCGCCGCAAATTCCGGTGTGGCAATATTTGCCATTGCCCCCTGGATGATGGGATACTTTATGTTCAGTAGTTGATTGATCAATTTTATACTCCTTGCTACTTTTTATGCATAATATTTATGAATGGAAAATTGAAAGTGAAAGAACAAATCGGCAGAACCGATTTGATTATAATCAAATTTGTCCCATAATTTTTCATTTTCAATTTTAAATTTCGATTAAAGCTCCAGCCCAGGTAAAGCCTGCGCCAAAGCCAGCCATGATCACCTTCATGCCAGGCTTCAGCAGGCCCTTTTCCGCCATCTCCGCATAGGCAATCGGAATACTGGCAGAGGAGGTGTTGCCGTAACGGTCAATGTTGACATAAACCTTGCTCCGGTCAATCCTGGCCTTTTTAGCCACATAGTCAATGATGCGGATGTTGGCCTGGTGCGGGATGATCCAGTCAATGTCGGCGATGGTGAGGCCGGATTTTTCCAGTGCCCTGTCCACTGCCTCTGACATGGCTTTGGTGGCAAAGCGAAAAACCGCGTTGCCGTCCATGGTTACCGGCCGGTGCACTGGCAGCGATTTTGTCTCCAGCGCCCCTGAGGAATCCCCTCTGGCCGCCGCATAAAAACAGGACTGCCTGGCCGGGTCTGCCTTTAACACCATTGCTCCTGCGCCATCTCCGAAAAGCACGCAGGTACTCCGGTCCTCCCAGTCCAGCACATTGGAAATCACCTCAGCCCCCACCACACAGACATGGTTTACCTGTCCTGTTTCCAGCAGGGCTGAAGCCACATTCATGGCGTAGAGATAACCCGAACAGGCTGCGTTAACATCAAACGCCATAACCGGCAGCTCTTTTATACCAAGCTTTTCCTGGATCAGGCAGGCACAGGAGGGCGTGAAATTTTCCGGCGTAAAGGTCGCGGTGACAATACAGTCAATATCCTCTGGTTTTAGCCCGGAACGCTCAATGGCTTTGGCTGCCGCCGAATATCCCAGATCCGAGGTAGTCTCATGCGCTGCGATAAAACGCGCGCCGATTCCGGTACGGCTCCTGATCCACTCGTCGCTGGTATCAACCCTCTTGGCCAGATCATCATTGGTCACGCAGTTTTCCGGTACGGAAAAAGCGCTTGATAATATTTGTATACCCATTGCTACGCTCCTATTTTTCGGAACTTTTCATAGCGTTCTGCTGTCAGCTCCATTGTCTTTTTCCGGCCCAACGCCCTGAGATCCCGCTCGATCAAAGCGTCCATCTGTGAGACGACGAAATCCACGCACTGCTCCACACCATCTGCCGGTTCACTGATGATTTCATCTACAATACCCTTGCGGTGCAGATCCTGGGCAGTAAGCTCCATGACTTCAGCCGCCTCCTGCACGCGTGAATCATCTTTCCACAGGATACTCGCAAAGCCTTCGGGCGACAGCACCGAGTATACCGCATGCTCCATCATATAAATCCGGTCTGCCACACTCAAGGCCAAAGCGCCGCCGCTGCCTCCCTCACCGATAACCAGGCACAGCACCGGCACTCTGAGGTCTGAAAAAACCTTGAGACATTCGGCAATGGCCGAGGCCTGTCCCCGCTCCTCTGCTCCCTTGCCCGGGTAAGCGCCGGAGGTGTCCACAAAGGTGATGACCGGCCGTTTAAATTTTTCCGCCTGCTGTGCGAGCCGCAGCGCCTTTCGGTATCCCTCCGGGTTCATCATTCCAAAGTTGCGGTCAAGGTTTTCCTGGAGGTTGGTTCCTTTATTCTGTGCCAGAATGGTAACCGGCTGTCCATGAAAAAAACCGACGCCCGCCAGAAGCGCCTGGTCATCACCATACAGACGGTCGCCGTGCAGCTCCATAAAGCCGTCAAACAGCGCGTCTACATAGGCCTGAGCGCGGGTGCGTTCCGGCCGTCTGGCCATCATCACCTTATCCCAGGCCGTCCATTTTTTGTTTTCTTCTGTCATCAGCCTCTCCTCTCATGAAGGACCAGCAGCCTTTCGATGGTTGATTTCATCTGGCTGCGGTGTACAATGGCGTCAATGGCGCCCTTTTCCAGTAAAAACTCTGCCTTCTGGAAATTCTCTGGAAGCTTTTCCTTGATGGTATTCTCAATCACACGCTTGCCCGCAAAGCCGATAAGGCTGTCCGGCTCAGCGATGAGAATATCTCCGAGCGTCGCAAAGCTGGCGCTGACGCCTCCGGTGGTCGGATTGGTCAGAACACTCAGGTAAAAACCGCCGGCTTCTGAAAAACGTTCAAGGGCCGCGCTGGTTTTAACCATCTGCATAAGAGAGATGATTCCTTCCTGCATCCGCGCTCCGCCGGAGGCACAGAAGATTACAAGGGGGAGTCTCTTTTTAGTGGCAAGCTCGATCAGGCGCGTGATCCGTTCGCCAACGGCACTACCCATGCTGGCCATCATAAATCGGCTGTCCATGACAGCCACTGCTGTCTTTCTGCCGCCAATTTTTCCAATGCCGGTCAGCACTGCCTCAGACATGCCCGTCTGGCGCTGGCAGGAATCAATTTTCTCTGTATAGCCTGGAAAAGCGTCGGTATCCGGGTTGACCAGATTTTTGTCAATGGCTGAAAAGCTCCCTCTGTCACAGATCTGGCGCACTCTCTCTCTGGCGCTGAGCTTGTAATGATAGCCGCATTCAGGGCAGACATACAGGTCGTGCATCAGCGATTCGGAGGGAGTGCTTGCCTTGCACTTCGGGCAGGTAATAAACACGTTGTCCGGTATGTCACGGCCCTGCTTGTCCTTGATGGCGTGACGCAGTGTCTTGAACAGCGTCAGCTTGTTTTTTCTTTCCTTAAACGATTGTTCCATTATCCTTCAGCTCCTGTACAAAGGTATCGACATAGCCGGTGTCAAAGCGGCCCTTGATAAATTCCGGCTCGTGCATCAGCACATATAAAAATTCCACATTGTTGGGAACACCCTCAACGATCAGCTCTTCCAAAGCGATCCGCATTTTCTTAATGGCCTCCAGACGGGACTCACCGTTTGTGATACACTTTAAGATCATGGAATCGTAATAGGGTGGGATGTCATAGCCGTTGTAGATGGCTGTGTCCACACGCACACCTCTGCCTCCCGGAAGGTTCAGAAAACTGATATGTCCCGGTCTTGGGGCAAAATCCGCGCTCACATCCTCGGCGTTGATCCGGCATTCGATGGCGTGGCCCAGACAGCGGATATCCTCCTGCTTCAGGTTACACTTCTTCTTATCCGCAATGCGGATCTGCTGCTTGATCAGGTCGATGCCTGTGATCATTTCGCTGATAGTGTGCTCAACCTGTATGCGGGTGTTCATTTCCATAAAGTAATAACGCTCTGCGCCGTCCCACAGAAATTCAATGGTTCCAACACTGTTATAGCCCACGTAGCGGCTGGCCTTGACCGCATCGGCGGTCATGGCCTCCCGTATCTTTTCCGGAAGACAGCAGCAGGGTGCTTCCTCAACAATTTTCTGGTTGCGGCGCTGAAGCGAGCAGTCCCGCTCAAAAAGATGCAGGACATTGCCGTAATGGTCTGCCAGAAGCTGTACCTCGATATGCTTGGCGCTCTGCACGACCTTTTCGACGTAGACGCCGTCGTCGCCAAAGGCTGTCCTCGCCTCTGCCCGGGCTGTGGTATAGGCGTCAATAAAATCCTCCTCGGATTCTGCGATGCGCATGCCACGACCCCCGCCGCCGCTTCTGGCTTTAATGAGCACTGGAAACCCAATGTCCCTGGCGACCTGAAAGGCCTCGTCCAGCTCTACCACACCTCTGGAACCGGGAATAACAGGCACTCCTGCCTCAATCATGGTCTCCTTGGCTCTTGCCTTGTTGCCCATCATCTCGATGACATCGGCATCCGGGCCAATAAAAATAAGCCCGCATTGTTCAACCAGACGCGCAAAGGCTGGATTTTCGGATAGAAACCCAAAGCCCGGATGGATCGCATCGCAGCCGGTGAGACAGGCGGCGCTTAAAATACGCTGCATATTCAGATAACTTTCATCAGATCTCGGACCGCCGATGCACACCGCCTTGGTGGCGTACTGTACATGCAGCGCGTCCTTGTCTGCTGTCGAATAAATCGCCACCGTTTCGATGCCCATTTCCTTACAGGTCCGAATAATCCGGACGGCGATCTCTCCGCGGTTGGCGATTAAAATACGTTCAATCATTGGACCTCTCCAATACAAATGATTTTTTCATCATATTCCACCATGGTTTCATTTTCGACATTGATGGCTGTAATGACGCCGTCGCGGTCGCTGCGGATTTCATTCATCATCTTCATGGCCTCAATAATGCACAGAAGGTCTCCCTTCCTGACGGTATCCCCTACCTTTACCAGCGGTTCTCCGTCTTTGATGTTGGAACGGTAAAAGGTACCCACCAGAGGCGATTTCACCCAATGGCCTTTGGCTTCCTCGCAGACTTCAGCCGCACTGGCATCCGGCACTGCCGCCGGAACCATTGTCTGTTTAACAGCCGGCACTGCAGCCACGACGGCGCTCTCTGTTCCTTTTTCTAATTTTATGGTAACGTCCCCGCTCTGCAGCTCCATTTTTGAAAGGGCGGAACTGTCAAAGATCTGGACTATTTTTTCAAGTTCGTTAATGTTCATCCGTTTACCTGCCTGTGAGCGCCGGGGAGCTTGCTCCCCAGCCCCTTATTTATTTTCAACGATATTCAGAATATCCTGAACTGTTTTTAAATTTGCCAATGCGTCGTCTTCGATACGGATATCAAATGCGTTTTCAAGTTCCATGGCCAGTTCAACGGCAGATAAAGAGTCAATGCCGAGGTCTTCCTGCAATTTTGCTTCAGGTACAATTAAGTCCTCATCTACATTGATCGCTTCTACAATAATTTCTTTAACCTGTTCTAACACAATTACGTCCTCCTTAAAATTACTTACAGGTTAAAAGTATATCCGAAATGTTTTCAATTGTAAATAGTTTTATGTTAAAATATTTTGAGGTTACGATTTCATTCTTATTTCTTAAAGATTTTTAAGGCAGTCTACAAAGCTACTACCTTTGTCGCCACATTTTCCATAAACATGCGGTCATGCTCCACAAAAAGCATGGTCGGCTCATACTGACAGATCAAATGCTCGATCTGTATGCGGGACAGCACATCAATAAAGTTCAGCGGCTCGTCCCAGATATAGAGATGGGCCGGTTTGCACAGGCTTGCTGCCAGCAGCACTTTCTTTTTCTGACCGCTGCTGTAGTCCTCAAGACGTTTGTCAAACTGCTCTCTGGAAAAGCCCAGCTTTCTGAGAACCGCCTTGAGCAGGCTCTCGTCAAGGCTGTTTTCACGGATATAATTTCTCAGGCTCCCGGCCAGAAATGAGGTGTCCTGGGAAATATAAGAGTATTCAAGATTTGTTCCAATGATGAGATCTCCTCTGTGACAGATTTTCTCACCCAAAACTGCTTTCAGGATACTGGATTTTCCACATCCGTTTTTACCGCTGAGGGCCACCCGGTCGCCCCGGTTCACCTCAAAGCTGACATCCTCAAAAACCGCATCTCCATCGTAGGTGATGGACAGCCCTCTGGCTTCGATCAGCCTGTTTTTAGGATAGCTCAGGGTTTTTATGGCAAGCTCATCGGCCCAGTCAATATTTTTCAGCAGCTTTGACTTTTCCTCAATGGCTTTTTCCTTTCTCGCCTCTGTAACCTTTGAGCGCTTCATCATTTTTGCGGCCTTATGCCCCACGTAGCCGCGGTCTGGCTTCAGGCCTGCTACAAGCTTTCTGCTCGCGCCTTTCTTTGTTTTTTCCACAGCGTCCGACCATCCGGCGGTCCGTCTGGCTGCTGTGGTCATTTTCGCAATTTCTTTTTTCAGTTTTTCATTTTCCCCCATCTCGTACTGGTCCTGCCGCTCTTTATTCTGCACCCATGATGTGTAATTTCCCCGCTGCACCTCAATATCTGTATTGTTAATGGACAGAATATGGTCCACGCACTGGTCCAGAAAATAGCGGTCATGAGAAACCAGGATAAACCCGCGCTTGGTGTTCAGGTACTGTCCTACCAGCTCTCTTGACGCCATATCCAGATGATTGGTGGGCTCATCAATGAGCAGGAACTGGTTTTCTCTCAGAAAGAGAACCGCCAGCAGCACCTTGGTCTGTTCTCCCTCGCTTAATGTGCTAAAGGGCCGGTACAGGACATCGTAGTCAACCTCCAGCATGGAAAGCTCTCTCTGGAGCTCCCAGAACGCGTAATTTCCATTTAGTGAATCCACCATGTCGATAGTATTCCGCTCTCTCTGCTCAACTTTAAAGGGAAAATAAGAAAAATCAACCGACGCTGCAATGGTACCGCTGTATTCATACTGGCCCATCAAAAGCTTTAAAAAAGTAGTCTTCCCTTTACCGTTGCGCCCGGTAAAGCCCAGCTTCCAGTTGGTGTCAAGCTGAAAGGACACTTTTTCAAAAATCGTATCATAGCTTCCGTCGTAGCCAAAAGTCAGATTCGATACATTTATTAAAGACATATTTAACCTCCTGATAAAAAGGATCACATGCCGCAGTGAAAGCCTTTCTCTGCAACATTCATTCGTTTCATCCGCTAACGCTTCTTATTTGCTGCCAGATTTGCTCTGGCACATTTGGACAAAACATCAAACGCCAAAAAACCGCAAGAAAGTATAATAACCTTCTTGCGGTTCAAAAAATGCGCAGATGTCATCAGGAAAGTATCCTGACATACCGTGACGGACCGAATTTGTCTGTCACCTCTGTCTATATTTTATGAGCGATCAGATCGTTATCTTTCTTGCTGAAGCACACCAAAAAGACCCGGCAAAGCGGACTGGCACACTTCCATATTAAAATATTTAGCAAGAAAAATTACGCATCTTCACATCTCCTGTTCTCTTTTAGATTTCGAAGTCATTATAACAGCATTTCGGACAGCTGTCAACACGGTCTGTCAAATTCCAATGAGCCTTTCGGCGTTTTCGTGAAAAATCAGCTCCCTTTCATCCCGGGTCAGACCCACTGCCTCAAAAAATGCCAGATCTTTGGCCGCGTCTCCCCAGGGGTTATCTGTGGCAAAGATAAACCGTTCGGCGCCGTAGATGTCGATCAGACGCCTGTAGGCTTCAGGGGAAAAGGTATAGGATGCAATGGCCGTATCAAAGGTTACGTTGGGGGTATCCAGATAAATATCCTGCGGCGGATTGCCAAAGTACAGACCGCCAGTGTGGGCGGCGATAATAGCCAGCTCTGGAAATTCCCGGGCCATTTCTACCACGGCCTCTGGCGTGGCATGGATGCAGCCAGGTGAGATGGGGTCATACCCGGTATGAAATACCACCGGCAGCTTTCGGTCACTGATGGCCTGGTACATTGGGTACAGCCGCTTTTCATTGATGAAAAATCCCTGGTAATCGGGGTGGAGCTTTATGCCGTGAAATCCCATTTCCACAATGCGGCTGAGCTCTTCAATATAGTCTGGCGCGTCGGGATGGATGGTGCCAAAGCTGATAAACGCATCGCTGTGATCCTGGACATAGGCCGCAAAATCGTTGACGCTTTTCTGCTGGTGCGGGTTGGTAGCGATGGGCAGCATAACGCCCAGATCAACGCCCCATTCCTTCATATTTTTTTCTGCACAGCCCAGGCTCCCGTCGCCATAATAGGTCAGATGGTGGTTTGGGTCGGTCTTTGCCAGCTTTTCAATGGTTTTCGGGCAAAGCTTGTCCGGAAACAGATGGACATGTGTATCTATTAACATAACTTTCACCTCTGTTAATCTTTTCTACCTATTATAACCTTGATTTTTCCTTGCCGCAATCCCAATATTTTTAACAGTTTTTTAATTCTCCTTGACCCGCACACTTTTAGCGTTTAAAATGAGACTATAACAAAGTGAAGGAGTGAATCTTATGAACCTGATGACGATTCCGTACCGGACATCGCATATTATGATGAAAGGTGTATTAAATGTACTCAAGCTCCCCATTCCACCAAGCCTGGTAGGCCCTGGAATGGTCAAACGTTTCCCGGAAATTATTTCGCTCTGTGATGTCCACAAAGCGCTCGTTATTACTGATAAACCTTTAATGGAGATGGGACTGCTCGACGGATTCCTTGAAGCCCTGAAAAAAGCGGGCATCGACTATTCTGTCTTTGACGGCGTTCAGCCCAACCCGACCTTCGAAAATATTTATGACGGGCTGGAAGCCTACTATACCGAAGGCTGTGACGGTGTCATTGCCTTTGGCGGCGGTTCCTCCATGGACTGCGCTAAAATCGTGGCCGCCAAGGTCACCAATGACAAGCCGATCCCAAAAATGAAGGGCCTGTTCAAGCTGACACACCGCCTCCCGCCGTTCTTTGCCGTTCCTACCACGGCAGGCACCGGCTCTGAGGCCACTGTTTGTGCGGTTATTACCGATACCTCAAATCACGAAAAATTTGCCATCAACGACCCCAAGCTCGTGCCACTGGCAACCGTGCTGGACCCTGAGCTCATGGTCGGCCTGCCGCCGGCTCTCACCGCCAGCACCGGCATGGATGCGCTTACACATGCCGTCGAAGCCTATATCGGCCACTATGACGCGCCCTTTGTCAAGGAAAAAGCGCTCGCGGCTACCGAGGTCATTATACGTGATCTGGAAGCAGTTTACAAAGACGGCTCTAACCTGAAGCTTCGCCAGAATATGTCTGTCGCCTCCTTTGACGCAGGCCTTGCCTTTACCCGGGCCTATGTGGGCTATGTCCACGCCATCGCCCACAATTTAGGCGGTTTTTACGGTGTGGCCCACGGCTTTGCCAACGCGGTTATCCTGCCGCACATTCTGGAGTTTTCCAGAGACGCGGCCCAAAAAAAGCTTTCTGAGCTTGCCCTGTGCGCCGGCCTTGGCGAACCTTGGGACAGCGAGGAAATTCTGTCCTATCGCTTTATCGACCGGATTAAGGAAATGAACGCCAATATGGGGATTCCGGAAACCATTGATGCGCTGCGCATCGAGGATATTCCTGAGCTGGCCAAGCGTGTGCTCAAGGAAGCCAATCCAACCTATCCAGTCCCCAAAATCATGGATTATGACGAATGTGTCGCCATGCTTGAAGAGCTGGTTACTCCTGAGCAGCCAGAGTAAGGAAACAAATATGAGCAGGCATATAAATTGCCTGCTTTTTTATTGATTTTTTCTGAAGCGTTAAATAAATTACAGTTTTTTACAAGTATTCAGGCGTAAACTAGACCATAAAAGGGAGGAGGCGCGGCATGGCTAAGCTCAAAGCATTTTTAAGAGACACCGATGGTTTTTATCTTCTGTTGATAGCAGCCTGTTCACTGCTGTCTGTCACGCTGCTCCTTTCGTGGTGCAACAGCGTCTCCCCTGCCCCTGCTCCCGGCTTCTGGGAATTTCTTGTAAAATATCGTGTAGCCCTGATCCAGCTGCTGGCTGTGGCGGCAGGTCTCTCCTGCGCCCTGATCATAAGCCGTATGGACTATCACCGGATGACACCGCTCTGGATAACCTACACGGCTGCGATCTGGCTGTTGGTGCTGCTGACCTTTCTGCGGGCGGGCCCTTTTGGCGTAAGCCCCGGCGATACCGGCGCCTATTGCTGGATACGCCTGCCCTTCGGCCTGGCCCTTCAGCCCACCGAGCTGGCAAAATCAAGCTTTATCCTGACTTTTTCTCTCCATCTGTACGCAGTGCGCCATACCGATGCCCCCCTGGCAGTCGCTGGTCTGATCGCCCATCTGCTGACTCCGGTTGTCCTGATTCACCTTCAGGGTGACGATGGCACCGCGCTGATCTTTTTTGTCACGGGGCTGGTCATGTTTTTGTCGGTTAAGCACAAGCTGCGTTATTTTATCGGCACTGCGGCTGCGGCACTGGCAGCTGTGCCGATCGTCTGGCATCTGATGGCTGGTTACCAGAGGGCACGTATACTGGCAGTTTTTGCCCCCGGAAGGCTGGACAGCCTGACGCTGGAGTCCATTCTATACCAGCAAAACCAGGGGCTGGCCGCCATTAAGGCAGGCGGGCTCTTTGGTCTGGGCCTTTTCAAACCCGATACGACCTACATTCCCGCCGCTAATAATGATTTTATCTTTTCGCATCTGGCTGAGGTCATGGGTCTTGCGGGCTGTGCCATCCTGATTTTGTTGCTGGCAGGCATTCTGTACAAAACCCTGTCCATCGGCATAAGAAGCCATGACTTCAGAGGACGTACCATTGCTGTTGGCGTCTTTACCCTTTTTCTTGCTGAAGCGGTGATCAACATCGGAATGAACATTGAACTGATGCCGGTTATCGGGCTGCCCCTCCCATTCTTCAGCAGCGGAGGCTCCTCACTTATGGGCGCTTTTCTCTGTGCGGGCTTTATTCTGAGCGTAAAAAGAAACAGCTTCTCTGAAAAACTCTGAGAAGCTGTTTCTTTTTTATTGTAAACATTCAAGGTAGTAAAGGACTGTCTTGTCAGGCATCGCTGTCTTTAACGCCGCATAGGCATAGGGCTCAAAGACGACAATCTGCTTTGCTCCGGCTTTTTCAATGTCTGCGAGGGCATCTTTCTGAATAAGCGCTGCCATCTCCGCGTCAAAACCGATCAGGTGGTATTCTGCGCCAAGGGGTTTCTGCCAGATATTTAAAACATTGACGCGCTTATCTGCCTTCAGCAATGGTAAAAATTCCATACTGGTGGCGATTGGTGTCTCGTCGCTGTTGATGGCAAGCGCATTGAGGGCCTGGCCGTTTCTCAGGAAACGGCAGTTAAAGCTGCCGCCGTAAAAGTAAGAGGGCGCTTCGATTTTAAGCAGCTTCAGCTCGTCAGGAAGGTAAACTACCTCAAAGGGAACGCTGATCCCCAGCTTTTCTGCAAACTGTGTCAGCAGATAGGTGGTCTGGCCTGAAAGGGTATATACGACTTCTATCCCCTTTTCCTGAAGCCCGCTGACCAGGCCTTCCAGATATTTAATCCCCTCGTCCACCATACCATAGGCAAAGTATTCCCAGCCTGCAAAAACCGGCGCAGTCTCCGGCTCAAAGGCAATGCCTCTCGCCTTAAACCACTGGCCCAGCCCAGACGCGCTGTCAGCGGCGAGGGTGGCTGTGGCGTCGTCCAGGAAGAGAAAATTACCGCTGCCCTCAAGCACCGGGACAGCCTCCTGCCACTGTCTGAGTGCCTCTGCGTCGGTTTTCAGGATATGTCCACCGCCTGCCTTCAGGGTATCTTTAAGCGATTCGGCGATTTGGGTGCCAAAACCCTTTTTTAACATCAGCTCACGGCTGAGGATCATGACGTCTGTCAAATCCTCGGGGTTTTCGCCAAAGTTCTGCCAGCGCTCTCCCTGGCGTGACAGGATACTCTGGAATACCAGCCCCGCGATGTAGTCATTGGGGGCCATTTCGTCTTTGAAAACCGCCCGTGCCAGCTGAAGCCTGCGGGAGGGATAGTCGTGGAGCATATGGCTCGCCCGGAATTCCGGACAATAGCACACAGCCTGGTCCATATGGATCACCTGGTGGTTCAGCTTGTCTTCGTAATGTTCTAATGTAAATTCTCTCATAATCCCAGCACTCCTTTGTTCACTAATCCCTTGGGGTCAAGGGCGTCCTTGATTTTCTGCATGACCTCGATACCTGCTTCACCGTGCTCCAGGGGTAAATATTCAGCCTTGGCTTTGCCGCTGCCGTGGTGGTGTGAGACGTTGCCGCCGTATTTAAGGCTGGTACGGATGGCGGTGTCCAGACATTCCATATAGCGCTTTTCACCGTCGTAATCGTCACCGCCGGTCTGGGCGTGGAAGATCACATAAACACTGGCGCCAGTATGGTATACATGTGAAAAGTGGCAGTCAACGCTTTCGCACATGGGCTCAAGGGCTTTGCGCATTTCACGCCACACATTGGCAATGCAGTCCCAGGGTGCCGCCACCTCGATGGCATCGGCTGTGCCACCCTTCATAGCGTCGTGATCCAGCATTTTTTTCGTGGAAAAACGTGAGTGGAACCAGTCATAGCCCGGCTTCGGCCCCTTAGGCACACCGCCATTTAAGGCACAGTAATGATGGACGTATTCCCGTTCCAGATCCACCTGCTTTTCCAGACCTTCGTAGCCGATGACCAGAAAAACGTGGCCTTTTTCAAAGCCGTATTTTTCCATTTTAGGAACACTTTCCTCTTCATCATAAAGACGGACCACTGCCGGGTGGACATTGTTCTGGACAAACTGGCGGATGGCTTCCAGACCGTCCTCGGTACGGTTAAAGGTAAAGGCTTCAAAATAGCGTTTTTCGGCTACTGGATAAATTTTCATTTCCACCTTGGTGACAATCCCGTATACACCCTCGCTGCCCAAAAACAGCTGGTCCAGCTCTGGCCCGGTTGATGCCTTCGGCGTTTTGTGTGTGTTCAGCACATGTCCGTTTGGCAGCACCACCTCAAGGGAGTTAACCATGTCGTCCATCTTACCGTATTTGGTAGAGAAGGTTCCTATGGCGCGCGTGGCGACCATGCCGCCCAGCACGGCGCTCTGGAAAGACTGTGGGTACTGGCCGCAGGTATAACCTGCTTCGTTCAGCATGTTTTCAAAATCTGCCCCGGTCAGGCCCGCGCCGCCCACAGCAGTGCAGTTGACAGGGTTAATTTCAAATTCCTTTAAATTTTTAATATCGAGCATGACCTCATGGTTTTCAGCAATACTGCCGCCCACAATGCCAGAGCCGCCGCCAAAAGGAATGACGCCGACACTGTACTCCTGAGAGAGTGCCATGATCCGGCTGACCTCATCAGTGCTTCCAGGCATGAGAATAGCTTCTGGCAGAACCTTGTAAGGCCCCTGAAGCAGCCATTTATACTCTCTGGGATAACAGCCATGGGCATAGATAAGGCGTTCCTCCTCGCGCCGGAGCACTGTAACCTCTGGCAGCTCTTCCTGAACCGCTTTCAAAAAACCTTCAATATTTTCTTTCATTGTATTCTCCTTACTTTGCTTTAATGTCACGTGCCGCTATAATGTCAACACCTGTGTCCAAAATATTCGAGACCACCACATCGCCCGCCCGGACCGGCGCTTTCACTGCAATGCCGTAAAGGGCATGGATGCAGTCTCTGAGCTTCGTTTTACTGACTTCTTCACTGCTGACCACAGGCAGCAGGTTAAAGATACCGTCCTCTATTGCAACCGTTGTGGTCAGCATCCGTTTGGGATCGGTATACTCATTGACCGCGTATTTTTTCCCGTTATTGCAGTCAAAGCCAGCGGTTTCAAAGGTACCATCATCCTTGATGGTCAGCTCACCCTTGCAGCTTTTGGGGCAGACAATGCAGGTATAATTTCTTTTTTCCATTTTCCATCACTCCTTTGCCACGCTGATACAGATGGGGCCGTCTGTTGTTTTGCCGAGGTCAATGACCTCACAGACCATTTCCGGCGGCTTGACCACCGCGTGTTTTTTCAGCTTTTGGGACTGCCCATTCTGGCTAAATACCAGCCTTACCTTTTCGTCAGGCTTTCTGACCCGCATAAAGACCGGAACCTCTCCAGCTGTCCCGCTTATTTTCTGGGGAACCACAAAACTGATGTTATCGCCGGCTTCCACAGCACGGTACTCATTACCTCCGCTCTCACCCTTTATGTAGCGGACTGCGCCGCGGGCCGCCATCTCTCCGGTTTGGGAGACATAGTCCACCAGGTCAAACACTGTAACCACATTGCCTGCCGCAAAGACACCGGGAACGGAGGTCATCATCCGCTCGTCCACCACCGGACCGCGTGTCCTCGGGTCCATTTCAATATTCAGCTGTTCACTGAGCTCATTTTCAGGGATAAGGCCGACTGAAAGCACCAGAAGATCGCAGTCAATATATTCTTCGGTTCCTGCGATGGGCTTAAGGTGTTCGTCTACCTTTGCGACAGTAACGCCCTCGATCCGGTCCCTGCCGTGGATCTTGGTCACGGTTGTGCCCAGATGCAGCGGTATGTTGTAATCCTCAAGGCACTGGACAATATTTCGGGTCAGTCCGCCCTCGGTATGCATGATTTCATAGACGCCCTTCACCTCGATATCCTCAAGCGTCATACGCCTTGCCATGATAAGGCCAATGTCGCCTGAGCCTAAAATTACAGCCTTCTTACCCGGCAGATAGCCCTCCATATTTATGTAGCGCTGAACCGCTCCGGCAGTCAGTACCCCAGCGGGACGCGTGCCGTAAATCATGACCTGTGAGCGCGTGCGTTCACGGCAGCCCATGGCCAGAATAACAGATTTGGCCTTGATCTCAAGAAGGCCATCCTTTTCGTTGACCGCATAAATGGTCTTATCCGGCCGGATTTCCAGCACCATGGTGTCCAGCTTGACTTCAATCCCCTCGTCCTCTACCTCATCGATAAAAGCCTGGGCATACTGGCCTCCTGTCATGCGGCGTTTAAACCGCAGCAGGCCAAAGCCATCGTGAATACACTGCTGCAGAATACCGCCAAGGGAAAGGTCCCGTTCAATAATCAAAGTGTCAAGTCCTGCCTTATGCGCTTCTACGGCTGCTGCCAGCCCTGCCGGGCCGCCGCCGATAATGGCGCAGTCTGTCTGTATCCGATTCATTCTTCCTCCCCCTTTCTGGATGCTGTGGTCAGCATTTCTGAGCCCGCGCCACGCTTGGTAACTTCCTCGGGCGCGATCCCCAGTTCCCTGGCAATGATTTCCACAACCCTCGGGCCGCAGAAGCCTCCCTGGCAGCGCCCCATGCCTGCCCGGGTACGTCGCTTCACCGCATCCACGGTTGTGGCCGGTATTTTACCGTGTATGGCGTCCACAATCTCGGCCTCGGTAATGGTTTCACAGCGGCAGATCACATGCCCATACAGCGGATTTTTGGCGATGAGCGCTTCCTTTTCTTCCAAGGTACAATCTCTGAAAGCCTTGTGCTCAGGACGGATGGGATCATAATCCTCACGCACAGCGGCTTCGGGGTGAAGCGTTGTGTAAATCCCCTCGACCCGTTCAGCGATGGCCGGTGAGGACGCCAGCCCGGGAGACTGGATGCCTGCCGCATGAATAAAGTTGTCCAGCACTTCAGACGCTTCGATGATAAAATCCTCAATATAGTTCGATGCCCGGCAGCCGCTGAAATAGGTGATAATATCTCTTTCGGAGGCGCCCTCGGTCAGGTGCTTGCCCTTTTCCATAACAAAGCGTACATCCTCTTCGTCCACTGCCAAATCATCTTTTTCTGGCACCTCGATGGCTGAGGGGCCCCACAGTGGGTTGCCCTCGGGTGTCTGGGTCGGGCCGCCGCCCTTGGTAAAGTTTTTAGGCGGTGTGCCGATAAAGCATTTGTTGGTGGTTTTGCCAATCTTTTTATCCAGAATGACCAGTGTGCCCCGGCGCGGATGAATGGTGTAAAACCGGTCGCCTGCCAGCTCTGCGATTTCGTCGGCATACAGGCCTGCGGCGTTGATGACACAGTCGGCTTCGATGATTCCCTTATCGGTGACCACGCCGTTTAAATGGGCGCCTTGTCTGGTAAAGCCCAATACCTCTGTATTCAGCATAAGCTCTGCCCCATTGTCAATGGCGTTTTCCATTAGGGCTTCAACGACCTCGTAAGGCTCAACATAGGCCGCCGATGGGGTCCATAGTGCCTTTACCACGTCATGATTGACTGCCGGGTCAATGGCTCTGGCCTCGTCGCCGCTTAAAATGGCAATGCCAGGCACACCGTTCTTTTTTCCCAGCTCGTAGTACTGCTCCAGATAGGCGTCGTCTGATGCGTCAAAGCCTACGACAAAGGAGCCGCAGCGGTTCATTTTAAAATGAAGTTCTTCCTGCCACTGTGTGTACATGGCATTGCCCTTTACATTGAGCAGGGCCTTCAGAGAGCCTGCCTTTGAGTCGTAGCCTGAGTGGATCATCCCGTTGTTTGACTTGGAGGTCCCTTCAGACACATCCGAGGCTTTTTCTACCACGATAATGCGTTTATTGTATTTCGACAGCGTTCTCGCAATACCGCTGCCGGTTACCCCCGCACCAATGACCACAATATCGGCTTTGTCGATCACACCGACGGCCTCTGCTTTTTTCACTTCTTCTGCCCGGTCTCTTCGGGCTGTCTCTGCCCCCTTGACGGTCAGCCTGTTGACGACCCCTTTTACGCCGCTTTTTCCAGCCGCGTGGCCGATGTCAACCACATGCTGCCAGACATCCACTTCGCCAGTCAGGGTGATCACCCCGCGCGCATCGGCGCTGGCTTCAATTTTGTAATGTTTTAATGACGGATCGTCCTCTAGTTTCTGATAAAATTGTGCAACACAATCGGACACGATTGTCTCTCCTTTCTGCTTTCAGGCAGAGGGGCGGCTTATGGGCTGCCCCTCTGCTTGTGTTTATTTCTGTTTTTTTCCTTATGCCTGCTTACGCCAGCCGACGGAGCGCTCGATGGCTTCACGCCAGCCTGCGTACAGCTCTTCGCGTTTTTCCGGTGTGATGGCCGGTTCAAAGGATTTGTCGATTTCAAGAGACTTGTCAAAATCGGCTTCGGTCCAGAGGCCGGCTGCCAGGCCGGCCATTTCGGCTGCGCCAAGACTGGTGGCTTCGACGGATAACGGCCGGTCGACACGGGCGTCGAGCATATCTGCCATAAGCTGTGCCAGCAAATCGTTCATCGATGCCCCGCCGTCAATACGGATATCGGTCATTTTTACACCAGATTCCTTTTCGACGACATCCAGAATGTCCTTTAAGCGGTAGGCGACCCCTTCCAGCGTTGCCCGTACAATGTGGGCTTTAGTAGTGCCGCGGCTGATGCCAAAAATGGTGCCTCTGGCATAGGGATCGTGATAAGGTGCGCTGAGCCCTGCCAGCGCAGGTACAAAGTACACTCCGTTAGAGTCCTCAACTGAACGTGCCAGCGGTTCTGATTCACTGGATTTGCCAATGACCTGAAGCCCGTCACGCAGCCACTGAACAGCTGAGCCGGTAACGGCTTCAAAGCCTTCCAGAGCATAATTGATTTCATCCCCGATCTTCCAGGCAATAACAGTGTTTAAGCCCTGATCGGACACAACACATTCGTCGCCGATGTTGATATCTAAGAATGAGCCTGTACCGTTGGTGATTTTACAGGTTCCCTTGGAACGACAGCCCTGGGCATAAAGCGCGGCGTGCTGGTCGGCAATGGCGCCGCAGATGGGAATCTCTGCCCCGAAAATATCCGGGTCTGTGGTGCCGTAGTTGCCGGAGTCGTTGACGATTTCGGGATAAATATCGGTTGAAATCCCCAGATAGTCTAAGAATTCGGTGTACCATTCCCCTGTGCTTAAATCCAGGCTGCCCATGACAGAAGCGTTAGAATAGCTGACCACATGGCTCTTTCCGCCGGTCAGCTTCCAGATCAGCCAGGTGTCAATGGTGCCGAAAAGCGCTTCGCCGGATTCAATCTTTTCTTTAATCTCCGGCACATTTTCAAGATACCAGTGCAGCATCAGGGAGGAATAAACCGGCGCTACCGTCCAGCCGGTGGCCTTGCGCGCTTTTTCTCCCCATTCACTGTCATTGATTTCCTGACACAATGCCGCGGTGCGGTTATCCTGCCAGACAATGGCGTTGTACAGCGGCACGCCGGTGTTCTTATCCCAGACCAGACAGGTTGCCCGCTGGTTGGTAATGCCGATGGCGGCAATGTCGCTGCTGGCGATTTTCGCTTTTTCAATGGCTTCACGGCACACGCCCACGCTCTTGGCGTAGATTTCCATGGCGTCGTGCTCAACCTTGTCCTCACTCGGTGTGTACTGTGTGAATTCTTCATAGCACTGGGATACAATATTAAATTCCTTGTCAAAAATCAGCGCTCTTGTACCAGTTGTTCCTTCGTCAATGACTAAAACATAGTTTTTCATTTTTTTACTCCTTTACTCCTCAAAAAATGATTATTCAGTTGTCTTCTTTATGCTCAGCTTTGCTGTCAGAAACCTCCTTTCCTCCTTCGCCTGTAAATGCTTTACATATTCACTTTTTATGTATTTTGTATTGACTTTATGTTAATATTATATGCTTTTTGATGGTTTGTCAACTAATTTTTAAATTTTGCAAAATTTACAATAAAAAAGCACACTGGTCTCCACAGTGTGCTTAAAATGTCAAAACTTTGAGAGACGAAGCCCTTTACCTAAGGAAGAAAAAAGGGTTCTGCGGGCATTACCCTCACCCAGATATCTTCTTCACTAAAGTTAATGCTTTATCTCACCAGTGTCCGGCTGTTGCAGTAAAATGGCACAATTTCCGGCCGTTATTCACAGCGCCAGGACCTTTTTTCTTATCTGGATAAAAGGCGCAGTCTCAAACCACGCCACTTCTTTGACTGGATAAACACACTGGTCTCCACAGTGTGCTTAAATCCTGTTAATTCCGGCAGATCTGTACGGCAGCCTCAGCGGCGCTTCCTGCGTCCTTGGCAAAGGCGTCACAGCCCGTTTTATCGCAGAAATCCTGCGTAATGGGCGCTCCGCCAATCATAATCTTAAACTGTTCCCGGACACCCGCATCCTCAAAAGCCTTAACAATTTTGGGGATTTCGGGCATGGTGGTGGTCAGCAGCGCAGAGCAGGCCACAATATCGGCCTTCTCTTTGACAGCGGCCTCCACAAAACGCTCCTCGGGCACATCAATGCCGATATCCACGACTTTAAAGCCCCGTCCCTCAAACATCATTTTTACCAGGTTTTTACCAATATCGTGCATGTCTCCCTTTACGCTTCCCAGCACAATGATTCCGGTCGCGGTCTGCTGGTTTTCTAAAAGCAGAGGCTTCAGCACCTCTGACCCATTCTGCATGGCGTAGCATGAGCACAGCACCTCCGGTATATAGATCTCCTCGTTTTTAAACTCCTCTCCCACCATCTCCATCGCTTCCATCATGGTATCCAGAATGGCCTGCGGACTGGTCCCCTTGTCCACTGCCGCCTGCACCATGGAAGGTGTCTCATCCTCTAATCCTTCATAAACCGCATTTTTAATCTGATCCAGTATCTTCATTCTTGTCTCCTCTGTTTTCTCATTTTAATGCCAGCTTCACCAGGCGCTCATAGACGTCTGCCTTTCTCAGTGCCTGGTAGGCATCCTTGTATATTTCAAAATATTCATTATACAGCGCGTGCCGCTGCATATCCGGCTCACAGACCGCCACGATCTTCACCATGTGGGCAACGGCTTCGCCTACGTTTGCGTAGAGCTCTGCTCCAAGAGCTGCCAGAATCGCCGCACCCAGTGCTGTGGCCTCCTCTACAGCCAGAATACTGCAGGTCTTGCCGTAAATATCTGCCTGGATATGATTCCAGACATCGGATTTTGCGGCGCCGCCACTCAATACAATCTCATCAACCTCGACGCCGTTTGTGATCATCTGGTCGATGATTTCACGGGTTTCGTAGGTAACGCCCTCCATAATGGCCCGTGCCATGGCCTGCCGGCTGTGGCCCAGGGTCAGGCCGATAAAGGTTCCCCGCGCAAATGGGTCCCAGTTCGGCGCGGCTGAACTGGCAAAATACGGGATACAGATGAGCCCGTCGCTGCCGGGACGTATGCCCTCTACCTGTTCATTGATCAGGTCGTAGGGGTCGATTCCCAGTGCTTTTGCCTTTTCAATCTCTGGTACGGCAAATTCATTCCGGTACCATTTCAGGGAGCTTCCAGCCGCGTTCTGCAGGCCTTCTGTTTCCCACTTGCCCGCTACTGTATGGGCCGAGCATGGCAGACGCATACTATCGTCGTAAATCGGCTCGTCCATATAGGCCAGGGTGACGCCTGCGGTGCCGATAGTCACCTCAATGGTTCCTTTTTTCACAGCGCCTGCACCAATACCTGCGCATTGCTGGTCGCCGCCGCCCGAAACCAAAAGGGTTCCCTCGGCAAAGCCTGTGAGCGCACTGCTCTCTTTGGATATTTTCCCAACGACCTTGCCTGATGGCACCAGGTCGGGCAGCTTGGATTTGTCAAGCTCCAGAGCGCCTACGAGCTCATCGCTCCACTCAAATGCCTTGATGTCCATCAGCCCCTGGAGGGAGCCGTTAGACCAGTCCTCAAAGTAGCCCTCTGCGCCGAGCTTGTTTAAAATACGCTCCTGATCCATGGCAAACTTGTAGGTTTTCGCGTAAATTTCCGGCTGGTGTTTCTTGATCCACATGATCTTGCTGACCGACCAGGTCGTGCCTACAGGCAGGCCGGTGATCTCATAATAGCGCTCCGCCCCCACCAGACGGCTGATCTCCTCACATTCCTCAAAGGAACGGCTGTCCTGCCATGAGATGGCAGACCGCAGCGACATGCCGGCTTGATCCACCGGGGTAAAGGTACAGCGCTGGGTGGAAAGGCCAATGGAGCGGATTTCCGCAGGATCGACGCCTGCTTTTGCGATGGCTTCCCGGGTGGCCTCACAGGTCTGCTGCCAGGTCATCTCTCCGTCCTGTTCTACCCATCCCGACTGCGGAAAGGTACAGGGATACTCACGGTAGGCACTGCCGACAGTGGCGCCCTCCATATCAAAAATAATTACTTTTACGCCGGTTGTTCCGATATCGATTCCACTAATATAATTTTTCATCTCTACTCTCTCCAAAAATTATTTTTTATTCGCTTACAATTGAATGGGATAGACGCCGAATTCGTGGGCACATTCGATCATGTGCACCAGATTTTCCGCGCTCACATCGCTCTGAACATTGTGGGCCGGTGACAGCAGAAAGCCGCCGCCCGGGGCCAGCGCCTTAATGGCGTCGCGCACTTCCTCGGTGATTTCATCCTTTGTGCCAAAGGGCAGCACCTTCTGAATATCAATATTGCCGTGAAAGACGATTTTATCGCCGAATTCCTGTTTCAGCTCGTAACGGTTCATATGGTTGGCGCCTGGCTGTACCGGGTCCAGAATGTCGATGCCGCAGTCGATAAGATCCGGGATAAAGGGGCGGATGGAGCCGCAGCTGTGCAGCATGGCCTTACCCTGCGGATTTTTCTTAAGCAGCTCTGTCTTCGCGCTTACCCAGAGCTCCTCAAGATGTGGTTTTACTACTTTCCGGAAGGTTCTCGGTGAAATGAGCGGGCTGTCCTGTGTGCCCAGATCTTCGCCGCTCAGGCGCAGAATATCCACGTATTCGCCGACAGCGTCGATACAGACACGGTCGATTTCCTTCTGTATTTTACAGACCTTGTCAAGCAGCGCGTGGGCAAATTCCTGATTGTTGACCAGATCGCGGTACCAGCGTTCATGGCCGCGCATATAGGTAGCTACCTCAAAAACCGCGCCGGCAAATTTTGCCAGAATGGCCAGATCACTTTTGTCCCGGACCATCTGCATTTCCTCACGCAGGCCCTCAAACCGTTTGGGGTCGCTGGGATCCGGCCATTCATAGTTCTCCAGATCTTCGATGGTGGCGTCTGCCAGCGGCGGGTTCTGCAGTTCAAAGTAAAAATGTCCGCCGTCGATCATGGTCTTTTTCCAGTAGCAGCCCCATTCATCGGTAAAGCTGCCGTCCTCAAACTGTCTGGAATGGGCTGATTTTGCCGACCTCGGCGAAATGTAGTACATGTCCAGATCCAGCGCCTGGATCATCTCCAGCGGCATCTGTACATCGGTCCAGTGGCCCATCCGGGGGGTGTCTGGAAGATGGTCCATCTTCAGCAACCTTTTCATATCTCTGTATACATCAATGGTCAGGACCATATCCACAGGCACCCGGTCGGGCTCCTGGTGGCTGGCCGCTGCCATCACACGTTCTCTCGAATTCATTCTTGTCTCTCCTTTTTTACAAATTCCAAAGCGCCTCGCAGCTGCACACAATGTTCATGGCGCCTGCCTGTATCATTGTTTTTACATCACTCGGCTTTGAAACCAGCCCGCTTGTGATCACAGGCTGTTCAAATTCATTGCTCACCTTTCGCACGATCCGCGGGATCAGCCCTGGCGTCAGCTCGATAATATCTGGCTTCGACGCCTTAAACAGGTTGATACCGCTTTCCAGCGCCTGATTGTCCATGAGGAAAATCCGGTGCACTGTGATTAGATTTTCCTTAGCCGCCAGCTTTAGAATATGGCTTTTGGTCGATATGACGCCATCAATCCCAGTGCGCTCCACCGCGTGCCGGATGCCGCCAATATCCCGTCCAATGCCCTCAATCAGATCCATGTGCAGGAATACCAGTCCATTTTGTTCTTTAAATTCCTTAATCAGGTTTTCTGCCTTAAAATAATCGCCTCCTACCATAAACAGCACCCGAACCTTTGAGTCGAGAGCCTGTCTGAAATTCTCCGGCGTCCGCACAGCAGCGATAACCGGGTATGCCTTAAAAGTCTTCATTTGTTCCTTAGTGATCATTGGAGTGGCCTCTTTCCAATGATTCAAGATAGAAAAAAACCGCGATAAACAAACAGGAAAACACTCCCATTTATTTATTGCGGTTTCTACAATCTCAAACCAATACGTATTAATTTATTTCATAATAGCATGTTTGTAAATCGATGTCAACAGTTTTTTCTGTTATTAAGGATACTTTTACGATTTCACAGGATGTCAATGCCGTTGTTCCGGGCGTATTCCCTGTAAATTTCCGGCTCTTTACCATCGACAACAAAGGCCTCAAAAATATTCAGGTCAAACATCTTGGCCAGGGATATTTTATCGAACTTGGTATAGTCGGCCATGAGATAGCATTTCTGGCTGATTTCGGCCAGCGTCTGGTTAACCTCGATCTCCTCCAGCGAGCTGTGGGTCACGCCCTTGGGAATGGAAACAGCCAAAACCCCCATAAAGGCTTTGTCAATGTTAAACTTCCTGAGGAAATCATCCGCGTCCTTTCCGTAAAAAGCGCCTGAAATGCTGCGCAGCCGCCCGCCGGGCATAAAGACATTCACACCCTTTACAGTGGACGCCTTGAGGGCCACATTCAGCGACAGCGTTATGACGTTCAGGCTTTTCATATCCTCCAGATAATCAAGAACCAGCTCAACTGTGCTTCCAGAGTTCAGCGCGATGGTGTCCCCATCCTTAATCAGCCTTGCCGCCTTTTGCGCAATGATCCGTTTTTCATCCAGGTTTTGCAGCTTCTTCTGGGCAATGTTCATCTCCACAGTGGTCTGGCTTGCCAGGCTTTCCTTGGCATAGGCGCCTCCGTAGGTCAGCTCAATGCCGTATTCCTCTGCCAGGTATTTTAAATCCCTCCGGATGGTTGGCACGCCCACCTCGTATTTTTTTGCCAGCGCGTCGGCCTTTACAGAACCCTCTTTCAGGATTTTATTGAGTATTTCTTTTCTGCGTTCTACATGCAGCATTCACTTCACCGCCCTTTTCTACCAACACTATACCATTTCTTTCATACCTGTGCAAGGGGTTCAGCCGGCTGTTCCCTGCCATTCACGGCGCAGAATGCTGTAAACGGCCGCGTCGCAACGCCCATAGTTGCTCACATTGTATTCCCGGAGCACCCCTTCCTTTGTCATGCCACACTTCTGCATGACTCTCCCGGACGCCGGGTTTTCCACCGCGTGCAGAGACTCAATGCGGTTAACACCCACGCGCTCAAAGAAAAAACGGATCACCGCTGACAGCGCCTCAGATGTAATCCCCTGGTTCCAGTATTTCCGGCCAATGCAGTAGCCCACATGCACATACTCAGCCGCCTCGTCGACACGGACAGCGCCAATGCTTCCAATGGGCTCGCCGGTTTCTCTGCGTGTGATGCACCAGTTATAATCATCCAGCAAAATAGCGTTGTTCTGCCACGCCTCAATGACCGCCCGGGAGTCTTCAAGGCTCTCGTGGGTGGGCCAGCTCATAAATCGGGTAACCTCCGGGTCTCCTGCCCAGCCCAGGTACATGGCCTCTGCGTCGTCAATGGAAAACTGACGCAGCACCAGCCGCTCGGTTTCAATTCTACGCGTTCCCTGATGGTTCATATGAATCCCTCACTTTCTTTTAGCCTATTATACCACGATTACAAGCCTGTGTATCGGTTTTCTTTTATGTTTTAAAGGTCCAATTCCCAAAGGCTTTATGGTATAATAGCTCTGAACTTTATACGAATCAGGAGGTTTTTACAGATGCTTACATCAACCACGCGCGCATTTGGCTCCCCCAGCCGCTACATTCAGGGCTACGGCGAGCTTGAGCGCCTTCAGGACTATACAGCCGACTACGGAAAAAAGGTGCTTGCCATCATCGACCCGTTTTTTTACGACACTCTTTCCCCATCCCTAAAGGAAGCCTTTGAGGCTGCAGGCTCTGCCATCGAGTCCGTTAAATTCGGCGGCGAAACCACCATTACCGAGCTTGAACGCCTGGCGGCTGCCGCCTCGCAAAATGGCAGTGATGTCATTGTGGGGATCGGAGGCGGCAAAACCATCGACGCTGCCAAATACACCGGCATCGCGGTATCGGCAGCCATTGTCATTGCCCCGACTTCTGCCGCCACCGACGCGCCGACCTCTGCGCTCTCGGTCACTTACACCGAGGAAGGCGTCCACGCTGAAACCATCTATTTCAAGCGCAACCCCGACCTCATTCTGGTCGACAGCAAAATTGTCTCCAGGGCGCCGATCCGTTTGCTGGTATCTGGTATGGGCGACGCGCTGTCTACCTATTTTGAAGCCCGGGCGCATCTGGAGTCCAACACCGCCAACCGCATCGGAAAGGGCTACCGAACGACCCTGGCAGGGATGGCGGTGTCTGAGCTGTGCTACCGGGTGCTGCTTGAGGACGGCCTGAAGGCCAGGCAGGCTGCCGAAGTCGGTGCCTGTACCGAGGCGCTTGAAAACATTATCGAGGCCAACACCCTGCTCAGCGGGCTGGGCGTAGAATGTGTGGGCTGCGCAGGAGCGCACTCGCTAAACAGCGGCTTTTCCGCTGTGGAGGCCTGCCGGAATTACACCCACGGTGAGATCGTCGCCTTTGGTACCCTGTGCCAGCTGGTGCTCGAAAACCGCCCAAAAGCGGAAATCGAGGAGGTTCTGGACTTTTCCACCAGCGTGGGCCTGCCTGTCACCCTTGCCGAAATCGGTCTGGATGCCCGTATGGAGGCTGACCTTCGTCTGGTCGCCGAGCGCGCCGCAAAGGCGAAGCACATCGCCGCCGAGCCTGTCACTGTTAACCCTGAAATCATCTACCATGCCATCCTGGCCGCTGACGCAATGGGCCGGGGGTGGAAGACGGAAGGTTGATTCAAGGTTAAATCCAGAGGCTGTTTTAATGGAAAATTGAGAATGGAGAATGACGGTGAGTCCAAAGTTAGAATAACTTTGGGGAACGAACCTAATGCACAGCTACAAGAACAAAATGCTGCGCATTTTGAATGAAATAGCGGCCATAGGCCGCTGTCTTAATCGCTTTTGCGGCAGCAAAAGAGGTCTTTCATTTTCAATTCTCAATTAACAGTCCTCTTATTCACGCTCTGCCTGTTTATAATAGCATTTGTCTACACGCTGCGACCGCTTTATGCGGTTTTTTTTAATATCACAAATTTTTACCCTTTCTGAACAAAAAAAACTGGAATATTTTCTCTTTTATTTCCATTGTATGGATAGAGGCCTTTACACGTGAATATGGGCAAAGACAAATGAAAGTTGCTCATTTAGCACCAAAACGCAAAAACATTTTTAAAAGTATTTTATACTTCATTTTATAATAAATTCACTTAAACCAGATGGTTGTTATTTTTGCCCAAAAAAGTATGTATGTAGTAGAAGCATTTTTTACAATGATCAATGAAACACCCTGCCATTTTCAAAAAACTCGGTATGTATATAGTAGAACCATCTCAAGAGGAGGAAAAAATATGGATTATCTCAAACAGCTCAACGCTTATCGAAGAAAGCGTCTGGCCAGCCCGCTCTCATCCAACGCCATTGCCCTTTACGCCATTCTTCTGGAATACGCCAACGACCTGTATTTCCCAGACCGCTTTACCGCAGCCAATTCAGTGATCTGCGGCCTCAGCGGCCTCAGCCTGACACGGATGCAGGCCGCGCGTAAGGAACTCTGTGAAGGTGGTTTCCTGGCTTATACGAATGGGCACAGGGACCAATGCGGTACCTATCAGCTCACCAATCTGGTTCAAGCCTCCAGCATGCCCCAACAAGACGCAAAACCGGACAACAAACCAGTTAGTAAACCGAATACTAAACTGGTTAGCAAACCGGTTAGTAAACCGGATAACAAACTGGTTAGCAAACCGGACACATTAAATAAACCAAACCAAAGCAAACCAGACCAACTAAAAGAGTGCTACGGCGACTTCGTCACCCTCACCACCGATGAACGGATAAAGCTGAGGGAACGCCTGGGCGAACCGGACACCGTGCGCTACATCGAAAGACTGAACGAGTACATTGGCCAAATCGGCCAGAAAGCTGCCAATAAGCGCTACAGAAGCCATTACCATACCATTCTCAGCTTTTACCGCAGAGACTCGGAAAAGCGGCATGAACAGCCAAATAGCCCCATTCCAGATTACACCGCACGCAAAGGAGAAAGCCTGTGAATTTTGAAACCAGAATCCCCGATCCCAACGCCGGCAGCCCGGAATTTTATATGGAGAACGGACTCAAGCACTGTCCGCTTTGCCACACCCCCATGGAGACATGGGTGACCCTTGGCGCCATCCGAAAAAAAGTCCCCTGCCTGTGCCAGTGCAGAACCGAAGCCCGCGACCAGCGTGATCAGGCGTTTAAGGCCCGTCAGGAAGCAGAGCGGCAGAAAATCCGAAAAGCATCCCATATTCACGACCCCGCCCTGCGCAGAATGACCTTTGAGGCCGACAATGGCGCCTGCCCTGGGGCCATCGAAAAGGCAAAGCGGTACGTGGCGCAGTTTGAGGAAAACCTCAGAGAGAACATCGGCCTGTTGTTTTACGGTGACGTGGGCACTGGAAAGACCTTTACCGCCGGCTGTATCATCAACGCTCTGGACGACAACGGCTATAACGTCCTGGGCACCAGTCTCACCAAGCTGAGAGACGACATGCCCGGCGAGTTCGATAAGGACCGGAGCCGCAATGCTTACTATAACCGCCTGGCCGGCTATGACCTGGTGCTCATCGACGACTTCGGCATTGAGAGACAAAGCGAATACACCCTGGAACAGATCTACAACCTCATCGACGCCCGGTACAAAAGCGGCAAGCCCACCATCATCACCACCAACCTGACGCCCGATCAGCTCAATCATCCCCAGAACATGGCCACACGCCGCATCTATGACCGCATCACAGGAATGTGCTGTCCCATGCTTTTCGAGGGTCAAAGCCAGAGACAGGCACAGCACCGGGAAAAGATGGCAAGGGCCCGGGAGATGCTATCCACTGCCATTAAAACTTTTTCTTGACAAACCTTTCAAGCGAGTGTATACTGTGTATATCGTATATATACAGTATAACTTTCGAAAGGATCATCCATGGATATTATCATCAGCAACAGCAGTGGGAAGCCCATCTATGAGCAGATCACCACGCAGATAAAAAATAAGATCATTACAGGCGAGCTAAGGCCCGGCGACGCACTGCCCTCCATGCGCGTTCTGGCAAAGGAGCTGCGCATCAGCGTCATCACCACCAAGCGGGCCTACGCCGATCTGGAACAGGACGGCTTTATCGAGACCGCTCCGGGCAAAGGCAGCTTTGTCGCCCAGAAGAATACCGAGTTCATCCGTGAAGAAAACTACCGGCAGATACAGGACCTGCTGGAACAGGCCATTGACCTCTCAAAGAGCTGCGGCCTCACCCTTTCTGAGCTCACCGAACTCATCACATTACTCTACAAAGGAGACAGCTAATGGACACTCAAAACGCCATTGAAATTAAAAACCTCAGCAAACACTACAGCGGCTTTTCCCTGGAGGACGTCAGCTTCAGCCTGCCCTCCGGCAGCATCATGGGCTTTATCGGAGAAAACGGCGCAGGTAAAACCACCACCATCAAGGCACTGCTGGGCCTGATCCATCCCGACAGCGGCACCATGCAGATTCTGGGACTGGACACTGCGCAGAATGAAAAAGACATCAAAAAAGAACTGGGCGTTGTTTTTGCCGACCAGAACTTTCCCGATGACCTCCGCCCCCCTGAAATCACAAAGATTATGGGGAACATCTATAAAACCTGGGATAAGGCTCTGTTCGAGGATTACCTCTCACGCTTCAGCCTTCCCGCGGACAAACGGCTCAAGGACCTCTCCAAAGGGATGAAGATGAAGCTTTCCATCGCCGCCGCCCTGTCCCACAGGCCCAGGCTCCTGATTCTGGACGAGGCCACCAGCGGGCTGGACCCGGTCGTGCGCAACGAAATACTGGACATCTTCCAGGAATTCATCGAGGATGAGGATCACTCGATCCTTATGTCCTCCCACATTACCAGCGATCTGGAGCGTGTGGCCGACTACATCACCTTTATCCACGACGGACAGATCCTGTTCAGCGAGCCCAAGGACGCGCTCATCGAAAACCACGGCATAGTCAAATGCAGTCCGAATCAGTTCGAGACCCTTACCCTCACAGACGTTGTGGGTATCCAGCGCTCCAGCTTTGACGTCCAGGCCCTGGTCAAAAATCCAGCGGCCGTAAGAAACCGCTACCGGGACATGATCATCGATCCCCCCAGCCTGGAGGATATCATGCTGTTTTATACCAAAGGAGAGCAAAAATGAAAGGCTTAATCATCAAAGAATTTCTCGGCCTGCGCCGATATTTCAGAATACTGGCTGTGCTTATGGTGCTGTATATTTTTATGGCCTTTGGCATGACCTCGGTCAGCATTTTCGCTGCTATCAACGCCATTCTGGTCATGATCTGTTCGCTCAGCAGCTTCAGCTATGACAGCTACAACCACTGGAACGAATTCGCCATGTCCCTGCCCCTGAGCCGGGCCGACCTCGTGAAAAGCAAATACCTTTTCATTCTTCTGCTGTGCGCCTTCGGCACAGCGGTCACCCTTATCCTCAGTCTCATTGTAGGCCTGATCATCCACCTGCCCATGCAGGAGATTTTTATCGCTACCCTGTGCTCTGCGCTGACCGCACTGTTTCTCGGCGCTCTCACCACACCCTTCATCTACAAATTCGGGGTCGAAAAAGCACGGTACATTCTGATCATTATCGTGATGATCCCAACCCTTGTCTTTGTGAGCTTTGGCAGCTATCTGCCCACGCTCCATCTGCCCTCAGCCCAGACCCTCACCCTTCTGGCCTGGTGCTCCCCGGTATTCGTGCTGGCGTTTGTGTTCCTGTCTTATTTGATTTCAAGGCATATCTTTATGAATAAGGATTTGTAGAATGCCTGCCACACAAAAAAGGAGTAAAAATGAAAGGCTTAATCATCAAAGAAATCCTTGGACTGCGCCAGTATTTGAGAGTGCTCGGCTTTCTGCTGCTTGCGTATGGAGCCATGGCTTATATTATGAGAACCACTGTCTTTATTCCAGTGGTCAACGCTTTTCTGATCATGATCTGTGTACTCAACAGCTCTAATTATGATGACAATAACCGCTGGGAGCAATTTGTTCTTACTCTACCAGTGTCAAAAAGTGATCTAGTCACCAGCAAATACCTTTTTATCCTTCTGCTATGCATTGCCAGCACTGGTATTACCCTGGTACTGAGCCTGAGTCTCAGTCTGCTGTTTCCTGCTTCTTTAACCACCATCCTTATCGCTTCAGTGGCGTCAGCTTTTGCGGGACTCTTTCTAGCTTCTCTGAGTATGCCAATCATCTACAGATACGGTACTGAGAAGGCACGCTGCATACTCGTCATCATCATGGTGCCCACACTCCTTCTGAGGGCCTTCAGCGATAGTCTAAATAAACTGTGCCTTCCCAGCGCACCGGTTCTTGTCCGGATAGGTTCAAGCGCTGCGGCCTTTGTCGTTGTCTTTGCCCTTCTCTCCTATGGTCTGTCACAAAAACTTTTTGCGGCACGGGAGCTCTGATTCTTAAATAAACATTTGCTCATTATTTGCCGGTAGGTTATAATAAGGTACAAACAGGATGTCCAAACATCCTACTAGATGACCTTAGGAGATTTGAAATTATGCCAAGCGACAGAAAAAAACCGGCAAATGCCCTTTCACCCATTGATAACTCCTCCATTGTTGACAAGATTATCGACCGGATTGTCAAAGCCATTTCTACCGGACAGTTTAAGGTAGGGGAAAAACTCCCCAGTGAATTTGAGCTCATGGAAGAGCTGAACGTAGGGCGGAACTCCCTGCGTGAGGCCATGAAAATTTTATCCGCACTGGGCGTGGTAGACATCAAACGCGGTGACGGCACCTATGTGTGCGACCACATTGCCCCCACAGTCTTTAACCCCATTATCTACAGCATCATCTTCCAGGCCGAAAGTGACCCGGACATGGTGGAATTCAGGGAGTGTATGGAGGAGATGGTCCTGCGCACAGCCATGAAAAAGGCTACCGACGGCGACATCGTCCACCTGAGCCAGATCATCAAGGATATCCGCAAGTCTTATGAGAGCGGCGACAAGGAAAAAGCCGCCTACCTGGATTACAAGTTTCACGTTGCCATTGCCGATATCTGCGGCAACCCCTATATTTCCAAGCTGGTCAACGGCATCTATGAGATCTTTTCCCTGTCCATTGAGGATACCATCAATACCCAGGAGCTTTTCGACAAGGCCGAGGGCTATCACAAGGAAATCCTCCGCTGTATTCAGGAAAAGGATGTGAAAAGCATCGACGCCGCAGTGGAAAAGAGCATGACCTTCTGGCACGACAAGGATGCCTGAGTCAAAATGGCCAAAAGCAACTAAAAAAGAGCCCGAAGGCTCTTTTTGTTTTAATCTAAATCTGCAATAACGCTGACCTGGCTGCTGTCTACGCCTACGATACGCAGCGGAGCGGCAACAACAAAATTGATTTTGCCCTTTAATTCGGACAGGTTCATGTCTTCGATTGCAGTGATGAATTTTTCAGTGTTCAGGCCTAACAGATTCTGGTGAGCCGGCGCTGCCAGATCATTACAAGGCGAGCCGATTGCCAGGAAGTCAAAGCCCACGCATCTCAGGTTTTTGTAGGTGTTGACCATGTACAGGCAGGTTTCCGGTGTCAGGAATGGGCCTTCCATCTGATATTTCTTAGGATCTGTTTTTCTTACTTCGCCAAAGCCAGTGCGGATCAGCAGCAGGTCGGCCTGCTGGATTTCGTCTTCATGCTTCTTTAAATCTTCGATGGTTACGCCTTCGCAGGCATTTTTCGGAATATCTAAAAGCAGTACTTTTTTGAACACAAAGTAGTCAATGGGGAGCTCATTGATTCTCAGTCCGTCTGGATTGAAATGCTTCGGTGCATCATAGTGGGTGCCGCAGTGGTTTGGCAGCTCGGACATAAAGCTGTTGAACGGGGTTTCATCACCGATTTCAGTACACTGTCTTACTTTGATGACCGGTTCGCCTGGCCATGCTAAATCGTTCGGGTCCAATGGATAGGATAAGAAAATGTTCATAAAGTTCACCTCATATAAATTTTTTATTTTATTAAGCGGAGACTCTTTCCGCCAATAATCTTATGACTGCGATTTCAGTAAAACGCTTATTTTTGGGCGCCCGCCCGGTATTTTTACCGGACAGGCCGCCCGAATCATTCACCCATCAGAGTCTCAACAGCTTCTCTCAGTGTGGTGTTGGTGCCTACATTGCCCGGGAAGATCACATAGGGCAGTCCAGGGAATTTGCTTTCTTCCCCGGTCATCCATACAGGAATCCCCGGTTTAATCTGGCCCATGACATTGGCCTTCTGCACCCGCAGTGCCTTAGTGCCGATGTCGCTGGAGGTAATCCCGCCCTTGGCCACAATAAAGTTGGGGCGCACAGACAGGTTGGTGATAATGCTGGTGACCGCGTCGGATATTTTGACAGACACCTTAAGCTGTTCATCCTTATCGTCAGTATCCAGGTCAAAGCGGTCCCGTCGGGTATAGACGGCGACGGTTTTACCAGCCTTAATATCTGCGTCCACAATGGACACTACCCGTTCTACTTCCTGTTCCAGTCCGTTTTCTTCCAGGACACGGTGCTGGTTAAACTCGATAAACTCAATGGGCTTGTCCGAGTTTTTCAGTTCCTCAAGCTGCGCGGTCGTCTTGTTGACATGGGAGCCGACAACGATGATGCCGCCATTCCTGTTTTCTGTTAAAATCAGCTCGTCATGGCTGAGAATCGGCTTATCCGGCACGCCGCCGAGCACCTTTGTGATGGCTGCGGCTGAGCGGAATATAAAGTTTTTACCCTGATTCATGGCTTTTACCAGTGCGATGGCAAAAACCTTGACATCTGCGTAGTCGATAGAATTGACCACGATTTTATTGAAATCCTTCACCTGCATGAGCTGATCTGCGATCTTGTCGATTTCCAGATTTCTCAGATCCTCCAGTGAAATAAAGGTCACATCTCCGGCCTTGTATTTACCGCCGGATTTTTCTTCGCACCACTCACCCAGATGGGACGCCTTGTACCCAAAGGATTTGTCCTTCGCAAACTCGGTTTCGCCCGCCGGTACCAGCACATCGCCCTCCTGTACATAATGAACGTTGCCGATGGTAAAACGGCCGCCCTCTTTAAAGAAGGGATAGATAATTTCGCCGTCAATTTTCTGGTCTGAGCCGGACTCAATGACGTCCTTTAAAATCTCTGGCTCCAGCGGATAATGACCGCGGAGGGTAGAGTCGCTCCGGCTGATCACAACAAATTTCTTGCCGGTTTCCTTTGCCACCTGTAAAATGTTCTCAGCCATTTCCCGGTGAGCCTTTGTGGTCTCGGGAGCCGTCAGCCCTCTGGAATTGGTCAGGATAAAGAACATGCTGTTTTCCTCGTCAAAGCCCTTGCGCATGCTGTCAACCGACCAGTCGGTGTAGACGGAAATGTCGTGAACGGTCTGTACCCCGGTAGGGTCATCGTCCAGAACCACAATCTTGCGGTCAAAGCCCTTTAAGGCTTCATCGAGCTGTGCGGTAACAGCCTTTTCGTCAATGGGCTTAAAGGTTGTTAAAATGGATGCATCTAATCTTTCTGCCATATCACTCACCTACTGTTCCTTACGTTTTACTTCGACACCGGCCAGCTTTTCAAAATACTGTACAATACCGCCGTGGTCGTCTTCCAGATGGCCGTCTACCTTCAGGGCCTGCATGATTTCCAACAGCTGGCTGCTCATGGGCAGCGGAACGTCAATGTCGTGAGCGGTTGCCATGACGTTTTTAATATCCTTCAGGTTAATGGAAATTTTACCGCCGGGTACAAAGTTTCGGTCGATCATCAGCGGCGCCTTGGCGTCGAGGACGGTGCTTCCCGCAAGGCCGCCCCGGATCGCCTTGTAAACCAGCTCTGGATCAGCCCCGGCCTTTGTGGCCAGTACCAGCGCCTCCGATACAGCTGCGATGTTCAGGTTAACAATGACCTGATTGGCCAGCTTGGTGACAGAGCCGCTGCCAGTTCCGCCGACCAGCAGTGCCGATGCGCCCATGATGTCAAAATAAGGAGCCATTTTGTCAAAGGCTTCCTGTTTACCGCCAACCATAAAAGCCAGTGTCCCGTCGATCGCCTTGGGTTCCCCGCCGCTTACCGGAGCATCCAGGAAATCAACCCCCAGAGACGCCAGTTTTTCGGCGCAGGCCTTGGATTCTGTGGGTGTCACTGAGCTCATATCCACAACAACGCTGCCTTCTTTGATGCCCTCGGCCACGCCGTCAGCGCCAAATAATACCGACTGGACAATGGCGCCATTGGGAAGAATGGTGAAGATAACCGGGCATTTTTCGCCAATCTCTTTCAGTGTTGCCGCCTGAGCGCCCATATCTGTCAGTTCCTTTACTGCGTCCCCATTCAAATCGTTTACCAGCAGGCTGCACCCTCCTTTAACCAGGTTTTTAGCCATTGGTTTTCCCATAATACCGAGTCCGATAAAACCAACCATACGATCCATTTCAGTACCTCTTTTCTGTTTTCTTAGTAGGTCATCCTACCTTTATGATTAAAATTTTTAATAGAACGCCATTTGTTAAATGTGTAACGAAGAACGTCCTATGTATTGCTTTTCATAACTCAATGATAAAGCCCTCTTCCCTTTTTGTCAAGTCTTTTTTATAAATCTTAATAAAAAAAGAAAGGAGGGTTTAAACACCTTTCCTTTCTTTACCGGGAACCAATCAGTTCCCATAAACCGCTTCTTTTGTGTAATAGCCATTGTCAATGAGGATTTTATCAATATTCTGTTTCGTGACCACCTGGCCGTTGATCAGGTAGGATGCAACGGTGCTCTCACCCTGGTTGTTGAAGTCTGCGTTGACATCAACTTCCTGGTTTCTGCCCATTTTATCTGCTTCCTCCACTGCTTTTCGCGCCAGATCCTTCAGATCCATATAAACCGTCATATCCTGTCTGCCGCCGACAATACGCTTAACCGCGTCCAGTTCCGCGTCCATACCAGTAATCACAACGGGTGTGGTAACTCCAAGCTCTGTGAGCGCATCGGCACAGGCTCCTGCCAGCTTGTCATTGGGTGCGAGGATGGCATTGACACGGTTCCCATTTTGGGCCACAGCGTTCTTAACTATTTCCTTTGCCGTATCGGCAGACCAGCCAGGAACGGCCTCATCCATGAGAATGTTAATGTTTCCTCTGATCGGGTCGATATAACGCATGGCGCCTTCATACAACAGCGTAGCGTTATGATCGCCGGAATCACCCCTCAGGATAATATAATCCCCTTCATAAACCTTTTCGCTGAGGTACTGCCCCATGCTCTGTCCGATGCGTCCGCTGTCATAACCGACAAACAGATCCACATTGTCTCCGAGCACCACTCGGGCATAGTTGACAACCTTAACGTTTTTCTTTTTGGCATAGTCTAAGATCTCCTTGGTGTTGTTGACATCACGCGGGGTCAGAATCAGTACGTCAATCCCGTTGTCAATCATCTCAAAGCAGTCCTCTTGCTGGGTTTTGGGCGTATCGGTTGTATTCAGCCGCACCTCTATCTCATCACCCAGCTCCTTCGCGCGCTCCTCCATATACCCCTGCTCCAGAGGCCAGCGTGAGGCGCTTCCAACACCAAAGGACACGCCTATTTTCACCGCATCCTCCTTTGTACTGCAGCCGCTTAATAATGTTGCCACAAGCAACAGGCTGCCCAGACAGCACAGAAATTTTTTCATCCTGTTTTCCTATAATATCCCTTCTTTATATATTTTCCCAAAGGACTCTTCGTCCATTGGTTTGGCAAAATAATACCCTTGCGCAATGTAGCAGCCAAATTCCTTCATCAGGTTAACATTTTCAATGGTTTCCACGCCCTCGACCACTACCCGGATGTCCAGGCGTTTTGCCATATGGGCAATGGCGGAGAGAATGACACGCTGCTTTTTACTGTCTGAAGTCTCCTCCAGAAAAGCGCGGTCAATTTTCAGAACATCAATGGGGATATCCTTCAGCATATTCAGCGAAGAATAGCCAGAGCCAAAATCGTCCATGGAAATCTGAAGACCGTATTGGTGAAGCTGGTTTGTAAATTCGGATATGATCTCATGGTTATCGAAAATCGCACTTTCTGTCAGCTCGATTTCAATCAGCTCTGGTGGAATATCGTACTGGTGAATCCGTCTTGTAATCTTGTCAAAGAAGCCATCATCCAGCAGGTGCAGCCTCGAAAAGTTGATGGAGATGGGCACGCACGGCACCTTTTCGTCCAGATTCTTCCTCAAAAACGCCAGTGTTTTCTCAAAAATAATCATATCCAGCTCGGTGATGAGGCCGGTCTTCTCACACAGCGGGATGAACTCAGCCGGTGAGCGGAGCCTTCCCTCCTTGGTGATCCAACGCGCCAGCACCTCTGCTCCGACGATTTCTCTGGTGTTGATATTGACCTTTGGCTGGAAGAAAGGCACGATTTCATCGTTGGTCAGGGCCTGCTCCACTGAGCGTTTAAGCTGCTCGCTCTCAATCATCTGCTCGTCGAACTGAATGGAGTAAAAAGCGATTTCCTTGCGCATCATCCCTTTATTGACCTGTGCGGCGGCGCTGGCCTTATCGACCATCAGGCTGATGCTCTCATCCGGGTCTGCGATTTCGTAAACCCCGGCCGTATAGTACAGCATAACCCCCTGATCATTTTCCATAGATGCCTTCAGCATTCCATTCAGGCGTTCAGGAGCGGCTTCTTGCAGCAGTACGATAAAATGATCGCCGGATATACGCGCGAGGCTCTCCCCGGTCATCAGCTGTTCTGCCATCTTATCGTAGATATGGCGGAGGATTTTATCACCCACATCAAATCCATAATAATTGTTGACATACTTAAAATTATCAACGTCAAAGGTCATCAGATAGCCCGGGTGCTCCGGATTGGCGGCAAGCGCTGCCTGAAGATCGACCGTAAACTTATTAAAGGTGTTACCGCCGGTCACCGTATCCACAAAGGCGATTCTCCTAAGATTGGCCTGCTGTCTGTTCTTGTAGGCCAGAAAAACAAACATGATGACCCCTAGTACACCCACGACCACACAGAGGATCACATAAAACATTTTGGCGTTCGGCGATACCGCGCTGGTCGGTATACTCGAAATCAGGTACCAGTCATGGATCTCCTCCACCGGTGTATAGGCTGAGAAAATCCTTTCGCCGTCCTCAGTGGTCTCCATGAAGCCTGCCTGTTCATTCTTGATCCCTTGTTCCAACTCGCGTGAAGCATCCTGGTTTCCCTTCTGATAGAGGCTGCGGAAATAGTTGTCGGATTCCTTGTTGTATTCTTCCTCTTCCGAGCTGATTAAGATATATCCCTGGCTGTTGATAATATACATTGCACCCTGATCTGAAAACAGGGACAGTGAACACAGATTATACATTTCCTCGGGGGTATACTGCTTCTGAACCGTTCCGACAATCTGGTTTTTAAAATACATGGGAACACTGATCACAAACAGCTCCTCACCTGTGACACGGGAGATTGTTTTATCCGATATATTCTGAACCCCCTCCAAAGCCAGCCTGAAGTATTTTCGTCCCGCTACGCTGACACTGCTGCCATCCGTAAAAGAAGCGTTTCCCGCACCATCCGCGATAAAAAGATCCGGGTCCAGGTTCTCCGTTATATAACTTAAAAAAGCGGATTTGAGCGCATTCCCATCCCCCGGGGCCTCCTGACTCATCCGGTCGGTGAGCTGTTTGGACACATTGTCCAGATTGTTGACCTCGACTTTCAGCTTACTGGTAACCACATCCTTATTTTGAGTCACCACCTCAGTCAGGTTGATCTGCACATCCGAGTACAGCAAGTTCTGGACATAGCGCATCAAAAAAAACACCGCGATAAACAGCAAAAGAATCAGCGCAATCAAGGCGACCCGTGACAACCTCTTACTCATATTGCTAATACCTCAACAGGCTTTTAAGGCCCCTTTCTTTTACACTCCCGTTATAATCTTTCGAAACAATTGCCGATTATCCCTTAAAATGATGTCTTATTATAACACATTTTGTGAAAAGAATCACCTTTATTTAGAAACGTTTTCGGTAATTTTCATATCTTTTTATTACACGTCAGAATATAAAAACAGCAGCCGGGCTAATTCCAGGCTGCTGATAGGCTATTTACATCATGGTTAAAAAGCTCATCTGATTAGAGTCTGGCAGGCTGTTGAGGCAGCCAAACTGCTCGAGCTTTTCGATATTGGATTTATTGACCTTGGCCCTGGTCTGCAGATCCTCCTTGGAGATGAAGGGCCGCTTTTGGGCTTCCTCATAAATCTGCATGGCCGCCTTATCACCCAGGCCATCAATGGCGTTGAGCGGTGGCAGCAGATCATTGCCGACAATTTTGAACTCGCTGTAGTGGGACTCGTACACATCCACATTTTTAAAGCCAAAACCACGGCAGTACATTTCCAGCGCCAGCTCCAGCGAAGTCAGGAGCTGCTGATCCTTGTTGCTGGCCTTGTTCCCCTGAGAGCGAATTTCCGCCAGTGTTTTTTTGACCGTTTCCTTGCCGTTGGTCATCTTTTCCAGATTAAATTCCTTGGCGCGGATACTGAAATAGGTGGCGTAGTAGGCCAGCGGATAGTAAACCTTGTAGTAGGCGATGCGGAAGGCCATCATAACATAGGCTGCCGCATGGGCCTTAGGGAACATGTACTTGATTTTTTTACAGGAATCAATATACCAGGCCGGTACATTATTTTCCTTCATATAGGCTTCCTCATCCTCTGTCAGGCCCTTCCCTTTACGGACATGCTCCATAATGCTGAAGGATTCCTTGGGCGCCAGTCCCATTGAGATCAGTCCGAGCATAATATCGTCACGGGTACAGATAACGTCCTTGATGGTCGCAGTCCCGGAACGCACAAGGTCCTGCGCATTGTTGGTCCAGACGTCTGTGCCGTGGGATAAGCCGGAAATACGGATCAGGTCTGAAAAGGCAGTGGGCTTGGTGTCCAGCACCATCTGACGGACAAAGTTGGTCCCAAACTCAGGGATACCGCAGGTACCGAGGGGGATGTCAAAATCATCATCTTTCAGATCCAGGGCGCTGGTGCCTGTGAACAGGCTGATGACCTTTTCGTCGTCCAGCGGAATCTCCTGCGGGTCAAGTCCTGTGATGTCCTTGAGCATGCGGAGCATGGTCGGGTCATCATGACCCAGAATATCGAGCTTCAGGAGGCGCCCGGAAATGGAGTGGTAATCGAAATGGGTGGTCATGGTGCCACAGTCCCGGTCATCGGCTGGATACTGGATCGGTGTAAAGTCATAGATATCCTTATCCTTTGGCACAACCATTACCCCGCCGGGATGCTGGCCTGTGGTGCGCTTAACGCCCGCACAGCCTTCAATCACACGTTCCATCTCTGCTCTGGGCGCAGTAACGCCATTTTCATCAAAGAAATTCTTCACATAGCCAAAGGCTGTTTTATCTGCCAGTGTCGCAATGGTTCCCGCGCGGTAGACCTTTCCCTCGCCAAAGAGCACCTCGGTGTAATGATGGGCCTCCGGCTGGTTTTCGCCCGAGAAGTTAAGGTCAATATCGGGCTCCTTATCCCCCTCAAAGCCAAGGAAGGTTTCAAAAGGAATATCAAAGCCGTCCTTATTCATGGGATGGCCGCATTCTGGACAGTCAGCGTTGGGGAGGTCTGGCCCTACCCCCACCTTTGTACTGTCAAAGAACTCATAATGCTTGCAGTTCGGGCAGACATAGTGGGGCGCCAGAGAGTTAACCTCTGTGATCCCACAAAGCATGGCAACCAGCGACGAGCCGACCGATCCTCTGGAGCCTACCAGGTAACCATCCTCCAGAGAATGGTGTACCAGCTTCTGGGCGATCAGGTACAGGACCGAATATCCGTTGCCGATAATGGAGTCCAGCTCACGCTTCACGCGCTGTTCCACAATGTCGGGCAGCGGGTCACCGTACATCTCATGGGCCTTTTTATAAACCATATCCCGGATCTCGTCATCCGAGCCCTCAATGATGGGCGGGAAGGTGCCATCGGGTATGGGCTTCACATCGTCAAACAGTTCTGCCACCTTGCGCGGATTGGTAACGACCAGCTCATAAGCGGTCTGCGGGTCTACATAGGTAAATTCGTCCAGCATTTCCTGGGTCGAGCGATAGTAAAGCGGCGGCTGCTCATGGGAATCTTTGTAGCCCTGGCCGGCCTGCAGAATCTCTCTGAAATAGGCGTCACTGGGGTCCACAAAATGGACGTCCCCGGTGGCAACCACAAGCTTGCCCTTTTCCCGCCCAAGCTCGACAATCCGCCGGTTAACATCTGCCAGCTCTTCCATGGAGTGGACGGTCTCATTCCGAAGCAGGTATTCATTGTTTCCCAGAGGCTGTACCTCAAAGTAGTCATAAAAATCAGCGATTTCATCCAATCGGTTTTTGGGCACATTTTTCAGCACTGCCTTGTACAGCTCTCCAGCCTCGCAGGCGCTGCCAATAATCAGATTTTCCCGGTGAGCCGCCAACAGGGATTTTGGTATCCTCGGGCGTCTGTAGAAATAATGGATATGTGCCTCAGAAACCAGCTTGTACAGATCCTTCAGCCCCGCCTGGTTTTTGGCGTAGATGATAATATGATAGGTATCGCCAGATTTTATGATCTGTTCCACATCCATCAGGCCATTAAGCCCAGCGACCTCTTCCACATCCCGTTTCTGAGCCAGCTCCATCAGCTTAACAAAAATTTTCGCCGAGCATACTGAGTCATCCAGCGCCCGGTGATGGTGCCCCATGTCCACTTTAAAATAGCTCGCCAGCTTTTTGAGATTATGTTTGTTGATGGTTGGAATCAGTGTTCTGGACATTGCCAGCGTGTCAATATAGGTGATGTTGTTTTCCAGGTGGTGCGCATTCAGCGCAATCTCCATAAAACCCATATCAAATTTTGCGTTGTGTGCCACCAGGATCAGATCGCCGCAAAATTCGCAGAAGGCTTTAACCGCAGCTTCTTCCTCTTCGCCGTCCTCAACCATCTGATTGGTAATCCCGGTGAGATTGGTGATAAACGGTGGAATAGGCCGGTGTGGATTGACGATTTTGGAGAAGGTGTCCACAATATGCTTGTTTTTAATTTTGACGGCAGCAATCTCAATAATATTGTCCTTACCGGGAATCAGGCCAGTGGTCTCAAGGTCAAAGAATACAAATTCACCCTCAAAGCTTTCATTCTGTTCCCCTGTTACAATGTACTGGTCATCATCCACCAGATAGCCCTCAACGCCATACAGCACTTTGATACCGTATTTTTTGCTCAGGGACATCATTTCAGGGTAAGCCTGAAGCACACCGTGGTCGGTGATACCGATGGCGTCGTGGCCAAAGTCATTGGCCTGTTTCATGATTTTAGCCACCTTGCTCACTGCATCCATGGAGCTGTACTGGCTGTGAAGGTGAAGCTCGACACGCTTTTCCTCTGCGTTGTCACGGCGTACCGGCGATGCGGCTACCTCCATATTTTTGGGTGTCAGCACCTTTTCGTGTGAGTACTCGTCATAATTAATATTTCCCTCAACCTTAAACCAGCGGTCTTTTTTCAGATTTTCCTTGATCATACCCACATTCTTCTTCCGGGCAAAAATCTTACAGGAGACACTGCCGTGTTCATCGGTAATGTTAAAGGTAAAGAGGGTTGTTTTGTCGGTAATTTCCCTGGAGTCAATACCAAAGACACGTCCGCTGACCACAATGTTCGTGCTGTCCAGCACCGCGCCGGTACTGAAGTCAATTTCTCCCATGGACTGGGCTGGACGCTTGATCTTGTCCCCCATGACAACTTCGCCAACGCCCAGCACACGGGCTTCCTCCTCTTTGCCATCCTTTTTCCCCGGCGAGCCACTGCCAGCCTTAGCCGGCGGCGTATCCTTTATGACCTTTAACCGCTTGTTCAGCGCGTCCTCTTTCTTTTTAGCCAGAGCGTCGTAATCCACGTTTTCCATGAGCTTGTGGACTGATTTCTTAGCCCCAGCCTCATTATTCCCCTCAGCCTCTGGCGAAATAATGACGCTCAGGCTCTTGGTGTAGTCAAAAATATCCACAAGCTCTCTCTGGACCGAAATGCTGTCACACTCCGGGATTCGGGTTTTAAAAGTAAAAACCAACTCCTGGCTCGCGGAGTTCACCTCGACACGCTGGGGCTCCAGTCCGTATTTTTTTATGAGTTCTTCCAAATCATTCTGTTTATGTATAATCGGATTCAAGGCGTCCACCTACATTCTTTCGATTTCTTCCATCAGGGCGTCAATGATCTCATCCTCTGCCACTGTTTTAAAGATTTCCCCTTTTTTAAAAAGAACCCCTTTTCCTTTTCCACCGGCAATGCCGATGTCTGCTTCCTTCCCCTCGCCCGGACCATTGACCACACAGCCCATCACCGCGACCTTCAAGTCCTTTTTGACATGCACGAGCCGGCGGTTCATTTCCTCTGCGATGCCGATCAGGTCAATTTCTGTGCGGCCACAGGTCGGGCAGGACACGACCTCGACCATGCCCTCTCCGCTCTGGTACAGGCCGATAGATTTTAAAATATCTCTGGCCACGTAAATTTCATCCACCGGATTGCCTGTGATGGATACCCGAATGGTATCCCCGATGCCGCCCAACAGCATATAGCCGATACCGATACCCGACTTAACGGCCGAAGTCCGCAGCACTCCAGCTTCTGTAATTCCCAAATGCAGCGGATAATCATATTTCTGGGAAAACAGCGTGTAGGCGTCAATGGTAAAGCGCACATCCGACGCCTTCATGGATACCACAATGTTGTTAAAATCAAGCTCTTCGAGATAGGCGATATGTTTTTCAGCGCTCTCCACCATTGCTTCCGGTGTAGGGTGCCCGTATTTTTCAAGCAGTTCTTTTTCCAAAGAGCCTGCGTTCACCCCAATGCGGATGGAAATATCCGCTTCTCTGGCCGCTTCCACCACCAGGCGCACCTTCTCCTTATCCCCAATATTTCCGGGGTTGATCCGGAGCTTGTCCACTCCGCCTTTAATAGCCTCCAGCGCCAGCTCATAATTAAAATGGATATCCGCCACCAATGGAATAGAGATCTGTTTTTTTATGTCCGCGATGGCTTTCGCTGCCTCCATATCTGGCACCGCCACCCGCACAATGTCGCAGCCGGCTGCCTCCAGATCCTTTATCTGTCGCACAGTCGCCTGGACGTCCCTCGTGTCTGTATTGGTCATGGACTGGATCAGGATTGGATTATCCCCTCCGATCATCCGGTTTCCGATGGGTACCTCTCTGGTTTTATGACGTCGTATTTCCATATTTTTCACCTTACTCATTAATATTTTCAAAATTAAAAGCCCCAATTCACTGCTGCTTCATTGGGGCAAAACGTAATTATACTTTACTTTTAAACAGGCCTGAAATAGAAACTGAATCACGGCAAGACCGCGGCCCTTCTTTCTCAACCCTTTCTCAGCCCATTATCCGCATTACATCATTCACCGCTATGACCACCGCCAAAAGCATCAGGGCCATAAAGCCGATGTAATTGATCATGTTTGCCTTTTTAGGATCAAGGTCACGTCCAACCAGCTTTTCAATAATGATGATCATGATCTGTCCACCATCAAGAGCCGGAAGCGGCAGTAAATTGATCACCCCTAAATTGACTGAAATTAAGGCCGTAAAGGACATCAGCGCAATGATTCCATACTGGAAAAAATCGTGGACCATGCTGACCATTCCGATCGGACCTGCCACATCGTTCATTCCTACCTGCCCGGTCACCAGCATGTAAAGGCTCTGGTAAATGGTAATCCCAAACTTTCCGGTTGTCGTAAGGCCAAGACCCAACGCCTGCAGAATGTTGGCTCCTTTAAACAGGTAGATCAATACCAGCAGCACAAAGGCGAACACAATGTTCATTGCCGCCCCGGCCACCAGAATGATAAAGCGCTGTCCCTTTGTTTTATTGGAAAAGCTTCTCGGATCATCCGGGTCCACTGGCTCACGCACTGCCGCATCCTCAGCGGCTATCTCTTCATCCTCTTCGCCGGCGTCACCTTCTCCGCGCATTTTGCAAAAGCCGCCCAGGGGCAGCGCACGAATCGAGAACTGGGTTTCCTTACCCTGTTTAGCGTAAATCAGCGGCCCCATCCCAATGGAAAACTCCTCAACGAAGACGCCAGTTTTTCTGGCTGCAATAAAATGGCCCCATTCATGAACAACTACCAGAACAGATAAAATAAGCAGTGTCAAGAGAACCATCAAAATATTTGTTAATATACTCATCTTTCAATACCTCACGCAAGTCCAGCGGTATAGGTTGCAAAAATATAAACAAGGGGGATGATAAAAAGAATACTGTCAAAGCGGTCTAAAATGCCGCCATGTCCAGGCAGTATCTTTCCAAAATCCTTAATTCCCATCTTACGTTTAATCATGGAGGCTGTCAAATCGCCGCACTGGCCCGCAATAGACCCTACAAAGCCGACTGCCGCGTATAAATAAACCGGCAGATCCATCTGAAAGCCAAACTTCATAATAATGCCGTAAAGCACCATAAACACAGCCGAGGCAATTAAACCGCCAACTGCTCCGGCAATGGTCTTTTTAGGGCTTATCTCTGGCGCCAGCTTGGTTTTACCAATGGCGCGCCCGACAAAATAGGCCGCCGTATCGGTTGAAAACGCAATGACAAAAACCATCCACATATAGTAGATGCCCAGCTTAATATTTTCAAACATCATCAAATAACCAAACAGCACTGGAATGTAAATCAATCCAAAAAATGTTATAATCCCACGGTAAATATCTGTTTTTCCATTTAATATTTCAAAACAGAATACAATGATCAGAACGACCATCAGAGTCGGCATCAGCGAATAATAATCCAGCTTCATCGATACCAAAATGATCACACTCAAAATCTCAACAAAGGGCAGGCTGATTTTGTTCTCAAGCTGCCGGTTAAAGGCATTTGAGAATTCAATCAAAGCAACTCCAGAAAGCACGAGACAGGCCACAAAGAGAAAGTAACCACCCAGATAGAGCAAACCGAAAAGAACCGGCAATCCAACAACCGCCGTCAATACTCTCTTTTGCATCTCAACCTCCTGCCTAAGCCGTACCGAAGCGTCTATTTCTCTGCTGATAAGCCTCTATCAGCTTATAAAAGGCGTCGTCGTCAAAATCAGGCCACCAGATATCATCAAAGAAAAACTCCGTGTAAGCGTTCTGCCAGAGCAGAAAATTGCTGAGCCGGCTTTCCCCGCCTGTCCGGATCATAATATCCGGGTCCGGCAGATCTCTTGTATACAGATGAGCTGAGATCATCTCCTCAGTCACATCCCCCGGTGCTGTCCCTTCTTCCATGATTTCCCTGACCGCGTGCACAATTTCATCACGTCCGCCATAGTTTAATGCGACGTTTAAAATTAAACCGTCATTGTTTCTTGTCAGAGACTCCGCGTTATCCGCTGATTTCTGGACATCCTTTGGCAGACGGCTTTTCTCCCCGATGATCCGAACCTGTACATGGTTGCGGTGCAACTCTGCGATTTCCTTCATAAAATATTCGACGGCGATCCGCATTAAGCCATCGACCTCTTCCTGACTGCGCTTCCAGTTTTCTGTAGAAAAAGCGTATACTGTCAGTATCTTAATTCCCATATCAGAGGCCAGGTGTACCGTGTTGTGTAATGCCTTCATCCCGGCATTATGGCCAAACAGCCTTGGTTTTCTGCGCTGCTTTGCCCAACGGCCATTGCCATCCATAATAATGGCAATATGCACCGGCATATTTTTTTCTGATATATTATAGTCTTCTATTCCCATGTCACACCTCATTCATTGTATCTTGTAACATTATAATCTATTTGAACCCTTTTGTAAATTAACAGTTCGGACAGATTGATAATTTATCTTTTGTTTAAGCTTCAAAATAAAGTTAACATTCAAAAACCATTGTGCATATAGAGCAAACCTTATTATATTAATGTTATACTTAATAAAAAATATGTTATTTTTTATCCAAGAGCCCTTTACATTTTTCGTAAAACGTGCTATATTATACAATATAATTCTCATTTTCACACATTTCCCAAAGGCCTCTGGTATTATACCAGGGGTTTTTACTTTATCGGGCATTAAAAAAATGCCCCGAGAGGCATTCTTTTACCTGCTAAAAAATAGGACCGTTTAAATGCAGACCGCATTCTTCGTTTTCACAGATCCAGTCTTTCCCGTTGCCATTCACTTTAGCGCCACACACCGGACAAATGCCGACACCGCCTTTAGGCCAGGTGAACTCTGTAAGCTCCATTTCCAAAAATTCGGTTGGCGCGTCCTCACCCTGTACCTTGACAAATTTCAAAATCGGCTTCTTTCCTAACATATTAAGCATCTCCTCACTAAACAAATTTATAAGCTAAGTGTAGCATAAACCCCATAGTGATTAAAGATAAAATGTAAGCGTGTTATGTGTTTTTTTTACCAAGGCACCTGATATTATTCTTCCTTACGCACCGCGAATCTTTTGATGATGGCTTCGGCCACTCGCAGTCCGTCACAGGCGGCACTAGTGATTCCACCGGCGTATCCTGCCCCTTCTCCGGCAGGATAGAGCCCTCTCAGCGCACTCTCGTAATCTTCGTTTCTGAGAATTCGCACCGGTGATGAGCTTCGAGTCTCAACGGCTGTAACACACGCGTTGTCTGCGTCAAAGCCTTTAATCCGTTTTCCAAAAACTGGTATGGCCTCTCTCAGAGCTTCCACGGCGAAATCCGGCAGGCATGCTGCAACCTCCTGCCCCTTTCCGGTATTATCGCGAAACTCTGCAAAGGTGCACTTTGGCGGTGCAAACCGGCCGCCTCCGTATTCAAAGGCACGCCGTTCCCAGTACTCCTGAAATTCAATGCCTGCCAGGACATCCTCCGACGGAAAATCCTCTGTTCGGACATCTACCAAAATTCCGGCATTGGCAGTACCACTGTCACGTTTCCGGTTGCTCATGCCATTGACACAGACCATACCCGGTTGTGTGGAGGCGGTCACCACCTCACCGCCAGGGCACATGCAGAAGGAGTAAACACCCCGGCCATTCTGCGCGCGGCAGGAAAGCTTATAGCTTGCAGGAGGCAGACCAGTCTGATCGCCATACTGTGCCTGATCGATGATACGCTGGGGGTGCTCCAGCCGTACCCCAATGGACAGCGGTTTCTGCGCCATCGGAATCCCCATATCCTTTAAAGTGCGGAACGTATCCCTCGCAGAGTGCCCTAAAGCCATCACAACAGCATTTGTGCGGTGCTGCCATTTCCCTTCTCCTGTCTTCAGCTCAACGGATATCAGCTCACCATTCTCATTTTGCTCAAGGCCTGTCATTTGTGTATTAAAATGAATCTCTCCGCCTGCGGCTACAATGCGTTTTCTCAATGCCACCACAACCTTACGGAGAATATCTGTCCCGATATGCGGCTTCTGAGAATAGGCGATGTCCTCCGGCGCTCCGGCTGCCACAAAGGAAGTGAGCACCTGATGGATATGAGGGTCTTTGATCCCGGTGCTCAGCTTGCCATCGGAGAAGGTTCCGGCGCCGCCCTCTCCAAACAGCACGTTGGATTCAGGATCAAGCTTTCCCTCTTTCCAAAAAGCATCTACATCAGGCACACGCAGTTCCATAGGACAGCCCCGTTCCACAACAACGGGCGCATAGCCTGCTTCGGCCAATGAGAGCGCGGCAAAAATACCACACGGACCAAAGCCAACCACTAAAGGACGGCCCATTAGCGTTTTTTCTCCCGATATAATGGCTTTTGGCCTTAAATCCGGCGCCGCTGACACTCTTTTTTTCCCACGCGCAGGGATCTTTCCAGCATATTTAAAATCAAGGGTAAGTACCCGGTGAATATCCTTTTTCTTCCGGGCGTCCAGTGATTCCTTGCGGACAGCAATGTCCGATTCGGTCAGCGTTCCAGGACGAAGGCCGCAGGCTTTTTCCACCTTTTCTGGCAATACACTCCAGTCCTGATCCAGTTCCAGGCGGATATTGGTGATTCGATAATTATACATGATAATCTCCTTGTAGGATGGCAACCACTGCGGCCTCAGCGGCACGGCGGCCTGTATTAAAAGCATGATCCAGATTATAACCGCCGCAAGGACCGTCGTAATCCAAAATTTCTCCGGCAAAATAAAGACCCGGCACTATTTTGGAGGCCAGTGTTTTTCCATCCACCTCCGTATCTGCGATACCGCCTGCTGTGCACTGGGCCATCTTAAAGCCCATTGTGGAAACCGGCTTAAAGCTCAGATGATGCAAGTGCCCATCCATGGTGGATATTTCAGACGCTGAAAGCTCTGACAGCTTTCTTTTTTCCTTGATGCCCGCCTGCTTGAGCAGCAAAGCTGCCAACGGCGGCTTGATGATCCCAGATACAGCATCTATGCAGGCTTTCTCCCCAAGCACTGTGTCCTGACGCCATGAAGAAAGCACTGCGGCAAAGCTTCTCTCCGGTGCAAGGTCAAGAACGATTGTATAGGGTGTAAGTTTTTCTTCACCCAGATATTTTAAATAGCGGCTCAGATTAAAAACGCAGATTCCCGAAATGCCGTAATCCGTAAACTGTACCTCTCCTTGCTCCGAGAATACTACCCTGTCACGGCAGATCAGGCTCAGTTTTCCTTTTACCCGGATGCCTTTTAAGGCTTCCGGCATATCCGCACAGCAAATTCCTGTCAAAACCGGCAGTGTTTTTGTCACATTATGGCCCAAAGCCTTTGCCAGCGTATACCCGTCGCCACTACAGCCATAGGCAGGCCCCGCCTTTCCCCCAGTCGCCAAAATCACCGTTTTCCCCAAAAGCTGTTTCTTCTCCGCCCCTACGGCAAAACAGCCCTTCTCAATCGAAATCGCTTTAACTGGCGTGTTGGTCTGGAGCTTCACGCCGAGTGCCTTCAGCTGATCTGTGAAAATCTCCGCCACACCCGGCGCGCTTTCTGAAAAGGGATAGACTCTTCCTTCGCTGTCCTCCCGCGCAGGGATTCCCAGCGACTCAAAAAAAGCAATGGTGGACGGCGCTGTCTCAAGCGCAGTATTGGTGATATTACACCGGCCATTTCCTGTGGCCCTGAGCTTTTTGCCTGGTTTATCTTTTTTTTCGAGCACTGTGACCTGCATAGACGGGGCTGAGCGTTTGGCTGCAACAGCTGCCGCCAGACCGGCGGCCCCGCCGCCGATAATAATAAGGTCATTCATATATTTTTCCATGATCATTCACCTGTCTTTAATAATGTAATATTATACCTATTTTTACAAAACATCGCAAGGAAGCCTTCCGCCTTCCTTTCAAAATAAAAAGCTTCAGCGCACCCAGGAGCACGCTGAAGCTTTTTAATCTTCTTTCAAAATTCAAATTTCATCTACAAACCGGTATCCCACACCCACCTCTGTCAAAATATACTTTGGCTCTGCTGGGTTTTCTTCAATTTTCCGGCGGATGTTCGCCATATTCACCCGAAGCGTCTGGTTCTCATTGGTATAAGGCCCCCATATATCCTTAATAATCTGATCATAGGTGACCACCTTTCCGGGATACTGGGTCAAAATCTCTAATATTTTATACTCAATGGGGGTAAAATGGACTGGGTTTTTATTCAGGGTTACCAGCCTTTTATCGAAATCAATGGTCAGGTCACCCACTGTAAAATTTGTCCGCTCCGGCACCTCCACTGTTACCTGCTGATGGCGCATGGCTGTACGAATACGGGCCAGCAGCTCCGAAGTCCCAAAGGGTTTGGTGATGTAGTCATCTGCCCCCAGGTCAAGCGCCTCAACCTTTTCACGCTCATGGCCCCTTGCCGAAACGACAATAATCGGTATGCCCGACCAGCCCCGGATCGTTTTTAAAACCTCTATGCCGTCCATATCTGGAAGCCCCAGATCCAGCAGGATTAAATCCGGACACCGAGAGGTGAAAAGCTCAAGGGCTTCTTTGCCGTCTCTTGCCTCCACTACACGGTAATTATTAACATCGAGAACCGTAGATATAAAATTCCGAATTCCCTTTTCATCTTCAACCAAGAGTACTAATGCTTTATGACTCATTATTGTCATCCTCCTCTATGGGCAGTTCAAAACTGAATTCTGCCCCGCCTTCCTGTTTATTTCTAGCTTTCAATGTGCCGCCGTGGGCATCGACAATGGATTTGCATATGGTCAGTCCAATGCCCATGCCGCGGCGTGAATCGCTGCTTTTTTCTTCATCACCCATGTAGCCTTCAAAAATATGCGGCAGCATGGTTTCGGAGATTCCCTCTCCATTATCACCCACGATAAAACGGGCTTTTGTTCCTAAATTCTGCACCTTTACATCTAAAACAGGATGAGAGCCTGCGTATTTTATAGCGTTTTCCATCAGATTGATCATGACCTGTTCAATCAATGTGCCGTCCATCGACACCATCAGAAGGGTATCCGGCACCTCAACTTTAATATCGGTATGGTCAAACCGCTTGCGGATAATGGCAACGGCCTCGCCGACAATCTCTTCCACCGCCTCAGGATGCTTCTTCAAATCGACCTTTCCCTCGCCGATCCGCGTCACTGAAAGCAGGTTCTCAACCATGCGGATAATCCACTCAGAATCGTCCTTGATATCCCGCAAAAGCTTTTTCTGTGTTGAGACATCCAATTCTCCGATATTTTCAAGCAACGCTGAGCTGGAGCCTAAAATGCCGGTCAGCGGTGTCCGAAGATCATGGGAGATGGCTCTGAGAAAATTGCTCCGCATTTTTTCCTTTTCTGTTTCCAGCCGGGCCTTTCCCTGTTCATCAGAAAGCCGCTGCCGCTCAAGAGCCATGGCAACCTGTGATACGATCATTTTTAAAAACGCCCGCCGTTTTGGCGGAAGCATTTCCTCGACACAGGAAACGCCAATGACGCCTAAAACCCTGCCCTGCGAAACAACCGGCATATAAAAGCCCTTTGCGCCTACCAGCGTATCTGTACCATTTCCGGCCGCCTTTTTATTCTGGAAAACCCAGTGCGCCACTGCCTCTTCCTCCTTGGACTGCATGAAGGCACCGCTTGTCTCCTCTGGTCCCTGCATAAAAGTTCCGCGGTTCTTTTCATCTGGATTCTGCGTATAAAAAATAACAGAACGCTCAAAAATTGAAGTCAGGGATTCGTTGGTGAGCGTCACTATATTCTCAAGGCCGCGGGTAATCAGCAGCTTTTTACTCAACTCATAGAGAATCTCAGTGCGTCTTTCATTCATCACTGCCATTTTGGCCTGAACCTTAATCCCATTGGTCAGCGCACTGGTCATCAACGCTACCAGAAGCATGACAATAAAAGTCACCGGGTAGGTCGGATTAGTGGCATTAAAGGTAAAGTAAGGCTCTGTAAAGAAAAAATTAAAAAGCAGCACGCCAAAAACAGAGGCACACACACCATATAAATATCCAACAGTTAATCTGGAAATCACCAAAATCGAGAGAATATAAACCATAATAATATTCTGATCACCCAGATTAAGATCCCTGAGTCCAAATGAGATCGCGGTTGCCAGCACCAGCATCAAGACCGTTTTTCCAAAATCCTTCAATGAAAAGTGCAGGCTCAAAATTCGTTTACTCAGCCAGCTAAGCCGCTTTTTGGGGATACCGCCACCAGTTTTCTCGGCCTGGCTGTCCGGCACAATGTGTATCTCGATGCCAGGATTCATGCTTAAAAGCTGATCTTCCAGATCCTCTTTAAAGGGATTTGGCTTGTTTCTTCCCTTGCCGATCACAACATTGGTGATTCCGGACTGCTTGATATACTCCGATATAACCATGGCCATATCATCACCCTGCATGGTGACAATCTCTGCCCCCAGCTGCTCGGCCAGGTTCATGTTATCCTGCAGATTTTTTCGCTCGCTGATATCCGCATAGGTCCGGTCTGAGGTTTTGACATATAGTGCGACCCACGGAATATGGAAAGCATCGGCTATTCTGGCCGTGGTCCGTATACAATGCGCCGAGGACGGCGACGGCCCCACACATACCAGCATCTTAGAAAAGGGCACCTTCTTTTTTTTAGTACCTGCTCCGCTGACAATGCGGTCTGCCGCCTTACGCATGGCGATTTCACGCAGAGCGTTCAGGTTCTCAACGGTAAAAAACCGCCTTTTCGCCAGATCGGCCTTTTCCGGCGCGTAAACCTTGCCCTCCTCAAAACGTTTCAGAAGCTCCTCGGGATCAATGTCCACCAGCTTGATTTTATCTGCTTTGTCAAAAACATAATCCGGCACGCGTTCATGTACGATGATCCCGGTAATACTTCCGACCACATCGTTCAGGCTTTCAATATGCTGGACATTGACTGTGGTGTATACGTCAATTCCCGCATTCAGCAGCTCCTCAATATCCTGATAGCGCTTTTTATTACGGAAGCCCTCGGGGTTGGTATGGGCAAACTCATCGACGATAATGACCTTTGGTTTTTGCTCCAGCGCCTTATCCAGATCGAAATCTCTGAGGGTGATACCCTTGTAATCTACCACCTGAGGCGGGATTGCTGGCAGGCCCTCAAGCATTGCCATGGTTTCGGGCCGGGTATGGGGCTCCACATAGCCTACCAGTACATCCACACCCTTCTTATAAAGCTGCTGCGCCTCCTCCAGCATGGCATAGGTCTTACCCACACCCGCGCAATAGCCAAAAAAGATTTTCAGATGTCCGATACCCTCTTCATCTTCCCGGCTGCGCCGTTCTTCCTCGTTTATTTCTTCTAGTAAACGTTCCGGATTTGGACGTTCATCCTGAAAATCCATATTTTACCTCCACTATGACATTGCCTCTCTTTTATCTCTCAATATATCCTCCAACGTCTCAAAGGATAGAGCTTCCTCTATCCCTTAATACTATCATAGACGATTATTCTGTTTCAATACCATCAAGTGCTAAATTTACTTTTAATACATTGACCGTCGGCTCACCCAGCACGCCAAAAGCACGGTCTGTTGTGTTGGCAGTGATGATTTCTCTCACCTTTTCCTCACCGATGCCCCGTTCTCTCGCGATGCGTGCCACCTGGTACTCAGCTCCGGCCGGTGTGATTTCCGGATCATAACCGCTGCCGCCCACAGTGACAAGCTCCATTGGAATGTCTGCGGTGTTCTCCGGGTCCAGCTCATGCCACCAGTCGATTCTTTCCTGAACCAGCGCTGCCTGCTCATTGCCCACCGGGTTTAAGTTTGTGGGGACGCCATCATTCCAGGGTCTGCCAATCAGATACTTAGGATCTGTAAAGGGCTGGGCTAAAAATTCAGAACCGTATTGTACCTCCTGCCCATTGCCCGTTCCAGTGATTATGCTTCCATTTGCTTTATGATTAAACAAAAGCTGCCCAATGCCTGTACACACAAAGGTATAAATAACCCCTGTGATGAGTGCCAGTATCAAAAATCCGACAATGGCCGGTCTCACTACCGATTTATTTTCAGTCATTTTACTCACCTCACACTAAACCGAAAACGGTCAGGATCATATCAATCAGCTTGATGGCTATAAAGGGCGCGATAAGTCCTCCCAGCCCATAGACCAGCATATTGCGGCGCAGGAGCTTTCCTGCCGGCTGTTCCTGATATTTAACCCCTCTTAAAGCCAGCGGGATCAATGCGACTATGATCAGCGCATTATAAATGATGGCCGAAAGCATGGCGCTGGTACCACTGGTCAGCCCCATAAAATTCAAGGCTGAAAGCTGGGGATAAATGGCAAAGAACAGAACCGGGATAATGGCAAAGTATTTGGCCACATCGTTGGCGATGCTGAAGGTCGTCAATGACCCCCGGGTCATCAGCAGCTGTTTTCCTATCTGCACGACTTCAATCAGTTTGGTGGGGCTGGAATCCAGGTCCACCATATTCCCAGCCTCCTTGGCAGCCTGTGTACCAGTATTCATGGCAACAGCTACATCCGCCTGGGCAAGTGCCGGGGCGTCGTTGGTGCCGTCACCGGTCATGGCAACCAGATAGCCCCTGGACTGGTAATCCTTGATTAAATCAAGCTTGGTTTCCGGTGTGGCCTCTGCCAGAAAATCATCTACGCCCGCTTCAGCCGCAATGGCCGCGGCCGTCATAGGATTATCACCGGTGATCATAATGGTTTTAATACCCATTTTTCTCAAATCATCAAACCGTTCCTTAACGCCGTTTTTTATAATATCCTTCAGGTGGACAACACCCATTACCTGTCCGTTTTTAGCCACTACCAAGGGCGTACCGCCCTGGTTCGCAACATTTTCAACAATCTTTTCACATTCATCCGGATATGGATAGCCCTTTACCATCACATACTCTTTTATGGCGTCTGCCGCGCCTTTCCGGATAACATTATTATTATAATTGATCCCACTCATGCGGGTTTTGGCTGTAAACCCCACAAAATCCGCGTTGAGCTTTTCCATATCCCGTCCCCGGATATTGAATTTCTCCTTGGCCAGAATCACAATACTGCGTCCCTCGGGCGTTTCGTCGGCCAGAGAAGCCAGCTGTGCCGCATCGGCCAATTCTTCCTCGCTTACGCCTTTTACCGGTAAAAATTCACTGGCCTGACGGTTTCCGAGGGTGATGGTACCCGTTTTATCCAAAAGTAGAACATCCACATCGCCTGCGGCTTCAATGGCGCGTCCGCTCATTGCCAGTACGTTAGCCTGGTTTAAACGGCTCATACCTGCAATCCCAATACAGGAAAGCAGCGCGCCGATGGTGGTTGGCGCCAGGCAGACCAGTAAGGCGACAAGATTGGTGATTGAAACCGCTTCGCCCTGCCCGCTCTGCGCCGCGGCAAATCCTGAAAATGGGAACAGCGTAATCGTAATGGCCAAAAATATAATGGTCAAGGTTACCAGCAAAATCTGAAGGGCAACCTCATTGGGTGTTTTCTTTCTGGAAGCACCTTCTACCATGGCGATCATTTTGTCCAGAAAGGTTTCACCCGCTTCGGCTGTTACACGAACCACCAGCCAGTCCGACGCCAGCGAGGTGCCGCCGGTTACAGCGCTTCTGTCTCCGCCCGATTCGCGGATTACCGGCGCCGATTCTCCGGTAATGGCACTCTCGTCGACCGACGCCGCTCCGATAATAACCTCACCATCCATCGGAATCTGTTCTCCGGCTTTTACCATGAAAATATCGTCTTTTTTTAGTTCAGAAGCCCTGACTTCTATATAATCGGCGTTAACATCTGCTGTTTTCAGTTTTCTCGCCATTACATCCTTCCGGCTGCTCCTCAGGCTTTCTGCCTGAGCGCGCCCTCTTCCCTCCGCCAGCGCTTCAGCAAAATTGGCAAAAAGAACCGTCAGCCAGAGAATGACAGCGATGGTCAGTGTATAGCTGCTCTGGGCATCACTGATACCAAAGAGCGACAGAACAAATAAAACGGATGTGAGTATGGCTCCGAGGTATACCACAAACATGACAGGGTTTTTGATCTGCACGCGCGGTGTTAATTTTTTTAAAGACTGAACGAGCGAGTCCTTCATAATGTCTTTGTTAAACATACTTTTTTTCTTCATTTTCTCACCTTTTCACATCATAGCATGGTAAAGTAATCCGCAATTGGGCCAAGAGCTAGTGCTGGTAAGAAGCTGAGCGCACCGATGATTAGAAAAACACCGATCAGCAGTCCCACAAACATAGGGCCTGTGGTACTGAGTGTGCCGTCGCTTTTGGGCACTGCTTTCTTCGACGCCAGATTTGCGCCAAGGCAAATAACCGCAGCCATCGGAACAAAACGTACAATCAGCATTTCTGAGCCGATCATCACATTGTTAAACACGTTATTGGCCGCGTAGCCCGCGAAGGCACTCCCGTTGTTGGCTCCGCCGGAGGTGTAGGCATAAAGGATTTCCGAAAATCCATGTGCCCCACTGTTCGTCAGCCAGTCAGAGACCTGCGGCATCATGGTGGCAATGGCCGTACCGCCCAGTATGAGCAGCGGCGGAACCAGAATGATAATACAGGTCATTTTCATGTCATAGGGCTCTATTTTTTTGCCAAGGTATTCCGGTGTGCGCCCAACCATCAGCCCGGCGATAAAAATCGCAAGGATCGCAAAGGCCAGCATTGCGTAAAGTCCTGAACCGACGCCACCGAAAATAATTTCCCCCAGCTGCATCATAAACATAAGAAACATGCCGCCCAACGGCGTAAAACTGTCGTGCATTGAGTTCACCGATCCATTGGAAGCCGCTGTGGTGGTTACACCCCAAAGCGCTGAACCGCCCGCTCCAAACCGAACCTCTTTCCCCTCAATACTGGCGGAAGCTTCTACATTATTAAACTGCGGCCCAAGATTATATTCACTCATGGTAGTCAATGTTAAGGCCACAATAAACACCAGCGTCATGGCGATTAGAATACTCCGCCCCTGTTTGGTGTCCTTTACGGCTTTTCCAAAAGTAAAACATAAAGCCGCCGGAATGACAATGATCGCCCAGCATTCCACAAAATTGGAAATGGCTGTTGGGTTTTCCAGCGGGAAGGCTGAGTTAACACCAAAGAAACCGCCGCCGTTTGTTCCCAGCTGTTTAATGGCAATTTGACTGGCTGCCGGTCCCAGAGGAACTATTTGAGAACCGCCTCCCTCCAAAAACGCTGCCTGAGCGTATGGCGCCAATGTCTGCACAACGCCCTGGGACATCAGAATAATGGCAACGATCAGAGATAATGGCAGCAATAAATACAGAACTGTCCTTACCAGGTCACACCAGAAATTTCCGACCGTTTTTGATTTTTTGAGAATGAAGCCTCTGATCAAGGCAAACAAAACTGCAATCCCAGTTGCCGCAGATACAAAATTCTGAACCGTTAGCCCAAGAAACTGTGACAGGTAGGAAAGTGTTGTCTCGCCACTGTACGCCTGCCAGTTCGTATTGCTCACAAAGCTCGCCGCCGTGTTATATGCCAGATCCCAGCTCAATCCTGGCAATCCTTCGGGGTTAAAAGGAAGAAAGCCCTGGCACATCAGCAGCGCGATTAAAAAGATCAAACCAAAGAGGCTGAACAGGAGGGCGGCAATGGCGTATTGTCTGCCGCTCATTCCTCTGTTTTCGTCAACACCCATTGCTTTGTATACGCAAAGCTCCACCGGTCTTAAAAAACCTAAAAATTTTATTTTTCCGCCTTCCATAATTTTATAGGTCAGTTTTCCTATGGGAACCCCAAGCCCTATAACAGCGACGAGAAAGATAATATCCTGAATGATCGCGCTGTTCATAAATTTTCACCTCTGAATAAGACATAAAACAGATATCCCATTAATCCTAATCCGAGAACACCTGTGATGATCGTTATAATTTCCATAACACATCTTCACCCCTTTCGATGTTAGCATTATACCCGCGCTGAAATAAAGATAGTGTAAAGAAAGTGTATATTGCCATTAATGTTTTGTTATGATCGCCCCACCACATAAAAAAGAGAGATGAAAAGCACTCTTTTCATCTCTCTTTTTCAGGCTGTTAAAACATTTTCATTTTTTTTATTTTTAGAGAGAACAGCCTGCTCCAACACCAGTGTGACCATCCCGATGACCCTGCCATTCTTGCAGATCACCTCTGTTTTATGACCGAGTGTGCGGGCTGTTTTTTCTGCCACTATACAGGCATCTGGAAACGCATGGCCAAGAGCTAGGCAATAATTCTGTACAGCGTCCACACTGCCCTTCCTTATAATGTTTCCATCAATGTTTACACCGCTCAGTCCTGTTTTATCATTATAACCAACCCGTCTGCATCCCGTATTTTGTAAAAAACTATCCGTATTGAGATACTGCTGGCATACCTGTTTATAAACTGCCTGTCCAACATCGCTGTCATCATCTTTATAGCATAGCGCTGTCATAGCCGCCAGCTCTTCCGGTTGTGTTCCGGCAAAAAACTGACAGCTTACCTGCCACTTACTTACCTGTTTTGTGATCACTTTTTCTGTAAATTCCGCATTCATCTTTACCCTCTTTTCTACCACATCCTGTGGCTTCGCTTTTCTGCTTTTATTATATTCAAAAGCCCGTAAAGGTTTTGTTAATAAATGCGTCTTTCGAATCAAGGTTCTGTAAATTCCAGTGTATACTGGTCACCATTGTTCCGCTCATCAAAGACAAAGGTATCCTTCATCCCTTTTGTCGCCACGATACGGTTGTCTGTTGTCACAAAAACAGCCTCAATTCCCTCCGTTTCACGGACATAGGTCATGGCCTGATCCAGCCCCATCACAAAGAAAGCGGTTGACAGCGCATCGGCATCGGCCGATGTATCTGTTATCACTGTGACCTGGTGCAGGCCTGACTCCGCAGGATAGCCTGTTTTAGGGTCCAGAATATGGTGATATCTTTTACCGTCCGGCCCGATAAAGTAGCGCTCATAATCTCCTGAGGTAACAATGGAATTATCCCTCTCTCTTAAAACACCAAGGGTCGACGCATCACTGATGCTGCCGTTGCTCAAGGGGTCTTCAGGGTTCTCCAAGCTCACTGTAAAGGGCTCTCGGTTTGACTTCCCGCCGATCAGCACCACATTGCCGCCGAGATTAATAATGGCTCGTTCTACGCCCTCCGATTGCAGGACCGCCTTTACCGCATCGCCGGTATACCCTTTTGCGATGGCCCCAAGGTTAATCTTCATTCCCGGTTCTTCCAAAAACACTGAATGTGCTGCTTCATCCAGCACCACCTTTCGGTAATCCACAAGGGATTTGGCCGCGTCAATAGCGGACTGCTCAGGCACAACACCTTCTCCCGGCGCTTCAATTTTCCATAAATCCACGAGCGGGCCAATGGTGATGTCAAAGGATCCAACTGTCTTTTCGCTGTACTCAAGCCCTTTTTTTACAGCATTAAAGGTATCCTCCGACACCACCACAGGCTGCTGGCCGGCGGCAGCATTAATTTTAGAAATCTCACTGTCCTCTGAAAAAGCGTTGAGCTTGCTGTCAAGCTCGCGTATCCGGTTAAAAGGTTCCTTTAGAATGCCTTCATCCGACTGTCCATAGGCCGCGATGGTGATCACTGTATCCAGCGCAAAATCCGTACGGGTTGCCACCTTTTCCTTTCCGCACCCTGCCAGGCTCACAACCGTCACGCACAAAGCCATCAGCAGACCGGCCGCTTTAATGTATTTCCTCTCCATATCTCCTCCTAGCTCAGGCTCAGCTCATCATAGTCTTCATTAAAACCTTCGCCCAGCACCTCATGGACATCACCAATAATTAAAAATGCTCTGGGATCAATGGCTGTCACAATCTGGCGCAGCTGAACGACTTCCTTCTGAGAGACAATCACCATCAGCATTTCCTTTTGCTCCTCGGTATACATCCCTTTGATGGGGATACCCGTGTTGCCGCGGTCCAGGTACTCAAAAATCGCTTCAGATATTTCCTTGCTCTTTTCGCTGATAATCAAAGCCTCCTTGGCAAAATGGACGCCCTCCAGCATGCTGTCAATAATTTTTGAGCATACATAAACGCTGATGACCGCATAAACCGTCCGCTCCGGCCCAAAAATGAAAAAGCCAAGGGCGATGATTGCCGCATCAATAAAAAAAATCAGCTTGGCGATGGGGAAATGGGGATGGATATATTTGACGATGGCCGCCAGCATTTCTGTCCCGCCAGTAGTTCCGTTAACGCGCATTACCATACCAATACCGACGCCGGATAATACACCGCACGCCAGCGCCGCCAGCAATAAATCATCCTTAAAATCAAAGATATTGGGAATGTACTCAACTACCCATAAAAACAGCGTCATCAATAAAACCGCGTAGATGGATTTTTGTATAAACCCAAAGCCTCTCTGCTTCAGGCTGATGAGATACAAGGGCACATTGAGGACAAGATTCGTAACTGCAAGGGGCACCGCAAAACCAAACCAGCTCTCTGTTACCGCTTTTACAACAATGGCGAGCCCGCTGATCCCCCCTACGACCAGGCCAGCCGGGTCCGCAAACCAGCTGACGCCCAGGGATAGCAAAAATGACCCGACTGCGATCATACCAAAATCCTTTAATGAGCACCCCCCAAAGGGCATTTTTTTATTTAATTCTGTCTTCATCCTACTGTCTCCTTTATTTTAAACTCACTGATTTTGATTATAACATTTTAGCTGTGGCGCGGAAACCCCATCGACCTAAAGTTTTCTTGATATCTACTTTCATGTAATAAAAAAGAGACAAGATACTTGTCTCATCTCTTAAAAGGCCTGCACTTTCCGGGCTACCGCACAGATTGTTTTACTGTCCTCTGACAGAGGCGCTCCGCATACATCATCAAAGAACATGACCGTGTTAAATCCTGCGTTTCTTAATTCCTTTTCCATCGAAGCTTTCGTAAAAATCTGGTTCCAGATGTTAAAGCACTGGCATTCATCCGCTGTAATGATAATGCTCTGTTCCAGTGTGTTTTTGGTTTCAGGGTAATGCGCATTCCTGCTCAGGCATACATGGGCATCCGGCGACCAGAATCCGCTCTCCACATAAGAAATCTCATGTTTTACCGGGACATCCTGCCAGAATTTTTCTGTAAAACCATCCATGATAAAGAGCCCTCCGGGCTTCAGCGCCCTTATGATTCTTTTTAGCAGCTGCCCCCGGTCAGCAGGGCACAAAACACCGTAATCACAGTAGATCAGTGTAATGATGTCAAAAGCTTCCTGATAATCAATCTCCAGATAATTCTGGCATCGGTACTCAATGGGCCTCTCCTTTAAAGCCGCCTGAGATCTCGCGTATTCAATGGAGCGCTGTGAGAGGTCAATCCCTGTAACGGTGAAGCCACTTGCGGCAAACAACTCCGTGTACAGGCCAGGCCCACAGCCAAGGTCCAGCAGCTGGCTCCCCTCCGGCGCTTTCAACCCTGCGATCCATGCGGCCGATTTTTTTATAAAGCTGTGCTTTCTGGAGGCCGAATCGATCTCCGGCTCCAGATGGGCTTTCAGCATCTGTTTGGAAATGTGCGGATCATCCCAGAACTTTGAGGTACACGGCGCATAGACCTCCGGCTTTTGCCGCAAAAAATTCATTAATTTTTCGTACAACTTTTCTCCTCTTTTTCGTCTTTTTCTAATGAAAAAAGCCTCCGTTTATAAGCGAAGGCCTCATGATCTTCCAGAAATTATTGAACGCTGGTATTTCCTGCGTTTGCCAGCATCACCTGGCGGAGCATGTTCATGGCTTCAGTAAACTCTTCCAGGCTTAAACCCGGCATCTTTTCTGCAACCAGCTCATAGCCGGCTTCAAAAGTCGGCGCTACATTTACACTTGCCATTAAATCAGGATCGCCTAAAAAGGCATCTAATATCTCTTTAAATCGTTCTTCTGTCATTTCAGTTCTCCTATTTTTTCTTTTTGAAGAGCCTTGCAAAAAAGGATTCTTTTTTAGCCGCATCGCCCTTGATTTTTGACCGGGCGTTATCTGCCTTGTCGGGCATATCCAATTTCTCGTAAGTATCTGCTAGAGCGCTGTAGAGGTCATTGCTGCCAATGGGGCTGACCTCATGGTTTTTCAGGCGTTTTTCACCCTCCTCCAGAATACCCGCGGCCTTTTCAAAATCATTCTCATGCCTTACACCGTTCGTAAAGGTCCTGGCATAATTAACCCACACCGTCAAATCACTTTCCGGATTTTTCATCAGCTCTCTGTAAAAGGCATCGCCCTTTTTAAGATCGCCTTTTTCCAGATAGGCGGATGCCAGGGTATTATTGATAATCCGTCGGCTGACATTGCTGATATCGTCATAATTCTTCAGCATGGTCTCACAGTAGGTGATCCGCTGATCCAGCCGTCCGTAATTGACAAAGGCATCCTCAAAATCAGTCATCCAGGTAACGGGTGACGTATCCCAGCCGGACCAGCCGTCCAGCACAGTGTAAAAGCTGCGGCTTCCGTTTTTCTGGTTATAATTGTTAATTTTAGTCCATACCTGCCACCAGTAGTTGACGGATTTTTCAGGGCTCTCTGAAAAAAACTCATATCCTTTTTTGATGGCAGTGTCCATCTTTCGATAATCCTTCTCAGTCCACTGCATTTTTATTCCCCACTTAACATTATAATAGTGCTATTATAACGTATAAAGAAAAATAAATCAAAACCAAAGCCCGGAAACAGCCTGAAACCTTGAGTTTTTCTTTATTCTCTACCGGCATCACTGTTTTCCGGATGATAGAGCTTTCGCGCTACCACTATGGAATCCCCACGTTCATAGAGGCTGTCGAGATAATCGAGGTAGGTGCCGGGCGTGATGATCCCGTTTACCCGCAGCAGATCTATCCCCGATTGCCCGACAATGCTGTCCGCGAGCTTTACACAGTTCGTACCCACCGCGTAGTAGGTTTTAAAGGGATTCCCTTTTTTAAATTTATAAAAACGTCCCCTGGAGTTGCGATAGGTCTGGCTCGCAACATCCTGGTAATCCTCTGGATTTCCTTCGATTTCACCCTTTTCTGCCTGCTGTGCCAGCGGCTCCCAGGGAATCATATCTGCTTTTAACGCTGCGATACGCTCTAAAATAGCTTTCTTTTGCTCAGGCTTCAGAGCAAGGCCATAGACCATCAGGACTTTTTTCTCAACCTCCAGCGACATGCGTATATGTGTCTCACGGTCCATTTCAACCATTACGCCGTCGGCAAAGAAGCCTCCCAGCTTCCAGGTGGCATCATCATAATTTCCATAGGTATATACCTGATCGCCGACCGCGATGTCCACGTGTCCCATGCCCGGGATAAAACCCTCTCGCGTATGAATATAAATTTCCATATCTGGCTCATGGCGCTGCTCAGGCTGCTCAACCAGCAGCAGCTCATCGGGATCTTCTTCCACCAGATGGTTGACAGTCCTCAGCATCTTCATCGGCAAAAATGCCGCGATAAAAGTCGGCAGCGGAACGCGGACTTTCCGTTTGTATTTTTGAGCCGCCGTATTATTTCCCATCAAGGAAACCAATGCATCCCCAAAAATATTAAAAGAAAAAACCACAAAATACAGGCCCAGCAGCACGCTGAACAAACGCCCGCCAGCTTCCGCGAAAAACATGGCAAAGCCAATGAGAAGATAAGCGGCCGCTGTAATCAGTGTACCTACCCAGCCCGCCCCGTCTCTGCGGAGCTTAAAGGCATTCAACAGCACCAGAAGGCCAATGATAATGGCCAGAACTGCAGATACCAGACCAAAGGTACCGCCGATTAAACGCGGCATGGCAAACAGGGCGGCACTGCCCAAGACACAGAGCGCTCCGATTCCAAGGGCTTTTAATTTCTGCTCTGTTGTTTTAATAAAAACCGAAAACAGGTACATCAGCCCAACCGCCAGAATGAGGGCTGCGACGCTCCATTCGATGATACTCCAGGCCAGCGTCGTATTAAAAATCAGGATCAGGCCCGCGCACAAAACCAAAACAGCGATAATGATCCAGATCACCGGCGTGATATTTTTTAATGTATGCATAATGCTCCCCTTAATCATAAGTTTATCAAATTCATTATACAATAAAACCGCCCCGCCATTTCTTCAAGACTTCTTCAAGAATTTAAGACGGAGCGGTTACTTTTTATTCCATTTCTCCCATGTTTTCACCATAAGGCAATTTAAAGGCTTCTTCCTGGGGCATCTGTAAATATTCATAGGCCATCACCGCTGCGGCGCCGATAAGCTTAAGACACGCCTTTTTCCGGTCTTTGCTGTGCCAGTCATCATATTTTGAACAGATTTCCCGGCAGAGCACACCGCCATTGGCCGCCTCAAAATCGTGCACCATTTTATTGTAGCGCCGGTAATACTTGGCCGCCACTTCGTGGCCCCTTTCCTCATCCGGTACTGACCATGGGTCCGGCCGGCCATATATGGCGCTGTTTGCCATAACCGCACCGGAAAGTGCGCCGCAGGTATAACCGCTGAGTCCGATACCGCCGCCAAAGGCTGTGCACATCGCTCTCGTTTCAGGCGCGACCTCCAGCACCCCTGCCCTGATCAGCGCATCATAAACACACTCTGCACAGTTTAATCCATTTTTAAAATTCTCAACCGCATAACTGAAAATCTGATCCTTTTTTTCCTGATCTTCCATTTTTACACTCCCTAACTAAAATTTTGTTCTTCAAAAGTACTTTCCGGCACAGGTTTTCCAAAAAGATATCCCTGTATAAAATCGACATCATGGGGTTTTACAGCCTCATACTCGCCCTCTGTCTCCACCCCTTCCAGGCAGACCTCAATGCCCACATCATGGCACAGCTCTACAATGAATTTTATAAAGGTCAGATCAAAATGGCTTGTCTGAACATCTTTTACAAATATCCGGTCAATCTTCACGATATCTGCCGGAATTTTCTTCAGGATTCCCAGTGATGAATAGCCTGTTCCAAAATCGTCCATAGCGATTTTCATACCAAAACTGCGGATTCGGTCAAAGATCCCCTCAATCCGGTTTATATTTGAGGCGATGTAGCTCTCCGTCATCTCTACCACCACGTTCGCCGGGGGAACTCCACTGCTCAGCACTGCCTGCTCCATAAAATCAATAAATCCGGCGTCCTCTAGCTGGACGTAGGACAGGTTAACGCTGATGACAAAATCCGGGTCTTCTTTTATCCAACGGGCACAAGCGCCCAGCGCCTGTTCAAAAATCCATTTACCGACCGGGATAATAAGGCCGCTTTCCTCCAGAATCGGGATAAACTGGTCTGGTGGTACCTGCCCGTATTTTTCACATTTCCATCGTGCCAGCGCCTCCGCTCCTTTTATCTTTCTGGTATCAGCATTGACCTGAAGCTGATAATAAACCTCAAAACTTTCAAAACCCTGCTCCACACTTTCGCGCAGCAGCTCGGTCAAATCCAGCTGACGGGTTTTTCCAATCAGGATTTCCTCTGAGAAAAAGGCAATCTGGTTCTTCCCTTTATTTTTAGCGTATTCCAATGAATACCCTGCATACTTAATTAAATCGAGATAAGTTCTGCCATCTAACGGATAAAGGGTACATCCGGCAGAAAGCGTACAGTAAAATTTCTTACCGTTGAACTCCTGCTGGTGATTGACAGCCTGATATATTTTTCCGTAAATGTTTTTCAGGCCATGCCCCGTGCCGTTTCTGAGAATAATACCGAACTCATCACCATCCATCCGGTAAACGCTGGCGTCCGGCGGCAGAAATGTCTGTATCTTCTGGGAGGTAATCCGTATGACCTCATCGCCAAAGCTCCGGTTATAGAGATCATTGATGCGCTTAAACTCATCCATTCCCAAAATCATTATCCCAATGGGCTGATCTGGCTTTGTACTGATCAGCCGCTCGATTTCTTCCTCAAATTCAAACTTATTAAAAAGTCCGGTCAGGTGGTCTATTTTATTTTTTTTGCCCAGATTTGTGATAATGCCGGCAAAAAGCGTCGGCTCTCCGGCTTCGTCACGTTCCAGATGGCCCCTGCACCGCATCCAAACCCATTCGCCCTTGCGGTTTTTAGCGCGGTATTCGACGCTGTGGCAGTCTGTACGGCCGTCCGTTATTTCCTGATTTGATTCAAGAAAGGCCTTTTTATCCAGATCGTGAACTCTCGCTCCCCAAACGGCAGCGGCGTTCTCGACCACCTCGCCGGGAAGCTCAAACTCCTCCACCATGGCCTTTGGATAACGGAAGGTGTTCGTCTTCATATTGCACACATAGATATAATCATCCGTGCTCTGGACCAGCGCATCGTAAAGATGCTCCTTATCATAACTGAAGTTTTTTGTCCGCCCCTGCTTTTCCCCATCCTTTCGGTACTTTTCTTCTGCCTTTTGAATGTGGAACAGCCTTTTTTTCTCATACATTTTCTCATCAACGTTTGTAAGAATCTCCGTGATGGTCCTTTGGTCCCCGGGCTCAATTTCTTCATAACCACAACAGAAGTTCATCTCATAAGGCTTTTGACTATCCTCCTTAAAAAACTGTATCCGCTCTCGGGCGCGGCGGATTTTTTCCTTGGAGGCGGTGAGGTCAGTATCTTTGAAAACAATGATAAACTCATCGCCGCTCAGCCGGAATATGTAATCCTGCGGCGTCAGGCATTCCTTAATATTTCTGGCAATGGTCTTCAGTAAAACATCGCCTTCCGCGTGTCCATAAGTATCGTTGACCTCCTTAAGGTCGTTGACATCATACATGCCCACAATCACCCGGATTTTATCCCGCTTTGCCTGGCTGAGCGTATGGCCCAATGCCAGCTTTCCCGCCCTCCGGTTCAGCAGGTCGGTCAGCTCATCGGTGGCAGCTGCCTTTTCAAGCTGCCTGGTGGTTGTATTGTCGACGGATTGCTGGAAATGAACGGTGCGCCCATCTGTCCACTGCATAAAGCTGTCATAATTTTTATAGGTAATGCCAGTTCGCGTATTTTCTTCCTCCCAGACAATAGAAGGGTGCTCGTCCTCATCCTTCAAAAGCGCCGGCACAGGACAAAATGGGCAGGGGCCTCCCATCCCCTTTTGAAGAACCTGCCAGCAGATTTTCCCCTCAGGCTTTTCAATTCCAAAGGACTTCTGCATCGCCTTGTTCATAAAGAGTATTTCATTAGTCTCAACATCTGTGACATAGATATTTGTGCTGGTATTGTCCATCAGCTCATTGAAAACATAGCCCTGAAGAGCATACTCCTCATAACGCGCACGGTTAACCAGCGTCACGCTGATCGTGGACGCCATCAATTCGAGAAGGGCCGTTTCCTCCTCACTCCACAATCCTGTCTGTTCAGGCTTCTGTACCAGGAGTGCGCCTGCAAGTTTATCCTCACAGGCCACTGGAAACAACGCATAAATGGAAGCTTTATCGCTGTCTGCCTCCACTATATCAAAAACAGACAGGATGTCCTTTTCATTCTGCCACTTATCCATATGTTCATGAATAACAGCCATCCAAAAATCCTCATTCTGGTCATTTTTCCAGAAAGCGCTTTCCTTTATGCTGCCTTCATTCGATATCTGCGCCAGCGCCAGCTGGTTTATGGGCAGATAACGCCTTAAAAATTCTGCCAGATAATCCGCATTTTCCTTTAAGCTTTTATTATCGATCAACAAAGGTTTTAGCTCAAATAAATCTTGATCAATTTGTAATAAACGTTCTTTATATTTTTTTCGTTTGTCCATTGGATTCACATCCTTATTTATCCTCATCATCTGTTTTAATTGTTTACAATTAAATTAATTCTATTATAACATTTACTAAGAAAGAATAAAAGCTGACAAAATAAAAAAGCCATAGGCTGTCAGCCTCTATTCCCTTGTACATTCAGGGGAAAAAGGCTATAATTAAGCATATCTTAAATTAGAAGCAGGTGATCATTTTGTTTATTTCAGATTTACATATACATTCCCGTTACTCAAGAGCCACCAGCAAGGAGTGTACGCCAGAGCATCTGGATCTCTGGTCAAGAAGAAAAGGTATTGATATTCTTGGAACCGGCGATTTTACCCATCCGGCGTGGCGTGAAGAACTAAAGGAAAAACTTGAGCCAGCCGAGCCGGGCCTCTATACCTTAAAAACAGACTTCCGCTTAAAGGACGATACCGCAGGCGTCAAAACCGACCCGCGTTTTGTCATCACTGGGGAGATCAGTTCAATCTATAAAAAGAATGGTAAGGTGCGCAAGGTACACAGTGTTATTCTGCTGCCAAGTCTTGAATCCGCCGAGCTCTTTGCCAAAAAGCTGGAGGCCATCGGCAATATTCACTCCGACGGACGGCCTATACTGGGGCTTGACTGCCGCGACCTCTTGGAGATCATGCTTGAAACCTGCCCGGATGCCATCTATATTCCCGCCCATATCTGGACGCCGCATTTTTCCCTTTTCGGCGCTTTCTCAGGCTTTGATACCATCGAAGAATGCTTTGAGGACCTCACACCCCATATCCGTGCGCTGGAAACCGGCTTATCCTCTGACCCTCCCATGAACTGGCGTCTTTCGGCCCTCGACGGCTATCAGCTCATCTCAAATTCTGACGCTCATTCTCCCGCCAAGCTGGGGCGTGAAGCCAATTTAATGGACATTGAGCTCAGCTATGAAGGGCTCTCCGGCGCGATCCAGGAAGGTAAAGGACTGGCAGGGACCATCGAGTTCTTCCCCGAAGAAGGAAAGTATCATTATGACGGACACCGGAAATGCCATTTGTGCTTAAGCCCACAGGAGGCAGAACCGTACAATGGGAAATGCCCGGTCTGCGGCAGAAAGCTGACCATCGGCGTCTCCCACCGTGTCGAGCAGCTCGCGGACCGGGAGGATGGTTATCTGCTTAAAAATGCCCGCCCCTACGAAAGCCTTGTCCCCCTTCCGGAAGTCATCGCCGCCTCCACAGGACGCTCAGCAGCCAGTGTGAAAGTGCAAAAAGATTACATGGAAATGCTGCAAAAGCTGGGGCCAGAGTTTTCGATTCTTCGCGAGACACCCGTCGAGGACATTAAAAAAGCCGCGGGCTTTCTCATCTCAGAGGGTATTAACCGCCTGAGAAAAGGTGAGGTTGAACGAATCCCCGGTTACGATGGCGAATACGGCAAGGTCAAACTTATTGACGATTCTGAGCTAAATGCCCTTGACGGCCAGGTCAGCCTCTTTGCGTCTTCAGAACTGGCGCAGATGCCCAGGAAAGAAAAAGCCGCAAAGCAGCTGCCCGCCGCAGGCAAACCCGAAGAACCCGAAGCCGCCCAGTCTCCGCATCCCATTGTGACAGAATCGCTCAACGCAGAACAGTTGGAAGCTGTCATAACAGCGCGGAGAGCCATCGCCGTCATCGCAGGTCCGGGAACCGGAAAAACAAAAACCCTGGTTTCCCGTATCCTTCATTTACTCAATGAGCGGCGCGTTAAGCCAACGGAGATCACCGCCGTCACCTTTACAAATAAGGCCGCTGCCGAAATGCGGGAACGGCTTGAAAAGGAGCTGGGAAAACGAGCTGCCAGACAGGTAAACATCGGAACCTTTCACAGCCTTTGCCATAAACTTTTAAAGGAACACCGGGGAGGTTTTACACTGGCTGATGCGTTTGAAACCCTTGAAACCGCCGAGGAAACCATCTGCCATTTTGGCCTGAGCCTTTCCGCAAAGCAATTTCTGAAAGAAGTTTCCCTTATGAAAACCGGACTTTCAAAAGGATCCGATATCCTCTCAGAAGCCGCCTTCGATTATTACGGCCAGCAGCTTAAAGCCTTATCTGTACTGGATTTTGATGACCTTCTCTCCGAAACGCTGGTGATGCTGGAAGACGAAGATAAAAACAACATCCGCAAAAATCATTACAGCTTTTTACTGGTTGATGAATTCCAGGACATCAGTCCCATCCAATTTGAACTCATCAAATCCTGGAACCGCGATGGCCGAGAGCTTTTCGTCATCGGTGATCCCGACCAGTCCATCTACGGCTTCCGCGGCTCAGACGCCCGATGCTTTGAACGCCTGTCCGCCGATTACCCAGAGCTCCAGACCATCCGGCTTGTGAACAATTACCGTTCCACTCCTGAAATTGTCACCTCAGCCTGCCAAGTCATCAACCACAACGAGGGCGCAAAGCGTGAAATACAGCCTTTCCAGTCAAAGGGAACACCGCTCAAACTGGTGAGCGCTCCCAGCGAGCTGTCAGAGGGGATTTTTATCGCCCGTGAAATCAACCGGCTCATCGGGGGGATCGATATGCTGGACACCGAAACCGCCGATAACCGCCAGGACAGCCAGACCATGCGCAGCTTTTCAGATATTGCCGTGCTCTACCGTACGCACAGACAGGCCGAAATGCTCGAAACCTGCCTGAAAAAAGAGGGCATTCCCTATGTTATTACCGGCAGAGATGATTTTCTTACGAATCGGAATGTCCGGGGAACCGTCTGCTTCTTCAGGACACTCCTCGACCCCGAAGACCAGCTTTCCCTCAGAATGTGCCTGAAGCTTCTCTGGGATCTCCCGGAGGAAACCGCTGATATTTTGATTAAAACACCTGATCAGATTGACACCAGCCGCTGCCCCTACCGCTATCTGAAGGAAAAATACCAGTCCAAAACAAAGCGTACAAAGCCACAAAAACTTTTAGAAGACTGGGCTGCCGAGCTCGGATTGAATGAGAGCAAGGCTTTCACAAAATTTCTGGATATGACCGTCTTCTACAAAACGCTGGCTGAGTTCATGGATACACTGACCTTCGGTGAGGAAGGCGACCTGAAGAGAAGCGCGAACAAAACCTATACCTCAGACGCGGTTACCCTTATGACCCTCCACGGTTCCAAAGGGCTGGAATTCCCCATTGTATTCCTCTACGGCGCCAAAAAAGGCATAATGCCCCTGGAAGTCGGCAAGCTGCCATCCGATATTCAGGAGGAACGGCGGCTGTTCTTTGTGGGGATGACCCGGGCAAAAGATGAGCTGATCCTCACCACCTCGTCAGAACCTTCGCCGTTTCTAAACGAATTGCCCGAGGCTGTGCTGAAACGCCAATCTGCCGGGAAACCCCAGAATCCAAACGAAGGCAAACAGATCAGCCTTATCGACCTCTTATCCTGAGAGCATGAATAAAACCGGTGAATACATCCAATTAACTGTATTCACCGGTTTTCTGTTTTATTTTTCCTGTTGAGCAACCTGTTTTCTATCCTGCCTCCTTGCATAGACAAAACGGATAACGGTTAATAAGGCTCCAACGAACACAACAACCGCCAGCATGATATAGACTGCGCGCAGGCCGTATAAAAAGACATCCGGCTGACCAGGAATATAATTGGTAACCCGGTAGCCCGCCATATCACTCATCCGGCTGTACAGCAGGGATGTCCCGGCCGTGATTCCCACCGACATGCCCATATTCCTCACCAGTCCCGCCAGACTGCCTACCAGACCCAGCTCATCCCGGGAGACACTGCCCATAACCAAAGAGTTATTTGGAGACTGGAACAAGGCGCTTCCCACCGCGATAACTGCGAGAAAAAGAATGATCACCGCTATGGTGGTATCAATGCCGAGCATTGTCATCAGTGCCAGCCCGACCGTCGTAAAGATAAGGCCGATCATGGTTGGCAGCTCACTGCCGATATGGTCAGACATGGTGCCGCTGATGGGACCCATAACCGCTGTGATCAGCGGGATAACCGTCATCAAAAGTCCCGCCATTCCTGGGCTGAACTGCCGGGCATCCTGGAGATAAAAAGGCATGATAATATTGTTTGCCCCAATGGCGATAAAAGCTGTCAGCATGGTAAAAAGATTCAGGGAAAACATCTTGTTCTTGAAAATGCCGATGGGAACCAGCGGATCGTCCATCCGCTTTTCAACCATAATAAATAATACCAGAAAAACCGCACCGGCGATAATGCCGATGATAATCGGCAGGCTGACACCATTCTGCAGCAAGGTAAACGAGCCGAACAGCAACAGTATTGAAAGCAGCAGCAAAACCGATCCCTTAGCGTCCAGACGTCCTGGCTTTGCCGGTTTTTTGTTCGGCAGCGTTCTCAGGCCGATTAAAAAGGAGAGCACCCCAACCGGTATGTTGATCAAAAAAATATAAGTCCAAGGAAGCACCGTGAGGATCATCCCGCCAAGGGTCGGGCCGGTCATACTCCCCAGCGCCACAAAGGTGCTGACAAACCCAAGGGCTTTTCCCCGCTCATCGGGCGGAAAAGACTCTGTAATGATTCCCTGATTGTTGGCGAGGGCTGCCGCACTGCCCAGTCCCTGCACCACCCTTGCGCCAATTAAGAGCGGCAGCGTACCGGAAATACTGCACAGCAATGATCCAATGGTAAAAAGAATGACCCCGATTTGAAAAATCCGAACCTTGCCAATCATATCCCCTAATCGGCCAAAAATCAAAATCGTGGCACAGGTGACCACAAGATAGATACTGGCCACCCATTCGATATCCCCCATGCTCGCATTCAGCTCGCCAGACATGACCGGAAGCGCCACGTTCACAATACTTCCATCCAACGTCACCATAAACGTCATAATCAACACAGTGAACAGAATGCTCCACTTACCATATGTCCTGTTTTTACTCATTTATTCATCCCTTTTCTGTAAAAATGTGCTTTTTATTCATTCTTTTGGAATCTTTTTTGTTTAATAGTATATACCTTTTTGAAACTATATTTTATCATACAAATTCTGAAAATATTCTGAAAAATTTCAGGGCCGCCTGCCATTGAGGTTTTAGGCAGACCGTGTTAAAATAAAGAAAAGAAAAGTATCGCTAAACACTTTCAGGAGGTAACTTTGTGAAAATCAAAGAAAATGACACTGTCCGTCTTAAAGAAATAAATGAACATTTTGAAGCCCTAGAAGCCATTATGTCCAAGCTGTCCCCGGAAACGCTTGACGCACTCAATGCGTTTCATGATGAATCTTTTTCGATTCCATACTGTGTAAAATGGGGCGCAACCGGTATCGCTGAAATACTGGAAGCCGTTAAATCTGAAAATTAACTAACCGGCCAAAGCAAAAACCCCCTGCCTTTATCGACAGGGGATTTTTTATAATGACTTTATAAATCTGAGCCCCTCAGCATTAAAGTTTTCACCCAGATGCTGCGTAATATCTGGTTTGTAGCCATGCTTTTTATAAAACATGCAGGCATTTTCATTTTTTTCAAAAGCCCAGATAACCATTTCCTGATAATTCCGCTCTTTTGCCAGCGCTTCTCCAAACGCCAGCAGCTTACTGCCGATCCCCTGCGCCTGAAACGCCGGATCAACATATATCCGCCAGAGCTCAAAGGCCTCGGGCTTATCCGCATCTGCACTTTTGCCACAGGAGAGTATGCCTTTCACTCCTTTTTCGTCAAACACATAATTCCCCAGCCCGTTTGTCCGGAATTCGTCTTTAATGGCCTCTCTGCGTTTGCCGCACCACACTTCACCAAGCTGCACAGGGTCCACATAGCCCGCATAAGTGGTTTTCCAGCAACGATTGACGATTTCCGCTGCACGTTCCATATCTTTTTGTATGAGCCTGCGGACAGATCCCTCCTTGATGGTAATCCAATAAATGCACATGGGCTTTCCATCAATATAAGGCTTCTCCTCTTTTAATACACCACCACATTTCAGCATCGTTTTGATTGATCCCATATTATCCGCGTAGCAACCCAGCATCACTGCCTCAAGCCCCAGCTCCTGAGCCGCCTCCAGCGCCAGCGATAAAATCTGCACCGCATAGCTTTTTCCGCGCTCCGAAGGGCGGACAGCATAGCCAATATGTCCCCCGTATTCCGCAAGAAAAGGCTGACCCAGACTGTGACGAAGATCAACAATCCCCACAATCCGCTGATCTTGTTCACGAACTGCCAAAAACGTCGAGGACACCACCCAATCTTCCCGTACTGTTTGAGACTCTCCATTTCTTCTAATGTTTTCCAGCCACTCCTCATAATCCATCTGATCGAGAAGCGCGCTGCCGTTGATGACTCTTTCGCCGGCTTGAAAAAATTCATTTTTGAACGCCAGTATTGCAGTTTTGTTTGCTTTGGTGGGTGGGATGAGGATTAAGTTCTCCATGAGGTGTCCTTTCTATGTAAGTGAAGGTGTAATCTAAACAATCTATTTTTTCCGATAATGTTCAAATTTCATTTTTCTTTTAAGGTATGGTATCCATCCATTTTAATTCATTTACATCTTTAATTTGTATCTATAATTAAAGCATCTATCTACATAATATCGATTTATCTGAACCTCAAAATAATATCCTAAATATTTCATCTGACTGTAATTGTTTTTTCTGATTTTAATCAGCCTGCATTCGATAAGACTGCTCAATTAATTCCATCACATCATCTATTTCAGATGTATGTTCAAAAAATAACTCAACATCACCATTGCCCCACCGGCCAATACCTGTGATATCTCTGCACACTCCTTTAGGGTCGATTATTTCTGGGTATTTCATATTTAGCGAAATACGCAAGCGCTGTTTCTGCACTACGATATCTGTAAAGTTTGTGTCTAGTTTATAGGCTATGTAAAGCTTTTTAAACTCTCTCTTTACGTCCGGTGACAAATTCATAATACGTCGGTCAAGCATTTCAAATAGCATTTTTGTAAAGGCGTTAATATTATAGGATTCTAATGTGTAACGCTGCGTAGGCTTTTCTTCTATCTGGTATGGAGCTAATTCTTCTGGTTCTAAATCTGGGTATTGCCATATCTGTTTTGCTTTATCACTTAGTAAAGCTGCGCGTTCTTTAATTCGCTGTTCATTCCACTCTGTAAGTTTAACAAGGTAAGCATTCAACCGAAGCGCACTCTCCTTAAATCCGCCTTCCATCTCCATCTTTATCATGAACGGATTATCGCTCATTTCAGAATTATAAGCAGTAAGCGTAAGATTACCAATTGTATGAAGATAAGTTTTTTGTATTTCACGCCAGTTTGGGCCAAGCATTGTTTTCCATTCATCCTTCAAATTGCTACTCTGCGGCATAATATGCTCGATTGTATAATTTTCTATAATAATTGGAGCTTTGTTCCCGAAATTCTCCAAATGACTCAAGATAAAATTTCTGGAGCGCATATTATAAATATCCTTTGTAACAAGGGCTTTTCCAAACTTGTCGTCATCAGGAAACTCCTTGTAATCGTCCCTTAATATGAAGAATGCTTTAATAGAATTAACATAATCATCTGTACGAATTTTATTGCGCAGAGTTGCAAACGTCTTGTTCAGTGAATTTGTCGGAATATCACAAATACTTCTACGGAAAACATAACTGATGCACATTTTCATGATTTCAATCAGGTTCTCCTCAGTAATGGCTCCTTCTGCACAATCGCTATGCACTTTCAATAGAAATGGATATGCAACATCCATTCTCAAAGCATGGATATCCGTATATAACGCTTTGACATTCGGATTTAAACTACGTCTAAAAATCATATCTGTATAATATTTCGCATAGGTCAGCAAATCCTCACACAATTCACGAACGGAGGCAAACTCACAATTCAAATGATATGCTTTAAATTCCTCATAGACACAGTTAATCTTGGGAATGCGTGTCAATTTCATGGTCAGATAATCACGGAAAAATTTATCCATGATCGAATCCTGCTTTTCATAATCAAAAAGCAACTCCATAGGCCTCCATTGATGCGTATACACATAATTCTGCTCACTGGTTTCCAATCCCATCAAAACATAATTTCGAATTAAATCAGACTCTGACAGCTCTTTGCCTGTGGAATTCAGGCTTTCAAAAATGGCCTGTGCATCATCCACCGCACGATCAAGAGTGATGTTTACAATCTGAAGTTTTCCGATAGATTCATAAATTTCTGCCGGTTTCAATTCCATATCTACAATACAATCTGAAAAGAATTGATAATTTTCCAATATTCGTGATGAGCTTGTGGTTTGAATTAGATTTCTTTCTACCAAACCTATCAGCATTGCACGGTCAGTCTCTGTCAATAACAATTTATACTGCTCATCGCCAATTTCATACTCGTTTTTTAACAACATACTATTAATACGTCGAAAATTTATTGTAGTATCTTCTGGATGTTCTATTGCATAATCTCTTAAAGAAATCAGCAGCAAGGCCAACGTCGTCATTCGCTGCTGTCCGTCGATAATCATAAACTTCTGAACGCCAGTAGGCATAGCCTGTTCCGCAATATTAACAATCGAACCTACAAAATGACCTGCTTTGTTCTTCTTTTGCATTTCTACAATATCATCCCACAGCCGTTTGCACTGTTCTAGGTCCCAACTATAGTAACGCTGATAGACAGGAATCAAAAACTGTTTGTTTCCGTTCAATATTGCATATATATTTCCTTTTGTCGCATCCATCTTGGCAATCTCCCCTATTATTCTTTTTCGTATGAAGTAGTACACTCAGCAACCATTGATACAGTCTGGGCCTCTATGTCGTAAGTGGCTTCTTTATAAAAAGGGATCGTTTTTTCTTCCATATCAGAGTTATCTGTCCACAGTTCACACTGTGTCATAACAGTTTGTACTGCATCTTCCATACCTTCAGGCGGATAACGATGCCTTTTCAATAGTTTTTTTATCATCATTCGCATCTTAGCTCTGGCAGAATCACGCTTTTGCCAGTCAATTGTTCTGTTCTTTCGAAGTGTTTCTGCCAACTCTTTAGTAATCGCAATCAGCTCTTCATTTTCATAAAAATCTTTAATGGCCTGCGGCTTCGTCAGCGCATCATAAAAGGCAAGCTCATCAGCCGTTAGTCCAAGTTGATTTCCTTCCATCTGTGCAGCCGCTATCTGCTTAGCCAGATTTAACAGTTCTTCAATGACCTGTTCGTTTGTCAGCATCCCATTCAGATACCTGTTCATTGCACTCTGTATAATTTCACTGAATTTTTCTGATTTTACAACGTTGGTGCGGCGATAAATCTGTACTTGTTCTGCAATCAGTTTTTTCAACAGTTCGACAGCAAGATTTTTCTCTTTCATTTTTGATATTTCATCAAGAAATTTTGGATCAAACAAGGAAAATTCCTCAGAAACATCCGAAAACAAATTGATAACGCCATCACTCTTAATACTCTGTTTTAAAAGTTCATTGATTCGGGCATTCATTTCTAGCAAAGAAATTTTCTTACCTTCTCCTTTATTCATTAAGCGCATTACTAAAACACGCACTGCCTCAAAAAACGCCGCTTCTATTCGTAACTGTTCTTCAACCAAAGACGCACATAATGATAATGCCTGACGGAGCATCAGAGATTCCTTGATGAAGTCATCTCGTTCCTTTTCTCTGTCTACTGCAACAATAAAATTAACTGCACCGCTTATCGCTTTAGAGCGTTCCAAGTCGGACCCTGTCATAAATTTTGAGTAATCATATCCATGAAATATATCACGGCAAACAGACAATTTTTCCAAAAACTTCGGAAATGCTACTTTTGCGACGTCTGTATCGCCATAGTTCTTCCTATCACGATTCGTATAATCATTCATCGCTTCCTTCAGAGCGGAAGCAATCCCAACATAATCTACAACCAGTCCACCTTCTTTATCTTTAAACACACGATTGACGCGTGCAATCGCCTGCATCAGGTTGTGCCCCTGCATCGGTTTATAGACATACATGGTTGCAAGAGAGGGAACGTCAAACCCAGTCAGCCACATATCGACAACAATCGCTATCTTTAATGGGCCATTGTTATCCTTAAACTTCTTTGCAAGTTCATCTTTATGCCGCTTATTGCCAATCACCTGACGCCATTCCTCAGGATCTTTATTGCTTTCTGTCATAACGACCGCCACTTTTTCTGTCCATCCCGGACGAAGTTTCAAAATGCGGCGATATATTTTCATAGCGATAGCACGAGAATAAGCAACAATCATAGCTTTTCCCGTCAGCATATTTTCACGATAATTCTCATAGTGATCAAGAATGTCATCAACCAATGATGCGATCGTCTGGTCATTTCCAAGAACTGCATCTATTTGTCCTAGCTCACGCTTACTTTTTTCAATGACCTTTGGATCAGCATTGTTTGCCATAATGTCATACTCGGCATCAATCAATTTCAGAGTTTCCGTGTTCAACTTTAAATTGATAACACGACTCTCATAGTAAACCGGTTTAGTTGCGCCATCTTCCACTGCCTGTGTCATATCATAAACATCAATATAATCACCAAAGACCTCACGCGTACTTCTGTCCTTTGTAGAAATCGGCGTTCCGGTAAAACCAATATAGGTAGCATTTGGCAGACTGTTGCGAATGATGCGCGCAGTCCCGACCTTGATTTTTCCCGTTGTAGCGTCTACTTTTTCTTTTAGACCATACTGTCCACGATGTGCTTCATCGGCCATAACAATAATATTTCGACGTTCAGATAGCGACTCTTGGGATTCTTCAAATTTTTGCATAGTGGTAAAAATAATACCGTTCGCCTGTCTGCCATCTAATAAAGTTTTTAAATGTTCTCGGCTTTCAGCCTGCACTGGTTCCTGACGAAGAAAATTTTTACATTTCGCAAATTGCCCATAAAGCTGGTCATCAAGATCATTTCTATCCGTAAGAACAACAATCGTAGGACTGTCCAGAGCATCTTGCAATAAATGCGCATAGAATACCATCGACAGGGACTTTCCACTGCCCTGTGTATGCCAGAAGACGCCGCCTTTTCCATCGGTCAATGACGCCTTCTTTGTGGATTCTACCGCTTTATTAACAGCAAAATACTGGTGATAGCCAGCAAGTATTTTAAACTGTATTAATCCTTCATTGGAAAAGCAGATAAAATTCTTTATAATATCCAGCAACCGTTCTCTGTCAAACATTCCTTCAAAAAAAGTATCGAACTGAGCATATTGCGTATTTTCATAATTTCCATCTTTGGTTTTCCACTCCATAAAACGGTCTTCGCCGGAGGTAATCGTTCCGGCTTTTGAGGTCAGGTGGTCGCTCATAACACAGATACAGTTATAAATAAACATGGATGGAATTTCCTGCATATAGTTACGTATCTGCAAATAAGCTTCTGATGCATCTGTTTCATCTCGTGACGGAGATTTCAACTCCACAAGTACGACTGGCATCCCATTAAGAAACAATAGTATATCTGGACGCTTATTGCTATTTTCAACAAATGTCCACTGATTTGCTACAACAAAGGAGTTGTTTTCAGGATTTTTAAAATCTGCAAGATAGACGAGACCGGAGCGTTCCTCGCCTTCTAAAAAGTAGCGCACTTCGATACCATGCTGCAGGTAGTCCATAAACACAGCATTCTGTTGTACCAACTCGCCATTCTCAAAATTTTTGAGCTTATATAGTGCATCCTGAATCGCATCTTCAGGCAACATATCATTCAGGCGATGCAGCGCCTCATTAAGCTCATCTTCATATAAAGGGCAATGGAAATCCCGCTCAAGATCCGGGGCATAAACATAGCGGTACCCCATATTTTGAAATAATTCTATGATCGAATTTTCATAATCCGCTTCTGTATAAAATCCTGGCATAGTTATCACTCCTTTGTCGTTTTTTCTATCGCAACGCCTCCATCTGAGGCTTGATTTTTATTTATCGTTTCATTTTAAACAAGAATTTAGAGCAGCAAGCATTAGCAATCTTTAACTCATGGTTTGGTCCTTACATATATGGAGATAAGCCTTTGCCGATAGTTGGTCTAAAAAAAGTATATCCGAACTCGATGTGCTAGTTACTGATTATGTCGCGAATGGCAGCTTTAAATCACTAGCAGAAAATGTAACTTATTTATCAGAGGAAACAAACAATGTATTAATACGTTTAACTGACTACAATAATAATTTTGATATTTCAGAAATGATATACATTTCTGATGAATCTTATGATTTTTTATCTAAAAGTAGTCTACATGGTGATGAAATCATTATTTCAAATGTAGGTGCTAATGTAGGAACAGTTTTTCGTTCCCAGATTCAACCAAAAATGACAAATGGTTCATCTGGACAAGATATATATTTAATTTCCAGTCCATACGGTACTGGCGAATAACTTGGGGAACTAAACCTAAATTCCACAACGCTCATTGAACGTCGTTATTCCAGATACAAATGCTTGAAAAATTCAATGACATATGCGGAAGTATGTATGAGCAATAACCTTAAACATTACAGAAAACAGAAATCTTAAGATGCTCAGAGATAGTCTTCTTCCGAAACTTATGTCTGGTGAATTGAATATCTCTGAAATCGACCTTTAAGCTACCAATTGATAGTCTAAATTCTTGTTTATCGCTTTATTTTCTCTTATTTTATTATCAATTGATATAAGAATTGATACAATTTTCTTCTGTCTTTCCATATCAGGCAAAAACACTTCTATGTTTTCAATATCTGTAGGTTTAATTGATGGATAAGCAGAAACACTTTGTTCACCAATTGCCTGCAAATGCTCAGTAATTTCATTCTGTGTAAGGAGATAATACACAAAATCAGGAACAGCCTGTGTGGTATCTACATCAACAACAATAAATCCTGTTGAAACCAAAAAATTTTCAGGCTGTTTCTTTACTATTCCATAATGTAGCTGATTAGGTCTAACAGTCGAATAAAGGATGCTATCAAACTTAACCTTCCTTTTTGCTCTGCTCGGAAGTTTTTCGCAAGTTAAGTCTATAAACTGAATGTTTCCAATTTCATTCTTAGTGATATTTCCTGTATCTAAATAATTCACAAAACTCCAGTCATCTTTTGAAGAATAGGTACTACCATTTGCTTCAATGATATCTCCGAGACAAACTTTCTTCCACCCTGTCATTTTTTCATATCTCTCTATCCTATAAATTTTCTATGAGCAATTTTTACGTTGCTCTGTTTTACCATTGCATATTGCAATGTCGTATCTATCCGCTGGTGTCCCAGCAGTTGTTGTAGCTGCTCAATCGGCATTCCTTTATCAATTGCCATCGTCGCAAGCGTTCTCCTGAACTTATGCGGGTGCATTTTGTTGATTCCAAGCTGTTTTCCAAGATTACGAAGTCTTACCTCAACGCCGCCAATTTTCAAGCGATTATATGGTGCCTTAAGTGAAACGAACAATGCTGGATTATCATCTATTCTACTATCCAAGTAGTTTTGCAAATGTATCTTTGTTCTGGCATCAAAATAAACCATGCGCTCCTTGCTGCCTTTACCAAATACAACGCACTCTCTTTCTTCGAAATTGATATCTCTACGATTTAATAGCACCAGCTCACCGACACGCATTCCAGTTGAAGCAAGCATATCAATCAACGCCAAATCCCGAAGTTCCACACAATTATCACGCATGGTTTCCAGATTTTCATCTGTGTAAGTTTCCTTGATCGTCAATGCCGCTTTCACCTTATGAATCCGACGTACTGGACTTTTGATGATATAATCTTCATCTTCCAGCCAAGCAAAGAAACTGGATAGAATTCTTCGAATATTATCAATGGTCACTTTACTGGATTGCTTCTCTTTTTGATACTCTGTGAGATAAGTACGAAGGTCTTCTGTTTCGATTGTTTGAATACTTTTATCCACCTTTTTCTGCATTGTTTCTATCGTGGTTTTATAATATGTCAACGATCTTTCAGAACAGCCTTCGATGCGTTTTGCCGCAAGGAAAGCATCTAAAAGTTTTGTATTGGGTGCAACCATATCATCTGATACAGCCTCAGTGACTTCTTTGTCAAACAAGGTATGCTCCAGCACTTTTTGCAATTTTTCAAGCTGTGCATTATTCAAGGTGCCAAGCATCCCCTGTAAAACTTCTGTGATTAGTTTTTGTTTCATAGTCATTTCTCCTTTTCATTATAGAGAACGACTATGGAGTGGCAGTCCCTTAATTCAACTCTCACCACTCGCAAGAGCTATTGGTATATTTTAAACAAGAATTTAGCGGCTTAAATGTCGATGTCTGAAACATCAAGCTCGCCGGACATGAGTTGTGGCAAAAGAATATCCCGTAATGTAACCAATTTGCGATTTTCAATGCGATTAGTAATTATCAATTTATAAATTGGAGCAAGAACGCTACCAATGCGAAAATAGTCTGCATCAGATGGAATAAAGACCTCTGACTTGGAAAGTTCTTCACGTTTTATATGCCCCATAGTTGTTGCCATGTCAGCCGCAATGGCTGCAAACTTAGACAGGTGATAATTAGTCCACGCATAGTAGAACCATTTGTCATATTGACTTGAAGATACTTTGAACAAGTGCTGGTTCAATCCACAGATATCTCCACACCAAAAATCGACAAGAAGGCTACCGGACCAAGAGAATATCACGTCCCCATCATGGACGATATATTCTGGTTTGATACTCGGGGAACATAAATCGCTGTTAGCGTCACAAGCGCCTTGCCGAAGTTCCTTTATTTTCAGAACAGGGATACCTTTTTCAACATCTTTTGGACGATACTTTTGCATTGCAAGACCATTTAGATAGTCAGCAATATCAAGCAAACTGCCTTGTTTCCAACCATTTGGCAGTTCGTCAAATTCAAGGAATTCCTGAGTGAATATTGCATCTGCTTGCTGCTCTAAATTCTTGTTTATCGCAGTATTTAGTTCAATTTTCCGTTCAATCGGTTCGATAACAGATATTACTTTATCCTGTTCTTTTAAATATGGCACATCGAATTCTAATCGGTTAAGGGTTTCCGTTCTCAAACTTGGGATTGTAGTTCCCTCATTAAGCTGAAGCAAATCGACCTGTTTCATAAGATAATACAAATATTGAGGTCTTACAATTTTTTCATTTATTATTGTGTAGAACAAAGTATCTACCGTCCAGAACGGATGCGTAACATATCTGACTTTATCTATTGACCCTTTTCTTCCAATCAGGACAGACGGTTTATCATAAAGAGGTTCCATAGCATATGCCATCAATCCCCCTGTGCCATAAATTGGTATAGTACCATTGTCAGATACGACTTTTTTCTGATTTTTCCCATACTTAATTCTGGCAAGTTGCTCTAATTTATATTTCATACCCGATCGCCTTCAGCTTTCTTCGAATTTCCTCCTCCAATTCATGCGACTTGGCAAACATATCCGACAGCTCAGATGTAAGCCTGTTCATTTTTTCTTCAAAGGGCTCTCCATCATCCTCTTGCTCCTCAATACCTACATAGCGTCCAGGGGTGAGGATATAATCCTGCTTTTCAATTGCGGCAAGATCAGCGACTGAGCAGAAGCCCTTCACATTTTCCAGAATACCATCTTGGAAAGCCGTAAAGGTATCTGCAAGCTTAGAGATATCATCATCTGTGAAATCACGATGCTTACGATCAACCATATATCCCATTTTACGCGCGTCGATAAACAAGATTTTTCCCTTTTGCTTTTTGTTTTTACTGATAAACCACAATGTCACAGGAATCGTAACACTATAAAAAAGCTGCGTTGGCATGGCAATGATCCCTTCTACCAAATCAGCCTCTATAATTTTTTTACGGATTTCACCCTCGCCACTGGACTGAGTCGATAATGCACCATTGGCAAGTACCAAACCAATTTTCCCGTTTGGGGCAAGGTGATGGATCATATGTTGAATCCAGGCGTAGTTGGCATTTCCGGCGGGTGGTACTCCATATTTCCAGCGGACGTCCTCCAACAGCTTATCCTGTCCCCAGTTCGACAGATTAAACGGAGGATTTGCCATAATGAAATCAGCTTTCAATGTCGGGTGTAAATCGTTAAAAAATGTGTCCGCTTGATATGGACCAAAGTCAGCATCAATGCCACGTATGGCCATGTTCATCTTGGCCATTTTCCATGTATCCGCATTGGACTCCTGACCATATACAGAGACAGAGCCTCTATTTCCACTATGGGCCTGAATAAATTTTGCACTCTGGACAAACATACCTCCAGAACCACAACAAGGATCATATACCCGACAATTACTATATGGTTTTAAAACAGCGACGAGTGTCTTTACGATACTTGATGGCGTATAGAATTCTCCACCCTTAACGCCTTCATATGCCGCAAACTGTGCGATACAGTATTCATAGGTACGTCCTAAAAGATCTTTGCTGTCTTCTGTACCACCCATATCCATATTGGTAAAAAGGTCGACTACATCGCCCAATACCCGTTTATCAAGGTCAGGGCTGGCATAATTCTTTGGTAATACATTTTTAAGGCTGGCATTTTCTTTTTCGATTGCTCTCATTGCATTATCAATGACAGTGCCAATCTCTGGTGCGTGAGCTGATGAAGAAATAACACTCCATCTTGCTTTTTCTGGTACAAAGAATACATTTTCCATTGTGTATGCATCATGGTCGTCCTCAAACCCATCACCATCAGCGACAAGCTCTTGATAACGACGCTCGAATGAACTGGAAATATAACGCAGGAAAATAAGCCCTACAATTACTTTTCTATATTCTGCTGCCGGAATGTGCCCCCAAAGGACACAGGCAGCATCCCATATTTGTTTTTCAAAACCAATATTGGCGTTGTTCTTTTTAGCCATGATTTTTTCCTTTCTTTCATCCGGTCGTTTTTTCGATATTTTTATTTTTGAGTCAACGAACATACCGTCTCCACATGCCCCGTCCCAGGAAACAAATCCACAGGCTGTACCTCCTGCACCTGATACCCATACTCACGCAGAATTTTCAGGTCGCGGGCCAGGGTAGAGGGGTTGCAGGAAACGTAGACGACTTTGGGGACTGCCAGGTTTTTGATCATTTCCAGGAGCGCGGGGTCGCAGCCTTTTCTGGGCGGGTCGAGGACAATGACATCGGGGTGGATGCCTTCGTCTGCCAATTTCGGGGCTTCTGTTTCGGATTTTCCCTGGATAAAGCGGATATTTTCGATCTGGTTGCGCTCAGCGTTCTCCTGGGCGTCGAGGACGGCGTTTTCCACAATCTCGATGCCATAGACCTGGGCGGCTTCGCGGGCCAGGTACAGACCGATGGTGCCTGTGCCGCAATAAAGGTCGAAAAGTGTTTCGGCACCGGTTAAGGCGGCCATCCTTTTCACCAGATCATACAGCACCTTTGTCTGGCGGGTATTCACCTGGAAAAAGGAATTGGGCGAGATCAGAAAGCTCAGATCGCCAATGCGCTCCTCAATCTGCGGTGTGCCCAGCAGCAGGTGGTTTTCTCTGCCCAGCACGGCGTTCCCTCTGGTAGTATTGACATTCAGGTAGACGGAGCGCACGTCTGGAATTCTCTCGGTAATGGCCTGAAGAATTTTATCTTTATGCTTGAGTTTTTTTCCGTTTCCCACGATCACAATCATATTTTCGCCCTGCTCGTTGGTTCTCTGGACAATTCCTCTCAAAAAGCCTGTATGCTGCTGCTCGTCGTAAAGCTCAAAGCAGCCGTCTTTCAACAGCGCGTTAAAGGTTTCAATGACCTGTACACAGCTTTCGGGCTGGGTCAGGCAGTCTTCGATGGGGACGATCTGATGGCTTCGCTTGGCGAAAAAGCCCACGCCTTTACCGCTGATTTTAAACTGGGCTTTATTGCGGTAGCGGTATGGCGTCTCCATGCCGATCACGGCGTTTACCGGAACGTCCTTAATCCCGCCGATTCTTTCCAGTGCGTCGGTGACGATTTTATGCTTGATGGCAAGCTGGGCATCGTACTGCACCTGCAGGAGCTGGCAGCCGCCGCAGCGGCCAAAATAAGGGCACGGCGGCTCCTGCCGTTTCCCGGAAGGGATAATCAATTTTAAAATCTTTCCGGTCATATAGGTCTTTTTGATAGCTGTTATCTCAATTTCCACCGTGTCGCCCGGCACGCCGCCGTCCACAAATACGATCATATTGTCGACCCGGCCAACGCCCTCGCCGCTATGGGTAATATCCTCTAACACGATGGTGATTCTCTCTTTTATCTTCAATGGTTTCTTTTCCTTTCTCGGTTAGGATTATTGTAACAGAAAATGCCTGGTCTGTCATATAAAAAACCGCGCCGCTCACGGTGAACGGCACGGTCTTTTTTATTCGCTATCCTTCAGATAGGCTTTCATCTTTTCAAAGGTTTCATCGCTGATGATATGCTCAATACAGCAGGCGTCATTTTCTGCCACCTTGGGGCTGACATCCAGAACCTGGTTTAAAAACTTGGTAATAATGCAGTGTTTTTCATAGATTTTGATGCCCATGGCCTCGCCGCTGTCGGTCAGATAGATCTGGCCATAGCGTTCATGCTCTACATAGCCCAGGGATTTCAGCTTTTTGACAGCGTCGTTGGCACTGGCCTTGCTCACCCCCATGGCCTGGGCAAGGTCGGTGATGCGGACGCCCCGATTATCCTGTGAAAAATCCAAATATATGGTTTCAATATAGTCTTCAATTGATTCGGTTAGTTTTTTTTCCATTTCCATTTTTACCACCATTTTTTCTTTTATTTTTACCTTTGGTTCCCGGCTTTTTCTCTGGAGCCTTTCCCCCGGCCATTTTTGCGCCGCGGGGTTTTTCGGGGATCAGCGCCTCTTTGTGGCTGCCGATCAGGTCCCTCCGGCCGGCCTTTATCAAAGCCTCATGAACCAGCTTGTAGTTCTCCGGCCGATTATACTGGATCAACGCGCGCTGCATCAGCTTTTCCCTGTCCTTTGGAATATGCATGGACTCCATGGTAAAGGGATTATAGCCTGTATAATACATGGCTGTGGCAATGCTGCCTGGCGTCGGATAGAAATCCTGCACCTGCTCGGGCACAGCGCCATGGTCCCGGATATACTCACTCAGGGTGATGGCATCGCTCAGGGTGCAGCCTGGGTGGCCGGTTATAAAATAAGGAACCACAAATTGATTGGTCTTGAACTGTTTATCATACTGGACAAATTCCCGGTGAAAACGCTCATAAACCGAAAAGTCCGGTTTTCCCATGCTGCGGAGCACAGACCCCGCCACATGCTCTGGCGCTACCCGCAGCTGTCCGCTGACGTGGTATTTCACCAGCTCTTTAAAAAAGCTTTTATTTTTGTCCTTCAGGAGAAAATCGTAACGAATGCCGGAGCGGACAAATACTTTCTTGACGCCCGGCAGCTGCCTTACTGCCCGCAGCACCTCCAGATATTCACTTTCGTCCGTGTCCAGATTTTCGCAGGGCTTGGGAAACAGACACTCCCTGTGCGGGCAGACGCCCTTTGTTTTCTGTTTTTCACAGGCCGGATTTCTGAAATTAGCGGTTGGACCGCCGATATCATGGATATAGCCCTTAAAATCCGGATCTTTAATCATGCGTTTTGCTTCGGCCACAATGGAGGCCTTGCTTCGCTTTTGGATATACCGCCCCTGATGAATGGCAAGGGCACAGAAATGACAATTCCCAAAACAGCCCCTGTTGGCTGTAATACTGAATTTTATTTCCTCAATTCCCGGAATCGCGCCGTCTCCCAGCGAGCTTTCGCACTGGCGAAAGGTATAGGGCAGTCCGTAGATTTCGTCCATCTCTGCCTCGGTCAGCGGCATCTGCGGCGGATTCTGGCACAGGTACCGGTTGCCGGTCGCCTGGATAAATGGCCTTGGGTTAAAGGGATCATTGCTCCCATGAATGACTTTTGCCGCTTCGGCATAAGCCTTTTTATCCGCGGTCACCGCTTCGCAGCCCGGCAATTCCACACAATCCGAAAGCATTTCTTTAATGATACAGGCTGTACCTTTAATGTAGTTTAATTCGGATACCGGAATGCCGGCATTAAGGCTGTCCGCAATCTCGACAATGGCTTTTTCGCCCATGCCATAGACCAGAAGATCGGCCCGGCTGTCAAACAGTATCGAGCGCCGCACCTTATTCTGCCAGTAGTCATAATGGGCAAAACGCCGCAGGCTGGCTTCGATCCCGCCGATAATCAGCGGAATATCCTTGTAGGCTTCGCGTATTTTACCGCAGTAGACAATGGTGGCCCGGTCTGGCCGCCGGCCGGCAGCGCCTCCCGGCGTATACACATCTTTTTTCCGCCTCTTTTTATTGACAGTATAGTGGCTGACCATGGAATCGAGGTTCCCGGCTGTCACCATAAACCCCAGGCGCGGGCGGCCAAAGACCTCGAAATCCCCGGTGCTGTGCCAGTCGGGCTGGGCGATAATGCCCACCCGGTAGCCATGGCTTTCCAAAACCCGGGAGATCACCGCCGCCCCAAAGGAGGGGTGATCCACATAGCCGTCCCCCGTAACCAGGGCAAAGTCAATCTCTGCCCAGCCGCGGTCACGCATTTCCTGCCGATTGGTTGGTAAGCATTGGTTTTTCATAGCCATCACGCTGCCAGAAGCATCCAATTCGCCTGAATAACTGCCAGCACCACCAGAAAAATCGTCTGGGTCAGTTCAATGGTCAGGCCGATGGTATCGCCGGTAATGCCCCCGATTTTATGCTGTAGATAGAGCATGAGCCCTAAATTGATGACTATAGTTCCCAGTGCGGCCCAAAAAGCCACCGGCCCAATGGCAAACCAGGCAAAGGGCAGGATCAGCACCAGATAGAGCAGCACATGCCAGGGCTTGGTCATCTCGACAATCCGGCGCCCCAGTCCGCCGCCGCCCTCGGCGTAGGTTGAGAAGCAGCAGGTCTGTATGGCGCAGTATCGGCCGATAACTGGCATAAGGATCAGAATCAACAGGTTTTCGGGCAGGATGACTGTATAGCAGGACCAGATGGTCAGAAACAGCAGGATCAGGCCGATGGCCCCAAAGGAACCCAGGCGGCTGTCCTTCATAATCTCCATCATTTTCGCGTGATCCCTGGCCGAGAACAGGGCGTCCACTGTATCGGCAAAGCCATCGAGATGCAGGCCGCCGGTAATCCAGATATAGACAATCATGGTAAAGAGGGCCTGGAGCTGGATGACATGAATATAGGATAGTGCCCAGGAGACCGCGAACAGGATCGCCCCAACCAGAAGACCTACGAGCGGCATAAAAATCATTGAATCATAAAATTCTTCCTCGCTCACATCCTTCAGCTTTATGGGAAAGCGGGTAAAGAAGGAAATGGCGATCAGTATTTTGCGCATAAAAACTCCTTTGTTGTCATTAAAATCGTAAAAAGCGCGGTAAATGCCGCGTTAACAAAAGAAAAGTATGAATGAACCCATCCATACTTTTCTTAGTTTACATTTTGTTAAGATTCATCGGGCAGACCGAATTTATTATTAATGAGTTCTATTAACTTTTCGACCGCGAGCTTTTCATCATCGCCCGAGGCTTCAATTACGATCTCATCGCCCTTTTGAACAGCTAAAATCATTACACCCATAATGCTTTTAGCGTTTACACGTGTTGAGCCTTTACTGATGTAAATTTCGCTCTTGAACTTATTGGCCGTTTGTACAAACAAAGATGCTGGTTTTGCATGGAGTCCAGCACGGTTTTGTACCACTACTTTGTCGGTTATCACATTATACACCCCTTTATAGAAAATTCCCCTATCGTATATATTATACAACGGCCTCTTATTTTTTTCAAGTAATTGCCTTTCTTTTTTCTTTATACTCTTGCCAAAATCTTTTTCAAACTATATAATAAGGGTATAGTATGATTATAATAACCATTTGGAGGTGAACAATATGGATAGAGTAACAAAAGATATGGGCATCTTAGAAGCCGTTGAAAAATATCCTGATTCTGTGCCGGTTTTCCAGGCATATGGAATGCACTGCTTTGGCTGTATGGCTGCCCGCTTTGAAAATATTGAACAGGGATGTCTTGCCCACGGCATTGATCCGGAAGCAATGGTCCGTTCCATTAACGATGCGTTAAACGCTGTTGATGCAACCAAATAATTAAATTCTTAAGAAAAGCGACGTTCCTTTAAGGACGTTGCTTTTTTATTTCAGGTTATCCCGGAATTTATTAAAATCACTTGTCATTTTCTTAGTTTTAAGGGAAAATAAGGTTAGTTCTATTTAGAGGGAGGTAAACATGAGTAAAAACGAAACCAAAAAAATGTTTAATGAGGAATTGACGGATTCCTTCGACGGGATTGTTGATATTTCCAAGGGAAGCCTTCAAACTCTGACCGACACCGATGAAAATATGTACCTCAGCTTTTATACGGACAGTCTGCTGTGGAGCTGCGGTTATAATAACCCCACCATTAACCGGGATATCAACGCCATGGTTAAGGATTATCAAAGGGAAAATAAGCCTGTGGATCTGGAGGCGCTCCTGCATGACCTGGACGCGCAGCTCAAGCCGCATTTACCTAAAAAGCTGGCTGTAACCTATTTTAACTCTGAAAACCCCTACCCACGTCTGCTCAAGGCTCTGTCCTCCAAGCGCGGCAAGACGGAATTTCTCTGCCTTGAAAAGCTCCCAGGTGTTTTCCCCGAGGAATTTGCCGACCAGATTTATTCATTCGAGGAGCTCATCGCCGATGATCCAAAGGTCAACATTGACGGCATCAAAAATACGGTTTTTCCTGAGCTCAAAACCATACGTGTCATTCTCAAAAAGCACCGGAGCGCTTTGGCGGGCTGTATCATCAACCCCATTGTCACAAGTGACGCCTCCATCGCGAAAAAAGACCTGCTGGAGCCGATCCTGGACCTGCTCGCCAAGTTTAACATCCCCATTATCTGGGATGATTCTACAGCCGGTTTTTACCGGACCGGGCCGATTTTTTCCTATAAGCTCTATGACGTCCAGCCCGATGTCCTCATTTACAACGGCAGCCTGTACAACCACCGCACCGTACACTTTGTGTCCATGACAAAGCGGATCAACAAGCTTTTCGCCATTCAGGAATCCAGGGTTGTTCTGGAGGACGTGCCCAACTATATCATGCTGAAGGTTGTCCTCGGCTTCATGGAATCCTCAAACCTGTCTAAAAAAATTCAGGCGCTGGGTACTCGGTTCCAGGGTAAGCTGCGGGCCCTTGAGGCCAACTGCGGCCGAAAATTCAGCATTAAGGGAAAAGGCCTGATTTTGTTCATTGATTTTAAAAAGGAAGCGGTCGCAGGCAGCTTTGTGCAGTTTATGAAGGAAAAGGGTATTCTTGTAAAAAAATTCGCGGCGGTTCCACAATTTGTGATGATCTACCCGCCGCTCATCCTCACTGAAAAAAATATTGATGAGATTGTCGAAAACTTCAAACGCTTTTTCAACCAGCCCGCATAAACAGAGCCCGGTACAGTTTTGTGCCGGGCTCGCTTCATTTTACATCCCGCTCAGGACTTCCGGCACATGACTGCCGTATAGATCAGGTTCAGGCCCACCCCGTTGGTGTTGACCTGTATGCCGTCCTTATTGATATGGTAGCCCTCCTCATGGGCTTCATTCAGCTGCTTTTCAAATGACTTGCGGTCATTAGCCGTCACTACCTTGTAAAAATCCATGTTTTACCTCCTGCTATCATTTCATATTTTCACAGCCCGGCTCCGGCCCGCCGGAGGGCTAAAAAAAGAACCTCCACCTGTTTTCGGTGGAGGTTCTTCAAAATTTACCTCTTTGATGCTTCCACGCGAAACTGACAAAACACGTATCTGACTTTCACAGTTGCGGTGGAGCAGTCTGCCCGGGGCATTCTTCCGTTGGTATGCTTTGCTTGAGGTTATTATAGCAAAATCCGGGTAAAATTTCAATATTAAATGATATTTTTTTGTTTATTCCTTAATCAATCTTCTGGATATTGACTACCATGGCCTTTGGCCGGGTCATGGCTTCGATGGAATATTTTACCCCCTGGGTGCCCATGCCTGAGGCTTTTACACCTAAAAACGGGAAATGGTCGGGGCCGCGCTCGGTCTTATTATTGATCTGTACGGTCCCCACCTCCAGGTGGTTGGCAATGTAGAAAGCCTGGTTGATATTATTGGTAAAAACAGAGGACTGAAGGCCGTATTCTGAGGCGTTGGCGATCTCGATGGCTTCCTCCACGCTTTTTATCCGAATAATGGGCAAAACAGGGCCAAAGGGCTCTTCCCATGCAATTTCCATATCTTTGGTCACATGGTCCAAAAGCGTTGGATAAAACAGGTTTTTCTCGCGTTTATTCCCTGTCAGGAGTTCCGCCCCCTTGTTCAGCGCGTCATCCACCAGCCCCTGGACAAAATCTGCTGACTTGTCGTCGATAAGCGGAACCACTGCAGCGTTTTTCCAGGGGTCACCGACGTTCAGTTTTTCGACACGGGCTTTCAGTTTTTCAGCCAGAGCGTCTGCCACTTCCTCCTGTACGAGGATCCGCTTAACTGCGGTACAGCGCTGTCCTGAGTAGGAAAAGGCACCGGACACAATATTATTGGCCGCAAAATCCAGGTCTGCGTCGGGTAAGACCACGGCGGCGTCCTTGCCGCCCAGCTCCAGGAGCAATGGCACCATCTCGGATATTTTTGAGATATGGCGTCCCACCTCGGTGCTTCCCGTAAAGTTGATAAAGTTAATGCCCTTGTGCGTGACCACATAATCGCCGATTTCACTTCCCCGGCCGGTTACGGTATTCAGCACGCCGGTTGGCAAGCCAGCCCGATTGAGGATTTCCACCAAATGCAGCGAGCTGATGGCTCCCTGGGTCGCTGGTTTTAAAATCACGGTGTTGCCGCCGATGAGTGCCGGGGCGATTTTAGACATGGCCAGATTTACCGGATAGTTAAAGGGTGAGATGGCCAGAACCGTGCCAAGGGGAACTCTGGTCACATAGGATATTTTGTTGCGGGTGCCGCCTGGAAAATTATCGCCGCTGATGGCTTCGCCGGCCATACTCTTTCCCACGTCGGCGGTATATCTTAAAAAGTCCGCGGTGCGCTCGACCTCGGAGCGGGCTGAGGCCAGATCCTTTGCGACCTCCCGCACCAGAACCTCTGCCATCTCGTCCAGATGTTTTTCAAAAAGATCCGCGGCAGCATAGAAAATTTCTGCCCGTTCATAGATGGGCATTTCGGCCCATGCCTGAAGGCTGTCCTTTGTGCTGGCAATGGCCTCATCCACCTCTTCTCTGCTCATGGCCAGTATCCGGCCCACCAGAGAGCCGTCGATTGGCGATTTAATGGCAAGGGTCTGCCCCTCATCACTTCCGCCTAACCATTCTCCATTCAGGTAGCGCTTATAAACGCGTTCTTCCTTATCATTTATATCAAAAATTCTGTCAAAAAACATGCTTGCTCTCTCCTTTCGGTATTTCTCTCTATAAGATACCCTTTTGGAGAATAGACAAACGCAAAACTTTATCTGTACCGGCAATAACCATAAAAAAGCCCCCGGATTCCATATGGAGTCCGGGGGCTTTGTATGTTTTAGCTTGGATTAGAATTCCTGTGCAGCCATGCGTTTGTAGCCTGCATAGCGTTCTTCAGCTTCTTCCTGTGCTTTTTCATATAACTGATCAGCAACTTCTGGGAAGCTTAAACGTAATGAGGTGTAACGAACTTCGCTGTTGATGAAATCCTGGAATTTACTGAAATCTGGTTCTTTAGAATCCAGTGTGAATGGGTTCTTGCCTTCGGCTTTCAGCATTGGGTTGTAACGGTATAAGTGCCAGTAGCCGCATGCAACAGCATCTGCTTCATGAGACTGGGTACGGCCCATACCGCCCTTGATACCGTGGTTGATACATGGTGCGTAAGCAATGATCAGGGATGGACCCGGATAAGCTTCTGCTTCCTGTAATACCTTCATGTACTGGTTTTTGTCAGCACCCATGGCAACCTGGGCAACATAAACGTAGCCGTAGGTAGCTGCCATCATACCAAGGTCTTTTTTCTTGATTCTTTCGCCGGATGCTGCGAACTGTGCAACGGCACCGGTCGGAGTAGATTTAGAAGCCTGGCCGCCAGTGTTGGAGTAAACTTCTGTATCCAGAACGAATACATTGATGTCTTCCTTGGAGGCTAATACATGGTCTAAACCGCCGTATCCGATATCGTAAGCCCAGCCGTCACCACCGAATACCCATACGGATTTCTTGACATAGTGATCTGCGTTGTCCTTAACGAATTTCAGTTTATCTGCCAGTACCTGGTCGTCTACAGAGTAGCCTTCCAGAGCGGCTTTTAATTCGGCAGATGCTTCTTTAGAGCCTTCTGCGTCTTCTTTATTTTCAATCCACTTGTTCGCTGCTGCTTTAACTGCTTCAGGTGCAGTTTCCGCAATTGCTGCTAAGTAGTTCGCAAGGGTTTCTCTGATCTTGTTGCTTGCCTGTAACATACCGAAGCCATATTCTGCATTGTCTTCGAACAGGGAGTTCGCCCATGCAGGACCCTGACCCTTAGCGTTCTTGCAGTATGGTGTGGACGGTGTTGAAGCGCCCCAGATTGAAGAACAGCCGGTAGCGTTGGCGATCATCATGCGGTCACCGTATAACTGGGTAACAGCCTTGATGTATGGTGTTTCACCACAACCAGCACAAGCGCCGGAGAATTCAAGCAGCGGCTGGCAGAACTGGCTGCCCTTAACGGTGTATTTATTCATACGGTCGTCTTTAACTGGAACAGTTGTCGCATATTCCCAGTTAGCAACCTGATTTTCCTGAGTTTCAAGAGGTTTCATTTCCAGTGCTTTTGTCTTAGCCGGACATGCGTCAGCACAGTTGCCGCAGCCTGTACAGTCTAATACGCTGACCTGGATTCTGTACTGTAAGCCGTCGAACTGTTTACCGTTCGCTTTGATGCTGTCAAAGCCTTCCGGAGCAGCCGCTTTTTCAGCTTCGTCCATTAATACCGGGCGGATCGCAGCGTGTGGGCATACGAATGAACACTGGTTACACTGGATACAGTTTTCCGGAATCCACTGTGGTACATTTACAGCGATACCACGTTTTTCATAAGCGGAAGAACCAGCCATGTAAGTCCCGTCTTCATTGTCGACGAAAGCGGAAACTGGAATGCTGTTGCCTTCGAAACGGTTAACCGGACGCAGGATTTCCTTAACGAATTTTGGTTCGTCTTTGGCTTCTACTGCTTCGTCCTGTGCGTTTGCCCAGTCAGCAGGAATTTCTACCTTGGTTAAGATATCCGGGTTGATACCAGCGTCAACAGCTTCGTAGTTCATGTTGACAATCTTGTCACCCTTCTTACCGTAGGATTTCATGATCCCTTCCTTCATGAACTTAACCGCGTCATCAATTGGAATGATGTCGGCCAGTTTGAAGAAAGCTGCCTGCATGATGGTATTGGTTCTGCGGCCAAGACCAATTTCTTCTGCAACCTTGGTTGCGTTGATGATATAGAACTCAGTATCATTTTCAGCCATGTAGCGTTTCATGCTCGCTGGTAAACGTTCGCCCAGTTCATCGACAGACCAGACGGTGTTCAGTAAGAATGTGCCGCCTTTTTTCAGGCCGTTTAACAGGTCATACTGGTGTACATAAGCCTGTGTAGAGCAGGAAATAAAGTCAGAGTTAACGATCAGGTATGGTGACTTGATCGGCTGTTTACCGAATCTTAAGTGAGAAACGGTGATACCGCCGGATTTCTTGGAGTCATAGTCAAAGTAGCCCTGAGCGTATAAGTCGGTGTGGTCACCGATGATTTTGATGGAGTTTTTGTTGGCGCCGACAGTACCGTCAGAACCCAGACCCCAGAATTTACAGCCCTTGGTTCCTTCTGGAACAGTATGGATGTTGTCTGTTACTTCCAGGTTAGTGAAGGTAACATCATCGACGATACCGATGGTGAATTTATCTTTCGGTGTATCTAATTTCAGGTTGTCATAAACAGCCTTGATCTGGCCAGGAGTGGTATCCTTGGAGCTTAAGCCGTAACGGCCCGCAATGATCAGAGGCGCGTTTTCCTTGCCGTAGAAAATGGTGCAGACATCCTGGTATAAAGGATCGCCGAGAGCGCCAGGTTCTTTTGTTCTGTCTAAGACACAGATACGTTTAACATTTTTCGGTAATGCTTCAAAGAAGTATTTTTCAGAGAAAGGTCTGAACAAGTGTACCTTCAGCACACCAACCTTTTCGCCCTGTGCAGCCATGTAGTCAATGGTTTCTTCGATACAGTCTGTAACTGAACCCATAGCAACAATGATGTTTTCAGCATCCGGATCGCCGTAGTAGTTGAACGGATGGTATTCTCTGCCGGTTTCTGCGGAGACTTTGTCCATGTATTCTGCAACGATGTCTGGAACAGCGTCGTAGAATTTGTTGCAGGCTTCACGTGCCTGGAAGAAGACATCGCCATTCTGGGCGGTACCTCTTGTTACAGGGTGTTCCGGATTTAAAGCGTGGTCTCTGAATGCCTGAATTGCATCCCAGTCAACCATTTTCTTGTAAGCTTCATAATCCATGACTTCAACCTTCTGAACTTCATGAGAGGTTCTGAAGCCGTCGAAGAAGTGTAAGAACGGAATTCTTGATTTGATGGCAGCTAAATGCGCAACGCCGCCTAAATCCATGACTTCCTGTACAGAACCGGTCGCCAGCATTGCGAAACCAGTCTGGCGGCAGGCCATAACGTCGCCGTGGTCGCCGAAGATAGATAAAGCGTGAGCAGCCAGTGTACGGGCAGATACATGGAATACGCCTGGTAATAATTCACCGGCGATTTTATACATATTCGGGATCATTAATAAAAGACCCTGAGAAGCTGTAAAGGTTGTTGTTAAAGCACCGGCAGCCAAAGAACCGTGGACTGTACCAGCGGCGCCCCCTTCAGACTGCATTTCAGATACTTTGACGGTTTCTCCAAAAATGTTTTTTCTTCCCTGTGCAGACCAGGCGTCAACGTGTTCGGCCATTGGGGAAGACGGGGTGATTGGGAAAATGCCAGCTACTTCAGTAAAGGCGTATGCCACGTGAGCAGCAGCCTGGTTCCCATCCATTGTCATCATTGTTTTGGACATGATATTCCTCCTTAGAAATTAAGCATTTAAAAATGTATTAATTGTGTATAACAAATTTTTACCTTTAACGATTATAACACAATTCAATTAGGGTGTATACACACCTTTTCGGATAATTTTTTGTCCTATTTTTCGTACAGAAATCTCTGTTAAAAATTTGACAGGTAAAATTTTGATTTCGGGTATTTTTTGGACAAATTTTGACGTCTCTTCGCCGTTTTGAACAGGTTTTCAGCGCCATTCTTTTCACTTCACGCTTAAAACAGCGCTTCTTTCCATTTTTCAGGCATCCAGCTCTGCTATTTTCTTCTCGATGGCCTCGATGACGGTTTTCAGCACCTTGATGCGGGCGTAGTACTTGTCATTGCCCTCCACCACGATCCAGGGCGCGTTTTCGGTTGAGGTTTTTAATAGCATCCGGTCCACAGCCACCACATAGGCGTCCCATTTTTCGCGGTTGCGCCAGTCCTCATCGGTAATCTTCCACTGCTTGTCCGGGTCGTTTTCCCTCTCCTTGAAGCGCTTCTCCTGTTCGTCCCTGCTGATGTTCATCCAGAATTTCAGCGCCACTGCCCCAAAATCGGTCAGCTGTTTTTCAAAATCGTTGATCTCCCGGAATGCCCGTCGGTAATCGTCGGCAGTACAGAAGCCTTCAATGGGCTCAACCATTACCCGGCCGTACCAGGTGCGGTCGTAAATGCTGAAATGCCCGCGCTTGGGCACCGTTTTCCAGAAACGCCAGAGCCAGTTGTGGGCCAGCTCCTCACTGGTGGGCGCAGCGGTGGGATAAACGCGGTAGCCCCTGGGGTCCAGGTTTTCACAAAGGCGTTTGATGGCCCCGCCCTTGCCTCCGGCGTCCCAGCCCTCAAAGCCGATAATGACGGGGATACGGCGGCTGTAAATCTGATACTCGAGATCCCGCAGCTTTTTCTGGCATTTTCTCAGTTCTTCCTTGTAAGTCTCCCGATCCATGCCCTTGTCCATGTCCACAGATTCCAGCACCGGGGTGCGGTATGGGTCGTCCTCTGCTGAGATGAGGGGCTGGAGCACTGGCTTTTCAGCGTTTTCTACCTTCTCGATTTCCTTTTCGAGCCGGAATGCAAGGGTATTGTAAATTTTCAGGCAGGCGTAGTCCTTATTATGGCCTTCCACCAGTGTCCAGGGCCCGCAGTCGGTGTCGGTGGCCTCCAACGTGTGGTTGAGCTTTTTATATATTTTGTCATAGTTCTTATTCTCACGCCAGTCCTCCCCGGTCACACGCCAGCTGGTGGATGGGTTTTCCTCCAGCTTTTCAAAGCGCTTTTTCTGCTCCTTCTGGCTGATGTGGATAAAAAACTTAATGATGACTGTCCCGTTTTGTGCCAGAACCTTCTCAAAATCATTGGCCTGGTGCAGGAGCAGCTTCAGCTCGTCCTTGTCCAGCTTTTGCCGGTGAACCAGGTCGCTGTAATAGCTGCGGTCAAACAGGACCATCCGCCCTTTTTCCGGTGTTTTGGTCCAGTAGCGCCACAGCAGGGGCCGGTTGATTTCATCATCGTTGGGCTTGATGGCATTGTACACCACAAAGTTTCTGGGGTCCAGCGGGATCATCAGGTCGTTGATCAACGTCCCCTTGCCCGCGGCGTCCCAGCCCTCAAAAATAATCAGCACCGGTATTCCCAGCTCCTTTATCCGGCGCTGCAGGGCGCCCAGCTTAATGGACAGGGCATCTTTTTCTTCCTTATAAACCGCTTTTTCAACTTCGACATCAAGATTTAATTTTTCGAGCATACGCATCGCTCCTTCATCGGGATTTTATTGCACGATCACTTCTATTATATACGGCCAACCTAAATTTTATATAAAAACCGACTAAAAAAGACTTGTTCGTCTAAACAAGTCTTTTCTCAAATGCTGATTTATTTTTGATAGCTGTTAAACACTTCTTCCAGATTATCCTGAGAAAGGGTATTCATCAGGTATTCGGCATATTCCGCGCCGGTGGCGCCGGTATCGCGGCCGGTAATCGCCAGCTTCTTTTCAAAATTGCCGCAGATGTCCAGAGCCATCTGGAGCTTTCTGGCTTCGTTCATATAGCCGATGTGTTCGAGCAGCATGCCGGCAGCGCGGATAATGCTGCACGGGTCCGCGTACTGGCCGCGTCCCTCGTCGACCATTCTCGGCGCTGAGCCGTGGATGGCTTCAAACATGGCGTAGCGCTTGCCAATGTTTGCAGAGCCCGCGGTGCCAACACCGCCCTGGAACTCGGCCGCCTCATCGGTCAGGATATCGCCGTAAAGGTTGGGCAGTACCATCACATTGAACTGGGAACGGCGTTTTTCATCGACCAGCTTGGCGGTCATGATGTCAATATACCAGTCATCCATTTCCACTTCCGGGTATTCCTTCGCGATGGCCTTGGCGGTATCTAAAAACTTGCCGTCGGTTGTTTTGATGACATTGGCTTTGGTGACCACTGTCACCTTATTCTTACCGGATTTTTTCGCGTAGTCAAAAGCCGCGCGGATAATTCTCTCTGAGCCCTCCTGGGTGGTGACGGTGAAGTCAATGGCCAGGTCGTCATTGACATGGACGCCCTTACTGCCGACTGCGTAGCCGCCCTCGGTGTTCTCACGGTAGAAGGTCCAGTCAATATCCTTTTCGGGAACAGAAACCGGACGCACGTTGGCGAACAAATCCAGCTCACGGCGCATGGCTACGTTGGCGCTCTCGATGTTCGGCCATTTATCCCCTTCTCTCGGGGTGGTGGTTGGCCCTTTTAAAATAACGTCACATTCCTTTAATTCTGCCAGGACATCGTTTGGAATGGCCTTGCCGCAGGCTGCGCGGTTTTCGATGGTCAGGCCGTCGATTTCCTTAAAGACAACCCGTCCCTTTTCCACATCATCCTTTAGCAGAAACGCCAGAACCTTTTCGGCTTCCGCGGTAATGAAAGGGCCGATGCCGTCGCCGCCGACAATCCCGATCACGATTTGATCTTTAGACGCATAGTCGACAAATTCGCTTTCGGCTTTCATGCGGTCAATACGCACGAACTGTTCTTCCAGAATTTTACCAAAATGTGCTTTCGCTTTTTCAATCTCTTCTAAATGTTTCAAACCCAATGTCTTCCTCCAGAATCTCTATTTTATTTAAAAAACTAAGCCAGGCTAGTCTTGAAATCTTAACTTGTAGTACAGCTTGCGCGGAGTATGCTCGCAAACCATCTCTTTAATGGCAACACCCTTGTCCACCGCTGTGACCACCCAGCTTTCGCGGTGCATCGGCGGGGTAATGGTGAGCGGAAACATGTGCTTGACAATCATGTCTGCCTCTTTATCGTTGATATTAAAATATTTCCTTGCGTTTTTAAGGGCTGTCTTGGGATGGCTGAAGCCGTGCATCTGACGGATACGGTCAAATCCCCTGCCGTCTTTCTCATTATCGCGCCAGTCCTGGAAAAAGAAGTCGTGCAGCAGAGCGCCGCGCGCCACTGAGACATAGTCAAGGCCCAGCTTTTTGGCAATGAGGTATGAGTTGTAGCCAACCGCCACCGAATGCGCGTAAAGCCCATTGCCGTGGTGGTCGATGTCTCTCAGCTCCTGAAATTTAGGATGATCGATGATGTCGCTCACGATTTCCAAAAATTCTTCACTGTATTTTCTTTTATATATATATTCCAAATGTTCTGCATCTCACATTCTTTGTTATTTTGCTTACTCTGTCTGAATAAAGCTTCGCACTTATTATACCACACTTTTTTAATTTTAGATTAAAAATTGTATACAGCAACGTTTTCATAATCATCTTCGCTTAAATCGGTTAAGAATCCTCCGCCCCTATTCTATTTTAAAGAAAAAGGTGCTATTATTAATCGTAACATCATATGCAAGGAGATTTAACATGAAATTCAAGGACCTACTACTCGGCACCGCGGCCTTTACCTTTGCCGCCTCCACAGCCTTTTTCGCCTGTGTTCTGAAAAAGGGGCACGATTTTGAGGAAAGCATGGATAAGACCGGAAACGCTCTGGACCAGTGCGTTATCTGCGGCGGTAAAAATAAAATCGTGGGTGACGTGCCCATGCAGGATATGAAGATCGGCGTGTTCTGCGGCGGCATGAGCGTTGACCTTTCCCAGGTGAAGGCCGACAAAAAGCAATATGACCTGGACATTGAGGTGAGAAATGGCGGCGTCAATGTGATTATACCGGAGAACTTTAAGCTGAACGTGACGGATCGCTGCCGTATGGGCGGTATCTGCGACGATACCAGGCATCCTGAGGGCGACGGCATGGTCGTGCTCACCGTTTATGCCGACGTCTGCGGCGGCGCCCTGCATTTTGAAAACCCCATCAGTGACAGCGAGACCATTGAACCGGATGACGAAAGGCTGACTGCCTGCCCCTGCGCACCGCTGGCCTGACCCGAATATGCTTAAAAAAAGATCGGCGCAAAATTGTGCCGATCTTTTTTTAAGCTGTCAGAAAGATGCGCTGCCCGGGACTGCGCCTTTTATCCAGATAAGAAAATGACAATTTTTTATACTTGACTATTTTTATCCACATTGCTATAATGAGTTTATAAATTTGAAAGGATTACATTTGTGCTGATTACGAGAGAAACCGATTATGCATTGAGACTTGTCCGTTCTCTGGCCGACGGCGAGCGCCGTTCTGTGAGCCAGCTTTCGGACGAGGAACAAATTCCGAAGGCCTTTGCCTACAAAATCATCAAAAAACTGGAACGCGCCGGCCTGGTGAGCATCGCCCGCGGCAGCGAAGGCGGCTGCAGCCTTAATAAGCCGACCAGCGCCATATCTCTGTATGATCTGATGTGCGCCATTGATGGAAGCTGTTCTCTGTCCCCTTGCATGGAATCGGGATATCGCTGCGAATGGTGTGAAAAACACGGCAGCTGCTGCTTTCATAATCACCTCATGGTTATCCAGGAAGAGCTCAACGACCGATTGAAGGCCAGTAGCTTAGAAGAAATTTTAAAATGCGGGTGACCGCATGGTTTTTTCGGCAATATTGGACTAAAATTATCCAATATATGGTATTGATTCATTTATATTTCAAGGAGGATCTATGATGTTATTTAAAACGACCGAGCAGCATGAAGCCCTGCGCAAAAAAATTCGTGAGTTTGCTGAAAAAGAAGTGAAGCCCCATGCTTTCATGATGGACAAGGAAAATATGTTTCCGGACGAAGCCGTCAGGCAGCTTGGCGAAATGGGTGTAATGGGTATTCCATTTGAAAAGGAATACGGCGGACAGGGCCTGGACGTTTTGAGCTATGCCATTGCCGTTGAAGAGCTCTCCCGCGTGGATGGCGGAACCGGCGTTATCCTGTCGGCGCATACCTCACTTGGGACCTGGCCCATTGCCGCCTTTGGAAACGAAGCACAAAAGCAAAAATATTTAATTCCTCTGTGTAAAGGTGAAAAAATCGGCGCCTTTGGTCTGACAGAGCCAAACGCGGGCTCCGATGCCGGCGGAACCGAAACCACCGCCATTGACAAGGGCGACCATTACCTGCTCAACGGCAATAAAATTTTCATCACCAACGCGCCAAAAGCCGACACCTACGTTGTTTTCGCTGTCACCACACCTGATATCGGAACCCGCGGCATCTCCGCCTTTATTGTTGAAAAGGGCTGGGAAGGCTTCACCTTCGGGGATCATTACGACAAACTGGGGATCCGCTCCTCCTCCACTGCTGAGCTGGTTTTCAATGATGTGAAGGTTCCCAAGGAAAACCTTTTAGGCGAAGAGGGCCAGGGCTTTAAAATCGCGATGGCAACCCTGGACGGCGGCCGGATCGGCATTGCCTCCCAGGCACTGGGGATCGCCCAGGGCGCTTTTGAGGAAGCGGTAGCCTACGCCAAGGAACGTGTCCAGTTTGGCAAGCCCATTGGCTTTCAGCAGGCCATCTCCTTTAAAATCGCAGATATGGCCACCAAGCTGCACACTGCCCGCCTGCTCATCTACCAGGCGGCTGAGCTGAAGGAATACCACGAGCCTTACGGCATGGAATCCGCCATGGCTAAACAGTATGCCTCCGATATCGCTCTGGAGGTCACCAACGACGCCCTGCAAATTTTCGGCGGCACCGGCTACCTGAAAGGGATGGAGGTTGAGCGGATGTACCGAGACGCCAAGATCACGACCATCTATGAAGGTACCAACGAAATACAGCGTGTGGTCATCGCCTCCCATATTCTGGGAAAGCCCCCAAAAAAGGCCGGCGGCTCCGGCAGCGCTCCTAAAAAGCCTGCGCCCATCACCGGCGTTCGCAAGCACATTATTCTGAAAGACGGTGATATTCAGGCAAAGGTTGACGCTTTGATCGCAGCGCTTGAAAAAGACGGCTATGATTTCTCTGTCGGGATTCCCATCGACACCCCTATTGTCGACGCTGAACGTGTGGTTTCGGCCGGTGTGGGCATTGGCGACAAGAAAAACATGAAGCTCATCGAAGATCTGGCAAAGGCCGCCGGGGCTGCCATTGGTTCCTCCAGGCCAGTGGCTGAAACCTTAAAATACGTGCCGCTTAACCGCTATGTCGGAATGTCGGGACAGAAGTTCTCAGGCAACCTGTATATTGCCTGCGGTATCTCCGGCGCGATCCAGCATCTCAAGGGGATCAAGGACGCTTCCACCATTGTCGCCATCAACCAAAACGGCAACGCGCCGATCTTTAAAAACTGTGACTATGGTATTGTGGGCGATGTGAACGAAGTTCTGCCTGTTTTAGCCAAAGCTCTGGGAACCGGCGAGAAAAAGCCAGCCCCCGAAATGGTCAAGATTAAACGGCCAAAGGCTCCAAAGCCGACGCCGGCAGGCCCATCCTATATCTGCGGCGGCTGCGGTTATGAATATATCCCCGATCTGGGTGATCCGGAAAATGACATCGCTCCGGGCACACTGTTTGAAAATGTTCCGGAAGACTGGGTTTGCCCGCTGTGCGGCGCCGAAAAATCTGAATTTATTATCGCCAAAAAGGAGGCCTAATCAATGTATGCAGTTAGAAATGTAACCGAGGACTTAATCTGGGTTGGCGCCAACGACCACCGCCTGGCCCTGTTTGAAAATGTTTATCCCATTCCGCGCGGCGTCAGCTACAACGCTTATGTCCTGCGCGATGAAAAAAACGTACTCTTTGACACGGTCGACTGGTCGGCCTGCCGCCAGCTCTTAGAAAACCTTGAGTTTGTTTTGGAGGGCGAATCCCTGGATTACCTTGTGATCAACCATCTTGAACCCGACCACGCGGCCAGTATTGAAGAAATCCTGATCCGATACCCGGGGATTAAGATTATCAGTAATGAAAAAGCCTTTTTGTTCATGCGCCAGTTCGGCTTTCACGTCGACGACCATGACTGCATTGTCGTGGAAGAGGGCGATACCTTCTCCTTCGGCAAACACACCGTCACCTTTGTTTTCGCGCCCATGGTGCACTGGCCCGAAGCCATGGTCACCTTTGATGTGACAAACGGTGCCCTGTTCTCTGCTGACGCCTTTGGTACCTTTGGCGCCCTGGACGGCAAGCTTTTTGCTGACGAGGTGGATTTTGACCGTGACTGGCTTGACGACGCCCGCCGCTACCTGACCAATATTGTCGGAAAATATGGCCCCCATGTACAGCTTCTGCTGGGCAAGGCTGCCGGCATTCTCGACAAGATCAAATTTATCTGCCCGCTTCACGGGCCGGTCTGGCGCGAGGACCTGATGTATTTTATCGAAAAATACGATTTATGGAGCCGCTATGTGCCAGAGGAAAAAGGCGTTATGATCGCCTACGCGTCAATGTACGGCAATACGGAAAGCGCCGCCCAGGCCCTGGCTGCCCGTCTCTGCGATAAGGGCATGACCAATGTGGTCATGTATGATGTGTCCTCGACGCATGTATCCCAGCTCATTTCTGAAAGCTTCAAATACAGCCACCTGGTTCTCGCCTCTACGACCTATAATCTCGGCATTTACCCGGCCATGCATAACTTCCTGATGGACATGAAGGCCCTGAACGTGCAGAACCGTACGGTCGCCATTGTGGAAAACGGCTCCTGGGCTCCCTGCTCCGGTGATTTAATGCAGGAATTTGTCGAAAATGAACTGAAGGACATGACCGTCATCAATGACCGCCTGTCCATGGCCTCCGCTCTCCATCCTGAAAAAGCAAAAGAGCTCGACATGCTTGTGGACGCGATCCTTGAATCCATGGAAACACCCGAAGCATAAGAGTCATAAAAAGATCGGCGCAAAATTGCGCCGATCTTTTTGTATCTCCGGTTTTACACCATGGCGACAGCTCTTGCCGGTGCGCCGCCAAAGCCCTGAAGCTTGAGCGGGAAGCAGCAGAAGTAAACCCGTTCGTATGCCATCACCTCATCGGGGAAGTCGATCTCTTCTAAAAGCCACACTTCCTTTGAGAGCAGAACCACATGGGGCTGCGGTCCCTTATCCGGTCCCCATCCGCCAATGCTCAGGCCGTCGATGCCAACGCCCTTTACACCTTTTTCATGCAGCCATTCCGCGCCTTCACCAGTGAGGTAAGGCCATTGGTAATAGTATTCCTTTGTCATGGCTCTCTTCTTGCACCAACCCGTGTTCATGAGGACAATATCCCCTTCTTTGATCTTATCCGCGTAGGGTTTCAGGTGCTCGCTGGTAATGCCTGTATCCGGCGCAATGCCCCGGAGGTCAATGATTACCGCTTCGCCCTGGAAGCCCTCGATGGGCATTTCATCAATCTTCTTGCCTTCCGGGAAGAAATGGAAAGGCGCGTCCAGGTGGGTGGCGGTATGGGCGTTCATCTTAAAGACTTCTGCCGTAAAGCCGTCCTTTGGGTTAATGGCCTCATAAGTCACCTCTGTGAGCTCATAGGTGGGCCATCCCGGACAATTGTGAAATACCGGCTGTGACATGTCAAACACTTTTTCAAACTTCTGCATCATAAATACCCCCGTATTTTAATATATTTTTGCAATGCTTACATTGCCTGCAAACTTTAGGACTCGCGCTTGAAATTGGGCGCGTACTCTACGGCCAGGCGGATGGCCTCAATCATGCTGACTGGGCTGGCAATGCCCTTACCCGCAATGTCCAGCGCTGTGCCGTGGTCTACTGAGGTTCTCAGTATGGGCATCCCGTTGGTAATGGAAATGGTGCGCTCAAAATCCACCATCTTTGTGGCGATGTGCCCCTGGTCATGATACAGGGAGAGCACCGCGTCGTAGCGGCCGTTTAAGGCCTGGTAAAAGACAGAATCCGCGCCGATGGGGCCTTCGATGTCAATGCCTCTGGCCTTTGCCTCCAGAACCGCCGGAATCACATGGTCGACCTCCTCGGTTCCAAACAAGCCATGCTCACCGCTGTGGGGATTTAAGCCCGCCACGGCGATTTTCGGGTTCTTAACACCCAGCACCTCCAGCGCTTTCACACAGTCGCGGATAAATGTGAGCAGGCTGTCCTTTGTCACCAAATCACAGGCCTTTCTCAGTGAGACGTGGCGCGTGAGGAAAAACACACGCAGGTTCCGGACCTGGAACATGGTCAGCGGATTCTTTGTCCCTGTCAGCGCGCCCACAATCTCGGTATGCCCAATGTAGGGCACCTCTGCCAGCTTCAGGGATTCCTTGTTAATGGCTGTGGTGGACAGCACGTCCGCCTTGTGGGCCAGGCACAGCTCTGTGGCTTTTTTAATATACTCATAGGCCGCCTGTCCGGTCATGGCCTGGATTTCTCCGATTTTAAGGGCGTTCATGTCAATGTTGTCAAGGTCGATCAGGTTTAGAACACCGGGTGTGTAGTCGCCGTTTGCCGGCTCCTCGATACATTTGATCCTTAAGTCCACACCGCTGAAGCGGATGGCGTCCTCCAGCACGTCTTTATCGCCCACGACCACGCAACGGGCAATCTCCTGTATCATCTTATCGGCCAGGGCCCGAACGGTAATCTCCGGTCCGATGCCTGCCGCGTCTCCCATAGGTATTGCAATGATTGGTTTCATTTTCTTACTCCTTTTCGGCTAATTTTATCTGTAAATAGGACATGGCGCTGCGCAGTGTCTCCACTTTTCCGGCCAGTCCGCCTTTTGTCACAATGGGCAGGCCGCTGTAAGGGCCGCCGATCAGTTCTCCGTACATGGTAAAGGGCTCGATCTCATCCAGCACGCAGATGCCTGCGCTTTCCAGGGCTTCGCACACGCCCAGGGTAATGTCCCCGCCGCTGGTATAAAGGGCCTGTATCTCGCGGCTGTGGGCCTCGAGATACGCGGCGGCCAGCTCTGCGATGGCTGCCCCGATGCGTTCGGACAGGGTCTCGACATCACAGCCAAAGCGCGCCGCGGTCTCCCTGAGGTCCAGCACATCCTCTTCCTCTTTAGCGGTCATAATGCCCACAAAATCGCTGTGCAGCGCGCAGGCGTCCAAAGCTCTGAATATCCGCTGTTTTTCGGCGTCTCTGCGGTTTTCATCCAGCAGGGCCAGCACATCGGCCTGCACCAGCTCGGTTTTGAAAAAGGCTTCAAAGGCTGCTGCCTGCTGCCTGACAATGGGCACCACGCTGCCAATGGCCATGAGCACGCGCCTGCGGGTGCGCTGTTCCTTTCCCGCGTTCAGGCAGGCCAGCGTCAGCGGCCCCGGATCCACCGTGATAAAGGGACGGTCAAGGGCTGTGCCCGCCTGGGCAATGGCGGTGATGTCCTCCCCCGCCACCGCGTCAAAACTGATGATCCGCGTGCCCTGCCGGATAAGCGCTTCTACCGCACCCCGGATGGCTTCCGCTCCCCTGGACACGACGTCCATACCAACAGTGCCGACCGGGTAGCGGGTTTGTTTTTCCAGTATAGCCTGGACCGACGACAGGGTCACCGGGCATTTAGGGTCCCTGCTGACCCCGGTACGCTCCAGCAGGTTTCCCTCAATTAAGAGATAGCCTCCGGCCACCAGCTTATCCACATCCGGGTAAGCCGCGCAGACAAGAGCGACGGCTTCACCGCCAAGGGCGTCCAGCAGGCCGTCCGTCTCGGCGCCGATGTTGCCCCGCAGGGTGCTGTCGATCCGTTTTTGATAAAAACAGCCCTCGGGAAGCACAAAGGCCTGGGCTGTCTTTTTCACCCTGTCGTAGGCCGAACCTGCCCCGATGCCCCGGCTGTCTGTGCTGACAGCTACGGCGTCATAGCCTGCTAAAACCTCAGGCCCGACGGGCACGCCGTGCCGAAAAGTCGCAAAACGGTAGCCGTTTTTTCTGAGCAGGGCCCCGGTAACATTGGCCCCGGTCAAATCGTCGGCGATGATTACTGCCCTTGCCATCTGCTCTTTCCTCCTATGCTTTAATCCATTCGATTTCTGTTTCCATAAGCCGCGCTTCGCTCTCGGCGTCCAGCCCCGCATCGGTGATGATCCGGTCGAAACGGTCAATCCCGCAGATTTTGGCAAAGCTGACCCGGCCAAACTTTGAGCTGTCGGACAGCAGCACCTTTTCTCTGGCGCATTCCAGAATCTGCTGCTTCAGCGCCGCCTTTTCCATGGATGGTGAGCTCACGCCCTTTTCCACATCCACAGCGCTGGCCCCCAGAAAGGCGATGTCTGCGTTGATGCCTTCAAAAAAGGCTTCGGCGTGTCCGCCGAGGCATACCCCCACATCCTTCTGGACATGGCCGCCGGTACAGTGAACGTCCACAAGGGGCGCATCCAGCAGCCTGGCAGCAATGAGGATATCATCGGTCACCACGCTGATCTGCTTCGTGCCGCGGGCCAGCAGCAGAGCCAGCTCCATATTGGTGGTGCCGGCGTCCAGCACAATGGTCTGTCCGTCCTCCACCAGTTTTTCGGCTTCCCTGGCGATGCGCTTTTTCTCGGCCTGGTAAGCGCTGGCTTTTTGGGAAACCGCGATTTCCTCCACCAGCCCTTCCTTTACCACCGCCCCGCCAAAGGTACGGGTAATGCGGTCGTTATCCTCCAGGTATTTCAGATCCCTTCGGATGGTTGTGGGTGTGACCTCGAGCTTCTGGGCCAGCGCCTCAACTGTGATGCTGCCGTTTTTCTCAAGGTTTTCGATTATTTTTTCTCTTCTCTCTATTGGAAACATGGCTTCTCTCATTATCCGGTCACACTTGAACCGGTCATTCTGTTCAATTATGATCATCTACGTTTTCTTTTGTTTATCATAACGCATTTTCAGGGTGTTGTCAATTCAAAAAAAGAACATATTTAATCATTTTTAAGCATTTTCAAACATACCTGAACGCAACATAAAAAGCGGACGATCAGCTTTGTACTGACCGTCCACCTCTCATACAAACTCAGCGATCACGATCTCGTTTCCGTCAATATCCTTTAAGCGGACCTCATAAGTTCCCCAATCATATCGGACAGCTTCCGACAGGGAGACCCCTTTTTTCTTCAGGCTTTCCATTGTTAAATCAAGGGTTTCTGTTTGAAATACAAAGGATTGATTCCCGGTCGGCTCTACGCCGCATTTTTTGCAGTCCCATATACAAAGAGTGGGCGCGTTTTCGATAAAACCAAGATAAACCCCATTTGAATTGTCATCATCGGTCTTAATAAAGGGGATCTCCAGCATTTGCGTATAAAACGCGATCAGCTCTTTCGCTTGCTCAGAAAAAATATTTGTGCAGTAGTATCCTGTTATCATCTTTTCACCATCCAATCATTTTTTTATTCAATCACAAAAGCATACAATCTGCTGTCCAACGCATCGGCAGAGCAGGCCAGCGCAGCGCAGACTGCTGCCCTGCCCACATTCTACCATAAGCCGCCGCCTCCGTCTATTCTGTTACCGCCTCTTCCCCCGCTGTTGTCAGAAAGCGCGCCGAAATCAAAGCGCGAACAGCAAAACGGCATGGCCAAAAACTGACCATGCCGTATGCTGTGACAATACCGCTTTATTGGGAGCTTGCCCTTATAGCATATCGTCTTTTCCATCATGATTATTATTGCTGAACCCGGCTTCTGTCCGCCTTATAAGCTTCACAGATCAGGTAAACGCCGTAAAAACACAGGGCTATTGCTGAAAACATACACATCCCTCCTTTTCGGCTTTAAAAACAGCTGCCTCGTGGAGCTGCCGGATCATTCGTCCTCTGGATCACCAGGTCTGCCAAAGCCGCCAAAGGGTCCAAAGCCCGGGCCGCCCTGCCCAAAGTGATTTCCAAAGGAGCGGCCGCCCATCCGCATGTTCATGAGCCGTTCAAACTGGTCTTTACCCATACGCTCACAGGCGCCGCGCATCCATTCTCTGGTGCCATCATCCATGCTGTCTCCGCACCTTTCCTCAAAGGCTGCGATCATCCGGTCCAGGTATGCGTTAAACTGGTCTTGTTCCCCGGGCGACAGACAGTCAAAAATTCCGGCGTCATCGGTCTCGCTGTTCTGGTCCTGGGCCTGCTTTCCCTGCTCGGTCAGGCGGACAAGCATGACCCTGCGGTCTGTCTCTGAGGGTACGCGTGTCACATAGCCTTTCTTTTCCAGCTTGTTCAGCAGCTCGTTCAGGGACTGCTGCCGTATGCCCAGCAGATAGGCCAAATCCTTACTGCTGATTTCAGGCTGTATCCTGAGCATGGCCAGCACTCTGCCCTGACCCCGTGTCGGGTCACCCACCGGGCCGTTTTTAACATGATTTTTCAGGCGGCTGCGCTGTATCAGCCACTGAAGCCTTGACAGCTTCTCATATAATTCCATCTCTTTTTCGTCCATTTTGTTACCTCCTTTAATTTATAACAGGTACCTTATGCTTTATATTATACAGGTACCTGTCGCAGATGTCAAGAATTTTATACAGGTACCTTAAATAAATTAAAGGCATAAAAAAGACGGCTGCTTTCCAGCCGTCCTATGTGTTTCTTATTCAGCCCTGATGGCTTTCATTTCTTCCAGCACTTCGTCGAATTCTGTTTCTGCTGTCTCATCCGGTTTGGAGAAGGCATTGACGATCAGGATGGTGATCACATTCAGGAAAAATCCTGGCACGATCTCATACAAGGTATTGCCAAGTCCGGTCTGCTTCCAGATAATGACCGTCAGCGTCCCGACAATCATACCCGACAGGGCCGCTTTCCAGCTTGTTTTCTTAGAATACAGGCCAAAGAGCACCAGCGGGCCAAAGGCCGCGCCAAAGCCGCCCCACGCGTAGGAGACCAGCCCCATAACCGTGGAGTTTGGCACCAGCGCCATGAACAGGGCGATGACTGCGATGATGATTACCGACAGCCGTCCCAGATTCACACTCTGCTTTTCTGTCAGCTCCTTTTTAAAGAAAATGCGGGCCAGGTCCTCGGTGAGGGCCGAGGAGGAAACCAGCAGCTGTGAATCAATGGTGGACATAATGGCCGCCATGATCGCCGCCAGGAAAATCCCCCCGATCCACGGTGGGAAAAATTTGCGGATCATGAGCATAAACACGGTTTCCTGGGCGCCATCTGTCAGGCCAGGGAACAGCGGAATGGACAATAAAGCTACAAAAATCGCGCCGGTCAGGGCGATGATGACCCAGACAATGGCAATGGTCATGGATTTTGGCAGCTCCTTGATGCTCTTGATCCCCATAAAGCGGACCAGGATATGAGGCTGGCCAAAATAACCCAGACCCCAGGACGCAGCGGAAATAATGGCCATGACCGAGATTCCCCCGCCCAGCAGGTTCATGCTCAGGCCCTGGGCCGCCATGGCGTCCAGGGTGGGCTGCATGCTGCCAAGGTGGCTCATGGCCAGAATCGGCACCACCACAATGGCAATGATCATCAGAATCCCCTGGATCAGGTCGGTCCAGCACACAGCCAGGAACCCGCCGAGGAAGGTGTAGGCCACAATAACCAGCGCGCCGATCAATACCGCGGTGGTGTAGTCAATGCCGAACATCATCTGGAACAGCTTGCCGGAGGCCACCATACCGGAGGATGAATAAATGGTAAAGAAGATTAAAATGATCAGTGCAGAAATCACACGAATCGCTCCGGTCGGGTCTTTAAACCGTCTTTCAAAAAAGGTGGACAGGGTCAGGGAATCGGTTTTTTCTGTGTAGGTCCGCAGGCGCGCGGCCACGAACTTCCAGTTCAAAATTGTCCCCACACACAGGCCAATGCCGATCCATACCTCGGGCATGCCGCCCAGGTAAATGGCGCCGGGCAATCCCATCAGCAGCCAGCCGCTCATGTCGCTGGCCTGTGCAGAAAAGGCGGTAACCCAGCTGCCCAGACCGCGGTCTCCCAAAAGGAACCCCTCAATGCTCGAGGTCTTTTTGTAGAAATAGAGTCCTATGCCAACCAGCATGATGAGATAGATCACAAAAATAATAAATTCAGGATTTAATATCGTACTCATAACTCCTCGCTTCCTTAAAAAAATATTAATGTACTTATTTTATTAGAAAACTTGGTTAAAGTAAAGCAATTTTGCATATTCTTTCATTTTTATGCATAAGTCCTCAAAAATAAAAACCGGAGAAACTTGTCTTTCTCCGGCTTTTAAAGGGATCAGCCTATACCGCCATAGACCAGGCCGAGTATAAATACAACCACTGCCAGCGGCACATAAACATACTTGGCGAGTGGGCCGAAATAAGCGCCCAGGGGCTTTTCTCTTCCCAGCTCCAGCTCCTGCTTGATGTCCCTGTAGCCCAGGACATAGTAGATGGACACCGCGCCCAGCACTGCGCCGAAGGGCACGACAATAATGGTAATGAAATCCATCCAGGAGCCAACATTCGGCTCTGCCTCAAGGAAAATCCCGACGAGCAGCGCCACACCCGCACAGATGGCAACCGCGGCCTTGCGCGGCAGCTTGAAGCGGGTCTGGAGCGATTCGCTCACTGCCTCAAACATATTGATGAGGCTGGTAATGCCCGCAAAGGCCACCGACAGGAAAAACACCGCCGCGAAGAGCTGGCCGAAAGGCATCTGCTTAAAGATGTTGGGCAGCGTGATAAAGATAAGCGGCGGGCCCGCGTTGGGCTCAATGCCAAAGGCAAAAACAGCGGGCATAATAGCCAGCGCTGCCAGCATGGCCGCCAGGGTGTCGAACATGGCCGTCCGCATGGAGGCCTTGGGGATATCCTCGGATTTGTTCAGATAGGTACCGTAGACGATCATGCCTGAGCCTGTAATGGACAGCGAGAAAAACGTCTGGCCCATGGCCATAACCCAGGTATCTACCTTCAGCAGATCACTCCATTCCGGCATAAACAGAAATTTATATCCCTCGACCGCACCCGGAAGAAAGGCCACGCGGATGGCCAGGATGGCAAAGAGAATAAAGAAGGACGGCATTAAAACCTTGTTGATCTTCTCGATCCCCTTAGTGGCCCCGAACATGAGAATGCCCGCTGCGATGACAATGACCAGCACGTGCCACGGCACACTGCCGAAATTGCCTGTCGCCTGGCTGAAGTAAACCGCCGCGTCTGTGTTGAGGATGGCGCCGGTGACCGAACCGGCCAGGGCGCGGATGATCCACCCCACGATAATGGCATAGCCGATGGCAATCCCAAGAGATCCCAGCAGCGGAATCCAGCCCAGAATGTAACCCAGCTTCCCTTTTCCGATTTTATTAAAACAATACTCATAGGCTCCCAGGGTTCCGGTTTTTGCGCGCCGGCCGATGGCGAACTCTGCTGAGAGGCCCACCAGGCCGAAAATAACAATAAATAAAATATAAGGCACTAAAAATGCGCCGCCCCCGTACTGCCCTACCCGGTAGGGAAACATCCAGATATTGCCGAGCCCAACGGCGGAGCCAACACAGGCCAGCACAAACCCAAGGCTGTTGGTAAAGCCGCCGTTCTGATGGGTATGCCTGCTCTCGGACATCTGATTTTCGTTTTTTTCCATAATTCCTCCTTTAACTTCCAATTTCTTTATCTTACCATAATCCTCCTGTTCTGCCAATGGTGTTTTAACATCGGGCGGGCACAGACGCACAAAAAAAGATCGGCGCAATTTTGCGCCGATCTCTGCATGTTAAAAAAATCTGAGGGGCGAAGCCTTTTACCCAAGGAAGAAAAAAGCGTCCTGCGGGCACTGCCCTTACACGAATTGCTTCTTCTCTAACGTGGATAACTGATCTCGCCAGTGTCCGGCTGTTACGATAATGCGGCACGATTCCTGGCCGTTTACCACAGCGTCTGGACCTTTTTACTTATCTGGATAAAAGGCACAGCCCCGGGCCGTGCCTTTTGTGACAGCCTGAGATCGGCACAATTTTGCGCCGATCTCTGTTCGTGTTTTTATTTGTTGGGAAGGCGTTTTTCCAGCGCTTCGGTCAGCTCCTCGTAGCCTGGCTTGTGAAGCAGGGCAAACATATTTTTCTTGTAAGCTTCGACACCCGGCTGGTTAAAGGGATTAACGCCCAGGAGGTAGCCGCCCAGGCCGCAGGCCTTTTCAAAGAAGTAGACCAGCTTGCCGATGTGGAAAGCGTCCAGCTTGGACAGGTAGATGATGCCGTTTGGCACATCGCCGTCGACATGCGCCAGCAGTGTGCCCAAAAAGGCCTTTTCATTGACGTCCTGCATGGTGCGGTTTTCGAGGTAGTTCAGGCCGTCCAGGTCTGCTTCCTCATGCCCCACCATCATATCGCCGTCCAGCTCGTCCACTGCCAGAATGGTTTCAAAAATATTTTTATGGCCGTCCTGGATAATCTGCCCCACAGAGTGCAGGTCAGTCGAGAAATGGACAGACGCCGGGAACAGGCCCTTGCCATCCTTGCCGTCGCTCTCGCCGTAAAGCTGTTTCCACCACTCGGAGAAGTAGCGCAGGGAGGGCTCGTAATCCACCAGGATCTCAATGGCCTTGCCGCGGTTGTACAGGCAGCTTCTGTAAAGGGTGTACTGGTAGCAGGCGTTATCGGCAAGAGAATCCACGCCGTATTCTTCATAGCCGGATTTGGCACCGTCCATGAAAGCGTCGATATCAATCCCCGCGACAGCGATGGGCAGCAGGCCGACAGCGCTGTAAACCGAGTAACGGCCGCCCACATCGTCCGGAATCACAAAGGTTTCATAGCCCTCCTGGTCGGCCAGGAACTTAAGGGCGCCCCTCTCCTTGTCTGTGGTGGCAAAGATACGGTCCTTGGCGCCGTCCTTCCCGTATTTCTTTTCCAGCATTTCCTTAAAGAAACGGAAAGCGATGGCCGGCTCGGTCGTGGTGCCGGATTTAGAGATAACATTGACACAGATATCCTGATCCTTGACCAGGTCGATGAGGTCTTTCATATATTTGCCGCTGATGTTTTCACCGGCGAAATAAATTTTAGGAGCTTTTCGGTCTGTTTCTTCATTGAAAAAAGTACTCGTAAGCGCGGTAATAACAGCCTTAGAGCCCAGGTAGGAGCCGCCGATGCCAATGACGATAAACGCATCGCAGGAACCCTTGATTTTTTCAGCCGCTTTTTTGATACGGGCATACTCTTCCTTATCATAAGCCACCGGGTAATCATACCAGCCTAAAAAATCACTGCCAGCGCCTGTTTTTTCCTTTAACATTTTGTCCGCCAGGCTGATCTGTGCCGCCTTGTTGTCAAATTCTTCCTGAGACAGTCCCGCATAGGAATAATCAAATCGAATACTCATATTTTATCCTCCTGATAAATAATTAATTTAAACATCGGTTTTCACTATTTGTACGGTTACCTTATAATTGTAATATAAGCGGCGAAAAGATCAAGCAAAATCACCGAATTTACAATTATTTATTTTAGCACAAGATAGTAATCGTTTTACATGCCTATTATAGCATAAATTTCACCGGATTTAAAAGCCTTTCTTTAAAAAATATACCCGCCAGACTGTTTTTTATTGACCGCCTGCCGGGTAAATGTGTATTCGCTTAATTTTTAACCCGCGCACCGCTTGGGAATCACATACTGCTTGTCCTGATAGGCCGCGAATTCGACGCGGACATCAAAAATATGCTCCAGACTTTCTGTGTTCAGAATTTCGTCGGGATGTCCGGTGGCGTGGATGTTCCCGTCCTTCATGAGCACCACCTGGTCAGCGAAGGTGACCGCGGTGTTGACGTCATGGATAACCGCCATAATCGTCATTCCCTTATCCTGGCAGAGGCCCCGGACAATCTCCATGGTTTCCAGCTGGTACCGCAAATCCAGGTTGCTGGTGGGTTCGTCCAGAAGCATGACCACAGGCTCCTGGGCCAGGGCGCGGGCGATAAAAACCCGCTGCCGCTCGCCGCCGCTCAGCTGGTTTAAAAGCTTGGTGCTGTAATCGCTGAGCGACATTTTCTCAAGAACGGACCGTACAATCTCATAATCGGCGTCCTTCATCTTACCCTTCATATGGGGCACACGCCCGGACAGCACCATCTCAAAAACATTCAGGCCGCTGTCCTCCACCTCGGTGCTCTGGGGCACATAGCCGATGAGCTTGGATTTTTCCTTTTGCGGCAGCCTCAGAAGGTCGGTGCTATCCAGGTATATCTCCCCTTTTTCGGGCTTCAGGATCCCGTTGACACACTTGATCAGCGTGCTTTTACCGGCCCCGTTTGCCCCCAGCAGCACGCACAGCCTTCCCGGCGCCACCTCGATGTTAACGCCTTTTAAAATACAGGTTTTTCGATAGCCAAAGCTTAAATTTCTGATTGTAATTTTCATCAGACCAACCGCTCTTTCTGTTCTTTTACAATTAAATAGATAAACACCGGCACCCCGATAAAGGAGACCACAATGCCCACCGGGATGATCACCGGTGAGACGACCACACGGCCCACTGTATCCGCGGCGATGAGCAGGATCGCGCCCGAGAGGGCGGTGAGCGGTATGAGCGCCCGGTAGTCGCCGCCGATCAGAAGCCTGGCGATATGCGGCGCCACCAGCCCCACAAAACCGATAACGCCTGTAAAGCTGACAATGGCCGATGAAATGAGCGTGACCGCAATGCCCGAAAGCAGCCGCAGCCGCATGACATTGACGCCCAGGGCCACCGCGCTTTCATCCCCGGTGGATAAAAGGTTGTAATGCCAGGCAAAACGGACGATAAACGGAAAAGTCAGGAGCAGAATAACACTGACCACGAGGATCTGCTCCCAGGTGATCTCCGAAAGGCTGCCGAAGGTCCAGTGGACAATGGCGGAGAGCTGCTGCTCGTTGGCCACATACTGCATGCTGGCATTCAGGGCTGAAAAGAAATAGTTGAGGGCAATGCCGATCAGGATGATCGTCGTTTTTCCCATGCCCTTGGCCGAGGCGATGCCGTACACCATGGCGGCACAGATAAAGGCCAGCACAAAGGCCATCATGACAGTGCCCACCTGATTGCTGCCAAAGGGCATAAAGCCAAAAATAATGGCCAGCGAAGCCCCGAAGGCCGCGGCGTTTGAAAGCCCGGTGGTAAAGGGGCTGGCCATCTTATTGCCGGTGATGGCCTGCATGACCAGGCCGCTGATGCCCAGGCCGATGCCGGAAACCAGCGCCATGGTAATGCGCGGCAGGCGCAGCTGCATGAGCACAGTGAGCTCGGTCTGGTTCAGCGCCGCCGCGCCCATAAAGTGGCCGCCGGGCAGCAGGGTCGCGAACACCCGCCCCACAGTCACATTGGCAACGCCGACAAAGCAGCTGGAAAAAGCAGCAATGATCAAAAGGATCACTGCTGCCAGCATCAACGCCGCTCTTTTTTTATGATAGGCTTTTAATGTCTGCTGCTTTTCCATCACTATTGATGCTTAACCTGGAAAACATGCCCTTCTATCGGATCAACCCCCTGGATTTCCATCCATTCGTCAAAGATCGCGTCGGGGTCAACATCCTTCATCTGCTCAGGGTATAACCATTTCGCGGTATAAACCGTCCCGATCATTTTGCCCAGTCCGCCGGCGCAGAAGCCTGTTGTCACATAGAAATCGTCATTCTGGACCGCCTTTAGATCGGACCAGCCTGCGCGGCTCAGCATTTCGGTGGAGATGGTGCTGTAGTCCTCCGCTGTGGGCGGCGTGTAGACGCCGGTATTTTTGAGGGCCGGGCCGGATGAAGTCTTGATGATAAGGTCCGGGTCCTCTAACAGAATCTTTTCCGGGTCAATGGTCTTGCCGGTAATGGTGGGATCGCCAAAAATATTGACAGCCCCGGCGTTTAAAAGCATGCTGTTCCAGCCGTCATTGCTGGTTCCCGGTATGCAGGTGGTATTCGGGTCACCGTATTCCCAGTACACTTTTTTCGTTCCCTTGACGTCCTTGATTTTTTCGGCCACCATATCCATGTTATCCTGGTAGAATTTCGTCAGCTTCTCGGCTTCCTTTTCCTTGCCGAACAGCTTGCCCAGAATCTCGATTTCCTTTGGCAGCTCGGCATTGTTATAGCCGGATACCACGACAACCTGAATGCCGAAAGGCTCCAGCTTTTTAATGTCCTCTTCCCATGTGCCGTTGTCCGGGGTGATGAGTACCTGGGCGCCCAGCTCGGCAATCTTTTCATAATTCAGCTCGCTCTGTCCCTTGCCGATAACATTATCCGGGTCAAACTGGCTCCAGTACACGCGGTCCTGGGCTGTGTTCTTATCCACCGCCACCACCTTGTCGATGGCGCCGATCCCGCGGATCAGCTCAGAATTGTAGCGGTTGGCGACCACAACCTTTTCAAGGGGCTGGGGAATGGTTACCTCGCGCCCGGTATCATCCACCACGGTAATGCTTTTCGCCTCACTCGAATCCCCGCTCTGGCTGCACCCGGCAAAGACCGGAACCAGCAGAAGCAACGCGCACATCAGTGCAATCACTTTCTTCTTCATTTTTTCCTCCATTAAATTAAAAATTTATGTTAAATCCTTTTGGATGTCAACATCTCCCAGAAAACGCAGACGTATCTAACTTTTCGGCAAATAAAAAAACCGATAAGCACTCTGCTCATCGGTCCCATTTTCCGAGATTTCATTTATTCAAACACGCCGCTGCATTCTCCCCCTGCACGTATTTCTTCTTTAAGGCAGGTCTCCTGGCTTACAGCTCGTCCGCGGCCCGCCTTCCCGGATTGCTCCAGTGGCTTTTCAGGCTTTGTCCCTGTTTACAGTGATGGGTTCGCACCGGACTCACACCGGTTTCCCTATTCTCTTATTGCTAAGCACCTCAAAGGTTATTCTGTTTTTATCATTATACCTGCTTCTATTATACTTGTCAATATCCAATCGGACGGATTTATTTTCTGACGGTAAGGCTCCAGTGGCTGCTGTAATACTGCGGCTCCTCAGGGTTATAGACGCAGGATTCTCTCAAGCTGTCCTCAAGGTGCCAGGCTTTAAAAAAGCGTTTTATATCTGCCAGGTCCACATAGAGGTGCGGCACGCCCGTCTCCGTATCGCTTTTTTCCGAGAGCAGGGTGTTGGCGTCAACACGCCGGCTGCTGTCTGCCTGTTTGTAACCATAGGTACTCTTAGAGATGAGCGTGAGGAACAGCTCGCCCCCGGGCTTTAACACCCGGCGGATTTCCGCCAGGGCGGCCTGAAAGCCTGGAATATCGGTATGGTAGATAACATTGTAGGCCATAGCGCAGTCAAAGGTGTTGTCCTCAAAGGGCAGGGACAGCATGTCCGCCACGCAGGCAGTGAGCGGCACCTGCTCCTCCCCGGCCCATTTTTTTGTGTGCTCGATACCGTATTCGGACAGGTCTGCGGCGGTTACCTCAAAGCCTTTTTTAGCCATATATACCGCGTGCCGCCCAAGGCCGCAGCCCAGATCCAGAAACCGCAGGAAGCCCTTCGCCTGCCAGCGTTCCGCGAGATAGGGGCTCTCCACGCAGGGGATGAGCCAGTAATCCGACTGGTTCTTTTCCCAGTCCCATGCTTTAGACTGCATTGATTTTCTCCTCCTTTTATCCGTTTTAATTTAAAGGATTCCTGTAACCTTCAACAGGCAGGAGTCATACCCCTGCTTGATGGTCTGGAGCAGCTCGACCTCCACCGGGCGCTCAAATATGGCTTCAAAGAAGGCTTTGCTGTACCCGGCAGTACAATAGCAGCAGGTCAGCGATGGGGAGGTCCCGGCCTTTTCCAGCATGGGGCACTCGCAGGTAAACATCCTGGTATAGAGTGCGCCGCCCTCGATGCGCCAGCCTGCCCCACTCTCGTTGAGGTGGCTGACAAAGCGTTCCAGATCCTGCCCTTTGGACTGGTATAACGCCTTGAAAGTCTCGGCGGTTTCCTCCAGACGGCCGTTTTCGTTGCAGTGGCAGCCCATTCTTATTTTGACAATGGTCTCCTGGTCAAAGTTTGTCTCCAGCTCCTCTGCCAGGCGCTCAACCCACCTGGCTCTCTCTTCAGGCGCTGCCCCTGACCGCAGCGGGACCCGGCGGAGGAATGCCTCTGCCTCTTCCCGGGAGACGTTTTTCTCAAGGCTCTGGCTTAACCGTTCCAGCTCCTCCTGCTCCAAAAACGGACTGACCGTTTCCGGCATACTAAAATTTTTCATGCTTCACCTCGCTTATCAATCTCTGAGGACCGGCTTTTACCCATACCCACAGCTCACCACATACCAGCCACTGCCTTTAGGTTTTGGAGCGGCCCAAAAGCCCCAATACACCATACTGCGCGGCGGGACGCTGCCATCTGTCAGAAAGCCGGTACGGATCACTGATTTAAAAAATACGGCGCTTTTTCCATTTTCCAAAACACCGCAGTCCTCATATGTCAGTTCGAGAAGCTCCCAGCCAAACCGCCGTTGAAAGTCCCGCTTAACGGCATCCGCCGCGGCTTCTATCTGCTCCTGTGTGTAGGGTGAAGGCTTATCGGCCACCACCTTTGTTTTACTGGTGTTACCCCGCAGGCCCAAAAATACGGCTGCTATCAGGCAGAGGATGGCAGCGCCGCAGACAGCGTGAAAAAGCGCTCTTGATTTCATAAACGATTCTCCTGGTTTCCCTGATCACATTGGCTTTAAATTTTTCTCCAGCCGCCCGGTCATCCACGCCAGGCGCTTGGCCTGGCCGGCTTCCGTTTTGGCGTCAAGATAGGCTCTTGTGTAGGTCTTTTTCACAGATGGCGGCATATTCAGGAAGTTTTCATGGGCCTGTTCGTTTTCCCGCAGCAGCTGGGCCACTGCCTCAATCTGCTCCTCGGTGACGGCTGAGGGCCCCGCGGCGCTGTCCCACTGGCCGTTTTTCTTTGCCGCCTCGATCTTTTCTCTGCCGATGTCTGTCATCAGCCCGCGTTTTTCAAGGCTTTCTGCCAAAGCCTTGTTTTTTGCGGACCACTTGCTGTTCTTTCTGCGCGCGGAAAAATACTTGATGTAGGACTGGTCGTCAACTTTTTTCATCTGGCCGTCGATCCATCCAAAGCACAGGGCTTCCTCCAGCGCCTCGCCGGCTTTTACGGTCACCAGGGCTTTTGTCTTTCCAAACACCAGCCAGACGCCCTCGCTGGACTGGCAGTTGTGGGCCAGCCAGTCCCTGAACGCGTCCCGGGTCTTAAAATATAAGGGCTCACTCATCGTCATTCCTCCAAAAATCAAATTCTTTTCCACAGCGTCTCTGCAGATAAAACCAGTCGGCCTTACCCATTGCCTGCGGCGGTTTATGGTTTGATTATAGCATGGTTTCCGGCTCTGGTCATGTCTTTTCCGGCTGTTTAAAGCTTTTGCCTTCCTCTTTTTTACATAAAAAAAGACCAGCGCAGGTTTGCGCCGGTCACTGCTTACCAAAAAATCTCCCCTAAGAGACGAAGCCTTTTACCTAAGAAAGAAAAAGTTGTCCTGCGGGCACTGCTCCTTCACTTTTATCCTTTTCACTAAAATTTATACGATATCTCGCTAATGTCCGGCTGTCTCAATAAAGCCGCTTGATTCTTGGCCGTTATCCAAAGCGCCTGGACACTTTTTCTTATCTGGATAAAAGGCGCAGTCTCGGGGCTGCGCCACTTCTTTACAGCAAAAGACCAGCGCAGGTTTGCGCCGGTCTCAGACTTTGCTCTTTTATTTTTCGATGACAAAGTGGCCGTCCTTAAAGTCGACGGTGACCACCTGGTCCTCATCCAGGTTGCCCCGGATAATTTCCTTGCCGATCATGGTTTCAATATTCTTCTGTAAGAAACGCTTCAGCGGACGTGCGCCGTAGCTCGGGTCATAGCCCTGGTCGATGACGGCTTCCTTGGCGTCTTCGCTGAGTTTTACCACAATGCGCTTATCATCCAGGCGTTTCTGGAGCTCGGCCATCATCAGGTCGACAATTCTGCCGATGGAGCGCTTGGTGAGCGGCTTGTACAGCACGATCTCATCAATACGGTTGAGGAATTCCGGCCGGAAGTAATTCTTCAGGGAATTCATGACCGCTTCCTCGGTTTCGACCAGAATGTTGCCTTCGGCGTCGATGCCTTCCAGCAGGTATTCGGAGCCGATGTTGCTGGTCATGATGATGATGGTGTTTTTAAAGTCGATGGTCCGCCCCTGGGAGTCGGTCACACGGCCGTCGTCCAGAATCTGGAGCAGCACGTTGAACACGTCCTTATGGGCTTTTTCGATTTCGTCCAGGAGAATAACCGAATAGGGTTTACGCCGCACAGCTTCTGTCAGCTGGCCGCCTTCTTCATAGCCAACATATCCCGGAGGCGCGCCGATCAGGCGGCTCACGGAGAATTTTTCCATGTACTCGCTCATGTCGATACGGATCATATTGTCCTCAGAATCGAACAGGTTGGCGGCTACGGCTTTGGCCAGCTCAGTTTTACCAACCCCGGTAGGCCCTAAGAACAGGAAGGAGCCAATGGGGCTGTTGGGGTTTTTGATGCCCGCGCGGGAGCGGATAATGGCGTCTACCACCTTTTCGATGGGTTCTTCCTGGCCGACCACGCGTTTTCTGAGAATGTCTTCCAGATTCAGGAGCTTTTCCCGCTCGCCAGCCATCAGCCGGCTCAGGGGGATGCCGGTCCAGTTGGAGATGACTTCGGCGATTTCGTCCTCAGTCACACTCTCGCGGATCAGGGATTCGCCCTCGCCTCTGGCTTCGGCGGCTTCTTCCATTTCTTTCATCTTCTTCTGTAATTCCGGCAGCTTGCCGTAGGTCAGCTCTGCGGCCTTGTCATAGTCGGACTCGCGCTGGGCCAGATCGATCTGGTGGTTAACCCGGTCGATTTCTTCCTTGATCTTCTGGACAGATTCCACCGCGTTCTTTTCGTTATCCCACTGGATCTTCATTTCATTGAAGCGGTCGCGGTATTCGGCCAGCTCCTTCTGAATCCGTTCCAGGCGCTCTTTACTGAGCTTGTCCTCTTCTTTTTTGAGGGCGGTTTCCTCGATTTCCAGCTGGATCATCTTACGGTTGACCTCATCCATCTCTTCGGGCATGGAGTCAATTTCGGTACGGATCATGGCGCAGGCTTCGTCCACAAGGTCGATGGCCTTATCCGGGAGGAAACGGTCGGTAATATACCGGTTGGAAAGCACTGCCGCGGAGACCAGGGCGTTATCCTGGATCTTAACCCCGTGGAAGATTTCATAGCGTTCCTTTAAGCCCCTGAGGATGGTAATGGTGTCCTCAACCGTCGGTTCATCCACCAGTACCGACTGGAAACGCCGTTCCAGCGCCGGGTCCTTTTCGATATACTGGCGGTATTCGTCCAGTGTGGTGGCGCCGATACAGTGGAGCTCGCCCCGGGCCAGCATTGGCTTGAGCATGTTGCCAGCGTCCATGGAGCCCTCGGTTTTCCCGGCCCCCACAATGGTGTGGAGCTCATCAATAAACAGAATGATGCGTCCGTCGCTGTCCTTGACTTCCTTTAAGACGGCTTTGAGCCGCTCTTCAAACTCGCCGCGGTATTTGGCGCCGGCGACCAGCGCGCCCATATCTAAGGAGATAATGCGCTTGTCCTTTAAGCCCTCGGGCACATCTCCCTGCACAATCCGGGCAGCCAGGCCTTCGACAATGGCGGTTTTACCAACGCCGGGCTCCCCGATGAGCACCGGGTTGTTTTTGGTTTTTCTGGATAAAATACGGATGGTGTGCCGGATTTCGGAGTCACGGCCGATCACCGGGTCCAGCTTATTGTCAATGCAGTCCTGCACCAGGTCGTGCCCGTACTGGGTCAGGGCTTCATAGGTTCCTTCGGGGTTGTCGCTGGTGACCCGCTGGCCGCCGCGCACATCCCTTAATACTTTTAAAACCTCATCCTTTGTGACGCCGTGACGATTCAGCAGCTCAAGGGCTGCGTTCTGCCTGCTCAGGCTGTAAAAGCCCAGCAAAAGGTGCTCGACAGAGATGTACTGGTCTTCCATCTTCTTGGCTTCCTTATAAGCCTCATTCATGATCTTATCGGTGTCACGGCTGATATAAACCTTTCCGGGTTCGCGGCCCGGGCCGGTAACGCTGGGCATATTGTCAATATCGCCCTTTAATTCTTCAATAATCGGATAGGTATTTTTACCCAGCCGTTCAAACAATCTTCCGACCACGCCGTTTTCCTGGGTCAGCAGCGCCAGGAGCAGATGCTCTGGCTGAATTTCCATGTGGTCATGGTCTATGGCAATCTGTTCGGCATTTTTAACCGCTTCGATTGATTTCTGTGTTAACATGTTCATGTCCATTAAATATCACCTACTTCTCTTAAATTTTATATGTAAAGCCGCCGGGCGGCCTGACTGGAGCGCACCCAAACCGCGCCCCGATATGTGATTCGATCCCCGCCTTTATTTCTTTGGCCTGGGATTTCCTAAAAACTGACCGTATAATTCCTCGAGCTCCTGATCCAGATTTTCATCCTCGTTGCTCTCAAAATAGAGGTTCATGGCAGAGTCAATCATCCGCAGGTACTCGGTCAAAAAATCGGTAACGGTGCTGACACCGTTTTGTACCGCGCCGTTTTCCTTAAATTCACGGATGAATTTGTGGTTGGTCAGATGTTCGCTGTCCTTGTCATCCACCTCATTGTTTTTGCGCTCAATGTTACAGATTTTCTGGAAAAACTGGTCAAAATGCTCGTTCAAATCCTCGGACTTGGTACGGGAGCTTACCTTAAGCACCGCGTATTTCTGCCCGTTGTCATTGACAAACTCATAGCTGTACCGCACCTTTGGGCGGTACTTGTATTTCAGGCTTTTGCCAAACTGGATGCTGGAGTTTTTGTTGATCTGGCTCACCGACAGGGTGTCGCTGAGGTTTTGGTCCAGCTGCTCCAGTATTTTCTGCACCTGCTGCTCAGGTGTCTCCAGACCGATCTTCTCAGCCAAGATATCATTGATGAGCTGAGAGCGGTTGGTATTATTTTCATATGCCAGTTGATCGATCTTTTCAACGATCTCATCAAAAAGCATCAGGCTATATACACTTTTTTTCATAGTTTCCACCTCGTCTATGCATTAATAATACACCCTAACCAATATTTTGTCAAATGATTTATGTAAAACATATGACATTTTATTGTATTTCTTAATCCACTTTAAGAATTAAAAGGCTTCATTAATAGATATTACCCAAAAAATTGAAAAACGGACGAAAATTTATGGAATCACTTAAAAAGCTTAGGAAAATGGCTGATTGGGATTTCAAGGTTTATTATTTGGGGGAAACGTGATATGATAAGAACAGAAAATACGCATACAGCAGAATATAGGATAAAAATACACATGGGATGTATAAAATGGAGCTAACAATTAAAACGCTGAGAAAACTTTGTAACAATAATACTATTTTTATGACAAGACATGTTATACAACGCTGTTATGAACGCGGCATTACAAAAAAAGATATTGTATATGCCCTCCATCATGGTGAAATCATTAAACAGTACGCCGACGATAAACCTTACCCCAGTTGCCTGGTCCTCGGACGTTGTCAAAACGAAAAATGGCTGCACGTTGTCGTCAGCTCGAATGGCGAAGGTCTTTTTTTCATCACCGCATATTATCCGAATCCAGAAGAATGGGAAGATGATCTTAAAACGCGAAGGGAGAAATAAATATGAAGTGTTTTACCTGTGGCGGAACCATGGAACCCGCGCAGACAACTTTTTTTTCACAATTAAAAAACTGCATCCTGATTGTTAAAAATGTACCCTGCTCAAAATGCTGCCAGTGCGGTGAGGAATACTTCGATGGTAACACCGTTGACCGCCTGGAGGATTTAATGCAAACCGCGGAAAATCTGGCAAGCGAACTGCTGATTATCGAATACAACAATAACGCAGCAGCCTAAAAAAAGATCGGCGCAAAATTGTGCCGATCTTTTTTAGTTTCATCCTCACGCTTTATTTTTAAGCGCCCTGCACAGCGTGGCGCGCAGGACTTTCATATCGACGGGCTTGGCGACATGGGCGTTCATGCCGGCGTCCAGGGCGGCCTGTATATCCTCCGCGAAGGCGTTGGCGGTCATGGCGACAATGGGAATGGTCCGGGCGTCGGGCCTTGGCAGGCTGCGGATGGCCCGGGTGGCCTCAAAGCCGTTCATCTCGGGCATCTGAATATCCATCAGGACGGCGTCGTAGGTGCCTGGCGCGGCGCTCTCAAAGGCCGCTACGGCCTCGGCGCCATTGACCCTGACCTGGGAATCCGCGCCAAGCATTTTCAGCAGCTCGCTGAGAATTTCAGAGTTGATCTGATTATCCTCAGCGATGAGGAAGCAGCGCCCTGCAAACAGGCTCTCATCCGGAAGGCCGGAGCAGTCGTCCTCACGTTTTTCAAGGTCTTCAGACGCACTCTGGGCGGCTGCGAATTCCAGCTCTACCCGGAAGATGGTGCCTGCGTGCTCCTGGCTTTCAGCGGTAATCTCACCCTCCATCAGGTCCACCAGCCCCTTGGTAATACTGAGACCAAGGCCGGTTCCCTCAACCCGCGTCACGTTGCGGCCTCTGGTAAAGGGTTCGAACACATGGATGAGGAACGCGTCGGACATGCCCACCCCAGTGTCGCTGACGCTGAACCGGTAGCGGACCGCACCGGGCGTTTTGACCGGCGGAATTTCCTCCGCCAGCAGTTCTACCCTGCCGCCCTCAGGTGTGAACTTGATGGCGTTGCTCAGCAGGTTGATCAGAATCTGATTGATGCGCAGCGGGTCGCCGTAAAAATAAGGGTGGCGGATATTTTTCGGCCGGGCGCTGTAGCTGAGGCCATTGTTCGCGGCCTGGGGCGCGATCATGGCGTTTAGCTGGCTGATCAGGTCGGAAACGGCAATGGCGGAATGGTTGAGGGTGATCTGTGACTGCTCGATCTTACTCATGTCCAGAATGTCATTGATGAGACTGAGCAGGTGTCTTGAGGCCACAGCGATTTTATCCAGGCAGTCCCTGACCCGCGCGCGGTCATCCAGATGGGCCGCGGCCAGGGTGGTCATACCCATGACCGCGTTCATGGGGGTGCGGATGTCGTGGCTCATGGATGAGAGAAAATCGCTCTTGGCCTGGTTGGCCTTTTCCGCCAGTGACAGGGCCTTTTCCAGCGCTGCCTTTGTCCGGCGCTCGGAGGCCAGCATGTCGGTGACGTCTGCCCGCACCAGGCACACGGTTTTCTGGTTCCGGTCGCCCCACAGCACGTTGATCTGCTTATACCGTGTCTGGTCTCCCACACGGTAGGGCAGCACAAAATCATAGCCCTCGGGCTTTTCCTTCAGGCGGTCACGCAGGGTGTCTAGGGAAAACTGTTTCCGGGCGTTGTCCTGTCCCCCGTCCGACTCGTAAAACTCTGCGATTCGGCCAGCGGATTTTGTGTAATCCTCCACCACATAGGCTGGCAGGTTCTCAAGGACGATCTGGCGCGTATACATGGTCGTACGGCCGCTGTCAATATCAATAAAACCGATCATCTCAAAGGTATAGGCGATCACGTTCAGCAGTCCCTGCTGCTCTCTTATGGAATCGGTGATGTCGGTTCTCGCCAGGCAGACGCGGCCCAGCCGCATATCCAGGGCGGAGACGGTCATATTCTTAAAAAGCAGCTCGCCCTTTTCGCCGATGACGGAATAGGAAAAGGAATAATCATCTTTTTCGGTGAGCTGGCCCGGCAGGGTATGGACATCCAGCAGCCTCGCAACCTGGGCTTTGTCCTTGGGCACAACCCGGGTATTTAGCAGGTCGCCAATCCATTCTGAATAAATCCCCTCCTGCTCGGGTGTATCGCTGTAGGCGTCGTCCTTTGAGATAATCCGGTAGCGGTCCTGGAAAACATCCACCTCGGCCACCAGGTCGTAGCTGGCCACAGCCAGTTTGCCCATCATGCGCTCCGAGATGGTCTGCCGGGTAATGTCTGTCACAGTGAGGATACCGGTCACATCCCCGGTGTCTGGCGTTTCCACCAGGTTTACCTTAAATTTAACATAGCGCCCCTGGGCTTCCTTGGGCAGCTTGATATAGCTTTTCAGAACCACTTCGGTCTCATTCCGCTCAAAGGCGGCCAGCGAGGGCGCGTTGAGGTAGGTGTTCAAAAAGGTCTGCTGCTCATCCGGGTCCACCACCAGCCTGGAGATTCCGGTGAAAAAGGATTCCCGGACGTTTCCAAAGGTCTTCAGGAGATCGGAGCCGGTGTGGTCCATGATTTCAATGATCTGGTTCTGGGTCACATTGCAGTGGCCGATGATGAGGGCGTCGGGGTCGGGCCTGCGGTAGTGCTGCAGAATGAGGTCATTGTACTTTCTGCGCAGCTGCTCCTGCTCCTCACGCTCACTGGTAATATCATGGTAGCCTGCGTAGATGCGCTTTTCCCCGCCGCTGCCCTGGATGAGCGACAGGGTGTTTTTAACCCAGAGATAGCTGCCGTCACCCTTTCTCAGGCGGTAGACCATTTCACAGTAGTTCTCGTCGTTGCGGATATACTCGGCCATCCGCTCATCAACCCTTTTGTGGTCTTCGGGGTGCACGCCTGCCATGACATCCTGTTCACAGGTTTGCCAGACCGCGTCAAGAGACATTCCAGACAGCTCGGCAAAGCCGTCGGAGATGTATTCGGGCGCCATGCGGCCATCCTTCATGCAGCGGATAACAACCACACCGCCGGGCAGGTTTTTGACCACTGTCTGGAAGTATTCCTCCATCCGTTCCTTTTCCTTCTGGGCGCGCACTTCCTCGGTCACGTCCTGCACATACTTGATGTAGGAGGGAATGCCATTCCAGTCGGTTTCCTTAAATCGGGTGCTGTAGAACCGCCCCGGCTCTCCCACATCCATGCTGTGGGTTTTGCCGTCGGGCGCGTGGGTCTTGAGGGTACAGAAGCCGCAGGGCGCGTCCTTGCCATACAGGGCCTTGTAGCATTTCTGGCCCGCGCAGCTCTGTTCCTCTCTGAACAGGGCGCCGGACTCATTCACATAGAGCAGGTCATAGTTTGCCTTGTCGATGACGTAAACCCCGTCGGCAATCTCGTTGGCAATGCTCTGGAAAAGGCGGGTCTCATCCGATATGCCGGTAAACACCGCGTAAAACCCGGTATCCCCGGACAAAGGCCCCATGCGCTGGCCGTTGAGGTGAATCCAGATCAGGCTGCCATCCTTATGGCGCATGCGGTAGGAGACGTCCAGGACGCCGCCGCTCTGGACCGCGGCGCGGGCAGCTGCGTGCACCCGTTCCCGGTCGGCCTCGTAAATAATATCGAAGACATCGTCCTGTACCATATCCCGGTATTCCTCACGGGTATGGCCTGAGAGGGCCATGATGCCGTCGGAATAAAAAGTCGGGATAAAACAGTCCCCTTCCACCCGGTAGCTGGCCACACCGCCGGGAATGGCGTTGACAATGTGCTCCAGCTTCTCGTTGGCAGCGGTCAGCTCCTTTTCCAGGCGCACTGACTCGCTGACATCACTGTAAACCCCATACAAAAGCTTTGTGCCATCCTCTTTTTCCTTGACTGAGCCGTCAAGCCGAATCCAGCTGTACTCGCCCTTGCGGTCGTTAAAAACACGGTAGGTGTGGTGTGTGGTCCCATTGCACAGAATGGCCTGCTGGATTTTTTTCCGCAGCGTATCCGCATCCTCGGGATGGACGCCCAGAAAATCAGTGGACTGCTCCACATCCTGGATGTGCTCCTCGGAATAGCCCATGATCTCATAAAAGGCCGGATTGTGAAACACCGGTGATATCCGGACGCCGTCGAACTGGTAAACGCACAGGCCGCAGGGAATGCTGGTAAAGGTCTCCTCCAGCTCAGCCCTGAGGGATCTGGAACGCTCCTCCTCCCGCTCTCTGTCCGTAATATCCACGATGTACTCGATCTGGGCCGGGCGGTCTGCCCAGTCGACAATTTTGCCGCTGAGCTCATAGACCCGTCCGTTCTGGGGATGCCTGAACTTTCTGACTAACAGTGTTTCCCGGCTCATTTTCTCCGCGCTGCAGAAGGGACACGGACAGTCCTGGCCCGCGGCCTGATAGCAGGTGAGCCCCGGCTTTAACAGCTGCCCCGAAAAATGCGCTCTTGCCATCCTGTTCGCGTAAAGCAGCTCCCAGTTGTCCAGTGCGCTGACATAAATCGCAACCGGCGCATTATCCAGCACAGACGCGGTCTGATCCGCCTCCAGCACGGACAAATAATCTTCCATTATCATAATTCCCTCCTGCCCGGGCTTTGACCAAGCGCCGGGTTCTGCTGTAATTGATTAATTCTACCACAGAAGGGGCTTAAACGCAATCCACCAGCCCGAAAAGCCGGAAGGCGTCCTCAAGGTGGCGGGGCGAGGTTTCATGGCTGCCCGGCGCCCCGGCCGTGACAGCAATATACTCCCGCCCGTCCTTTTCGGCCAGGGATGCCAGGCACAGCCCGGCCTCCTCAGTATACCCGGTTTTTCCGCCGAGGAGGGTCACCCCGTTTTGATACGACGTGCCCATGAGACTGCTCAGCGTGCTGCTGAGGCCCACACCCCCGGGGTGCCTGTTGGTGGGCTCTGTCTGATAATCGAAGGTGGTGAGCAGTTCCCGGAACTCTGGGTTTTTAAGCCCTGCCCTCAGCAGGACCGCCATGTCCATGACAGTGGTGTAATGGCCGGGGTCGTGCAGGCCCGTGGCGTTTTTAAAATGGGTGTGGGCCATACCCAGCTCCGCCGCCTTACTGTTCATCAGCTCCGCGAAATTTTCCTCGGAGCCTGCTGTGGCGCAAGCCAGGCCCATGGCCGCGTCGGCCCCCGAGGGCAGCACGCAGCCGTACAGCAGGTCCCGGAGGGTGAGCTGCTCACCGGGTAAAAACCCGGCCACAGAGGCCCCGGAGCCGCTCAGGCAGTCAAAGACCTCCCCGGACAGGGTGACGGTGTGGTCCAGATCCTCAAACTGGTCCAGGATCACAAGGGCTGTCATGAGCTTGGTGAGCGAGGCAGGATATATCTTTTCACCGCTGTTCTTCTGGAAAAGCACCTCGCCGCTGTCCAGGTGCATGAGCACTGCGCTCTCGCTGTACAGGCCGGCACCGCCCATGGCGTTCACCAGGTGTGCTGGCCCTCCGGGGCTTACGGCCTTAAAGGCAAAGACGACCATGTAAAGGCAGAGCCCCGCGATGATCAAAAACAGCGCCGGCTGCCGCCTGGCCTTTCTTTTTCTTCTCCGGGTGATGATATTTCTTCGGTTGTCATTCATAAAAAAACAGCTCCTTTCTGATGGTTTCATTAAACCACAGAAAGAAGCCGCGTTTTTTAACCTTTGTTTCTTTTTCCATTAAGATTTTCTTAACTTCGCAGGGGTAGCGTGACCGTAAAGGTGGTGAGGCCGGAAACGCTCTCGGCCTTTATGCCGCCCCCGTGGGCCAGGACGATCTCCCGGGCGATGGCAAGGCCAAGGCCGGCGCCGCCCGAGGCGGTGGATCTTGCTGTATCGAGCCGGTAGAACTTTTCAAAAATGCTCTCGAGCTTGTGGGGCGGGATGGTCCTTCCCCTGTTTTTAAAGGTGACGACCGCTGTGTCCTGAACTTCCCTCGCCTCAATTTCGATGACTGTGTCCGGATCGCTGTAGGCCACGGCGTTTTTGAGGATGTTGTTAAACACCCGGGCCAGCTTGTCCGCATCGCCCTCCAGATCAATGTCGCCGTCTGTCTTAAACTCGGCCTGTTTGTTCTGGGCTGTAAAAATGGGGTAAAACTCATCCACCATCTGCATGAGCATGTAGGAAAGGTGGACCTGTTCCTTTTCCAGCACCACAGTCTGCAGGTTAAAGCGCGTGATGTCAAAAAACTCATTGATGAGCTGCTCCAGGCGGCAGGCCTTGTCCAGAGTGATCCTGGTGTATTTTGCCCGCTGTTCCAGGGGCATATCCGGCGCCTCCTCCAGAATATTCAGGTAGCCGATGACAGAGGTCAGCGGAGTTTTGATGTCGTGGGCCAGGTACACCACCAGGTCGTTTTTGCGCTGTTCGGCCTCCCGCGCGTCCCGGGTGCGTTTTTCCAGCGACTGGCGCACCTGGTTCATCTTCTTTTCCATGAAGTCCAGCTCCCCGGGCAGCTCGATATACTCAGACTTTTCGTCAGCCAGGGCGTCGATCCCCTGGCTGATTTCATTGAAATACCGGGTGAAGCGCGTCATGCCCCAATAAAAAATCACGCAGAGCAGCAGCACATAGCCCGCGGCCATCCAAAGCCCCTTGTTGTTCTGGAAAATACCCCGGTAGAGCATCTCGGCCTCCTCCCCGCTGGTGAAATGAGCGAAAATATAAACCATGCCGTCGGCAAAGCGGTCCTGGAGAACCCCATCCACAAACAGGGCCATGAGCACCCAGCCCACCAGCAGAGCGGCCAGCGCAGTCAGCAGCACCTGGAGCAGGATTTTGCGCTTCAGTCTTTTAAACGAATCATCCAATTTTATACCCCACGCCCCACACGGTCTTTATGTACCGCGGGTTTTCCGCCGAATCCCGCATTTTTTCCCGGAGGTGGCGGATATGGACCATGACAGTGTTGTTGCCCGTAAAATATTTCTCACCCCAGACTTCCTTAAACAGCTCCTCGGAGCTGATGACCCGCCCCTTGTTTTTGCAGAGTGTCCACAGGATGGCGAACTCAATGGGCGTAAGCTCCACAGGCTTCTCGTCTAACGTGCACACATGGGTCTCCCGGTTGAGCACCAGACCGCGGTAGGCGGCAATGGCCTCGGCCTCCTGCTGCCCGCCGTTGTAGCGCTGGGAACGCCGCAGCTGGGCCTTGACCCGGGCCACCAGCTCCAGCGGCCGGAAAGGCTTGGTCACATAATCGTCCGCGCCGATGGCAAGTCCTGTGATCTTGTCGATCTCCTCCTCCCTGGCGGTGAGCATGATAATGGGAAAGGTGTACTTTTCCCGGAGCCTGCGGCACAGGGTAAAACCGTCCAGCTCTGGCATCATCACATCCAGCACGGCCAGCTCCGGCGGGTTTTCAAGACCAGACGCCAGCGCTTCCCCGGCGCTGTAAAATTTGCGCACAGTGTAGCCCTCGTTGCCCAGATAAAGCTCCACCAGATCCGCGATTTCCTCTTCATCGTCTACTACTAATATTTCCGTCTGCATTTTTCATTTCCTCTTTAAGTGTTATGGTTTCTCTTTTATTGTATCTGAACTTTACCTGAATGTCCTTTTCTTTTCCTTAGAGACCTCTTAAGATTTTATTAAATTAAAAGCCGCCCTGCCCTCTGGCCTGTTTCGGGCCGGGACAGGACGGATGTTTTTAAATCAGGCGACCTCTAAAAGCAAAAGCGCGTGTCCTCAAGGAATTTCCGCCTGCCGGGGTTGCCCTCAGCCCGGTAGATGGCCGGCGCGCCTAAATCGTAGACCACTGACCACACCGTGTCCTTTCCGGTTTTCCGGTCATACTGGCAGATGAACCCATCGCGGCCGGACAGCAGCGCCATGACCCCGGGCAGGCCCATGTCCCCTGCTTTTTTGTCCAGGGCGCGGGTGAGCGTCTGGTAGCGGGGCTCTGCCTCCCAGTCGTCCAGGATTTTGTCGCAGTAGTCGGCCATGGGCGCAGAATGGAAGCGGTTGGTCGCGCACACATAGGGCTTTTCCTCTGTGGGGCGGATCACCTCCACGCGGTCCCGGTTGGCCTCCAGCACAGCGATACTGCCGCTCCGGTCCGCCACCGTAAAGGTCTGGGCCGAGCTGATGGGCAACTCATGGATACATTGGATAACCGCCTCGGTGCTCCGGCATTTTTCCAGAAAATACCGCAGCAGCATGCCCGCGTTCATCCCTGGCTTTATGGCATGGGGATAGACCGCGGTAAGCCCGACCGCCAGACCGTGGGCGTTCACGCCGTCCTCCATCTCAATAAAGGCCGTAGAATTGCCGGTAAAGTCGATGGCTTCACCCGAGAAGCGGTAGATGGCATTGGTGTTGGTTTTTTCCAGGGATACCAGAAAATCGCTGTTTCGGCCAAAGAGAACCTTGTCCCCGCCAGCCACGGCAAAGCAGGAGCAGTGACAGGCCGGAGGCATGGCGTACATACTGAATAAAAAGGCGCGCAGCGGCTCCACAGCACATTTCTGCCCATCGGCCACGCCCTGTATTTCCGCCAGAATCTCGGGAAAATACTGCTGATACACAGGCACGCAGTCGGCCGCAAAGCGCAGCCGTTCCTCTGTTATTGGAAAATCAATGCGCTCCAGAAGCCTGCTGCCATGCTCTCTGAGCAGGGTTCCCCAACGGAACCCGATGTCATAATGGTTCCCTTTAAATCGGTTGTGATACATGTTTTTGCTCTCCTCTTCTTTTATCGTTTTAGAGAGCTACCGGTAACTCTGGTTTAATGGTAATTGAATAAAAATTTATTGTCAACAGGTTTATTAATAAAGATTTTTATCATCCACCAAAGCAGTATCCAGGTATTTTTCAAGATAACCCTGCTCGACGACTCTTTTCCCCAGCAGGGTGATGGCCTGGGCCGGGCATCTGCTGATGCAGCGGTAGCACATTGTACAGGCATCCGCAGCAGCCGCCTTACTGTTCTCCAGGTAAATGTTCTTCATGGGGCACAACTCAGCGCATTTTCCGCAGCCCATACATTTATCCGCGTCGATTTTCAGCTGATCCGAATAATGCTTCGTCCTGTTATAAAAATACAGCCGCTGGCCAAACAGCCCCGCCAAATGGTAAAAAAGCCCTAAACCCTCCTGGGGCGGGGTTCCCTGTCTGAGCGCACGGGCTGCCCTTTCTGTTTTCAACTCCGCGGCCGCTATGAGCTTCCGGTTGTCCCCCAAAGGCCTTTTCAGGGCTTTCTCATCACAGATGCTGTCAGGCATTTTAAGGTGCAGGCCGCCAGTTACAATGGCGCCATACCTGCGCAGCAGACGTGCCAGAACACCGGCGCCGTCACCGCTGAACAAGCCCATTGTGGCCATTACAAAGATTTTTTTACCGCTCCAGGCCCCTTGGTTCTAAACGATATAATCCCTCAGGATTTTAGGTACATTGCTGTACTGCACCGGGTAGCCCATCACGATCTCGTCCTGCTCCCTGATTCTGTATAGTGCTGTCTCGTCCTCGATGGAAAAGGCCTTGCCGCCTTTGCCGTATGCTTCCAGAAACCGCTCCACACAATGCTTTGAGTTTCCGGTTCCACTGAAATATATGCCGATCATGTGTTTTCCTGGCCTTTTATTTTGTGGGCGGTGATGATCGTATAGCTGTGGGCATTGACGGTAATTTCGCAGCCCTCTGTCCGGACGTACCAGTTCTTGCCCCTTCTTTCCATCGCCGCGTCCTGATTTAATATCCCCGCCCTGCACCACCGCACAGGGTCCACGTCCCCGATGGACAGGTTCTTCCTTATACGCGCCGCGCCCATTTCGGTGGTATGCAGCTTATCAATATTGGCCACTAAATCATTCATTGTCCGCCAGCTCCTTTACCATGATGTACTCCTCGCTGTTTTCGTCTGCCACCTCAAAGCCAAGGCGCTGGTAAAGCCTGACCGCGCCGTTAAGCTTCTGGACAGACAGGGAGACCTGCCCCCAGCCCTTTTTCGCGAGACTGGAAAGCATTGCCCGCATCAGCTCTGTGCCGATTCCAAGGCCCCTGTACGCATTAAAAAGGGCGATGGCAAGGGACGGCGTTTGGGCGTCGACATGCCCATAGTCCTCCATGATCCGCGCCCACACCGCTCCAATGACCTTTCCGTCCACCTCGGCCACCAGGGCAAAATCCGCCTCCTGGCCGCCGAAGCCACATACATAGACCTGCAGCTCCGGGGCGTTTACAATGGCCTTTGGCGGAGCCTCAGCCCCCTCTGGCATAAAGATCGCCTCGTATAAAAAATCCTTTAGCAGCGGGTATTCCTGTTCCCGGATCTCCCGGATGGTTTTGTTCATTGTCTGGCTTCTCCTTATCTCCCGAACTTTCCCGATATGAGGTATTTTAACATAATCCGCACACCCCGTCTATTTTGCCTGGGCGGATTCTGGATTTTTAAAGGGGGCTGCCGCACTGAAAAAGTGGCGAAATGACGCCCGTCAATATTAAAGCTGCGGCGGCCTTTTTAAGTCAATGGATTGTACAAAAAAGCTATCAAGCTTCCGTAATCCTTTGACGGTATTTTCTGCTTAACGATGCACGACAATCCCCATCGTTAAAGTTACGGCTTGATTTTCTCTTTTTTAGTGATGGCGAAGCCCATTTGCCTGTAGAGCGTGACCGCCCGCGCATTCCACTGTGCCACATGCAGGGTGATGGGTGCTTTGTTCTCCTGTCTTATGCGCTGTATTGCCCATAAAAGAAGCTTCCTTCCATACCCCTTTCCCTGACTGGCTTTCCTCACCATCAGGTCATCAATTTCATTGCCATAGCAGGACACTGCGCCGATGATGCTGCTGTTATCCAGAAGAATACAAATATTGTCCAGCCTGTCTTTCAGATCGTCACTATCTGTGTAGACATTGACTGGCTTGATTCCCAGAGCCTTTCTCATTTCACAGAAGCAATCATTGTATATTTTCCTGTACTCCTCCAGATAACCATAATCTAACGGGACGCAGACAATCCCTGCCGCTCCGACAGTCTCGTAAGGATAACACATCTCATAAACAATCATTGAGTTCACACATCTTTTCCAAAATAACACGCGAGCGCCCGCCCCACAAACACCGACGCCCCAGGGCCTTTCTGCCCGTCGATGGTTTTGATCAGCGCGTCGTTGTGGAGGTACCAGTCGATCATCATATCCCAGTAGTGCTCGCCCTTGTCAATGTTCAGATTCGCGGTCTCCCCCAGGGCGATGAGATCGCCTACAACGGCCTGTACCTCCGGCGATTCGGGGGCCTTTTCCCTGCTGCTGTACAGCTTTTCCATGAGGGCCGCATTTTTCTGGACCGTGCCGTCGCTTTTCATGGCCTCCATTTTTTCCATGTTCTCGGAAAAATGGCCGATGCTGTCCCTCATGGCCGCGGTGTATTTCTCAACGCTGCCATACTGCCTTATTGCGAGTCCCGCGATATGTGCTTCATCTGCTTTTACCTTTTTTATAAACTGCTCAAAGGCCTCCACACTGCCCCAGTGGCGGGTGACAACTCCGGCGTTTTCGGTTTTAAATTCCTCCAGTATCTGCAGATATTCGCTCAGGTCAAAGGCGTCAAAGCTCGCGCAGGCTTCCCCTTTTTCCAGCTTATCCAGAAGGGCGAGGAGCTTATCCAGCCGGTCGCGCCTTGCCTTAAGCAGCTCCCGCTGTTTTTTAAAGGCCCTTGCCCTGTCAAAGCCCGGGTCCGCCATGATTTCCCGGATATCCTTTAACGGAAAATCCAGCTCCTTAAAAAACAGAACCTGCTGCAGGGTTTTCAGGGCCTCATCGTCGTATAGCCGGTACCCCGCCTCTGTCACCTCGGTGGGCTTAAAAACGCCGATTTCATCATAATACTGCAGGGTCCGGACACTCACGCCGGTCAGCGCCGCCACTTGTTTTACGGTTCTCATTAAAATCAACTCCTGTCTCATTGATGGTCAAGAGAGCGCCGCAGACGAACCGGCCGTTGTTCTCTCTGCTTTCCCTCTTTAACCCGATTGTACACTATCACGCAGCGTGAGGGTCAATGGGTTTTGGAAAGAAATCCGGTTCGCTTAAGCCAGGCTTCAAAAACCCGCAGCTGCTCGGGCGTATGGAAGTAGTGCTCGCCGTCCGGCACGATCTCGAGGCCGCAGGAAAACCGGCTGGCAAAGGCTTCGACAGTGTCGCGCCCGCAGGTGTCGTCCCTGCCGCCGTACAGGATCTCGGTCGGCGCTGTCCATTTACTGACAGGGTGCTCAATCACATAGGTATAGTAGTCCCAGTACAGGGTCTGGCCGATGGGAGTAGCGATGGCCTGCTCCCGCCGGAGCTGCTCCCCGGTGATCCCAAATCCGCCCATCATGTTCTCGATCATGCGCCGCATATCCAGCAGAGGCGACAAAAACCATGCCTTTTCCAGGGGTTCGCTGGAATAGGCCATGAGACTGAAATACGCGCCGATGCTGTTTGCGAACAGGCTGACAGACTGCCACCGGGCCCTGGCCCAGCGCATGACCGCGGCCAACTCCGCCACGCACGTCTGCACCTTGCAGAGGGTAGCCTCATTCCTGCGGTCACCGTGCTCTGGGAGGTCAAAGCTCAGAACCTGGCAGCCGCCGGCCATCGCATTGGCGTTTTCGGCCAGTATGCGGATGGGCTCGTCGGCCTTGTGGGACTGGCTGCCGTGAACGGCGATGATGACCCTGTCCGCCGGACAGCCCCAAAGCAGGGCGGGGATGTTCTCAATTTTCATGGGTTTTACAATCATGGCTTGCGCTCCTCTCTGTTTTCGGCTTTCTCCCCGCCGGACAGGGCCTCAAGGTCTGCCCGCTCATAGCCGTTGTGGCCGGGAAGGCCTTTCTTATACTTCCAGCAGACAATGGCCTCCTCCAGGGATTTGCCCGCGTTGTCCGCGAAAAAATCCCGGATATAGGTATTGTACTCAAACTGCTGGCCGATGGCGGTTTTGCCCTTTTTCTTCTCTTTTAAAATCTGATCATAGGCGGCGACGGCGTCCCGGTAGGTTTTTCCGGTATTGGCCTTCAGCCACTTCTGGAAGGCCACGTTAAAGGAAAAGCCCTGGCCGATCTTCGCCTTAAAAAAGGCCCGGTGCCTTTCGGAGCAGACAAAATCCGGCTCGATGGCCATCTCCTCTGTGATGGCGCCCTCCCGTGCTTTTCCCGGCCGGCTTTTGGCCGCTGGGGCCATCACCCTGCCGGTATCCAGAAAACAGGCGATGCGCTCGGTCAGCTCGAGCTTCCCGCCGGAAACCGGCAGGCCGTTCTGCCTGCAAAAGGCTGTCAGTTCTTCCTTCAGGTAGTAATAGCTTCGGAACGTTTTGCTGTCCAGACGCTTATCCAAATCGGGGCGCTCACTCATACCGCGTCCCCTTCCGCCCAAGCCTGGCCGCACAGGCCCTGGGCAAAGACCCGGGCACGCTCTGCCTTTTCCGCATCCATAAAAATGGTTCCGTAGCCCATATGCCTTTCGGCCAGCATGCCCGCGTAGCGCAGCTGGGAGTGCCGGCAGTACCGCGTCACTCCGGCCTCCCATAGGTCGGCCCCGGCTTCGGGCCTGTAGCCGCAGGTGGTGATGAGGGCCAGCTGTTTCCCGGCCCACAGAGAGGGGCCTTTCTCATCGCCATAGTATTTGTTCATGCCGTAAACCAGCCGGTCCAGCACTGCCTTCATGGGCGGGGTGCAGTACCATGAATAGATGGGCGTGGCCAGCACCAGCAGGTCGCACCCGAGCACTGCGTCAAAGATTTCCTGCATGTCGTCCTCCAGCGGGCAGCCGAAAATGCGCCAGTCCTTCTGGCAGCGCCGGCAGGCCACGCAGGGTTTTAAATCCCGGTCATACAGCCTTATGGACCCGCAGTCCCAGCCGTTTTTTTCCATTTCCTCCGTAAAGGGCGCCAGCAGCTGCGCTGTGTTGCCGCCCTTCCGGGGGCTTCCCTGTAATATACACGCTTTCATCATTTCCTCCTTGGGTTTGTGCTGCAGAATATGCTTCCGCATTTTTTCCAAAACAGTCTCGGCCAGGTCGGCTCAGCCCAGGCCGTACTGCGCCCTCAGCGCCTCCCGGACAGCCGCAAAGGCCTTCACCGGAGGCTGGTTTCTCTGATGCGCGCCGATATGCTTTTCCATCCACAGCATGTTGTACCACCGGTCAAATTTGCAGCCGCACTGGTGAAACACGCCAACCGGGCGGTAGCCCAGGCGGGTGTGAAAGGCCACGCTGTCCATGCTCAGGTATGGGTCCTCCCCCTCCGGCACTGCGATGCAGGCGTTAAGATTCAGGATATTCTGGGCAGCCAGGCAGGTCTCAAGGGCTTCGTAAAGCCCCCGGCCAACGCCTGTCCCCCTGGCCTCCCGGCGGACGTAGACCGTGGTTTCTACCGCCCAGTCGTAGGCGGCCCGCTCCTTAAACGCCGTGGCGCAGGCATAGCCAAGGAGCCTGCCGTCCTGCTCGGCGGCCAGAAAGGGGTACTTCCCGCTGATGGCTTCCACACGCTCTGCGAAGGCCTGCACCGATGGCGTCTCGTACTCAAAGCTGACGGCTGTCTCCTCCACATAGGGCCTGTAAATATCCAGAAGCGCCGCCGCGTCCTGCGCCGTTGCCACCCGTATGCCCATCTTCTTTTTATCCATGCTGTCCTCCCTCTGGGCCGCGCGCCCGGGCGGCCGGCCCTCGATTTCATCTTTCTCCCATTCTAACACACCCCGGCCCTGCCGTCCATCGGCCAATAAAAAAGGCCGGCGCGAAGTCGAGCCGGTCTTTTCTGCCTTAAAAATTAAACACGCTTTCCCAGTCAAAATCGCCGGATTCCTCCAGGCTTTTGGGCCAGTGGCTGCACCAGTCCGGCACCGCGGGGCTTTCGACCCGGTCCAGGCTTGGGGTGTAGGGCTTAATGTCCAGCACCGGAGTCTGGTTGTCGGCGTCGGTGTAGGCGATCTGGATCACGCCTGACGCGTGGTCGATACGGATAACCTGGGCAGTGCTCAGGGCGATAGGATTGGGCCGCGCGGGTGACCGGGTGGCGAAAATCCCCATGACTTCGGGCGATCCCTTATAAGGGCTGGGGGCTTCGAGAACACCGCGGGCCGCGGCGGTGTCGCAGCCGTCAAACCAAAAGAGCAGGCTGATATGGCTAAAGCCCTCCAGGGCCTGCAGGGCCGGAATGTAGGCTGGCTCAAGCCGGATAAACATCCCCTCCTCGTTAATATCGACGGTTCCGACGGGCTTTACTGTAAACTGGTTCACTGTGTGACCTCCTTTATTTGTTGTGCCTCCAGTTTAAACCATGACATCATGTCAAGGTCAAGGCCCGGACGTTTTTTATTTTCCGTCCCTCAGATTTCCACATGAATGTACCCGCTCCCGTAATAGGGCAGCACGTTCATGCCCAGCGCCTGAGCCATCTGGGCCAGGTCACCCACCGGCACGCCCGGGCAGTACAGGTCCGCCGCGCCGCCCCGTTTGTGGAAGGACCAGGGCACCCCGCCCACCTCGTCGTTACGCGCCTCGCACCGCACGCCGGAGGTGATGATAACCGGCGACCCGCAGGCGCAGCGCAGGGCTTCGATCTTATCGAGGAGTACTGGGTTCATCTCGCAGGGCCAGCCGCCGCAGTAGCCCGCGCAGTCGCACTGGTACTCGTCCCGGGCGAAATGGGCAGTGGCCATGACCGGGCCGGCCTCCGGGGGCGGCAGCTCCGGCGCCTCCTCTTCCGGGCTTTCGGCAGCGGCGGGCAGCTCCCCTCCGGCGGGCGGCGGTTCCTCGGGCTCTCCGGGCGCCACTGTAGAAAACCCGCCCTCACCCGCCGCGGCGCTGTTTCCCACACCCCCGAAATGCCTGATCTGGGCGGTGAAGAAACATATGGAAACGACAATAACAATCAATAAAATGAGCATCATCAGATGCTTTTTTACTTTCATAAGAACCCCTTTTCTGAATTTTCTATTAATATAAAAAAGAGCCTGCGCTCCCTTTCTGAGTACCAAAAAACCTGAGAGACAAAGCCTTTTACCTAAGGAAGAAAAAAGTGTCCTGCGGCCTTGTCCCTCACAATGGTCTCTGCTTCTCTAAAGCTGATGCTTTATCTCGCCAGTGTCCGGCTGTGCCGGCAGCGCGGCACGATGCCTGGCCGTGATCCACAGCGCCTGGACCTTTTTTCTTTTCTGGAAAAAGGCGCAGTCTCGGATTACGACCCTTTTTTGCCGGCCTGAAAGGGAGCCTGCGCTCCCTTTATCTTAAACTTCCAGTTCTTCCTTCCGGACGGTTTTATCAATGAATTCATAGCTTTTAAGCTTCTGGTAGGCAAAGCCATCGGGCTTAAAGATGTTCTGGGCAATGACAACATCGGCCGCGGCCTGAATCTGCTCCTTCGTGACGTCGGGCAGATAGTCGGGCAGGCTGATGGTATCGGTGTCGCCGTTCTCCATCAGAAATTCCAGATCCAGTGTTTTGGTGTTGACGGTTTCCATGGTATTTCCTCCTTTCTTTTATGGGGTTGATCGCTCTGCTCTGCCTCAGGCAGTTTCCACATTATCGTAGTACATGACATTTGTGATGTCCTGGACAATGGGCTCCATGAGGGTGCCAAGGGCCTTGGCGGTTTTGATGACAGCTTCGCTGGTGGCGATGGTCTCGTCGAGATTAAGACCGCCGATGGTTTTTAATTTCTTCTTGATTTTCCCTTCATTTTCCCCATAGTTCAGGATTACCTGAAGCTGGGCTTTTAGCTTGTACTGTTTGTATGCCATTTTTCTTCCTCCTTTATTTTCCCGCTCTTGGCGGGTTCTATAAATAGAGACCGGAAAATGGGGTGGCTGTAACGGGGGATTTTAAATTTTGATTAAATTTTAAAATGGGACGGCTAAGGCTTGTGTTGAAAAGATTTGAATGGAAAATGGAGATAGGTTCGTTCCCCAAAGTTACTCTAACTTTGGACTCACCGTCATTCTCCATTCTGCATGCTCCATCCCATTACTTCCCTTTTACTCTGTCATTAAGGCTCTCAGCTTTTTAAGCGCCCGCTTAAGGCAGCGGTCGACGGCCATGTGGGAACAGCCGCGCCGGGCTGCGATCTGGCGCAGGGTCTGGCCTTTGTGGTAGCGGGCCTGGAGGATTTCTTTTTCGGCCCTGGTGAGGCTGCCGCAGGCCTGGCTGAGTCTTGCATAGCGTTCGGCGGCCAGGTAATCGGCCTCGGTGCGGGCAGCGGGATCGGGGATTTCCAGGAAGCGGGCGCCCGCCTCCCCCTCGGGCTGGTCGAGGGAGACGCCGGGTCTCACGGAGCGGTCGTAGCGGCCCTCCTGCTTCTGGCACCGGTACAGGCGCAGGTGCTCCTTGATAAAGGCGGTAAAGCCCCAGGGACCCTCGAACCGGCGGACGCCTGTGAGAAAGGCCAGGTAAATATCCTGCAGGGCGTCCTCAAAGGGCTCGTCCGGTGCCTGGCTGCTCTTGGCCGCGCTCAAAACCAGAGGGCGCAGAAGGCTCAGGAGCAGCTCGGCGGCGGTTTTGTCCCCTGCTTTGGCCTGATGGGCCAGGGTGTCGATTTCGTCATAGGTCATCCGTCCTCCTCTACTTTCAGGTGGTCGACGATCAGCCCGGGCAGGGCATCCTCGGCGGCCTGCACCTGGTCGTTAAAGGCGTCCTCGACGGCTTCGGGGTCTGGGGCGCACAGGGTGGCGGCAAAGCGGCAATAGGCAGTGATGTGGTAGGGACGGGATGTCCTCAGGTGTGTGGGTTTCATGCTTCTCCTTTCTGTCTGTGAGGCGGTGGATAAAACAGGCCTCAGGAATAAATAAGCATAGAATACAAATATTATTAATATATTATTAATGGTGGACAGTGGTGACACGCTGGCCGCACCCAAAACGGGGATTTGGACGTTTTAGGTGTCATGGCTGTCGGCTATGGGCAGTTATCCACAGGGGGGCTGTCCGCCTCGGGCAGGTCCTTGACCACGTAGACGGTGGCCGGGCGGCCGGTGAGGTCGGTGAGGGCTTCGGGGCCGACGTTTGGGGCAAAGGGCAGCATGGTGTACTGGCCCGGACTGCGGCCCCGCCGGGCGTTCTGGTAGGACAGCCGCCCGGCGTTCACCAGCTCGACCCGGTATCTTGCCACGTTGCGGTAGGTGGTGTGGAGGGTGCGCTCCAGCAGCTCGGGCCGCACATAGAACTGGACCCGCCACAGCCACTGGCCCTGCAGGGTGGGCAGCGCGCAGGCGTTGTTGCGCCAGAGCAGGTAGATCCAGAGCAGGGCGGCGCTGTGGCTGATGGGGGTTTCGGTTTCCCCCATCCATTCAAAAAAGGCTTCGAGCTCTTTAAAAAAGTTCACGTTTTTCCTCTGGCCCGGGCTTTTCGGTAAACTGGCGCAGGAAATGCTGCTGGCCTTTGCCGGTGATGAGCGGGCACAGGTGCACCTGGTGCCGGCCCCTTTTCAGGGGGCGCTCGGCCAGCACCATGAGGCCCTGGTCCAGGCTGGCCTGGGTGGGGTGGTTCCAGTAGTGGGGCGCGCTGCACAGGTAGCTGTTTTGCCGCAGCCATTCAAACAAACGCTTGCCGCCGGTATTGACGCCGGCGCTGCGCAGCAGCCGGGCCATGGCGTAAACGTGGATGCTGCCCTCCCCGCTGTGGAGCACCTGCCTTGCAAACCGGGCCTGGGGCCGCAGGCGGCGGAGTTTGGCACGCTGGCGGGCCGCCCGGTTTCCGGCTGTTTTAAGGCTCTTTTGGGCTGCGTCCAGCTGCTGTTCTTTATCCTTAAGCATGGCCTCCAGGCCTTTGCGGCGTTCGCTTTCCAGGGCCAGGGACTTGATGAGGGCGCTCAGGGCTTCGGGGTCCTCCTGCACTGCCGTCAGGGTCTGGGGCTCGATGTGGGCGCCGTACTTGCGCACAGCGGGCAGGATCACGCTGGTCACATAATGGCGGAAACGGCGGGCCTCGGGCAGCCGGCTGGACAGAATCAGGGCGCCCAGGCCGCTCTCGTTTACGTACCAGGACTGCTGGACGCGGCCGATGCTGTCGGTCAGGGGGCGTTTGGCCCGCTCGCCGGGCTCGGTATGGCGCTGCACCGCGCGGGTGATGCTGCCCTGGTAGCCGAGGATACGGCACAGGTCCCGGCCGGCGAACCAGACGGTGCCTGTGCTCTCCTGGGGGCCTGCCGGGTCGATAAAGGTGCTGATGTCGGCAAACTCGGAGGTGTGGAATACGGGGCCTGCTTTGAGGGTATTATGCTTCATTGGTAACCTCCTTGAGCGCCAATGCCTGGGGAATATCGTAGACAAGGGTCTGCATGAGGGTAATGGTGTCTGGGTACTTACCCTCGCAGATAACGCTGACCAGGCCGCTCCGGTCTACGCACACCCGGGCCTGGAAGGGGTTTTCGCCGCAGCCGCAGGGCTCCAGGAACACGCGGCTCCCCGGACGCTTGTAATGCTCGCGGACGATCTGGGCCAGGTTTTCGACCTTTAAGATCCTTGCGATATCGGCCACATCGTACCAGAGCGCGCCTTTTTTCCCTCTAAAGACCCGCAAAACCTCTTCGCCGTACTCGACCAGGGTAATTCGCTCGCAGCGGCCGGTCATGGCCATGTGCATGCCGGGCGCTTTCAGGTTGTTTTCAAATTGGTTTAACTGTTTTTTAAACGTCTGTTTTTTCATTTTGCTTCCTTTCAGAAGCACCGGTGCTTTGGTGATTTTTGTTTTTTCAAGCTTGTGGGTCTATTATAGCGCGCCAATGCCGGATGGCGAAATGGGGACGATTGGGGAATTTGGCGGAAATCGGGAGGGGCGGAGATGATGTGAAAGGCTGGCTGGAAAATCTTAAAAATTGAAAATTGAAAATGAATGAACGCTTTTACGGTCGTAAAAGCGATTGAAACAGCGGCCTGCGGCCGCAAATCCATTCAAAATGCGCAGCATTTTGTTCCTCTAATTCTCCATTCTCAATTTTCCACTCTCCACTCTCCATTTCATTCAAAAAAGCGTCCCCCTTTTTCAAAAAATTTAGGGGACGCTTTTATCCTTTGTTTAAAGGGCCTGTCTTTTTCAGATCTGGTTGCGGGCCTGCCACTCTGCCCGGACGGCGCGGGCGCGGCGGACGGCAGTGCTTACGGCAGCGCGGGCGGGGCTGGCCAGGTCGGCGTAAAAGCCCTTGTCCAGCAGCAGGCGGTTTCCCTCAAAGCAAAGGCCCATAAATAAATAAATCCAGATTTATGAACCCATAAACCCAGTCTTTTTTGTGGCCTGCGCCTTGCCGCTTCCCCCGCACCTTGACGGCGAAGAAATACCGGCCGCCGTGAATGTGCATGGGACCCATGTTGCTGCCGATTTTCAGCAGCCCGGCGATTTCTTTTTTCATATCCTCATAGTTTGTGGAAAAGTGCCGGCAGAACGCTGGCATGACGCGGTCGATGGTGCTCTCCACCTCCCGCACGCTCCGGTCGCGGTACACGACCCTCGTGAGGTCCTCCCCGTCCCTGTAAAAGGGCAGAATGAGCATGGGCTCACAGTCAAACAGCTGTCGTCTGATCTTATCTGTCAGATTCATTGCCTTCCTCCTGGCATAAAAAAACCGCTTAGCACGCGGGAACCGTTATCGGTTCTGTCTCTATGCTAAGCGATATATCACAGGCGAAACAACATAACGGTGACGAGCCGCCTGTTTTTAATGATGAATCCGCTTTATATCCGTATTTTATGAATAATTTCTGCGATCGCAGTATTGCTTAAAGGCTAACATAACATCTTTTTTAAAGCTTGTTTTGACTGGGAGCGTTTCGCCGTCTGCCAGGACCACCTCCCCGGCGCCGCACACGCGCACATGGAGCAGGTTGACAACGCATCCCCGGCTGATCTGCACAAAGCCGTCGTCCGAAAGCCTGCGGAGCGCTTCCTTGAGGGACATGCTGACAAAATCGGTGGTGCTCCCGCAGACCAGGCGGATGTCGATAAAATTGCCATTGCTCAGGATATAGGCAATCTCGGAGATGCCGCAGGCGTTCAGGCAGCCGTCCCGGCGGTAGGCGAAGCGTTTGGGGCTGTTCAGGTACGCTTCCTCTATCTCGTCCCAGAGGACGTCTGCCGCCCCGGGCATCAGGGGCTTTTCCAGAAAGCGGAAAGCCTCCACCCGGAAGGCCTTAATGGCGTGCTCAGGAGTGTCGCTCAGAAACAGGATGAGGGCGCGGCTGTGCTGCTCCCGGATGCGGGCCGCGGCCGCGAGCCCGTCGCTCCCGTTGACGCAGGTGTCCATGACGATCACATCCTGGGGCTCTTTCTCCATATCCCGGACGAGCTGGTCGCAGCTTTCACAAATCCTGAGGGTATCCCTTCCCCTGATAACATGCTTTTTGAACAGCTCAGCAGTCTCCTCGGCGTGCTTCCGGCTGCCGTCGCAAATAACAATTTTCATTTCTTCACTCCTTCCAAATTCCGCTTCCGGCGGTTAGGTAAAGTCATCTCATTTATAAAAATAAATTTTTTTTACCATTACGGATAATTATACATGAATATACGAAAAAATGCCACTATTTTTTTTGCATTTAAACACTTTTATTAGTAAAATAACGTGAATTGATCTTTTAGCGGGTCTGGAGGGGGAAATGTTTTTTATCCGCTAAAAAAAGACGACCTGCCAAAAGGCAACAGCCTATAAGGAAGGATTGAGAACAAACTAACTTAACGGCTGACAAACAGGTTGCTGCGAAAGACGAGCGAGAAGCATAACGCTTTTTGCTCGTCTTTTCTATGCCTTTAACACGCTGCCATACAGGAATTTGTTACGCAGTAGAACGTCATTTTGAGGGGTATGAATATAAAACCCTTACCATGCCCTTATCACGCCTGCCATGCCGCATAAATTAAGCACTTTTCATGCCCTACCGCGTAACATCCCATAATGAATTGAGGGCGCAAGCGGTCTATCCGTTTGCGCCCTCTTGATTACCAAACAGCAAGGACATGAAAAGCCGTCAAGGGCGGGCACAGCCCGTTCATCTTGACCCTTGACGGCTTTTCGCGGCTTTGCTACTTATGCGGTGGCTGGTAGTCCAGTCGGAACTTCAAAACCGCCATAAGCAACTTCTCGTTTAATCGCTCTGTCATATCGGCGTTTCCTCGGCTTAGTCTGCCTATGTAGGCTTTGTGCCGTTCCTGTACCGCAAGGAGCGCGGCGGTATTGCTTGCGATTGCCCTTTCAATCACTTCATAGGGAACAAGGTTGTATTTACTATTCATCATTATTCGTCTTCTCCATTTCTTTCCGCAACTGTTTCAAGGCAGCGTTTTCCTGATAGTTGACCGTTGTGCGCGGCTTTCCCAATAACGCCGCAATTTGCTTATCCCGTAATTGCAGATAATAGCGCATAAGGATAATTTCCCGCCAACCTTCCGATAGGCATAATAAGGCTTTTGCTAACTTTTCGCTGCCAACAATTACCGTCTGTTCGTTGACTACAAAGGCAGTCGGCTTGTCCTGCAAGACAAAGTTTTCGTCCATGCTGTGCGGCGCAAAAGGCGTGTTCTCTTGCAGATATTCATAGGATATTTCATGCTGTATTTTGCGTGTCCTTTCTCTGTAATAATTGCAGGCTTCATTGTGCAATACGGCTTTGCAAAAGGCATGAAAGCGGCGCTCAACACGCTCTTTGTATTCTCTGGATAACATCATTCTCACCCCCTTTCCGTTTGGAATGGGGGCTATAACAAAAACCGCCTGTGCAGCACGAAACTGAACAGGCGGTTATGCTATATGATGTAACAAAGCATATATGATGATGTGTGTATTCCTCTTGATAGCCGCAATATCCCGTAGACAGGAACGGACTTTTTTTGATAAGCAGTCGTTAGGCGGCATGGAGCAACTATAAAAGAACATGGTGATACCCCCTTGATACCGCCATATCCTTAAAAAAGGGTGACTTTATTACACCCACCTTGTTTTGCTTTTGAAAAAGAAAAACGGCGGCTTTGATTTTTTATTACAAAGCCGCCGTTTATATCAAGTTACGCAAGGCAACAGACCTAAACGCAGCTTATCATTTTGAGAGTAAACTATTCGCCCTTAAGACGCTTCTTCGCTTCCTCTACTGTCTCGCCCTCCTTTGTTAAGTAGCGGTCAACAAAAGTGTCCTCAATTTTTGTATATCCGCCCACAACGGTACCTTCAATCTTTTCGTAAGTGCCTACTACCTTTTCTGCTATCTTTTCATTCACCTTTACAAGTTTTGATTTTGCCATTTTCATTTATCCTTTCTATTTTTCACTAATAATGTAATTCCCAGCCCAAGCACGAATAGACAAACAGCCGCGCCGGTTGCTATGTTTAGGATATGTTTATTTGCGTCGTTCATTGACCCAAAGGACACGAGCATTGACCGTTGTAAGGTCAAGACTGACACCGCGACTTCGGCATACCCAATACTGCGTATTGTGGCAAGCAATGGCGAGGGATTGTTTCGTTGCTTAACTGCCCTTATGATTGCCATTGCGATTTTCCCAAAGGTATAGGTTGCGATCGTAATCATAATGATTTCATCATATTTCGCAGCGTTATTCTGCGATAAGCTGATATAGATTACGCCTGTTAAAACAACGCTTAACACCGTAAGCATAATGCCGGAGAACTTCATCACGAAAAACTCTGTTTGAAAAGAAACCGTATCGTCGTTTTTCCGTTCACACAGAATAGCGGAAAAGCGCATTGTGCCTAAAATGATATAATAAGCGCACGTCGCGGCAAACCACAGGGATTGATTGAAGACTCCAAGTATGCCATTATAGATTGCGTACAGCAGATTAAAGAAGAAGCCAAATGTTGCGGCAAAAATTACCCTGTATCGTTGTTCATTCATAAGCCGATTTCCGATTTTCGTTTTTTGGGCAATTCTGAACAGTTTTTGCTTCATCTTTATACACCGCTTTATCTGCTTATTCCTTGATACCCTTTGTCAAAGGGATAAGGCAAAGCAGCACGACAATTCCAATCAGCCCAATCACAATCCCCATAACCATTTTGCCCCACACCATACTGAAGCACATACCCACACCGAGAGCCAACGCACCGACAACGCCAACAATAACCGTCAGTACGGTTTTTCCGGAAAAATGGATGGGCGCTTTATGCTCCATTTTGCGCCAGATAATCAGCGCAATCAGACCAAGAAGCAAACCGACACAACCGAATATGACACCCGGCCGAAACGCCCCCCATTCTGAAATCAACGCCATGCACATTCCAAGTGCAAAAAACACGCCGCTAACCGTTCCTAATACCATTGCTACAAAACTGCTTTTTTTCATATATCAGTACCTCCATGTTTATTATTAAAGCAACTGTTGTTGTTTTAATCTAATTATAGTATAATGAATACAGGAGAGAGAAAACAATCATCAATTTTGATACAGATGTTGGGATAATAAAAAGAGAGGTTGCAAACTATGAATACAAAAAATAACCGGCGGCGGAGAGCGTCCATAGAACGCATAGAGAAAGTATTTATTGAATTGCTGCAAACAAAAGAATTGCAGGAAATCACCGTTTCAGATATTTGTAAACTATGCGAACTAAACAGAAGCACTTTTTATGCCAATTTCATTGATATTTATGACCTTGCGGATAAAGTGAGAGAGCATTTAGAAGAAGAAGTAAACCGTCTTTATGAAGCGGAAAAAACGCAGGGATTTAACAGCAATGACTATCTAAAGCTGTTCCGTCATATCAAAGAAAATCAGTTGTTCTACCGCACCTATTTCAAACTCGGATACGACAATCAATTTAAGTTGGAATATTATGATATTCACCAAGCACAGAGGGATTTTGATGACAAACATATCGCATACCACGCTGAATTTTTCAGGTGCGGTTTTAACGCGATTGTTAAAATGTGGCTTGCCGGCGGCTGCAAAGAAACGCCGGAGGAAATGGACGGTATTATCCGTAGCGAATACAAAGGACGCGGATAGTTTGAATAGAGCAAAGCCCCCACTCTTTCGCCTTGAAAGAGCGGGGGCTTTCTATTTTGGACGTTGTTGAGAAAGATTAAAATATTTGCTGAAAATCTTTGGCATTTTTCAATTTTCTCCGTATTAAGAAGTGAGAAAACCTTTTTGAAAATTTTCTCAAAACTTTGGCAAAATCGCCTTGCGCGGCGTTGTAGGTAGTGAAAGGAGCAATGCGAATGGAAAAGAGAAAACGGAACGTGCAAATCATTGTGCGGGTAACAGAGGAAGAACGGGCATTGATTGAGGAAAAGATGAAGCAGATACCGACCATGAACCTATCCGCCTATTCCCGCAAAATGCTCATAGACGGGTACATTATTCTGCTTGACCTGCCGGAGATAAAAGTGCATACGGTGCAGCTTCAGAAAATCGGCGTCAACGTTAATCAGATTGCAAAGCGTATCAATGAAGCAGGGCGTATTTCTGCCGACGACATGGACGAGGTAAAGCGGCTCATGGAAGAAGTATGGAGATTGGAACGCCGGCTGCTTCTGCAATTCAAGGGGCTTGTAAAATGAGGGTATGGGATACTTCCCAAGAAGCAAAAATGGGCGGCGGCAGACGGTCATTTTACGGGAACGGCTATCCGTTCCCTATGCTTGCTACGAAACTGTAAATCTCTATTTCAAAGGAAAGGACGAAAAGGAATGGAACGGGAAAGAAAACAGGACGAAAGCGAATACTTACCAAAACGGGGCAATCCGCTGAACGAAACGGTCTATTACAAAATCGGCGGCACTATCTTTGAAATTGAAACCTCCTGCGGCGGCTCTGAATTGCTGTGTGACAAAATGGAACGGTTGATAAAATCGGAAACCGTCACATCGCCTACTGACAAGGACAGGAAAGTCCGCTATAATAAAGACAGCAACCAGTTTGTCGGGCGTTCATTACAGGAGGAATGAACATATGACGAATACAAATTATCCCGACAACATTACCGCTTTATATGCCCGTTTAAGCCAAGAGGACGCATTGGACGGGGAGAGTAATTCCATAGCCAACCAGAAGAAAATCCTGCTCAAGTACGCCAAAGACAATGGCTTTCCAAACCTTTTGTTTTTCATCGACGACGGAGTATCTGGAGTAACTTTCGATAGACCCGGCTGGAATGAGATGATACGCCTTGCGGAGAGTGGCAAGGTCAAAACGGTCATCGTCAAGGATATGTCCAGAATGGGGCGCGATTATCTGAAAGTCGGCTACTACACGGAAAGTTTCTTTGCCGAGAGGGATATTCGCTATATCGCTATCAACGACGGCGTAGACAGCGACAAGGGCGACAACGATTTTACCCCTTTCCGCAATCTGTTCAACGATTTTTACGCACGAGATACGAGCAAGAAAATCCGCGCCGTTATGAGGGCAAAGGGCAACTCCGGCGAACACCTTTGCACCAACCCGCCCTACGGGTATAGGAAAAACCCGGAGGACAAAAAGAAATGGATTGTGGACGAGGAAGCCGCCGAAGTAGTCAAGCGGATTTTTGCGCTGTGCGTGGACGGGAAAGGGCCTATGCAGATTGCAAAGCTGCTGACCGCCGACAAGGTTTTGACCGTCAAGGCGCACTATGCAAAACGCGACGGAAAAGCCATACCGGATAAGCCGTACCAATGGAGCGCAAAGTCTGTTGCAGGGATATTAGAGCGTCCCGAATACACCGGCTGTACGGTCAATTTCAAGACCTATTCCAAATCCCACAAGCTGAAAAAGCGGCTGAACAACACGCCCGAAAATTACCGTATCTTTCCCAACACCCAACCGACTATCATTGATGAAAAGGTGTTTGAGAGAGTGCAGGAATTGAGGGAAAACAAACGCCGCCCCGCCAAGCAAGCGGAACGGCAAGGGCTTTTCTCCGGGCTGCTGTACTGCGCCGATTGTGGGAACAAACTGCATTTTGCAACAGGGAAGAACATGACCCCGGAGCAGGATTGCTACCGCTGTGCAAGGTATAAGAGCAACACGGGCGACTGCACCATGCACTACATACGGGAAGAAACATTGAAGTTGTTCGTTTTACGCAGGATATTCGATGTAACGGCGATGTTCATAGACAACGCCGATGATTTCCGCCGGGTGGTGCAAAAGCAGCGTTTCGAGGAAATGGAAAAGGCGGTAAAGCGGCGCAAGAAAGAGTTGGAACAGGCAAAGAAGCGGATAGCGGAACTCGACCGTATTTTCAAGCGTATCTATGAGGACGACGTAACGGGCGCAATCAGCCATGAGCGTTTTTTGAAGCTGTCCGCCGAGTATGAAGCGGAGCAAAAGGAACTGATAGGGTTTGTCAAGACAGAGCAAGCCGCCGTTGATACCTACGAGCAGGACAGAGCAGACTTTGACAGCTTTGCCGCCGTTATCCGCAAGTATGTGGGTATCAAGGAACTGACGCCTACCATCGTCAATGAGTTTGTAAAGAAGATAATCGTCCATGCTCCCGACAAGTCCAGCGGACACCGCCGCCAAAAGGTGGAGATTGTTTGGAACTTCATCGGCACATTGGAACAGGACGAAAATACGCGGACGCTTGAACGGCAAAGAAAAAGCAGAACGGCATAGCCTTTCGACTATGCCGTTCCACTAAAACGAATTTACTTCCTTATGAGTGCTACGCTAAACGGCACGTCGTCTTTTTCTTATACCAGCAGGTCCATGATCCCGTCAAAGAACTGCTTGCTGTATTTTTCTACCCTTGGCCGGGCGCTTTCCGGGGCCAGGGGGTTTTCTTTTTTAAATTCCTCCCAGGTCAGCAGGTACTTCGATTTTACGGGCTTCATGATATCCGGGTCAAAGGTGAAGCCCTCGCTGTTCAGGGGCATGCCAAAGGGCTGTCCGGGGTTTTCGCAGGTGCCGTACTCGTGTACGAACGCTGCCACCGCCATATAGTTTTCCAGGTTAATATCGCCCAGGGTCAGCGGGTCCTTGTCAAAGCCAAAGACATAGCCGCCGCCGGGCATCATGATGTCCAGAAGCTCCTTGGCCTTGTCAATACATTCCTGGCGTGTGCCCTGCTTGATGAGTGAGATCGGGTACAGGCCGTGGAGGATAAACTTGTCGCCCAGCTTGTCCTTGATGGCTTTTGGGTCGCCGTATTCAAACATGAGGTGGGTGCCAGCAGGCAGCTCACGCAGGTGGTCGAGGTAGCGGGACCAGTCGTCCTCGCAGAAGGCCATGACCCGCACGCCCTTGCTGGCGAACTGTTCCAGCATGGTCTTGTAGGTTGGGAGCCACAGCGCTTCAAAGTCTTTTTCTCGCATAAAGGTCGGCATGTGCAGCGGGGTAATCACACTGCCCTCAGGATGAGGCGCTTCGGGCAGGCCCCAGTAAAACATCAGGGGCAGCACGGCCTCGCAGGCTTCCCTGAGCTGGGCGCGGTGGCGGCGGATATCCATGCTCACGCCGCTGAAGCTGCGCAGCTGGTCGGCGATGAAATCAAAGGGCGCCTCGCAGAAGCCTGAGGAGCCCAGGGGCGCGCCGGGATAGTAGCCCTTGGTCTCAATGAGCTCCATAAACCAGGGCAATGACGCCAGGGTGTCCTCCTCCAGAGCTTTCTGGGCCATGTTAAAGCGCTGCATGGCCTTGACCGGCTCATTTTTAAAGTCCAGATTCTGGTACTGTCTCGGGATCACCTTGTCCACCAGAAAGGTGAAGGGGTCCTCGATGAGCTGGGGGTATTCGTCATCGTTCATGCCGGTTACCTCAGGGTGCTGCACGAAGCCGTTTTTGCCCATGACAAAGGACTGGGAGCCCAGGAGCTGATAGAGCAGCGGCGTGCGGCCAGTGGTCAGGTTGACTGGAAAGCTGATACAGCCATCCGAATAAACCTGGTCGGCCAGGGCCAGCACCGGCTCACGCAGGCGGCTGTAATCGTACTGGAAATCAAAAGGGTTCTGCTGCCCATACTCGGCCATAAGGTGAAAGGGCAGGACCATGGACAGGGGTACCTTTTTGGGCATCCGGTTCTGATAAAAATCGCTGAAATCCTTGCAGCGTTGTTCCTGTAATTCTTTGACGGATTGATTGTTATTCATATTTTTTCTCCCTCTATTTTATTTAGAAATCGCTTTTCTGCCGAACTCGGGCAGAAAAAAGACCGTTACGATGGACATGCACACGCACAGGCCGCAGAGCAGGTAGTACAGGGTCATGTTTCCCCCTGCCAGCGGTGTCAGGACATAGGTGGGCAGCAGCACAACGCCCAGCAGCTGGATGGTGGTGACAAAGCCGCCGGCCGTACCGCCGTACAGGGGCCCGATTTCCTTAATCTGGACTGGAATGGGCATGAGCAGCGGTACCATGCCGCTGAGGCAGGCGCCGGTTAAAAACAGGCTGGCGATGAGCAGCGGCCCCTCGGGCGCCCGCCAGGCAAAGGCTGAGCCCACTGCGGCAAGGATGGCGCAGGCGGCCAGAACGGGTTTGTTCTTCCCCAGCCGGTTGGCGATAAAGGGCACTGCCAGGCAGCCGCAGAGATTGCCGATGGTCATAAAGGAGGCCATCACACCAGCCTGCACGGCGTCGATGCCGCGCTCGGCAAGGGCGGTGGGCAAAAAGGCGTTCATGGCTGTGGCGCTGGTGATAATGCCCATAAGGCAGAAGGCCGTCAGCCAGACATGTTTGTTCCGGACAACGATCCTCATGGCCTCTGCGATTGTGGCCCTGGGCAGCTCTGCTGCCCCGGCGCCGGCCTCCTGTTTCGGGTCTCTGGCAAAGACAAGCCACAGGATCAGGGCCGCCAGGCTGATGCCGGCCGCAAACACAAAGGCGCTGCTGACAGACGAAAAAAGGCTGGTGGTGCCCATGGCCACTGCCATCGCCAGTGTGGCCGAGGCCTGAAAGATGCTCATCATGGTCACGTTTTTCTCAGGCGGAAAGTAGCTGCCGATAAACTTGGCCCCGTTGGCGTTCAGGAGCGTGGCCCCGATCCCGGTCATGAACATAAACACCACCAGGGTGCCGTAGCTGCCGGCAAAGATCCGCAGGCAGGTGCCCAGGGCGGTGAAGCCCAGGCCGACGCCTACCACCCGCTTTAAGCCAAAGCGGTCTGCCAGTATCCCGGCGACCAGGCTCAGAAAAATGGCCGGCATCATGACGGCTGTAAAAATACTGCTGAACTGAGACGGCGTCATGCTGAACATTTCCATGAGCTGGGACGCCAGGGGCGACAGCTGGTACTGGGAATAGTTTGGCGAAAAATTGGCGACACAGGCCGCAAACAGAATGAACCCCGCTAAATACTTTGTTTTTTTCATTTTCCCCTCATTTTGGAACAGAAGATCTTCTTAAAACACAATCTCTTTTATTTTCCGAATTTACTGGCCAAACTAAATTTAGAACGATGATTGTATTTTCTATGGGCATTATAGCACGTAAAAAAAGACCCTTTTGTCTCATATGAGACATAAAGGATCTTTTTTTCAAAATTTTCTAGTTTTTTATGATTAATCGTCTTTAATCTCGCTGTATTCGCGCACTTTTTCAATATTTTTTATGATTATCCGGTTTCTTCCGGTTTCCAGGGCGCCCTCCTCCCGCAGTTTTTTCAGGTAGCGGGCTGTATTGGACCGGGTGACGCCTATGTGGGAGGAAATATCCTCCTGGGTACAGAACAGGACCTCCCCTGGGGTTTCCTCGTAGGTGCGGAGCAGGAAACGGCTGAGCACCTGCATGCCGGACAGGTAGATCCGGTCGGACAGCTCGCCCAGAATCTGGTTGAGCATGCGGTTATAGCACCGGTACATGGCCCGGTTAAAGCTGGCGCTGCCGTTGACGCAGCGGTCCATGACTTCTGGCGCCAGGGTCAGCAGCACCGTATCTGTATCGGCCACAAAGCTGGTGGCCATTTCAAAGACTGAAGCGCTTGGGCAGTACAGTGGAAAAAGCGCGCCTTTGCCATAATAGGTGAGCACCGTGCGGACATTGCCTGTCTCGTGAAAATAAAAAGAGCGGACTGCCCCCTCCAAAACGTAAAAATAACGGTCGAACACGTCGCCGGCGCCGTTGAGCACCTCGCCCTTTTTGCGCCGGATGATCCCATGCTCCTCCCCCATCAGAAAATCCTCAAACTCCGAAAAATCATCATTGATAAAATCTGGTTTATCCATGAGCCCCTCCCTCTCTGCGTTGCAGTGTTTATTTTATTATAGCAGAAAGAGGGTGGAATGGATACGGGGAGATACGGGGTGCGAGTCGCGAGGCTCTGCCTTTCATCCAGACAAAGAAAAGTGTCCAGGCGATGGGATAACGGCCAGGTGTCGTTCTCATTTTTCAGCACAGCCGGACATCCGTAAGAGAAGTCTTTTGCGCTAGAAAGGCTCCAGTCAACTGTAACTAGAGTCTCCGTAGGACGACTTTTTCTGCTTAGGTAAGCGGCTCCGCCTCTTTGCTTCTCCAAAACCTGAAAAGGTGCTGTGCCCAAAAGCACGCTATCTTCCCAAGAGCCGAAGCTCCACACGCCACCTCTCCCTCAAAAAGACGAAGCGCTTTTTGCACACACCACCATCCTAAGAGGCGAAGCCATTCACCTAAGCAAAGAAAAGCTGTCCTGCGGCCACTGCCCTATCCGCTTTGATCAAACAATCCTAAATCAGACGCCGGATCTCATCGGTGACCGGCTGTTCCCTCCAACGTTCGCGATTCCTGGCCGTACTCGCCAGCGCCTGGACGTTTTTTCCTGTCTGGATGAACAGCGCAGCCTCGCAGCTCGCCACTCACCAAAAAAGATGAAGCGCTTTTTGCACACACCACCACACCAAGAGGCGAAGCTGTTCACCTAAGCAGAAAAAACAGTCCTGCGGCCACTGCACGGCCAACTTTGATCAAACAATCCTAAATCAGACGCCGGATCTCATCGGTGACCGGCTGTTCCCTCCAACGTCCGCGATTCCTGGCCGTACTCGCCAGCGCCTGGACGTTTTTTCCTGTCTGGATGAACGGCGCAGCCTCGCAGCTCTCCACTCACCAAAAAAGATGAAGCGCTTTTTGCGCACACCACCACCCCAAGAGGCGAAGCTGTTCACCTAAGCAGAAAAAACAGTCCTGCGGCCACTGCACGGCCAACTTTGATCAAACAATCCTAAATCAGACGCCGGATCTCATCGGTGACCGGCTGTTCCCTCCAACACCCGCGATTCCTGGCCGTACTCGCCAGCGCCTGGACGTTTTTTCCTGTCTGGATGAACGGCGCAGCCTCGCAGCTCTCCACTCACCAAAAAAGATGAAGCGCTTTTTGCGCACACCACCACCCCAAGAGGCGAAGCTGTTCACCTAAGCAGAAAAAACAGTCCTGCGGCCACTGCACGGCCAACTTTGATCAAACAATCCTAAATCAGACGCCGGATCTCATCGGTGACCGGCTGTTCCCTCCAACGTCCACAATTCCAGATCGTACTCGCCAGCGCCAGGACGTTTTTCTCTGTCTGGATGAACAGCGCAGCCTCGCAGCTCGCCACTAACCAAAAAAGACGAAGCGCCCAAAAAGCGCTTCATCTTTTTTCTCTCTTTTTACTGCTTCCGCTTCCACTTCTCGTACAAATCCGGGCGCCGGGCCTTTGTCTTTTCGACGGCTTGTTCGTGCCGCCAGTCCGCGATGGCTTTGTGGTTGCCGGAGAGCAGCACCGGGGGCACCTCGCGGCCCTCAAACACTGGCGGCCTTGTGTACTGGGGGTACTCCAGCAGGTCGTTCTCAAAGGATTCCTCGCTCAGGCTCTCGTTGTTGCCGAGGAAGCCGGGCAGGTGCCTGGCGATGCAGTCGGCCATGGTAAGGGCCGGCAGCTCGCCGCCGGTGAGCACATAGTCGCCGATGGAGTATTCGTCGGTGACATAGGCCTGGATAAAGCGCTCGTCAATGCCCTCGTAGTGGCCGCAGATAAAGATCAGCCCCTCTGCCTCTGACAGGGCCTCGCCCTCCTGCTGGGTGAAGGTTTTGCCGCCCGGGCTCAGGTGGATGACCGGATAATGGGCGCTGCCCTCGATGCTTTTAAGGGCCGCGGCGATGGGCGGGGCGGCCATGACCATGCCCGCGCCGCCGCCGTAGGGGTAATCGTCCACCTTTTTATGCTTGTTGCCCGAGTAGTCCCGGATGTCGATGACCTCGTAGTCCACCACGCCGCTGTCCACAGCCCGCTTCATCATGCTGTCCCCGAAATACTGGTGAATGAGGCCCGGGAACAGGGTCAGGAAATAGTATTTCATAGGTTCATCAGTTCCTCTGGAATGTCGGCGGTGATGCGTTTATTCTCAAAATCCACCTTCAGGAAATAGATTTTGCGCGCCGGCACATAGACCAGCTTTTCCGGGGTTTTGATCTCGATATTGTCCACACTGCCAGCGGTCTGGACCACGTCCTTTACGACGCCGACGGGCGCGCCGTCTGTGTCTGTAACGTCCAGGCCGATGAGGTCCTCAATGAAGTATTCGTCCTCCTCCAGGGCCACTGCGTCCTCACGGTCTACCGCAACGGTACGGCCGATGAGCTTTTCGCTCTGGTTGCGGTCGCTCACGCCTTTCAGGGTCAGGAGCACGTTGCCCTTGTGCAGGCGCACCAGCTCCACCTCGCAGCACTCCTGCTTCTGCCCGTCCTGCACATAGACGGTGTCCAGCCCGTAGAACCGGCCGGGATCATCGGTCAGAGGGTAAACCTTGAGCTCGCCGCGGATGCCGTGGGCGCCCAGGATTTTACCGATCACCATGGTTTCTTTTTTCATCATTTCCTCCAAATTAAAATACGCTATCGGGGGGCAAAAGTCCTTGCCTCCTGTGATACCTTCGGATTTCTCCGTGTTTCCACACTCCCGAAATCCGAAAAACATTCGAAAACCGCTCATTTTTCTACAAAAAATGGCTACTTTCTCATGTTTTGCGGGTCCCAAAGAACTGTTTTTTCATGCGAGCGTGAAACACAGGCCCTTTTGACCCTTGGTGATACCTTCGGATTTCTCCGTGTTTCACACTCCCGAAATCCGAAAAACATTCGAAATCCGCTCATTTTTCTACAAAAATGGCTACTTTCTCATGTTTTGCGGGTCCCAAAGACCTGTTTTTTCACGCGAGCGTGAAACACAGGCCCTTTTGGACCCTTGGTATCAAAAAAGGGATCGTTCGCTTTTGAACAATCCCGTTTTTTCCATGTCTATTGAACAATTTCCAGTACAACGCGTTTATCGTCTTTTGTAGCCGCTGCTTTGAGAACCGTACGGATTGCCTTGGCAATGCGGCCCTGCTTGCCAATCACCTTACCCATGTCCTCGTCGGCGACCTTGAGTTCCAGAACAATGCTCTGTTCCTTGTCAATTTCGTTGACGACGACTGCGTCCGGATGATCGACCAGCGCTTTAGCAATGATTTCTACAAGCTTTTTCATTACCACTCTCCTGGACTATCCAATAATATTTTCTTTTTTCAGTAATGCCTGAACAGTGTCGGTCGGTTTTGCGCCGTTGGCTAACCAGCCTTTGATGGCTTCAGCGTTCAGCTTTAATTCTGCGGGTTCTACGCATGGATTGTAGAAACCTACTTCTTCGATGAATTTACCATCTCTTGGTGCGCGGATGTCCGCAACAACGACTCTATAGAAAGGTTTTTTCTTTTTACCCATTCTTTTTAATCTGATTTTAACTGCCATTTTATTTCCCCCTTTCTGTGAAATTGCTAAATTAATTTATAATAAAAGCTTACATAAACGGTAGCTTGAACCGTCCTTTTTTGGCCTTGCCCTGCATGGCGCCCATCTGCTTCATCATCTTTTTGGTCTGCTCAAAGCCTTTGAGCATCCGGTTGACGTCGGAGACGGTGGTGCCGCTGCCGAGCGCGATGCGCTTCCTGCGGCTGCCGTTAATGATTCCGGGCTTCAGCCTTTCCTCGGGCGTCATGGAACGAATAATGGCCTCGGTCTGTTTGGTCTGTCCCTCGGCGGCGTCCATGTTCATGCCCTTCAGCATTTTTTTGTTGACCCCGGGCATCATTTCCATCAGATCACCGATGGAGCCCAGCTCCTGGAGCTGCTGCATCTGGTCCAGAAAATCGTTGAGGTCAAATTCCTGACTTCTCAGCTTTTCCTCGAGCGCTTTAGCCTTTTCCTCGTCGAACACATTCTGTGCCTTGTCAATGAGTGACAGGACATCGCCCATGCCCAGAATCCGGTTGGCCATGCGGTCGGGGTAGAAAAGCTCAATATCGGTCAGCTTTTCGCCGGTCCCGATGTATTTGATGGTTTTCCCGGTGGTGTAGGTGACGGACAGTGCCGCCCCGCCACGGGTATCCCCGTCCAGCTTGGTTAAAACAACGCCGGTAATTTCCAGCTGCCTGTTAAATTCGTCGGCCACATTCACGGATTCCTGACCGGTCATGCCGTCGACCACCAGCAGGATCTCGGTTGGTTCGAGCAGCTCCTTGAGGTCTACCAGCTCGTTCATCAGGGTTTCGTCGATCTGGAGGCGCCCGGCGGTATCAATGATCACCAGGTTGTAACCCTCAGCCTCGGCAAATTCCAGGGCCTTTTTGGCAATGACTCTGGGGTCCTTCTCGTCCTTGTTCAGGTAAACGGGAATGTCCAGCTCCTTGCCCAGTATTTCTAACTGGTCGATGGCCGCGGGACGGTAGACGTCACAGGCCACCAGCAGTGGTTTAAACTTCTTTTCCTTGCGCAGAAGGTTCGCGATTTTGGCCGCAGTGGTGGTTTTACCCGCCCCCTGGAGCCCCACCATCATAAAGATGTTGATGCCCTGGTCCACAAATTCCATTTTCTGGAGCTCACCGCCCAGCAGCTTGGTCATCTCGTCGTTGACGATTTTAATAAACTGCTGTCCCGGGGTCAGAGATTTTAAGACCTCCTCGCCCACGGCGCGCTCGCTCACGGCCTTTGTGAACTGCTTGACAACCTTGAAGTTGACGTCGGCTTCCAAAAGCGCCAGCTTGATTTCGCGGCTGGCAGCCTTAATGTCCTCTTCGCTCAGCTTGCCCTTGCGTTTTAAGTTTGAGAAGATGTTTTGAAATTTTTCATTCAAGCCTTCAAAAATCATGATATCACCTAATAATCTTCGCTAATTCTGTTCATTTTCTCTTTGATGGCTGTCAGCTCGCTGCCCAGTGCCGGATGCTCTGCGACCAGCTCGGTCTCGAGAAGCGCTCCCAGCTCGAGGATCACACCGTCGATGAGCTCCTGGCTTTTTAAAAACCGCTCGACCAGCTTCAGCTTGTCCTCGTAGGCCTGCATCTGCGCTTTAGAACGCTTGACCACGTCGTAGACGCCCTGCCTTGTGACATGAACCACATCGCCGATTTCGGCCAGATTATAATCATCGTTATAATAATAATCCATGATCATTTTCTGCTTGTCTGTCAGCAATTCTCCGTAAAAATCAAAGAGTAACCGCTCTAATACGTTCTTTTCCATAAGCACCTTCAACAGCGCGTAAAGTCTCTTCCCTTTACGCACTTACCTATTTTAAGGTTTTTCGATCGGCTTGTCAAGCCTTTTTCGCCTTTGTCAAGAAAAAAACTTGACAGGGTAAACAACTGGAAGGTTTTTGGACCTTAGCTTTCCACTTTCCAGTTTTAATCTTCCATTTCTTCATTCTGTCCGCCGCCCTCATACAGCATGCGCACAAATTCGCCGGCGTCAAAATCAATGAGGTCTTCGGGCTTTTCCCCGATGCCCACATACTCGATGGGCACCTGGAGCTCGTCGATGATGGCAATGGCCACGCCGCCCTTGGCGGTGCCGTCCATTTTGGTCATGACAATGCCATCCAGGTGTACGGCGTCGTTAAAGGTTTTGGCCTGGTTCAGGGCGTTCTGGCCTGTGGTCGCGTCGAGCACCAGCAGGTTATGCACGCTAAAGCCCTGGCCCTCCCGTTCGACCACCCGGGTGATTTTTTCAAGCTCCTTCATCAGGTTAACCTTGTTGTGCAGGCGCCCGGCGGTGTCGCAGAGCAGGATATCGGCGCCCCGGGCCCGGGCGGCGCCGATGGCGTCAAAGACGACGGAGGAGGGGTCTGCCCCCTGCACACTCTTGATAATGTCCACGCCCACGCGGCCGGCCCACACGTCCAGCTGTTCGGCCGCGGCGGCTCTGAAGGTATCGGCCGCGGCCACCATGACCTTTTTGCCCTGGTCCTTGTACTTCTGGGCCAGCTTGGCGATGGTGGTGGTTTTGCCCACACCGTTGACGCCCACCACCAGCATGATCACTGGTAATTCGGTCTGGTGTTTTTCCACCTCGACCATCTCGGTCATGATCTGCCTGAGCAGATCCATGACGTCCTGCTTGGCCTTGGTCTTGGTCTCCTTGATCTGCTCACGCAGGGTTTCGGTGATCTTGGTGGCGGTTTCGATGCCCAGGTCGGAAAGGATAAAGGTTTCCTCCAGCTCATCGAAAAAATCATCGTCGAGGTCGCCGTAGTACACGACGTTCTCGACCTTCTGTATAAAGCTATCTTTTGTCTTTTTGAGCTTTTGGCACATCCGCTCATAAAGGGTCAGTTCTGACATTTCACACCTCGTTTTCTAAATTAAAAATGAAAAATGGAAAATTCGGGTGCGAATTGGCTTTGCCAATTCGATTGGTATTCAAAAATTTTCCATTTTGTTAAGCTCCCGGCTCAATATAATCCGACAGCCTTACCGCCACCAGCTTGGAGATCCCGTTTTTGGCCATGGAAACGCCGTATATGGCGTCGCAGGCCTCCAGGGTGCTCTTACGGTGGGTGATGATAATAAACTGGTTGTCGGTGGCAATATGCTCTAAATAGCTGGTGAACCGGTAGATGTTATGGTCGTCCAGAGCGGCGTCGATCTCGTCGATGACGCAGAAGGGCGACGGGTTCAGCTCCAGGAAGGAGAACAGCAGCGCGATGGCGATCATGGATTTCTCGCCCCCTGACAGCAGGGAAATGTGGCGCAGGTTCTTGCCTGGCGGCTGGGCCACCAGCTCGATGCCGCTTTCCAGCACGTTTTCGGGGTCGGTATACTCGATGTGGGCCTTGCCGCCCTCAAAGAGGATGCCGAAGATCCGGGTGAATTTCTTCTGGAGCTCGGCGAACTGCTTTGCAAACTGCCGCTCCATGGATTCGTACAGGCTGTCAATAATGCGCTCCAGCTCGCCCTTGGCCTTGGTCAGGTCCTTGTACTGGGCGCTCATAAAGCCGTAGCGCTCGTTCAGCTCTAAATATTCCTCGATGGCCCCCACGTTCACATTGCCCATGGCGGCCATGCGGCCCTTTAAGCTGCGCTGGTTTTCGGGGCTCAGGTCCAGGTCCTCCTGGCTCAGGGCCTCGTAGATGTCCCCCACCATGACAAAGTTCATGTCATAGCTCTCGAAGATATTTTCTTCCCAGTGGGTCATCTGCATCTCCAGCTTATTCTTTGCCATCTCGGCGTTGTTCTTTGTCTCATTCTGCAGGATGAGCTGATGGTTCAGGTCCTTGATCTCCTGCTCCAGGGCCTCGCTGATGGCGGTCTGCTCTCGCGTCTCGGTGGAGAAGCTCTCTAAGGCCGCGCGCTTTTCATCCACGGCTGCCTGCAGCTCCTCGGTCTCGACCTTCAGGACCTCACAGCGGGTGCGGTGCAGGGCGCTGCTCTCGCGGCAGGCCCGGATCTCACTCTCGACCTTTTTCTCACGGCTGATGCAGGTCTCGATCTGGCTGTGGATCATGGCCATCTGCTGCTCCAGGGAGCGGATGCCCTCATTGTCCCGGGCCAGCTTGATCCGTCCCTCGGAGATTTTGCGGTTCAGGCCCTCGATGGCCCCGCGGACCACCTCGATGTACTCGGCGCTGCCGGTATCGTCCTGCTCCATTTCCGCCTCCAGAGCGGCCAGCTCGGCCTCCTTCTGAGCCACGGTTTCCCGCAGGCGTTTTTCATTTTCGAGCGAGCTTCCCGCATCGTCCTGCAGGCTTTTAAAAATGCGGTCGCTCTCGGCCATGCGCTTTTTGGTGGTCTCCAGGTTCTGGCTGATTTTCCAGTGCTCCTGCTCCACGCTGTTCAGGCGCAGCTCGGCCTTTTTGGCGGCCTCTTTCAGGGCCTCATAGGCCTTAAAGGCCTCGCGGTAGGCGGCCTTGATCTTGAGTTTTTCGCTGTCCTGCCGTTTCATCTCGGCTTCCAGCTTTTCGATCTCGGCCTTTTTAAACAGGGGCGACTGCTTGCCGCTCTTGGTGTACCCCCCCACGATGGCGCCGCCGGGGTAAAAGATTTCGCCCTCCAGGGTCACCACCGTATATTTGCCGAACAGGGCTTTCTGGATGGCCCGCCCGGCGTTAAAATCGGCGGCCACCACAATGCGGCCCAGCAGGCTCTCGATGACCCGCTTAAACCGGGGTCCGTACTCTACCAGCTCGGAGGCGATGCCCTCAAAACCCGGCGAGCGGGACAGGATCTCCAGGTCCCGGGCCTCTACCCGGCCGTAGCGCAGGTTGTCCAGGGGCAGAAAGGTCGCCCGGCCTGCCCGCTGTTTCTTCAAAATATTGATGCACTGGTTGGCAGTGGTCACATCCTCCACCACAATGTTCTGGCTTTTGCCCCCCAGGGCCACGTCCACAGCCATGGTAAAGCGGTCAGGGATGGACAGGAGCTCCCCGACCGGGCCGTAGACCTTGTCGATCATATCGCCCAGGTGCTCCCGGGAGTTCATGATGGTCCGGATGCTCGGGAAGTAGTCGCTGTAATTTTTCTGGACGCTCTTGAGATAATCGCGCTGGGAAAGGTTAACCTTGTAGTTATTTTCCAGCACGCTGTAGTCATTTTTCAGGCCCTGGGCTTTTTTCTCAGCCTCCTCGGTCTGGTTTCTGAGGCTCTCAGTCTCTGCCGCCAGACGGGCGCGGGTGCGCTCGTTCTGTTCGGCCTCCAGCAGGGTATCGGAGAGCAGCTGGCTGCTGCGCTCCTGCTCTGCGCTCACGCGCTTCAGCTGGTCCTCGTGAAAGCTTTTCTTGGTGGTAAAGCCGGCCAGTCGGGTTTTCAGGTCCAGCAGGGTATCGTTCAGCACAGCCCGCTGCTGCTCCCGTTCTTCCCTCAGGCTCACGCCCTCGGCCTGCTTCAGCTTTTCGGCTTCCAGCTCGGCCTGGTGCCGGCTTTTCTCGTCCACCAGCTTCTGCAGGTCGGCGTTCTCGGCCTCGTAGGCCTGGGCCGCCGCGTCGCGGGAGGCAGTCAGCTCGTCATACTCGGCCTGGAAACGGCCGTGCTCGTCCAGGTGGGCGTTCAGGTCCTGGGTAAGCCGCTCGGCGTTGGCGGACTCGTTCTCGCTTTTGCCCTGGGTTATGAGGAGCTCACGCTCGCACTCGCCAATGCGCTTTTTCAGCTGCTCCAGGGCCTCTGCCATGGCGTCGGCCTGCTCGGTAATGCCCCGGATATTGCCCCGGGCGTTCTGGAAGGCGCGGTCCTTTTCCTCGGTCTTTTTCTCGATCTCAAAAATCTGGAACCGGACCTCGGCCAGCTGCTTCTCGTAGGCGGCCAGCTGCTCTGAGGCGTCCTTCATGTTGTGGTAAAACACCATGAGGTCGACCTTTTTAAGGGCCTCCCGCAGCTCCAGGTACTCCTTGGCCTTTTCGGACTGGACCTTTAAGGGCTTCAGCTGTTTTTCAATTTCTTCCAGGATGTCCTTCAGGCGCTCCAGGTTATTCTGGGTGTTCTCAAGCTTTTTCTCGGCCTCCTGCTTCTTGGTCTTGTAGTTGACAATGCCGACAGCCTCCTCCACAATGCCGCGAAGCTCCTGGGGGCTGGCGCCGATAATATTCTCAATCCCGCCCTGGCTGATAAGGGAATACCCGTTTTTGCCAAGGCCGGTGTCCATAAACAGCTCATGGATATCCTTGAGCTTACAGTTTTTCTGGTTCATGCGGTATTCGCTCTCGCCGGAGCGGAAAAGCCGCCTGGTGATGACAATCTCGTCCAGATTGTCCAGGGTAAAGCCGCTGGTATTGTCTAAGGTCAGGGTGACTTCTGCGTAGTTGAGAGGTTTCTTTTTCTCGGTTCCGGAGAAGATAACATCCTCCATCTTCTTGCCCCTCAGGGACTTGGTGCTCTGTTCACCCAGCACCCAGCGGATCGCGTCGGTTATATTGCTCTTCCCGCTGCCGTTGGGGCCGACAATGGCCGACACCCCCTTGGAAAATTCCAGCTCTACGGGCTCCGCAAATGATTTAAACCCGGCCAGGGCCAGTTTTTTCAGGTACAACCGCACACCTCCTCTTTTTATTCACTCTTTTTGTCTTTAAACAGATAGTTTTTCGCCGCGTTCTGCTCGGCTTCTTTCTTACTCTTGCCGGTCCCCTTGCTCACGACCACACCGTTAAAGGTCAGGTCGATGAAAAAGGTCTTGTTGTGCTCCGGCCCCTCGGATTTTTCCAGCACATACTCGATGGCATTGTCACTGTGCTTCTGGATCTGCTCCTGAAGCTCGGTTTTGTAATCCTTGATGAGCCCGCCGCTCAGGGCCAGCTCGATGTTTTTTTCAAGGGTTCCCAGCACGACCTTTTTGGTGGTGTCATAGTCGCTGTCTAAAAATACCGCGCCCATCACTGCCTCAAAGGCGTTGGCCAGATTGGATTTGCGTTTTCTGCCCCCGGTTACAATTTCCCCCTTGCCAAGGAGCATATATTCCCCCAGATTCAGGTCAGAGGCGGCCTGGGACAAGGATTCGGCACATACAATATTGGAGCGGATTTTCGTCATCTTTCCCTCGGAAAGCTTGTTGTATTTAAACAAATACTCGCTGATAATCAGCTCCAATACTGCATCCCCCAAAAACTCCAGGCGTTCATTGTTCGTGGTCGTTCCTGAATGTGAGCTGTGGGTCAGCGCCACCTTCAGAAGTTCCTTGTCCTTAAATGTGTAAGCAATGCGATCTTCAATTCTCTTCATTCTTTTCCACCTCGCTTTTTAGTGCGGCGGCCGCCTTCCCCCGGGCGGCCAGCCTTTTCATATAAGTAAAACCTGTTAAATTCAGGCCAAAACGAAAGAAAAGTCCGCAAAGGGACTTTTGTTTAGTTTAGTGCGTTTACGATATCACCAACGGTTTTAATATTTTCAAGCTCTTCGTCCGGCATTTTAACGCCGAATTCTTCCTCAAAGGCCATGACCAGCTCAATGACGTCCAGAGAGTCTGCTTCCAGATCCTCCATCAAAGAGGATTCCATGGTGATCTTTGCCGGATCAAGCTCCAGCTGTTCCGCGATAATTTCCTGAACTTTTGCAAATTTTTCTTCCATTATTCTTTCTCCTGTTCCTTAACTGCCTTTTCTTCCTGTAGTTTGGCAGTGATTTTGCCCAGAACATCATTGTCAATAAACTTAATGCTCTGGTTAATGGCGTTTTTGATGGCATAGGCGCCACTGCTGCCGTGGGCCTTGATGATGCCGCCCTTCACGCCCAAAAACGGTGCTCCGCCGGCTTCGTCTGAGTCAAACTGCTTCTTGAACTGTTTCAGGTCGTTTTTGATGAGCGCCCCGCCGATCTTGCCCTTGGCAGAGCCCATGATGGATTTTTTGATCCCTTTCATCAGGTAGCTGGACAGGCCCTCGAGCAGCTTGAGCACAATGTTGCCTGTAAAGCCGTCGCACACCAGTATATCCACATCGGTCGTGGGAATATCCCGGGCTTCGACATTGCCCACAAAATTCAGGTCACTGTTTTTAAGCAGCTGGTAAGCTTCCTTGACCATGATGCTGCCCTTTTCCTCCTCAGAGCCAATGTTGACCAGGCCCACCTTAGGATTCTTTTTACCCAAAACGCTCTCAAAATAGACATGTCCCAGCATGGCGAACTGTTCCAGATACTCGGACTTGCAGTCTGCATTGGCCCCGGTATCAATGAGCAGCACCACGCCGCCGTCCTTTGGCAGCGCAGCCGCCAGCGCCGGACGCTTGATCCCCTTGATCCTTCCCAGTTTAAGAAGCCCGCCGGAAAGCAGCGCGCCTGTGCTGCCCGCTGAAATGAGCACACTGTCAGGATCGCCCTTCATTGCGTTTAAGGCCACCACCAGCGAGGAATCCTCTTTTCTGCGGATCGCCATTGCCGGCTCCTCGTCAAAACCGATGACGGTCTGCGCGTGGAGCACCTTTATCTTATCCTGTGGATAGGTATATTTTGCCAGCTCCTGCTTTACGATGTCCTCCTTACCCACAAGGGTGAGGGCCACACCGTATTCCTTGACTGCGTCCACTGCGCCTTTGACAATCTCGACCGGCGCGTTGTCGCCGCCCATTGCATCGACGAATATATTCACGTTAACACCTTCCTAAAAATAACTCCGTATAGAGAAAAAACAGAGTCGGAACTCTGTTTAGTCTTCAATCATTACATTTACATCTTTATAGGTTCCGCAGGATTTGCATACGCGGTGTGGTAATTTGATTTCACCACATTTTGGGCATACGCTCATACCAGGGATATTCAGTTTGTAATGTGTTCTTCTCTTGTCTCTTCTAGATTTAGAAATTTTACTCTTTGGTACTGCCATCTTTTACACCTCCTATGTTTAAGTCACATCTTACAGTAGCTTTTTAAGGGCTTCCATCCTCGGATCAATATCCGAGTCATCCCCGCAACTGCATTGTTCTTGATTTAAGTTTGCTCCACAACTTGGACATAACCCCTTACAGTCTTCGTCACACAAAACCTTAAACGGCTCGTTGATAAAGAGACACTCCTCAACATAGGGCACCATATCAATGGTCTCCGTACCCGGGTCCGTTTCGATTGTGTCCTCGAATTCAAAGACACTGCTAACGGGGGTGGGTGTAAGACAGCGGGCGCAGGGATAAACAATCACTCCGGTCAAAGTAAACTTCATCAAAAACTCAGTAGCCCCGAGCTTTTTATTGCTGCCCTTTACCAAAGCGCCGTTTTCATCCAGCTTTCCCTCATAATCGTCCCCATATCCTTTGAGATCATCCTGAAACAGACGAAATTCATAATTCAGGGTTTCATCATTTAATAATTTTAAAACATTAATAATCATTTCATAACTCCAAATGGGCAATCCTCATTATATATAGGATTGCCCATTTTGTCAAGTAAAAATCTTTACAAACGGGCCACAAATTTCAAAGGCTGACGAAAGCTTAAAAATACGGGATTTTTATGCCTCCGGACACTAAGATGGCGTGCCCATATGACACGCCATCTCTGTGTGATTGTTTTACTGATGCTTAACCAACTAATTCAACGGTATCGCGGGCGATCATTAATTCTTCGTTGGTCGGGATCACCATTACCTTGGTTCTGGAGTCTGGAGTCGAGATCACAAGCGCTTCGCCGCGTTTGCTGTTCTTTTCTTCGTCCAACTGGATGCCCAGGTATTTTAAGCCGCTGCAGACCGCTGCGCGGTCCTTGGCAGAGTTTTCACCCAGGCCGGCTGTAAAGATAATGCCGTCAACGCCGTCCATGGCCGCTACATAAGCGCCGATGGTGGTTTTTACACGGTAGATAAAGATATCCAGCGCCAGCTTAGCGCGTTCATTGCCCGCTTCAGCCGCCGCTTCAACATCACGGAAGTCCGAGCTTACGCCGGAAACGCCCAGCACGCCGGATTCCTTGTTCATCATGGTGTTAACCTGATCCACAGTGTATCCCTTGTCACATAAGAAAGGAATGATGGCCGGGTCAATATCGCCGCAGCGGGTACCCATTTCAAGGCCAGCCAGCGGGGTTAAGCCCATGGAAGTGTCAATACATTTGCCATAGCGGATCGCAGCCACACTCGCGCCGTTTCCTAAGTGACAGGAAATTAATTTTAAGTTGCCGATGTTTTCACCCAGCAGCTCAGCAGCCGTCAGGCTGACAAAACGGTGGGAGGTGCCGTGGAAACCGTATTTACGGATTCTGTATTTTTCGTACATTTCATACGGCAGCGGGTAGATATAAGCTTCTGCCGGCATGGTCTGGTGGAAAGCCGTGTCAAACACGCCGACCATCGGTACGCCCGGCAGCAGTTCTTCACAGGCACGAATCCCGATTAAGTTGGCAGGATTGTGAAGCGGCGCCAGCTCAGAGCAGTCTTCCATTTTCTTAATCACTTCATCATTGATAACAACAGAGCTCGCAAAAGTTTCAGCGCCGTGAACGGTTCTGTGACCGACAGCGTCAATTTCCTTAAGATCCTTGATCACGCCGTGGTCCGCGTCAACCAGGGCCGCCATAATAATATCCAGAGCTTCCTTGTGTGTTTCCATTGGCTGTTCAAACTTAACCTTATCTTTACCAGCCGGCTGGTGAACCACAACAGCGCCGTCAATACCGATTCTCTCAGCTAAACCTTTTGCCAACACTGTTTCAGTGTCCATATCCAGCAACTGATATTTCAGTGATGAGCTACCGCAATTAATAACAAGTACATTCATTTTTAAATTTTTTCTCCTTTTATTGTCTTTTTCAGATAAACAATTTATAATTGAACTACACTAGTATATAATAACAGTAACAAACCAATAATGCCATTATTTTTTTGTTTTTTTGGGCTAAATTATTGCTCAGTTGGAGGAAAGCATGCAAACCCAGGCCATCATCTGCGAATACAATCCCTTTCACAACGGCCACGCCTACCAGATACAGGCGGGAAAAGAGGCCGCCGGCAGCACCCACACCCTGGCGCTCATGAGCGGAAGCGTGGTCCAGCGGGGCACCTTTGCCGTAGCCGATAAATGGCTGCGCGCCCGCACCGCCCTGCTGTCCGGGGCCGATCTGGTCTGCGAGCTCCCCTTCTGCTACGCCGCCCAGAGCGCCGAGTACTTTGCCGCCGGCGCTGTCAAAATCTTAAACGCCACCGGCGTGTGCGACACCCTCTGCTTTGGCTCCGAGGCCGGCGACCTCGAGGCACTGAGCGCAGTGGCCCAGAGCCTCGCCTTTGAGACGCCCGCCTTCAGGGAGGCCCTCAAGGCCTTTCTCGGCCAGGGCCTGGCCTTTCCAAAGGCCCGGGAGCTTGCTTTTAAAGCCACCTATGGCGAAAAATCCGCATCTTATCTGCGGGAGCCCAACAATATTCTGGGTATAGAATATCTCAAAGCCCTGCGCCGCACCCACAGCGCCATCCGGCCCGTCACCATAAAGCGGCAGGGAAACGCCTACCACGACACCCAGGCCCAGAGCCGCTACGCCAGCGCCACCGCCATCCGGCAGCTGCTGGCCGCCCCCGGCGCTGGCGCCCAGGCGCTAAAACCCCTGCTCCCATACGACCCCGCCCTGCTCTTAAGCTATCTTAAAGAAGCGCGCGTCCCCTGGGAGGAAAGCTACGCCAAGGCCCTGCTCAGCCAGATCCACTCCCAGGATCTGGCCCGCTTCAGAACCCTGCCCTATATGGAGAAAGGCCTCGAATTTAAGCTTAAAAAGGCCTTGGGCGCAAGCGGAAGCTACGACAGCATTGTGGATACCCTTACCTCAAAACGCGCGCCCAAAAGCCGGATACGGCGAATTTTAATGAACCTGTCCATGGGCTTTGAGGCCCGCGATCTCAGCCGCTTCGCAGCCCCCGGCTTTGTGCCCTGCCTCCGGGTTCTGGGCTTTAACGAAAAGGGCCGGGCGCTGCTAAAGGCCATCCGCGAACAGGACGGCCTGCCCGTCATCACCAACACCCGCGCCAATATCACAAGGCTGAGCCCCGACCAGCGCGCCTGCTTCGATTTCGACGCCCGCGCCACCGACCTGTTCAGCCTGTTCTGCGAAAAGCAGTACCGCTACCACCGCGATTACACCCAAAACCCTGTCATCATAGCCGAAAAGGAGGCCTTATGAATCTGAATTTTAGCATTATCCCCAACGCAGAAGCCCCCCTGCCCCCCAATCCCACCATCTATCCGCCCTGCGGCCCCGTCACCGGCGTTTTCCGAAAAAACGTCACCAGCTACAAGGGCATTCCCTTTGCCAAACCGCCGGTGGGCCCCCTGCGGTTCCGGCCGCCAGAGCCCGCCCCGGCCTGGATCAGCCCGCGCGAATGCTTTGAATTCAGCGATAAATGCCTCCAGTTCGGCGGCATTCTGGCCGATCTCCCGCCCATGTACAGTGCCATCGGAAAAAGCGAGGACTGCCTGTACCTCAACGTCTGGACCCCGGCCACCGCGCCCGGGGAAAAACGCCCCGTTTACGTCTACGTCCACGGCGGCGGCTTTGCCACCGGCTCCGGCTCCGAGCTCATGTTCGACGGCACCAATATGGCCGAGCGGGGCGTGGTGGTCGTTACCTTTAACTACCGCCTCGGCGCCTTCGGCTTTTTAACCCTCGGGGCCATGGAAGAGGAATCCGGCAGCGCGGGCAACTTCGGCCTCCTCGACCAGATCCAGGCGCTGAAGTGGGTGCGGGAAAACATCGAAGCCTTCGGCGGCGATCCCGAAAACATCACCCTGGGCGGCGAATCCGCCGGCGCTTTCAGTGTGACCGGCCTGCTGCTCAGCCCGCTGGCCAAGGGCCTGTTCCACCGGGCCATCGTCGAGAGCGGCTCCATCCTGTCCATCGGAGCCTTCTGCACCCGGGCCAAGGGCAACCTTGCAAAATCCATTGCCATGGGGAAAGACTTTGCCCAGATCTTCGGCGCAGACGACAGCCCAGAGGGGCTTGAAAAACTCCGGGAAGCCCCGGCAGAGGCCATGGCCTACCTGTCCATGATCAAGGCCGACCGCGCCCTGCCCCTGCGCTTTTCCTTCTGGCCCGTATTCGACGGCGTCATCCTGCCAAAAGACCCCATGCAGGCCCTGAAAAACGGCGACTACAACGCCGTCGATCTGCTCATCGGCTACAACACCAACGAGGCCACCCTGTTCTTCAAGAGCAACAACAACTTCGGCTCCTACCAGATGATGATCTATGATCTCTTCGGCGCCGACAACGCCCCAGCTGTGTTTGAACGCTTCCCCATCGAGGACGAGCGCAAAGCCGAACGCCAGCTCGAAGCCATCTTTACCCATACCGGCTTTATTCTGGGCATGCGCATCATCGCCGACTACTTTGCCGACGCCGGGCGCAATGTGTTTTTTTACAACTTTAACTACGATCCCGCAATCCTTAAAATCGTCGGGCTCGACACCGCCCACTCCCTGGAGCTGCCCTTTGTTTTCGGCAACGCCATCGGAAAAATGCGGATCAGCAAAATCAGCATCCTGTCCGACCAGATGCAGACCCACTGGACCAATTTTATGAAAACCGGCAATCCCAATACCGGCGGCGAATACAAAAATATGATGTTCTGGCCCTTCTACAACACCAGAACCCGGCAGCTCATGGTTTTTGACAAGGAGCTTTCCAACAAAACCATGCCCGATGCCGATACCCTCGATTTTTTACAGAATTTACTCTATGGTGAAAAACCCTACTATCTATAAAGGAGATAATCATGCAGAAAGAAAATTTACAAAAGCTGGCTAAACTGGCTGTCCGCATCGGCGTCAACATTCAAAAGGACCAGAACCTGGTCGTCAATTCCCCCATCGAGTGCAGCGAGTTCGCCAGAGCCCTGGCCGAAGAGGCCTACAAAGCCGGCGCCAGAGACGTCAGCATCAATTACAGCGACGAAAAATTCAGCAAAATCCGCTATACCCACGCCGATCTCGACGTGTTTAAGGAAGTGCCCGACTGGTTCGTGGCCAAGCAGAACGACGCCGTCGAAAAAGGCTCAGCCCTCATCTCCGTCTACGCCGACGATCCCGACCTCCTGAAAGACGTTGACCCCGAAAAGATCAAAACCGCCTCAGCCGCTATCCAGAGCGCCACCGAAGCCTACCACATGGCCATGATGAATAATGAGTGCCGCTGGTGCGTAGTCTCCGTGCCCACAGTCGGCTGGGCCGCCAAGGTATTCCCCGGCGTCGAACCCGAAACCGCTGTCGATATGCTCTGGGAGTCTATCTTCAAAGCCACCCGGGCCGACCAGGATGACCCCATTGCTGCCTGGCACCAGTTCAATAAAAGCTTTGAGGATAAAACCCGCTTCCTCAACCACAGCCAGTTTGTCAAATTCATCTATAAAAACAGCCTGGGTACCGACATTGAAGTCGGCATGCCCGAAAACCATATCTGGGCCGGCGGCAGCGAAAAAGCCGCAGACGGCGTCGAGTTCTTCCCCAATATCCCAACCGAGGAAGTGTTCTCCGCCCCGCATAAGGACAAGGTCAACGGCACCCTGGTCAGCTCCCATCCACTCGTCTATAACGGCCAGCTCATCGACAACTTCTCGCTGACCTTTAAAGACGGCAAGGTCGTAAGCTACCAGGCCGAAACCGGCGAAGAAGCCCTCAAAAACCTCGTCGAAGCCAGCGAAGGCTCCAACTACCTGGGTGAGATCTCCTTCGTTCCCTACCACTCTCCCATTTCCGATATGGATATCCTGTTCGACAATACCCTGTTCGACGAAAACGCCTCCTGCCACTTCGCTCTGGGCGCCGCCTACCCCACCTGCGTCAAGGACGGCTCCAGCATGAGCGTGGACGAGCTCAAAGAAGCAGGGCTCAACTACTCCACCACCCACGTCGATTTCATGGTCGGCACCGAAGACCTCAGCATCACCGGCATCCAGGCCGACGGCACACAGGTCCCGATCTTTGTAAACGGCGACTGGGCCATCTAGCCCATACTATCAAAAAGAACCTTTGGCAGATCCAGCCAAAGGTTCTTTTTAAATGGAATAAGGCGACATGCCAAAACGACACACCATCCTGCGCACTCAGCCCCAACGCAATTTTTCACCAAATCCTTGTGAGATGACACGCCAAAACAGCGCGCCATGTCCCCTTCTCAGCATTCAAGCCGCCTGGGTTGTTCTTTAAATAAAAAAAAGCAACTGCTTTCACAGCTGCTTAGAGTATCAAAAAGCTTTAGAAGACGGAGCCCTTTACCTAAGGAGGAAAAAAGTGTCCTGCGGGTGCCGCCTTCACACGCGTTTCTTCTTCACTAAAGTAGAAGATTTATCTCTCCAGTGGCCGGCTCCTTCAGCAATACGAGTCGATTCCCGGCCGTCTGCCGCAACGCCTGGACCTTTATTCTTATCTGGATAAAGGGTGCAGTCTCCCTCTCTTAGCGTTCAAGCCGCCTAAGTTATTCTTTAAATAAAAAAAGCAACTGTTTTCACAGCTGCCATATCTTCTAAAATGGTGACCCATGGGCGACTTGAACGCCCGACACCCTGATTAAAAGTCAGATGCTCTACCAACTGAGCTAATGGGTCATAAAAAGTGGTGGGGAGAGATGGATTCGAACCATCGTAGACTCAGTCAACGGATTTACAGTCCGCCCCCTTTAGCCACTCGGGCATCTCCCCAAAATAAAAATGGAGCTGATGATAGGACTTGAACCTACAACCTGCTGATTACAAATCAGCTGCTCTGCCAATTGAGCCACATCAGCTTAATGATAAACCTATTAAATTCCAATTCGAACAGCTGCTGCTCCCGGCCATCTGCCTGACTAAGCGATTCACGCCAAATCACAGATTTGGGTTCTCTGCTTATGCCAATTGAGCCACATCAGCTTAATGATAAACCTATTAAATTCCAATTCGAACAGTTGCTACTCCCGGCCATCTGCCTGACTAAACGATTCACGCCAAATCACAGATTTGGGTTCTCTGCTTATGCCAATTGAGCCACATCAGCTTAAATAATATCAGATATTAAGATAAAAATGGCGACCTGGAAGAGACTCGAACTCTCGACCTCCAGCGTGACAGGCTGGCATTCTAACCAACTGAACTACCAGGCCGCATGGTGTTATTAAAAATGGTGACCCCTGGGGGATTCGAACCCCCGTAACCGCCGTGAAAGGGCGGTGTCTTAACCGCTTGACCAAGGGGCCAAATGTCTTTGGCTTAAAAAGACGGATATGGAAAAGTTCCTGCTTATCCATATCCGTTTGTCTTCAAATGGCTCCCCAGGTAGGATTCGAACCTACAGCCTATCGGTTAACAGCCGAGTGCTCCACCGTTGAGCTACTGAGGATTATTTAAGACCCCGCGATGTCCTATCCTCCCAGGCAGTTGCCCACCAAGTACTTTCAGCGCTGAAGGACTTTACTTCTGTGTTCGGTATGTAAACAGGTGTTTCCCCTTCGCCATCATCACGAGATCAATCTTGCGTTTTTATTCGGTTGTTTTGGTCACTCAAAACAACATAAAGGAAAAGAGTTTTCAAAATGTCTTGATGGGATCAAGACCTCGGCCGATTAGTACTGGTCAGCTCCATACATTGCTGCACTTCCACCTCCAGCCTATCTACCTGGTCGTCTTCCAGAGGCCTTACTTCTTTCGAATGAGATATCTTATCTTAAGGGGGGCTTCGTGCTTAGATGCCTTCAGCACTTATCCCTTCCAAACTTAGCTACCCAGCGATGCTCCTGGCGGAACAACTGGTGCACCAGCGGTTTGTCCATTCCGGTCCTCTCGTACTAGGAACAGCTCCTTTCAAATATCTTACGCCCACGACGGATAGGGACCGAACTGTCTCACGACGTTCTGAACCCAGCTCGCGTGCCTCTTTAATGGGCGAACAGCCCAACCCTTGGGACCTGCTTCAGCCCCAGGATGAGACGAGCCGACATCGAGGTGCCAAACCTCCCCGTCGATGTGGACTCTTGGGGGAGATAAGCCTGTTATCCCCGAGGTAGCTTTTATCCGTTGAGCGATGGCCCTTCCACTCGGAACCACCGGATCACTAAGCCCGACTTTCGTCTCTGCTCGAGATGTCTCTCTCGCAGTCAATCACCCTTCTGCCTTTGCACTCTTACAGATGGTTTCCAACCATCCTGAGGGTAACTTTGGGCGCCTCCGATACTTTTTAGGAGGCGACCGCCCCAGTCAAACTGCCCATCTGACACTGTCCGCTTGCCGGATTACGGCAACGCGTTAGAATTCCAATATAACAAGAGTGGTATCCCAACAATGGCTCGGCACACACTGGCGTGCATGCTTCTCTGCCTCCCACCTATCCTGTACATGTTATATCAAAACTCAATGCCAGACTACAGTAAAGCTCTACGGGGTCTTTCCGTCCTGTCGCGGGTAACTCGCATCTTCACGAGTACTACAATTTCACCGGGTGTGTTGTCGAGACAGCGCTCAAATCGTTACGCCTTTCGTGCGGGTCAGAACTTACCTGACAAGGAATTTCGCTACCTTAGGACCGTTATAGTTACGGCCGCCGTTTACTGGGGCTTAAGTTCGCACCTTCGCTTACGCTAAGCACTCCCCTTAACCTTCCAGCACCGGGCAGGCGTCAGCCCCTATACGTCATCTTTCGATTTAGCAGAGACCTGTGTTTTTGCTAAACAGTCGCTTGAGCCTCTTCTCTGCGGCCCCCGAAGGGGCACTCCTTCTCCCGAAGTTACGGAGTCATTTTGCCGAGTTCCTTAACAACACTTCTCCCGCTCATCTTAGGATTCTCTCCTCGCCTACCTGTGTCGGTTTACGGTACGGGTACCTCTTTGCTCGATAGAAGCTTTTCTTGACAGCGTGAAATCGGCGACTTCCCTACTTATTTTTCGTTCCGCATCACAGCTTGACCTTATGCAATGGGGGATTTGCCTCCCGCTGCAGTCTCACTGCTTGCCCCGGCTCTTCCAACGGCCGGGTTCGCTTATCCTTCTGTGTCACTCCATTTCTCAAACGCATTGAGGTAGTACTGGAATTTCAACCAGTTGTCCATCGCCTACGTCTTTTGACCTCGGCTTAGGCCCCGACTAACCCTGAGCGGACGAGCCTTCCTCAGGAAACCTTGGGCTTTCGATGGTGAAGATTCTCACTTCACTTTCGCTACTCATGCCAACATTCTCTCTTCTCTTAAGTCCACCATCCCTTACGAAATGGCTTCGCCCCTAAGAGATTGCTCCCCTACCACTGTACCTTATGGTACAATCCATCGCTTCGGTGCCTGATTTTAGCCCCGTTCATTTTCGGCGCACCACCACTCGACCAGTGAGCTATTACGCACTCTTTAAATGTATGGCTGCTTCTAAGCCAACATCCTGGTTGTTTGTGCAGTGACACATCCTTTCCCACTTAATCAGTACTTGGGGACCTTAGCGGATGGTCTGGGCTGTTTCCCTTTTGACAATGAAACTTATCTCCCACTGTCTGACTGCCCTGTTAAAATGCACGGCATTCGGAGTTTGATATGGTTCGGTAAGCTTGACGCCCCCTACCCAATTCAGTGCTCTACCTCCGTCATTCATCACAGAACGCTAGCCCTAAAGCTATTTCGGGGAGAACCAGCTATCTCCGTGTTCGATTGGAATTTCACCCCTATCCACAACTCATCCAAGCCTTTTTCAACAGACACTGGTTCGGGCCTCCACTTGGTTTTACCCAAGCTTCACCCTGGTCATGGATAGATCACACGGTTTCGGGTCTACAGCATGCAACTAAGGCGCCCTATTCAGACTCGCTTTCGCTTCGGCTCCGCACCTGAAGTGCTTAACCTCGCTACATACCGTAACTCGTTGGCCCGTTCTACAAAAAGCACACTGTCACTTGCGCTCCAGCTGCTTGTAAGCACAGGGTTTCAGTTTCTATTTCACTCCCCTCCCGGGGTTCTTTTCACCTTTCCCTCACGGTACTTTCCGCTATCGGTCACTGGGTAGTATTTAGCCTTGGGGGGTGGGCCCCCCATCTTCCCACAGGGTTTCACGTGTCCCGTGGTACTCCTCGAATCTCCTCATCTCGGCTTTTCGCATACGCGCGTCTTACGCTCTTTGCGGGGCCTTCCCATGCCCTTCTGCTAAACGGAAATGATTGATGGATTCTGGGCTCTTCCTCGTTCGCTCGCCGCTACTTAAGGAATCGATGTTTCTTTCTTTTCCTCCGGGTACTAAGATGTTTCAGTTCCCCGGGTTCCCTCCGTTAAGCTATGGATTCACTTAACGGTGACGGCCCTTCTGACCGCCGGGTTTCCCCATTCGGACACCCACGTCTCAACGGATATGTGCTCCTAAACGTGGCTTTTCGCAGCTTGTCGCGTCCTTCTTCGGCTCCCAGTGCCAAGGCATTCACCCTGTGCTCTTTGTTTCTTGATCTCCACGAATGCTTTCGCATTTCGTTTTGTTTTTCTTTTGTTCTCTTTCTGAGCTCAAAAGAATGTTGTTTTTGAAATTGCATTTATTAAGAAGTTTTTTACTTTGTTTAATATTTGCTCTTTACTCTTTTTTCTTTATGTTGTTTTCAATGACCAATGTATGATGTTTAATCATGGTGGGCTTGGGAGGACTTGAACCTCCGACCTCACGCTTATCAGGCGTGCGCTCTAACCACCTGAGCTACAAGCCCATATTTTATTATCAATATGGTGGAGACGAGGAGACTCGAACTCCTGACCTTCTGCATGCGAAGCAGACGCTCTCCCAACTGAGCCACGCCCCCGCAATTGCTTTTTATGATAAGATGGTGGAGATGAGGAGATTCGAACTCCTGACCCCCTGCTTGCAAGGCAGGTGCTCTCCCAACTGAGCTACACCCCCAGATTATCATTTTTGTGTATGACTTTGGGTCATACAAAAGAAAATAGTACCATGACTTCCTGTTCCCTAGAAAGGAGGTGATCCAGCCGCACCTTCCGATACGGCTACCTTGTTACGACTTCACCCCAATTACTAGCCCCACCTTCGACTGCTGAGTCCTTGCGGTTCTCTCACAGGCTTCGGGTGTTGCCAACTCTCGTGGTGTGACGGGCGGTGTGTACAAGACCCGGGAACGCATTCACCGCGGCATTCTGATCCGCGATTACTAGCAACTCCAACTTCATGCAGGCGAGTTGCAGCCTGCAATCCGAACTGGGATCTGTTTTAAGGGATTTGCTTCACCTCGCGGCTTCGCGGCCCTCTGTTCAGACCATTGTAGCACGTGTGTAGCCCAGGTCATAAGGGGCATGATGATTTGACGTCGTCCCCACCTTCCTCCGTATTGTCTACGGCAGTCCCTCTAGAGTGCCCAACTTAATGCTGGCAACTAAAGGCAGGGGTTGCGCTCGTTGCGGGACTTAACCCAACATCTCACGACACGAGCTGACGACAACCATGCACCACCTGTCTCTCTGTTCCCGAAGGAAACTTCCTATCTCTAGGCTCGTCAGAGGATGTCAAGACCTGGTAAGGTTCTTCGCGTTGCTTCGAATTAAACCACATGCTCCGCTGCTTGTGCGGGTCCCCGTCAATTCCTTTGAGTTTCAACCTTGCGGTCGTACTCCCCAGGCGGAATGCTTATTGTGTTAACTGCGGCACTGAGTTTCCCCAACACCTAGCATTCATCGTTTACGGCGTGGACTACCAGGGTATCTAATCCTGTTCGCTCCCCACGCTTTCGCACCTCAGCGTCAGTATTTGTCCAGCAAGCCGCCTTCGCCGCTGGTGTTCCTCCTAATATCTACGCATTTCACCGCTACACTAGGAATTCCACTTGCCTCTCCAATACTCAAGTCTACCAGTTTCCAATGCACTTCACCGGTTGAGCCGGTACCTTTCACATCAGACTTAATAGACCGCCTACGCGCCCTTTACGCCCAGTCATTCCGGACAACGCTTGTCCCCTACGTATTACCGCGGCTGCTGGCACGTAGTTAGCCGGGACTTCCTCATTGGGTACCGTCATTCTTCTTCCCCAATAACAGAGCTTTACGATCCGAAAACCTTCTTCACTCACGCGGTATTGCTGCGTCAGGGTTGCCCCCATTGCGCAATATTCCCCACTGCTGCCTCCCGTAGGAGTCTGGACCGTGTCTCAGTTCCAGTGTGACCGTTCGCCCTCTCAGACCGGTTACCCATCGTCGCCTTGGTGGGCTGTTATCTCACCAACTAGCTAATGGGACGCGGGTCCATCCTATGGCACCGGAGTTTTCATGATCTTGCCATGCGACAAAACCATAATATAAGGCTTTACTCCCAGTTTCCCGAGGCTATTCCTTTCCATAGGGCAGGTTACCCACGCGTTACTCACCCGTTCGCCACTTTCCAGTTCTAATGTCACCCGAAGGATCCATCAAAACCTTCTCGTTCGACTTGCATGTGTTAAGCATACCGCCAGCGTTCGTCCTGAGCCAGGATCAAACTCTCAATAAATAGTTTTATCGTTTAGCCTTTCGGCTTCTTGATCTGGTTCATTTGATGATTTTTTGAAGTGTTCATCGCACTTGCGTTTTTATCCTTTGCTGATTCTCATCAGCTGGAATTTCAGGTTTTATGGTACTATTCTCTTTTCTATGACCCTTACAGCTCTGCGCTGTAATCGTTGTTTCCTCTTGCGAGAGAACTTCTATATTTTAGCATCTTGTTTTTTCTCTGTCAAGTTCTTTTTGAACTTTTTTAAAAAAACTTTTTGCTAAGTGGTGATTTCTCACTCACTTGCCACCTCACTTGCGACAGCTTCATTATTATACGACGATGCTTTAGGAATGTCAATACCTTTTCTGAAATTTTTTACATTTTTTTATCATTGTTTTTAAAAGGCTTCTCTGCTATATTGTTCTTTAAGGAATACCTACATTATATAAGGGAGAAGGAGTATTGTTATGAAGGTTTTATCGGTTGTTGGTTCTCCTCGCAAGGACGGGAACACCGCCCAGGTCGTTGAGTACCTCTCAAATAATCTGGAGGGTGTCGATCAGGAACTTATTTATCTGAGCGACTACGAACTGCACCCTTGCCTTGGCTGTATGCGCTGTGTCCATACAAACCGCTGTGTACAGCAGGACGGCTGGGATCATATCCAGTCCTGTCTTATGGAGGCAGATGTCCTGATTCTTGGCTTTCCCACCTATTACGCGTTTTCTCTGGGCTTTAACGCCATGACTCATGTTTTTCTGGAGCGCTGGTTTGCTCTGCGCCACCTGGGCGTCAAGCTTAAGCTTAAGAAAATTATTTGTGTGGTTTCCTCCGGTACCAGTCCAGAGGTTGCCCAAAAGGGCCTGACCGACTTTTTCGTCAACTACCACCGTCTGCCGGCGCCGGAGTTTTTAAATGTTCAAACCCCCATCGCCTGTATGACCTGTGGTGTGGGTGATGTCTGCGAAATGAGCGGACTTGCGCTGATGGCGCAGGACGGCATAATCTACACGCCGGATATGAAGCCCGATTTATCCAAGCAGCCCGAGGTTTTTGAAAAAGCCGCCCAGATCGCTGCATCCATCTCTGCGTTAAAGGATTGATCCTCTAACCGCTGTTTTCTTCTGAGAGCAGCGGTTAATTTTATGTAATTGATTGAGTTTAAGACTTTACTCTGTTAGAATGAACCTATAAAGGTTATATATTATACAGAAAATGAGGCATTATGAAAACAAAAGACTTAAAAAAGATGGTGAAGTCCGTAATCGAAAGCTCCAGATACAGGCCGATGCGCTTTAAGGATCTGGCATACCTTTTGGATCTTCACAATAAAAAAGATAAACAGATGCTGAACAACCTGCTGACCGAGATGGTGCGGAAGGGCAAAATCGCCTGCGACCATCAGGAACGCTATGTCAACATCAAGGACGAAAAAAGAATTACCGGAATCCTCCAGGGGCACTCTAGAGGCTTTGGCTTTGTGACCCCGGACGATGAGAGCATGGATCAGGACATTTTTATTGCCCCCAGCTCCTTAAACGGCGCTCTGGACATGGACCGCGTGGAGGTGCGCCTCCTCACAGCCGCAAAGGACCGCCGGGCGGAAGGCGAAATTGTCAAAGTGCTGGAGCGCGGCCGTAGCAAGCTGGTCGGCCGTTTCGAGCAGCACAAAAACTTTGGCTTTGTCATCCCGGATAACGACAAGCTCAACAAAGATATCTTTATTCCCGAACGCTATATGTACGGCGCCCACACCAATGACAAGGTTGTCGTAAGCGTAACGGTCTGGCCCGAAGGCGGCCAAAATCCCGAGGGCCGTATCGTGGAGGTACTCGGAAACGCCGACGACCCGAGGATTGACGTTCTGTCCATCTTCAGAGAATTTGACGTGCCCATGGAATTTTCCGAGGAGACTCTCCGGGACGCCAATATGCTGAGTGACACAGTCACACCCGAAATGTTAAAAGACCGCGTTGACCTGAGAGGCGAGACGATCTTTACCATTGACGGCGACGACGCCAAGGATTTTGACGATGCCGTCTCTCTGAATATGAACGAAAAGGGCCATTATGTGCTGGGCGTTCATATCGCAGATGTCAGCAACTATATCACCGAGCGGGGCGCCATTGACCTGGAGGCCTACGAGCGCGGCACCAGCATTTATGCCATCGACCAGGTAATCCCGATGCTCCCCTTCAATCTTTCTAACAATGTGTGCAGCCTCAAGCCAGACGTGGACCGTCTGACCATGAGCTGTATCATGGAGATTGACAGCAAGGGCAACATCCTGAGCTACGATATTTTTAAATCCGTAATTCACTCGGCTGCCCGCATGACCTACCGCCAGGTAAACCGGCTGCTGGACGGCGCCCACGATGAAGATACCGCGGCCCTTGAGCCCTTTGAGCGCACGCTCTTTCAAATGGAGGCGCTGATGTCCGTACTCTACAATGAACGCCGGATCCGCCGGGGCGCAGTCGATTTTGATTTTCCAGAGCCCAAAATCACGCTGGACAAAAAGGGTTACCCCTGTGAGATTGTCGCCCTGGAACGCGGAATCTCCGAACGGATCATCGAGGAGTTTATGCTGGCTGCCAACGAAACAGTCGCTGCCCATATCGAAAAGACCGGCCTGCCCTTTATCTTCCGCAACCACCCCGAGCCCGATCCCGAAAAGCTCACAGCTTTCCGCACCTTTATCGGACGCTTTGGCTTCAGCCTCGGTGAAGAGGACACGCCAGTGACGGGGAAGGATTTCCAGAGGCTTCAAAAGGATATTGAAGATTCCTCCGAGGAAAACGTCATTACCCGTCTGATGCTGCGGACCATGCAGCAGGCCGTTTACGAAGGCAGCTGTAAGGGGCACTACGCCCTGGGCGCCGGCTATTATACCCATTTCACCTCGCCGATCCGCCGTTATCCCGACCTGGCTGTCCACCGGACCCTTTCCAAGGTCATGGCGCACACAGTCAACCCCAAGGAGGTAAAATTCCTGAAGGGCCATATTGACGAGATGGCAAAGCATTGCTCTGAACGGGAACGCCGGGCAGACGATATTGAGCGTGAGGTGGACAAGATCAAAATGGTTGAGTATATGTCAAGGCATATCGGCGAAACCTTCTCAGGCCAGATCAGCGGTGTGACCTCCTTTGGCTTTTTTGTAGAGCTTCCCAATACCATCGAAGGCTTGGTTCGTCTCCAGAGTCTGAAGGACGACTACTATTATTACGACGAGGAAATGCACCAGCAAATAGGCGAACGCTTTGGAAAAATTTACAAGCTGGGGCAGGATGTCACCGTCAAACTCATTCACGCCGACATCAACAACCGGCAGATCGATTTTGAAATTGCCCAGACACCAAAGCAGGGACGGCCATAAGCCGCCCCTGTCCCACAAATTTACCCCTTGATTAATCGCTTTGGTTCTGGTATAATAAAATACTATCTGAAAGAAAGGAAATGGGTGCTATGGCCGATTCAGTCAAAGTCATTGCCAAGAACAAAAAAGCCCGGCACGATTACTTCATCGAAGAAACCTATGAATGCGGAATCGTCCTTGCCGGAACCGAGGTTAAATCCCTCCGCCAGGGCAAGGCCAGCCTGAAGGAAAGCCATGCCGACATCAAAGACGGCGAAGTTTATGTTTATCAAATGAACATTACCCCTTACGAGCACGGGAACATTTATAACAAAGACCCCATGCGTCCGAGAAAGCTGCTCTTACATAAACAGCAGATCCGCAAGCTTATTGGGCTTAAGCAGCGCGAGGGTTATACCCTGGTGCCTTTGTCCCTGTATTTTAAAAACGGGCGGGTTAAGCTTGAGCTGGCACTGGCTAAGGGGAAAAAACTCTATGACAAACGGCACACCATCGCAGAGCGGGACGCTAACCGGCGTATCCAGAAAAATCTGCGGCATAGCGTTTAGCTTTCAGAGATACCTAAATGGGGACGTAAAGGTTTCGACGGGGATGTTGAAGCTTGAGTAGCGAGCCGATGCGCTGATCATCGTTAAAAGTGGCACTTAAATATAAACGCAAAAGAAAACAGAAGTTACGGTATGGCTTTAGCTGCTTAATTGCAGTCTAAACCCGTATTAAGACTTACCGCAGCATAATAATTGCTGCACGCTCCTCCATTTAACCTGCGATTTGGAGATCAGCGTTCATAACAGCAGGGAACCGTTTGAGGAAGGGCCTCGGTCCGCAAACGCATAAGAGGCTAGTTCTACAGGACCTTTGTCATTGGAGATCCCGCAGGGCGAACGTTAATCAATGACTGCGCTCGGAGAAGCTCCTGTGAATGCATTTTCGGACGTGGGTTCGACTCCCACCGTCTCCACCATTCATAGAACCGCCAGTTTAAGCCATTTTAGGATGGTTTAAACTGTTTTTTTTTAACTTTTCTAACTTGATTTTATTGGTATTTATAACTTGTCCATCGCCATTAATGAGTGCTGCGGTCTTATCTGGAATTTCTTTTGGCGAAAAGGCAGGCCCTCCCTCTCTGTTTCTTGCATTGATCATCAGTGAACAGTACGTATGCCTTGAATCATATAAACGGATCTTTCTAAATCCATTCTTGACCAGCTTACGCTGTAATTTTGCCATTCTATCTAAAAAAAGACGATATCTATATTTCGCACAAAAATTGCATATCACTCTGACGAAGTCATTACGATAAATCCTCATAGAATACTTCTGCGGTGGGGCAGAAAACTTTTTACACCCATATAGCTAAAAAAGGGGCAATGGTTCCTTGCCCCTAAATTTATTATAAACTGAACGAATGGTACTTATCGTAAAAATTCTCTATCAGTAACTTAAAAAACCATTCTTACTCAAATACCGCTGTAAAGCTTACTTCCTTAGTAACCGTAAACTCATAACGTGCGTCTGTAGATATAGGCTCATCACCTTGATACCATCCGATAAAGCGTTTCCCTTCAAAAGGCAGCGCTACCATTTGAACTGTTGCTCCTTCACAGTACGTTCCAGTTCCAAAGGCAAGCCCCTTGTCCTCCATATTACTTGTGACGGTAACATTATAGAGAGCTTCACGAGCGGCGTCTCCTGTTACTTCCAATGATGGTGTCAGTATACTCTCAGCCTTTTCTAACGCATACGGGACACTTGAGCCATCCTTTGTATTTGCCACGTCTTCGCTGGAAAATTCAGGAACGATACCTTCTAAGCGATCGCCCGAGGCAACAGGGATATCATAATAGTTGACCATCTTTGCATAGGAAGCGGTATCGCCGTTATATTCTCTGACAGCATAGTTTACTGTCTCTTCTCCCTTTGCATCTACCTTTACGTCATAAGTCGCGTCTGCCGGCAGATAGATACTTTTTTCTGTCCCCGCATCAACTGAAGCCACAATCGTACTGTCCGCAATTTCCGCAGGTTCATTGTCCGTAATCTGAGCCACCAAAGCGCCGCCTGCATCGTAGACACTGACATCCGCATCGCCGCTGATACTCGCAATTCTATAAGTATTGATATAGGTTTCCGGTGTGCCGTCATAATTTGGATCATGTAATTGCAGCCATGCAAAGTACAACTCTGGATAATGGGGTTTTGCCAATAGATTCATATTCGCGAAGAATGTCATTATGTCACTTCCCCCGGATGTAAGCAGGCTATCGAATCCTGCTCTTAAGATAAGACCAAAAGTATCCGAGAGCACTTCTCGACTAATATTAATTCCTTCTTTCTCAAGAGCATCCAGACTGGAATCAAGGAGCAAATCAACTGCTTGATTTATTTTATCTGTCGTAGAAGTACCTGGCGTATTCAGAATGATATTTATAACTTCTTGAATGTTTTCTTCAAGGACTGTATTAAGGCACGCAGGAATCGTTGTTTGCCACAATTCACGCTCTTCCGGATCTCCCAAGGCTCTTCCCCCGAGGTCGCTTACCGTTGCCTGATATTTTTGAACATAGATTCCCCGGTTTCCGATGCTGTCAGCAACCAGATCCATCAATTGATCTAAAAATTTTGACATCGCAATATCCGAATTCTTGATCAAATAATTCTCGCCTGTATCCGGGTTTTCAGCCGTACCAATCGATAGCTTTTTACCCTGGAAATCATTCAGTGCATAGCCACCCGTTGTTGTTTTTAATAATTCTTTTGCCCAATCGGTATGCAACTTATCGAGCTTTCCGTACATCTCTGTGAAAATCGCGCCATTACTTGTTGTCAGTCGATCCGGGATTACCTTTTCGTCAACACCGTATCGGGTAAAGTCCCATGCGGATGGGGCAACCTTTGGCACAAAATCATTGGGGTTAACAACGTTATGAATATTGGCATAAGATCGGTTTTCGGATTCGCTCTCATTCGCGAGCGCGCCCATTGGCGGTGTTAAACAGTAGGCATATAGATCCTCATTACTATAATTGATCCCTGCAATGGATAAATCTGTGGTCAATTTACCGGCCAGCAAATTGGTAACCGCTGCGGCCCGGCTGTATCCGGTGAGCCAGAACATAACGTCCTCTTCATGGAAGCTTTGGTCACTGCGGTGCGCATTAATGTAATTAGTGAGCCAGCCGTAAGCTTTATCCCTGGCGTCTGCAAATCCCTGATGCTCGCCGGCTGCCCCGACCATGAAATTTCCACTCCACTCGACACCATAATTACCCCCTCTGCCGATCTGGGCGATTAGTGTCTTTTTCTTACCATTGATGGTGATCTCCTTATGGCCAGTGATGACACCAAAGGAATTCTCGGTCGGTTTTATCTTGTAATCGGTATTGGCTTCAATGTCAGTAAAGCCGATATCGGTTAACAACTTTTCAGCGTTTTTATATTTTTCTGAATACTTTGAATTATCATCGGTAATAGATCTTGACGCGTCGGCATTGCTGTTGAATCCGGACATCACCATACACATTGACATGGTTGCCAGACTTGGATTATAAAGACTCGCCTTTTGTTCAAAATAGACATCACTGTAGTGGTATGTCTGTGGGTAATCCTTCTTTATGTCTGGAGAACCTTCTTCCCTTGCTCCCGCATAATTAAAGGTTCCTGTCTGAAAGTCCCCTGGGCCTTGTGGCGCGGTGATGAAGTACTCTACGCCCTCAATGACGGGATAACCATTATTTCTCTGATAATCATCGTATATAAACGGGCTGCCGATGATTCCTATAAAATCAGGATCTTGCATATAATCCTTATTCACCATGACTGGTGTGCCACCATAGGGATACGCCGCATCTGCACGAATGGCGACCGAACAAGAATCGTACCGGCAGTAAGTTGAATTTCTTCCCACTGTCCCATGGTCTCGAGCAGGCAGGTTATGCCAGCGTTTCTTCCTCCACTGATTTGGCCTGCGTTATAGTTCTTCAGTGAACCTCCGGTTATCACTCCCCCTAAACCACTGGCCCAATAGCCTGAGACATCACCGGTATTATAGGAATTCGTTATAATGTATATATCTCTAGCCAATCCGCTGATAAAGCTATCCTGATCGTTTGAGTTTAAAGTGACACTCCCATGATTCGCACATCTGGTAAGCGTGCCGTTCGGCGCCCGGCCAACAATCCCACCTGCGTTACTTCCTACTGTATCCGTGGAACCAATTTTGCCGATGTTAAAGCTGTCCTTTATCAATTTATCGCCTTCAAGCTTCCCGGCAATACCGCCAATAAAGGCACTGTCAGGGGTTGCATTGCCAATGGTTCCAATATTGGTACAATTGGAAACACGCCCTTCTGCATAGCCGACAATACCGCCGATATAACCGACTGTACTATTATTAACAACGCCGTCAAAATAGCACTGTTCAATGACTGCATTCACACCACTATATCCGACAATGCCTCCGGTGTATCTTCGACCGGTGACCTCGGATTCTTTTACGGTTACCTTTTCGATCATTCCTGAATCAAAATATCCAAATAATCCGGCATCACCTTCATATCCCGGATCTTGTGTTGAAAAAAGCGAAAAATTTTCTGGCGCTTCATTTTGTTTTGCCACTTTAGATTCCACTGAAATAACCGATTCTTCCATCGCTGCTCTGATCGCGCCACTGTCTTCAGTGCTGACACTATCGGCACTCGTATCTTCCTCAGGCGCCTCCGCTGCTTCTGCGGGATCCGTTTCCTCCACCGCCTGTGTTTCCTCTGAGGCGGCTGTTTCTTCCTGAGCTGCGGCCTCTTTAGCGATTACGCTCTCTACTTCTGCCTTTATGGCCGCAGCCTCTTGCTCCAACGCTTCTGTCACTGGATCATACAGGACTTCAACGCCCTGAGAACGTCTTGTATCATCCAATGAATTGGTCTCGCTACGGGCACTTCTGCTCACATTTTGAATATATCCAACCTTCATATTGGAGATACTGTGTCCATTCCCATTAAAATTACCTGTAAATGGAAAATCCGCATTACCGATCGGCACCCAGCTTTGTACAGCTAAATCAATATTTTCTGTGAGTTGATAACTACGGTTAACTTCGTTACCATTGTTCACCTCTTGAGCCATCCGCGCCAGCTGCGCTCCGTTGGCAATTAAATAAGGATCTTCCGGGGAACCGCTTCCCCCATTATAAGCACTTGCGATGGATTCGTCCCATGCGATGCTGCTGCTTTCCGCATTGACCGGCGTCGCCGGAAACTGCATCGCTACCAAAACAAAAACCATCAATAAAGAAACTAACTTTTTCATTACTTACTCCTCCTAATACTTTGAGGCAGTGTTAAATTTATGACGTTCCTTCGCTGATACACTCCCTTACGCGCCAATAACCGTCACAATTACTTTGATTTTTCACCCCCTTTTCATTGACGCCTTTAATCCTTCTTACTTTAGGATTTATTCTAATGCATTAAATATCTCAAGCGTGAGATCGGGCTTGTTGTATATGCCGTCATTTGCGATGAATAGCATATCTAAACTAATACTTTCGAATTTCATTGCCGCCTCTTCCATTTGCTGATTCAACTCCTTCAAAGAGCAATCAACATACACATTCAAACAGGGATAAGCATCGAACCAAAAATATTTTCTACTGATATCCATGATGTCCGACGAAAAGGGATCCTTTGTGTTCAAGAACAATCGATTATAGACACTTCTCGCATCAGCGCCGGATTTACTGTCAATCGGCTTGAGTTCTTTTTCGTTATAGAGTGGTCTATTTTCCCTTACATAAAGGTGGACACTGGTTCCTTTATAACGATCTCCAAAAACATTGCTTGCATATGTCTTTGCTTCCTCAAATTTTCCAATGACTTCTATCTCTTTTTCTAAGGTTGTGCTATAAGTACTGGAGGCCTTGCTGTCGCTACTGTGAAATACAAAAAAGTTCAGGTCAAATTTGGGCGAATAGCCCAGATAACAGGTTTCGGTCCTGGCCGGGGCATTCATATAGAAATAGGATCCATCAATACCTCCAATCTTTTCTTTATACGGTTCGACGTGGTTCTCTTTTAAAAATTCTATTTCATAATAATCCTTACCATAGTTTCTCTCCAGATAGGCTAAGGCGCCCTCGACGCTGGCCGGCTCTACCTGCTTTTGTTTTTTGCATCCGGGTAAAAACACCGTTGCCAGGCTGATTAGAATACAGATTAAAAGCCAACTTCCTTTTTTTATTTGTTTTTTCATGGCTCATTTCCTTCATCCTTTCTACTTCAAGACTTACTTTAACGCATTAAACATCTCAAGTGTGAGATAAGGTCTATTGTAGATGCCGTCATTTGCGATGAAGAGTATGTGTGTACTAATATTTTCAAAATTAGTCCTTTCCTCTTTCATCAGCGCATTCAACTCCTTCAAAGAGCAATCAACGGAAATATTTAAATAAGGAAAAGTAGCAAATCTAAAAGACTTTCTACTGATATACATAATGTTGGATGAAAAAGGATCTTCTATATCCAAAAACAACCGATTGTAGGCACTTCTGGCATCAATATCGGGGTTACTATAAACAGGTATAAGTTCTTTTACACCATAAAGTGGTAAATTTTCTCCTAAATAAAGATGGACACTGGTTCCCTTATAGCGCTCTCCAAAAACCTCTTTTGCGTATGACTTGGCTTTTTCAAATTTTTCAATTTCTTCTACTTCTTCTCCTAAGGTTATGTTATAGGTGCTGGGGGCCTCACTGTCGCTACTGTGAAACACGAAAAAGTTCAGGTCAAATTTGGGCGAATAGCCCAGATAGCAGGTCTCAGTTCGTGCCGGAGCGTCCCCGTAGATGCAGGACCCATCAATGCAGAACAGCGCCTCTCTATAAGGTTCAACATGATTCTCTTTTAAAAATTCTATTTCATAATAATCTTTACCGTAGTTGCTCTCAAGATAGGCTAAGGCGCCTTCGACGCTGGCAGGCTCTACTTGCTTTTGTTTTTTGCATCCGGATGAAAGCACCATTGCCAGGCTGACTAGAATACAGATTAAAAGCCAGCTTCTTTTTTTTATTTGTTTTTTCATGGCCCATTCCCCCTGTTTTTACCTTGCTCTTAATCGTTTGCTAAATAATATCTTCATCTGAATTTTATAAAGCAAAATGCGATAATTCCAAAAAATAATAAATTAAATCGGACGGCTACGGTAGGATGACAAAGAAAAACCTCATCATTCAAACTGAGTGCTGAAGGCGGTAAATTTTGAAAGGAGTTTCCTGATCTAACTAGCCCAGATCCGGTCCACGCATATGGGCTATTCGTATGATAATACCTGTATCCAATCCCTTTCATTCACTGATTAGAAAACGAATCGCTTAACCGTACTTTAATATTCAAAATGATCGGCAGGTTTATCAGCTTTGTTCAGAGTATAATAAAGATTTTATGATACTGTCAGAATTTATAGTCATTGTCACCAGACATCTCCTGACACGTTCGAAAAACTGTATGAGAGAGAAGTATTTGCCCTGCTGCTTAGATAGCTGAATCAATCATTTTAGTTTATGCACAATATTTTATATGATTTATATTGTGTAACACTTCTAATATTATTAGAACACGTTTTCAATATCTTTTCAAGGGTAAAAATTATCACCAAAAAGATATTTCGTGATAAAAAAAGAAAATATACTTTATTATTACTGATTACGACAGGTTTTTACTATTAGCGTATAAAATTATTACCAAAAATCTATCTATATTAAAAATGTTTACAGCAATAAAAAGCAGCTTGGAAAATTTTTTCTTCAAGCTGTTTCTTCGGTTTGCGTTTGAGCCGTTTTTAATATCTCATTACGATTTTTCTTGTCTAGTTCAGAAAATCATTTATTTTTTTAGGCCGTTCTTTTTTGCCAGGTCTTTACTGTTTCAAATCTGAAAAATTGGTATAGCTCGTCCAGTTCTTTCAACTCATCATACTACCCCACTACGCTATCTCGCCTGCTGGTATCCTGATTTGCTCGGACATGCCATGACGGCCATAATCCAAAAGCTGCAACATGGCTTTTTTCCAGCTAATATTTTAGAGCCAGGCGACAAACTGGACAATCCCGCCGCCGATATTCGTATAATGATAATGCCATTTTCTGCCATCGAGGGTAATTTCAAGGCTTTCGATTCCCTTAACTAAAACATGCTTCGGGCGGTAATCCAGCTCAAGCCCTACCGCTTGCGCATAGTCGTGGATGCTGATTTGATTAACAAAGGCGATTTGATCATCACTATACATTGGAGCTCCTTTCCAATAAAAAAATATCTTATAAACACAATTTGACACCATTCTACAACAATCATAATAATAACCTATAACTTTTACTGATTTAAAAATCGATAAAAATAATTTGACGATTTATCCTATCTCCGTTATCATTAAACTACAAAGAAAAAAACACAGTCCGGTTGGTAGTCCGGGCGCGGCGACGCCGTCAGTAACCTGCCTCCTTGGTTGTCCGTTCTTTGGTGATTTTACTTAAAGGAGGACATCAGTATGGTCACTATTTCAAGCAGCTTAACGGTATTTTTTGAGGAACCCTTTTGGGTGGGTGTTTATGAGCGCCAGTCCGGAAGCCGGCTGGAGGTCTGCAAGATCACCTTTGGCGCAGAGCCTAAGGACTATGAAGTCTATGACTTTTTGCTCAGGAATGACCACCGGCTGCGGTTCAGCCCTTCTGTCGTTCAGACGGCGGAGAGCCGGAAGCTGAACCCGAAGCGGATGCAGCGTGCCATTAAAAAGCAGCTCCAGAGCCAGGGGGTGGGCACCAAGGCCCAGCAGGCCCTGAAAGCCCAGCATGAACAGCAAAAGGTACTGCACAAAAGACGAAGCCGCGAAGAAAAAGAACGCCAGAAGCTTGAGCATTTTGAGCAAAAGCAGCTGAAGAAAAAAGAAAAACACCGGGGGCACTAGCCTCCGGTGTTTGGCCCCGGCCGGAAAACAACAGAAAAAAGGTGACGGATGATTTCCGTCACCTTTTTTAATACAAGTATATGCTCTTAAAAGTTCAAAATCTCTGCAAAATTGTCTTTTAACTGCGGGTAAAGCTTGTCAAAGGCCGTGTAGACTGTATCATATTTATCACGCAGAGCCGGGTTTGGCGCATAGTTTTCTGCGCGCATGGCGATGATTTTGTCACAGGCATCCTGAACGGTTGGGTACATACCTGTTCCAACAGCGGCCAGAATGGCGGCGCCGAGAGCGGCGGCGTTTTCGGAGTTCATATCCGGCAGGCAGACAGGCATGCCATAAATATCGGCCATGAGCTGACGCCAGAACGGGCTCTTGGAGCCGCCGCCGCACATACGCATGATGGCTGGTTCAATGCCAGATTCCCGGATGGCGGTAAGAACATCACGCAGGGCATAGGTGATGCCTTCCATGACCGCGCGGGTAATGTCCGCTTTGGTGTGGGTTGCTGACAGGCCCACAAAGCCAGCACGGCACTGCAGGTCAAAATGCGGTGACTGTTCGCCTGTGAGGTAAGGCATATAGATGAGATTGTTGGCTCCTGGCTTGGAGGACATGGCGTCGCGGTTGATTTTATCATATTCCAGATCGTCAGAATAGAACAGGTTGCGGTACCATTTTAAGGAGTTACCGGCAGAGTTGACTGAGCCCATGAAATGCCAGGCGTCCGGTACCGCCATACAGAAAGTGTAAACACGGGCTTTTTTATCCATCATGGGTTCATCGGCGTAGGCAAAAACCGTTCCGGATGTCCCAATGGTGGTCATGGCGCGGCCGGTAGCCACAACGCCTGTCCCGACAGCGCCGGCTGCGTTATCCCCTGCGCCGCCGACCACAACAGTTTTTTCAGAAAGCCCCAGAAGTCCAGCGACTTCTTTGGTCAGGGTGCCGGTAACATCCGGTGATTCGTAGACCTTGCCCAGAACAGATTCCTTAATTTCGAGGGCATCCAGAATATACTGTGACCAGCAGCGGTTGCGCACATCCAGAAGCTGCATGGCGGAAGCGTCTGAAACCTCGGTGGCATACTCGCCAGTCAGGCGGTAGCGCAGGTAATCCTTCGGCAAAAGAATATGGGCGGTTTTTTTGTAGATTTCCGGCTCGTTTTCCTTGACCCACTGGATCTTGGCGGCTGTCAGGCCTGGACGAACAGGGTTGCAGTTGATTTCCATCATCTTTTCATCGGTAACAATTCTGCGGACAGACTCGCAGGATTCTGTGGTACGGGCGTCATTCCAAAGGATCGCGCGGCGCAGCGGCTTTCCTGCCGCGTCCAGCATGACCGCGCCCATCATCTGGCCGGACATCCCGATCCCCTTGATGGCGTCTCTCGGGACACCGGATTCGTCAATGACATAACGCATGGTGGCAATGGCTGCTGTGTACCAGTCCTCCGGGTCCTGTTCGGACCAGCCGTTATTTGGCTGGTATACCGGGTATTCCTGCGCCATCTGCGCGATTTCCTTCCCGTTCTGATCAAACAATACGGTTTTGACGCTGCCGGTCCCCAAATCCAATCCAATTAAATATTCCATAGTATTACCTCCCTCAGTGTAATGATATACATGGTATTTTGAATACGATCGTCAAAAGATTAACGATTACAAGGCCTCTATAATAAATGGAGAATTCTAAATTCTCCATTATTTAAAATCTTATTTTGTCTGTCCCCCAGATGTCCTGAATCGCTTTTTATTTTAATCAATGCCGCTATGCTTCGATTGTCTCAAATTCCTTCCACGGAATATTGACTTTTTCCCCTTCGTTGAGCAACTTGTCCACATGCATTAGCAGCGGGAACTGTGCGATGTCAACCTTGCCGGCCTTTGCCAGGGCTTTGACCGCCTTTGCCGTACGTGTGGCGATGACAACCGCTTCCAGCGTCTGGCCTGCCAGCTTTTCATTGATTTCTTCCATGGACAGGCCTTCACCCAGGTACTGGCCCACGCTGCGGCTTCTGCCGCCGGCTACGGTAACGTCCAGGTCTCCGGCCGCAAACATGATCATGCGGTGGCTGCCGCCGACCAGCTCGAGTAAATCGTCCATTTCCTTTACACTCTGCTGGAACAGGGCGGCCTTGGAGTTTACATGCGCAACACCGTCATCCCCACAGATATTTTTAAGGCCGATGGCCAGTGCTGTACCGAGTGCATAGCCATTTTTCAACGCAACGGCCGCTTCCAGGCCGACCACATCGGTGGTGAGGCTGATGTGATAGTAGCTGGTTGAGAAGATATCCCGCAGCATTTCCTGGGTTTCGATGTCGCGTCCGCAGAAGCCTACAAAGGAATGGTCGTGGTCAGCCAGGTCGCGGGCTGTACATGGGCCGCCGATGGCGTAAATTTTAAGCTTAGAGCCTTCCGGCAAATGTTCTTCCCAGTATTCGGGATAAACCTGAAGGCGGCCATCCTCAAAATTCAGCATCCCCTTGGTGACTGAGAGCATCGGCACACCTTCGGGAATCATTGGGATAATTTCGTTCAGGAACCAGTCAACGCCAAAGCTGGACACACCGCAGACAACAACGTCCGCGCCTTCCAGAGCTTCCTTGACCTGGTCTACTTTATAATAATGAATACCATCATGCAGGGTGCGCAATAAATTAAAATGGTAGTTGTCTTCTCTCAGACGGTCGATAATTTCGTTATCGAGGGGAGAACCGACTAAACGGACCTCGTGACCGTTTTCGTAAAGGGGAAAGGTTAGGGCTGAAGCCATCTGGCCAGAGCCAATCAAAGTTACAGTGCTCATTGATTTCACTCCTTGTAAATGTTTTATAGGTGTATTCTATACCCTGTGGTGCAAATTTGTCAATAGAAAAATGGGTATAATTCCAAATTTAAGAAAATAATTTTTTCTTCTTTGGGAAAAATTTCAACATCTTTTTTCATTATATTTTCATATATTTGAATAATTCACGCTTTTTTCCTTGACATTCCTTTTCATTCTTTTTATAATGAAATCATAAAAAGCATTCAACTTTTTGTTTTTATGGGAAAAATTTCACATCATCGGAGGCGCTATGGATCTCAAAAAAATAAATCAGATTCTTCGTATATCAAAAATGTATTACGAAATGGATATGGGACAAATTGAAATTGCTGAAAGGGAAGGGATCAGTAAATCCAGTGTCAGCCGGCTGTTAAAAAGCGGCAAAGAAATGGGCCTGATTGAGGTGCGCATCAAAGAGCCGGTGCTTTCCTTCGGCGAGCTGGAAACGCAGCTCATCGCCCATTTCCCACTGAAACGGGCAGTCATTGTTCCCGACCTGGTGGGCGACAAACGGATTCTGGTCCACGACGTCTGTCTGGCGCTGGCCCAGGAGCTCCCGCGCTATGTGGATGACGACTCCATCCTGGGCATTGCCTGGGGCAGCACCCTGGAGGTTTTGTCAAACCTGCTGCAGCCCATCAAGCGGCGCGGCGTGTCGGTAATCCAGCTTAACGGCGGCTACTCCCGCGCGGTCTATGAATCCAGCGCCCTGAATATCCTCAAAAATTTCGTGACCTGTGTGGACGGCGCAGGCTACCAGATTCCGGCGCCAGCCGTGGTGGACGCGCCCTTTATCGCCGACGCCATCAAACAGGACTCCCAGGTAGCGCAGATTCTCTCCATGGCAGAGCGGTGCCAGACCGCAGTCTTTTCTGTGGGCAACCTGGCGCGGCCGTCCATCATCTATGAGATGGGCCTGCTGTCCGACGCCCAATACTGGGAAATGGAATCCAAGGGCTGTATCGGCGATATGTGCTCTCATTTTATAAACGCCAGGGGTGAAATCTTCGACGAAACCCTTGACCGCCGGGTCATCGCCGCTTCGCTGCCGGTGATCAAGGCTATCCGGAACAAGCTTCTGGTGGCCAGCGGCATTGAAAAGGCAGACATCATCTGCGCTACCCTGATGGGCGGCCTGGCCGACGTGCTGTATATCGACGCCCCCACCGCGGCGGAGGTTTTGAAAAAAAGCTATGAAAATACTGAAATTGACTGAAGGAGGTTTTGATGAATTTTATTTTACGACCCTGGCGGAAAACCGACATCGACAGTGTGGCAAAGTACGCCAACAATAAAAAAATTGCGGATAATCTGCGCAACGCTTTTCCCTGGCCCTACACCTATGAGGACGCCCGCGGCTATGTGACGAGCTGCATCGAGGCTGGTGAAACGCGCCAGTGTACCCGGGCCATTGACGTGGACGGCGAGGCTGTTGGCAGCATCGGCATCTTTCTGGAAGAGGATGTCTACTGTAAAAACGCTGAGATCGGCTACTGGCTGGCAGAACCCTTCTGGGGCCGCGGCATCATGTCTGCCGCCATCCGCCAGCTCACAGAGGCTGCCTTTGAGCACTATGACCTGGCGCGTATCCACGCCGAGCCTTTTGCCCACAACCAGGGGTCCCGCAGAGCGCTGGAGAAGGCTGGTTACACCTTAGAGGGGACCCTTAAAAACCGCGTCTTTAAAAATACTGAAATTTTTGACAGCTGCCTCTACGCTTTTACACGCTGATCTTGCCATATGCCTTTTAACAGGCGTATAATAGAAGTATAAAATCAAAGGAGTGATGATTGTGAAAATTGTAGGAATCCACGGCAGTCCCCGCCCGCAGGGCAACAGTACCGTGCTGGTGGACGCGGTGCTTGAAGGCGCAAAGGAAAAGGGCGCAGCGGTTCAGTCCTTTAACTTGAACGCGCTTAACATCAAAGGCTGTCAGGCCTGCGGCGCCTGCCATAAAAACAAGGATATCTTCTGTGTTCAAAAGGATGACATGGAGCGCATCTATGAAGCCATTGCCGACGCCGACGCGGTGGTCATCGGATCACCCATCTACATGGCACAGATGAGCGCCCAGACCATGCTGTTCTTAAACCGCCTCTACGCTTTTATGTATACCACCCAGGATGGAAAATCCCATTTTAAAATCGGGCCCAAGCGCGTGGTCACGGTTTATTCCCAGGGAGCGCCAATGGCCGGCCACTACGTTCCCTATTTTGACATGTCCGACGCTTCCTTTGGCATGATGCTCCAGGGCAAGGTGGAAAGCCGCATTGTCTGCGCCAACGCCTACACCGATGAACTCATCGCTGATGCCCGGGAGGCCGGTAAAAAACTCGCTGAATAACACACATAAAAAAAGCTTATTCACCGTATGGTGGATAAGCTTTTTTGTCAGGATTCATCAATCCGGAACACTGTATATCCGCTGTCCTTTACGCTGAGCTTGAGTATCTCATCGTCAAAGGGCTTTTTCATCAAAACCTCTGCCTTCTTTTCTGTCAGATTCACCTTTGCCCAAACGCCATCCAGGCTGTTCAGGGCATTCTCTACATTGGCTGCGCAGTTGCCGCAGACCATTCCGTCGATCCATAAAACCTTACGATAGGGGTAATGGCTCTTGTCCTTGTCCGGCACGCGGATCTTTTTGACAGTTCCGCCGCCTGAGCCGCAGCAGCCAGATGAAACTCGTTTCATATAGCTGCGCACACCCAGGATTACAATAACGGCAATGGCGATGCAGATCAGGATGGTAGCTGTCATGGTTTTGCCTTGGCAGCCGGCATGTTAATGTTCAGTGTATCGGATTCTTTATAGGGACGTGCCATCAGGTAAATGATACCCGCCAGGAGCGCGATGGCAATAACGGTCCAGACGGAGAAGCCGCCGCCTGTAAAGAGCAGGCCCAGACGGTAGATAATCAGTGAGATCACATAGGCAAAGCCTGTCTGGTAGCCAACAGCAAACCAGAACCATTTCGCGTTGTTCATTTCACGCTTGATGGCACCCATGGCTGCGAAACACGGTGCACACAGCAGGTTGAATACCATGAAGGAGAAAGCGGAAAGCGCGGTATAATGGGCGGCCACTGCTGTCCACAGGGTTGCGTCGGTTTCTGCAACCTCGCTGCCCACCTTGAACAGAATACCAAAAGTACCCACCACATTTTCCTTGGCCACGAGGCCGGTAACCGTCGCAACAGTTGACTGCCAGTCACCAAAGCCATTGGGGATAAAGATCCAGGCCAGGGCGGAGCCGATGGCGGCCAGAATACTGTCGCTCATATCCTCTACCATGCCAAAGCTGCCGTCTGCCATGCCAAAGCTGGAGGTAAACCAGATAAAGACTGTGGACAGCAGAATAATGGTACCGGCTTTTTTAATGAAGGACCAGCCGCGTTCCCACATGCTGCGCAGTACATTGACGACGGTGGGTATATGATATGCTGGAAGTTCAATGACAAAGGGTGCCGGGTCACCGGCAAACATCTTGGTCTTTTTAAGCATAATACCGGAGATGACAATGGCTGCGATTCCGATAAAGTAAGCGCTTGGCGCTACCCACCACGCGCCGCCGAAAATCGCGCCGGCGAACATGGCGATGATTGGCATCTTCGCGCTGCAGGGCACAAAGGTGGTCGTCATAATCGTCATACGGCGGTCGCGCTCATTTTCAATGGTACGCGATGCCATGATCCCCGGTACACCGCAGCCACTGCCGATAAGCATCGGGATAAAAGATTTACCGGATAAACCAAAGCGGCGGAAGATACGGTCCATAATAAAGGCAACACGCGCCATATAACCGCAGCCTTCCAAAATCGCCAGGAAGATAAACAGCACTAAAATCTGGGGGACAAAGCCAAGAACCGCGCCAACACCAGCGACAATCCCGTCTAAGATCAGGCTCTGGAGCCAGTCGGCACAGCCCACCGCTTCCAGACCGTCTCCGATAATCACCGGAATGCCTGGTACCCAGACTCCGTAGTTTGCCGGGTCCGGCTCTTCCGCAGCTGCCGCTTCCTTAAAGTCATTGACCGTTACAGGAACGGTTTCTACCACTTCGCCTTCCTCATTGGTGATTTCAGCGTCGGTGGTCACACCTGCTGCGGCCTGTTCAAAGGCGGCAACAGCGCTTTCATCTGCTTCGCCTTCCCCTGCTTCCAGGGCTTCTGTCACTGCGTCAGTGCTGATTCCCTCGGCCTGGGCGGCTTCTAAAAAGGCGTCCATCTTCTGCGCCTGAACGTCATACTCACCGGCGGCTTCTTCATACTGGGAAGTGCCGATGCCGAACAGATGCCAGCCATCGCCAAAGACGCCGTCATTGGCCCAGTCTGTGGCCCAGGAGCCCACGGTGGTGACGGAAACATAGTAAACCAGAATCATGACCAACGCAAAAATCGGAAGTGCCAGGAAACGGTTGGTGACAACTTTATCAATTTTATCTGAGATGGAAAGCTGTCCCTTGTTTTTCTTCTTATAGCAGTCACCGATAATATTAGAAATATAATTATAGCGTTCGTTGGTGATAATGCTTTCAGAATCGTCGTCCATGGAGTCCTCAACCGCTGTGATAATAGCTTCCACATTCGGCACACGCTTCATCAGTCCGGAAATCTTATCATCCCGTTCAAAGAGCTTGATGGCAAAGAACCGCTTCTGTTCCTGCGGAATATCATCCCCCAGCCTGGCTTCTATCTTATCAAGCGCTTCCTCTACTTCTGGATCAAACCGGTGTACTGGCGCGCTGATGGTATTTTTGCCCGCAATTTTAACGGCTTTTTCAACGGCTTCCTTCAGGCCCTTGCCTTTAAGCGCTGAAATTTCCACAACCTCACAGCCAAGATCCTTTGACAGACGCTTGACATCAATCTTATCCCCGTTCTTTTCCACGAGGTCCATCATATTCACAGCGATGACTACCGGAATGCCCAGCTCTGTGATCTGTGTGGTCAAGTAAAGGTTACGCTCAATATTGGTCCCGTCGATAATATTAATGATGGCGTCGGGCCGTTCATTAATCAGGTAATTTCTGGCAACCACCTCTTCAAGCGTGTAAGGTGAAAGCGAGTAAATACCCGGTAAGTCCATGATAATGACGTCTTTGTTTCCTTTCAGCTTACCTTCTTTTTTCTCAACCGTAACACCAGGCCAGTTGCCGACATACTGGTTAGAGCCTGTGAGCGCGTTAAAAAGTGTCGTCTTGCCGCAATTGGGATTTCCTGCAAGTGCTATCTTTGTTGACATGATATCTCCTCCTTAATTTTATATTCTTAGCTAAGCCTTACTTTAACCGTCAACACCCCAAGGGCTGTTAATCCGGTAATTCCTTGGTTCTGTTTCATAATAAGCTTCAAGTAACTTATTTCACACAACCTAAAAAAGTTAGATTACGCTAATCACAATAATAGATTAGCATTCCCTAACTTTATTGTCAATAGTTTTTTTAAAAATACCCGTAAGATAATCTTTACCGCTCATCAATTTATATTCATTCTAATTTAAACCCATTTCATCTTTCAGCTCAGAGGTAATTCTACATGAATATAACCCGAGCTGTAATAGGGTAAAATGTTTAACCCGGTTTCCTGTGCCCGTTCCGCCAGATCGCCTACCCCCATGCCCGGGCAGTACAGATCGGCGGCCAGTCCCTTTTTGTGGAAGGACCAGGCTACTCCGCCCACTTCGGCGTTGCGCGCTGCGCAGCGCACTCCAGAAGTAATGATCACCGGCCGCCCACAAGCCATGCGCAGGGCCTCAATGCGTTCGAGAAGCTCGGGGTTCATTTCTGTGGGCCAGCCGTCACAGTAGCCCGCGCAGTCACAGGCGTACTCGTCCATGAGAAAGTGGGCCGACGCCCAGGGCCTGGAGTCGATGACCGGTTCCTCCGGGACCGGCTCCTCACTGACCGCTCCGTCAGCCGGCGTTACCAAAGGCTGTTCCTGCGTCTCTGACTCCAATACCAACGGCTCCTCCGGCGCGTCCGGTACCCTAGAGCTCAGGCTTGTCAGAAAGACGCAGGAAGTTAGGATGAGGATTGTAATGATGGTACTTCGACTGATACGTTTATAAAGATTTTTCATTGGTACTCCCTTCTTTATTTGGTTGAAAGTGGAGGGTGTTGGTTCACCTTTCATTTAAAAAAGGGGCTTTCGCCCCTTTTTTCTAAACCGCGTCCTCAATGACGACATCGGTCTTGGTGGTGTCTACTTTTACGGCACCGGTGACTTTTACCAGGCCGAAACCGTCGGGCTGGAAGGCTCCCTGGTCCACGATGGCCTTGGCGCCGGTTTTGATCTCGGCGTCGGTGATGTCTTCCTTGTAATCCGGGATCGTGATCTTGAATTCCTTTCCGTCCTCACGCTGAAAATATACGGTTAAATCTTTGCTGGTTGTTGGCATTTTAAAAATTCCTCCTGATTTTTAATTTTGTGCTTCTGGTTGATTGATATTCTTTTTAGTGGATCGTTTATGAACAAATCAGCTTTGCTGATTTACACCACGACGATCTACTATTCACTATCATCGGTCAACTGTTGAAATCGCTATGCGATTTCAACCAACTCCTCGGCTGTTACCTTCACCTGCTTTTCCCGGATGGGCTCCTGCATGCCGGTAATGGCTTTGGCGGTGGCCACAAAGGCATCGTCGGTCACGTCTTCCTTGATGTCGCCGTAGGTTTTTGAAGTCTTGACGATTTTCCCCTCCCGCTCTCCATGGTTGACGGTGATTTTCATTCCTACTGATTCCGTTGTTTTTTCAACTGCCATGTTCATTTCTCCTTTTTGGTTTGTATTTTTGTGTGGCATTTTGCCCTACACTATATACATACCGGATTTTTGAAAAACGGCAGGGTCTTATTCAAAAAACTTTTTTAATTTTTTTAGTGCGGCCGTATGCGTTTCACATACCGACTGATGTGCTTTTCCCTGTTTATCAGCGATCTCCCGAAGACTCAATCCCGATGTGTAATGGTCGTTGATCACCTCCCTTTGCTTGGTTGTCAGCAGCGAAAGGCCCTTTGCCAGTTTCCTTTGCTGGCGCTCGTTTTCTTTCTTCCAGATAAAACCTTTCTCTGGACCGGGTGCTTCATCCGGCAGCGTGTCGGCAAAAGTGAGTCCTTGCGTTCCTGGCGCTTTGTCCTCAAGCCGCTTCTGGGCCGTCACCGACAGATTAAAGCGCCCACTTTTCCATTTTCTGTAATACTGACACAGATGTGTTCGTATAAAAGCATTAAAAGCAGCGCCACGCTCAGGATCAAAGCGATCCAATCCCTTCATGAAGGCCAGAAGACCGTCCTGAAATCCATCCTCAAACTGCTCATCCGGCACCTGAAACTTGCTCATCACAGACAACACCAGGGGCTTAAAGGTTATGATGAGCATTTCTCCCGCCACCTTTGCGTTTTCCCGCTCTGGGCTGTTTCTCGGATGTTTCTGCCCATTTTTATAGGTTTCTACCAACGCGTCAATCTCTTTGTATTGATTCATTCACCCCTCCTATTCATCCTCATAAAGGTCCGTCATACTCAAAACAATCTCCGGGTGCCTGTCCTCCACAGCCTGGCAGTACTCGCCAAATAAATCTTCCGCTTCTTCCACAGTCCGGGCATAAAAGCCCACCTGCACCCGGCATTCCGCTTCCACCAGATAGGGCCTGCGCTTGTGCAGGATACCGGGACCTGTGCCATATCGATTCATCCCATCACCTCCTTAAATTTTTAATCTCTACCTGTTTCTTCTCCCGGGCCTCCCAAATCGCGTAAAAGGCTGCCACATCGTTGTCTGGGAACCTTGCCCGGATCGCTGCCTTTTCCTCTTCAGAGATCTCAGGAAGCAGATTAAAGCCGTTGGGGGATAGCGTGTCCTCAGGAATACTACCTGATAGAAAAGCTTGTTTATTGTTTAAAGGATTTATGTACGGTTCCGCCCCGGGTCCAGCGGCGCTGCTGACGCTGTTCCATACCTGGGTGCGGGCGCACCCCTTTTCCGCAACAATCCAGACCGCCTCAAGCCCCTGGTTAAAAGGGTTCAGACGATAGGTGCCTGCCCTCTGGGCAGGGTGCTTTTCATACTGCACCCTGCCGGTGCGGATCAGCTGGTCTCTGAGGTGCACGACCTGATAATGCTTTTTAAGGCCCAGAAACCGCATGACCACTGTGTTGGGAAGATTAAAATCCACCGGCCAGTACCAGTCCCCCAGCTCGTCCCGGACAGCGGCCCTGTTGTTGGCCCACATGAGCAGATGCCAGTAGGCCTGCTGGATCGGGCTGATGAGCGTGGTTTCCAGCCATCTGTAAAAGGCCAGGAGCTCAGTCAGGTAGTTCATGGTTCACTCCAAAGGGTCCGGGGACACAGCCAGCGCACACCGTCCCCGCACAGGGCCAGGGGAACCACGGTTTTAATCCCCGGATCGAGGGCAGCATCACCCCAGTGATGTACCCCTTGAAAAATGGGGCAGCGTGCAGCCGGCCGCCGAGGATCAGCGCGTCCAGTCCCCTTTCATTGACCACCAGCATTTTCTGGCGGTGATTGTTGGCGTCGCGGATTTCCCGCTTTGTCACATCCTCACTGCGCACATGGGTGCGCAGCGCCCCGCAGTGGCTTTTATACCCCAGGGCCCTGCAGACATCCTTTACCACAAACCACTCTTGCCGCCCTTCCCCGGTCCTCAGCATCTGCTTTTTGAGTGTGATGAGCCGGTTCATGGCTTTGCTGACAAGCTCGCAGTCCACATCATACATGATGCGTTTCTGAATCTCACGGATCTCCCTCTCGATGGCTTTGTTGTGAGCCTGTACATCCACTGTTTCCACCAGGGTGCGGATAATTCCAAACAGGGGGCTTTCAAAACGGTTTATCTTTAAGGTTATATGCTTATTCATGGGCTTCTCCTTTTTCAATCAATACAAAATATGTGTCTGACCATGGGTCGCGCAGGCGGTACACCCAGCGCTTCATGTCTATGGAATCGGTGAGGAGGGCCTGATCTGTGACTGCCCTCAGCAATGGGCTTTGAAAGGTTTCAATATCCATATCCGAAAGCGGCGTCTCCCCTTCGGACTCAATCTCGCCCTGAGCGCACAGATGGGTGCTGCCATCCGGAAAGATGCATTCCTTTAGCGGCCGTCCGTCACACAGCGCTTCAAAAAGGTGCAGCGGATGAGCGCTGTTGCCCAGCTTTACCCTGCAGATCTCCCCGAGCTCTGCCGCCAGGGCTTTGGCGCTTAAATTCTCTGGCGTCTCACAGGGCTGATAACCGCCCTCCATGGGGAAAAAGGGACTGTCGCAGTGGTAAACCAAGGGCATCTCATCGGTTAAATCCGCCATGCTCGAGACGCCCAGATCCTTTAAATAATCCGGCACCGGATAATAGCGTAAATCCTTCCGCGCTTTCACGCGCTCCATTCCCTTCATGTCCGCAGGCTTCTTAAGGTTTTTGGTCTGATTCATTTCAGTCCTCCTGATTTGTGATTCACCGCCGTTTACCGGGGTGTTAATGCCATTCTAAAGCATTTGAAGGGCACAAATCAAAAACGCTCCAGCCTGAAAATCCGTTCAAAAAACAAAAAAGCCCCAAAAATTGAGACTTTTTTGTATCCGAATGATATAAAACAGCTAATTCCGCTTTGTTAGAGGCTAAAAGCTTGCGCCAAAGAGTTTTTGAAAAAACTTTTAAACCTTAAAAACCAAAGGCCCTGTGAAACAGATCATGGCATACTCCAAACAACGCGCAGCTGCGGCAAGCGGGGTGATTTGCCAGGCTGAAGCAGTGCCCGTTTTTAAGCAACTCTTTTATGAACAGCGCCTGGCAAAGCCGCATCAGCTCCAGAATTTTATCCTTGATCAGCCTTGACGGGCAGCAGTAAGCAACAGCCAATCCACTTAATGATACCAGCATTTTTTCCTCGCTCAAATGGATAAAAAAATGGCGGCAGAGAAAGCTGATTCCTCTGCCGCCATCAGGAAGTTTTGTCACAACTGGTAAAAGCTGAAGCTCCTCACCCAAAATAATTGGAAAGTGCCGCCTGTAACCAAATCGTTTTCGATTATTTTTTCGACACTGCTTCATGTCCTTGTCAAAATACAGGCCAACAGCATTTACCACAAAATGCGGCGACCGTGGCCACAAAAGCACTGTCTCATCCGCGAATACAATGGCTGTCATGGGCTGGGCCGGTGTTCCCCGGTTGATAAAGGCCACCGGCGCCCCGCGCTTTAAGTCCGAAAAAAGCTCCGCCACCTTGTCCCGCGTCAGCCGCGGATATTCTCCCTCATAGGCCTTGACAGCGTCATCGTAGTTGATGAAATGGTACTGCGTGTTTGCTTCCATTTGCATTTCCTTTCTGCGATTACCTTCGTAATCGTTTTACATTTATTCTAAAATGATGGGAGAAGTGGTCCCATATTTTAAGCGGGTGGTATAGGGATTTAAAAACCGATATGCCGGGAGTTCGTGCGGCGGCATATCGGTTCTTTTTGGAGCTAGGGATAGCAGCTTATAAGCTCTCCCTGAATATTTATTTTAATCTCTTCTCATTTCCCATACGCGTCCATCGCCTCATTCACCAGCGCGTCGGCGCGGTTATTGAGTTCATTGTTGGCATGGCCCTTGACCTTGGCGAAGCGGGCGTCATGGTAGTTGACCAGCTCGTCCAGCTCCATCCAGAGCTCCTTGTTTTTCAGGGGGCCGGCCTTGCCGCGGCTCCAGTTTTTGGCCTTCCAGCCCGTAACCCAGTTCTGGTTGTAGGCATTGACCACATAGGCGGAATCGCTGTGGATCACGACCTCGCAGGGCTCTTTGAGCATCTTGAGGCCTGTGATGACTGCCTGCAGCTCCATCTGGTTGTTGGTGGTATTGGGATAGGCTTTCTTGTATTCCTTGCGGATATCTTTTTCCGGGTAGATGAGGATACCGCCAATGGCGCCGATGTTATCACCAGCCTGGCCATTGCCGCGGCATCCGCCGTCTGTATACAGCTCGACATACTTCATGTTTATTTCACAACCAGGTTAAAAATTTTGCCTGGCACAAAGATTTCCTTCACGATATTTTTGCCATCCACATAGCTGCGAATATTTTCATGCTCAAGGGCAATGGCCTTAGCAGCTTCCTTGTCCGCGTCGGCAGGCAGGCTGATCTTACCGCGCACCTTACCGTTGATCTGGACGGCCATTTCGATGACATCGTCCACGGTTTTGGCTTCGTCATAAACAGGCCATGGGCTGTCGTGCAGGCAGCCCTCCAGTCCGGCGATTTCCCAGAGTTCCTCGGTGATATGCGGCGCTACCGGGTACAGCAGCTGCAGATAGGTTTTAAACTCATCCTTTGTCACCTTGCCCACGCTGTTAAACTCATTGATCAGCGTCATCAGGGCCGCGATGGCGGTGTTGAATTTCATTTCTTCGTAGTCGCTGTTGACTTTTTTGATGGTTTTATGCATCATGCTTTCCAGCTCTGGGCTATAGCCTGTTTCGTCTGTCACAATTTCCTGAAGCTTCCAGACACGATCCAGGTAACGCTTGGCGCCCTTGGTGCCATTTTCAGACCACGGCGCGGGTTTTTCATAGTCGCCGATGAACATGACATAGGTTCTCAGGGTATCTGCGCCGTATTCGTCGATGATATCGTTGGGATTAACCACGTTGCCCTTGGACTTGGACATTTTTTCGCCGTCTGAGCCAAGAATGAGGCCCTGCATGGTCCGTTTTTTATAGGGCTCTGCGGTTGGCACCACGCCGATGTCATACAGGAATTTATGCCAGAAGCGGGAGTAGAGCAGATGTCGTGTGACGTGTTCCATACCGCCGTTATACCAGTCGACAGGCATCCAGTATTTCATTTTGTCATAGTCGGCCAGTGCCTGGTCATTTTTGTTGTCAAAATAGCGCAGGAAATACCAGCTGGAACCCGCCCACTGCGGCATGGTGTCCGTTTCGCGCTTGGCCGGACCGCCGCAGTGCGGACAGGTGGTGTTAACCCATTCAGGGATGCCAGCCAGCGGAGACTCGCCGGTGTCGGTTGGTTCATAGCTCTTGACCTTTGGCAGCTCTAATGGCAGCTGATCTTCCGGTACAGGCACCATGCCGCATTTCGGGCAGTGAACGATCGGAATCGGCTCACCCCAGTAGCGCTGGCGGTTGAAGGCCCAATCCTTCATTTTATAGTTGATGGTCTTTTTGCCAAGACCTTTTTCTTCCAGATATTCGATGGTTTTTGCGATGGCTTCCTTGACTTCCATTCCGTTTAAGAAGCCGGAGTTCACCATCTCGCCGCTGGCTGTATCGGTATAGGCCTCTACACTCACATCGCCGCCCTTGATGACTTCGATGATGGGCAGATCAAATTTCTTGGCGAATTCCCAGTCACGGGTATCATGTCCCGGAACCGCCATAATGGCGCCGGTGCCGTAGCCCATCATAACATAGTCCGCGATAAAAATGGGGACTTCTTCCCCGCTTAACGGGTTGATGCCGCGGATGCCCTCGATCATGACGCCGGTCTTTTCCTTTGCCAGCTGGACACGTTCAAATTCTGTCTTGCGCTTGGCGGCTTCCTGGTAATCCACAATGGCATCCATGTTGGTAATACGGTCTTTCATTTCCTCGATCAGCGGGTGTTCGGGCGCGATGACCATAAAGGTCACGCCGAAAAGGGTGTCGGGACGGGTGGTAAAAACGCGGAGCTTCTGATCTGCGCCCGCGATATCAAAATCGACCTCGGCGCCGATGGATTTACCGATCCAGTTTTCCTGTTCCAGGCGGATACGCGGCAGGTAATCCACGTCGTCCAGGCCTGCCAGAAGCTTTTCGGCATACTCACGGATTTTCAGGAACCAGACGTCCTTTTCAAGCTGCACGACCTCGCTGCCGCAGATGGAGCATTTGCCCTCGCGGAAGTCTTCGTTGGCCAGAACAACCTTGCAGCCGCTGCAGAAATTGACATAGGTGCGGTCTCTGTAAACCAGACCATGTTTAAAAAGCTGTAAGAAGATCCACTGGGTCCACTTAAAATAGTTTGGATCGGTGGTGTCAATCTCGCAGTCCCAGTCAAAGGAGTACCCAATGGATTTCAGCTGCTGGGTAAATACCTTGATGTTTTCATCGGTGACTTCTCTCGGATGGCGGCCGGTCTTGATGGCGTAGTTCTCGGTCGGCAGGCCAAAGGCGTCCCAGCCAATGGGGAATAAGACGTTAAAGCCTTCCATCCGGCGTTTTCTTGAAATAATTTCAAGGGATGTGTAGGCTCTGACGTGGCCGACGTGCAGTCCGGCGCCTGACGGATACGGGAATTCTACCAGACCATAGAACTTTTCTTTGTCCGAGTTCTGCTCGATTTTAAAGGTATCGTGGTCTTCCCAGTACTTCTGCCATTTTTTCTCAATTTTATGATGGTCGTATATCTTCATGGGTTCCTCCAAATTAATAATCAAAATACGTTTATAAGTGTACCCTTAATTATAAACAAGGCAGAAAATACTGTCAACCTAAAGCCGCCGGAAAGGGTGCAATTATTTTAAAAATCTTCATACACTCTTTATAAAAACATGGTATACTAAGACGTATAAAATTTTTGAGGTGAACCATGTATCCATTATTGCGATTTAACAAACAGCAAATTCTTGAAAATACACAGACCGTTGTAAAGGCCGCTGCCGAAAAAAACATCGGCGTCACTGGCATTACCAAGTGCACCGGCGGCAATTATGAGATTGCCGAAACCCTGCTGGCGGGGGGCGTTACTGCCCTTGGCGATTCCCGCGTCCAGAATCTCATCACCCTTGCAGACCTCGACTGCCCCAAATGGCTGATCCGCATGCCCATGCTCTCCGAGATCGAGGAAACCGTTCTGTACGCCACCCTTTCCCTGAACTCTGAGCTGAAAACCGTCCAGGCTCTGGATGCCGCGGCGGCCAGGCACCACAAAAAGCATGAGGTGCTGGTCATGGTGGATCTGGGTGATCTGCGCGAGGGCTATTTCTCAGAGGAATCACTCTGCGCGGATATGGCAGAGATGCTGAAGCTTAAAAACATTGACATCCGGGGCATCGGCGCGAACCTGTCCTGTACCGGCGCCATCGTCCCCACTGTGGAGACCTACGAGCGTTTTGACGATTTCCAGACTCTTCTTAAAAAACGCTTTGGCCTGGACTGCGCCATCACATCCGGCGGCGCCTCCAGCACCTATTTTATGGTGGAAGCGGGCACCATCCCCTCCTGTATCAATAACCTGCGCATTGGCGAGCTGATCCTTATCGGAAATGACACCTCCAACAACATGCGCTATGAAAATCTCCACGATGATAATTTTATTCTGGATGTGGAGATTATCGAGATCAAAGATAAGCCTTCCATGCCCATCGGCAAAATCGGCTGTGACGCCTATGGCTGCACACCGGTCTTTGAAGACCGCGGCATCCGCAAGCGTGCCATCTGCGCTCTGGGCAAGCAGGATACCACCATGGAGGATCTGACCCCTCTGGATGCAGACCTTGAAATCATTGCGTCCAGCTCAGACCACCTGATTGTGGATATTACGGAATGCCGCCGTGATTACCAGATCGGGGATATTGTGTCCTTCCGCTGTAACTACGTCAGCGCCCTTCACGCCTCGACCTCGGAATACATCTATAAATCCGCTTTTTAACAAGATTCATTTAAAAATGGCCTGCCCGGCGCGCAGGTCATTTTTACTTTTTTGACCCCTTGTTTTTCCCCTGATTATGGTGTATGCTTGTGCTGTTGGGAAGCATTTATATTGTTGGAGGAAAAATGAAAAGCTTAAAAGGAAATTTGTTTATCATACTCTCGGCCTGTATCTTTGGTTTTACACCGATCATGGGAAAAATCACCTATCTTAACGGCAGCAATTCCATTATGCTGACCTTTCTGAGAACCTTTTTCTGTGTACCGGTTTTATGGATTATTTTAAAACAGCAGAAGGTGTCTTTTAAGCTTTCAAAACCGCAGCTTAAACAGCTTCTGATCATCAGCTTTATCGGCTCTGCCGTCACCACGCTGATGCTGTACCAGTCCTACAATTATATTCCCGTGGGCACTGCCACCACCCTGCACTTTGTCTACCCGGTATTCGTGGCCCTGGGCGCCATTCTGATCTTTAAGGAACACCTCACCAAGCCCAAGATCCTGGCCCTGGTCATCGCCACAACCGGTATCAGCTTTTTTATGGGCGGTAAAATTGAGGGTGGACTGCTTGGCATCCTCTTAGCGCTGGTTTCCGGCCTGACCTACGCTTTCTACATCCTGTATCTGGATAAAAGCAACCTCCTTGCGCTGCACCCGCTCAAGCTGTCTTTTTACATCAATTTGTTTGTGGCCGGCTTTGTTTTTATCTACGGCCTGTTCACAGGAACCCTGACCCTTGACATCACCCCCATGGGGTGGCTGCTTTCCTTTCTGGTGGCCATGCTCTGCGGCTTTCTGGGCATTACCCTGTTCCAGCTTGGCGTCAAGCTGTCCGGCGGCACCACAGCCGCCATTCTCAGCATGTTTGAGCCCATCACCAGCGTGGTCTGCGGCATCGCCTTTCTGGGTGAGCCCATCACTGTCAAAAGTGTCTTGGGCTGCGTACTGATCCTGACCGGCGTCACCGTCCTCACCGTGTTTAAAGGGAAGGAGCCGGCTGAGACGCCTGATCTAAATTTAGAGTTTGCTGCCAGTGAGGAAATGGAAAATTGAAAATTTAAAATTTAAAATGGAAAATTCCAGAACCCCTTTGCCATTGGCAAAAGCGATTTAAACAGCGGCCAGAGGCCGCAAACAAACCAAATACATCATTAAATCGACAAATGATAAAAAAACCTCTGACAATTTGATTAAAATGCGGCGCAAGCCGCATCTCAATCAAAAAGCCAGGGGCTTTTTGTACCTGAATTTTCCATTTTCAATCTTCAATTTGTTAAAGAATCATGTTCGGGTAGATCTTGCGCATAAAATCATCGGGATAGGTCTTATCCAGAAATTCTTCAAACGAATTGTCCGCCTTGACGCCGTGGTCACGCTGATCCCAGCGCTGGACAGTCAGGGCCGAAATGGCCATGTTAAAAATCATAAACACCACCAGCACCCAGGTCAGCACAATCCCCACCTTGTTGGGGATTTTTTCGATCCATTTGGAGAAATACGGATAAACGTCCTTTACCCACAAAAGCCCCAGAAGCCCCCAGAACAGCCCATACAGGAGACAGGTACGCCCGCCGATGTTGAGGGGCAGGTTGCTGTAATCCCAGGATACTGTCCCCATAAAATACTGTTGGAAGGCTGAACAGAGATACTCGAAGCCTGAGCCAATGACCATACTGAAAAGAAAGATAAACAAATCTCTTTTATGGGCAAGGGGCCTTAAAACAATGGTCAGAACCACAGCTCCAAAGCCGTAGACCGGGTTAAGCGGGCCATAAATCAAACCCGACCGGCTTTCGATAAGGCCGTGCTGGGTTACAAAACAAAAAATCATTTCAAGAATCGTCCCTAAAAAACAACCGATCATAAAAATCCAGAAGAGCTTATAAAAATTCAGTCCCGCCGCAAAGGAACGGCCGTCCGAACCATTTTGGGCAGATATCTGTGTCTTTTTCATGGTTTCCTCCAATTTGCTTTCATTTGTACAGGATTATATCTACCCAAAGATGCTAAAGTGGTAACAAAAAAAGCGGCCTCAGGCCGCAGATAAATCAAATAAACAGGCTTCCAATCTGGTAGACCAGCATGGAGATCAGATAGGCAGTACCCGTTTGGTACAAAATGGCAAAGCCAAAAGTTTTCCAGCTTCCCAGCTCCTTTTTCATGGTCGCCAACGCTGCCGTACAGGGCGATGCCAAGAGCACAAACAGGATGAAGCTGTAAGCCGAAAGCGGGGTGAAAATCTGTCCGAGCGCCATGTTAAAGCCGCCGTCAAAGGTACTGGTCAAGACACTCATGGTGCTGATGATCATTTCCTTGGCCGCGATACCCGACAATACCGAAACGCTGGCCACCCAGTTGCCAAAGCCCAGCGGGGCAAAAACCGGGGCGATGAATTTCCCGAAGGCCGCCAGAATGCTCTCATCGGCATTGGCCGTCATCTGGAAGTTCGTACCAAAGTTTTGGAGAAACCAAAGCACAACCGAGGCCGCAAAAATAATGGTGCCGGCACGTACAATAAACTCCTTCACGCGCTGCCATACCTGGGTAACCGTGTTTTTAAGCACTGGCAACCGGTAGGGCGGCAGCTCCAGCAGATAGCCGGAATCCTGTCCTTTAAATACCGTCTTGGACAAAATCACGCCTGACACAAAAACCACCAGCAGGCTTACGATATATAAGGAAAAGACCATGACGGACTGGGCCTTTGAGAAAAAGGCTGACGCCATGAGCACATAGATCGGCATCTTGGCGCCACAGGAGATAAAGGGAGTCAGGATAATGGTCAGTTTCCGCTCCCGTTCGTTCTCCAGGGTGCGGGTTGCCATAATTCCAGGCACCGAGCACCCAAGCCCAACGACCATCGGGATAAAGGATTTTCCCGAAAGGCCGAATTTCCGAAACACGCGGTCCATCATAAATGCCACCCGCGCCATGTAGCCGCTGTCCTCCAGCACAGAGATAAAGATGAACAGCACGGTAATCTGTGGGATAAAGGTCAGAACTGCCCCCACACCGGTGATGGCGCCCTCTGTCACCAGGGCGATGAGCCACGGGGCCACGTTCAGCCCTTCCATAAAGCCCGTCACACCGGGAATCAGCATTTCGCTGATAAAACCCTCGATAAGGCCTGTTGTACCATCCCCCACCACGTTGATGGACACAAAATAAATGATAAACATAAAGATAAAGAAAATGGGCAGGGCCGCGTAGCGGTTCATGAGTACCTTATCCAGCCTGTCCTCAAAGGCCAGATGGGTTTTACCGATTTTTTTCGTAGCCCTTGTTACCTGATCTGTGATAAAGCGGTAGCGGTAATCCGCAATGGTGCTGTCCACATCCTGCTCGCTGATCTCCCTGATCTTTTCCCTGGCGTCATAAATATCCTGATCCAGTCCAAAGCAGTTCTCCACCTTTTTCAGAATTTCATCGTCCTTTTCAATGAGCTTGATGCTTCTGAAAATTTTGGGATAGCCGGGCAGAATATCCGGGTAAGACCGCTGCACCAGGTTGTCAAAATCAATGATGACCCTTTCGATATTATCTGGAAAAACCGGTTTGAATTCCGGTGCTTTCCCGGCTTTCCGGTCATCCTCCAGCTTTTCCTCGACTGCCTTGATCAGTGCCTCAATGCCGATTCCCTTTTGGGCGGATATCTCCATAAATGGGAACCCAAAGCCTTTGTTCAGAGCGTGGAGATCCAGCTTCAATCCCTTTTTCTCAACAATATCCATCATGTTCAACACACCGATGATGGGAATTTTCAATTCCATCAGCTGGGTGGTCAGATAGAGGTTCCGCTCAATGTTTGATGCATCTAAAATATTGATGATCAAATCCGGCGGCTCACTCAGCAAAAAATCCCTTGATACAATTTCATCCATCGAATAGGGCGCCAGCGAATAAATGCCGGGAAGGTCCACCAGCGTAATTTTGCTCGCAGTATTCCGCAGATCCCCTTCCTTTTTTTCAATGGTGACGCCCGGCCAGTTCCCCACATACAGATTGCTTCCGGTCAGGCTGTTAAATAGGGTGGTTTTTCCAGAGTTCGGATTTCCCACCAGTGCAACGCGATAATTCATAAAATACTCCTCGGTTTTTAGGATGTCACATAAAACTAACTTGCCCTTACAAGAGAAAAACCACCTTGAAAAAAGGCGGTTTTTGTGATTTAATATTTATTTAGAAGCTTAAACAATCAGGCGATTAATATATTTTCAGCATCGTTTTTTCTCAGGCTTAATGCGTAGCCTCTAAGGTGAATTTCGATCGGATCTCCAAAGGGCGCTACCTTATCGACCATTACCTCGACACCAGGGGTTACGCCCATATCCATGAGCTTACGGCGCATAAGGCCTTCCACTGAAATTGTATCAACCACACCTGATTCACCAGGTCTTAAATCCTTCAATGTTGTTTTCATCTTTATCACCCACTGTCTATTAAACTCTTTTGTTAGCTTTATTATACTTAATTAGACAGTACCTGTCAACGGGTTTCGTGAAAAGATTGGTAATATTTAGCATTTTTTATTGCCTGCATAGCTATTTTAGCCGTCATAAGGTGGCAAAGAGTTCCATAGATCTACCCCGCAAACCCGTATGAAATGGGCGTTTTCTCAAATCCCACGAATAAGGTGGCATAACCTTGAACAGCGTGGTTTTGTAAAGTTGGGCACCACAAAACAAAAAATCAGCAAGCCCTTGTATGGCTTGCTGACGTGTTTACTATACCACTCTTTCCCCAAAATCGCAAGCGCTATGGGAGGCTATATGGTGGCAGGCCATTCAGGGGCGTTTTATACCCCCGAAATCGGGATAGGGTTCCCATGTGGGACGGTCGGGAGCGCCCCGGAGGTATCAACCACCGTCCGGGGCGCACTATTTATGCCCGGTAGGAACCAGACCCCCAGAGCCGGGGCGCAAAGCGGACAAATAGGGCCGTAAAAACACTGACAGAATGGTCCTCTGCGGGCGCGGAACCGTGGTGCCTGTACCTTTTTATCCCGAACCCCTGAAAATGGACATCTATCGTTCCGCAACACGCCCCAGCGTGAGATGTAACCCCGTCTCATGCCGGGGCTATTTTCATGCGCGGCGGGAATCCCAATACCACCGAAAACAATCGTGGCAAGCAGGGCATGAGTGTGTACGCTCATGCCCTGCTTGCCACAATTAAAAACGGCTAAAGAAGAAATGCGTATTAGTCCAATAAGGCGTACTACGTAAAATGCTCATAATTCTGTCCGCAGTAAAATTTGGCTGCAAACATAGGTTAGATAGGGGGATGGCTGTTTCTTTTGCCCGAAATCCCAGCCCTTAAACTTTTGATATACAGCTTCGGGTGTAAACAAACCATTCTCGTCTTGCTTTGATTTTAAAATCATAGCCATTTCAAGAAATCGCTTGTCCTTTTTTATGGTGTCAAAACGGCTTAAAACATCGGCAACACTTACGATATCGTACCACATTGCAGGTGCTTTCAGCTTTCTAAAATCAGTTCCCATATAGAACATATAGGGGTGCTTATCCAAGCTGTGCTCCCATAGAGAAAGTAAATTTTGCGCTATTTTCTCCGCAATTTCACTTTGCTTATAGTTTTCTATATCAGAAAGCAGCTTTAACATCAGCAATGTAGCATAGGGGCAGCAATCGTCTTTGCGCCCGGGGCCTCTGAATTTTCCGTGCTCTTTAGAAACGGTGCAAGGAAATCCCTCATCTTTATAAAAGCTTAAAAGGTGCTCTACACCACGATGAATATGTTTATCATAATCAACGTTTGCTTTATGCAGTAAAAGAAGCAGCAATGGCGCATCGCACAAGCACCAACCAAAGGTGTCCTCGCCAATGCCGCCGTAATGCTTCGGAATATTTGTTGGCGATTGATAAATACCATTTTCATCTATATGTTCTAAAATTTTATTTATACCGGCTTGTATCTCCGGAATATCTGTATCAAATCCAAGCTCAAGTAAAAATAATAATTTGTGCATAGACAAATCAGGATTTTTATGATTGGTCACAAGGCAGTTATGAAAATTTGAAACATCAATAAGATATGCCTTGATTTTTGGATTAGATAATGCTTGCTTTCTTAACTCTTTCAAACTATTCTTGCTTTCGCCTAAAACATTCACCTTTACAGCATATTGCAGCCAAGATTCACCGTTTTCCAAAACAAACTGCAAATCATTCATAGCCACCCTCCTAAACGAATATAAACAACCTATAGTTCGCCTTTTCTGCCTAAGGCGAACAAATATATAACTTATTTTTTCTATTCTAATATTAACGAATGAAAATGTCAAACAGTTCATTTTATGTCATAACTTTGTGCTACTGTTCATAACCCGGTTTGTTCACTTGGGCATCATTCGGGCACCATTTCACCCTTCGCGGGATTGTATTGCACACAGCAGCAGTGCTGATTTCATGGGCTTTTCCGGCTGAAAAAAGGATTCTATTCCCGTCGAATATTTACCTTTTTTTATGTAAAATCTTAGCCAGGTACTGCCCGGTATAGGATTCCTTCACTTTAGCGACTTCCTCCGGGGTCCCTGTGCATACAATCGTTCCGCCGCCGTCGCCGCCCTCTGGCCCCAGGTCGATAATATGGTCGGCAACCTTTACCATGTCCAGCTGATGCTCGATCACCACCACTGTACTGCCAGTATCGGCCAGGCGCTGCAGTACGTCGATCAGCCTTGCGACATCCGCCATATGAAGCCCCGTGGTCGGTTCATCCAGAATATAAAGGGTGCGGCCCGTATTGCGCTTTGAAAGCTCTGTGGCAAGCTTGATTCGCTGCGCTTCCCCGCCGGAAAGCTGTGTGGACGGCTGTCCCAGCTTCACATAGCCAAGCCCCACATCATAGAGGGTCTGCATTTTATTTCGGATATTCGGCAGATGCTCGAAAAATTTCAGAGATTCCTCAACCGTCATATTCAGGACATCCGCGATGTTTTTTCCTTTATACTTAACCTCCAGCGTCTCACGGTTATACCGCTGTCCATGGCACACCTCGCAGGGCACATAGACATCAGGCAGAAAATGCATCTCGATTTTGAGTATCCCATCACCGCTGCATTTTTCACAGCGGCCGCCCTTTACATTAAAGCTGAAGCGTCCTTTTTTATAGCCCCTGGCCTTGGCCTCAGGTGTTTTTGCAAAAAGGTCACGGATCATGTCAAACACACCGGTATAGGTCGCTGGATTAGATCTTGGGGTACGCCCGATGGGGGACTGGTCAATGGCGATGACCTTATCAATCTCATCCAATCCCTCGATGCTCTTGTATTTTCCGGGCTTCTTAAAGCTGCGGTACAGCTTCTGGGAAGCGCCCTTATATAAAATTTCATTGACCAGTGTACTCTTTCCTGAACCGGAAACACCCGTGACACAGATGAATTTGCCCAGAGGGAAGGACACGTCAATGTTCTTCAGATTATTCTGGGACGCGCCTTTAATGGTGATGGCCGTGCCTTTACCGGCCCGGCGCTCCTGCGGCACATCAATCTGCTTTTTGCCGCTCAGATACTGGCCGGTAATCGACTCAGGCACCTTCTTGATATCCTCAACGGTTCCCTCGGCAATGACCTCGCCGCCGTGGACGCCCGCTCCGGGGCCAATATCCACAATCCAGTCGGCTTCTTCCATGGTCTCATCGTCATGCTCCACCACCACCAGGGTATTACCAAGATCGGTGAGACGGCGCAGGGTTTTTAGCAGCTTCTGGTTATCCCGCTGATGCAGCCCAATGCTGGGTTCATCCAGTACATAGAGCACCCCCACAAGTCCGGAACCGATCTGGGTGGCCAGGCGGATACGCTGGGATTCGCCGCCGGAAAGGGTGCCCGCGGCACGGGAAAGGGTCAGGTATTCCAGACCAACGTCCTGGAGGAATTTCAGGCGCGCGTTGATCTCAATAAAAATCTGCTCGCCAATCATCTGTTCTGTCTCTGTGAGCTCCATCTTTGAAAAGAAGCCCAAAAGCTCTTTGACCGACATATCCGTAAGGTCAATAATATTTTTATCCTGTACCGTTACCGCAAGGCTTGTGGGGTTCAGGCGCTTCCCTTTACACTTTGGACAGGGAATCTCAGACATATATTTATCGATAAGGCTGCGCATACCCTCGGAGTGGGTTTCCTGATAACGGCGCTCCATATTGTTGACAAGGCCTTCAAAGGTCGTGGTATAGGTGCCCGAAAACTTGCCCTCATACTCGATTTCCAGAATTTCATCCGAGCCGTACAAAAGCTCCTGAAGAAAAGCGTCCGGCGCTTCTGTCAGGGGCTGGTCCAGGGTAAAATTGTATTTTTTCGCAATGGCGCGTATGAGGTTGACCATGATCTTGGAGTCATTTTTCAGCCCGAAAAACTTGATGGCCCCCTGTTCAATGGACAGGCTTTTGTCTGGAATCAGCAGGTCCGGGTCAATTTCCTTGTGGAAACCGAGTCCGTGGCACTCGGAACACATCCCAAAGGGGTTGTTGAAGGAAAATGTCCGGGGCTCCAGCGTATCCATGGCAATGCCGCAGTCTGGACAGGACAGCTTTTCGCTGAAAAGCTGCTGTTCGCCGCCGATCACATCACAGATCACCAGGCCGTTTGCCAGATGCAGGGCTGTCTCGATGGAGTCGGTCAGGCGTTTGGCCATGTTTTCCTTGCTCTTAAGGCGGTCAACCACCACCTCAATGCTGTGCTTTTTATTTTTTTCCAGCTCGATGTCTTCACTGGTTTCTCTGGACTCGCCGTCTACGATCAGACGGACATAGCCCTCCTTTTTCAAATGGTCCAGCAGCTTTTTATGCTGCCCCTTCTCACCGCGCACCACCGGCGCCAGAATCTGAAACCGGGTGCCGGGCTCCAGAGCCTGAACGGTGTCCACAATCTGGTCCACACTCTGCGACTCAATAACCTTGCCGCATTTTGGGCAGTGGGGAATGCCAATACGGGCATAAAGCAGACGGAAATAGTCATATATTTCCGTCACTGTCCCAACGGTCGAACGGGGGTTCCGGTTGGTGGTTTTCTGGTCAATGGAAATGGCCGGCGACAGACCGTCAATGCTCTCCACATTGGGCTTCTGTGTCTGGCCTAAAAACTGCCTCGCGTAAGCAGAAAGGGACTCGACGTAGCGTCTCTGCCCTTCGGCGTAAATGGTATCAAAAGCCAGCGAGGATTTGCCCGATCCGCTGAGACCGGTCAGCACCACCAGCTGGTCTCTCGGTATCTTCACATTAATATTTTTAAGGTTGTGCTCCTTGGCACCCTTGACGTCTATGTATTTCATTTATTTCCTTTCAGTTCTTTAATCCGGTCACGCAGCGCGGCGGCCTTTTCAAACTCAAGATTTTCCGCAGCGGTCAGCATTTCTGCTTCGAGGTTCATGATTTCAGCTTCCACATCCATCACCTCGTCTTCCACCACATAGGAAGCCTGATCCTCAGCGACCTTTGTCACCTCGAGGGAATCGTGGATTTCTTTGTGGACAGACCGCGGAATAATACCGTGGGCCTCGTTGAATTCACTCTGGATTTTCCGCCGGCGGTTGGTTTCGGTGATGGCATAATCCATGGACCTGGTAATTCTGTCCGCGTACATAAGCACCTTGCCCTCCACATTTCTGGCCGCGCGGCCGATGGTCTGGATGAGTGAGGTTTCTGATCGCAGATAGCCTTCCTTGTCCGCATCCAGGATCGCGACCAGTCCAACCTCTGGCAAATCCAGCCCTTCTCTTAAAAGGTTAATACCGACCAAAACGTCAAACTCGCCCATGCGCAGCTCCTTGAGGATTTTTGTCCGCTCGATGGTGTCAATGTCGGAGTGCAGGTAGTTGACCCGAATGCCGTTTTCCTTGAAATACTGGGTCAGATCCTCCGCCATTTTTTTGGTGAGTGTGGTCACCAGCACCCGGTTTCCCTTGGATACCGTCTCATTGATCTCACTCATCAAATCGTCGATCTGTCCCTTGATGGGCCGCACAAAGATTTCAGGGTCGATGAGGCCGGTGGGGCGGATGATCTGTTCGACGGTCTGTTCGCTGTGTTCTTTTTCATACTTGCTCGGTGTGGCCGAGGTAAAAACAATCTGATTGATTTTCCCTTCAAACTCCTCAAAGTTGAGCGGGCGGTTATCATAGGCAGACGGGAGCCTGAAGCCATAATCCACCAGATTTTGTTTTCTGGCCCTGTCGCCTGAGGACATGCCGCCAATCTGCGGAATGGACACATGGGACTCATCCGCGAAGATTAAAAAGTCCTTTGGGAAATAGTCGATCAGCGTATAGGGCGGCGCTCCTGGAGGGGAGCCGTTAATGTAGCGTGTATAGTTCTCGATGCCGTTGCAGTAGCCCATCTCCTTGAGCATTTCCAGGTCATAGTTGGTCCGCTGCAGAATGCGCTGCGCCTCCACCAGCTGATTATGCCCGGTAAAATAATCATACCGGTCTGCCAACTCGTCACGGATACCTTTGATGGCCACATCCAGCTTTTCGGGCGTGGTGGTATAGTGTGAGGCTGGAAAAATGGAAACATGGCTGAGCTCACCGGTGATCTCGCCTGTAATGGTGTCGATCTCGGTAATCCGGTCGATTTCATCGCCGAAAAACTCCAGCCGAACGGCCTTCCCTGAGGATGCCGCCGGATAAATCTCCAGAATATCGCCCCTTACCCTGAAATTATTACGCTCGAAGGCAATATCGTTGCGGTTATACTGGATATCCACCAGCTTCCGGATAACCGCGTCGCGGTCCTTTTCCATTCCCGGACGCAGAGAAAGCACCAGATTTTCGTAATCAATAGGGCTCCCAAGTCCGTAGATGCAGGATACACTGGCCACCACGACTACGTCCCGGCGTTCAAAGAGTGCCGCTGTGGCCGAATGGCGCATTTTATCAATCTCATCATTGATGGAGGAGTCCTTTTCGATATAAAGGTCGGAATGCGGCACGTAGGCCTCCGGCTGGTAATAATCATAATAAGATACAAAATATTCCACTGCATTTTCCGGAAAAAAGCTTCGGAACTCGTTGGCAAGCTGGGCCGCCAGCGTTTTATTGTGGGCGATGATCAGCGTCGGCTTTTGGACGGCTTCGATCACCTTAGCCATGGTATAGGTTTTACCAGAACCGGTGACGCCCAAAAGGGTCTGAAATTTCATCCCTTTATCAATGCCGTCGGCCAGTTCCCGGATGGCCTTTTCCTGGTCGCCCTTTGGTTCATAGTCGGATACTACTTTAAATGGTTTCATTCAATCACCTTTGTAACCCTTCAATCCAAGAAACATGTGTTCTCTTATTGTACCACTTCTGTCGGTTTTGTCAATGGGAATCAGTTCAATATAGCAGAAAAAAGGATCGAAGTTTTAAAACTCCGATCCTCCCCTCCTGTTTACTTACCCTTTAAAATCTCAATGGCCCTTTGAAGCTGTAAATCCTGGTCCTCCGGGACATTCAGCGTGTTCTTATAGGCCTCGTTCTGTTCAATGGCCACGTCGGGGGTCAGGCCCTTTTCGTTAATGTTGCGGCCGTTCGGTGTAAAGTATTCCGCATTGGTGAGCTTGTAGCCGCTCTTATCCTTGAGGGGCACAACTTCCTGGACAATGCCTTTACCGAATGTTTGTGTTCCTACGAGCTGCCCAGCCCCGGTATCCTGTATCGCCCCAGACAGGATCTCGGAAGAGCTGGCGGTTCCTTCGTTAACGAGTACCGTCATCGGCAGGTCCAGCTTTACTTCCCCGGTCGAGGTATAGTCCTTCCGGCTGCCGTTTTTATCGACCGTGTAGACCACTGTCGTATCCCCCAGCAGGCGGTCTGCCACTGCCACCGCGGAAGTAACCACACCGCCGCCGTTATAGCGGAGATCAATGATCAGCCCGCTGATATTCTGGCTCAGCAGATTTTCAAGCTCAGCGTTAAAATCCTCAGAGGTTTTATTGGTAAATTCTGAAATAGAGATATAACCAATGCCGTCAATGACTTTGGAATCCACTGTTGGGGTGTCAATACTCTGGCGTGTCAGGTTAAAGGTCTGTTCCTGTCCGTCCCTCAGTACAGTTACCTCCACCGCGGTGCCCGGATCGCCGCGCATCAGGCTTACGGTGTATTCAGAGCCCTTTCCGCTGACATCCTCGCCGTTTACCTTGACGATCTTGTCGCCAATCTGCATTCCCGCATCCCCCGCCGGGGTGTTTTTATAAGGGGTAACCACTGTGGTCGTCGCGCTTTCATCCTCAGTCACGACCACGCCAATGCCGCTGTAGGTGCCTGTTGAGCTTTCCATCAGCTTCTGAAATTCTTCCTCAGTATAGTAACCGCTGTAGGGGTCGCCTGTGGACTCAAACATGCCCTTCATAGCCCCTTCCATCAGGGTCGTATCATCAATATCCTTGTAATATTCCTTATCGATATGCCCTTTTAAGCTTACCAGTTTTTTAAGTCCATCGGCCATTTCTGTACTGTCAACATTTAAAATCACCTTATTGCCCAGCGCCACATTGGCGCCTGTTGTCAGGCAAAAGGTTAAGATATTTGTGACAATAAGCGCTATTACCGCAATAACGATGAGCTTTTTTCTCTGCCCTTTATCCATTGTCAATCCTTTCAAATCAATTTGAGTCAATACTTACCTGAAAAGAATACACTAAAAGCCTTAAATAAACAATAAAAAAGGAAAGAATCGGATGATTCTTTCCAAATTCTGTCAAAATTTTAATAATAGATGTAATCCCAAGGATCTACAGGCGTGACGTTATTCGCAAAGTAGCTCAGGTGCAGATGTGGTCCGGTAGAATTCCCGGTGCTGCCCACGTAGCCGATGATATCGCCCTGGTTGACACGCTGGCCGTAAGACACGTTATAACCGCTTAAATGGCCAAATAACAGGGTATCGCCATTGTCCATGGCCACCATGATACAGTTACCATAGCCGCCATACCAGGATGCTTTCGTTACATAACCACCAGCCGGCGCATAGATCGGTGTGCCTGTGGATGCTGCAATGTCCATTCCGCCGTGATTGGTGGAGCCAATACCATTGGTATCGGAAGCCGGACGGTAACCAAACCAGCTGGTAATGGTGTAGTTGCCTGGCAACGGCCACATAAAGCCGCTGGAGACTACGACGTTACCGCCGCCGGAGGAGCCGCTGTCCGCATCGCTGCCGGAACCGCCAGAACCATTCTGGGCCGCCTGTTCTCTCTCCGCTTCTTCCTGCGCTCTCTGGGCTGCCAAGGCTTCGGCTTCCTGCTGAGCGATTACTGCCAGCTCTGCATCGGCCTGTTTCAGGATTTCATCCTGCTTATCAACCTCTGCCTGATACTGCTGTACTACCTGTTGGTTCTTAGCCAGCAGCTCATCCTTCTGAGACTTGACACTCTTCTGGCTTTGCAGGGCTGTTTCCTGATCTGCCTTTGCCTGCTCTACCTGTGCTTTGTTTGTCTCAATGGTTTCTTTTTTCTCTTCTACCTCTGCACGGGTCTTTTCCAGTGCCGTTGCGCAGTCCTTATCGGCCTGTACGATGGATTTCATCATATCGGCCTTCGCGATAAAATCCGCAAAGTCTGTGGCTGAGAAAAGAACCTGCATATAGCCTTCATTTCCGTACATATACATGACCCGGACACGTTCTTTTAATTCTTCTTCCTGTTTAGCCTGTTTTTCTTCGGCAGCTTCCAGCTCGGCTGTGGTTCTTTCCAGATTAGCAGTCAGATCATTGATCTGGCCGTCCAGGGTACTGATCTGGCCGTTGATCCTGTCGATCTCTGCGTTAGCCTTGCTGATTTCGGTCTGAATCCCTTCGATGGTGTTCTGGGTCATATCCACCTGGTACTGGGCAGCCTCTTTTTTTGCAGACGCGTCGTCTTTTTGCTGCTGCAATTCATCTTTTGTGGCTGCATAAACCGGAGAAATAAATAAAGATAAACAAAATAATGCCGTTACAATTAAAGAAATTTTCTTCTTCATTTTCTGAAGTCCCCTCCTGTTTTTTATACGTCTAAGAATTTTCGAATAGCGAACACACTGCCCACCGCACCGATTACCACACCATAAACTGTAAAGAAAAAGATCAGCTGACCCATTACCTGATCCGGTGTCGCCAGTGCTGAGGTCATGGGAAGCAGTACACTGCCGCCGAGCATGCCCAATATATAATAATAAGCCAAACGCACGATCATCACAGCCACAACGGCCGCAATCAGCCCCAGAAAAGTCCCCTCCAGGACAAACGGCGTTCGGATATAAGCGTCGGTCGCGCCGACATATTTCATGATACCAATCTCCTTCCGGCGCGCAAACACCGTGAGCTTGATGGTATTATAAATCAAAAACAATGAAATGACTGACAGGACAATCAGCACAACAATGCTCATTGTATTGGCGAAATGGTTAAAATTCAGCAAAGCGTTGATATACTCCTCGCCGTATTTTACATATTCGACCCCTTTGTCCTGGTAAGTCAGAGCGAAAGCCTTAACATCGTCCATGCTTTCCGAGTCCTTTACCTGAATAATAAAAGAGGCGGGCATGGGATTGTTCTCGGAACTGAAATCACTGAGAAGACCTGTGTAGTCGTCCAGTGAGCTTGAAAAATTCTCCAGGGCCTCATCCTTTGTTTCAAAACGAACCTCAGAAATGAGGGGATTGGCCTTGAGATCCCGTTCCAGGCCGGCACGCTGTTCTTCGGTGTAGTCCACCTTCAGGAAAATTTTCATTTCCAGCTGAGACTCCACATTCGCCGTGGCCTGGCGGATATTGATGGTAAGCACCAGAAAGATTCCCAAAATGATCAGCGCTGCAATGATGGAAAAAACAGCCGCAATACTCATAAGACTGTTTCGCTGCATGCTCTGTGCTGTATCGCGAAGGATCGTCCGGGGCATTGTTTTCCAGTGATTACTTCGCATTGCGGTACCGTCCTTTGACGTCATCGCTGGTGAGATAACCATTATCCAGGGTTAATACCCTTTTTTTCATAATATTAACCATCTCACTGTCATGGGTTACAACCACCACAGTGGTGCCATGCTTGTTAATTTCTTCCAGAATACGCATAATATCACGCGACGTCACAGGGTCAAGGTTCCCTGTCGGTTCGTCACAGATCAGAATACTTGGGTTGTTGATAATGGCTCTGGCGATAACAACACGCTGCTGTTCCCCGCCGGAGAGCTCATTGGGATAATGGTTTGCCCGGTGTGAAAGCCCGACCATTTCCAGTGCCAGCGGCACTTTTTTGCGGATCTTGCGCTCGGGCCGGCCAATGATCTCCATGGCATAGGCCACATTTTCATACACGCTTTTATTTTCAAGCAGACGGAAATCCTGGAAAACCACGCCCAGCTTTCTTCTCAGATAAGGAATCTCTTTTTTGGAAAGCTTGGAAATGTCGTGGCCCTTGATCTTAACCGTCCCGGTACTCGCGTCAATTTCGCGGAGCAAGAGCTTGATAAAGGTAGACTTCCCGGCGCCGCTGCGGCCAACCAGAAATACAAACTCACCCTTATCAATAAACAAGTTCACATTTTTTAAGGCGTCTTTTTCATTTTTATCATACGTTTTTGTAACATTTATAAATTCAATCATTCAATCATCTTCCTAGCAGCTTGGTCTTTTGGCAGTTGCCAATGATGCTGTACCGTTTATTTTATACTTTTTAACGCACAAAAACAAGATTTTCTATCCAAGTTTTATCTAAAAGTATTCAAATTATTACTCGAATGCATTAATTATACACAAAACGGTCATGTTTTGCCTTAATTTTTGGATACTTTATATCCTTTTTAAGAAACAAAAAGATAAAGGATCACAACTTTTCAGCTGTGATCCTCTGCTTTTAAGCTTCTGCTTTTAATTTTTCAGCCACGTCTGTTTTTTCCCATGGCAAATCCAGGTCGTTTCTGCCAAAATGGCCATAAGCGGCAACCTGCTTGTAGATCGGTTTTCTCAGGTCAAGATTCTTGATGATTGCAGCTGGTCTTAGATCAAAATGCTTTCTTACCAGATCTGCAATTTTATCGTCGGCAATCTTGCCGGTTCCAAAGGTATCGACAAAAACAGATACCGGTTCAGCCACACCGATGGCATAGGCAAGCTGTACCTCACATTTATCAGCCAGACCTGCCGCCACAATGTTTTTGGCAACGTAACGGGCTGCGTAAGCCGCAGAACGGTCAACCTTTGTCGGATCCTTTCCTGAGAAAGCGCCGCCGCCGTGACGTCCATATCCGCCGTAGGTGTCTACGATAATCTTACGTCCGGTTAAGCCGGCGTCCCCCTGCGGTCCGCCGATAACAAAACGACCGGTCGGGTTGATGAAATATTTGGTGTTTTCATCCAGAAGAGCCGGATCAATCACAGGTTTAATAACTTTTTCGATCATATCCTCACGGATGGTGGCCGCGTCCACATCTGCGCTGTGCTGAGTTGAGATGACCACGGTGTCCACTCTGGTGGGTACCCCATCGTTGTATTCAACCGTCACCTGAGATTTTCCATCTGGTCTCAGGTAATCGACCTCACCCTGTTTGCGCACGTCTGAAAGCTTTTTGGTCAGCTTGTGGGCCAGCGAGATCGGCATTGGCATGAGCTCCGGTGTTTCGTTGCACGCAAAGCCAAACATCATCCCCTGGTCCCCAGCGCCGGTAGCCAGGTCTTCCTCTTCCAGCTTTCCTTCTTTTGCTTCAAGGGCCTTGTCGACGCCCATGGCAATGTCTGAAGACTGTTCGTCAATGGAGGTTAAAACCGCGCAGGTTTCACAGTCGAAGCCATATTTCGCGCGGTCATAACCGATACCGCGGATGGTTTCACGGACGATTTTTGGAATGTCTGCATAGCAGTTGGTGGTGATTTCACCCGCCACTAAAACCAAACCAGTTGATACGGACGTTTCACAGGCAACACGGGCCATTGGGTCCTGTTCGATGATCGCGTCCAGCACCGCATCGGAAATCTGGTCACAGATTTTATCCGGATGGCCTTCAGTAACGGATTCTGAGGTAAATAATTGTTTCATTATTCGCTCCTTAAAAATTTGTATTGTCGTAATTCTATTTACCCTTGATAAAGATCACAGATTTTTCAAATCCTTAAATAAAATGAACCCCATGCGCGCATGGGGTTAGATTCGTTCAAAAACCCCATCATTACAGTTTGACTGCAGGTATTGGCACCATGCTTATGCTGGTTGCCGGGTTTCATCGGGCCTGTCCCTCCACCTCTCTGGATAGGTAAATATTCAATTACTTGTAATAGGATAAACCTACAGGACAATTTTGTCAAGCCCCTTTCCTTGAAAAAACAAAAGAGCTTATCCCTTCATCCGCTTCAAGTGTCAAAAAACCTCAAGAGATGAAGTTACCTAAGGAAGAAAAAAGCGTCCTGCGGGCACTGCATTTACACCGGTATCTTTTTAATAAAGTGAATGCTTGAACGCACCTATGTCCAGCATACCCTATAAAGCGACTAGATTCCAGGCCGTTTTCGTAGCGCCTGGACCTTTTTACTTATCTGGATAAAAGGCGCAGTCTCGGACGATGCCGCTTTTTTACAGTTTAAAGCAGCTTATCCCTTCATCCGTTTTTCAATGATGTCAATATCCTTTGGAATCTGCGGTGACAGGTTTTCCGGCCCGTTTTCTGTCACGAGAATATCATCCTCGATCCGCACGCCCATCCCCATTTCCGCAATGTAAAGACCAGGCTCACAGGTGATGACCATGCCGGGTTCCAGGATGTATTCCCGTTTATCGTTGGTGTCATGGGTATCCAGGCCCAGCGAATGGCCAATGCCGTGATAATAGAATTCATTGATGTCCTTATTCTTAGGCACAATGTTATTTTTTAAGCATTTTTCAAGAAAAATATCCTTGGTTGCCTGTTGAATATCCAGCATTTTTGCACCGGGCTGGTACATCTGGATCAGCTCTCTCTGGGCCTCGAGAACCATATTGTAGACCATGGCCTGTTCATCGGTATATGCTCCTGAAACCGGAAAGGTTCGGCTGATATCGCCACAATAGCCCTTGTAGCGGGCCCCCAGGTCCAGAAGCACCATGTCGCTTCCCTTCATAGTCGCCTGGTTTTTAATATAATGCAGCACCGTAGCGCTTTTTCCTGAGGCCGCAATGGTCTGGAAGGAAACTCCCTGGGCGCCCAGCATATTGATGGTATATTCAAAAACCGCCTGAATCTGGTATTCCTTCATATCCGGTTTCAGATTTTCAAGAATAGCGTCGATTCCCTTCGCGGTTATTTCAATGGCGTCACGCAGCGCCTGGACTTCCTCGGGCTTTTTAATCAGCCGCATGGCGGTCAGATAGGGCTGAAGGTTTTGAAGCTCCATATCCGCGAACAGCAGCTTGACCTGCGGATCGCTGGTTGCAAAGCTCTGGTGCTTGGGCATGGTAAAATCAAAATACAGGTTATCAAAACGGGTTTCCTGTAAAATAAAAGACTCCAGCTCAGTATTATAGCGCACATCTTCAATGCCAGACAACGCCTGAGCTTCTTCAATACTGATCTTGGCGCCTACCCATTTCTCCTTGAAGGGGTCTGGCTCATCAATGAATAAACACTCCGAAACCTCGCCGCCTGCATCCTTTTTCATCAAAAGGGTCACATCAGGCTCTTCAATGCCCGTCAGATAATAAAAGTTGTTATCGGTATAAAAGGGATAGTCGGCGTCCAAAGACTGCTGAACCGCCCGTCCGGAATAGACGATCGCCAGGCTTTCCGGCTCCAGCTTTTCACCTAATTCCCTGCGGGTTTGTCTATAAAAATTCTGTGATAACGGCATTTTCACACTTCCTTTTTCATTATTTTGTCACTAAGGTCTATTGTAAACATAAAAAAGACCAAATTCAATACTGAATTTGATCTTTAGACAGATGAGTCAACGCATTATGCGGAGGATTATTTAAAGAAACAAATAAAATTTCTTGTAGAACCGACGTGATTTTTATCACATCGGTTTTGCTGCATCTGTAGATAAATTTAGCTGGTAAAGCGGAATCTAAATCTTGCCCACATAGATAAAACAAATCACATCCGGTTCATGTTTTCTCCTATTAATTTTTTCCGTGTTATGGAAACGAAGGTTTCCCATTTCTCCGCACTTTGTTTACGCCGACTCGACGATATCTACAAACTGACTGTTGTATAGTTCGGTATAGAAACCGCCCTGTGCCATCAAAGTATCGTGATTGCCACTCTCAATGATGTCGCCATCCTTCATAACCAGAATCAAATCAGAATTACGGATGGTTGACAGGCGGTGTGCAATAACAAAGGAAGTTCTGCCTGCCATCAGCTTATCCATAGCATTTTGGATAAGCGTTTCAGTTCGAGTATCCACAGAGCTTGTTGCCTCATCCAGAATCAGAATCGGCGCATTTGCAATCATAGCGCGTGCAATAGTAATAAGCTGCTTCTGCCCCTGGGACAAGCTGGCATTGTCGCCAAGTACCGTGTCGTATCCTTTGGGAAGGGTTTTGATGTAATGGTGGAGGCCAACTGCTTTGCAGGCTTTCTCAACTTCCGCATCGGAAACGTCTTCCTTGGAGTAAACAATATTTTCACGGATGGTACCTTCAAAAAGCCATGTATCCTGCAATACCATACAGAATTGGCTGCGCAGGTTTTCTCTGGTCACATCTTTGCTGGAAGTTCCGTCAATGAAAATATCACCGGAATTAGTTTCATAAAACCGCATCAGCAGATTAACCATTGTAGTCTTTCCTGCGCCGGTAGGGCCGACAATGGCGATTTTTTGGCCAGCTTTTGCTTTGGCTGAAAAACCGTTAATGATCGTCTTATCCTCATTGTAACCGAAACGGACATCTCGAAATTCTACATCACCGCGAACATTTGAAAGTTCTTTTGCTTTGTAACTTTCATCGTCCATTTCTTTTTCATCCAAAAACACAAATACACGTTCACAGGCAGCGGCGGTGGACTGAAGGCTGGTAGCCGCCTGAGCGAGCTGAGACAGCGGTTGAGTGAACATACGCACATACATCATAAAAGCAACAATAACACCAAAAGAGATCTGTCCATTCAGGGCAAGCACTGCGCCCACAATACAGACCGTTACATAACCGAAGTTACCAACAAAGCTCATCAGCGGCTGCATAAGTCCAGACATAAACTGGCTTTTCCAAGCACTGTCATATAGGCGGCTGTTCATTTGACAGAATTCTTTTTTTGCCTTTTTCTCATTGTTATAGGCTTTTACCACATTGTGGCCAGCATAGGTTTCTTCAATGTGTCCGTTGATGGCACCAAGTTCCGTTTGCTGCCATAAAAAGAATTTTTGTGAATGGGAGATCATCATCATCATCAATGCAAATCCCAATAAACTTGCAATAATCGCAGTAAACGCCATTATCCAGTTGGTATAAAACATCATCACGATGGCGCCCACAAAAGAGGCCAATGCTGCCACCAGAGTACCTAAACTCTGATTCATAGTCTGAGATATAGTGTCTATATCGTTGGTAACACGGGACAAGGTATTGCCGATACTGGTAGAATCATAGTATTTCAGTGGCAAGCGGTTAATCTTAGCAGAAATATCCGTACGCAAGGTTTTGGATACTCGCTGCGTAATCACCGCCATAATTTGTCCCTGGATCAGACTGAATGCCCAACCGCAGATATAGAGGCCAATCAGCAGAATACAAATACGGACAACAGCTTCTATATCAATGCCAGTCATTAAGCCTTCGGTAATCAAGTCTGTAATATCTGCAAGCTTGCTGGGACCGATGATGTTCAAAATTGCACCTGCAGCAGCCAGTACAATGGCAACGATCATAAAAGGCAAATACTTCTTACAATAAGAAAGAAGCTGACCGATTGCTTTTCCAAAGTCGTCGGCTTTTTCAGCGGCTCCCACACTACCTATTCCTCCCGGACCGCCAGGGCCACCAGAACTGCCTGGACCACTGAGACCACTGTGCTTCGGAGTTTGATTTTTATGTTCTCCTATCGTATATTCATTTTCAGGCATTTTCGATCTCCTCCTTTGACAACTGAGATTGAGCAATTTCCAGGTAGACAGGACAGGTCTTTAAAAGCTCATGATGAGTACCTTGCCCAACCACCTTGCCTTCATCCAAAACAATAATCTTATCAGCATCCATGATCGTTCCGATTTTTTGAGCAACAATCAGGCTGGTTGTGCCGCTTGTCTTTTCTCTCAGCATTCTTCTCAAACTACGATCTGTCTTATAATCCAAAGCTGAAAAAGAATCGTCAAATACATAGATTTCCGGCCGTCGGCAGATTGCCCTTGCAATGGCAAGCCTCTGTTTTTGGCCACCAGACACATTCGTGCCACCCTGCACAATGGTCGCTTCATAAGTGCCGTTCATTTTTTCCACAAATTCAGTTGCTTGGGCAATGTCAATAGCTTCCCGGATGTCGTCCGTCTCGGCGGGAGCCTTACCGTTCTCACCGTATGTTACATTAGAAGCTACAGTTCCGCTGAACATGACTGCTTTTTGAGGTACATAGCCCAACTTGTTGTGAAGGACTTCCTGCGTATATTCCTTAACATTGACGCCATCCACAAGCACATCGCCTTCGGTAGTATCATAAAACCGTAGTACAAGATTGATCAATGTGCTTTTGCCGGAACCTGTAGAGCCGATAAAAGCCACTGTTTCGCCTTTATGAGCGGTGAAATTAATGTCATGAAGAATATAATCCTCTGCGTCAGGATAACGGAAGCTGACGTTCTTAAATTCAACTTCCCCCTGTTCATATAACTCAGGGCCAGTAGTGGTTCCATCCGCAATCTTTTCTTCGCTATCCAGCACCTCATTGACACGCTTTGCAGAAACAGCAGCACGAGGCAAAATAATAAGTGTCATTGTCAATAACATAAATGCCATAACTACTTGCATCGCATACTGTTGGAAAACAACCATATCGGAAAACAGCGTCAACTTATCTGGGCCAATAGCTCCGTCAATCAAATAAACACCAATCCAGTAGATGGCAAGTCCCAGGCCGGACATCAGAAGTTGCATCCCCGGCTGCATAAAAGCCATCGCACGGCTCGTAAACAGGTTGTTTTGAGTTAAGTCGTTATTGGCTTTTTCAAAACGGGCTTCCTGATAGTTCTCTGCATGATATGCACGGACTACACGTAGACCTGTAAGATTTTCTCTGGTCACACGGTTTAGGTTATCAGTATATTTCTGAATGCTCTTGAATTTTGGCATAGTCAGTGCAATGATGATCCCCAGCATTAAAACAAGGATTAAAACGGCTCCTCCGGTAACTGCCGTCCATTCCCAGCCCTTTCCCGCAATTTTTACAATCGCCCATACTGCCATAATGGGCGCTTTGATAATAGCTTGTAATCCCATAGTTACGCACATCTGTATTTGTGTGATGTCGTTGGTGGAGCGGATAATAAGACTGGCCGTCGAAAATCCGTTAATTTCTTCCATAGAAAAGGACATCGTTTTATCATATACCTTTTCCCGTAGTCTCATAGATAAGCCTGCCGCAATTTTTGCCACCAAAAAACCTACTACTACTGCCGCAGCAAAACTTCCAAGCGTACACAGCAGCATTTTACCACCGGAGATCAGAATATCAGCCATGGCACTGCCTTCTGTTTGCACCAGACGGGTGATCCCAGACATATAATCCGGCATTTTTAAATCCAGCCACACCTGGATTATAATAAAGACCAAACTGAGAAGTATGAGTCCCCAGTCCTTTTTTCTGAGATACTTAAATATTTTCAGCATAATGAACCTCCTTGCATTTCATGGTTTAAAGTTTATTCTCTGTTTCTCAACCAAATCTCAAGCGAATCTCAATTCAACCTCAACTTTTCATTTTTCCTGTTTCATCCTCTTACTTGTTGAGCTTCAATTGAGATTACTCAGATATAATTCAACTGCTGAACTGGAAAAGTATGTTATAATTTAGACGGAGGTGTTACACAATGTTTCAAATTTTAGTAGTGGAGGATGATAAAGAGCTACGTGACTTGTTTTGCACGGTTCTTTCCGAGAATGGGTACATTTCCATTCCGGCATCAGATGCTCTAAGCGCTTTTGATGTTTTAGAGCATAAATATATTGACCTGATCATTTCCGATGTAATGATGCCGAAGATGGATGGCTTTGAAATGATAAGATCACTTCGTGAAGGACAATACACCCTGCCCATACTTATTATCACTGCAAAAGAAAGTGCTACCGATAAAAGAGAGGGCTTTCTAGCCGGAACAGATGACTACATGGTTAAGCCGATTGATCTCAATGAAATGCTGTGGCGAGTGGAAGCGTTGCTGCGTCGTTCTCAGATTATCAGTCAGAGAAAAACAAAGATTGGAAATACTGAATTTGACAGCGACACGCTTACCGTGTATACCAAAGCCCAAGAGTTTGAGCTTCCCCAAAAAGAATTTCTCCTTCTGTTCAAGCTGGTGTCCTCTCCGAACCGGATTTTCACTCGCCGTCAGATCATGGATGAAATTTGGGGACTGGATAATGAGACGGATTCCCATACGCTGGATGTTCACATTAGCCGTCTGAGAGAAAAATTTAAGGATAATCCCGACTTTGATATTGTAACTGTCCGTGGATTAGGATATAAGGCGGTGAGAAAAGGATGATAAACAGGAAATCGTTTCACATCACTGTTGTTTTTTCAGCAATGGTATTTCTGATTTTTGCCATTACTATGGCATTAACCGGTATTATCACAGTGATTCTTTTGAACGTAGGCATTATATCCAATCCACAACATGAGTTGTCATTGATTGTGTTTGCTTTTGTCAGTATTATTGTGGGAACCATTCTATCTCAAATTGTTGGAAAAGGTCCTTTAAATGTGATACGAGAAATTGATAATGCAACAAAAGAAGTGGTAAAAGGGAATTTTGATGTGCATTTAAACGACGATAATATTCCGGCTACAGAACTCCGATCTATGGCGCAGAATTTTAATATAATGGTTCAGGAGTTATCTAACACAGAAATTTTTCGTAATGATTTTATCGAAAATGTGTCTCACGAATTCAAGACACCACTTTCTGCTGTTGAGGGCTACGCAACGCTTTTACAAAACAAGTCCCTGTCTGATGAAAAACGAAATGAATATACAAATCGGATTCTTCTCAATACCCGTCGCCTTTCCAAACTTGCAGGAAATATTCTGTTGTTATCACGGTTGGAAAATCATGAATTGGAAGTTAAAAAAGAGACGTATTCTCTGGATGAACAAATTAGAAAAATTATCCTGTTGTTTGAAACGCAATGGACAGAAAAACAACTTTACCTTGACATTGACCTCTGCCCGACAGATTACACAGGTAACAAAGAAATGCTTGCGCAGGTATGGCAAAATATTTTTGGAAACGCTGTAAAGTTTGTATCAGATGGTAGCCAGATTCGAGTTCTTTTGGGCGCCGAGAAAGGTCGGGTGAAGGTTTCGATTGTCGATAACGGTCCCGGTATGAGTGAAGAAGTGCAACAACGAATTTATGAAAAATTCTACCAGGCCGATTCATCCCGCAACGGTATCGGAAATGGTCTGGGTTTAACCCTTGCGAAACGGATTGTGGATCTTCATGGAGGAACAATTTCTGTTTCCAGTACAATTGACAGAGGCACAGCCTTTACCGTAATGCTCCCTACTAATATGACATAAAAGATTTCAAAGATAATTTGACTATGAAATATTTCTAAAACATACCGGAAAACAAAAATGAATTATCCAAAATAGAAAAAACTCTATGCGAAAGATTTCTCAATCACATAGAGTTTCTCTTTTACCCAGTACAAGTCATCATTTTTGTAATGTTTTTTTATTAGCCATCGCATTTCGCCCCGCCCCTCTCTTATTACAATACATACTTTTCCAAAAGCCAGGCCACACCGTCCTCGTCATTGGTTTTCTCACCAACGGCGTCTGCATGCTTCTTAACACTGTCCATGGCGTTTTTGACTGCCATCCCGAGTCCGGCGCCTTTGATCATCGGAATATCATTTTCGCTGTCCCCGATACAGGCCATCTCATCAGCCCCAATGCCGTAAAGTTCGGCCAGCTCCGTAAGGGCCGCGAATTTGTTCAGGCTCTCCATGGTGATTTCCATGAGATTGCGCCCCGCATGAAAGGTAATGGTTCCGTCGCAGCGGATCGACTGGATACGCGCAAGCTCTTCTTCAGACTGATAGGAAAACACAAATTTAAGGGCATCCTCTACTGCCGAAAGATCCTCCAGCCGTTCAATATACGGCCGGCGCACACCGGGCACCTTTCCATAAACACGGCACAGAGGCTGGTCTGGTATATCAAAAAACATATTGCGGCTCGTGGCCACAAAGCAGGGCACCCCAAGCTCCCGGGTCTGGCTTAAAACGCTGAGATACCGGTCTTTGTCAATGGTACCCATCACCTTTAAAATTTTATCCTCGCTAAAAATTGTCCCACCGCCGTCGCCGACGTGGTATTCTTTTTCAAGCCCCAGCCCAATATTCTTAATGAACACCAGCTGAGATTCATTGAACCGTCCGCTTGCTGTAACCACCCGGATTCCTCTGTCCATACACGCCTTTAGTGCCTCCCGGTTTTTATGGGAAATCTGCTTGTCTGTTGTCAAAAGGGTGTCGTCGAGATCAAGGGCAATCAAACGAACCATATCATCATCCCCCAACGGCCATAAGGCCAAGGGCACACAATGCTGTTACAATCACACCTGCGATGGCTGAGCCCAGAATAACTGACAGCATGCCGCGCTTAAAGTCCATCTCAATGAGCGACGCGGCAAGACAGCCTGTCCAGACGCCAGTACCCGGCAGAGGAATGGCCACGAAAATCATCAATCCCCAAAATTTGTATTGTGTGATTTTCTGTGACTTTTTCATCCCTCTTGTATGCAGCCAGTTGGCGAAAGGGCCGAAAATCTTGGTACCGCGCATCCATTTTAAGACCGCCGGTAAAAACAGCAGTATAAAAGGCGCCGGAATAATGCTTCCAAGCCAGGATAACAGAAAAACCTGTAAATAAGGCATATGCAGCACCAGGGTTCCCCATGGAATCGCACCTCTGAGTTCAACAATCGGGATGGCTGAAATAATGAAAACCTCCAGCCAGTCAGGTAAAAAAGCAAAAAAATTAATAATCGCCTGGGACATTCGTTTCTCCTTTGTTTTTAATCATCTTTATCAAAACTTAAGCATTTCCAATATCGGAATATGCAATTTAAAATTATAACATTAATTTCTATCCGAAACAACTATAAAGGCGACTGACAAGCTTTCCAAAAGTTTTATTTTCAGCTAAAAACCTGATGCAAAATTTGTTTTTTCCTTTGTATAATGGTAAAATACCAGTAGTTTGTTATATAAAGGAGACATCATGAAAAAGATCCTCGGACCTTTGCGAAGAGCAGTTGAAAAATACGAAATGATACGCCCGGGCGACCGCATTGCAGTAGGCCTGTCTGGTGGTAAAGACAGCACTGCGCTGCTGGTCGCCATGAAGCGCTTTCAATATTTCTCACCCGTTCCCTTTGAACTGGAGGGCATTACCCTGGATATGGGCTTTGGCGGAATGGACTTTGAACCCTTGGTTCAGCTCTGCGCTGAGCTGGACATTCCCTACACCATCAAAAAAACACAGATTGGCCCCATTGTTTTTGAGGCCCGGCAGGAAAAGAATCCCTGCGCACTCTGCGCCAGAATGAAGCGCGGCGCACTGCACGACCTGGCCATTGAGCGGGGCTGCCGCAAAATTGCCCTCGGCCACCATGCCGATGACGCCATCGAGACCTTTTTCCTGAGTCTTTTTTATGAGGGCCGCATCAATACCTTTTCACCGGTAACCTATCTTGACCGGAAAGATATCACCCTGATCCGTCCCTTAATCTTTGTTAAGGAAAAGGATATTATCTATAATCCTGAGATCAAAGAGCTGCCCGTCATTAAAAGCACCTGCCCCGCCGACGGCCATACCAAACGTGAGGACATGAAGGATATGATGAAAGAGCTCCGAAAGACCATTCCAGAGTTGGATGACCGCATCCTGAAAGCCATCCAGAACAAAGAACAGTTCCACCTGTGGTTCTGATCACTTTTACGACACATTATATTACATGATATTTATATAGAAGGAGAACAGCATGAACGAAAAAATTTTAGTTGTCGATGACGAAGCCGCCATCGTAGATTTAATCAAAATGGAGTTAGACTTTGAGGGCTATCAGGTAGAGACCGCCTATGATGGCCAGGAGGCCATCGAAAAGGCCCAGAGCTTTGAGCCGGACCTCATTGTCCTGGACATCATGCTGCCCAAGGTCAATGGCTACGATGTCTGCAAAACCCTGACGCCGATGATGGATGTTCCCATCATTCTTTTAACTGCTAAAACCGATATTATCGACAAGGTTCTCGGCCTTGAGCTGGGCGCTGATGATTACCTGACCAAGCCCTTTGACAACCGCGAGCTGCTGGCGCGTATCAAGGCCCATCTCCGCCGCGCTACCAAGGCCCCAGCCGCCAAAAAGACCGATGCCGTTATCAAGAATGGACCTCTCAGCATCATGCCGGATGAACGGACCGTTTTGCTTGACGGCAAGGAAGTACACCTAACGCCAAAGGAATTCGACCTTTTGTATCTGCTGGCCTCCAATCTCGAGCAGGTCTTTCCACGGGATACCCTGCTTGAAAAAATCTGGGGCTACGATTATTACGGCGATACCCGGACCGTCGACATGCACGTCCAGCGTATCCGCCGCAAGATTGATACGCAGCCCAATAAATTTATCCAAACCGTTTTTGGGATCGGATATAAAATGAGGAAAATCTAATGCAAATGACTTACCGGGGGCGAATGATTGTTTACAACATCGCCCTTTTTATCGCTACCTTTATCATTGTTATTTTCTGCGTGATCCAGGGGGTTACCTACTACTATATCAACCAGGCTAAGGATAAGCTCGGGGTGATGAGTCAGGACGCCGTGCTCTACATCGGACAGGAGCTAAAGGCCAGTTCCTCCGAGGCGGCCAATGAGACCCGCTATATTGACAACAGCCTGGCCTTCAGCAAAAGTATTGCCCAGCTCGAAAACAGCCGTGTTATTCTTTTCGACGCTGCCGGCAGCGCCATCGCGGACTCTGTCTCAATCCCCGATAATCAATTCCTGAGTAATGAGATTGAGCTTTCCCGTCAAAAGGACAGCCCGGTTATGACCTTAAAAAATATCGACAACGCCAGTGTTCTTTATTATGTGTCGCCAATTGAGATCGACAATAATTTTCTTGGCTACGTCGGTTTTATTTATTCACTGGACAATATGGACTCCTTCCTCAGTCTGTGCACGCTTTTGTTTGTCATCGGCGGGATTCTCGGCCTGACTATTCTGGTTGTGGTCACCTTATCCTTTTCGAAGCATTTTGTCCAGCCCATCAAGGACCTGACCCGCATCTCAAGCGAAATTAACAAGGGTAACTACAATGTCATGGTTCACTACAGCCGGGATGATGAGATTGGGGATCTTACCCAGGTTTTTAACAAAATGTCCCAGAATGTCAACAATGTGATCCTTCAGCTGGAATCTGAGCGTAAACGCCTCGCCAGTGTTCTGGCTTCACTCGACGATGGGCTGCTGGCCATTGATAAAAAGGGCAACATCATCACGTCCAATTCCTATATCAAAACCTACTTTAACATATCCAACCCCAAAACAATCTACGACTTCCAGTACCAGTCCTTCCTTCGGGATATGTTTGATGACCTTAAAAACGGCAAGGACCACATATCAGAGGAAATTGACTGTAACGGCCGTAACCTGCTCATTATCGGCAGCCCTATCCGGGAGGCCGGCTATGAAGAAAACTACATGATCATTATCCGTAATGTCACCGCCACCAAGCAGTTTCAGAACGAACAGAAAAAATTTATCAGCTCTGTTTCCCATGAGCTGCGGACGCCGCTGACAACCATTATCGGCTATACGGATATGCTCACCCGGAGACAGGTTGTGGACCCTGAAATTCTAAACCGTTCACTATCGACCATCAACCGCGAGGGCCATCGACTGCTGCGTCTTGTGGATGATCTGCTGAATGTGAACCAATTCGATAAAATCGAATTTGATGTTAAGAAAGCAAACCTGGACCTGCATGCCCTGCTCATCGATGTGGTTGACCAAATGCAGATTAAATCCAGTCAAAATGATATTGAGATCAATTATAAATCGGATGAAAACCTGCCGGAAATACTCGGCGACTATGATCGGCTCCAACAGCTCTTCATCAATGTCTTACACAACGCCATCAAATACTCCGACAAAGGGGATATTATCGACGTGGTCTCTACGCGCGAAGACGGCAATATTGTTGTCTCAATCCGCGATTACGGTGTTGGTATCTCCGACGTGGAAAAGGACCGCATTTTCAATGCCTTCTACCGTGTCGATGAGGACCGCGCCCGGAGTGAGGGCGAGGGTGGAGCCGGACTTGGTCTCTACCTTGTAAAACAGATCGTAGAGAAACACAATGGTACCATCCGTGTTGACAGCCAGGTCGGCGAAGGTACCAACGTGATTGTAACCTTGCCTGTCATTGAAAAAGCGCTCGCCGGAGGTGAAAAAAATGAAAAAGAATAAATGGATCGCGCTGCTTTTATTTCTCACGCTTCCCTTTTTCCTCGGTGGCTGCAGAAGCTTCCTGGTACCTCAGGATAAACCGCTGGCCCTCAACAACACACTGCTTCAGCAAAAAAACCCCCAGAGTAAAATGGAGATTCTTTCCTTTGAAAACATCGGAACAGGAACGGTTCAGGATATTTCCTACGACGGGAGCACCCTCCTGTTACTCAATACAACCGAGGCGCCGCCCATCACCTATAACATCAATTTGCTTAAGGTGAGTGAGAACGAGAACCAGCTGACCAGTTTTGTCAATTCTGAAAAGCACCAGCTTTCCGCCAAATTTGATGAATACGCCAAAGGCGTCTTCTATGTGGAAAAGGGGATGGACACAGGAAATGAAAAATCCTCTAACCAGCTTATCTGGACCTCCATTGACAAAAGTGTTACAAAGACGATTTCCTCACCTGAGGAAAATGTCAACTCGAATATCTGTATTGTGGATGACAGCAGCGTTATTTACAGCAACTCCAATAATCAGATCGTCATGGCAACCTCAGAGGGTGACCGCCGCATTTACCACACGGTCCGCAGCATTCCCGTCCATGATATCCAGTATTATCCTAAAAATAATGCGGTGATCTTCACCGGCACAGACCCGACCGATGATCAAAAAACAAACCTGTATCTGTCTGAGATAAAAGACGGAAGTGATGAGCTCAGCTCCACTCTGATTGATGAAAATGTTATAAATTTTGATATTAACCGCCAGAATGGCAGCATTATCTATACGCAGAACTATGGCGACTCCAACCGGATCATGAGCTACAGCATCAGCAAAGGCGCTCAGCCCTCCGTTGTCAGTGAGGGGAATTTCACTTCGGCAGCGTATACGCCCAACGGGGAGAAAATTCTGTACACACAGTTTTCCAGCATCAATACCAAGACTTCCCAGTCCATCTGGATCATGGATGCAAACGGAAAAAACAAGCTGCAGATATCCGCCCCGCTCACCCTGACCTCGGCAATTATTGCACACCCCTATAAGTCCACAATCTATTTCTCTATTGAGAAAAAAAGAGAAACAGCCACCAGCGACACCAAGGGACAGCCCATTTCACAGATTTACAAAATCGACTATAACATCAACTAATCCTAACGCCCGGATATCAGCAAGGTACCCGGGCATTTTCTTTATAAATATCTGTGCACGTTTTTAACAAAAGAACGGCTGACTATGCTATAATAGGATATAATAACGAATACATTTCAGGAGGAAAATTTATTTTATGGACAGTAGCAGTCTAATAATGATGTTTGTGCTCGCACTGCTTATTTTAATGTCGGCCTATTTTTCGGCCACCGAAACAGCCTTTTCGACTTTTAACAAAATCCGCATGAAAAACATGGCAGCTGAAGGCAATAAGAAAGCAGCTCTGGTACTGAATATCAGCAAAGACTACGACAAAATGCTCTCAACCATTCTCATTGGCAACAATATTGTGAACATTACCTCAGCTTCGCTGGCAACTGTTCTTTTCACCAGACATTTTGGTGATCTGGGCGTCACCATCTCCACTGTGGTCATGACCATTCTTGTCTTGATTTTTGGAGAAATTTCCCCCAAGAGTATGGCTAAGGAGAGCCCTGAAAAGTTTTCTATTTTTTCAGCGCCGATTTTAAATTTTTTTATTTATCTTCTGACGCCCCTGACCTTTGTCTTTTCCCAATGGAAAAGACTGCTGTCAAAATTTTTCAAATCTTCTGACGGCCCCAGCATTACCGATGAGGAATTAAAAACCATTGTGGATGAAGCTCAAAACGAAGGGGTTTTGGACGAACATGAGAGCGAGCTGATCCGTTCCGCCATTGAATTTGATGACCTCAGCGCCGGGGATATTGCCATTCCCAGAGTCGATATCACTGCCATTGACCTCGAAACACCTCTGGATGAAATAGAACAGCTTTTTTCAACCACCGGTTACTCCAGACTCCCGGTCTATATTAAAAGTATTGATAATATTGTCGGTATGATCCACGAGAAGGATTTCCATTCACTGATCAACCACGGTATCACTTCCATTCAGGGAATTGTGGCCGATGTGGTATATGCCAGCGAAAACATGAAAATCTCAACCCTGCTGCGCCTGCTTCAAAAATCCAAAACCCATATGGCCATTGTCGCGGATGAGTTCGGCGGCACCTTTGGGCTTGTCACCCTTGAAGATATCCTGGAAGAGCTTGTGGGCGACATCTGGGATGAACACGACCAGATTGTGGAGGTTTTCAAACCACTGGATGAGCATACCACCCTGGTTTCCTGCCATGCCAATCTTATTGATATGTTTGAATATTTCAATATTCAGTTTCAAAATAAGGATCTTGACTCTAATACGGTAAACGGCTGGGTCGTTGACTTGCTTGGCCATATACCAAAGGTCGGCGATACCTTCACCTATGAAAATCTCGCTGTTACCATCACAAAAGCCAGCCTGAAGTGTGTTCTTGAAATCAAGATTGTCCGGCTGGAAGAAACCGAAACCGATTCTTAAATTTGATCCATTAAAAAAGAGCCTGCAAAATGCACGCTCTTTTTTATTTCACTTTTCAACTTAAACCATGCGAACCTTACCCTGATAAACCATCCCACGCTTTGGATCAACAGAGATCAGCTTACCATGTCCAATGATTTCAAGGGCTTTTTCGACACCGACGATTACCGGGATATTATAGTGTAATCCGGCGATGGCGCCTTCAGAACTCAGGCCGCCTTCTTCGGTAATAATGGCCGCTGCCTTATCCAGAATCCATGAAATATCCGGTGATAAGGATTTGACAACCAGAATATCCCCTTCCTTGAATTCGGAAGCGTTATCTTCATTAATCAATTTTGCATAGCCTGTTACAGGCTTATCGCCGATACCAATGCCACTCATAATTGCATTGCCCACAGTATGGACTTTTATCATATTGGTGTTGCCCTGTACACCAAGCGGCACACCAGCAGCTACAACAGCCAGATCACCAATCTTGACAACGCCCAGCTCTACAGCTGCCTGTACAGAATCGTGCACCATGGAATCTGTATCTCTGAGCTCTGTCATATACATGCAGTAAACGCCCCAGGAAAGGGTTAAACGGCGGACAGTGGATACTTTATCACTGACGGCTAAAATAGTGCATTCTGGGCGGTATTTAGACAGCATACGCGGTGTATGTCCAGAAGAAGTCGCCGCAATAATAGCTGTTGCGTCCAGGTTCGCCGCAATCTGAACAGCTGCTTCACTTACCGCATTGGTTATGGTCAGTTCACCGTGTTCTGGTTTTTGACGATTGATGTATTCTTCAGAGCGTTCAGTTTTTTCCACAATATTTGCCATGGTTTCAACAGCCTGTACCGGATAAGCGCCCGCTGCGGTTTCACCGGAAAGCATTACTGCATCTGTACCATCAAACACTGCGTTGGCAACATCTCCGACTTCGGCTCTTGTTGGTCTCGGGTTGCGGATCATGGAATCCAGCATCTGTGTGGCTGTGATAACCGGCTTACCCAGAAGATTACATTTTTTAATAATGCTTTTCTGTACCAGTGGCACTTCCTCGGCCGGGATTTCGACACCAAGATCCCCTCTGGCCACCATAATACCATCCGAAACAGCTAAGATGCGGTCAATTTTTTCAACGCCTTCGCGGTTTTCAATTTTAGAAATAATCTGGATATTTCCACCGCCGTTATTTTCGAGAACCTTACGGATCGCGATAACATCCTGTGGCTTGCGCACAAAGGACGCTGCCACAAAATCGACTTTCTGCTTGATCCCAAAGATTAAATCACTTTCATCCTTTGGAGTCAGACCTGGGAGATTGATTTCGACATTTGGAATATTGACGCTCTTTTTAGAGCCCAGTACGCCGCCATTGTCGATGCTGCAATAAATTTCTGTTCCGTCAATACGGTCAACATTCAGTTCGATCAGTCCGTCGTCAATCAAAATTTTGTTTCCTACAGACAGGTCATCAGGCAGCCCTTCATAGCTGACACTGACGCGGTCTGCATCTCCCTCGATCTGTTCTGAGGTCAGCACAATCTTTTTACCGGTTTCAAGGGTAACCTTTCCTTCTTTTAAATCCCCGGTACGGATTTCAGGGCCTTTAGTGTCCAGCATCAGCGCAACTGGAATATTCAGCTCCTTACGTACTTCCTTAATTCTCTGGATTCTTCCCGCATGCTCTTCGTGGCTTCCGTGGGAAAAGTTCAAACGCGCTACATTCAGCCCGCCCTGGATCATCTTGGTTAAAATCTCTTTTGAATCGGATGCAGGCCCAAGGGTGCACACCATTTTTGTTTTCTTCATACTGTTATAACCTCACTTTATATTATTATTTATGTCAAACTTCTTGAATCGTTAAATGGACAGAATCTTCGCAATTTTATACATATCTTTACGGAAAGCTTTTGGTGTTTCCAGCGCCTCCTCAAGGGGAACCATAATGTACTCGCCCTTGCGCTGCACCACAACATTTCCGGTATTATCGTTAACGATGGCTTCTACTGCTTTATATCCCATAAAGCTCGCAAGATTACGGTCAAAATGAGATGGTGATCCACCTCTTTGGATATACCCTAAATTGGTGCCTTTAGTTGTAACCTGTGTCAATTCCTCGATTTTTTTACAGTAATCACGGTAGCTTCCGCAGCCTTCAGCCAGCATGACAATGCTGTGGAGCTTCCCACGATCCTTGCCTGCCAGCAGCCGGTCACAGATTCCTTCAAGGTTCGTTTCAATTTCAGGGATGATCAATGCCTCCGCGCCGACTGAGAAGCCCGCATACAGGGCAATATCCCCGCAGGTACGTCCCATGACCTGCACCACATTGATCCGGTTGTGGGAAAAGGTGGTGTCGCGGATTTTTCCAATGGCTTCAATGGCTGTGGTCACAGCGGTGTCAAAGCCGATGGTAAAATCACTGGCGCCAAAGTCATTGTCGATGGTGCCGGGAATTCCCACAACGCTCACACCCAGCTTTTTCAGTGCCAGCGCGCCGCTCAGGCTCCCGTCCCCGCCGATGATAATCAGATGCTCAATGCCATACTCTCTCAGAACCTCTGCTGCGCGTTTCTGTCCTGCCTCTGTCGGGAAAAACTCACTTCTGGAGGTTCTTAAAATGGTACCACCCTTTTGCAGAATATCTGCGACTGAATAGACGTTTAATGGGCTGATATCTTTATCCAGCAGTCCTGCATAACCGCGATTGATGCCGTAAACATCAATTTTATGATAAATGGCTGTCCGGACAACTGCCCGGATCGCCGCGTTCATTCCTGGTGCGTCACCACCACTCGTTAAAATACCAATCTTCATTTGAGTACCTCCACTTTATTCTGCCCTAGAATTGCTTCCAGGTTATTTATTAATTCATCACAGACGCTTACCCACAGGTTTTTATCTGCGCCAAATTTTTTATGTTCCTTTTCAAAATGCAGCTCCACCGGTACCGGACCCGGTGTTTTCATTAAAACGGATTTAATCTCTTTTAGCAAGGGCTTTTGTGTAAAATCTGTAAAATGAATGACCAGCTTCTCCTTCTTTTCAGCCGGCGCATACGCTGTTCTTTCCTCTTTCACCTGCGGAATATCCGTTTTAAGGCTGAGAGGATAGACCTGCTCACAGATTACAGAAACATTCATTTCTTCATTATAATTTATCTTACCTCTCACAATCACCGCGTGGTCCACGGTCAGAAGAGGACGGTATTTTTCCAATGTATTGGGGAATACAACCACCTCCAGGCGGCCGTATAAATCCTCCAGTGTCATGAAAGCCATCAGCTTGCCATTGCGGGTGATCTGGTTTTTGACATCATCAATGAGTCCGCCAATGATTACCGCGCCGCCGTCCCTGATCCCAGAATCCCTCAGGTCCTCGTAGCTGTCAAGCATACTGCTGTTAAGGTTTGTCTTTTCTTTTAAGGTATTCTCATATTTTTCAAGGGGATGCCCCGTAACATACAGGCCGAGCACCTCTTTCTCCAGCGCCAGCCGCTGTTCCTTGGTAAAGGGTGCGACATCGGGTAAAAAGTCCTCCTTCAGGCTGCTGTTTCCGCCAAAATCCAGCAAGGATATCTGGCCGGCAAGGCGGTCACGCTTCTCACGCTGCACCTGATCCACCATCCGCTCTGCACCAAGTAAAAGCTGGGCGCGGGTACTTCCGGTATAGTCAAAGGCGCCGCTTTTGATCAGGCCTTCCACCATGCGTTTATTCAAAGCCTTTAAATCGACTTTCTCACAGAAATCCCGAAAGCCTTTGAAAGCGCCATCGGTCTCTCTGGCATTTACAATGGACACAATGGCATTTTTCCCAAGTCCCTTAATGGCCCCTAAGCCAAAACAGATCTTATTGTTTTTTACAGAAAACTTGTCATAGCTGACATTCACATCCGGCGGCAGCACCTTGATGTCATTTTTACGGCAGTCCTCAATATATTTAGATACCTTTTTTTCATCGTCCATCACAGAGGACATTAACGCCGCCATAAATTCTGTCGGATAATAGCATTTGAGCCAGGCAGTCTGGTAGGCGATAACCGCGTATGCAGCGGCATGTGATTTGTTAAAGGCGTATTTGGCAAAATCCTTCATTTCCGCGTATATCTGTTCTGCCACATTTTCCGGCACGCCCCGGCGTACCGCGCCGTCAATGACGGTCTCGCCGTTTTCATCCACCTCGCCGTGGATAAAAACTTCACCTTCCTGATTCATGACATCAATTTTCTTTTTCGACATGGCACGGCGGACCAGGTCACTTCTGCCCATGGTAAAGCCTGCCACATCCCTGAATATCTGCATAACCTGTTCCTGGTAAACCATACATCCATAAGTAACATCCAGAATTGGTTCCAAAATCGGATGAAGATAGGTAATGGCTTCCGGACTTTTTTTATTCTCAATATATCTGGGGATCTGATCCATCGGACCAGGGCGGTAAAGCGAGATTCCGGCAATGATGTCCTCGAAATGCTCTGGCTGCAGATCTCTCATAAAAGCGATCATCCCTTTGCTCTCAAGCTGAAATACCCCAAGGGTGTCTCCCTTGGACAGCATCTTATAAACCTTGGGGTCTTCGAGATCAATGTTGTCTAAATTGATGTTCATCCCCTGGCTGTGTTTTATATTTTCAAGGGCGTCCCGTATAACCGTCAAGGTTCTCAAACCCAGGAAATCCATCTTTATAAGCCCGAGGTCTTCCAAGAGTCCCATGGGAAACTGGGTGGTAATCATGTCTCCGTTCCTGTAAAGCGGAACATACTCCATCAGCGGCTTATCTGAAATAACCACACCAGCCGCATGGGTGGAGGCATGACGTGCCAGACCCTCCATGGATTCGGCCATATCCAGAAGCTTGGAAACCTCCGGATCGTTTTCCTTCATCTTCCGAAGCTCGCTGTTTTCTTCCAGAGCCCTTTCAATCGTAATATTCTGCCCTGGGTGCATCGGAATTTCTTTGGCTACCTTATCCACCGCATTGTAGGGCATATTCAAAGCTCTTCCCACATCACGCACTGCACCTCTTGCCGCCATGGTACCAAAGGTAATAATCTGCGCCACATGGTCTGCGCCATATTTTCTGATCACGTAATCAATGACTTCCTGTCTTCGTTCATAGCAGAAATCACAATCGATATCGGGCATCGTGATTCGTTCAGGGTTTAAAAACCGCTCAAACAGCAGGTTGTATTTGAGGGGATCCAGTGTCGTGATATCCAGCCCATAGGCCACAAGGCTTCCCGCGGCGGACCCACGGCCTGGTCCGACCATGATGTCATGATCCTTGGCGTATTTAATAAAATCCCAGACAACCAGGAAATAATTGTCAAAGCCCATGGAATGGATCACATCCAGCTCATAGTCCATGCGTTCCTTTATTTCTGGCGTAATCTCCTGATACCGGGCCTTAAGTCCTGCTTCACAAAGCTTTCTCAGGTAACCACCCGCAGAGGGTTCTCCCTCTGGAAGTTCAAACTCAGGCAAATGGGCGCTTTCAAGGTCAAAACTCACGTTGCAGCGCTCGGCAATTTTGTTGGTATTCTCAATGGCCTCCGGCACATCAATGAATAACCGGGACATTTCATCTGGGGATTTCAGATAAAATTCATTATTTGGAAACCGCATCCGCTCCTCATCGTCCACAGAAGCCGCTGTCTGAATACACAGCAATATATCGTGGGCTTCGGCATCCGCTTTCCGGACATAATGGACATCATTGGTCGCTACCAGAGGAATGTCATATTTTTTAGAAAAGTCAATGAGCACCTCATTGACCTGCGCTTCCTTCTGCATACGGTGATCCTGTATTTCAAGGAAAAAATTTCCCTTTCCAAAAATATCCTGATACATCTGACAGATTTCATTTGCTTTCTGCAGCTGTCCTTCAATGATCAGTCTTGGAATTTCCCCGCCAATGCAGGCCGACAGACAAATAATGCCTTCATGGTGCTTTCTTAAATATTCATGGTCAACCCTGGGTTTATAGTAAAATCCATCAATAAAGCCTTCAGATACGACTTTCATCAGATTTTTATAGCCATCGTTGTTTTCGGCCAGCAGCACCAGATGATATGGATTGGTGTCAATATTACCTTCCTTTTGGTCAAGACGGCGGGGAGAAACATAAACCTCGCAGCCGATAAGCGGCTTGATGCCTTCCTCCAGGCATGCTTTGTAAAAATCGACCGCGCCAAAAAGCACCCCGTGGTCTGTAAGCGCGAGACTTTTCATTTCCAAATCCTTTGCTTCTTTCACGAGCTGCTTAATTCTTCCAAAACCATCTAAAAGGCTAAATTCACTGTGGACATGTAAATGTGTAAATTCAGATTCGATCTGTATTCCCTCCTTTCTTTGTTATTTTCCAATAATTTCTCATATTATATCACATTACGAAAACAAAATACACCCCCTATTGTCCCAGATGGATAATATTGTTCCCGGTTACAATTGCATTTTTCAAAGTTCCTGTTAAATAATTTGAATTATAATAGAAAGCGCAGTGGAGATATGGTATAATTGTCAATTATAAAATAAATAAGGAGTGTCTTTTTATATGGGAAAAAACAAAGCCGGCGGCATGAGCACCGGAAAAAAAGCAGCTTTGATCATTGTAGCTGTCATTTTTGCTCTTATCTTGGGGGGTGGCTTATATGCCTACTCATACATTCAGAATACCATGAACAAAATGGATAAGGTTGATATTTCAGATAATGCTCAGGATCTGGGTATTACTGAAAACAAAAACGGAGAGATTGTCAACATTGCGCTCTACGGTATCGACGCCGCTGAAGGCGAGACTGGCCGTTCCGACTCGATCATGATCCTGACTTTAGACAATGTCCATAACCGCATCAAGCTGACCTCTGTCATGCGTGACTCTTATGTTGATATCGCAGGCCACGGAATGGATAAAATCAACCACGCTTATGCATTTGGCGGCCCTGAGCTCGCAATCCGCACGCTCAACGAAAATTTTGGTCTGAACATCACAGACTTTATGTCCGTCAATTTTACCTCAATGCCTGAAATCATCGATATGCTCGGCGGCGTCAGCATTGACATCACTGATGAAGAAATCGCGACCGGCCAGATTCCAGGACTTTACCAGTCCGGTACTCAGCTTTTAACCGGTGAGCAGGCTTTGGCTTATTCCAGAATCCGTTATGCCAGCGGCAATGACTTTAAACGAACTGAACGTCAGCGGACTGTCCTGAATGCGCTTGTCATAAAAATGATCCAGCAGCCTGTAACCAGCTATCCAGGCCTGATCAGTGATCTTGCCCCTTATATCACCACCAGCCTTTCTAACCAGGAAATGCTTGATATGACTGCCAAATACGGTTCACTTGCCAAGCAGGGGATCCGGCAGAATCGTTTCCCGCAGGATGATGACGCCAATGGGCAGATGATTGATGGTGTGTATTATCTGGTATTTGATATTCCAACGGTCCGTGAAAAAATGGATGCCTATATCTTTGAAGATCAAAGCGTCTGATAAAAATTACTATAAAAAAAGAACACCGCATTGGGTGTTCTTTTTTTATGGCTTTAATAATTGTTTGTAAAAGTGAAGGTAGAACTTGCTCCTTTACTGTCTGTAACTACTACTGTGTGTTTTCCAGACATATAGCTCGTTACCGTGCCAATGACCTCCATTGCCTCGCCGTCAAGCGTAACAGATGTAATCTGCTCCGGACTGCTGTAGGCCAGGGTTACAAACTCAGAACTGACGGTTCCCCCATTTGCAAGCCCTGCCGGTGTCTGGGCAGTAATCGTAGGTCCCTGTGCCTGTGGTACTATATCACCTGTATAGGGCTCAGATTTAATTTCAGAAGCCTTTTTTCCGCTTTCTTCAGAGATAACCGCATTAGGGTCAATTGAAAACCTTATAACGGCTTTACTGCCGTTATTGTCTTCGACAATGATCTCATAACTGCCTGGGTTAGACAGCAGAGCCTCCGTTACCTTTTCCTGGGACTGCGGATCGTTCAACGATGTTCCATTGATAAAGGCGTCCTTTAAATCAGAAGCTTTAAACGCGACAGACACATCGCTGTTTGTCACATTGTTTTCATTAAAAAGATTATTTGAGGTGATCGTAATCGTTGGCGCAGTGGTTTTGTCCGTATTTTGTACGGTTGCAGTCGGCTGGCTCGTATTTGCCGCGACTTTCTTTTTGCCGTCATTATTCCAGGTTTTTAAACCATACACAATAAGGACACAAAACACCACAAACAGAATGACGATCACTGTATTCTTTACATGTTTCATTTACTGAATTCCCACCCCTCCTAAACGTTTTTTGCCGGTCTTCTTAAATGAAGGGAAAAAATGATGTTTTTTCTTAGGGCTGTATTCGACCGGACGGCACTCAATCGTCCCCTTATTGCTAAGAACAATTGCCGGATTCAAATTCATAATTTGCTCAAATTTTTTACGGCCAACAATTTCTTCCGCACGATCCAATGCTCTTTCCATCAGTTCGTAGCTTTTAACACGGTGCGCATCGCTGGCCAGAAACTGGACCATATTATGCTCCAGCATGATCTCAGCGGTCTCTTTCGACGCACTTCCGTAAAAACCTGTTAAGCTCAATGCGTTTGTCTGTATATAGGTTCCTTTATCCATAAAATCCAATAATATATTAGGATCTTCCCTGACAAAGTCATATCTTTCAGGATGCGCTAAAATCGTTGAGTATCCCTTTGCCTGTAACCGGTAAAGAAATTCCTGCAAATGTTCCACGCTTGAATCATGCCGCATGGTTTCCACTAAAAAATAATTACTTTTGTTCAGGGTGGTAAACTCACCTGTTTCAACCATCTGTATCATATCCGGTTCGTAATAGAGCTCATTTCCCAAAAACAGCTGTATATTGATATTCTCTTCCGCAACTGCTTTTATCAAAGCTTTTAATCTTTTTTTATTCTCAGCAACTCTGGAAACAAAATTTGTATAGCTCATATAGTGCGGCGTTAAAACAACACCGCGAAAACCTGTCCGTTCAGCAACTCTGAGCATTTCAAGACTGTTTTCAATTGTTGGGGAACCATCATCGATACCGTATAGCACATGCGTGTGTATATCAATCATACTGTCTGCCCCTTACTTTACTCTTTTTTCTTTGATTTTCCGCTGCTTCTTCTCTTTCTTGCTTTGATGCTGATCTTCCTCGTAAGCACTGTAGTAATAGTAATATCCGCTCCGCTTGCTTACAGGCGCGTTATTCGCTACGACACCGACAATATTTCCATTGACGTTGCGCAGTGTTTCAAGGGCCATGCGTATTCCTTCCTTATTGGTTACACTGATCGCCGCAACTACAATATAACCATCTGTTACATGCGAAAGAACCGCGGCATCTGTCACAACGCCAACTGGCGGCGCGTCAATCAGAATATAATCAAAAGCCAGTTTAAACTGGTTGATTAATTCAATAAGCCGCTTGCTGGCCAGAATTTCCGAAGGGTTTGGCGGGATAGGGCCTGAAGAAATCATAAAAAGATTTTCCACATCGGTTGTCTGGATCGCTTCTGTTGGCTCACATTCTCTTAAAAGTATATTCGTCAGTCCTCTTTTATTGGGCTGTTCAAACAAGCGGTGAATTCTGGGACGACGCAAGTCACAGTCAATCAAAAGCACTTTCTTTTTTGACTGGGCAAGGGCAACAGCGTAATTTGCAATAATCGTCAACTTCCCTTCGCCTTTACCTGTGCTTGTAATTGTAAGAACCCTCATTTCGTCATCAATGTCGGCAAAGGTAATGTTGGTACGCATATTCCTGAAAGCTTCAGAAATTGGATCTTTAGGAGATTTATAGGTGATTATGGAATCCTTCATTATTTTTTACCTCCTTCAGACTGAGTCATCAGCTCTTCAGAATGTGGTATAACCGCGACAACCGGTACCCCATCAATAAGCTCTTTTAATTCCTCAACAGACTTAACGCTGGTATTGAGCATTTCTCTGATAAAGATAATAAAAACACTCACAACAATACCAAGTAAAAAGGCAATCGCAACATTCAGTTTTAAATTCGGAGAAACTGGATTGGAATTGACCTCTGCCGCGTCAACTACCTGCAAATTACTGATCTTCATCAATTCGCCAATATTGGACATGAACACCTTCGCTGTTTCATTGGCAATGTTAGCTGCCTCAACAGGGTCTTTATCTGTAACCGTAATCTTTATCAGCTCTGTATCATTCACGGTTGTAACATCAATCATTTTAGAAAGCTGTCCGTCGCTTAAATCAAGATTTAAATTATTTTCAACCTCTGAAACAACACTTTTACTCTTTGCGATTTCACTGTAGGTACCAACTAATTTCTGGTTAGTCAATACTTCATTATAGTTCGCATTGGCATTTGTATCAGAATAGCCTTCCGATTTACCGATCATTAATGTTGTGTAGCTGCTGTACTCTTTGTTCATAAAGAAGATGGTAAATACTGAAACCACAATCATAAAACACAACGTTAAAATGACAATAAATTTCCAGTTTTCCTTTAACATATCCAATATGTCATGTAAACTAATCTCTTCCATCAAAATTTTCCCTTCATTATTTTATATACTTTAAATTATAACTATTTTATTATAACAAAAACAATTATAACTTAAAAGAGAAAGAGATACAAGGAATTTTTATATTCCTTGTATCTCTTTTTAAATATTAGTTTCACGGTTAGGGTGATAGTCTGGAACGATTATTTTCAATTGCTCAATCACTTCTGCCATCGTCCCGCTATCAACAATTTGTTTCAACTTTTCAAGCTCATCATGTATTACTATTTCATCAAAAACCTCTGGCTTTTCAACAAAAATATCTTTATACCGTGTTTTATCAAATTCAGCCATATCGTAGGAAAGCTCTTCGTATAATTTTTCCCCTGGTCTCAAGCCTGAAAAGACAATCGGCATCTCTGTGTAAGGCTCATAACCCGAGAGACGGACCATACGCTCGGCCAAATCCTTAATTTTAACCGGTTCCCCCATATCCAGCACAAAGATCTCTCCACCGTGGGCGATACTGCCGGCCTGAAGAACCAGCTGTGTTGCCTCAGGAATGGTCATGAAAAACCTTTCTATATCGGGATGGGTGACTGTCAGCGGTCCTCCGTTTGCGATTTGTTCTTTAAATATGGGAATAACGCTGCCATTGCTTCCGAGAACATTTCCAAAACGCACTGCGACAAACTCTGTTCGGTTATGCTGATCGTAAAGCTGGATCAGCATTTCACAAACACGCTTAGTCGTTCCCATTACATTTGTAGGCTTGACAGCCTTGTCTGTGGATATCTGCACAAATTTTTCGACTTGATACTCAACACAGGCGTCCAACACATTTCTTGTACCAAAAATGTTGTTTTTTACCGCTTCCTTTGGCGTCTTCTCCATCAGCGGGACATGCTTATGCGCCGCCGCATGGAAGACCACCTGCGGGCGATAACGTTCAAACAGACTGTTGACACTGGCTTTATCGCGAATACTTGTAATCTCCAGATCCAGACGTATGGCATAGCCACTTTCAATTTCCAGTTCATGGATATAGCGCCGCAGCTCCAGCTCTAAATAATATAGCGTATTCTCATAAATATCCAGTATAACAAGCTGCTTCGGCTGATACTTGATGATCTGCCGGCAGAGCTCAGAACCGATGGAACCTGCACCGCCCGTCACCAACACCACCTTGCCTCTGATAAACTCAGAAATGACACTTTTATCCAGATGGATTTCATCCCGGTCCAGTAAGTCTTCTATTTGCAGGTCTCTCAGCTTGCTGAGGCTGACGTCATAATTCAGGATGTCATCAAAACTGGGTAAAACCCGGACTGGACGTCCTGTTTTATGGCAGATCTCCGCAATTTCATTCATTTCCTTTTTAGGAACAGACGGCAGCGCAATGATGATTTCGTTGACCTGTTCATCCTCAACAATTTCGGGAATATCTTCTCGGCCGCCTAAGACTGTCAGACCATTGATTTTCTTTTTCTGTTTATAGACATTATCATCCACAAAACCAACGACATAGCTTTTCATCTCGCCTGCCGCCAGCTCCCTTAGAATCTTAATACCCGCTTCACCTGCGCCGACGATCAGTACATTCCTGCAGTTGCCTTTACCTCCGACTCCCTGTTTTATGCGTCTCCCGGTTCGATAGAAAATGCGGATCGCCCCTACCATGATCAAGTCAAATACAAATGACAGAATCTGAACAGTCGTCGGAATCCCTGCGCCGATGGCAAAATACAGCACAAAGGTCAGAATGTTCGCGAGAATAACAGAAAAGGTTATCTGCCAGAGCTCTTCAATGCTTGCATAACGCCAAAGGGTGTTGTACATACCAGTGATGAAAAAAACAACCACCTTAATGCCGATCCCCATGGCTAAAAACCAACGCGCGCCACTGACAAAATTAAAGGGAATTTTAAAATTGTACGTCAGCAAAAACGCAAATAAATAGGATAAAAAGAGTACCACCGCATCCAAGAAAATCAGGAATGCAACACGTACTGCCATATCCTTGGAATCTTTTTTCATTAACTTCTCCCATGTTCTCAGACATATTAAAAGCATTATTGTTTTAATCAATAATGCCTTCTAATTAATTTATTTATAAGTGATTATACTATTAAACAACCGATAAATCAATTTTTTATTTTATAAATCATCTAAACTTTATGCTGCTAAAAATTAACAGCACTGCCCATTGTTGAGAACACATTTTATTGAAGCTTTTCCAGGGTAATTAAGCATACTTCAGGATTATCCAGAATTCGTACCGGTATGGTTCCACTGCTGCCAATCCCTCTGTTTACAAACATAACCTTATCATCCATATGATAGTCCCCTGCATAATACTGGGGCCAAAGGCTATACTCTGGGGAAAACATTCCGCCCTTTAACGGCACATAAATCATTCCGCCGTGAACATGGCCTGTTAACGTCAGGTCTGCCCCCCATTTGGCATAAGCTTCAAAATAAAGTGGGTTATGAGCCATCAAAACCACAAACCGTGAATCCTCTGCCGGACCAATCAATTCTTCAATATGCTCCGATTTAAGCTTGAGCTTATCAAAATCCGGATTTCTTCGATCTCTGTAATAGGTCATCTCTATTTCCAAGCCGTACAGGTCAATGCTCTCACCTTCTTTATTCAAAACGACCTTCCCATTATCCAGACGAATAACCCCCAGCTCTGCAATACGCTCAAAATATACGCTCGCACTTTTGGGATCTGTTATTTCATCAACACTCTCATGGTTGCCTGCCGTATAGTAAATCGGAATATCCGGGTCAAGCTTTGGGATCAGCTCCAGAAACACCTCTCCGTCATCATCCTGGGCGGCGTTCAGCATATCACCGGTTGCCACAATAATGTCCGGCTCCAATTCATTAATCGTTTTTGCCAGTCCCTCATTATTATCTGGAAATTTTTTTGAGTGAAAATCCGAGATCTGCAGTATTTTATAGCCATCGAAGGCTTCCGGTATATCCGCTGATTTCATGGTATATTTTGTGGTCACCAGGATATTCTTACCGAGATACAGGTAAAGGCAGCATAAAACAATCACAAAGATAACACCGGTAATCCCCCAGAGAATTCCATGAATACGGATGTCACGGATGGCTTCTTTCCATGGTCTGCCATTTTTGATGCGCCTTATCCAGTTGATGAAAATGACAAAACTGATCCCTAAAAGCGCTCCGCCAGTATCAATACATACGTCTCTGAATTCACAGCTTCTGCCTGGAACAAAACGCTGGTGGAACTCATCGGTGCACGCATAAAGGAAACAAACCGCAACAGCCATCAAAAAACGCTTTTTTCGGCTGACTTTTTTTCCGATTGCAGTGTATACTAATATGCCCAGAATAAAATAAATAGAGGCATGCGCTGCCTTTCTGATAAAAAAACTGATCCACAATTGCAGATGATTCAGTTCTATCTGCCGTATATCTGGAAAAACAGTCTTGATGGCATGGAGTATCGCTCCGACAACGCTTCCGCTCAAGGAGGATGATTCTGTGGAGTTTTGTGCTGAAAACATAAAGATAATGCCCATCCATACAACCACGCTTATCCAAAGAACTGCTTTTTTTTGCTTTTCATTCATACCGCATTCATCCTTACCCTTTTGCACAATATATTTTTTTCTAATATTTTTACAATAATATCATATTTTTAATGAGATTTCAAGAATAGTGCCCCCTCGATTACAATTCATCAAAAAAAGGAAAGAGGACCGTGCATAAACGTACGGTCCTCTTTCCTGCAATAATTAATTAGAATTTTGGCTGGGTTTTAGCCTGCGCTAAAACGTCCATAATCTGTTCCATCGAAGAGCCAATTGAAGCTTCAACCGCTCCAAAGATTGTTCCCTCAACAACAGGAGTATCGACAATTTTAATCTTTTCAGGATTGTCAGACATCTCGATGGCCATTTCAGAGGTCATGATGGCTGACCCCATATCGACTAACATAATCACGCCATCATCGGACATAACTTCATTGATGGCATTGGTGATCTTTTCCATATCAGTGCCAATGCTGCCATCCTGAAGACCGCCTGCCGCTGCAATCTTTGCATCAGCCGCCATCTGCAGGGCCAGTTCCTTAGCGCCTTCCGCTACTTTCTGTGAGTGTGATACAACAACGATTCCTACCATGGTTTACGCTCCGGCCTGTTCTCCAGCTTCTTTCGCTGCCTGAATTAAATAGGTGATAGAGGTTGCTCCAGGATCCTGGTGTCCGATGCTGCGTTCACCCAGATAGCTTGCGCGGCCTTTGGTTGCGATGATTGTTTTGGTATACTCGACGCCGTCCCATGCAGCAGCTTCAGCGTCCGCCAGTGCGTCCGCAATGCCTTTTCCTTCACAAATAGCTTTATCATAGGCTTCTTTGGCTGGTACAATGGCATCAAGCATGGTTTTTTCACCTGTGGTGGATTTACCACGCTGCTTGATCCCTTCAATAGCAGCTTCCAGAGCTGCGCTGATATCCTCAGCGGTCAGTTCATCCTTTCCCTTGGAGGTCATTCCAGCCTTCATGAACGCAGTGCCATACAATGGGCCGGATGCGCCGCCAACAGTGGAAACCAGTGTCATACCAACCCCCTTTAAGATATCGTCAATGTTCTTTTCTTCAAATGTGGGTAATTTTTCTTCAACGGCTTTCATGCCGCGGCTCATGTTAATACCGTGGTCACCATCACCGATGGCCTGGTCCATGTCGGTCAGAGCCTGACGGTGCTCCTGCATTTTATCATTAAACAGGTGAATAAAAGTTAATACATTTTCTTTTGTTGCTGCCATAATTAATTCCTTTCTACTATTAAAAGAAACACAAAGACACAGAGCCGGAGGTTCCGTGCTGCTTTCTCCATATCCTCTCCGTATCTCTGTGTTATTTTTAATATGCTCTAAAATGACAGGCCTAACCGGCCTGTCACTATGATATCATATCTAATTTAAAGAATTACTTAAAATTGTGTTAATGCAATGGTATCTGCCGGTGCGTTCAGCAGTTCCTTCATTTCGTCGTCCAGTTTTAACAGACTGATGGAAGCCCCAGCCATATCGATTGAGGTCATATAGTTGCCAACAAAAGTTTTGGCAATCTTGATGCCTTTTTCGGTTAATACATCGTGAACACGTTTGTTAAGAATGTAAAGCTCCATCGCAGGTGTTGCGCCGCCGCCGTTAACCATGACAGCAACTTCGGAGCCGGAGTAGTCAATATCTGCTAAAATCTTTTCAAGCAGATGGTCTACGATTTCGTTCGCCGGTCTTAAAGCTTCGCGGTGGGTTCCCGGTTCGCCGTGGATACCAATACCGATTTCCATTTCATCTTCTGCCAGTTCAAAGCCCGGTTTTCCTGCTGCAGGAACGGTTGATGGTTTGATGGCAACGCCCATGGTGCGCACATTGGCGATGACTTTTTCAGCAACAGCCTTAACGTCTGCTAAAGGAGCGCCTGCTTCTGCCTTGGCTCCGGCAATTTTATGAACAAAAATGGTTCCGGCAACGCCGCGGCGGCCAGTTGTATAAAGGCTGTCCTGTACTGCAACGTCATCGTTTGTAACAACAGAAGCCACTTCAATGCCGTCGCCTTCTGCCATTTCAGCCGCCATTTCAAAATTCATGACATCACCGGTGTAATTCTTGATGACTAATAACACACCGTTTCCGGCATCAACTGCTTTGATTGCTTCGTAAACCTGATCCGGTGTTGGAGATGTGTATACAGCGCCGGCTACCGCAGCATCTAGCATCCCTCGACCGACAAAACCGCCATGAGCTGGTTCATGTCCACTGCCGCCGCCGCTGACAAGCGCTACTTTTCCTTCTTTTTTATCTGCTCTTACCAGTACGTCTAAGCCTTCAAGGCGTTTAACATAATCCGGATGGGCATCGACGATCCCTTCAAGCATCTCGTTTTCAACGTTTTCAACATCATTGATAAATTTTTTCATAAGAATTCCCTCCTAATGAACTTTGGTTATTTAATTTATACTATATCACAGTTTTACCCAATTGATAAGTTAATTTTTCAATTGGCAAAATTTTATGTTTGTTGAACAAAAAAACACTCTTTTCATCTATAAAATGATTTTTGGGGGATTCCTGATTATTTCTGAAAAAAATTTCAGAATCCCCTTAAAGCCCCTTAAACAGGCGCCTCTCGACTTTGTTAAAAAATTAACTTTGTTTTTAGATTGTAAATCCTTTACACAATATCCAGATTGTGCTATAATATCATTAAATCGAACTGAGAGCGACACACCTTATATAAAGGTGATGTAATCGCAGACATGTCAGTAGAATTGTTGTTATCTAAATATTGGGCAGGAGTCTAGGAGGGCCACACTTTCGCATTGCATAAAAAGAATATGTTAATGTTGTTAGTCTGTGCCTTTTTTTAATGAAAACTGTACCATTTATTAACATTTGGTTTATTTATGCTGATAGTATTTCAGAAGCATAATTAAATAAATATATTTTAATTTATTTTAGGGGGTTATACTTATGTCTAAAAAGTATGTATTAGCACTGGATGCCGGAACCACAAGTTCAAGAGCGATTTTATTCAATCATGAAAGCGAAATTGTAAGCGTTGCACAGAAAGAATTTACTCAGATTTATCCAAAACCAGGTTGGGTTGAACATGATCCAATGGAAATTTGGGCTACTCAGAGTGGTGTTGTAAGTGAAGCAATGGCAAAAGTTGGCGCAACCGCTGATGATATCGCTGCAATCGGTATTACAAACCAGCGTGAAACCACCGTTGTTTGGGATAGAAAAACAGGCGAACCTGTATATAATGCAATTGTTTGGCAGTGCCGCCGTACCGCCAGCTATGCTGATGACTTTAACGCCATTCCTGGCTTCGCTGACTATGTTCAGGACAATACCGGTCTTATTCTTGATCCATACTTCTCTTCTACTAAATTATTATGGATCTTAGACCATGTTGAAGGCGTTCGCGAAAGAGCTGAAAAAGGCGAATTAGCATTTGGTACCATTGACACATGGCTGCTCTGGAAATTAACTGAAGGCAGAGTTCACGCAACAGATTACTCTAACGCTTCCAGAACCATGCTTTTCAATATCAAATCACTTAAATGGGATGAAAAATTATGTTCTGAATTCAAATGCCCAATGTCCTTATTACCAGAAGTTAAACCTTCCTCCGGTGTTTTCGGAAGCACTACTTTATTCGGTGGCGAAATTCCAATTGCCGGTATCGCTGGTGACCAGCAGGCAGCCCTCTTTGGACAGGCTTGCTTCGAACCTGGTATGGCTAAAAACACCTATGGCACAGGCTGCTTCCTGTTGATGAACACAGGGGAAAAATTCGTTAAATCTACAAACGGCTTGTTAACAACCATCGCATGGGGCCTTGACGGACAGGTTGACTATGCTCTTGAAGGTTCTATTTTCGTAGCTGGTGCTGCTATCCAGTGGCTGAGAGACGAATTAAAGATCATCGATACTTCCCCAGACTCTGAACATTTCGCTAAGAAAGTTCCAGATACAAACGGCGTATACATGGTACCTGCTTTCACTGGCCTGGGCGCTCCCCATTGGGATGCTTACGCTCGTGGCGCAATTGTTGGTTTAACACGTGGCGCAAATAAATGCCATTTAATCCGTGCAACTCTTGAATCATTAGCATACCAGACAAAAGATATTCTGGACGCTATGGAAAAAGACTCCGGCGTATCCCTGAAATCTCTCAAAGTTGACGGCGGCGCATGCAACAATGATTTCTTAATGCAGTTCCAGGCTGACATCCTTGGTGTTCCAGTAGACAGACCGTCTATCGTTGAAACTACCGCTATGGGTGCTTCCTACTTAGCTGGTTTAGCTGTAGATTTCTGGCATGGTAAAGAAGAAGTTACCGACGCATGGAAAATCGACAGAACCTTCGAACCAATGATGGATTCCGAAGTTCGCGCTAAACTGTACAAAGGCTGGGTAAAAGCTGTAGAATGTGCAAAGGGTTGGGAAGAAGCTGAATAAGCCTCTTTGTTATCAAAAGTAAAAATGAACGGTTTTTGTCGGGGAGTTTTCGGACTTTCCCGGCAAAAACTTTAACAAAAGTACAAAAAGTCTAAAAAAACTATTTACCTCCGAATGCCTTTATGCTAGAATACAGGCATAGATGAGTCTAAGGAGGACCTAATGTCGACAAGAAAATGTTTTCTTATGTTTCAAGCGAATCCGATCATCGCCGCTGTCAGAAATCCCAAGGATATTCACGACGCCATCGCGTCGGACACACAGATTATCTTTTTACTGGGTGGTAACATCTACAATCTCAAAAAAATGGTTGAGTATGTGAACCACGCTGGTAAGTATGCCTTTGTCCATCTGGATCTTATCAAAGGATACGCCCAAGATAATTACTTTATCAAATATCTGAAGGAAGAGATCAATCCTACTGGCATTATCTCGACGAAGAATTCTCTCGTTGCCCGTGCCAAGCAGGAAGGTCTGATGACCATACAGCGTTTATTTTTATTGGACTCGTCCGCCATGGACGTTTCCATCAACTCGGCAAAAAAAATCCGGCCTGACGCCGTTGAGATTTTGCCCGGACTCGTTCCCAAGATTATCCACAGTGTAAAAAAGGAACTGACGGTTCCAATCATCACTGGCGGGTTTATCGAGACAGAAGAAGAGGTTCGTTCTTGTATCGACGCTGGTGCGATCTCTGCCAGTACCTCATATAAGCCGTTATGGGACGCCTTTTCAAGCATAAAAAGTGAGCAAAATAATAGAGAAGATGAACCCCTTAAACCTGATGGAGAATAAAAACTAAATCAATGGCAATGGAGAGCCGCACTAATTTTCTTAGTATTTTAAATTTCTGAGAAGATTGTGTGGTTTTTTTATTGAACAACTAACTTTGTCTATATTTTTAAATATATTATAACAAATCAAGGAGGATTTATTATGTATGATATCGCTATTATAGGCGCTGGTATTGCCGGTTCCTACATAGCCCGGGAGTTATCCCGCTTTCAGTTGGATGTGGTTCTGTTGGATGGAGAAAATGATGTGGGAAATCAGATCACCATGGCAAATTCAGCTATCGTTCATGCTGGTTTCGATGCGCCTTCCTATAAATTAAAGGGTAAATTCAATGCCGCCGGTAACATCATGTATGAAAAAGTATGTGATGATCTGGATGTTCCTTTTAAACGTACCGGGTCTCTGGTCGTTGCCCATACTGAACACGAAATGATGAAGCTCCACGAACTCTATCAGAACGGTCTGGTTAATGGTGTTCCGGATATGCGTATCCTATTCAAGGATGAAGTCCATGAAATGGAACCAAACATCAACCCTGATATCTGCGGTGCTTTATACGCTGGTACTGCCGGCCTTGTTTCACCTTTCGAATTATGCGCCAAGGTTGCTGAAAATGCAGTTGACAATGGTGTTACACTTAAATTGAACCATCTGGTAACCAATATCCAGAATAAAAATGGCTCTTTCTTAATCAAAACTACTGGAGAAGACATCGAAGCCAAAATTGTTGTCAACGCTGCCGGTGTTTATGCTGATGACATCTATAAGATGGTTGGAGAACCTTACTTCAAGCTTTTAGCGCGTAAAGGAAACTACTTCATCTTTGACAAAGAAGTTGGCGGACTGGTTAACAACGTTATCTTCCCATGCCCAACCAAAAACGGCAAGGGTATCCTCGTTGCCCCAACCGTACACGGCAACCTGTTAATCGGACCAGATGCCTCCCCTGTTGAAAAGGGTGATATCTCCACCACACAGGATAAGCTTGACTACATTAAGGAAAACGCATTGAAGAACTGCCCAACCTTAAAGAACAGCTTCAACAAAATTATTCGTTCTTACGCAGGTACAAGAAACACACCTGTTGCGGATACCTACACGACCACTGACGGCGACTTCATCATCGAAGAATCTCCGGTTAAAAACTTTGTCAACTTCGCTGGCTACGAATCTCCGGGCCTGACCTCTATTCCGGCTGCCGGCTGGTATGTTGTTGAAGAAATCATTATCCCAATGCTCGAACGCCAGGGCATCGACGTAAAGGAAAATGAAAACTTCAATCCTAAAAACAGAAAGCACGTTTACTTTAACGAACTGTCTGAAGAAGAAAAACGTGAGCTGATCGCTAAAGATCCTAAATACGGTAAGGTTATCTGCCGTTGCGAAACCATCACAGAAGGCGAAATTCTTGACGTTATTCACCGCAGTGCCGGTGCAACCACTGTTAAGAGTGTTAAAAAACGCTGTCGTGCCGGTATGGGACGCTGCCAGGGCGGTTTCTGTTCTCCGAGAGTCGTTGAAATCTTAGCGCGGGAACTGGGTTGTGAAATGGATGATGTTATGTACGATTCAAAGGACAAAGCATATATCCTGTGCGGAAAAACAAAATCTAACGGGGAGGAAGCATAAGCAATGATTTATGATGTAGTTATTTTAGGCGGCGGCCCTGCTGGCCTTGCTGCGGCTGTAGAAGCAAAAAAAGACGGTGCTGAAAATGTGCTGATTCTGGAACGTGACCGTGAACTCGGCGGTATCCTGAACCAGTGTATCCATAACGGATTCGGCTTACATACATTTAAAGAACAGTTAACAGGCCCTGAATATGCAGAACGTTATATTGATCAGGTTGTTGAACTGGGAATTCCCTATGAACTGAACACCATGGTTCTTGACATGGAAGACAAGGGCGACACTAAAATCGTTCACGCCATCAATGAAGAAGACGGCTATACTGCCATTGAAACTAAATCTGTTATCCTGACCATGGGCTGCCGCGAACGTACCTCAGGCGCCATTGGTATTCCGGGTTACCGCCCCGCCGGTGTTTTCACCGCCGGTACCGCGCAGCGTTTCATCAACATGGAAGGCTACATGGCTGGTAAGGAAGTTGTAATCCTGGGCTCCGGCGATATCGGACTCATCATGGCACGCCGTATGACGTTGGAAGGCGCTCATGTGCAGGCGGTCTGTGAATTAATGCCTTATTCCAACGGTTTGGTTCGTAACATTGTGCAGTGTCTGGATGACTATGATATCCCATTGAAGTTATCCCACACCATCACCTTTATCCACGGCAAAGACCGTATCGAAGGCGTTACCGTGATGCAGGTCGGTGATGACCGCAAACCAATTGCTGGAACAGAAGAATTCATCCCATGTGATACCCTTCTCTTATCCGTTGGTTTGATTCCTGAAAATGAAATCTCCCGCAACGCAGGCGTTGATATTGACGGCCGCACCAGTGGTCCGGTTGTCGGAGAGCTGCGTGAAACCAGCATGCCTGGCGTATTTGCCTGTGGTAATGTTGTACATGTACATGACCTGGTTGACTTCGTATCCGAAGAATCTGTACTGGCTGGTAAAGGTGCTGCCAAATATATCAAGGGTGAATTATCCACTGAAACAAACTTTGACACTGTCAACGGCGATGGTATCTCCTATGTTGTACCACAGCACGTTTCTTTAGCCAACATGGACGATGCCCTGACTTTCTACATGCGTGTCCGCAACGTCTATGCCGACAGTGTTGTCAATGCCTATATTAACGGTGAAAAGATCGCTACCAAAAAAGCCAGAAAATTCCTGCCTGCTGAAATGGTAAACTTCAATATCAAAAAAGAAGTACTGGAAAAATACCCAAATGGTAAAATAGAATTTATTGTCGAACCGAAGGAGGCAAAAAAATGAAAACTAATGTAACATGTATTTCATGCCCTTTAGGATGCCAAATGGTCGTTGAAGAAAAAGACGGCAAATACACTGTAACGGGCAACACCTGCAAAAATGGTGAAAAATATGGGATTGAAGAAGTAACCAATCCTAAACGCGTGATCCCGACCACTGTTGTGATCAACGGTGCTTTAATGGCTCGTTTGCCCGTCAAAACAGCCGATGCTGTGCCAAAAGGAAAAATCTTTGATGTCATGAAAGAAATCGACAAAATTGTTGTCGACGCTCCTGTCAAAATGGGCGATGTCATCATCAAAGACGTTTTAGGCACTGGTGTGGATGTTGTTGCGACTAAAACCATGCCGCGCGTATAAATCCTCGTTCTTTACCTACTAATCTCTTATACATAAAAAGAACCGCTCAATTGAGCGGTTCTTTTTATTATTGTCTGACCGTCCAGTTATTCCTCTTCTTCATCCACAGGCTGGTAGGTGGTTCCGTTAATGATCAGGGAACCATCGTCCCAGATAGCGTTGGCGTCAATATCGTATTTAGCCTCCTTGCCATCGTTATTGATGTAAGTTAGCGTCGCCTTTAACGGGTCCTCGTCGCTGGACATTGTAATGGTATAGGGTGAACTGCCAGTATCCGAGCCGTTCTGCCATTCAAGGGAACGGTCATGGTTAAAGATGATTTTGGAATCACCACTCTGGTAGGTGCCGCGGATATAGGATGTAAACATCAGCGCGCCCGAGCTTTGATCGGTCTGTTCCATATTTTTAATAGTGTAGGTGGCTTCAACAACCTTCCCCTTACTGCTGCCTTCCTTAGTGTAGGCCTTCAGGGTTGAATCATAGTTGATCTTCAGTGGCATTTCAGGATTATATTCATTGCCGCCATCCCTTGGGTCAGAGCCGTCGAGGGTGTAATAAATCGTTCCGGTTCCGGCATTTGAAAGGGTGACTTCCTGTTCACCATAGTATTCTCCTGATTCCAGAGATATTTTTGTGGTCAGATCTTTTCCGCAGCCGCTGAGCGACGGGATCAGGAGCAAAAGAATCATAAAAAGTGCGATTAAATGTCTCTTTTTCATTTCTTACCTCTTTTCCTTGATGATTCTATTATATAACGGTTTCATCAAAAAAGAAACCCTTATTTATTGTCATTTATACCCATTCGGCCCTTTTGCGAACAACGAAAAAAGCAGAAGCATTTAACCGCTTCTGCCATATGTTTATTCAACGCCTATGAGAATACCTACACTTTGCAGGGCCTCTTCAACCTCATCCAGAATACTCTCGGAATCTGCTTCCACAGTGTGGTAATGCTCGCCGCCGGTAATATCCGTCAGAGGCTTTACCCCCTGATTTTTTACCTTATCCACAAAGAGGCGCACATCCCGCCTGGAAAATACATTGAGCTCAGCTTCAATTTTACCGTAAATAGCATGTCTGACAAAGACGTCCACAGCTCTTGCCCCTGCATCCACGATACGGTTAAGCTCATCCTCAATCTGATCGGGCTCGTGGCAGACTTTAAAGACCCGGCTGACATAGGCAGGCTGGGTCATAATATAGCCTCGATGTGTGGAGATAATGCCCGGGCAGTTCGCGCGGATCAGGGCAATGTCCTGAACGATAACCTGCCGGCTGACATGAAACTTTTTTCCCAGAAAGGCGCCGGATACGGGAGCTTTGGTGGTCCTGAGCACATCCATAATTTCCCTGCGCCGCTGTTCTCCGTCCAAATAATCACCAACCTTTCTTTCTCTGTATTCTACGCTTTAACTGGCCTGAGATTCTTGAGTGAAAAGTCCAGAATGGGTGCGGAATGCGTCAGCGCACCGCAAGAGACATAATCGACGCCAATCTCAGCAATCTCACTCAGACGTTCAAGGGTAACATTGCCCGAGCACTCCGTCTCAGCACGGCCATCAACCATGGCCACTGCTTTTCTCATGGTCTCGCTGTCCATGTTATCCAGCATGATAATATCCGCTCCGGCCTCAAGGGCTTCCTCCAGCATCTCAAGATTTTCAACCTCTACCTCGATCTTGCGCACAAAGGAAGCGTATTCTTTTGCCATGGCCACTGCCTTTTTCACACTTCCGGCAGCGCCGATATGGTTATCCTTCAGCAGAATACCATCGGACAGGTTATAGCGGTGGTTATAGCCGCCGCCAACCTTGACAGCGTACTTTTCAAAAACACGCATATTTGGCGTAGTTTTACGCGTATCCAACAGCTTTGTCTGGCTCCCCTCCAGCACATCGGCCAGACCTCTGGTATAGGTGGCGATGCCGCTCATACGCTGGAGAAAATTCAGGGCGGTCCGTTCGCCAGTGAGCAGACAGCGGATATCACCGGTGACAATGCCGATAACGGCGCCCTCTGATACCTTATCGCCATCCTCACAGTAAAGTTCAAAAGCAGCGGTATCGTCTAAAAGCTCAAATACCCGTCTGAAAACGCCGATCCCGGCCAGCACACCGTCCTGTTTACAGATAAGCTCTGCCCTGCCCTGCCGGGGCTCACGCATGACCGCGTTTGTGGTAATGTCCTCACTGGTCACATCCTCCCGCAGGGCGCTCAGTATTGCCTCGTCAACATTTATTTTAATTGTTGCACCATTGTTCATAAAAATGTGTGTCCTCTCTCTTAATTTCCTCTAATATCAATGATTTGTAATCCGGAACCACCTGAGGCGCTGACAGCATCGAAAAAGCCGGCAGGCCCAAGGCCATGCTGCGCCGCGGCTCTGCCGCGATATGCCGGGCTGCCCTTTCGGCAAAGACCAGGCTCTCCAGCAGGGAGTTGCTGGCGAGGCGGTTGGCCCCGTGAACGCCGTTGCAGCTGGTTTCCCCCACCGCGTACAGATTCTCAAAGGAGGTACGGCTGTCCAGGTCGACCTCAATGCCGCCCATAAAATAGTGCTGGGCCGGTGTGACGGGTATAGGCTCCCTTGTCATATCGTAGCCCTCTTCCAGACAATGCCTGTAAATATTCGGAAATCGCCCCTTGATGGCCTCTGCCCCGAGATGAACGACGGATAAACGTACATACTCCTTGTGGTCAATGGCCTTCTGCTTCTCGATGGCCTCAGTCAGCAGATCTCTGGGAAGCAGCTCATTGACAAAGCGCTCGCCCTTGGCGTTTAACAGAATACCGCCCTCTCCCCTGACCGATTCGGAGATCAGAAAAGAACGGCCTGGCTTTTGGGAATACAGGGTGGTGGGATGGATCTGGATATAATTGATGTTTTTTACCGCAATGCCATGCCGGATGGCAATGCCCAGAGCGTCCCCGGTAATGTGTGGATAATTGGTGGAATAGCGGAACAGGCCGCCCAGGCCGCCTGTTGCCAGTACAATGTTTTCCGCGTAAAGCGGGAAGGTTTCCCCTGTTTTGCTCCGGGCCATAATGCCAGAGCACCGGCTGTTTTCGCAGATCAGGTCGATCATGGTGGTAAACTCGTGAAACTCAATGTTTCTGCGGGTTTTTACCTGTTCCAGCAGCTTGCTGGTGATCTCCCGGCCAGTCACATCGTCGTGGTACAGGATTCTGGGGGTAGAATGGGCCCCTTCGCGGGTAAAGGCAAATTCACTGCCCTTCCGCCTGAAGTCCACCCCATAGCGGACCAGCTCGTCAATGATATGGGGCGAGCTGTTGATCATCACCGATACGGCCTGTGGGTCGTTCTGGTAATGGCCGGCTTTCATGGTATCCTCGTAATAGCTTTTATAGTCCTCAGGACTCTTCAGCATACAGATACCGCCCTGGGCCAGGAAGGAATCGCTGTTTTCAGCCTCATCCTTGGTAATCATGATAATTCTCAAATTCTGGGGCAGCTTAAGGGCACAGAACAGACCTGCCGCCCCGGTTCCGACGATAATAACATCGGCATGATTCTTCATTTTCACACACTTCCTTACTGTGCTAACTCGTGCATTTTTTTAAGGGAACAGGATGCCTGCACACGCAGCTTCTCATCCATTTCCATTGTATTGTCAAAGGTTTCAAGGGTATTCAGGATTTTTTCCAAAGTATTTTTCTTCATATTCTCGCAGATACAGAGGTCATCGACCATATAAAAGGCCTTGTCCGGGTACTGCTTTTTCATCTGGTGCATAACGCCTTCCTCAGTAGCGATGATATAGCTGTCGCCGCCATCCTTTCCCGGAAAGTCGATGATACCCGAGGTGCTTCCAATATAGTCGGCCAGAGCCAGGGCCTCCGGGATACACTCGGGATGCATGAGCACCTTGGCGCCGGGGTGGTCTTCCTTTGCCCTCCTGACAAGTGCTTCGCTGATGCGGGCATGAGTCGGACAGAAGCCATTGTGGAAATAGAAGGTTTTTTCCGGCAGCTTTTCAGCAATATGGCGGCCGAGATTGGAATCCGGCACAAAGTAGATTTCCTTCTGAGGCATGGCGGCCACAACCCGCTCAGCGTTGGATGAGGTGACGCAGACATCGGCACAGGCCTTGGTTTCGGCGGTTGAGTTGATATAGCAGACCACAGCCGCATCGGGACATTCTTCCTTGAGCTGCCGGATATCCTCAGGCGTTACCATATGGGCCATTGGGCAGTCGGCCTCCATATCTGGCATGAGCACGGTTTTATCCGGGCTCAGGATTTTCGCGCTCTCTCCCATAAATTCGACGCCGCAGAACAGGATGACCTTTTCACTGGCCTCTGCTGCTTTTTTGCTGAGCAGGTAGGAATCTCCCACATAATCAGCTATATCCTGGATGTCACCGGTCACGTAATAGTGTGCCAGAATCACGACATCCTTTTCCTTTTTGAGCTCTAAAATCCGCTCAACCATCTCGTTCATAATTCTCCTCCGTGTATACAGTCTTTCCAACTATTATAGCATCTGTCTTGTCACATAACAAGCATCGTTGTAAATTTATCAAAGTTTTTGCTGAAAAAGCGCATAAAAAGACCTCTTTGCCACTAAAAATCGTTGACAAAGAGGCTTTGGACTGGGCATTCTCAGCCCGTAATAAACTGCGCGGTAAAGAGGTTGCTGTTGAGGATCAGCAGAAAAATCAGAACGCTGATGATGGAAACGTAGACCCGCTTCTGAAGCTTACTGGGTGTATCCCGCCCAACAAGCACCAGGTCCCGGATACCAAATACCATGATAAACACAATAACAGCATTGACACCAAGGGTATCGTAGGAGGCAAAGGTGGTGGGCAGAAGCACCAGATAATACATAAAAGCCAGCGGCACAAAGAGTAACAGCAAAATAACATCCGCCGCCTTGCGCCTGGTTTTATAGTAGGTAACCAGCGACAGGATAAAGAAGAACAGGACGCAGAATACAAAAATGCCGGCCACCATCTGGTTATAGGGCGTCACTGCCAGATTGATGGGGTCTTTGTAGTAGACGGCTGAGCCGAAAAAGGCCTCAACGATCTTATTCAGACAGCCTGGCACCACGGTACCGAAGAACCACAGCAGGCGGCCGCCAAAGGCCCCGAGAGAGCTTGCCGGGTCCAGTCCAAGGTTAAGCACCCGCTGCGCCGAGCCTGCCAGAGCCTGGGAGATGCCGAAATAGATGGCAGTTCCCCACACAAAGAGCAAAGCAAAAAAGCCGACGTATTTCACCGAGGATTGAGCCGCCCTGTTAAAATAAACGTAGCCAGTCAGCAGGACAAAGGTCACCATGGTGGGAACCTGAGCCAGCAGGAAGGTCACGAGCAAAAAGACCAGTGACAGCAGCAGCGCGATATAAGCGGTTTTGAGGTCACGGTCTGCCAGTGCGCTGTCAAACCGGTCATACAGAATAACACAGACGCCGGCACAGCAAACGGCCGGGATAAAGGAAACCAGGCTTGCATAGGCGGTGAAATCTGTGATCACCGAAAAGGCCATGAGGACTGTGGTTACCAGAAAAGCCACCAGGTCATTGTGCGATTTACTCCGGCGCCACTGATCCAAAAGAAGGCCGAAAAGCACGAGAAAAGCCACGTTAAAGGCTCTGAGCATCCAGGCGCTTTCTGGTGTCAGGCCTGAGAAAAGATTTTGAAGAACGCCCTCAAAGGCCCGTCCATTCTCGATTGCCCGTGGGATATTCTCATCAAAAGTCTGGGTGAAGAACAGGTAATCCGTCGGGTAACGGAACTGCGGCAAAAGCAGCAGCAACGCGGTCAGGATAATGACACCGGACAGCACAACACCGTACCAGTTGTACTGCAGCCACTCCTTCGGCGTCTTTTTGGGGCCGTTATTGGTAATGTACCACACCACAGTGCCGGGAATACCCGGAAATAAAATTAAGAATACAATTTCAAGAGGCAGCGCCCCTCCCGGCAGCACGGGAATTAAGACAGCGCCCAGGGCGATCAGGACAATAAAATAAGTAATAAAGCCATTTCTGAGCTTTCGATTGTCGCCAATGGTTTTTTCCATTTCTAATTTCTCCTTTTTTCATCATATTCTTTGATTACCCAAAGGAGACTGAAATGAAACAAATAAAAAAGCAGCGTGTCTTATATGCACGCTGCATAAAGGCTTATTCTATTCCTTTCAGGTCAAACACCATTCCCTGGCAGAACTTGAGGTTTTCTGCGGGCTGATTGTCGATGATCTCAAAGCTTTCGTGGGGGATCTCAGTTCTGTAGGACCAGACATAGGGGCCTTTACACCATCTCACCTCGATAGGGCTGGCCTTTTCCTTTGCCTCCTGTGAATAGATACAGTTACAGGGGCAGTCCTCGAACAGGCCTTTTTCCGTAATATAAAGGGTGCCGCCGTCAACGGTCTGGCGTTCCTCCTCGATGGCACCGTGAAAAACCGTCCGGTCGTCGGAGCAGCCAAAGACAATGACAAAGCCAAGTTCTCTGGCCTGTATGATTTCATCCTCTGTCATTTCCTTTTTATATTCTCTGCCGTCTAACAGTGCCGCAAAATCCTGAATTGTTTTCATACTTTCCCTCCTCAGCACGATTTCTTACTCTATATTATAGCGCAGATTTTCTCTGATGAAAAGCCGGGGATAAAAAAACCGGACCGCCTTAAAGCAATCCGGATAAAGTATATTACATATCGAATTTTTTATGAATATGGATCATGGCTTCCTTGGCCCGTTCCTTATCGATCAGGCAGGAAATTTTGATTTCAGAGGTGCTGATGGTCTGGATATTGATGCCGAGCTCAAAGAGGGATTCAAAAAATTTAGAGGCAATTTCCGCATTGGCAACAATGCCGGTACCCACAACAGACAACTTGGCAACGCCCTTGTCAAAGGCAACCTTCTGGGCTTCGACCTCAAAAGCAAACTTCTGGGATACTTCTACTGCTTCCTGAAGCTCGTCGGCATCGACGGTGAATGAGATATCATTGACCGCGGTGCGGTTAACATTCTGCACGATCATGTCTACGTGAATATTGGCGGAGGCCAGCATGCTGAACAGCTTGAAAGCAATCCCTGGCTGGTCCGGTACTTCAAAAATTGATATTTTAGCGATATTTTCGTCTAACGCAATTCCTCTAACTAACACTTTTTCCATTTTAACATCCTCCTTGATAATCGTTCCTTCGTTATTATTATAGCTCGATCTTACGATGAGCGGCATTTTAAATTTTTCAGCAAGCTCCACAGAACGCGGGTGCAAAACACCGGCGCCAAGACTGGCCATTTCAAGAACCTCCTGATAGGAGACCTCATCCATTTTGGTGGCTGTGGGCACAACGCGCGGGTCTGCATTATAGACCCCATCCACATCGGTATAAATTTCGCAGCATTTTGCCTCTAAAGCCGCTGCAATGGCCACCGCACTGGTATCAGAACCGCCTCGGCCCAAAGTCGTGATATCGCGGTTTTCATCCACTCCCTGGAAGCCGGCCACAATGACAATCTTTTCATCGGCAAGCTCTCTCTCGATACGGGCAGTGTCTATGCCGCTGATACGGGCGCGCTTGTGCACGTCCGATGTCTGGATGCCGCACTGAGCGCCTGTCAGGGACACCACATCATGGCCGATGGTCTGGATGGCCATGGCTAAAAGGGAAATGGACACCTGCTCACCTGTGGCCAACAGCACATCCATCTCGCGGCTCGGCGGATTCGGATTGATGGCCAGAGCCAGATCCACCAGCTCATCGGTGGTTTTTCCCATGGCGGAAACAACCACAACGACCTTATTGCCGGCATTTTTCGTCTCCACAATCCGCCTTGCAACTCGCTTGATTTTTTCAACCGTGCCGACGCTGGTGCCGCCGTATTTCTGCACAATTAAATCTTCCATACATACTCCTCTTTAATAATGTTCTCTTTTATTTATTCATAGATGCGCGCGTAGAAGCACTCGCTCTGTTTTTCTTTGATTTTGGCAACCATGGCGTCAAAGACATCTGCCTCCACCGGCTCGGTCATAAAGAAGACCCGGTTGTCGCTGACAATGATATTTTTGCGTGCGCAGACCTCATCCACAGCGTTTAAAGCATGCTCGAAGGTATCGTGGCTGTCAATGTCCACACGCAGGTAATACTTGCCCTTAAAGGCGCCAACGCCTTTTTTGTCCAGCTGTTTCCTGAAGACCAGCGGTTTGGGGAAATTATTGTCCTTAATGCAGTTGATGATGTAAAGGGCATCGCCCACCACGGCGTTGGCTGTGGCGTCCTTGCCTGCGCCCTTGCCGTAGAACTGAAGCTCTCCGATAATGTCGCCCACAATGGAGATAATGTTGAATTCGGAATTAACATTGCTCATAATGGAGGCTTCCTTAAACATCACCGGCTCCACAGTGGTATAGACCTGGTTTCCTTCCTTTAGCACAGAATGGCCCAGATACTTGATGATATAGCCGTAATCGCCGGCCATCTCGATATCCACAGCGCGCACATCAGACAGGCCGCGCTTGCGCACATCCTCATCCTTGATGATGCCGCCGTAGGCCAGTGAGGATAAAATCGCCAGCTTTCTGGAAACATCATAGCCCTCAATATCGGCTGTCGGGTCTGCCTCCGCAAAGCCAATGCTCTGGGCCAGCTTCAGGGTATCCGCAAAATCGGCCCCTTCCTCAGTCATCTTGGATAGAATGAAATTGGTGGTTCCATTGAGAATTCCCTTGATTTCATTGACACGGTTAATCTTTAATTCTTCCTTTAAAGAGCCAATAATGGGAATCCCGCCGCCGACGCTGGCCTCATAGCGCAGAATCACATTGTTTTCCGCCGCGATGGTCAGCAGCTCCTCAAAATACTCTGATATAACAGCCTTGTTGGCGGTTACCACATGTTTTCCGCTCTCCAGCGCCCGCTTGATGAGGCCATACTCAAAATCCATACCGCCGAGAAGCGCAATGACAATCTCAATCTCCGGATCGTCCATAATGTCATCCGGGTTCGTGACCACGCGGGCCACCTTGTCTTCCTCTGCTACCTTCTTGTTGGGATCCTTATCCAGAATTTTGGTGATCACAACTTTTTCGTCCAGGTTCTTGGCGAACCTTCCCTTGTTTAAATTGATGAGCTCGTACACACCGGTTCCGATGGTTCCGAACCCCAATAATCCAATATTCAAATGATTTTCACCTCTGTAAATGTATTCATGAAAAAAACACTTGTTTTTATCTCGAAAACATTCTATCATATATATTAAGGATATTCAATAAAAATTTTGGAGGAACTATGAAAGAAAAATATGTCAGCACACGCGGAGGCGAAGCAAACGTGTCCGCGTCAGAAGGAATTATCAAAGGAATCGCCAAGGATGGCGGCTTATTCGTCCCTTCATTCATCCATGACATAAAAATTGACCTGACAGCTTTGAAGGATGCAACCTACGGAGAGTTGGCTTTTGAGATTTTCAAATACTTTTTGGACGACTTCAGTGATGAACAGATCAAAGACTGTATCCACAATGCCTATTATACCGGAAAATTTGAAAATGAGGAACCCGTATCCCTTAAAAAAGTAGACGATCGTTATTTTCTTGAGCTTTACCACGGCCCTACCTGCGCCTTCAAGGATATGGCGCTGACCATTCTCCCCTATCTGATGACAACGGCCATGAAAAACGCCGATATCAGCAAGGATATCGTCATTCTGACCGCCACCTCCGGCGATACTGGAAAGGCTGCCCTCGAGGGCTTTGCCAAAGTGCCCCACATCAACATTGTGGTCTACTATCCGAAGGACGGCGTCAGCACCATCCAGGAAAAACAGATGCTAACCCAGGATGGCGATAACACCTGCGTCATCGGTGTGGCCGGCAATTTTGACGATACCCAGAACGGCGTCAAGGAAATTCTGAACAACAGCGGCCTGATCGAGGAGCTGCGGGAACAGGGTTATGTTTTTTCCTCGGCCAACTCCATCAACATCGGACGCCTGCTGCCCCAGATTGTATACTATTTTTACAGCTACATGCAGCTCTACAAAAAAGCAGTTATCGACCTGGGAGAGGCTGTTAACTTTGTGGTGCCGACCGGTAACTTCGGAAACATTCTGGCCGGCTACTACGCCCGTGCCATCGGTCTGCCTGTCAGCCGGCTCATCTGCGCGTCCAATAAAAATAACATCCTGACCGACTTTTTCCACACTGGTGAATATAACCGCAACCGCGATTTCTATAAAACCATGTCTCCGTCCATGGACATTCTGATCTCCAGCAACCTGGAACGCCTGCTCTATGACATCACAGGCGGCAACAGCGAGGTGATCGCAGACCTGATGAACCAGTTGAGCGCAGACGGCTCCTACGCGCTGGAACGCGAGCTTCTCTTCATGGGCGACGACCATGTTTTCTACGCTGGCTGTGCTAACGAGGAAGAAACCGCCGGGGCCATTAAGCGTATGTTTGAGTATAACCATTACCTCATGGACCCACACACTGCTGTTGCCAGCAAGGTCTACAGCGACTACCGCGCGGATACCGGTGATGTCGAGACTCCGACCATCATCCTGTCCACTGCCAGCCCGTACAAATTTGGCCGCAGCGTTTATGAGAGCATCTTCGGCGAAGTGCCTGAAGGCATGGACGATTACGCAGTGCTCAAGGAGCTGGCCGCCCGGACCCAAACGGAAATCCCCGTTCCGCTGAGAGATCTGGATCAGAAAGAAAACCGCCACGACAAAGTTTGCAGGCCGGAGGAAATGGCCGGCTGCATCACAGCATTTTTAGACAAATAGGAGAGTGAACCATTCATGATAAAAGTACGCGTACCCGCAACAACAGCCAATATCGGACCTGGCTTTGATGCCTTCGGTATGGCTTTTCAGTTATATAACATCTTCAGCTTTGAGGAAAGGGACAACGGCAAGCTTACCATCCGGGGCGTCGAACGGCGTTACCAGGGCAAGTCCAACCTGGTCTACAAGGCCATGCTCAAGGTCTTTAACCGTGTCCACTACCGGCCAAAGGGCATTTACATTTACACCGACGTCAACATTCCTGTAAGCCGCGGCCTGGGCAGCTCTGCCGCCTGTATTGTCGGCGGCCTGGTGGGGGCCAACACCCTCTGCGGCGCTCCCCTGACGGGCAAGGAGCTCTTTGACATGGCTGTTGAGATGGAGGGCCATCCCGACAACGTAGCGCCCGCCATGTTCGGCGGCCTGGTGGTTTCCCTTGGACTCAAGGAAGAAAACCACTATATCAAGAAAGAGGTTTCACAGTGTTTTGAATTCTACGGCCTTATCCCGGACTTTACCCTGTCCACCATGGAGGCCCGCAAGGCACTGCCGAAAAAAGTATTCCACAAGGATGCAGTATTTAACGTGTCCCGCGCAACCATGACCTACCTTGCCCTGACTGAAGGGCGGCCGGATATCCTTAAGGTCAGCGTTGAGGACAAGCTGCACCAGCCCTACCGCGAGGGCCTCATCGCCCATTATGATGAGGTTTCCCAAAAAGCACGGGAGCTGGGAGCGCTTAATACCTGCATCAGCGGCGCCGGCCCCACCCTTCTGGCCATTACCACCAGAGACAATGACCAGTTTTATGCCGAAATGGGTAAGTATTTAAAAGAAAAGCTGCCGGGATGGACCCTGCTCAAGCTGGAGCCGGACAACACAGGCGTTTGTACCGATCAGCACTCTTAAGGAGAAGCCTATGATACGTGATTATCTGATTGTCAGCAAAAAAATACTGCCCGAGTATTACAGCAAGGTGGTGGAGGCCCGCATTCTGCTGGAATCCTCCCAGTGCAAATCGGTCAGTGACGCGGTAAAGCGCGTCGGCATCAGCCGGAGCACTTATTACAAATACAAAGACTATATTTTTAAGCCCTCTGAAGATTTTGGGCGAAAATTTACCATTTCCATGATCCTCGATGACGAGCCCGGAATTCTGTCCAATGTGCTGAACATTCTGCGCGAGCACAAGACCAGCATCATTACCATTCATCAGGATATCCCCATCAACCACGCTGCCGTTGTCATCCTGACGCTTGACGGAAAGGACCTTCTGGGAAGCATCGAGGATCTCGTCGGTGACCTGGTGGTGCTGCGCGGCGTCCATAACGTTAATCTGGTAGCAATGGAATAGCCATGGAAATTCTGGAAGAAGTTCTGAATACCATTGTCCAATACGCGATCCTGTTCTTCGAGTACGTTGGCGTGGGCGTGCTGATATGGTCGGGCATCAAGGGAATCTGGGGTTATATCCGCCGCAGGCCCTCCACCCGTCTGGATCTGGCCAAAGGGATGGCCATGGCACTGGAGTTCAAACTTGGCAGCGAAATCCTGAGGACTGTCATTGTCCGCCAGCCCAGTGAGCTTATCATCGTCGGCGGGATCATCCTGCTGCGCGCTGCCCTGACAGCCCTGATCCACTGGGAAATCAAAAACGAGGAATCTGAGGTCCGCAAGGACAATCTCGTTGAGGAAAGCAAGGAAAATAAGGACAGCCTCAAATAAATAAAAGCCTTTCAGGTCTGATCGATCCTGAAAGGCTTTTCTCATGCTCTGCCGTCTCTGGCTTCATCGCAAATATACAGGTTTCAACATTCATAAAACTAAAGAAGCACCCCGCAGATAAAAGGAATCCAAAGCGCCAGCACAAGGGCGAGAATCACCAGAATAGGGATGCCTGCCCTGCCGATATCCATCATACTGTAGTAGCCCTTGGAATAGGTCATCATCGGCACTGCAGACAGGGGCAGGATCATGGTCCAGCTTGAAAAAATACAGAGCGGAATGACCAGAACAGCCGCGTTTATCCCAAGCGCCTCCGCCACAATGGTAACCGGCAGCGTAGTGGAGGTGATGACCGCCGGGGCATTGGGCAGCACCAGCTGCATAATATACATGAAAACTGCCAGCTGGAGAATGAGCAGGATAATGCTCGTTCCATTGTCCACCCTGAAGAAGGTGTCCGCCAGCCAGGATGCCACACCGTTTTCCAGAATTAGATTTCCGATGCAGAGGACAGAGCCGATCATCAGAATGACGTCCCAGCTCACCTCATCCTTGAAATCTTTCCAGTGCAAAATATCAATACCCGGCAAAAACATAAACGCCAGCCCGCAGATGGAAACCAGGGTGACATTGAGCGCCGGAATCCATGAGCTCAGAATCCAGAGAAGGATCATTACCACCAGAATGGACACCACCATTTTTTCTTCTCTGCCCGGCTTGTCCAGGGTCTTGAGTTCCAGAATAAACTGCCTGATTTTATCCGGATGAACCGGCGCCGGCCTGAAAATTTTAATGATCAGCAGCCACGCCAGGGGCAGCATGACCAGTACTACTGGAATACAGATCGCCATCCAGTCCACAAATCGCACCGTCACTCCTGCATACTCCTCCAGCAGACCCAGGGCTAAAATATTGTTAGAGCTGCCAGCTGGCGTGATGGTCCCGCCGATCATGCCCGCGATGGGCAGGGCGATCATGATGGCTCTGCCAGTGCGCCTGCGTTCCTCCTCCGAATCGTAAAGCTCCAGAAAGCTGATGGCCAGCCCCATGAACATCACCGTCGCCGGTATGTTGGACATGATGGAGGAAATGAGCGCTGTGGCCAGCATCATGGCCAGAATAAACAGGTGGACCTTGCTCCCCATTTTCTCCAGCAGTATGAGCAGAATGCGCTTGGCTGTGGGCACCTTGGAAATAGCTGCCGACAGGCCAAAGGTCGCCAGCACGAAAAACAGAGTAGGATTGGGAAAGGCCACCAGAAAATCCTTCATGGTTGCCAGTCCGAAAAACATCGGGAGCACCAAAACAAAAATACTCGAAATCCCAAGAGGCATGGCCTCTGTTACCCACAGAAGAATAGCAATAACAAGAAGCGCCAAGGTCTGCATACCAGACATTTCCAATCCCTGCGGAACCGGCACAAACCGGTAGCCGATAAAAACAGCGGCCGACAGCACAATTCCTGTAATACGCTTTTTCATTTTTTTGCCTTTCCAGTAAAAAACCCCGGCAAGCAGACACTGCCGGGGCTTCTATACTATCTGAATAGCCTGAGAACCAGCGCGAATACTAAGTCCTCATACTTTTGGATGTCGCTTGCCCTTTCAATATCTGAAAGATGATCGTGTTCTTTCAAATAATCATCCCATTTAACATAATTTTTGGTCTCAAAGCTTTGATTTCTATCGTCCATTTTTTGCTCCTTATCTGTAAACACCGTAATCACGGACAAAGTCGGTCAGCACATGCAGGTTTTTAATGGTATTGCCCTCCAGCGAGAACAAACCCTTGTCGAATCCAAAGATATAGCCGCCGCCTGGTGCCAGGATGTCAATGAGTTCTTTGGCCTTGTCCTTAACCTCCTGCGCACTGCCGAACTGCAGCAGGGAGATTGGGAAAAAGCCTGTGATCACATGGCGGGTTCCGCTGAGCTTTTCCTTTACCAGCTTTGGATCGCCGTATTCAAACTGCATTTTCACCGACCCGTTAAAGGTCTTGAGATAGTCCATATGGCGCATCCAGTTATCCTCCACGAACAGGTCAACACCGGCTCCTGGCGCTACCAGACCATCCATCAGCTTTTTGAAGGAGGGCCAGTAAAATTTCTCAAACTGCTTTTCGTTGATAAAGCTGCCCATGTGCAGCGGGATCATCACCCGGTAATCCGGCGGCAGGCTGTCCGGGTTTGGAACCCCTTCCCGCAGCATCAGCGGTACCAGCGCGTCGCAGGCCTGCACAACCTTGTCCGGGTACCGGCGCATATCCTTTGATATCCCTGTAAAGGATCTGAGAAAATCCGCCAGATAATCGAATGGGGCTGTGGAGCGGCCACTGGGCGCGGCTGGATAGCCGTATTTTGCAGCGATTTTACCCATCATCTGCCCGATGACGGCAAACTGGTCGGCGTTGGCCTTGACCGCCTGTGCCAGAACCATGGCCCGCCGTCCGGGCGTGGTATCCAGAGCCGGGTACAACCTCGGCATCAGTGTTTCCGACATGTAAAAGAACGGGTCCTCAATAAAAGCATCGTACTCCTCAGGCTCCAGTGAGTGCACCTCAGGGTGCTGCATGACGCCTGTGGCCCCCATGATAATAGATTTCGCCTCCAGTATCTGGTATAGAATCGGTAACCGTATGGCGCCAGGCCCCAGCGGTATATCGGAATAAAAGTCATTATTGACCCGGTCAAAGATATCGTACCAGGTTTCTGGTTCCCAATAGATGTTGCGGAGATTCTTCCCCTTTTCCACAATGCCCTGATCAATGGCATAGGAAACCGACGCTTCAAAGGCAAAGGATAGATGTATGGGCACCCTTTTAGGCACCTTGCCTGAATATACTGCCTTTAAATCCGCTTGTCTTTCCTGTTTTAATTGATTCGCATCCAACTGTCTTTCCTCCATTTCCCTTTTGCTTCATTAAATTCCGTCATTCTGACGGTTCACTTCCATAATTTCCCGGACACGCTTTTCTGTCAGTTTATAGAAAAGCATACATACGAAGCCAACAGCCAGTACTGCGGCCGGTGCCAGTGTGATGGCGCTGAATATTCCTGAAACCACCTGCGGGGTTACCGCAGCCTCCGCCGAATAACCAACAGCGGCTAAAAGATAGCCTGAAAATCCGCCTGCGATCAGGACACCAATTTTGATGGGCAATGTGTAGAGCGACATGATGAAAGCACGCCCTTCCTTACCGATTTTAAATTTTCCATATTCGACGCAGTCCGCAAACATGGCAGGGCCAGGCGTCGCGATAAAGGTAAAGAAGAACCAGCCGATAACCATGATTGTCATAAAGGTGATATCACTCTGACCGCCAAACAGCCGGGCGCATACCAGCGCGATGGCCGGCGCGGCAAAGCCGATGAGATAGGTGTTTTTCTTCCCCAGCTTTTTTACAATGAACTGGCCGGCAATCAAGGAGCCCACAAAGCCCGCAATGCTGATCGCGGTTGAAAAGACCGGCTGAAATTCCAGATTATTGACAACAACCCTGAAATAATAGACTGCCATGCTCAGCACCAGAGTGTTGCACACCGTCTTGCAGGTTTCCGCCACCAGCATGAGCATGAGCGGCGGGTTCTTAAAGACCTGCTCAGCCATCTCTTTGGCCGACAGCTTTTTCCTGACCGCCACCGATTTTTCCTCTGGCTTGTCATATTCCCTGGAGACCTTGAACAGCCCCATCTGAGGAATCAGGTATACGATCTGAAAAATAACGACCGCTGCCAGAAAGCCAAAGGATGTGGCATCCTTGGTTTCGCCGGAAAACCACAGCACCAGCGGCATGAAAGTCGAATTGAGCACAATGCCTGCCACAGCCGCAAACTGTGCCTTTCTGGCAGACAGCATGGCCCGGTCCTCAGGGGTGGCACCAAGAGCGTTGAGCAGTGCCAGCTGCGCGGTCCGCCCAAAATTGAACAGCGCAAAGAACACAATATAGCAGACTGCCGATATCCAGAGCTGGACGGTCTGTGTTCCGCCAGCGCTGGAATACTGTAAAATACCGATGACCGCCGCCAAGGGGCACATCAGCAGGAGCCAGGAACGGTATTTCCCCCATCTCGGGTTCATCCGCTCCTCCACAACACCGGACAGCAGCAGGGTACCAATGTCAAAGGCTCTGGTAAAAATCAGGATCGTCCCCATTACAGCCGGTGCAACCATCAAAACATTCGTGATAAAGTATGAGTAATAGCTTGTCGATAGGCTTGCTACCATTAAAGCCGTCAGTTCTGATAAACCAAATATTGTTACGATAAACTGAGAAACTCTGGGTTTAACTTTTTCAGCCATTTTTCTCTCCCTTTCATAGTAAAAATCTTAATTGTTCCAATATTATCTAAGATTTTCATACATAAAATACGTATTAACGCCAATTTTATCTCTACAGTATGCTTTTTATTTTTCCGGAAAACATTTACACAAGCATCTTGTAATTGAAGTATAATTCCTTTTGCCTGAAAAGTCAAGTTTTTCCGATTATTTTATCGGAAAATTTAAGTTTTTCAGGTAAAAGTATATTTTGTAAATATTTAAAGTATTTTTATTTTTTTGTCTAAGGATTATCTGCTATAATAGTGCATATCAGCACGATACCGAAAATGCGCTAAAGGAGCAAAATGACAATGGCAGAGAAGAAAAAAAACAGCAGCACCCGTGAAAGGATTATTGAAAATGCCAAAAAGCACTTTTACTGTGACGGCTACAGTAAAACAAGAATGCAGGACATCGCGGATGATACAGGGATTGCTCTCGGCTCATTGTCCTACCATTTTAAGAAAAAGGAAGCGATTGTCTCCTCCATTCTGAAAATTTTTCTTGAACGCCTCTATGACCACACGTTGGAAAATGCCCAAAAACCCTTAAACGCCCTGGAGCTTCACTTCTACGCCAGTATCCCCTACTATGAAAACCTGCTGACCGAAGAAAACACAAAACGTTTTTATTATGAGTTCACCCAGGCCCAGTCTGTCCATTCGACCAACTACGGCGGCAGCGAGCTGGCTGACTTTATCACCGAGGTCTATCATCAGTCCCTCAAGGATTATCACATTTTTGTGGACGATGCTTATGCCAACATGGCGCAGAAGTTTGGCTACGGCGGCCGGGTGCAGATGGTTATTGACTATGTGGAAGGGGCCCTCGGCACAGTGAACATCGCGGAAATGGCCAATTTCCTGAGCTCCTCCCGGGAGATGCTGCTTGGGGTGCCAAAGGCGGAGCTTGACCGTATCGGACAGGAGGCCATCGCGTTTAACAGAGAGGTTGATTTTTCAAACATTATGCCTTTAACATAAACACAAAAAGAGCGTGTTCCCCATCAAATGGAGAATACGCTCTTTTTGCATGGTATTGTATTAAATTTTCTCAATGCTGTCAATGGTTGCCCCGCCCAGGCATACCTGGCCGTCATAGAGGACGACCTCCTGGCCCGGCGTGACAGCCTTCTGATCTTTATCGAAATCAACATGCAGTCCGCCATCGTCCCTCACCGTGACATGGACGCCCTGATCGGGCTGCCGGTAACGGAACTTGGCCGTACAGGAAAACTCCCGGGCCGGTGCTTCGCCGGCCACCCAGCTGGTATCTGTGGCTTCCAGCGATCTGGAATACAGAGCCGGATGCTTTTCACCCTGAACCACGTAGAGCACATTGTCCTTCAGGTCCTTTTCCACCACAAACCAGGGCTCGCCTGTGCCCTGTCCACCAATACCCAAGCCGCGGCGCTGACCCAATGTATAGTACATGAGGCCCTCGTGCTTTCCCTTGATATTGCCGTCGAGATCCCGGATTTCTCCGGGCTGGGCGGGCAGGTACTGGCTCAGGAACTTGGTGAAGTTGCGTTCCCCGATAAAACAGATTCCCGTGCTGTCCTTTTTGTCCGCAGTGATGAGGTTGTTCTTTTCCGCAATCTCACGGACCTCCTTTTTGTCGAGGTGCCCGATGGGGAACATGACATTTTCCAGCTGATGCTGGCCAAGCTGGCAGAGGAAATAGGTCTGGTCCTTGTTATGGTCAAAGGCACGGATCAGGCGGAATTTTCCTTCGTGCACATCCTTCTGGGCATAGTGGCCGGTTGCGAGCACATCGCCGCCGACCACCCCCAGAGCGTAATCTAAAAATCGTTTGAACTTAATTTCCTTGTTGCACAGAACATCGGGATTCGGAGTACGGCCTTTTTTGTATTCATCGAGAAAATAGGCAAAAACATGGTCGTAATATTCCCTGGTAAAGTTTACCGTGTAATAGGGAATATCAATGGTCTCACACACACGCTGGACATCTTCATAGTCCTCAGTGGCAGTACAGACTCCGTCTTCGTCCTTTTCCTCCCAGTTTTTCATAAAAACGCCAATGACATCATACCCTTGCTGCTTTAAAAGCAGGGCCGCGACGGAAGAGTCCACCCCGCCGGACATACCTACTACTATTTTCATTTTTATCCTCCTCCCAGTGCGGTCAGGCTGGCGAACGTCTTATTTGATGGCTGCGGCCATGGCATCTGCCAATGCCTTAAGCTTCGCTTCGTCTTCTGCGTCTGCCAGGCCCTGTACGTTGACCATGTCGCCAACCACATCGGCCTTTGCCTTTTCTGTAAATGCATTAAAGTAACGGTCTGCTCCGTTGCTCCAGCTAAAGTCTGTAAAGAAGCCCACCTTGTGGTTCTTTACGCCAATTTCTTCCACCTTGTATAACAGGTTGGCCATTTTCGGGAAAATGCGGCCGTAATAAGCCGGCGCGCCCAAAATCAGGCCTGTGTATTTCCACATGTCGCTGACAATGTAGGAAATATCGGTTTTGGAAACATCGAATAATTTAACAGTCTTCACGCCAGCATCCTTCAGGTAGCCTGCCAGCAGCTCTGCGGAGTGCAGCGTATTGCCGTACATGGTACCATAGGCGATGACAACGCCCTCTTCCGTTTCATAGCGGCTCATGCGGTCGTAGAAATCTACAATGTAGCCTGGATTGCTTCTCCAGATGAGGCCATGGGACGGGCAGATGGTCTGAATGTCCAGTGGTCCCAGTTTCTGCAGCGCTTTCTGAGCCTGCCCGCTGACCTTGCCCACAATGCAGGCATAGTAGCGTCTGGTGTTGTCCTCATAGGAAGCCACATCATTTTCATCGTCAAAAATACTGCCGTCGGTGCTGCCAAAGCTGCCAAAAACGTCCATTGAGAACAGAACCTTGTCGGTTGCGTCGTAGGTGACCATGGATTCCGGCCAGTGAACCATTGGCGTCATGTAGAACTGCAGCTCGTGATGTCCCAGATCCAGGGTATCGCCGTCAGCGACTTCCAGGATGTTTTTATCAATATTGTAGAAGTTCTTCATGATCGGGAAGGTTTTTTTGTTGCCGATGATCTGCATATCCGGATAAACGGCCAGCAGATCGGCAATGGAGCTGGAGTGGTCTGGTTCCATATGGTTAACGATAAGGTAATCAACCTTCTTGTCACCGATAATGGACTTGATCTTTTCGATATATTCGCCCTGTTTAAAGGATTTTACCGTATCCACAACAGCGACCTTGTCGTCGTTGATGATATAGGCGTTATAGGCCACGCCGTCCTGATCGATGGGCCACATGCCCTCAAACAGGTAGGTTTCATGGTCGTTGACGCCGACCCAGTAAATGTCGTTTTTAATTTGTACTGTTTTCACTTAATTTTTCTCCTTTGCACTTTAATTCTTAGTTTCATCTTACCCTGATGTCTTAAAGATACACAGTTGTTAGGATAAGTTTAACCTTATTTCTATATGGTTTCAAGGGTAAAAAAGAGATACAACCTTTTCAATTAATGCACGTCGTAATCTTTGAAGCCTTCATTCAGTTTTTTCAGCTCTTTATAGCTCTTTTTCATACTGAAAGACTGAATGATAAAGAAAAACCCAAGAATCCCCAGCACAATTCCAAGGAAGACAATGAAAAACACTGCCTGCCCAACAGGGTTAATAAATGTAAAAATACCAAAAATAATCAGAAGCACGCCGAGCACAATTTTTACAATCCGGCCCATGCCCAGAGAGCTTCCGCCCATGACCAGCAGCACAATGCCGGTGATGATGGCCCAGATGCCCACAAGCACGACAAAGAAAGATATGATGGTGGCGGGCCAGAGCAAAAATGCCGCCCCCACTAAAATATCGACAATGCCCCGCCCAAAGCTAAAGCCGTTGCTGACGCCGTACTCTACCCGGTTGGCGATACCGACAATCAGGTAAAAAACTCCCATGGCCACACGGTAGATACCGATGACCATCACGAGGAAAGACAAGGTTACATCGGGCAAAAAGAGGGTCATCCCGCAGATGACAACCAGGCTGATGCCCTCGAGGAGCATCATCCACCACTTGCCATAGGCGCGGTCAAGAAGCTCGATGCCCTTAACTCTCATGTTTTCTTTATTCACGCTGTTTCCTTTCCGCCTCTATTCCTCCGCGTTCATTTTCTCAACGACACGCGCAAGAACATCGGCTGCACGTTGTTTTACAGGATCGCAGGCCTTTACCTCATCACGGTGGTGTTCCTTGATGTAGCTGCAATCCAGACTGCCAAATTCTTTTTCAAATTCTTCGACTAAAAGCTTGGAGGCCTTCTTTGCTTTGTCCTGAGTGCTGGGGCGCTCTTCGCCGTACATTGCGCTTAAGGCTGCCAGGGCGCCGCAGAATGCGCCGCAGGTCCGGCCGGAGTTAAAGCCGCCGCCAAAGCCCTGCATCATTTTAAAGGCTTCCTCAGGCAGGTTTAGCCCATATTCTGAGTTCCCGGTGCGCAGCAGAACCTCCGCACAGTTCATATGATACTGTTCTCTTTTGTCTGCCGGCTGGTCGCTGCCGTAAGCGTTGTAAACATCCACATAGTTAATTGACATTTTACTCTCTCCTTTTAATTGAATCAACTTGTTTTCCCTTGGCCACAGAAAAGGCCGGGAGCGGAGAGCATCCGCCAAAAGCCCTTATCAACAGCCAAAACTTCGTATCTTTAATTATATATTGTTCTACCCAAAAAGGCTACTACTTAATTACCTTATTCGAGTATTTTTAAACCTTCTGCCGCCTTCCTCACTTTACTAAACCCGTTAAATGGTGTATGATATATTCTTGTACGGAGATGAAAACACAAACGATCATCTGACTCTACCGAAGCATCAGCAGCGGCTGTTTTTCTCTGGTTCAAGACAAATTATTATCGGGAGGTCCACTATGGATAAAGTACTAAATACCCTGGAACCCCAACCGGTTTTTCACTATTTTGAAGAAATCTGTGAAATTCCGCACGGTTCCTTTGACACAAAACGAATTTCGGATTATTGCGTCCGTTTCGCCGAGGAGCGGGGACTCACCTGCCATCAGGACGACGCCAATAACGTCATCATCATAAAAGAAGCCAGCGAAGGCTATGAAAATGCCAAACCCGTGATCCTGCAGGGTCATCTGGATATGGTCTGTGAAAAGGTTGACGGCTCAGACCACGACTTTAAAACCGATCCGCTGGGGCTCATGATTGAAGGCGACTGGATCACTGCTGACGGCACCACCCTGGGCGGCGACGACGGCATTGCCGTGGCCTACGGTCTGGCACTGCTGGACAACAACACCCTGCCCCATCCCAAGCTCTACGTGATCTTTACCACCGAGGAGGAAGTGGGCATGGAGGGCGCACACGCCATCGATCTGACCCCTGTCAGCGACGCGGCTTATATGATCAACCTCGATTCCGAGGACGAGGGCATTATTCTGGCCGGCTGCGCCGGCGGTGTCCGCGCCAACTGCACCTTTGATGTCAAGCGCACCGCCAGAAGCGGCCTCTCCTGCGAGCTGGCCGTATCCGGCCTGCACGGCGGCCACTCCGGACAGGAGATCAACCGCTACGGCGCCAACGCCAGCGTGCTTCTTGGCACTCTGCTGAACGACCTGGCCCAGGACCTGAGCTTTGATATCATCGACCTGACCGGCGGCACCAAGGACAACGTCATCACCAAAAAAGCAACCGCCACCATCGTCATTGACCCCAACGACGAACCGGCCGTAACCGACCGCCTGAAAGCTCTGGAAGTCCTCTATAAGAAGAATTACGCCTCTAAGGACCCCGAGCTTACCCTGAGCCTGAAAACCCTCGAAAAGGGCGATTTCATGGTTTTTAACGAAGCCTCCGCGAAGCGCGCCATCTTTGTGCTCATGCAGATACCAAACGGCGTCCAGGCCATGAGCCTCGACATCGAGGGACTGGTGGAAACCTCGCTGAACCTGGGAATTATGTATACCAAAGAGGATTACTTCCTCGTCAGCTTTGCCATGCGCAGCTCCATCGGCACTGCCAAGGAAGCCCTGAGCGCCAAAGTCCGCGCCTTTACCGAGTATCTGGGCGGCACTTACACCGAAGCGTCCTCCTATCCGGCCTGGGAATACCGCAGGGAATCCGCCCTGCGGGACATGATGTGCAAAACCTTTGAGGAAATGTACGGAAAGACCCCGACCGTGGAAGCCATCCACGCTGGCCTGGAATGCGGCCTGATCTCCGCCAAGCTGCCAGAGCTCGACATCGTATCCATCGGACCGGACATGCACGATATCCACACCCCGGAGGAACGCCTGTCCATCTCATCGACAGCCCGCACCTGGGATTACCTGCTGAAGGTTTTGGAGAATTTAAAATAAAACGCTGATATAAGGAGGAGAGAAATAAATGAACAACATGCAAGCCCTTAAAACAAACCTGCCCGAGGACATTGCCCTGCTCAAAGCCTGGGGCGACTTTGACAAAGCGGCAGAGCTCATTAAAAAATATCTGACACGCCCCATTCCAAAGGCCCTGGCCGAACGTCTTACGCTGGAGCTGGACATATTGGCCGAGCTGCCTATGCAGTACCCCTACCCCTATGACGAGGCCCTGAAGATGATGCAGGAAAAGGTTCCAGGTTTTACCCGTGAAGACCTGGAAACCCTCAAAGATGACGGCTATGCCGACTGGATTTATGTGAACGGCGTCGTGCATTTCCAGGACATGTTTGTGGCCAGCATTGCCAAGACCGTTCCGAAATACAAGGATATCGAGGTGGATGAAGACCAGAAGACCATCGAGGTAAGCCCAGTGGAAATCCTGGACGAAACCGTCAACGAAATGATTGAAAAGGGTGAAAAGAACTATTTTATCCACATCCGCCACACGGTTAAAATCAAAAAAGAAGCCGAGGAGCTGGGCAACCAAATCCGTGTTTACCTGCCCATTCCGCAGAACGCCGACCAGATCAGCAATATCAAGCTCATCGACATCTCACCAGAGCCGGTCAAGATTGCGGACGAAACCTATGGCCAGCGCACCGTCTACTTTGAAAAGCCACTGGAGGCGGGCGACACTTTTACCGTAGAATACTCCTATGAAAACCACGCGAAATACGTTAAGCTGGACCCGGACAAGGTGGACGCAAAGCAGCCGGATTTTGAAACCCAGGAGCTTCTGCCCCACATTGTCTTTTCACCTTATATCCGCGCCCTGTGCGAGGAGCTGACCGGCGGCGAAACCAATCCGCTCATCAAGGCCCGTAAGATTTATGACTTTATCACCACCCGGGTGCACTACTCCTACGTGCGTGAGTACCTGACCATCACCAACATACCGGACTACATGGCCACCGGGCTCAAGGGCGACTGCGGCATTCAGGCCCTGCTGTTCATTACCCTGTGCCGCTGCGCGGGCATCCCGGCCAAATGGCAGTCTGGCTCCTATGTCAATCCGGCCAGCATCGGCAATCACGACTGGGCCATGTTCTACATCGCGCCCTATGGCTGGCTGCACTGTGACTGCTCCTTTGGGGGCAGCGCCTACAGAAATGGCGCCGAAAACCGCTGGAATTTCTATTTCGGCAATCTGGAGCCTTTCCGTATGTCGGCCAATTCCGAATTCCAGCTGGACTTTGATCCGCCGAAAACCTACCTGCGGGCCGACCCCTACGACAACCAGCGCGGCGAATGTGAATACGAAAACCGCCGCCTTACTTTCCATGATTTTGACGAGGAACGTGTGATCGTGGAAATGTTCCCCATTGATTAAACCAAATTCTGAGGACTGCTGCAGCAGTCCTTTTTCTTTTTTATCTTAAGCTTTCTTTACGCGCATCTTGCCCTGTTGGCCGCAGGCATGTTATACTTTGCCCATCAAACAAATTAAAATATGGAGGATACGATGAAAAAATTACTAACTTTATTGCTCACCGCTCTACTCCTGCTCGGCAGCCTGCCGATCTCGGCTCTGGCCCAGGATAACGGCGGATCAGACGCCCTTACCGGTGACTATGTGCCCGGTGAGGCCATTGTCTGCGTAAAGGGCTCATCTGCGGGCTTTTACGGCCGGTCGGCTGAGTCTGCGCTGCTGGCCGGAGCCGAAACCCTCATGGCTCTGGACAGCAGCGCAAACGCCTACAGCCGCAGCGCCGCACCCGCCGAAAGCCTGAAACTGGTGCGCTCCGACACCCTGAGCACCACAGAGCTCATCGACGAGCTACAAAAGCTGGACACGGTCGAATTCGCAGAGCCCAATTACATTTACACTGTCTCCGAAGGCACCAAGGATCTCACAGGTATGCAGTGGGCCTATGATAAAAACGGTGATTTCGGCATGGCCATTGATGGCTGGAACCAATACAAAACAGACGGTACGCCAGCCCCTGCTGTGGACACCAGCGGAACAGTGGTCGCCGTACTGGACACCGGTGTCGACTACGACCATGAGGATCTGAAATCCGTCATGTGGACAGCCGACAGCAGTCTTAAAGCCATCATCGGCGGCGGCGACCACGGCTATAACGCCATCGCGGCCAACTCCGAGGGCGTCCCCTACGATTCCACCAACCCCATGGACGACCATAGCCACGGCACCCACTGCGCCGGCATCATTGCCGCCTCCTGGAATAACATGGGTGTCAGCGGCGCCACCAGCGGCGCGCAGATCATGGCCGTCAAGGCCGCAAACGACAAAGGCAGCATTGCGTCCGCAGATACGCTCAGGGGCTATGCCTATATCCAGAGAGCCGTGGAAAACAACGTGCCCGTCACAGCCATCAACAATTCCTGGGGCGGCAGCAGCAGCGGCAAAGCTCTGGACCGCGCAGTCACCGCTGTGGGTGAAAAAGGCGTGGTCAGCGTTTTTGCCGCAGGCAATGAGAGCACCGACTGTGATAATGCCTCTAAAACGGTCTCCACCCTGCGGGACAATCCCTATGTGATTGCCGTCAACGCGACCGATGTCGGCGGCAGCATGGCAGACTTCAGTAACTACGGAGCCACCACCACTGACGTGGCCGCCCCGGGTGTCGACATTTTTTCGACCATTCCCACCAGCATGGGTAAGGCCGACCCGCGCCTGATCACCGCGCCTTTTCTTGAGGACTTTGAGGATGAAACGGCTGCCAAAATAACCCTTAAACCCAACGAAGGCACCACCACCGCCTACTCCGGCGACATGGCCTTTGAGGGCAGTCAAAGCCTCAAGGTAACAGCCGCCGCTAACCAGGGCACCATTGAAAGCGAAGCCCTGAACCTTTCTGCCACCCCGTACCGATACCTGTCCTACATGTACCGTGCCGATCCCACCGCAGAACAGAACATCCTGGCAGCCTTAACCGGTGTCAGCGTTAAAACCACCGATCTGAATGAGGATGGCACGCCAAAATGGCAGCCCCTCACACAATCTGTCTCATTGTCCGGCAGTTGGGCCCCGGCGGCCTATACACTGCCTGACAACACCGATTACAGCAGCTTCCAGATCCGCATCGCCACGGTTCGGGTACTTCCTGACGGTGCAACCTCCGTTCCCGGCGATGTCTACATTGACAATCTGGGCCTCGGCGATGACACTGCCGCCTATGATTACATGAGCGGCACCTCCATGGCCACGCCGGCCGTCACCGGCGAAGTCGCCATTGTAGCAAAACATTTTGACGATAAAGACGCTGCCAAAACCGCCGCCCGGGTCATCGGCAGCGTTAAAAAAATTGATAGCCAGACCGGCAAAAGCGTTTCCGAAGGCCTGGCACAGGTCGATCGGGCGCTGGCAGAGAACACGGTTCCGGTTGTCAACAGTGCTGCCGCCACCGGCGACAGCCAGCTGACCATCGGCGGCTATTTTTTCGGCAGCGCGCCAACGGTTACCATTGACGGCACGTCCGTCCCGGTGGTATCCTCATCGGATGAAAGCATTGTGGTCGCTCTTCCCCAGGGCATGGAGGCCGGCGTCAAGCGCATTGAGGTGACCTCAGACAAAGGTTCAGGCCACCAGTCCTTTAACCTGGGCGCAGTCAAAAACCTTTACGAGCGCCTGCCCCTGCCCGATGACGCGCGCTTCTACAACAGCTACTACGGCAGCCTCACCGGCCTGAATGGCAGCCTGTACTACACGGGCCTCAACTCAAACGATACAGTCGAGCTCTGGCGCTATACCCCCGGACAGGCCGAAAACAACGGCTGGACACGGCTCAACTGCGATGAGAGCATCTTCCCCTCAGCAAATAACGCCTGCACCTGGAACGGCCGTCTCGTCATCTACACCGAAGGGCCTCAAGGCGCCGGTATTGGCATTTATGACCCGGACACAGACACATGGAGCCATTTTACCACCGATCTGACCGCAGACCTCTCCATGCCGGCGCTCATCAACAACGGCAACGAGGTTCTGCTCGTGGGCGGTAAAAAAACAGTGGAAGGCAAAGACATTGCCCAGACTGCCATCATCCGCGTGGATATGGAAAGCCAGACCACTGAAAAAACCGGCGATCTCACCACTGCCCGCGTCTCACCGGCAGTAGCCTACACAGCAGACAACAGCGTCTATGTGGCCGCCGGAACCGCGGCGGACGGCAGCATGGCCGACGGCCTCGAAAAAATTGAGAACGGCCAGAGCGCAACAGTCCGCGAAAACATCCTGCCTCAGGGTCTGGCTCAAAGCCAGGACTACACCGGCGCCTTTGGCACCATCGACGGCGGCATGATCCTTTCCGGCCCTGTGGTCACAGACACAGACAGCGGACAGGTCACTGCCGATACCTATACCTTGAACTTTGACACAGGCGGCTTTGAGCCAACCGGTAAAATTGTGAACACCGCCCGGGTTTTCAGTGGCGCCGGTACCGCCTACCGGAATGCTTTCTACGTTCTGGGTGAAACCAACTACGCCGAAAACAACCGCGTGTTTAGCGTGGACCGCAGTGTAAAAACCCTGCCCCAGCCCGGTGAGGAGCGGGAAAAACCCATCGATCCCGTAAATCCGGTCAATCCAGCGACGCCGGACAGCACCAGCGGCAACGCATCCACAGGCTTTGTGGGCGGTAATGCCGGTATCCTGCTGGCCGCGGTGCTTTTGGCCGCCTGCGCGGCAGGACTGCTGCTCTACCGGAAACGAAACCTTGGCTAAACCATTAAAAAAGGATGCTCCCTTTACAGGGGCATCCTTTTTTTTTACTTTTTCTCTGCTGGCATCCACAGCTCCATATAAGGTACTGCCTGATCCCGGTGATAGTAGATTTCCGGCGAGTAGGCTTCCATAGTCAGGCCCTTATGCTCAAGCCATTGGGCACTGTATTTGACTGCCTTATTGAGGGCAGCAGTGATCAGCTCCTCAAAGCTTTCGGCTTCAAAGCCGCAGACCACGTATTCCCGGGCTGGCAGTTCCCAGGTCATAAACCCATCAACCTCGGCACCGGCGGCCACCTCGGCACCGGTAAAATACGTGAAGCAGCCCTCAGGCGCGCTGCCCATGTAGGCCACCCCCACCTCCCGGCTGTCGGCTGCCCGTGGTATCCGGTGTTTTTCCCGGTGGAACCGCTCCCAGATTTCTCCGGGGATATCCACGCCGGTGGCCTCGCCCAGGGGCATCTGGCCGTCAATGGGCACAGCGCCGCTGATGCCCATAAACCGGACAGGCTCACCGAGCTGCCGGCAGTTCATTTCCAGCACCAGACCCTCGCTGATAAGGGGGACCCCCTCGTCAATCAGCACATAGTTTAACAGCAGATCTGGCTTGTCAAACTGGTTCAGTGCCACCGGGGACTCCCGAAAGCCCGCCGGCGTCATGCCATAGGCGTCCTTAAAGGTCCGGCTGAAAACCTCATGGCTGCCAAAGCCGCAGTCCAGGGCAATGTCCAGAATCCGGGCACCCCTTTCCCTCAGCATGGTGCTGGCCCGCGCCAGACGCCGCAGTCTTATGTACTCCCGCACCGGTTTTTTTACCAGCCGGGAGAACAGCCGCTGGTAATAAAAGGGCGATAAGGCCGCCAGTTCTGCCAGTGCCTCGATTTTCAGATCCTCATCCATATGTGTCTCAATATAATCCAGAGTGGTCTGGATCGCATCCCATGCGTGCATTGTAAGCACCTCCTTCACCTAAAGGATAACCCATCTGCAGCCAGCGCGTTTGACGTCCTCTGCCCTTTATGGTTTGGAGAGCACCCAATTCTTTTTACTGCATGAATAAAAACCGGACGATAAACAAAAGCGCCAGAACCGCCGTCACCGGCTGAATTTCTCTGTAGTGCCCGGTCAGAGCCTTTAACAGCACATAGGTAATGAGCCCAAAGGCAATACCGTCGGCAATGGAGAAGGTCAGCGGCATAAACAATAGAGTGACAAAGGCCGGGATCGCCTCTGTGATGTCCGTAAAATCAATGTCTCTGACGGGGCCGACCATCAGCACACCCACAAAGATGAGCGCCGGCGCAGTGGCCGCAGCCGGGATAATCCCCAGCACCGGTGACAGCACCAGCGCCGCCAGAAAGAGTACCGCGGTGACCAGAGCAGTCAGCCCTGTCCGGCCTCCCTCCGAGATCCCAGTGCTGGACTCCACAAAGGTGGTGACCGTAGAGGAGCCCATGAGCGCGCCGGCTGTGGTGGCAAAGGCATCGGCCATCAGTGTACGCTTGAGCGCCGGGAACTCACCCTTTTCGTCCAGCATGCCCGCCTGCTGGGCGGTTCCGATGATGGTCCCCAGGGTGTCGAACATATCGACCAGCGAGAAAGCCACGACCACCATCAGAATATTAAAGAGCGTGCCCACCAGGCTGCCCTCATGAACCAGCGATGAAAAATCCAGATGCAACAGTGAAACCTGGGCCCAGTCCTGGAACTGCAGGCCGATACGGCTGAAATCAATGGATGCCGGCAAGGTGGTGACACCAAGGGGAATTCCGATGATGGCTGTAACAACAATCCCAATGAAAATGTACCCCTTACATTTGCGGGCGTAAAGCACCCCGATGATAATAAGCCCGAGAAGCGCCAGGGCCGCGCCGGCCGTCTCAGGTGTCCAGGACGAAAAATCCACCAGACTCGGGATCGCCGAGGCATTGGCCACTACAGTGCTCTGGCCCACAGCCGCGGACGGGTCAGTTACCAGATAGCTGCCCGGGTCCAGGGTGAACTTGAGCAGCCCTGCGTTCTTCAGGCCGCTGTACGCAATAAACAGGCCGATACCACCCGATATGGCTACCCGGATATTGGCCGGTATCCCCCGCACAATGGCCTCCCGCAGCCCCGTAACCGTTAAAATAATGAACAGCAGGCCCGAGATCAGCACAATGGCCAGCGCCTCGGCGTAGGTTTTGCCCATACCCAGCATAATGGTGTAGGCAAAAAAAGCATTGAGCCCCATACCCGGCGCCTGGGCAAAGGGGACCCTTGCCAGAAAAGCCATGAGCAGCGTCCCCATACAGGCACAGAGGCAGGTGGCCACAAACAGTGCAGACTGTACCGTCTGGGCATCCGCCCCAAAAAAATAAGCGGCATCCACCCCTGCCGGCGCCGAAATAATGGCCGGATTGACAAAAACAATATAGGCCATGGTCAAAAAGGTCGTAAAGCCGGCAATGATCTCGGTCCTGACGGTTGATCCCGAGGCCTTGACCTTCCAGAACCGTTCGATAAAGTTTTCTTTCTCCATTGATACTCCTTCATTTTTTCTTCTTTTTCTTCATTATAACCTCTTTTTTGGTTGTTGAACAGCTTTTTTATAACATGGTGCTTTTGCTGCACAAAAAAAGACGTCCCTGTTACGGGACATCCTTTTAATGCCATATTTCACAATGGTCGAACTGCTGGTCCGGGTACTCGATGACCCCAAGCCCCAGTTCTCTGGCCGCCCGAGCCACCTCGTCATAAGGCACCCCCGGGCAGTACAAATCGGCCGCGTGGCCGGACAGATGCCAGGAGTTTGGGATACCGCCCACCTCGGCGTTGCGTCTTTCACATCGCACGCCCGAGGTGATGATGATGGGCTGGTCAAAATAACACCGCAGCGCTTCGATTTTCTCAAGCAGCTCGGGGTCCATGGCTGCGGGCCAGCCGTCACAGTAGCCCGCGCAGTCGCAGGCGTATTCCGACATAAGGAAGTGTTCCGACGCCCAGGGGCCATTGGTGAGGATGGGGTCCTCGGGCAGGGGGTGGTCGATGACGGCCCCGTCGGGTGGGGGTTCGGGCCCCGGCGGTAACGGTGGCTCTGGTTCTGGTACGCTGGTCTCTGGCGCGCGCTCCTGCTGGGGCGCCGGGGGCGATGGCTGGGGAACTGACGCCTCTGACCCTGTCTGAAAACTTTTTAAAAACACACCACTGGTCACAATGACTACCATGGCTATTAATAGGATAAAAATACGTTTGTGCACGCTTTTCATGGAATCTCCTTTCTGTATCAACGGTTAAGCTTCCACTTAAAAAAGGGCTTTCGCCCTTTTCTACCGCTTCTCTTACTCCACTGCCACGTCGGTCTTGGTGGTGTCTACCCGCACTGCGCCCACGACCTTGGCGAGGGCAAAACCGTCGGGCTCAAAGGCGCCCTGGTCCACGATGGCCTGGGCCCCGGTTTTGATCTCGGCGTCGGTAATGCCGTCCTTGTAATCTGGGATGGTGATTTTATGATCCTTCCCGTCTGCGCGCTGAAAGGTGATGGTTAAATCTTTGCTGGTTGTTGGCATTTTTGTAGTCTCCTTCTTATTTTTAATTTTGTGGTTCTGGTTTACCTGTATTCTTTTTTGTGGATAGTTCATAAACTATCCACTATCCACTCATGAAAAGGGGGGCTTCCGCCCCTTTTTCCCATTACGCCACTTCGATCATCTCTTCGGCCGTCACTTTCACCTGCTTTTCCCGGATGGGCTCCTGCATGCCGGTGATGGCTTTGGCGGTGGCCACAAAGGCGTCGTCGGTCACGCCATCTTTGACGTCGCCGTAGGTCTTGGAGGACTTGACGATCTTGCCTCCCACTTCGCCATGATTGACGGTGATCTTCATCCCTACCGATTCCACTGTTTTTTCAATTGCCATGTGCTTACCTCCTGTTTTTGGTTTCGGCGTTTTTGCCTTACACTCTTACAATGGAAAAAAGGGTGGAAATTTTACAGTTATTTCAAAAAAAATAAAAACAACCAAATTTGCTGCTTTGGTTGTTTTTATTGAAAGATTATTCTTATTGCAGGCGGTGCTTATTTTTCCTCAGGGCTTCTATTCCCCGATGCACGTGTACGCCGGCCAGGCAAGGACTAATGTCCAGTATCTGGGCGATTTCATTCAGGCTTTTTTCCTCAAAGTAGCGCAGCCGGATAACGTCTGCTCTTTCTGCTCTTATTTCTGCGAGCATCTGCTCAAGCACTGCGTTTTTTTCCTGTCTGACCATTTCTTTTTCTGGCGATGGCCCAGCATCTGGATATTGTTCCAGGCTGTTTTCCCCATCCTCCCCACCGCCTGTGACGGCGCGCTCGTTTTCCTGTTGTTTTTTGATGGCTTTGGCCGCATTGACGAAATGATGGAACAGGCGGTTTTTCAGATAAAAGGGGAATACGACGCCTAAATCCGGGTCGTAGGCCTGTACGGCCTCCAGCACGACCAGGGCGCCGTCCTGCAGGGCGTCCTCATAGGCGTCTGTGTCGTAGATGTATTTTTGTATGACGGACAGGATCAGGGGCTTAAAGGTGTTGATCAGCTGCTCTTTAGCTGCTTTGTCATTGTTTTTTGCCTCCTGGACCCAGGTGTCGATCAACGCGTATTTTTCTTTCAATAAGCCTCCTATTCGTCCTCATAGACGTCTGTAATCTCAAGCACAAGGCCGGGAAACCGGTCTTCGACGGCGGCGCTGAGCTCGTTAAAGGCATCCTCGGCCTCCTCGGCGCTGCGGGCGTAAAAGCCTGCTTTCATCTGGCACTCGGCCTCGACCAGGTAGCTTCTTCTCCGTCTTACCACACCGGGGCCAATCCCGTATCGGTTCATGTTTTTTCTCCTTTCTGTTTTTCTTCTCTCGCGGCCCAGATGGCGTTAAAGGCAGCCACGTCGTCGCCGGGGTACTTTGCCCGGATGGCGGCTTTTTCTTCCTCGGTGATCTGGGGCAGCAGATTGAACTGGGGCATAAACGGCGCGTCCTCCTGATTACCATAGGATAGAGAAGTGTGTTTATGATTTATATTTATGAACGGGGACACTCCGGTCACAGGGGGCGGGACAGCTTGTGTCCAGATTTGTGTCACACTGTCCCCTGTCTCTGCCCTGAGGGCTGCCATGCCCAGCCCCCTGTCAAAGGGCACCAGGCGGTAGGTACCTGCCCGCTGGCCTTTGTCCTTTTGGTACGTCACCCGTTTGTGGTCTATGAGGTACCCTCTCTGTCGCAGCAGTACGCGCCGGTCTTTGACACCTAAAAGGGGCATGAGCACTGTGTTGGGTACCTTGAAGTCTACGGGCCAGTGCCAGCTGCCGTCCTCTGCCCGGACGGCAGCTTTGTTGTTGTAATACATGAGCAGGTGCCAGTAGGCCTGAAGCAGCGGGCTCAGGGGGTGCGTCTCCAGCCATTTGTAAAAGGCCAATATTTCGGTCAGGTAATTCATCGGGTGGAAAAGAGCAGGTGCGCAGTGCCGCAGCCCTGGCTTTTTCGCAGCTGCATGATCATGAAGCCGTCCAGGAAAAAGTGCCAGTCCTTTGCCTCGTCCGGGGTGAGCTTTCCGCTGTCGCGGGCGTACTGCAGCAGGTCGCACATGCCGCCGATGTCCACAAACTCCATGACCTCCAACCGCATCGGGTCGTCTCTGGAGGGAAAATGGCGGCGCCACACACCCACACGCCGGTTGTTCCGCAGCTTATCGAGGAAACCGTCCTCATCGTCCAGGCCCAGCAGGGCGGCCAGGTCCTCCATATGCCAGGCCAGGGAGCGGCCGCCCACGATCATGGCGCGCAGGGGTTCATGGCTTTTGCCAAAAATATAGGCGGTATGGCAGTAGCAGGTTTCAAGGTTCAGGCAATCGTGACTCATTGGCGCACCGCCTTGGATGTTGTGCCGTACTCTGCCATGAGGGCTCTGCCAAAGAAATCCTGACCCAAAGGGGTCACCCGGATGCGCAGGCTGTGCAAGAGTTTCCCGGTTCTTTTTTTTCGGTATGGTACTTGTACCGTGATCAGATAGTTTTTTTCTAAGGCTTCCTCGGTGGGTAGGTTCTGGTAAGCGCTGCCGTTGCTGTAGCGGGCATAACCATTGTCCCGCAGCCATTTAAACAGCTGGTTTCTGCCAATATCGACGCCGTACTCCTGCAGCTTTTCGGCCAGCTCCTCCACACTGCACGCCGTGTCTGCCACTGCACAGCCCTCTGGCTCTGGTTCTGTTTTCTTCAGATAGATATTGGCTTTTTCGGCAAATTCCTGCTCCAGGACTTTTATCTGTTTATCCAGAAAGACAAGCTCAATGCCCTTATCCACATCAGGCAGGGTCTCAAAGCTGCCTAAAAGGCGGTCCTCCTGTTTCAGGGCGCACGAAGCACACCATGGCCTCAACACTTTTTTGTCCGTTTCACACTTTGGGGTTGTCTGTTTACGATTCATTGTAAACCTCCTGTAAAATATAATGGTTTGATTTCAGCGGTGCAATTTTTTCTTGCTCCTGCTGATGGTTCTATCTTACAGGAATTTGTGGTTTTAACGGACGCGCGAACGTGTTTTTATTATCATGAATTAAAAATTATTTTTATTCTCTGCCGCCAGCGGTACACGGTGCTCAGCTCACCGTAAAAAGGCATGGTAAGTACGGGCCGGCCGCGGCGCGGTTTCAGAGGTTTTGCGTCCAGTTCATCGTTTTCAAACAAATGTAAAAGGGTCTGGGCCACAGTGAACAGGGTGTGGCGCATCCAGCGCGTTGCAAAAACAGGCAGCACGCGCTGGCGTCTGGCGCAGTGCCCGCACTCGCAGCTGCACACCCAGAGCACGTACAGGTGCCCGTCGGCGTCTTCCACCTCCTTGGACAGGCCGTTGACCACATGGTTTCTGCCGTTTTTTTCCACCAGGCGCAGGGTTTTCTTTTTGAGCGCGCGCCTGCAATAGCGGCAGACATGGCCGCTGTGGCCGTGGTAGATGAGCTCGGTCAAGTGCTCTCTGCCGTCTTTGGCCACATAGCCGGTATCCACGGCCTCAAAGAGCTCGTAGTGCTTTTTGAGGTAGGTCTTAATATCTAAATTCAGTGCTTTCAGCAGGTCTCTCAAACGTTTTGCAAATGCCATTTTTTCTCCTTTTTCTCGCTTTTTTGTGCAAAAAACACCGAAGACCACATACGTATATCGGTATGTGGCCTTCGGTGTTTTGATGGGTGACAGCCGTTGTCCCATTTTCTGCTATTTTATTTTACGTGAATTTTCTTTTTATGCTGTGCCGCGGCCATGCAGACTGTCAGAATAAGCGCAGCCACTGCCATGCCCACCACCCCGATTTCTTTCAGGGTCATGGGGTTGCCTGTGACAGGGTTCCTGACCTCTGTCTGGACAGGATTCTCAGTGAGTGGGCTTTCCTGGGGCGCTGAATTTTCTGGTGGCGTTGGCGCAGGTGTCACTGTGGGCTCGGGCGTTGGCGTAGGTGTTTCGGTAACGATCAGCTGCAGCTCGGTGCCTCTCACCTCGTCGGCCAGCACGGGCGCGCTCAGGCTGGCGGTCAGAACCAGCAGGAGAGCCAGAATGGAAAGAAGCTTTTTCATGGCGCTCTCCTACTGCACGCTCAGGGTGAAGTTCAGGGTGCCTCGGTAGGTGCCGGCTTTGGCCTGGGCCAGACGGGTGCTGTCCACTTCCACGTTCACGTCGATGGCGGTGCTTTCGGTCAGGGTAGTGGTTTTGGCGGTTTGGTCGGCGCCGAAATGGGCGTTGTAAGCCAGGGTTTCCACACCTTTCTCACGTGTCAGGGTATCGCCGCTGAGGGTACAGGTGAGACTGGTGCCGGGCTCCAGGTTCAGACTGGTGGCACTCAGGGCGCCGATGGTGTTGGTGCCGCCCTTCAGGCTTTTGTCCTCGGTCATGGAGGCTGGGATAACCACGGTGTAGGTGGCATCGACCTGAGCCCGGAGGTCGGCGGTGCCGGTGGTGGCGGGGCTTATAATATCACCAGCCAGGACGGGCGCTGCGCCAAAGGCCAACAGGGCGGTGAGGGCCAGCGGGATGAGGGCTTTTTTGATTTTCATGGTGATCTCCTTTTTTCTTGTCAGGATTTAATAATGGAAAATTGAGAATGGAAAATGGAAAATTCTGGTGCAAATCTGCTTTTGCAGATTTGATCAGAACGGCCTGCGGCCATTCTTCCCTTCAAAATGCGCGGCATTTTGCTCTTTTAATTCTCCATTCTCCATTTTTTTATGGGGTTTTATCTGCGACGGTGCAGGTAAAGGTCAGTGTGTCGGAATAATTGCCTGCGCCCATGGTGGGGGCGTTGACGATGAGGGTGCTGCTGACCGTCTCGGTACTGTTGTTTGCAAAGCTGGCGATGGTGCCACCGGGTCTCAGGGCTGAGCCGGCAGCTGGGGTGATGGTGTAGGGCAGCTTGACGGACGAAAGCGCAGCGTTGGTCATTTTAAAATCATTGTTTTCACCGGAAACGGTGACGTTGAGCTGTTTTCCGGGTTCCAGGGTGACGCCCTTTGCGCTCACGTTAAAGGTTTTAGTACGCGCGGCTTCCTCGGCGGTGCCGGTCAGTTTTTCAAACTTCAGGGTATCACTGTCCGGGATGGTGATGGTGTAGGTAGTGTCCACGCTGGCGGTGACGCTGGTGTCGCCGGTATTTGTGTAGGTCGGTGCTGCTGTTCCCTGTTCGATCTCGGTCGCCAGAGCCGGGGTGGCTGCGAGGGCCAGCAGGGCGGTGAGGACCAGCGGGATGAGGGCTTTTTTGATTTTCATGATGGTCTCCTTTTTATGGGGTTGGTGCTGCGACAGTGCAGGTGAAGGTGAGAGTGCCGGTATAATCGCCGGAATGGACGGGTGCGTTTTTCAATTTGACCTTGCCATTGACAGTTTGTGTTGTGGAAGGCTTTCCTGCTTCAAAATCTTTAAAAGTTCCTCCGGTAGTGACGCCTGTTCCGGTGGTATCCACCGTATTATAGACATTGTATCCTATGATCCCGCCAGCGGCTGTGTCAATGGTAAAGGCTTCGCTCGTTCCATCGCCTTTTACTGTAACATTCAGATTTTTATCGGCTGGAATGACAACACCGGCTGCGCTGACGGTCAAATCTTTAATCAAAGCGTCACCGGTTGAATCCTTAGTCAATTTTCCGAAATCAACTTTTTCTGGAATGGTGACCGTGTAGGCATTATCGACTGCTGCGTTCACGGCTGAACCAGCGGTTGTGGCTGGCGAGACAATGGTGGGGTCTGCTGCCAGCGCGGGAGCGGCCAATGTCGCGGTGAGCAGGCAGGCAAGGGCTAGAGTGGTGAGTGTTTTTCTGATTTTCATTCTTTTATCCTCTCTTAGATTTTATTTGACGACCAGCTCGGTGTTGATGACGGCGCCGTTCATGGGGCTTTGGTCTTTCAGGCTGGTGGTGGTATAGGTGAGCGCCGCGGGGTAGGTACCGGGCGGCGGTGTGACGGTTAAGGCTGGATTCTGGATGCCGGTGCCGGGTTTAAATTTGCCGGAATGCCAGAGCTCTTCGCCGGTGTCGGTCCGTGTGAGGGTGAGCTCAAAGGTGCAGCGGTTGCCCTCGGGGTTTTGGAACACGGTGTTCACCGTACCGGTGGCGCTGTCCACAGTTAAGGTGGGATAGCCGGGGATCTGGATGCCGTCTGGCGCGGTCTGTCCGGCTGGGGTGGGCGTCAGGGCGACCACGTTGGGCTCCAACTCCAACGGGTCGGGACGATGGGTCACCAGCCAGGCGATCACGCCGCCCGCAGCGGTCAGCAGTACCAGCAGCACAATAATCAGGATGTTTGTCTGTTTTTTCATGAGCTCCTCCTACTTGCTGTCCACCACGTTGACGGTGAAGGTCAGGGTGCCGGTGTAGCTGCCGCTGTACTTGATCTGGGTTTGGTCGAGGCGCAGGGTGCCGGATTGGGCGCTTGGTAAACTGCCGCCCGCGGCTTTTTCCCATTTATTTACAAGGGTCGCCCCTGCGGCATCTAAAGCACTACCTGTGGCACTGGCGCCTTGATAGACCTGATAATTCAGGGTGTCGCTTGAATCTGAACCGGTCAGCTGATAATCAGTGCCGGTGCTGGGACTGGTGCCGCCGTCTTTCACCATGACGCTCAGGCCGCGGCCGTCGGTCAGGTTGGTGAGGGTTGTCGGTATGACTTCAAAGGTTTTGTCATTGTACTGCCCGCTCCCCGCTGGCTGGTAGGTTGGGCTGTCAAAATCCACTTTTTCCGGGATGGTGATGGTGTAGGTGGGCGGGGGCAGGAGGGTGGCGGTGCTGCCCCATGTTCTAATGTAGTTCCGGCTGTAGACCGTGGAATCCGTCCCTGCTTTTAGCTCGATGGGCGGGTTGCTCGCCTCTGTGGTGGCGGGCAGGTAAAAATAAAGCTTACCAACATCCATGGTTACCACGTCTTTTACGCCGTAGCCGTTGGTCAGGGTGTTGGGATCGGCGCTGTCGGTACTGGTGATGGCGGTTCCATCACTCACGGCGCTCTCGCCCACGGTGAGGGTGTTGAGATAGACGATGTTCCCACTGCCGTCTGTCTGGGTGCCGCCGCTACCCCTCCATCCTGCGCCGATGCTAGATGCCTTGATGCTGCCCCCAGTGATGATGACATTTCCGCCATTTCCTTCCCGGCCGCCACCGATGTCTGCCGCGTAGTCGCCGCCCTTGGCGACGACCGTACCGCCGCTGATGGTGACGTTTTTACCGGCTTCTCTAATGTTGCCGCCGATACCTGCTCCATAACTGCCACCGTTGGCCGTAACACTGCCGCCGCTGATGTTGACATTGCTGCTGTTGATACCGGCTTTTTCAGTTCCACCCTCAGCGGTTAGTGTCCCCCCGCTCACATTAACCGTACCGCCTTTAATGCCGGAATCCCGCTCTCCCGTAGCCTTGACCGTGCCGCCTTCAAGTTTAAAAGTGCTGCCGATTTGAATGCCGGCCGAAGTCAAGACAGCATTAGCGCTTACATTACCGTTCTTTACGGTGAGTGTGTCGGCATAAATGCCTGTTCCCGGTCTTCCTCCGTAAACCGTAAGGCTGCCCGCATCATCGGCGCTGTCAATGCTGACATCTGTGTTTTGTGTTGCATTCAGTCCGGCGCTCCAGTCACCACTTTTCAGTGTATTGCTGCCTGAAAGCATCAAATTGACGTTCGCACCTGTTCCCGCACCCGTGCCTGCCTGGATACTAAAGGCGCAGGCATACGATTGGCTGCTTACGTCGATATTGACCCCATTTAGGGTGATGGTCTTTTTCGTACCGCTCACCGGGTTGCCATTGTAGTCGCCCATGACGTTGACGATATTGGCAGTAGGTGATTCGGCTGTACCGCCGCTCAGGGTGTAATTGCCGGCGTAGCTCTTTTTGGCGCTTGTATCCGCGCTGTTTCCCCGCATGTAGCCGTCGTTCCAGATGTACAGGTTGCCGCCCTGGGATAGGTCGATGTCGCCGGCAAAGGGGTTGAGTGTAGCTGAACCGCTTACCTTCCCCACATAGTCTGTTCCACCCGCGGTGACGGTGACCGGAGTGTTATCCGTGATGCTGTCTGGCAGGTAGAAATACAGCTTGCCCTCAATGTCGGTGCGCACGTCCTTGATGCCGTGGGAGATTGTAAAGGCATCGATGGCCGCATCCGTAACGGGACTTCCGCTACTATCCTTTAAAGTGAAAGTTTTGAGATAGACGTTGTCGCTGCCATTTGTCAGACTGCCGGAGTTGGAGCTGCCGCTGCCATGGCCGATATTTTGGGCCCATTGCGAGTCAGCAGTGGCGTGAACGCTGCCGCCAGTGATGATTACCGTACCGCCAGCGCCTTCTTCAGGGCGCCCAGAATTTTTATATTTGCCGCCGCCAATGCCTGCACCGCCGCCTTTGCCGTTAGCTATGACCGTGCCGCCGGTGATGGTGATCCTGCCGCCGTAACCCCGAAACCCGCCGCCGATACCCGCTCCACCAGCGCCGCCGCTATTGGCGGTAACGTTGCCGCCATTGATGTTGACAGGGCCGCTGCCTACGAGGGGGCCGTCATCCTTATTGCTGCCGCCTCCGATGCCCGCCCCATAACTAGCGCCGGTGGCCGTGACCGTACCACCATTAATCGTAATCGTGCCGCTGCCTTGTTGATAGTTGCCTCCAATGCCCGCTGCATAACCACCACCGGTTGCTGTAAGGCTGCCGGCATTGTCTGTACTGTCAATGGTAACGGCCGCGCTCCCAGGCACGTTCAGTCCAGCGCCACTCCTGCTTGCCAGGATGTTATCCCCTGCCAGCATCAGGCTGACGGCGACATCGTTTTGAATGGCAAGGGGGGTATCTGCCTCGATATTTACGCTGTCCAGAGTTATGGTGGCATTACCAGCGGCCACAATGCGATTGCCGGTAGCCGTGGCGGGGTCGGTATTGCTGATGGTCAAGGGTGTACTCGTCTTAACGGTGAGCACACTGCCGCTATAGGTATAATCTGTCCCTAATGTTCCACCCGTCACGGTAAACTCGCCTGCTGTCGCTGCCTTTACCCCTGCCGGCCACAAAAACACCGCCGCCAGGGCGCAGAAAAATACGGCGGTGAGCAGGAGCCGCTTGTCTTTGAGCTTTGCCTTCATCTTCTATATCCTCTCTTGATCTCTCAGGTTATTTTAAGCTTTTTCAGGAATTTACGCCGTTAAGTTGGGAACTTAACGACAGCTTAAAGAGAATACTGATGTTTATTTCAAAAAACCTCCCCTATTTGGGGGTGGCTTAATTTCCTATTTTGTTTTTTATTTAACACTTGCAGATTTCTCACCCTTATGCTATTCTATTAATAATATTACTTATATTTTTGCCGTTAAGTTCCCAACTTAACGGTATTTTTTATTGCATTTAAAAATATTCGTTGATCTTTTCCATCTGCTCCCGCTTGAGCTTTGTCGCGCTGTGGCTATAGCAGTTCATGGTAAAGGCCACGCTGCTGTGGCCCAGCAGGTCGGACACGGTGCGCATGTCGGCCCCTGCCTCCAGGGCCCGGGTGGCGAAGCTGTGGCGCAGGCTGTGGAAGGTGACGCCTGAGCTCAGGCCGTGCTCGGCTTTCAGCTTATCGAAGCGGCGCTCGATGGTGCGCGGGTCGTAGGCGCTGCCGCCCGGCGCGGCGATGAGGGGCGCGGCTGCTGGCTGCCCCTCGCGGTCTTCCATATATCGGGCCAGTACGGCGACAAAGGCTCTGGGCAGGGGGATGTCCCGCCGGCTGCGCCGGGTTTTGGGCGTGGTATTCTTAAGGGGGGTGTGGCCGTCATGGCCGTCATAGACGCGCTGGCTGTTGCGCCGCACCCGCAGGACGGCGGCCTCCAGATCGATGTCTTTGTGCCGCAGGCCAGCCACCTCGCCCAGGCGCAGCCCGGTGGCCAGTGCCAGCAGCACGGCCATGTCCAGCGGGGCGGCGCTCTGTCTGAGCCGGGCGGTCAGGGCTTTCTGCTCGCTGTAGGTGAGCACTTCCTTTTCCTTTGGTTCCATGGTTATTTTGGGCATGTTGGACGCTTCGGCCAGCCCCTTTGCCTCGGCCTCCCTCAGGATGGTGTGCACATAGGTGAGGATATCCCGCACGGTTTTATGGGCCAGGCGCTCGGCCAGCTGCACACTGAAGGCTGGCAGCATGGCCCCCACCTCACTTATGGGGATATTCCCCAGAGATGGCAGGATGTGAGCGCGCTCATAGCTTCGGTAGGTCTTGAGGCTGCTGCTCTTCACCTTTGGCACACGCCGGGACAGCCATTCTTTCATGGTTATTTTTTCGATCATTTGATCAGGCTCCTTTACTTTTTATCTGCCTTTGGACCGTTATACCCAAATGGCTTTTAACTTCATAATTTTTCCGGACATAAATCTGGATTAAGACATAAAGACAGCCCGGTTTTCCACACTGTGAAAAACCGGGCTGTCTGTTTTTATTATTAAGGAAATTTTAAACGGGATGCGACGCTCTGCTGGAACGCAGAACCATACCCGCTTCGGCTTGACCATAAGGCGTCAAGCCTCGGGGGCAGACCCCGGGGGCGTGATTCCCTACATAAACTTTCTCCAAAGGGCCAATCCTGCCAGGGCGACGAGTGTGAGCAGGGCGGCGGCCAGAGCTGTCTGCTGTCCGGTGAGGCCAGTGCCTGCATTGTCCCCGGGGTTCTGGCTGCTGTTGGCCGGGGGGTCGGACGGCGCCGGTTTCACACTGGGGGATGGCTCCGGATCGACGGGCTCTTCCGGGTCGGCCGTATCCGCGGCCATGCGTTTAAAGGCAAGGCTGGTGGTGTCTGGGGAGGACGCCATCACGTAGTAGTGTCCGTTGTAGGCGATGCCCCTGTAAAAAGCGCAGGGCACGGTGGGATAAAAGCTGTCTTGTATGAATACTGCCCCATCCGGGCTCATGCCGATTGTGTCCTGGCTGCTCTCGCTGGTACTTCTGTACCCTGTGATCAGGGCACCGCTTTTGGTGCCGCCCAGAGCAGTGGTTCCGGTGGGCACAGTATGTTCGGGCATGTTGCTTTCCTTCCAGTTCTGGCCATCGTACCGCCAGGTTTTTCTGACATTGACAATGCGGTTATCCTTCACCTGGTAATAGCCGTCAATGATGAGCTGCTCCCGGTCTTCACCGCCGACGGTAATATTGACATTGGACATTTTCTCGGGCAGGCAGGCGCCTTCCATTTGGCTGAGGCTGCCGGTTTCTGGATCGAGGGCATACAGGCCCGCGGTATCGGCAGCCTCCCATGGGTTCAGACCGCCGGCAATGACCAGCTTGTCCTGATAATTGATGAGGGCGCCGTACCAGGGATAATGGGTATCCACCTGATGGCCTTCGTTCCATGCGCCGGTTCCGGGGTCATAGGTATAAACCCATTGCTCGCTGCTGTCCTCGTCTGGCCGGTACTCACCCAAGGCGTATAATTTTCCCTCCCAGGCGCAGAGGCCATTTAAGTTATAAGGGACGTCTGGCAGACTGGCAAGCTTTTGCCAGACATTGCCCGGAATATCGTAGCACCAGAGCTCTGTGGCGTAATCGGTGATCCCGGCATAGTTAGATTCGTTGAATATGTCACTTCCCAGGTAGTAGAGTTTCTGGCCAGTAGCAGCCATAAAGCCGCCAGCAGTGCCTGCTTTTTCGAGTATGGAGCCCGTGTAATCCGGAGACTCGGCAGGCAGGGCCAGCGCCTGGAAGGCGGACTGGGCCGGACTGGCTGTAAATGAATGATCGTTTCTTCCCCAGCTGCCGTCTGACCGGGTGACGCGCACCTCGGTCATGCCCTCGGCTTCAAAACCCTCGGGCAGGGCTGCGGTGATATGGGTATCGGACCAGCTGGTAACGGTGGCTTCTGCACCGCCGATTTCTACCCTGCCCTGATCCTCGCCAAAGAAATAGCCGTCGATGGTAAGGCTGCCGGCATCCTGCACAAAATGTCTGGGCGCTGGATCGGGGTTCTGCCAGGCCTTGGCTGTGTCCAGGCTGCCGCCGCTGATACACTGGCTGTTCATGGCTGCGTCCAGGCTCCGATTGGCTCCGCCGCTGATCCGGGCGCTGATTTTTTCGGCGTCCTCATCGGGATAGGCGGCGGACAGCAGGGCAACCGCACCCGTAACCGCGGGCGCTGCCATGGAGGTGCCGCTCATGGTGCCGTAAGGTGCCTTACGGCTGCCGATTCCTACGGTGTCAATATACGTGGGGACATTGGCGTCGGAAGCTTCATACAAATCGATCTCGATCTGGAAGGGAGTGTCCACCCACCCGGCTTCGAGCGCTGCCGAATTGTTAATCCAGTCGCCATCGGTGATGTAGAGAACGCTGCCATCCTCATTGTAATAGCCGGTGCAGTTATAAAGCTTCGGCGTGTAGGTCTTTTGGTCTGCAAGGTTGTGAATATAAACCACAGCGGCGCTGAAATCCGAAGCGGTGGCTGTAAAGGACAGACTCAGCCCTTCCTGCGGCGCCTCCAATGTAATGGGGGCGGAGATGATCTGGGTAACTTCCTGTTTCTCTGGGTTTATGTCCAGGGCGCTGGCGCCATAGGCGACCTGATCTGGCCCGGCTGCGGTAAGGGGCTCTCCCAGCTTGTATTCCTTCGTTTCATCATAGGCATAGAAGGTAAGGGCCTTGCCATTGGCGTCTGGGATATCGGCCTTGTCGGTGGCGCTGTTTTCTTTCTCGAAGCCTGTATAAACAAGACTGTCCTGGCTCAGCAGGCTGTTATACTCTGCCCTGTCCTGAGGAAGGGTGGACAGGACGCGGACGCCGGGCGCATAAATGTCGGTGCTGTAGGCGCCGTAATTGGAAAAGAAGGCGGGACGGCCGTATTCATCCATGGCGTTCACATTGAGGGCGTAGGGGCTCTGTGCTGAAGAGAGGCTGGTCTTTGGATTTTCGTCCACGTTCAGAGTATCATTCCCCGATGCAAAGACCGAGACGACGCCCTTTTTCCCCAGCTCATCCACAGCGGCCCTAACGGCGCTACTGATGTATACGCCGCCCCAGGAATTGTTGACAGCCCTGAGGTTTACTCCCAGATCACAGGCCTTGGACAGATAAGCGTAGGCCCTGACGGCCCAGCCGACATTGCCGCTTCCGTTCTGATCCAGATATTTGAGGGCCATGAGGCGCAGATCAGCACAGACACCCTGGGTTCCCTGGCTGTTCCAGGACGCGCCGATAACGCCTGCACAGTGGGTACCATGTCCGTTGTCGTCACTGGTGTTCCGGGTATCGTCATAGTTGGCGTTGGTGACCATGCCGTACGCTCCCCCGCCCATGGCGGCGAGCTCAGGATAATCAAGACCCCTGTTCCACATCTGCGGGGCCAGATCGGGGTGGGTGGCGTCGATGCCTGAGTCGATAACGGCCACCACAACCTCCTCGCTGCCCTTCTCACCAGACTGGTACAGCGGCGCGACATTCAGGTCGGCCTGATTCTTGCGCCTGTTGGCAAGCCCCCACTGCTGGGCGCTCATATCCTCATAGGTGTTTTCATCCACGGCGTTTGCCTTCAGGATGTAATTGGGCTCGGCAAAGCGCACGGCCGGGTTTTCACTCAGGCGCTCGATGAGGGTTTCAGTGCTGCTGCCGTCCTGTGTTTTGACGAGAACGAGCGCGTCCCCTATCTGGGGCTCTGCGGCGCGCAGCATCGCCGGGGCGGCTTTTCCTGCGCTCTGGCCGCTGTCCAGGGCCATGAGTGTCTCAGCGCTGTAGGAGGGCCCGGCGCTTCGGCGCTGGGCTCCGCCAGACAAGGCTCCGGCTCCGCCGCTCACGCAGACAATGGCCTCGCCCTCCACATAGTCGGTTCCCGGGGTTCCGTAGTCTGCCGGACTGCTCTCCTGCGCCAGGGCTGGCAGTGGCAGGGCTGAAAATGCCATGAGCAGGCTGAGCAGTATGCCTAAAAATCGTTTCTTCATTTCTTCTCCTTAATGACGGTATTCATTCTATTGTTTTTTATAGGCCAGACCGCAGATCGCAAACAGTGCAAGCAGCCCTGCGCACAGGGCTGCGGACAGCATGCTGTCCTGGATGATACCGGTTTTTGGGCTGTCTGCTCCCGGGTTAATGGCCGGGGCGCCCTTGACGGTGACCTCGGCGGTGGCAACGGCGGTGCCTGCTTTAGCGGTGATGGTGGCCTTACCGCCGGACAGAGCAGTGACATTGCCGTCGGCGTCCACGTTGGCGATTTCGGGGTGGTCGCTTTCCCAGAGCACGGTTTTATCCACAGCGCTCTCGGGGCCGGTCTGGGCGGTGAGCTTTCCGGTTTCGCCCTTGTTCAGGGTAAGGGCGGCCGGGCTGATGCTCAGGGTTTCCACGCCCTGGGCGGTGATGGTGATGGTGCAGCTGGCTGTGACGGTCATGTCGGCATCGCTGGCTGCGGTCAGGGTGACCACACCGGGCTTTAAAGCGGTGAGCACCGGGACGCTCTCGCCGTTCTGGCTGAAGGTGCTGTCCAGGCGCACGCTGTCCACATCCCCGGTTACGCTCCAGTTGATCCGGGTGCTTGACGGGCTGTCGGCCCCGGTGAGGCGGGCGGTCAGGGTGACGGGCTGCTCTGGTGCGTCTTTTGTGAGCAGGACGTTTTTTTCACTGTCGCTCAGGCTGATGCCAGTGGGGTAGTCGGTGGCAAAGCCGCCGGTCCGGGCGATGTTGTTCTCGACACAGGCGGTGGCCGCGAAGGTCCAGCAGGCGGATGTGGCTCCCTGATTACGCACCGGGGTAAGGGTGCTGGTATCCCTCAGGTCAAACCTGGCGGGCAGATCTCTCGCTGGGGCCTGGGTGATGCCGGAGTCTTTGATGGAAAGGGCCACCGCGCCGTTGACGGAGGCGGTATCCTCCCCGGTGATCTCGACATTCTGCAATGCTCCCTCAGGAAGTGTCTGCGAAGCCGCCTCTGTTTTCTGGTCTGCCGCTTCGGTGTTTATGCCGCTTTCGGTATAGGCGTGAGTATTGACGTCACAGGTATAGGCTCGGATATTGGGGAAGATGGCTTTTTTTCCAACGTCCTCGGTCATACCGTTTAAGGTTATGAAGGCCACATCGCTCCTGGGCTGTACCCCGCTGGTGGTTCCCTCCTCTCTCAGGCTGACGCCAATGCTGGGGCTCTGTCCCGGGACGGTACTCTCAACCCTCACGTTAATGTCAAAGGTGCCGCCCTGTGGGATGGTAATGGATTGGTTCAGCCGTTCGGTGTAGAAGCCTGCGTATTTCTTGACGCCCTCGGCTACTTTTTTCGTCTCGCCGTTCTGGGTCACGCTGATCTCGTACCTTGTATTGGCTGTGCCGGTCACAAAGGACACGGCTTTTAGCAGCTCTGGCGCTTCCTTTTCGTTGACAAACCGCTCGGTGGCTGTGAAGGTACCATCCTCAAACCAGAAATCTAAGGTGCCATAGGGGTCGTTGATGTACTGATGGTTATAATTATCAGGCAGATCGTCGGCCATAAAGACAGCCGGCTTATTTGCAAGCAGGAAGGCATCCTCGTAGGAGAGGTAGAAATAGCCCTTCTCTCCCGAATTTTCTCCCCAGGAATTTTTGACAATAAAGGCCCCGTCACTTTCGGGCTGCGGGATGCTTACATCTTCGTAGCCCCAGATTTTTGCCAGCTCTGGGCATCCCTTGAAATTCTCTTTACTGTAGGCATCGTCCCAGCCCACAATGGTGACGATGTGGCCGCCGTCGTGACCCTTTATTTCATAATCGTAGTTATTCTTATCTACGTACAGGTTTGCCTTGTCCAGGGTCCAGTAGGCATTGGCGGACATGATGTAGATATCGGCCGCGCCGTAGCTGTACACGGCGTTTTTAATGTGCTCGATGCTGCTCTGACGTTGGTCATTGGGCAGGTACAGTGCGTTCTGGACATGGTACTCGGCCTGTCCGGAATGGTTCTGATAATTAAAAGGGCCGGTTTCACTAAAGGGATCCAGTCTTTCACTGACAGGCCCGTTCCAATGGGAATAATAGGCCATGGACATGAGGAAATGTCCGCCGCCCTCTACGCCCCAATCCCAGGCATAGCCGCTGCCGGTGTCACTTTTATCGGTCAGGGCTGTGAGCATGTTCATCTCGGACAGGTCAAGGCTTTTAACTGCGCTTTCCTCCATCTCTCTGGTCAGGCTTAAGGTATAGGGCTGAACCTCGGAGACGCTGCCGTCCATGCCTGCCACCCTTACCATATATTTGCCTGATTCCGCTGGATAGCGGATGTTCTGGCTTTTATCCGGATAGGCGGATTCTTTGAGGCTATTGCCTTTTTCGTCGCAGAGGGTCAGGCTGAAGGATGCGCCGTCGGGCGGTGTCAGGGTCAGGCTGAGCTTTGCGCTGTTTTCCAGTGTAAAGGCGTAAACATCTACATCCTCGGGATTGTGGATGGTGCCCTCAAGCCTGCCTGGAAAGCTGAAGGCTGTGGCGGCGGTGATGCTGTTGTTGGGCTCGTAGCGGTCACCTATCCCCTGGCCGGCTTCATAGGCAAAAATGCGCACGTCGCCGGGCAGCACATCGCTGCGGCCGGGCATCAGGCTGCCGACTTTGAGGGTGGTGGTCTGGCTGATGGTGACGGGCCCGGTATAGACGGCTCCGTTGGTGGCCGAAGGCTCGCTGCCGTCTACGGTATAGCGGATTTCTGCGCCCGGCGTCGCGCAGCTCAGGGTAACCGGGGTGCCGGTTTCTACCCTCCCCGAAGGCACACTGGCACTGACAGCGCCAGTCTTAACCTGATATTCCCAGGTGCTCACCGGGGAATAATTTCCATCGGTCTGTACTGTACAGGCCTTGAGTGTGGTCTTTTGGGTCATGGTGATGGGCTCGGTATATTCCATGCCGTTTTTGACCGGATCGCTGCCGTCCAGGGTGTAACGGATCTCGGCGTTTTTATCGGCAGTACTCAGACGAACGGTGTCACCATAAAGCAGTATGCCTGAACGGGGTTCGGCAGCAGCTCCTTCCATGATTTCAGTAGTGATGCCCGCGAAGTGAACATTGGGGCCGAAGGCCACAGGGGTGACGCTGTCGTCGCCCTTAATCAGGCTCCAGCTGGCCGCGCCGCCACCGGGCAGGGCTTCTGGGGCATTTGGTGTCTGGAACAGCCGACCGACCTGCACGCCGTCCAGGTTTGAGGGCTCCTGGGCGTTGC